>NZ_MLGE02000020.1 GCF_001792775.2 Staphylococcus pseudintermedius
CCAGGATCAAACTCTCCATAAAAGAAGTAAGCTTGATATAGCTCGTTGATTGTTTAAGTCAATCACTCTCGAAAGTACTTTTGAAGTACTCAAATTATTGGAATTAACGTTGACTTATTGTCATTCAGTTTTCAATGTTCACTACGTTTGTTAATCAAGTTTACTATATCTTCACTTAATTAACAAGACCTTTATTATTCTAAACTCAATTCTCAACATTTGCAATAGTAAATTTTACACCATTGAAATATTTTTGAATTAAATTTGTTTGCCGTTTTTAACGACTTTTACATCTTATCACCACTGTGATAAGTTGTCAATAAGAAATTTAAACTTTTTATTTCTTATTTTAAATGAGTGCTTTATTTCGCTCACAAGAATATATTGTATACAGGTCGACCTGAAAATGCAAGTCTTTTTTTAAACTTTTTACAGGAATTTAATTCAAGCTTGGACACCCTATTCATCTATCCACTTTTTAACTCATGTCCCCCCTAAAATGATACCGAGTAAAAAGGCATAAAATCTCCTTCCTACTCGGCAATAATCTTTATTGATTTGTTTTAGCAATGATTTTCTGAGCGATCTCTTTATAAATCTGTCCTAAACGATCTTCTGGTTGGTATATTGAAGGTGAAAAGTCGACAGGTTTCCATGACGGTTGCTCTAATGGCAATTGACCAAGTAAGTCACTTTGTAATTCATCAGCAAGCTTTTGACCACCGCCTTTACCGAAAATGTATTCTTTATTCCCTGTTTCTTTACTTTCAAAATAAGACATGTTCTCGATGACACCTAAAATGGAATGATCCGTATGTTTCGCCATTGCACCTGCACGCGCTGCTACAAATGCCGCTGTTGGATGTGGTGTTGTCACGATAATTTCTTTACTTGATGGCAACATCGTATGTACATCAAGTGCCACATCTCCTGTGCCTGGCGGTAAATCTAATAGTAAGTAATCTAAGTCTCCCCATTTCACTTCAGTAAAAAAGTTCGTCAACATTTTACCTAACATCGGACCACGCCAAATCACAGGGGCATTCTCTTCAACAAAGAATGCCATTGAAATCACTTTAACACCGTGACGTTCAACAGGGATGACTGTTTTACCTTCGATACCTGGCTTTTCATCAATCCCCATCATGTCCGGTACACTGAACCCGTAAATATCCGCATCAATTAAACCGACGCGTTTTCCTTCTCGTGCTAATGAGACTGCTAAATTGACTGCGACTGTTGATTTCCCAACGCCACCTTTACCTGAAGCAATGGCAATAAATTCTAAGTTATTCCCTTTCGCTAGCGCACCTTCAATTGTTTGTTCTTCTTGTTGTTGCGCCCCTGCATATTGTTTTACCTTTTCTTCAGGAAGGGTTTCAAAACGAATGCCTACTGTTTTCGCACCATTTTCTTTTAGTTTTTCCACAATCGCCATTTGTAATTCAAGTTGTGGCTGTCCTCCCAATTGAGCCATTGCAACTTTGACGCTAACATGTGCTTTTTCTTCTTTGATGGTCACCTCTACAACCCCTTCAGTTTCTTTAAGAGGTACATTAATTATTGGATCGTTAATTTCTCCAATAAGTTGTTTCACCTGTTCGACTGTTAACACTTCCGACATCTCCTTTTGTATACGCTTTATTCCTCATTTTAACAAACTTTTACACTGTTGCATAAGGTAAAAACTCCACCTATCCATAAAAATTGCGTCTCTCACTCATCAGTTCAAGCTTTTTACAAATACAAGTGTTTAGTCATACTCATTGTCTTTATTTTAGTTCGCTTTCTCATCATAATTTTTGCTTCATTTTGAATATGAAATCTAATATGTTCAATGTTTATTAATTCACTCAGCCTCCATGTATACATAAAAAAACATCAAACAACGTCATGCTGTTTGATGTTTCATCTTTCATCTTTTATCATCACATTATCGTACGACGTGGCGTTGATTACCACGTTCTTTTTTCCCTCTATCGTGAATAAAGAAACTGAGAATAAACCCGATTAATAAGAAGCCTGAAGTAACGTAAAATGCTAGATCGACACCGTGTGCCATTGCTTCACGTTGAATCATTGTTTTTGATACAGACGCATCTGGTTGATAAAGTCCTGCTCCTAAGCTCATTAATGTAACCATCAGCGCCGTGCCCATAGATCCTGAAATTGTTCGTAACGTATTCATGATTGCTGTACCATGTGACACCATATCATTTGGTAATGAGTTAATTCCAGCTGTGTTGAGCGGCATCATCAATAACGACACTGAGAATAAACGAATCGTAAAGATGATAATCACATACGTATAAGATGTATGTGCTGTCAATTGAGCCATCATCAATGTCGTAATCAAGAGTAATGCAAATCCTGGAATGACAAGTACTCTCGCACCTACTTTATCATATAAACGACCGTTCACGACCGACATGACACCGTTAATGACCGCACCAGGTAATACAACAAGTCCTGATAGTAACGCTGATAGACCGAGTGAATTTTGAATATAAATTGGAATTAACAACGCTGGACCAACCATTGACGTAAAGACAATCATAGATGAAATGGACGTTAATGTGAATGTTCTTGTACGAAAAGCAGATAATCTGAGTATGGGGTTGTCAATACGTATTTGACGGATAATAAATAAAGCCACAATAGCAATACCAACAATCAAACTGATCAATACGATTAAATCATCGAACCCACGCGCACCTGCAATACTAAAGCCGTACAACATAATACCAAAACCGAGTGTCGAGAGGACAACAGATGCTTTATCTAGAACAACTTCTTTTGTATCACTAAAGTTACGCATATAACGCCAACCGAAAATCAAGCCGATAATTGAAACAACTACCACAACGAATAACGGTGAACGCCATGAATAATTGTCAACGAGTACCCCCGACAATGTAGGTCCAATGGCTGGAGCGAACTGAATGACAAGCCCTGATAATCCCATTGCAAATCCCCGTTGATTTTTGGGAAATAACGTAAATAGCGTAAACTGACTGAGCGGCATAATCACACCTGCCCCCAACGCTTGAATGACACGTGCAGTCATCAATATTGAGAATGACGGCGCTAACGCAGCAGTGATAGAACCGACAACAAAAGTCCCCATCGCTGTTAAATACAACGTTCTTGTAGGTACTCTATCCATTAAATATGCCGTTAATGGAATCATAATACCATTCACTAGCATAAATCCTGTAACTAACCATTGAGAAGTACTTTCATGAATGTCCAGACCTCTCATAATACTAGGAAGTGCAGTATTCAATAATGTTTGGTTTAAAATTGCAATAAAGGCACTGATCAAAATAACAGCAACGATGATATTTCTTTGTGTGTTATCTACATGAACACCTCTGTGCATACACTTTCCTCCTCTTACATTTCTATACCAATGGTTTATTTTACGACCAAAAAGTTAGCTTGGCAAAGTTTTTGATTTCTCTTTAAAGGCGCGACATGACAACTCTTATTTTCGATTTAAATTCTCAGCATCTGGATAAAATACTTCTTTACAAATGTAGAGAAACGCAATGATTAACATTAACACCCAATAGTCGATTTGAATATATTGATAATGAATATGAATCACAAAATAAAACATTGTAATCATCATCGCATACGAAATCAAATGAAATGTGAAACCCTCGAGGTAAGGGTTCGGATATAATTTCTTTTGGAGCCAGTCCATCAAATACTCGACACCAAAAATCACAAAGTAACCGAGGATAATATAGCTGCCGTAATAAATTAAATTGTCATAAAATCCTTCATTATAAGTAAACATGCCAAGGCGAAAGTAGATCAGTAAGCGACTTAAGCCGAATAAGCCAAAACCGAGTAACGTTAAAAAGATAGCCCCAGAAATGACAAAAATGGAGAGGATGATTAACAAAGTGACAAAGTTAAACAAATTAAACTTACCTTTCACCAATCAAACCTCCCCATATCTTTAATTATTTATCAGAAACTGTACTTAAACTTTTATCTTTACGTGTAAACCAAACTACCCACAAACCTACTAATACTATGATACAAAATACCATAACATTTTGGATGCTCGTTTTAAAGATAACCACATCCATCGCATAAATGTATCCAATAATTGCTGATCCAATCGAATTCCCCATATTACGAGTCAGTGTAAAGAGTGACATCATCTTTTTCATACTTTCTGGAGATGTTTCTTCTTGTACCATCACACTATCTTTCGTATAAGCCGTCCCAAAGCTCATACCCAAAAAGAACAATGTCACAGCAACAACGATAGGATGAAATGCACCAATCAATACACTGATACTTCCTACAATTAAAATACCTATTGCGAGCAAATATAAACCTCGAACAGTACGGTTCGCTTCAATTTTTTCTAAAGTGAAGTTAATCAACAACCAGCCGATTGACAGAGGGAAAATGATAAGTCCACTTTGCAACGGGGTTAAACCTAAATGATCTTGTAAATAAGATGGAATAAAGACATTAAAGCCAATTAACGTTACTGCAATGAAAAAATCAGTAAAAAATGCTAAGCGTACTTTAGAGCCAAATTCTTTCGTTGGAATAAAGGACAATGACACTTTTTTTGAACGCTTGATTGTGACGCCAAAAAAGATGATAAATAAAACTAAGCAAACGACATTCATCCAAATATGACCTGTGATGAGCACACTCGCCATGAGTAATGCTAGTAACACATAAAATAAGCCCATGCCGACAAAATCAACTTTATGTTTAGACGTTGATTCACTTTCAAAATGATATGAAGTTAACACAAGCACCATCACGACGACAGCAATAGGAATATTGATGTAAAATAGCCAATGCCATGAAGAAACTTCTAAAATAAAGCCACCGAGAAATGGTCCGAGAATACTCGAGATGCCCCAGACACTGCCGACAATCCCCATCACTTTATAACGAAATGGAATCTCAAATGCGAGTTTCGGGACGATTTGTACTAATGACATGTTTACCCCAGCGCCGACACCTTGAAGTAAGCGGGCAAACACGAGCATTTCAAAATGGGAACTCATCCCTGATAAAAAACTACCGACTAAAAATAAAATTAGTCCTAACATCGTCACATAGATGATTTTAATCCGTGACATTAATTCACTTAAAATAGGAATAGATAACACAATTCCTACAAAATACACTGTAAACACGAGTGAAATGGGCTGTGTTGCATGTAGATCAGCACGCATCGTCGGTAACGCTAACGACACAATCGACGTTTCGATAGCTGCCATAAACATGGTTAAGACTAGTGAGCAAATAATACTAACTCGCTTTAAATTCATACTTTTCTACCTTTCCATAAAATATTTATTATTGCAGACATAAGGTTTGTGAAGTAAACCTATCTTAACATCGCAATTTAATCACCTTTGCCCTATTAAAAAGTTCAACTCAGCTGAAAATGAAAAAATGCTTTCAAACGCTCTCATCTTTCAATAAAGAGACCGTTCACATCAATCTGAAGCGTAAGACTCACACATTCGTCCATCACAGCACATTGGACGAATATTTAACACCTTGCTTTTATGTAAAGTTTAAAACCGTTCATTTTCATTATCTCTACTTATTGTGAATTTGATAAGCGATAAAATCAAACTTTATGTATTAAAGAAAGCAATAGAATCCATTTTTGTATCCCATTCACTCTCATTTTCCAACTGTTTTATAATCATTAATGAATCATAAGTCTATGAATAAATTAAGGTCAAAATTTTCCGATGTTCCTTTTCTTAAAACATCATTTACTATCTATAAAAGACAAGAGACTGTTATAGTGTCATCAATCCTCGCTACACGAACGATTGATGTCTCGGAACAGTCTCTTTATATGATGATTACATGTTCTTTTTATGTTGCCGGTGTACAGAAATCATGATAATGACAATGAGGATACCTAAGCCTAATGATACCCAACCTAGGAGTGGCGATGCTGTTAACGCCCCATCTCCCAACAAGTAATAATATGCGAAATACACTTGAAACAGCAATAAAACCATTAGTGCAAACATGAATAGCTTATAATGCGGCTTCATCCAAACACCCACCTACATAAAATATAAAATACCTATGAAATGAAATAATGAAGCAATGAGTATAAATATATGCCAGATCATATGAAAGTATGGTCTGTTTTTTTGTGCGTAAAACCATGCCCCTATCGTATAAGCCAAACCGCCTAATAAAATAAAAATAAAGAATAGCCATTTGGATTGGCTGATGATGATAGGTAAGTAAATCACACCGACCCATCCCATAATGAGATAAATCATCAAGCTCAACTTAGGATTCACTTTCGTTGCAATGGCTTTATATAAAATCCCCCAAATCGTCGTACCCCAAAGGATAATCATAATGGACCAACCAAGCCAACCACCTACGAGTACAAGTGAGACAGGCGTATATGTACCAGTGATTGCAACATAAATCATACTGTGATCAATGATGCGCATCACATATTTATGAGGAGACGCTTGTTGCATCGTGTGATAAACCGTTGATGAAATGAACATCAAAAAGATGCTAATGACAAATACAGACACACTGACAGACATCAATACGCCGTGATGTGCATAACTGTATACAGCCGCATAAGGTAAGGTCAATAACATGATGAATGCTGCGACACCGTGCGAGACGCTATTACCAACTTCTTCTCCAAAAGACAAAGGGCTCATTTCTTTAAATGTTTCTAACGTCGTTTTTTTCTTTGTAGCACTTTTGGTCATATTATTACCTCTATTCAATCATGTTCATACGTTTCAAATCATTTGTTGCAGTTTCGATACTGTCTTGGCCTTCTTTATTTTTCAACGGACTAAATTCCTCATCTCGAGCAACTTGTAGCGTCACAAATGAAGTAGCGTATTGAAAAATATCAAAATAAAACAGTTCAAACTTTAATGTCGGCTTTTTCACAACACCAAAATCTTCATCTAATTGCTCAAGCTCTTTAATAGCAAGATGATAAGGAAGTGATTTGTCTACTGCATTTTCAATAAATGTGCGACGAAACGCATGAATACCGATATTGGCATTGTTAAATTGATTCGCTACTTCAGGATCAAGCTCTGAATATTCTAACACTGTGTCTTTGCCACTTCGAACTGCTAGACGGCCTACCTTCTCGCCTACAAGTGGTGCAATAGATTTAGACGTCACATCTTTATGGTGATGTACAGTGAAACCAGCGAATAATGGATCCAACACTTTGACAAGAACATTATCAATATTATTCACGAAAATATACTCATTATGACGTTCAGCCATTTGATCAAGGTAACCCGCCTTTTTCAACGATTTGAAAATACCACCATTACCATTCGGTGTTTCCATAATGCTACCGTTTTTATCTAATATCAATTGTCCTTGTTCATTTAACGCCACGATATTGTCTTGTTTAAAAAAGTAAATATGTTCAGCATTATAATCGAAATGATTATGCTCTTGAAAAAATGCACGTGTAGCCTCATCATTAATATCACTTGTCATAATGTACCAATCGACAAAATGACCTGTTTTTTCTTTTAATGCCTTTAATTGGCGTGCTTGCAATTCAAACAAGCTCACACCTTCAATTTCAAATGAACCTTTAGGCCCTTTATAACCTAAACGTGTTCCTTGACCGCCCGCCATTAACAATACAGCGAATTGACCTTCTTGAATGGCTTGTAAACCGAGTTGCCGATAAAATTCTATCGTTTCGTCCGTCATATGTGCAGTTGTTTCATAGTTCACTTCTTGGACGTCTGAAACATCATCAATCGTTTGACGGTTCACATAAACTTGCTGATAGAGTGATTGAATTTCTCCTAAATCTAGTTGAGCAATTTTGTCGTTCAGTCGCTCTTTCTCGTTCGTACTCATAAGCTTTTCATATTCTGTTAAATGTGATTGATTATATTTTTCAAGTTTATGACTTTCTAACATAATAAATTGTACGCTCCTTTAATAAAGCTGTGACTCAATTTCATTAACACATCACTTCATATAATTTAATCACTATTGCAAAAAGTAATTTAAAATTTGTTTCATTGTCGACTCAAACAACAAATACAATGTGACAAAACTAAAAGTAGTCGCAAGTGATAAATCTATAGTACCACCTGTTTTAAAGTGAATTGGGAAACGTATGCGAATCGGTATCGGAAAAAATAAATGTACGCCTCTCGGTGTTAACATATCTAATATCACATGTGAAAGCATACCACAAATTATACCAATCATATAGTAAATTGGTGTTTCAATCATATGTAATGCATAGTAAACCACGAGCATAAAGAGTAAAGAATGTGTAAAAGTACGATGGCCAAACAGATGTTTGATAATCAGACTGATGATAGGCAGCCGTTGTCCAATCTTACTCCGCGTATGGCATATGTCAGGAAAAATACTCGCTAAACCAGATACAACAATGCATGTGGCCATTTCAAAAATATCTAATTGGAAATGTATGCCCACTGCAGCTCCAATAAGAATACCTGCAGCAGAGTGTGTTTTGCCGGTCATGTTAACCACCTTTCTATTGATGTGTGGATTATACCATAAAACGTACAAAAACACGAACATATTTTCGTATATCCCATCAATCCTCAAATAGTATGACACATTTAACCTTCTGTAACTCATTTTATTTGAAAAAGCGGTTTCAATCAGTTACAATGAATCTACAAATAGAAATAAAGGATGTGTTTTGTAATGGCAATGACAGTAAAGAAAAATGAAGAAGAAATTCATATTCAATGGAGAGTAGCAGATATTCACATTCCTAATGACGAAATCCTAAATGTGAGTGAAGATCAAGATATTCATGCAGTACCTGAAGTAGATGCAAAAAAAGTTTATCGTATTGGTTCTACATTTGGTAAAACAAACCGTGTGATTATCGACACAAACAAACAACAATACATTATTTATACGTTTAATGATAAAAAAGTATACAATGAAGTGACGAAGTAATACTTAAAGTTATGAAATGGGATGGCTCACGCTGTCCCATTTTTTTACGTGTTTATATTAATAAGGAATCATACAAAAAGGAAACAAGTTGGGAATTAAAAACCCGTAACCTGTTTCCTTTTTATTAGCAACATTTATCAATACCCAATCATTCAATAAAAACGATTGAGTTTGGCACAAAAATTTAAAACGGGGATGGGACATAAAAAATTTTTGATGCGATTGATGCATTATGTTTGTTCTAATTGCCCTCCCCATAACTTGTGGTTTGTGATTGACATCATGGCTTTCCTAGGGGTGGGTCCTTCAACTCACTGACGAAAATCCAATTTGGCTCCCACCCTATGTACACTTTAATCGAACCAAATTTAGTTAAGACAAATCCCTTGGGAACGCGAATTCAAAAGGGCAATCACATCAATACCAATAGAAAAATTTGCAAAGGTTGTGTCCTCGCCTGTTTTCTTTTGATTGCGCTTTGTTTTAGAAAAATAAATGTGCCACTAACACAATAATTGGTAACGTAATCAATGTACGGATTAAAAAGATTGCAAAAAGTTTTCCTAATCCAACTGGAATTTTTGATCCTAAAATAACGCCACCGACTTCTGATAAATAAATCAATTGACAGACACTTAATACACCGACAATGAATTGTGTCATTGAATTTTCGACACTTTCGATTAAGATAGATGGTAAAAACATGTCCGCAAAGCCGATAATCATTGTTTCAGAGGCCGCTTGTGCTTCTGGTACTTGTAACAACTCTAAAAGCGGTACAAATGGTAATCCAATCCATGTGAATATCGGTGTGTACGTCGCCAAAATAGTTGCTAATGTACCGACAGTCATCACGACAGGAATGACGACAAGCCACATGTCCATCACCGTTTTAAAGGCTGTAACCATGTATTGTTTAAATCCAGGCGCACGATATGCTGTCAACAGTGCATCTTCATAACCTCGACGGAATGATTCTTTGTAACTGTATTGCTTTTCTGGTCTTTCTTCAGCTGTTGCACCATCTGAATAACGGTCTTCTACATAGCGCAAAGGCCAAATTCTAGGCATAATGAGTGCTGCGATGAAACAGGCTAACACGACTGTCCCATAAAAAAGTGCGAAACGATGAATTAAGCCAATCGTTTCTGCTATTACAATCGCAAATGTTAATGAAACGACACTGAACGTCGTCGCAATGACTGTAGCTTCTCGTCGTGTATAATACCCTTCATCATATTGTTTGCTCGTAATCATCACGCCGACTGTGCCATCACCGATAAATGATGCGAGGTTGTCTACAGTTGAACGTCCTGGAAGTGTAAACAACGGTCGCATAACAGGTCTGAAAATCGGACCTAAAAACTCTAGTAAACCGTATTCAAGCAATAATGGTAAAAAGATTGCCGCAAAGAAGAATACTGCGACTAGCGTTGGGAGCAATCCTGTAAAAATAAGACCTCCCGTATCTTCTGAATATACCCATGAAAATCCTTTGTTTAAAAATGTCATACAAACGATAATGATCGCCAGCATCCGAATGACAAACCATGGCCATGTCACAATAAATGCATTCGCTCTAAAGCTATTCTTCGGTATACGATGCTTTAAAACGGTGCTACATAATATCGTCAAAATCCCTGAAACGATAATAATCAGCAAAATGATCCATGGAATCGCTGGTCCGAGTATCGCTTGAAATTGTTTTGCTAAAAATGCAATAGGTAACGTTGTCGTACGTTTCCCATCTTCTATCACAGGGAGTGGAATTAAAAACAGCACAATTCCAATGAGTGAAAGAACAATAAATTTCAATCTCCCTGTATTTTTTTCTTTCTGATTCAAATCTTCCATTTCCTCCCGCCTTCTCCCCTTAGTATCAGACAGTTCAACAATTGATATAAATTATACAAAATATCCTATATATATGCAATATTCAATCAAACACAAACGATTTTATTGCAAGTTTATCCGTTACATTTTTCGTAACACATAAAGGAAATATGGTGCACCAATAATCGCAATCAACACGCCGACTGGTATATCAATAGGCGGTGCAATGATACGTGCCAAACCATCCGCAATAACCATTAATAATGCACCTACTAATCCTGACATCGCAACGATATGACGGTGTTGGTGACCGACAAGACTTCTTGCAATGTGTGGCGCAATGAGTCCTAAAAAGCTTAATCCACCAACTACAGAAATTGCTGCACCTGCCAACATCACGGATGTGAAGAGTAAAATCATTTTCGTGCGTTGTACATGCGTACCCAACGCCGTCGCAACTTCTTCTCCTAAATGTAAAATATCGAGCTTTCTCGCATATAAGAAAATGACAGGAATCGCTACAATCAGCCAAGGTAAAATAGTCAACACATGGTCCATCGAACGACCGAAAAGACTGCCGGTTAACCATACAAGTGCAATGTTGGCTTCCATAGGGTTACGGATGAGTAAGTATTGTACTAACGCCATCGCAACAGCACCAATTGCCATCCCGATCAGCGCCAGTTGTGAACCTTTAATCCCCTGCCAACTAATCAACAGGGATAAAATGAGACTGATGACTAATGCCCCAATAAATGAAGCAACTGGAAGCACAAATAAAGGCGCAGTCGGGAACACAATAATGACAATAACCGCCGCTAAACTTGCCCCTTTCGTAATCCCAATAACATCCGGTGACGCAAGAGGATTTCGAATGACACCTTGAATGACTGCACCCGAAATTGCTAATGCCGCTCCGACTAATATACCGAGTAACATACGGGGTACTCTAAATTCACTTAATATAAAGTTGTCACCTGACCATACTTCTTTTATTACCGCAATCGGTGAAATCCAAACCGCACCTGCACTTAAACTTAGGATGGCGCCCACAATAAGAAGTCCGATGATTAAACTATAGCGTCTACCAAAATGAATATTCATCGTGTTTTCACTCCTCTCATTGTAATCCATAAGAAGTATAACGCGCCGACAAAGGATGTTACGATGCCGACTGGTGATTCGAATGGAAAGGCAATTAAACGGCTAATGACGTCAGAAATCAATAATAAATTAGCCCCCATAATCATAGACAATGTAATGATTAAAAAATAATTCCGGTTCAAATAATGTTTGACGATATGTGGCACGATGAGACCAACGAAACCTATAGGGCCTGCAATAGACACACTCGCACCTGCTAAAATGATGACGAGTAGTCCAGCTAAGGCACGAATGCGTTTCGTATTTTGGCCGAGACCTGTTGCCAACTGATCCCCTAGATTTAAAATCGCAAGTTGACGCCCAAGTAACAGTGCGGCGATAAGTCCACCGATGATCCACGGTAAAACTTGGAATATTTGCGGCCATTTAATCGTATGCAACGCACCGACAAGCCAAAACATCACTGTTGTCGTAGCATCTTCATTTAACAATATGATACCTTGCGTTAAGCTTGTGAAAAATAAGTGGATCGTCATCCCTGCAAGTGCTAATTTTACGGGCGTCATTCCTTTAGTCGTATCAGCAAGTGTATAAACGGTAAAGCCTCCGATAAATGCACCGACAAAGGCAAACACTACAGTATTATCAGCTAATGCAGGGAGAAAAACAGTAATGAGGACGACTATAAACGAAGCGCCCGCATTGACACCGAAAATTTGTGGGGAAGCAAGTGGATTGCGTGTAATCGCTTGCATTAGTACCCCTGCAACAGCCAATGCGGCGCCAATCATCGCACTTGCAATCATCCTTGGCATTCGTACGTTATGTATTAAAAATGTTGCTTTTGTTGTTTTCAGATGAAAGAAATAATCTAACATCGATTGAAAAGAAATTTTTGATGAACCGATTGCAAGATTTAAATAAACTGCAAAAATAAGAAAGCACACGCTTACAATAAACGTAAGCGTAGTGCGTCTTCTTTGGTGATGTTCATCATTTAATTTTGTATTTAACTTTGACATAACAAATCACCTTTTATATTCAATGACATGAGCTTGGGATACTTACATTTTAGCCCGTTCATCTATCATGCACGTAAACTCACTAGAATCGTACATTGAACGAACTCACTTAATGCGTTAATTTTTCTATCCCTATCGAACTCCTACTTGTCGTTGCTTTCCTTTTTAGAAATTTCAACAAGTTCTTTTGCAATTTCTTCTGAAGAGATTAATCCTCTTGATTTTGCCCATGTTTGACGATCAACAACATGAACGCGATTATTTTTAACCGCTTCGATTTGACTCCAAACTGGGTCTTTTTTCATTTTAGCGTAATATGGATCATTTTCGCCATTCACCATAATAAACATACGCTCAGGGTTCACTTCAGCTAATTGTTCTGAGTTCATATTTAAGTATGGTGCGTTTAAGTATTCAGGTAATTGATCTGCAACTTCTTTAGTTAATGCTTCTTTGAAACCAAGGTCACGCAAAAATTGACCAACATATGATTTGTCAGAGTGTGCTAAAAAACCTGATTGAGAAATTACAGCTGGTAAAACTTTTTTGTCTTTATCCATTGTAACTTGTTTCGTGTACTTATCAATTTTTTCTTCATGTTCTTTTAATCGTTTGTCAGCTTGATCTTCTTTAGATAATGCTTTGGCGATTGTTTTGAACGCTTCGATATTGTCTTTGTAGTCAGAATCTAGACTTGGTAATAAAATAGTTGGTGCGATTTTACTTAATTGCTCATAGTTCCCTTTATGACGGTTATTATCCGCAATAATTAAATCAGGTTTAAGTTCACTGATGACTTCTAAGTTAGGTTGTTTACGTGCACCTACTGATTTGTAATCGCCCACTTTATCGCGTAGTGGATCGATAAGGTTTGATTTTTTACCATCATCCGCGATCCCCACTGGTTTCACACCTAATGCGACTAAAGCATCCACAAATGAATATTCTAAAGCGACAACTCTTTTAGGCTCTTTGTCAATTTTAGTTGTGCCACCGTCGTGCTTAATTTCAACACTTTTTGTACCTTCTGACTTCTCTTTTGACTTGTCAGTATCACTTACATTGCCACAAGCTGCAACAATGATCATTACAGCAATTAGGGCGACAATCCCCCACCATTTCTTTGTTTTCACTATTCTGCCACTCCTTTGAACTATGTTTTTCAAATACATTTTAATAATAGTTGATAACGATTCTCAATGTCAATACTGTTTGATAAAATTATTCTTTTTGATATCGACAAATCCCCTTACCAATTGCTCAATGCCCAAATCTTCTTCATAACTTCTCGGAATATGTTGCATATGCATGCTATGTGCGAGCGCGCTATAATCTAAGTGGAACTCAATCTTGTCGCCAAGTTGATAATAATCTGCAAGTCCTAGATTCATCATGAGTGTATCGCTAGAGTGACCGACAATTTTAAGCTGATGATCTACAGGTTGAATACCAGCAATAACGGTGTCGAGCTGTCCAATATCGACTAAAGCTTGCATATAAGATTGACGTGTTTCAAGGTTTAAGCGCGGTTTAATCTCTAAAATACGCCCACTTAATGTCACTGCATTATCAAATAAATACGGCAAGCGCATGTTATAAGCCGTCTCATAGCCTCTAAATAGTGCTTCACCGATTCGTAATTCATTAATACGTCCGAGATCCGCATACATTGCTAGTGTCAACATGCTCGAATTCCCACCTGAAATCGTCTTGAATTTCACGCCTGTGTCTCGTTCAACTGATTCTATAAAATAATTGATATACACAATATCTTCTTCAGTCGGTGGAATTTGACGGAAACACATGAAGTTAAATGACAGTCCCTTTAAATAGACCCCTTTTAAGCGAATAATTTCTTTAATGAGTGGCACAACTTCATATGTGAGTGCACCTTCTCGCCCGTCTTTCCAATCGACCATTAAATAAATATGATGTTTTACGCCTTGTGCAACCGCTTCGTCACTGAGCGCGCGAATCGTCTCCAGTTCTGTTTGGATGCTGATTTGACTATAGCGAACAACATCGTGGATTTCATTTGGCAGTGCCCCTTTAATCATCATATCGTGTTCAGTGGGATGTTGTTCATTCGTCATCATCGCTGTTAACCGTGATTCAGCCAAAGTGTTAAAACCCATTTCACGAAACTGTTGACGCACTTTGGGATCGCCACCCATACACTTCGTCACTGGAATCATACGTATCCCTTGTTCTGCAAGCATGTGCTGTAAAACCATCGCATTATATTTAATTTTACTCAGATTAATGTGTATTTGAGGCATAAACTACAGCTCTCTTTCTAAAGGATTTTTTATGTCTATTTGCACGTATTGTTTTACTTTTTGTTCCATTCTCATATTAAGTAACGCTTTAACGGTCATCTTCTCACCGAATAAAATACGTTTTAGCGCATCTGCATGTGGACGTGTTGGATCAATGGATGCCTCGATTTCTGCTGCTGCGATAGTATACAATGTCGCTTCGTCAATTTGATGTTTATGATGGAAATGATGAATCAAAGTACCGAGTTGATTTTGAATAACTGCATGCTGAAACTTTGCGATGACTGCTTCAATCTTATCACTCACTAAGCTGTCGTTCGTAATTTCAAAATCAGGGACCGTTTGTTTTAATGTTTCAGGATAAATCCGCGAACCTCCTAAGTCACGTACAATAAAGGACAGTGTCTCATTTTCTTTATCCATTTGCAGAATTGTATTTTGTTGATGTGCTTCTAACGCGATACCGTATTGTTGAATATACGCAATGAGTGGCGGAATCAGTGCTTCCATGTATTGACGCATAAACTGCTGTATCGTTTCCCCATTCATGTCCCCGTATAGATACTCAATCAAACTATCGACGACGACTTGGCCATCGACAGGATTTACTTGCGTCAGAACAGCTGTCACAAGTTGCGTATAGTCATGTGTATGCACTTCAGGAGAATGACGCACAATCATCGCAAACTGACGTGCCAAATCTGCTTCCACATCAATATGCGCGCCATACGGTTCACTTGCAACAGTCAAGGTCGGATAAATGTCTAACATGTCTTGTAATTGATAACTGAGTTTAGGACCATCGACCGTCGTCACAGTCGAAACAGTACGCACAGCACTCGTTGCTTGAACGTTAACAGGCAATTTCACATGATATGGGTAATGCAATAAGCGCATCGTTCTAAATGATAATGTCGCTTTCGAATCTACTGTAAATGGGGTTGGAATAACGTCGTGTTGCGCAATCATGGTTTTAAACCGCGTCGTAATCACATTAGTATATTGCCATGGATGAACGAGCATAATCCGATAATCATCCAACGTCCCCTCATATGTTTGCATCCATTGTCTTAATTGACTTTCTTTATCTGGGAACATCTTTCTCAATACGAAATCCTCTTCACCAGTCATTGTTGTACTTTTTAATAACGCTTTACGTACGAGTACCATTTTTAATGGAATGGTTTTCATAAATTCTGGCGCATATTGTTGAATTTCTTCTGCATTGAGTGGCAATTTCGTTTTCGTTAATGGATGTGACGGGTGCCCTTCCCAAACCATACCTTCCGTGTAACCAAGTACTGAAAATAATTCATCACCATTCATATGATTTAACCATGCAATAAAGTTCAGCGTGTCTGGCATGCGTGAAAATTTTAACGAATGCCGCATCACACGTTCACGTTGACGCAGCTGTTGATAGCTCAGTTCAAGACCGAGACGACTATGTAGCAACTCTTCAACCAATTGATCGTGAAACGTTATGCCAAAATGCGTGCCTAAAATCTCTATCAATTGTTCTACTGTTTCAATCGTGACGTCCTCCGTGCCAACACGATAAACAATAGGACCGCTCAATTCGAGTTGGTATAACGTACTTATCGTCTCATATTGAACTGCTAACACATGTTGATGATATTGAATCATGACTTGATTTTGTTTGAATTGAAGTTGTGTTTTTTCAGGAAATAATTGTTCTTTCATACATGCGATGAGAATCCGATATTGAATATTTTGATCTGCATTCAGTTTATGCGTGAGTGTCATGAACTGTCTTGCCTCCATTCATCTTAAAATTTGTTAAAAAGCCTAAAATTGCAATGATGGTCGTCGCGCCACCCATAACTAAAAAGGTCGTCGTAATACCAATCAACTCTGTAAAATAACTGAGCAACATTGCGCCAAGTGGAATCATCCCTCTATCCATCATAATGACGCTTAAAATTTTACCTCTACTCTCTTGTTCAACATCATTTTGAAAGTAAATGCGATTCGTCGTTCGTGCAAACTGACCAAAGAGCCCAACGAAAAAGATCATTAAAAATAAGCCTATTTCGCCAAGGGGGTATAATAAAAGTAACGCAATACCAAACAGTATCGAACTGAGATAATAACAATTGTCAGTTGAAAATTTTTGTAGTACATAAGGAATCGTGAGCGTTGCTAATATACCACCTATTGCACTCACTGTCATCGCTGTACCAAATACCGATGCGCTATTAGGATATACCTCGTCTGTTAAAATCGGTAACATTGTGGTATAAGAATAACCCATCGCCATGATGAGTAGCGACGTCATAAAAATTCTTCTCCCTTGCAAATGCAGTTTAAAATATTGCATCGCGACAGCTATTGAAAATTGCTTGTTTTTAACAGGTTTAACGACTGCCAATTTTAACGGAAGGCTTGAAACGAGTGCAAGTGCATAACAAATCGTTTGTACGACAAATGCAATCGGCACATCATACACTGCAATGATAAAGCCCGCCACAGCAGGTCCGATTGAGCGACAAACATTTAACAAAAAGGAATGATATGAAACAGCTTTAGAAACAGAAAGTCTTTCGGAGATGTCGGGTAGCACAGCTTGTCTCACCGGTGTTTCAATGGCACTCATACAACCGCGCAAACAGGCATATATGTATAAATAAAACATGGGTATGTCATTCATGAACAATACACATACCGTTAAAGTACCTGTAATGACCATCGAACTGGTCACAGTCATTTTAATCAGCGTTGAACGACGGTAACGATCAGCAATACTGCCTGCCCATAAACTTAAAATGAAAATCGGTGCAAGTCTAAAGAAGTTGATGAGTGCAAGGTCCATTGGGTTTTCATTGAGTTGATAAGCATACCAGTTGAGTGCAATCTGACCAATCCAATTCCCTAAAAATAGTAAAAAGGTACTCGGAAAAAACCATTTTGCCAAAATATTCACCTTCTTTAATTGATAATGATTCTCATTTCCGATATTATGGATTATACGAATCCTTTTCGTATTTGTAAAATAAAATGAATGAGGTGTCGTCATGAAAACGGAACAAAATCATCTGAGTATGATGGAGAAAGACTTTACAAAAGATGAAATGGAAAATTATCAAGCAGTTCTCCAATTTGATTCGAACTGGGCTACACAATTTAAACGCCACGTTTTAGTAGGTCGTGACAAAATCACTGCACGACTGATGGCATCACTGTATCGTGAAAACTTGGTTGGAAGTTATACCCATAGCACGTTTATACAAGCAGAACAGTTAGCGCACTCTGCTATTCCATCCGGCGAACTACTTATGATTCACTTTACATATGGTCAGCTCACGTTGTATGCCCGTGTCATCAGTCATCACGCATTTAACCGTGTTGATGTGACAGGACCGTTTTATTGGAGAACAGCAGATGGAGAGGACCGTCGCGTATTGCATCCTAACGAAGTACTTGATGTCATCATTAATGAAGACACACGCTATCAAGGAGCAGCCGCAGAACAGTTTCGTGATGATATGGAGAATAGTGCCGCACATATGGCTCTGGCGCTGAGTTACCAAGCACAACATCCATTAAAAGACGCGCCATCATTACTTGATTATATAGAAGCACAGGATGATCCTTACTTAACTTCTGAGCAACTCGTTGTTGAAGGGCATCCGTTACATCCTGGTGCAAAATTACGTAAAGGCATGTCCGCACAAGAAACCATTGATTACTCCTCAGAATATCAACACGCGATGCTGATGCAGTTCATACTTGTTCATCATGATGTCGCACGTACAATGGCACAACATGGCACATATGCAGAAGCGGTCTATCATGCATTTGACGGGTTGAAGTCAGTTGCGTTACAAGCGATAGGTTCGGATGCGCCACTAGAAGATTATATGCCTTTGATCGTTCATCCGTGGCAATATGAACATATTATTCGCACAGAATACCAACACGAACTTGATACAAAAGCAATCATCCCGTTAGATTATACAAAATCATATTATGCAGGATTGTCTTTTCGCACATTAATGCCTAAAAAGCCTGACGTTTCACCCCATATCAAGCTTTCAACTAATGTGCACATTACTGGCGAGATCCGTACTCTGTCAGAACAGACGACGCATAACGGACCTTTAATGACCAACATTTTAACCGACATTTCAGCACGAGATGCACTTTTCAACAACGTCTCAACTTCACCAGTACCAGAAATTGCCGGCGCTCATTTTTATCAACCGAAAGACAGTCACCCTGATGAACAAGAACGACGTAGCGAACAGTTAGGCACGCTATTTAGACAAAATATTTATGACATGATTGACAGTGAGCGCCTGCCAGTTATTCCATCAAGTCTAGTCGTCACACATCCAGAAACAGCGCGTCCACTTATCGTCGAATTGGTTGAACGTTTTAGGCAAACAAATGACACCACAACAGACATCGACGTACGTGCACAGTGGTTTAAAACATACGCCGCTTCACTCATTGATTACGTCGTGCCACTATTAGTGAAATACGGTATCGCATTAGAAGCACATTTACAAAACACGATTGCTGTATTTGAACCAAGTACTGGCGCCTTTTCACATATGCTCATCCGTGACTTTGAAGGCTTACGCATCGATGCAGAACAGTTAGCACAAATGGGCTATGATACGTCTCATTTCCATGAAAAATCACGAATACTGACGAAGAGTCAAACATCTGTGTTCAACAAAGCCTTTTACTCAACGATTCAAAATCATCTCGGTGAACTCGTCGCAGTGCTCTCACGCTTTTATGATGATGTTGCACTCGAAAACACGTTATGGTCTATCGTTCGTCAACAAATCAAACAATGTTTTGACAAGCTTGAAGCCGCTGACATTAATCCAGAACGTTTAGCCCACATGCAAAACGTATTCTTTAATGAAAAGATTGATTATAAATGTGTGACAACGATGCGGTTAATGGATGAAGCACATGAATACACATATATTAAAGTCGACAATCCACTTTCAAAATCATTGATTTAAAAGTAGCACAATAACATATTTCTACTAAAGATTGAGTCAAAAGTATTTCTTATCCTATGTAATTGTATTAAAATAACTTATAGACAAAAATTACATTTGAGGAGAATAACTATGACAATCATGCGTACCTTAACGTTTATGTTAAGTATTTTTATCGTAGGAATGGTTGAAATGGTTGTCGCTGGCATTATGAATCTGATGAGTGCAGATTTAAATATATCAGAAGCATGGATCGGTCAACTCGTGACGATTTATGCTTTTACTTTTGCTTTAACAGGTCCTATTTTAGTGAAACTTACCGAAAAATATTCACCTAAAAGTGTGTTACTATCAGCGATTGCCTTTTTCGTAATAGGAAATTTGATGATTGCACTCTCCCCTAACTTTACGATTTTAATTATCGGTCGTATCATTTCGTCAGCAGCCGCTGCATTGATCGTCGTTAAAATACTTTCCACAACTGTCGTATTAGCGCGACCTGAAAACCGTGGTAAAATGTTAGGCATTGTGTATACAGGGTTTAGTGCATCCAACGTATTCGGTGTTCCGATTGGTACATTAATTGGCGATTGGGCAGGATGGCGTTTTACATTCGGGCTCATCATCTTAGTCGGATTGATTGCAGGCGTACTGCTCACGATTTATTTGCCAAAAGAAGTAAAATCATCCCTACAGACTACGCAAAATCATACTAGCCGAATTTTAGACAAAGGAGAAGTGACAAAACTCCTATCGATTACTTTTATATTATTAACAGCAAATTCAGTGGCTTATATTTACATTAATCCACTCATTTTATCTGGCGGACATAACATCCAATTTGTCTCTCTCGCCCTACTCATAATCGGTATCGCGGGCATGCTGGGGACATCCATGGGGGGGTTCTTTACAGATAAACTGTCATTTAAAACATGGCTGTTAGTGAGTGGTGGGGCCTTTGTCATCGTCATGCTCGTTTTAAATCAACTTTGGACAGCATCTACTATTTTACTGATTGCTTTATTCATTTGGCATATTATTCAGTGGAGTACCAATCCAGCGGTACAATCCGGGCTCATTGATCAAGTAGAAGGGGATAACAGTCAAGTGATGAGTTGGAACATGTCTGCGTTGAATGCGGGTATCGGTTTTGGTGCCTTACTTGGTGGTTTAATCGTGTCACATATCGATTTACATGCGACGATTTATTTCGCTGCCGGTATTGGCTTCATCGGCTTTATCATTATCGTGATGTTGAAGAAAAAACGCGTCGCTTAGACTTGATTAACAAAGATATAAAAAAGGGAGGTATACGCCATATTCCAGCGTATACCTCCCTTTTTTATATCTTATTGTAAACCTTTGTTCTCGTTTTGATCTTTGTTTTTCTCATGCTTTTGTTGCCATTCTTTACGTGTCATCACGTCATCCACTTGCATGTTAACTTCAACCACGTCTAAACCAGTAATGTGTTTCACTTGTTCTTTAATTAATTCTGTTACTTTACGGAAGATTTTCGGCGCAGATTCACCATATTCTAAAATAACTTTCAAGTCGATTGCTGCTTGTTTTTCGCCAACTTCAGCAGATACACCTTGTGTCACATTGTTGCCACCTGAGAATGAACCGCTAATGCTATCCACAAAGCCGCCTTTCATATCTAAAATACCACGAACTTCACGTGCTGCAATCCCTGCAATTTTTTCTACAACTTCATCAGAGAAAGTTAAGCTATTTGAAAATTGTTGTCCTTGATTATCTTCACGTTGTTGTCTTTCTTTTTCATTCACGCCTGTTTCTCTATTGTAACTTTCTTTTACTTTATTATTTTCAACTGTCATTTCAAAAACTCCTTTATTATTTATTTTATTTTTCTTTTTCCATGATTATTGAATTAACTTAACCGATTAAGTAAATTTAAGAAATCTTGTGTACGGTCTTTAATATACCCCACACCAATACCGATTAAACATAATACGATGATTAAAATCGTTTTCCAAAAGCCAAGTGTTAAAAACAAGATGGCAATAATGAGGAAGAAGAAAAACCCAATGATACGCCATTTATAGCTTTGTAATATCTTCGCAAATTGCTCTACTGAATCTCGCTCACTTTGACCGTTTCGATTTTCATTAGACATAGGACCCCTCCTTTACACGACTCGTGGACCATTGTCTCTTTTTTGGTCACGGACATTGACTTTAACTGATTTGACATGCAATTCTGAGAAACGTTCAACGCTCTCTTTAATGTCTAATCTTACTTGTTCAACGAGTGATGGAACATTCGCCGATTCTGATGGAACAATAAAATCTGTTGTAATATCAATGAAACTGCTCTTTTTCTTGTTATAAAGTTTTGATACGACGTTCGGTTGACGAACCTCATCATATTTCGAAAGCGTATCATAAACCGTGTTTTCGATAGACTTACGTGAAATATAAATATGGCCGTCTGAATAATCTTTATAAAGCCCCGGTTTACGATATGTGGGTTTGAAAGCTCTTAAGAATAAAATCAAACCGATAAGAATAAGTAATCCAGCTAGACCAATTAATAAGGGTTGGAACCAATTAAACTGATAAAAGTAATCTTGATACTCTTTGATTGGCTGATAATCAATATACATAAATAACAAGAAACCTACGATAATGACTATCAACAAGCCAAGAATAAAATTTTTGATTCGTGTCATAATCAAATGCCACCTCCTATTCAATTGTTTACATCAGGTATATACCCTCATTTTTAACAGAAAAACTAAATTTTTGTCATATTTCCAAAAAATTTATTTGTTATTTTGTATCTAAGTTTTTTCGATATAATTATGTTTACATTTTTTTGCTTAAAATAAATATTGAAAAAGATATCGTTATCATTGAATCGCAGTCAATCAATTGCACGTCATTTTTTAAGAATTAGATACCATTGAAAAAAGAAGTGAAACTGTTATCTAACAATTTCACTTCTTAATGTTTAGTGATCATTTCTTTTACTTAATCGTGGTCGCTCTGCTGCAAGGGCTTTGAATAATGACCAAATCATAAAGATAATCACAAATGAGAAAGGGAGCGCCGCAATAATTAATAAATTTTGAATAGCTTGCGTTCCACCTGTCAGTAACATAATGAATGCAAAAAGTGCGAGCATGATGCCCCAACTGACTTTCACCCAACTGCCTGGATAATTGTCACCATTTGTACTGAGCATACCGAGCACATAAGTCGCTGAATCTGCTGATGTCACGAAGAAAATCATCACGACCACGAGTGTGACAATACTCATGACGAAGCCAAGTGGAAAATGTTCCAACGTCGCAAACGTGGCTGTCTCAATCGCTTCACCCGCAATATTCGCAATACCATTATCCTGTAAATAAATAGCTGATGCGCCAAATACTGCAAAGAAAATGAAACAGACGAGTGATGGTACGAATAACACACCTATGATAAATTCTTTAATCGTTCGCCCTCTTGAAACACGCGCGATGAAAATACCTACAAATGGTGCCCATGAAATCCACCATGCCCAATAAAAGACCGTCCAGTTTTGAATCCATTGTGACTTTTCTGGATTGTTAATCGTTAAACGTAAACTCATATCGAAAAAGTGTGCAATGTAATGACCTAAACTATTCGTAAACATGTTTAATATGTAAAGCGTCGGCCCAATGATAAAAACAACTACGAGCACGATAAAAGCAAGAATCATGTTAATATTACTTAACATTTTAATTCCTTTACTTAGTCCAGACCATGTCGACCAAATAAATAACGCCGTCGCCATAATGATGATCAAAATTTGTGTTGTGAAGTTGGCTGGAATATTAAATAAGAAATTTAAACCTTCACTAATTTGAAGCGCACCGAAACCTAATGTTGCCGATACACCTGTTACTGTCGCAATAACCGCAAGTATGTCTAACAATTTGCCAAGCGGTCCTTGCATCTGTTTTTCACCAAACAGCGGTGTTAACGTCGCACTCACTAATCCAGGATAGCCTTTATGAAAGTTGAAATATGCAAACGCCAACGCAACGATCGCGTAGACCGCCCATGCATGAATGCCCCAATGAAAAAAGGCGAATTGTAAACTGTCATCAATAGCCGCTTGCGTTCCAGCTTGATGAATAGGTGTCGCCGTGTAGGCATGTGAAATAGGTTCAGCTGTCGTCCAAAATACTAAACCAATCCCCATTCCTGCACTAAACAACATCGCAAACCATGATTTTAATGAAAATTCCGGCTCTTCCCCTTCTTCACCTAATGTAATCTGACTGTATCTCGAAAAAAGTAAATAAACGCAAATCAAGAAAATAGCCAATAACAATAATAAATAGTACCAACTAAAATTTTGGCCAATCCAAGTAGTGATCGATTGCGTCGTTTCTTCCATCTGTTTTGGAAAAATTGCGCCAACTAGGACGAATAAACTACATAACAGTAACGATATCCAAAACACGAGACTCACATGTTTCTTTTTCTTTGTTTGTTTCATGACTTTAACTTCCCCTTAATCGTTAGTTAACAGTCATATTCCCTCTTCTGTGCAATTTATTCAACAATTTCAATGACAAGTTTGCCGATATGCGATTGTGCTTCCATCATTTCATGCGCTTTCAATACATTTTCCGGCGTTAAACCTGTTAAGACTGAATTTAAAGTCGTTTGATATTGACCTGCATCGACTTTTGCAGTTACATCTTCTAAATATTTGCGATACATCCCTTCGTCGACACCATGAATTGCACGCGCAAACATAAATTCATGCGTAAACGTAATGCTTTTCTGTTTCAAAGCATTCAAATCTTGATTCTTATTAAACGCAACAATCGTCGCAATATGACCTCTAGGCTGTACTAAGTCAATCATCACATCGTAATAGTGGTCTGTATCATATGTACAGAAAATGTAATTGGGACGTGACAAGTTTTGATCATCAAATTGTTTAGCTAAATCTTCTTTATGATTTAACACAACATCTGCCCCCATCTTTTTAGACCAAGCATTTGTTTCTGGACGAGATGCCGTAGTGACCACCGTCAAACCATACGTTTTCGCTATTTGCGTGGCGATACTTCCAACACCGCCCGCACCGTTAATGATGAACAACGTCTTGCCTTGGTTCTGTTGAGGATTTGGAGAAATGTTGAATACATCGAACAATGTTTCGTAAGCCGTAATCGCTGTTAAAGGTAACGCCGCCGCTTCAGCGAATGACAATGTTTTCGGCATATGCGCTAAATAATTTTCATTCACGAGCTGATACGTCTGATTTGAGCCATCTCGTTGATTCGATCCTGAATAATATACTCGGTCACCCGGTTTGAAATCCGTAACCGCATCGCCGACCGCTTCAACCACACCTGCCGCATCAAAACCTAGGACACGTGCCTCAGCATTTAACGGGGCTTGCCGCATTTTCGTATCAACCGGATTGATCCCTGTTGCGTACACTTTGATTAAAATATCATGCGCCTCTGGTGTTGGGAGCTCACGCGATACTTTTTCAAACTTTTGACCTTCTGCTAATTGGAACGGTTGAGTTGCAATAATTGCTTCCATAGATTTCCCCTGCTTTCTATTTATTTTTAAGCATTGTACTCGTGTTTATGCTTATTTTGCTTGATAATTGTAGTATAACACGCTTTGAAAGGAAGTCTTATATGCAACTCAGCATTTTAGATTATAGTCCTATCTTTGAAGACCGCACACCGCAAGATGCACTTAATCATAGTGTTGATCTCGCGCGTTATGCTGAAAATCTGAACTTTCACCGCTATTGGCTAGCTGAGCACCATGAAGTTCATTCTGTCGCATCAACAGCACCTGAAATTTTAGCAACGATGATTTTAGAACAAACTTCACGCATTCATGTTGGCGCCGGGGGTATTATGTTGCCACATTACAGTCCATATAAAGTAGCTGAAACTTTTAAAATGCTAGAGGCACGCCATCCTGGACGTGTCGATATTGCACTTGGAAAATCACCTAGTTTTCAAAATGTGTCTCAAGCATTGAATGAAGACAAACAAACTTTAACAGACTTTGATCAGCAATTGATGGACTTAACAAAATATTTTAATAATGACAGCTCGACCCCACATCGTTTTCAGCATTTAAAAGCAATGCCCGTCATTGAAACGCAACCGCAATTTTGCATCTTAGGCACGAGTGAAAACAGCGCAGAACGAGCCGCACAATTAGGTGCTGTTTTTGTATTTGGGGCGTTCGGACAAAAAACGATAGAAAAACAACGTATTATTCAACGTTATCGAAAACAATTTCAACACTATCATCCTGAGGGGCAACCTTATCTCATCGTCTCTACTTTCGTCTTAGCACATGAGAATAGTCAAATCCGTGCACAATTAGAAGACAGTCTGCATTACTGGTTGCAACGCATTCATTATTTAAAACAGCCGAAAACACTTTTAAGTCCAGAAACGATACAACAGAAAAACTGGAGTGTACGTGAACTTGAAAAACGCGCCGAAAACGCGCCTCGTATCATCAGTGGTGACGGAGAAACCGTAGCGCATGAACTCCACGAATTGCAGCGTACTTTTGATGCTGATGAACTTTTATTATTTCCTCAACTCTATGGTGAGGAGAATAGAAAACATTGTTTAGCACTCATTGCAAAGTATTGGTGAAACCTAAATAAAAAGGTAATGCTTCTCATAGCGATAAGCTTTTAACGCTAAAGAACACATTACCTTTTTTCATTTTTCAATAATTTGTTGATTTTCCATTGAAATCTATCATGACTATCAGATGCGCTTTAACTTGGGAAGGATGAGCAAAACAGCACCATCAATTAGTTTTCTGTCTCGCTTCTGAATATCTTTTTTGTTTCGCATAACTGTAATGACCCGGATAATAATGCAGCTGTTTATTGTCAATCCAGTACGTTTTTGAAAAGTGCTTATCCAAAAAATATCGATCGTGTGAAACAGCAATAACAGTGCCATCAAAATCCTCTAAAGCTTCTTCCAATGCTTCTTTGGCATCAATATCTAAATGATTTGTCGGCTCATCAAGTATAAGCACATTGAATTGTTGAGAAATCATTTGCGCCCATCTTAATCGCATCTTTTCACCACCACTTAAATCTTTTACTTTTTTATAGACATCATACCCATAAAAAAGATATTTTGCCAGATGGTTTCTGGCTTCTCCTTCTGACACATGTGCATATTGTCTAAAAGCCTCAAGTACTGACATCTCTCCAGTATTAAATTGATGTTGCGCCAAATAACCAATGCGGTTTGTTTCAGCAATTTGAACATGACCTTCGTCAGGCACAATCTCTCTTAACAACAATTTTAACAGCGTGCTTTTACCTGTTCCATTTGCACCTACAATGGCCACTTTATCACGGCGTCTAATTTTCATATTAACCCCTTCAAATAGGATATCATCATACATTTTAGCGACATCTTTTAACACAAAAATATCTTTTGAAGCACTTTCCGATTGGGCAATATCTAATTTCATTTTATTGTATGCTAGTCTGGGTTTAGGTTTGACTTCGATACGCGCCAGTGCTTTCTCCATGCTTTTAGCACGACGATGCATCGACGCATTTGGTGGCTTTGCCTGGTTCGCCCAAATTTTTAATTGCTTAATTTGGGCTTTCATTTTTTGAATTTTCTTCTGCTGGGTTTGATATGCTTTAAATTCGTTTAAAATACGCTTCTCTTTTTCAATGACAAAATTTGAATAATGACCGGGATATACATATAACTGCTGTTGATCAATTTCTAATATTTGAGTGACCGTTTCATCTAGAAAGTAACGATCATGTGAAATTACCATCACGGCACCTTTATATTGTTGGATAAACTTTGTTAGCCATTCAATACTTTCTATATCTAAATGATTCGTAGGTTCATCAAGCAGTAACAATTCTGGTGATTGAAGTAACAACATCGCTAAACCCACTTTTGTCTGCATTCCTCCGGATAAATTGGACCATTGCTGCGTTTTAAGGTGTGCAATTTTTAAACCGTTGAGCACAATATCAATTTTGTAATCTCTGTCGTAACCCCCTAAAGTCTCAAATTCATTTTGCAATCGGTCATATTGCTTTAAAATTTGATTGATGTCATCCGCCCCTTCAACCATCTTAATTTCCAACTGTCTCATTCGTTGTTCGATACCATTCAAAGTATCGAAGGCTTGATAAAGCTGGTTTATTACAATAGCATCGGGTGGTAGATTTGGGATTTGTGCTAGGAGACCTACTTTCACATCCTTAGCAATACTAATAAAGCCTTCATCTGCCTGCTCTTTTTTGGCTATTAATTTAAATAAAGTCGTTTTCCCTTCACCATTTCGCCCTATTAAACCAATTCGGTCATTTTGATTCACTTCAAACTTAATATGATCAAAGACCTTATTTCCATTATACGATTTCGTGAGTTGACTCACATTGACGATATTCATTTTTTATTCCTCCATATCACTAGAGGAAATTGTGTCAGTATTCCTCTAGAAGATGTATTTGTTTAAAATTAGACAGACTACACCAATTTTTAACAAAAAGCGCAAATTTTCCACGTATAATATGGACAAATCTTACACGCTTTACATCTTCTAAAAACATACCGACACCTCCGTTCATATAATGATAAATCTAATTGTAGCCTAGTTTCACTTGTGATTCAAATCACTTATACTTATTTTAACTCAGTCAGATTTTTAGCTCCAACCTTATTTGATTGCTATGATGATAGAAATAGATTAAAATAGCGATTTAATTTTCACTATACTAAATTTTTTAAAGGAGAGAAACTCCCCTAATGTTAAAACAAGGTTTAACGATTATAGACGTTCAGAATGATTACTTTGATAATGGTAAAATGCATCAAAAAACCAAGACCCGTTTAAAAGTCTCGGTTTTTCATACTATGATTCAATGATTCGTGTTTCTGCGAGTTTCTTATACCAATATGCACTCTTTTTCGGATAGCGTTGCTGTGTTTCAAAGTCAACATAGAATAAACCATAACGTTTTTCATAGCCATTGGACCATGAGAACACGTCCATTAATGACCAAATGAAATAACCCTTTACATTAGCTCCATCCTCAATCGCATCTGCAATCACTTCTAAATGTTGTTTGACATAATCAATACGCGCATCGTCTTGAACTGTATCATTAATAAATTCGTCTTTATAACCTAATCCATTTTCTGTAATATAAATTTTTTTGTAATTAGGATAATCTTTTTTTACACGCATAATTTGATCATACAAACCTTGAGGATAAATCATCCAATCCCAATCTGTTCTAGGGACATCTACATCAAATTCACGTTGCCCAATCCCTTTCAGTTGGTATTTTGAACCGCCTTTGTCACCTTTAGAATTATGCGTAATTTCACTTTCACCTTCAAAACTACGCATCCAATCACTCATATAATAGTTAATTCCTAAGAAATCATTTAAGTCTTTGGCAACTTCTAGTATTTCAAAATCTTCTGGCCTTAAATCCAGTGCCCCACCGTTAATACTCAAAATGTGGTTAACGCCATCCATCGTTTCTTTAGAGTAATGCCCTAAATACGTTGCGTCTAATATAAACTTATTATGGATAATATCTTCTAATTCAGCCGCGCGAACATCTT
This sequence comes from Staphylococcus pseudintermedius, assembly GCF_001792775.2. Lineage (GTDB taxonomy): Bacteria > Bacillota > Bacilli > Staphylococcales > Staphylococcaceae > Staphylococcus > Staphylococcus pseudintermedius. Next base: position 29,846 of record NZ_MLGE02000020.1, read on the forward strand.
CAGGATCGTCCGGGTTAAAAGGATATTTTGTAGGCAAGGCATGAACAACACCGATTTCACCTTGATGACCTTGTTCCTTAAATAAAGCAACTGCTTTTGCATGTGCAACCATCATATTGTGATGCGATTGAAACACTTTTTCAAAATGATATTGAATACCGGGTGGGAATTTCCCTACAAGATACTGACCATCCCCAATAGGTCCGATTTCATTGAATGTTGTCCAATAATTCACTTCTTTAAACTCGTTAAAACAAAATTCAGCATAATCAACAAAATGTTGAATATTCTCTCTGTTTAAGAAGTCACCATTAGAATGTAAAGCTTCTGGTGTATCAAAATGATGTAATGTTACGAAAGGTTCAACGTTCCTTTTCATGCATTCTTTAAAAAGACGATGATAATAATCTACACCTTTAGGATTAACCTCTCCGTAGCCCTTAGGAAAAATACGTGACCATGCGATTGATATTCGTATTCCATTCACACCAAATTTTTCACTTAACTCTAAGTCAACAGGATAGCGATGATAAAAGTCGCTAGCTGGTTCGGCTGTGTACCAATAATTTTTTTCTAAATAAGTATCCCACGCTACTCTACCTTTACCATCTATATTTGTCGCACCTTCAGCTTGATATGCTGCTGTAGCACCACCAAAAATAAAGTCTTCTGGTAACTTTTTCATTAGATTTTGATCTCCTTTTATCTAAAATGATCTTGCACAAATTTCAAAGCTGCTTGGCCATCACGAGTAAGGCTAATGTATTCCCCACCTTGTGTCTTAACAAGCTTTATTCCGAGCCTATCTGTATCTTGTTTAATATCTTGATAGTTTGAAGCAACTTGTGGGGCTAAAATGACGAGATCGAAATCCTTCATAATATCCATATGTGCGCCATAACTATCTGCAGCAGCTTTAACAGGTGCTTCGTACTCCGTAGCAGCTTGGTTTAAAGCGTTGGCTAGTAAACCACTTGTTCCTCCTCCAGCACATAGTACAAGTACATTAATAGGTTTAGTAATAGGGTTTGAACTGTTTGCTTCTTGAGTCATATCAGCGACGGATTGATTTGTAGACGCATTTAAAATAGCATCTGCTTTTGACGTATTAAAGTTTTCTCCCACTTTTGCATGTAATTCGTTCGTACTGTCAATACCTTTCAACTCATCATCTAAAATTTGATTATCATAGACTTTGAAGAATGGATAGTAAATGAAAGTATCAACAACGATTAAAGTCATTGCTAAAACAAATGACCACACACCAAATCCTGTCCCCATCACGATTCCTAATGGACCTGGAGTCGTCCAAGGTAAGAACACACTAAAACTATTCATACCAATGACATCAACAAAAAACTTAAAAATCCACACATTAATAATGGGTGCCATGATAAATGGTATAAAGAATATAGGATTTAATACGATGGGTGCACCAAATAAAATAGGTTCATTTACACCGAAAAATGTAGGTACAACTGAGGCACGCCCAATTGCTTTATTACGTTTTGATTTAGACAGCCACATAAATATAAACGGGACTACTAATGTCGCACCAGTGCCCCCCATAGTTACGATAAACATTTGTGTACCTGGTGTTAAAATTTTATCTGCATGTTCACCAGCGTGTAGTAATTTAAAGTTTGTTTCGATATTGGCATAAGTAATGGCTGCAATAGCAGGCTCCACGATAGAAGGACCGTGAATACCAACAAACCAGAAAAACGCAAAAGCACCAAATATAATTGTAATACCCACATAGCCATCTGCTGCGGTAAATAATGGTTCAAAAACCTTTAAAATTGATTCAGCGACATTTGTTTTATTCACTGATCTTGAAAGGATATCCAATCCATACAAAGTTAAAATAACAAGGCTGAATGGAATTAAATCTTTAAACACTTGTGAAATATTTGGGGGCACTTCTTTAGGCATTTTGATTGTAATATTATTTTTAATACAAATGTTATAAATCATCACAGTAATAAAGGCAGATAAAAATGCTGTTAGTAAGCCTTTCGTTCCCATGAAAGCATTTGCAAATCCTCCTGCTTCAAGTGTATTCGAAGCTAGAAATAAGAAACCACTCATCGAAGCCAGCATCGTCGAGATAAAGTTGATTTGATTTGTTCTTTCTAATTTACGATTATATGAATCCGTTAGCGCTTTAGCTGTTGTTCCCGCAACAAATAACCCTACAATTCCCATTGAATAATGGTATGGCTTCATAATGAGTGCTTCGGTCTCTTTACTCCACTTGAAATCAAATATATTCGGTACATAAGCAATCAATAAGAAAATACTTGAAAATAAAATAATTGGCATAGCTGAGATAAAACCGTCACGAATCGCTCTTAAATAAATATTACGAGAAAGTTTTTCAAAAAACGGTTTCCCTTTTTCAATAAACCCAATCAGTTTGTTCATAGATGTCAGCTCCCTCGTTTGTACAATTCGATGATATGTTTTAACATGTCTTTTAATAAAATGGTTGTCATTAAGTGATCTTGTCCATGCATCATGGTTACGCTGTAAGCAATATCATCACCCATCGCTTCTTTTTGTAATAAACTCGTTTGTGCTTTGTGCGCATCCACAATACATTGATTACCTTCTTCAATCAGTTGTTCAGCTTTATCATAATCGCCAACTTGTGCTGCTGATAATGCTTCTAAATATTTTGAGCGTGCATCTCCAGCGTATGCCACAATTTCAAATCCTAACATTGCAACTTCTTCTCTGTTCATCCTCATTACCTCCACCGTTTGTTAATTATTTGCTTTTGTATGAAACAGCTGTTTCTTTTAGCACATGATTTAGTTCATTTATATTGTGATAACCTTCAGTGCGCAGCCATTCTCTTGCTGCCTCCTCACCGTTTTCTATATATGCTTTCACTGCACCAGACCATGTTGCTCGTCCACATAACACACCATTAAACTGCGCTCCAGCCTCGTGTGCAAATTTTAATGTTTCTTGGAATAATCGGGCAGAAACACCGGCACTTAAATAAATATACGGTAAGTGTGTTGCTTCATCTTGTTGCTTGAAATACGCTGCTGCTTCTTCACGCGTGTACACAAATTCACCTTGACTGAACCCTTCGACATAGTTCATATCTACAGGTACTTCCACTTTTAAAACATCCACTCCAAAACGTTCATTTGAAAATACGCGCATCGCTTCAATAACTTTTCTTGGTTTTACCTTTGCGTATTCCTTACTTTTGTTATCTTTTATTGAATCATCATATGCTAGAATTTCTAAAAAGAACGGTATCTCTTCTGCCTTACATTCTGAACCAATTCTCTCGATATATGCCTCTTTTTGATCATTGATATATGCTTCATCATCGACATCATAATAGAGCAAGAATTTGACAGCTTGTGCGCCTGCTTCCTTAATACGTTTGGCCGACCAATCAACTAAGCAGTCAGGTAAACGTCCTTTAGCATTCACGTCATATCCCGTTTTTTCATATGCTAATAATAAACCTGTCGAGCTATGTCTTACTTGTGTTGCAGGCAAACCATATTCCGGATCTAATAAAATAGAAGACGCATAAGGTGTGAGCTCCTCTGAAACTAATTTTTTTAATTGTTCTATATCTCTAACTTCGGGTTCAGATGCTTGAAATTGTGCCATCATACGTTTTAATGCGCCACGTTGGTCAAAAGCCAATGCTGAAATGATTCCATTCTCGTCACTTAAGCGTGCTAATAATTCTTGTTTGTTACTCATTTTTACACCTCTACATTTAATAAAATCAATACACTCAAATCTGCAAATATACTTTAATGATTTAGATAAGTTAATCGTGATATTCTCCGTTGTCCCACTTTTCTAAAAACTCATCAAAAAAGGAATCTTCTTTTTGATTTTCATTTTCCGACTCAACTTGCGCTATTTTTTCTATCAACCTTTTATTTTCTGCGGTAGGGTGATATTCAGCATTAATAAAGGCTTCGACTATATCACAAAGTAATAACTCGCCAATAATTTTGCCACCAAAGCCTATGACATTTGCATTTAGTTCTTCCTTAGCATAGATAGCTGATGACATATCACGAACCAATGCAGAACGCACACCTGGCACTTTATTGACAGCGTTATTGATTCCCACTCCTGTACCACAAATACATATCCCTAAATCTGCTTCTCCACTTGTGACAGCTTCTCCCACTTTTTTTCCAAAAATTGGATAATGTGTTCGTGCAAAATCATACGTACCACAATCAAGCACCTCGTGACCCAATGATTTTAAAAATTGTGATACTTCCATTTTCGTATCTGTTACAATATGATCCGAACCAATTGCAATCTTCATCTCATGCTCCTCCTCTTATCCCATTTTATTTAACATGTCTACACGAATTTGGTGACGTCCACCATCATAGTGACCTTCGATAAAGCCTTTCACAATGTTTTCAGCTAAAGTTTGCCCTACCAATGCTGCACCCATTGTAATCATTTTCGAGTTATTATGGCTTCTCGTCATATAGGACGAACGTTCGTCTGACACCTCTGCTGCTATCATTCCTTTAATTTTTGTTGCGACCATGAAGCTTCCAACGCCATATGCATCAATAACAACACCTAAATTTTCATCATTTTGTTGTACTTCTTTAGCAACAGCAACGGTAACATCTACGAAATCTTCTAATTCTTCGCTTGTGACATCTAAAACCTCATATTGGTGTTGAAGTAAAAAAGTTTTTATATGTTCTTTTAAACTTAAACCATATTGATCTGCACCAATAATCACTTTCACAATAATCATCCTTTCGAAATAAAAGCTAAATCCATCAATTTTCAAACGCTTTCATTGTTTTACAGTTAAATCATACAACTATCTAAACAAAAATTCAACATTATTTGTTTACTTTCAATCAAATATAAACATTTTTAATCATTTATAAACAAAAAAAGAGAACTAAGACATGGGGTTGTCGTAGTCCTTTTCATTAATTCATTATTAAATAATCTCAATAAACTTTTGTAAATACTGCAACTGATCATTGTTCAAAGTATTCGTTACAATCGCAGTTAAATCTTTCAATTCACAAAATGATACAAAATCCTCTTTGCCTATTTTTGAATCATCAGCTAAAATATATTTTTCATTTGAGTGCTTAATAGCTAAGTTTTGTGTATAGGCTTCCTCATAAGATGACGTCATCACATCATTCCCTTTAATCCCATTTGCACTAAAAAATATTTTTGAGAAGCGCATTTTTTCTAACAATGTATTGGCCATATCACCAACAAATGATTCTGTTAACTGTCTTTTTGAACCACCGATTAAATACACAGAAAATTGTTCTGAACGCTTATGTTCTAGAATTTGAAAAACAGGCAAACAATTAGTCACGATAGATAGGCGTTGATTATCGATTTCTTTCGCTAACATTTCAACTGTTGTACCAGGACCTAGAAAAATAACATTTCCATCTTCAATCAACTTTGCCGCTTTTTTAGCAATTTCTAACTTTTCTTCACTTTTTTGGGTATGTTTTTCACGGTGAGACATCTCTTTATATTGAGAAGCTTTATTACTTCTGGCACCCCCATGTATTTTCGTCAATATCCCTTGTTCCTCTAATTCGATTAAATCCCGTCTTACAGTCATATCGGACACATTCAAGTCTTCCACAATATCCGTAATACGTATTGTCCCTTTTTCGTTTACTCGACGTGCTATCTCATCTAGTCGTTCATATTTGTTCAAACATTTCACACCTTTATATTAACGTTTTTAATACTTATCTTAAGTTATATTTAACAATGCAAACATATATATTCAACATGTTACTATAAAATGTTTGAAATTCACACAAAAATGATATTTCAAACATAATCAAACACATTTCTGTTCGATTCATTTAAACTTGAAACAACAAATCTATATTTACAGCCTAACAAAATCAACCATAATAATGAATTATACATTTTCGTATTTTGCCTGGTCATGAGCATGTTGCAATTTCATCAATAATTGTACAATATATTGCCCTAACCCTACACTGTCTTTGCGACTTAACTGTGAGATATACGTTCTATCAAATATTTGATTGATATCTATCTTGTTGCCAGGATAAAAATCTCTTGAAATAATAAGCCGTAAATTTTCATCATGTATTGCTGTTCTCAATTCGGCATAGCTTTTTTCTGAATTTCAAAGTATTTGAGAGTATGTTTTCTAAAATACGTTTTCTGAGTGCTTCATCAATTTAAAATAATATCATTTGAAATGTGAAATGCTTGTAATGTGATTGACCTCTCTTCAAAATTTGTATAATAAGAAATCAATACATGATCTAACGCTTTAGACAGAGGCTGATAATTTCAATCCACTGAATAGTCTTTTGATTCTATGAGTGTTAAATTATAAAATGTTTCAACTTGTTGGTTCAATACAACAATTTTTTGATTAATAATATCGAAATAATTCCTTTCATCTTTTCACGAGTTACTTTCTTGTTCTAAGAGATGCACATATCTTTTGATCGTAGTAAGTGGTGTTCTAAAATCATGGGAAACATGTGTCATTTCTTCTTTGATTGATCCCCCCAATAATCCAATAAACTGCCACAAATGTTGCACGATTCCCTAAAGTAAGTAAAGCATAAAAAACTAGATATATTCATACTTTTATTTACGATACCCTCTTTTAAAATGCCTATTTTACTGTTATATGTCATTGATTGAACAAAGCCTTTGTATTTCAACTGCTTTTTTATGCTTCGTCTACAATGATTTCGACATGGTCAAACACTGTATAATAATCCATAATTTGATTGTTCAATCTTTGTAAAGCGTCAAGTTTTGTCTTTATTTCATATACAATCGCCTTACCATTGATTAATATAAAATCTGCTTTTGAGCGCTTTATAGGCAATTCTGTCATAGCAACAGTCTTATTCAAAGCGTGCTTACCTAGAAGTAATTTGTTTAACATCGTGTTTTTAAAAAAATATTCATTCCGATAATTCTTTTTTAATACAGCATACAGTTGTTCTATTTTTTTATGATTATTGAGATGATGGGCATCGTCATTAAAAATTTGGTAATAAGCTTTATTCAGTAGGTCACTTTCGCCTTCACGTATCAATTCTCTTAATACATTTTTAGAAAACACTTTATTTAAAATATTGATTTTTGCCATCGTCACACCGCTTTCCATCATCACCAGGTCAAACCTTCTCAAGTCTATTCGTAAACCTATTATACATGATATGTGCATAGGGTCTTACCGTTAATAGTGATTGACTTTCCGCTTCTCAATCACTTTAACATTGTCCCCATCTCGTTTATGCTAAATAGTATAAACTAAGGAGGTTTGAGTTATGACAAAATATGGTTTACTTATTATTGATGTTCAGAATGATTATTTCAGTGGAGGAAAAATGGTTTTACATGAACCCGAAAAGGCCCTTCATCATATTCAACAACTCGAGCATAACTTTAAATCGAAAAATTTACCTATCATTTATATTCAACATATCAATACACAGCCAAATCCTGCATTTTTTGAAAAAGGAACAGATGGGGTGGCATTACACTCTGAATTATCATTGCAAGCTGATAGCGTCATCATTGAAAAGCATTTTCCAAACAGTTTCTTTCAAACAAAACTTCAAGCCACACTTGATCAGCTAGAGGTGGATACACTCGTCATTACTGGTATGATGACGCATATGTGTGTCGATTCTACAACAAGAGCTGCCGCTGAATTAGGTTACAATCCTGTGTTGATTCATGATGCGACAGCGACCCGCAATTTAACATTTAATGAAAACAATGTTCAAGCAAATGATGTACAAAACGCATTTATTTCGTCATTAAGTAATTTTTCAACGGTAATGTCTACTGACGATTGGATAAAAGCATAATTCATTCTATATTCTTTGACTACTATTGGTGTATAGGCATGATGACAAACTCATTCATAACGTCATGTACAATTTAGCAGGCTTTCTTTTATCTTACAGTTATTGCTGCCATTTATCATACAGCATTTGTTATTTTTCAATTCGCCCGGTCATTTCAGTGATTAATAACATTCGCTTTATGCCCCACCTATTCTGCAATACATCACTATGAGTCATCTGACTTTCAACAAATCGAGTAGGAGAATAGCCATTAATTGACTACTCGTCCTCTCACACCACCGAGCGTACGGTTCCGTACTCGGCGGTTCAATATCTTGCGTAAGCCAACTCTGCAAGCTGGGCTAATGGTATTAATCCCCACTTGTAGAGTTGTTTTGTTGTAAGTGCACGATGAACCTCGTGCGTGTTTGATAACCGCCAGTATTTCTTGCGAGACTGTGCGATTTTCATTGTACTTCTATGGTCAAGACCATATTGACGCAACATCTTATATTTCGTTCTAACTCTTTTCCACCGTTTAAGAATGAGTTGTCTAAGTCGGCGGTTTAACCAAGATTGTGTGGTTTCAAGAAATACTCTGATAAAACCTCTACCAAAGTAATTTATCC
>NZ_MLGE02000021.1 GCF_001792775.2 Staphylococcus pseudintermedius
TGTTTGCGTCCGACTTCCTTCAGATTCCACTTCGCAATGGACACCCTTGTCTTTCGCTAACAGTTCCTACTACCAAGCCTGTAACGGACTTTCACCGTCAAGATGTTACCCATGCCGGGCGCACTGAGAAAAAAGCTAACTTCTATATAAAGTATAGAAATTAGCTTTTGGTGCATCACAAGTATCCGTCATACACACGCCATCTATTTGTTAATAACGTCTCATTTTAGCTTGTTGTTTTTTCATGTAGCGTTGTTTCGCATCATCATATTTAATTTGCTTAGCAATAATGAGTAGTAGTCCCATCGCGATACTTAAACTTAACATCGATGAACCCCCAAAACTAATAAATGGGAGCGGTACACCTGTTAATGGGATTAAGCCTGAAATACCACCTAAATTGACAAAAGTTTGTAATGCAATATAACTCGCAATACCAACACATACCAATTTGTAAAAATATGACGCTGTACGGGAAGCCAATTCGAAAGCACGATAGACGATAAAGAAAATCATACCTAACACGATGAAAGCCCCCACAAAACCAAGCTCTTCACTAATAATCGCAAAAATGAAGTCTGTATGCGGTTCAGGTAAGTATCCGAGTTTCATAATACTGTTGCCCAATCCACGTCCAAACAGTCCTCCATTACCGATAGCGAGTAACGAATTCGATAAATGGTAACCAATACCAGACTCAAAATTAAATGGGTTTTCCAATGCGCTAAAACGTGCTGTTAAATATGATGGTAAAATATTAATGCGGAAAATGACAATAATTAAAATTACGACAATTAACGCTAACATCGCGTAAGAGCCGATTTTAATCAAGTTTTTGACACCTATACCAGAGTAAACGATAATACTAAAAAATATACCGCCTATCAACAATGTTTGACCGACGTCTTTTTGTAGTAAGACAAGGCCAAGACAAAAACCGACAAATGCAATCGGCCACAAAATAACGATCGGTTGTCGCTGAATTTCGTAATGCTTTCTTTCTATTATATATGGTACGTAGAGTATGATAGCAATTTTTAAAAGTTCAGAAGCTTGCAAGTTCATAAATCCTAACTTTAACCAGCTTCGTGAACCGTTAATCTCACTACCAAATAATAGTGTCGCAAAAAGCAAACCGAGCATGATCGCCATCATCCCAAGTTGAATATTACGCTGCTTTAAAATGCGTACGTCCATAATATACGCCATAAAAAACACAATAAAAAAACCAACGATGACGTATATGAGTTGTCTCGTATAAAAATATGTACCTGCAACAGGAATACCACCTGTGAGTGTGCCTCTTGTTGCTGCGACCATACTTGCACTATAAACCATGGTCAAACCAATAAAGCAGAGTGCAAGATATGTGATTAATAATGGAAAATCGATATATTTAGAAGATCTCAAAATATACCGAAATAGTCTTTTCATATTATTCATATGTGTCAATCATCCAATTCTCGCACTTAGACGTCGAAAAAACGTGCTATTGTATGTTAGATAGCAACCATTAAACGCGAGTAAATGCTTCGTGTAATTTTGATAATTCTTTCTCTAAACGTAACATTAACTTTTTGCCATCTTCTTCGCTAACAAGTCCAAGATTTACTGCAAAGTCGACTTCTTTTTGTAAACCATACATCTGTGTATCTAAAACTTCCTCGTATAAAGGGCATTGTGGTAGTGTAAGATTATCTATTTGAACTTTAATGAGTTGTAGAATACGATCTGCGTCTTTATTCAGTTGGTCATATGCAGCATTGCTCATTTGTTGTTGCTTGCTCATGACATAGTCCCCCTATTAATTTTCTTCTTATGTAAAAAGTTTATCTCATCGACTGTTAAAAAGCAAGTAAATTTGGCATACGCTCTGGGACAAGTATGTTAAAATAAACGTAGCTAAACTGAGGGAGTGCATACAAATGATTCAAATCAAAGGTGACGTTAAATTTCCAATTACACTCGATAGTACGACTTGGATTTTTGACGATCGAAAAATTTCACTTGAGGATTTAGAAAAAGGTATTTTTGAAGGACAAAAGCCGATTGAATTTGAGGACAACAGAGAATGGAATCGTGCCATATTAGAAGGTCAAACGAATCCACCTACTTTAAATTCTGAAATTGATTATAAAAAACGTGTTGTATTACAAGGTTCTTTTGCGATTAATATGACACCTTTTTTCAAAAATGCAGAACCATATGAAAACGTGACAACGATCAGGCTGTCTAACGATGAAGCGCATATCGATGTGCCATTCGACCTGTTGCCTTATCTTTTCTTCCAATTCGCTAAAGATGGCAAACGTCTCTATCACGATGATGGTGTAGACAGTTTTGTTTATACGTTAGAAGACGGTTATGACTATGTTTTCGAGCACGTTACACATATAGAGGTGTTCTAAATGCGTAAAGTCACTTGCATCATATGTGACACTGAAGTTTTGTTAGATGAAAATACACGATTAGCGAAACGTTTGAAAAATAATCCCATTAAAACGTTTATGTGCGATGAATGTAAGAGCCGTCTTGATACACCGAAGCAACGTCCACCTATCTTGACTACCCATGATAAAAAGGACGCGACTTCTTATCATGATGAAGCTTAATATGAACCGGGGCATGGACTTAAGATGCCCCGGTTTTTGTTTGTCAAGCATAAGAAAAAGGCGAATGGCTTGACCGTTTAAGACGTGGAAGCGATTCGCCCTTTTTATATCGTTTAACTCAGATTATGCATTTGGTTTTTCTGGATATGGATACCATTTATCAGCAAATGCTTTCCATAATAAATATGGCATGTTGTGATGATCTGCTTTTTCTGGGTCGAAGTAAGAAATGATTTCGTCTTCTCTACCTTCTTTTGTTTTACTAATAAGATTTTCATCAAATAATAAACCACGGCCCATCGCAATTAAAGGTACGCCTGTTTCGATGGCACTTAATGCGTCATCTGCTGAGAATACTGAACCGATTGCGATGAGTGGCATACGGTCTTCCATCCAATCAAGAATTAAATCTACACGTTTTTTACCTTCGTGTTCACCACGACGTACAACGGAATGCACATTCATTAATGACACGTGTAAATAATCAAGTGGTTTTTCGATTAAGTGTTTGATTAATTTTTCAGTGTTATCCATTGTAATACCTGGATCTTCTGCTTCTTCAGGTGAGAAACGGTAACCGACAATAAAGTCTTGTGGTCCTTCTTCTCTGGCTACACGTAACACTTCATCTGCCACCGCATTTGGTAAAGAGAATAATTCTTTCCATTTGTCATCGCGGCGGTTGTAGTATGGTGATTGAAATTGTTCGATAATGTAGTGGTTTGCCCCGTGAATTTCGACACCATCAAATCCAGCTTTAATTGCAAGTGATGTCGCTTTACCGAAATCTTTAATCATTTGTTCAATTTCTTCAGCTGTAATTTCACGCGCATCATGTGGTTCTGTATGACCGAAACCTACAGTTGAAACAGCACTTGGCGCTTTAACGTCACCATTAGGTACCCATTCAGGTAAGCTTTTCGCACCACCGTGATGGATTTGAACGATTGCTTTTGCGCCACCTTTTTTCATTCTTCTTGCAAGTTCACTTAAACCTTCAAGATCTTCCTCTTTAGAAATAGATGGTTCACCTGGAAATGCTTTCCCCTCTTCATTCACATATGTTGCTGCTGTAATCGCTAAACCGACATCTTTTGAGCGAGATTCCATATAGTCTAATTCCACATCTGAGGCAGTCCCATCGTCATTAGATAATGTATGTGTCATAGGTGCTAAAACGAAACGGTTTCTTAATGTTGTTCCGTTGGGTAATTCAAGTGTTTCAAATAATTTTTCATACTTTGTGTTCACTGTATTTCCCTCCTATTCATTAACTGCCTTCATTTTAATACATCGCCTGAGGAAAACAAAATAATTGGCTTAAAAATAAAATTACTTTGAAATAAGACTAATTAATATACCTTTTAAATTCGAGAAACCCTATAATTACTTTTATAGTTTAAATAGCTTGAGAGTTTGATTATAAAATCAACTTATACGTAATGCTAGTATAAAAATTACAGTTTATATAGGTAAAAACTACGTCGTCACAGACATTTATTGGTTTATAGTAAATGAGCGTATACCCCTTTCCTCGATGGCTTACGGTCTGTTTAAGAGAAAAGTGATCAGCATTGACTACCATTCAAAAATGTGCACTGCCTCCAAAAAATTAAAAAAGAGCCTGAAGATTTTCACTCTCCAAGCTCTTTCAAAATATGATTCAATGACGAATTAAATTAATTTTCTTCAGATTCCATCATTTGTTTGATACGTTTTGCTTCTTTTTCACGTTGCCCTTTATTTAAGATTTTCTTTCTTAAACGTACATTTTCAGGCGTTACTTCCACAAGCTCATCATCATTAATGAATTCTAATGCTTCTTCTAATGATAATTTACGTGGCTTTTTCATCGTTTCAGTTTGGTCTTTCGTCGCTGAACGCACGTTTGTTTGATGTTTAACTTTTGTAATATTCACTGTTAAATCATTTTCACGGTTGTTTTGTCCAACAATCATGCCTTCGTATACTTCAGTTCCTGGTTCCATAAAGTTGATACCGCGGTCCTCAAGTCCTAAAATCGCATATTCACTCGCTGAACCTTGGTCCATTGAGACAAGTACACCGTTACGACGGCCACCGATACGTCCTTTAATGCGTGGTCTAAATTCATCAAATGTATGGTTGATAATACCGTAACCACGTGTCATTGACATAAATTCTGTCGTATAACCGATTAAGCCACGTGCAGGGACGTTAAAGATAAGGCGTGTTAAGCCATTGTCTGTCGTTACCATGTCGACCATTTCACCTTTACGTTGACCTAAAGATTCAATAATTGCACCAGCATATTCTTCTGGTACTTCAGTTTGTACCCGTTCAAATGGTTCATGTAAAACACCATCAATGTCTTTTAAAATAACTTGTGGTTTCGAAACTTGTAATTCAAAACCTTCACGACGCATATTTTCAATTAAAATAGATAAGTGTAACTCTCCACGACCGGCAACTGTCCATGCATCTGGTGAATCAGTTGGCGTCACTTTTAAGGACACGTCTGTTTCTAATTGATTATCAAGACGTTCTTGAATTTGACGTGCAGTGACAAATTGTCCTTCACGACCAGCAAAAGGTGAATTATTAACTCTAAATGTCATTTCAAGTGTTGGTTCATCAATACGTAATACTGGTAACGCTTCTTGATGATCTTGTGGTGTTATCGTTTCACCGACGTTAATGTCTTCCATACCCGATACTGCAATAAGGTCTCCAGCATAAGCTTCTTGGATTTCTTCACGTTTCAGACCGAAATAACCGAATATTTTCGTTACACGGAAATTTTTCACAGTGCCATCTAATTTAATTAATGACACACTTTCACCGACACGCATCGTTCCTCTGAAAATACGACCGATACCGATACGTCCTACATAATCGTTATAGTCTAATAATGCAGGTTGGAATTGTAATGGTTCATCTCTGTTGTCTACTGGCGCTGGCACATACTCTAAAATCGTTTCGTATAGACTTTGCATGTTTTCATCTTGTTTCTCTGGATCTAAGCTCGCTGTACCGTTAATCGCCGAAGCATACACTACAGGGAAATCAAGTTGTTCATCATTGGCGTCTAATTCAATAAATAAATCTAAAACTTCATCGACAACCCCTTCCGGACGGGCTGAAGGTTTATCAATTTTATTCACAACGACAACAGGTTTTAAATTTTGCTCTAACGCTTTTTTCAATACGAAACGTGTTTGTGGCATTGTCCCCTCATAAGCGTCAACCACTAATACAACACCATCTACCATTTTCATTATACGCTCTACTTCTCCACCAAAGTCAGCGTGCCCTGGCGTATCTAAAATATTGATTCTCGTATCTTTATAGTCAACCGCAGTATTTTTCGCTAAAATTGTAATACCACGTTCTCTCTCCAAATCATTTGAGTCCATCGCACGTTCTTCTACACGTTCATTTTCTCTAAAAATACCGGATTGTTTTAATAATTCATCAACCAAAGTTGTTTTACCATGGTCTACGTGAGCGATAATCGCAATGTTACGAACATCTTCTCTAAATTTTGTCATACTGTAATTCCTTTCTCGGGTAAATTATCACTTTCTTTTACAACTCGTTTATTATATCATAGAAATGGAATGAAGAAACAGTGAGGTGGGCTGATAATGAAAAAATCTCAATCCATTTTTTTAATCCTTGCAATCATCGCTGTATTCTTTTTAACAATGTTTAGCTTTGCCGTTGCTGCAACGAACATTTTTTGGATGATTATTATGTTTATCTTAATGGTCGTTACTTTTGGTGTTGGCTTTACATTAAAAAAGAAATATCGTGAAAATGATTGGTTATAACTGAAATTTACACATCGCTTCGTATCACAACACGCATGCCACATCATGGGCTTAGTGATGGAATGATAAACTTTTACATAGATAGTGCTTGATGAACAATCATTGGCACTATCTTTTTTATGTGACTATGCCCATTACCCTTTTATCAATAAAAAACACCGCTACGCATTGAATATCTTTGTAGCGATGTATGTATTCAAATCATTTTAATTGTGATAGCTCAATGTTTATTTGCGTTTAAACTTTTGTTGTAAAGCGGTTAACAATGATCATAACCTTGAAGATAGTCACGTCTAATTTCTTCGTGGACTTGCGCATTCCCCATTAAAATAGAGTTTGGCGCTGTGATTGATAACGGCTCTCCGGCAAAGTTAGTTGCCACACCACCGACTTCATTTAAAATAATCATACCACCTGCATAATCCCAAGGCTGTAATCGTGGTGTTAAATACGCCGCAAGTTGACCAGTCGCAACATAAACAATTTCTAATGCAGCTGAACCATATGCACGTGCACTTCTCGAGTCACTAATAATCGGCTGTAAAATCGAACTTAAAATCGGTTTCGTTAACCAGTTCGGATTCATACCGATAATACTTTCACGAACTTGCGTACCCTCTAGTTGTGGAATTGCATTTTGATTAATGTAAGCGCCGTGACCTACTTTAGCATGATACAATAAATCAGCCATTACATCATAAACAAATCCAGCATAGGGCTTGCCATCTTTAAAAATACCTACAGAAATCGCAAAATTCTCGCCTTGATGAATGAAATTAAGCGTGCCATCGATGGGATCAATGACCCAAACGACACCTTCAGTCGACTCAATATCATGGCCGTGCCCTTCTTCACCGATAATACGATGGTGCGGATAACTTTCTTGAATTTGTTGTACGATGAATTGTTCAATCGCTTTATCTACATTCGTAACAAGATCATTTGGATTTGATTTTTCTTCTATAGCGAGGTCTTCCACCATCCATTTTCGAACATTATTCCCCGCTTCTAATACTAGACTTTTCGCATAATCATATAAATGCATTTGCCTCACTCCTATTGCATTTATTATACACTAATTTGATTCAATTTAAATGTTCAAACGACTGTAATATGCTACAATAAAAGTAATTTCATAGACATACGATAAGGAGGTCAATCCATGACGAAATACATATTTAAACCAAAAGATTTCAAAGTTTTTCAAATTGAAGGACTTGACGCACGAATGGCAGGGCTCGAAAAGCAAATCCGTCCTCAATTGAACGCTTTAGGTGACTATTTTGCAGATTACCTAGAAACAGTAACAGGTGAAACGTTTTATGCGCACGTGGCGAAACATGCACGTCGTAAAGTGAACCCCCCTAAAGACACATGGGTGGCATTTGCTACAAATAAACGCGGTTATAAAATGATGCCTCATTTCCAAATCGGCTTATTTGAAGACCATTTATTTGTAATGTATGGTGTAATGCACGAGGATCCAAACAAAGCGGAGGACGTAAAAGTGTTCGAGCAAAAGTTAGATACATTACTCAACTTGCCTGAAGACTTCCAAATTTCGTTAGACCATATGCAACCGACGAAATCACGTATTCAAGACATGTCCCAAGAAGAGATTGAAGCAGGTATCACGCGTGCAAAAAATGTGAAAAAAGGGGAATTTTTTGTAGCTCGTGCTATCACGCCACAATCTGAACATTTAAAATCAGATCGTAAATTCATTGCCTTTTTAGAAGACACGTTTGAGCAATTATTAAAATTTTATCAATAACACCAAAATTTGTAGGTATAGGACACAAAAATTTTGATGTTATTGATGCAATATTCTTGTTAAACTTGCCCTCTTCCACAAATTGTGTTTATGATTGCCCTCATGGCTTCTTTCTTAGGGGCTGCCCCTTCAACTCGGCTCGATTAAACTGTTACATTTGTTAAGACGTTAATGAATTTTGGAGCAGTTCAGAAATCTCATGTACAATAAAGATTTCGTCGTACTGCCCCCGCACGGCTGACTCGACTTCTCAAAAGCGTATGCCATTGAGAAGTCAAACAGCTACTGCTGGTAGTAACCACTATTAAAGAGAAGCTGTCACTACCAGCAGTATGCACGCATTCCCTTAGGCGCCTCATCCTTCTGGACAATTTGATATCAATTACAGCAAAACTGAGGGTAAGAGTATGAAAACTAGAAAGCATTAGCATCATTTTTTGTATCCTATTTCCCCTCATTTTCCACTGCTTTAAAGTCATTAATGAATCATCAATCTATGAATTGGATTACGGCTAAAGCTTTCTATGTCCCACCCTTTTTCCATTTTTATTTTCAAATCCCCTTACGTCTTATTTTCGTACTTAAATTTATGAAAACAAAATAACGTTGCAACACAATATCTCAAAAATAAAAAATCTCAAGTATTCTAGGATAATACCTAAACATACTTGAGATTTCGAATGATTAACGCAGACGGTCTTCTGTATCGCCTTTACTATCGTTCAAATCTTTTTTTAAATCTGTTGTATCGTCTTTAATATTTTGTTCAAAACCATTGCGTTCTTCGTCGTGATTTTCTCGGTTAAAATTTGGCTCATGTTCATCACGCACTGATTTTGTTGTGTCGTTACCATAAACGTAAGGATCCGTAGTTGTGCCACGTTGACGGTCGGCATCATTTGCATTATTGTTATGCGCATCGTACATCACAGTATCTTGACGTTTCGGTTTACGCACGATTAGCATAATACCGGCAATCAACCATAATACTGCTGAAATTAAGCTCATCGTTAAAAACAAACCTGTCGCAGCTGCTAAAATTAACAGAATCCCAGCTAAAATGTTCTTTTTAAAGATAAACACTGCAACAATCGCGAATACAAGCGGAATTAATGCTAATAAAAATGTACTTGACCCTAAATTCTCTATCTGTGCAATATCTTGACCTGTTGCTTGAATTTCTTGTTGGAATTCAGGTGTCTGAATTACTTTTACCAAACCTACTAAAAGCAAAATCCAAACAATATGTAACACAATTCCAACCCAAGTTAATACTTTTTCAACTGTGCGTTTAAACGGTTTTTGTGTCCCGTTCAAATCGTTTGAATGCATTTGATTATGCTGTTGTTGATTATACGTATATTGATTTGTCATCTAAAAACCCTCCTTGATTAGTATATTACCTGTTTTAATTAAAATAAACCATACTTTAATTTTTTTCACTAAATTTATCACTTTAAATTTATATGTGTATCTATCTATAAAATAATATGACATAACAAAGCGGATAGGCAATCTTTCATGTCATACATGTCTGACTCCACTCAAAGTGCGTGTCGCCGTGTGTATCACATCAAGTGACCTATCCGCTTTTTTTGATATTATTGATCCTTATCTACTTGTGAATCACTTTTTGAACGGTCTTGTTGTAATTTCATCCGATCATCATAATTTTGACGTCGTTGTGAGGAAGCACTTGGTCGAAGCTTACGTTGTTCTTTTTCGTATGCTTTACGCGCTTTCTTTTCTTCTTTACGCTGTTGTTTCATTTCCGCTCTAGACATCGATGCCGCCTCATCTTCTATATCAGTATCTGTCGACAGTTCATCATCATGTTGACGTTGCTCGACATTTCTTGACATCGCTCGACTGTCATACACTAATGTATCGTCCGCTTCATCTGCCATATCATCTGCTTGTGAAACCTCTCGATGCTTTTGTGATTTTTGATGGTATTTAGCAGAGCGAGATAACACTTCTGGTTCATCGTCATTGACTACCGAAGAATCATAAGCTGGTGTTTCTTCATAAGTTTGATATGATTCATTTGATTGACGTTCATTTTCTGTGTATGCAACAGGTTCACGATACGTCTCATGTTGTTGATAGTCTTGTGGTTCATGAGTCGCATATGGTCCATACGAGTAACCCTCATCGTAATACGTCGGCACCGCTTCATACTTCTCTTTTCGAACGAACATCATGAGCGCAATGATAAAGAAGAAGAGTGGTACTAAAATAAAGAATAACGGTAAAGTCACGATTGCTACAAGCAAAAATAACAAACCTGATACGATACGATGATTCATTGAAATCAACGCTAGGAATGAAATCAACAGACATATGATTAAATATACGATAAATGCCCATACACCGTTTTGTAACATGATAACAAACTGTGTCGCATTCATATTATTGTTGGTTAATAACTCTTGTAATGTCGCGTTATTAGCAATACTGTTTTCTAAACTTTGAATTGAACTTTCATTACTAAACAAAACTAAGCCAAAAAACATCGCGACTACAGTAGTACCTAGCAGCAATAGCCAACTCAACCAACCTAATATTTTTTCGGCGAGTCGATTTACAGGACGACTAATATGTGTATATGTTTCTCCCGTCATGCTTTCACTCCTCATATTTATCTTACTCTCCTCATTATAACTAAACTTTGGCGAAATCACTACATTCGCAGTTAAAGCGCCATTTTAAAATTAAGAAAACGTTCGTTGTATTCGCTTAAAACATCTGGTCCTAAATCATGATAAACCTCTAATCTTTGTTGTTCTTCACGTGTCGGGTATACACGTTTATCATCGCGAATCTCTTCTGGTAATTGCTTTCTCGCTGTTTCATTAGGTGTTGCGTATTCTACCCATTCGGTATTTTGTTTATTCACTTCTGGGTCTAACAAGAAATTAATAAACTTGTGCGCGCCCTCCACATTTTGTGCTGTTTTAGGAATGACCATATTATCAAACCACAAATTGGAACCTTCTTTCGGAACGACATAATCAAAGCGTTCATCTTCATGGAAAACAGGGGCTGCCGATCCACTCCAAATGACAGCGGCACTCGCTTCATGTTGTTCAAGCATCATTTGAATCTCATCCCCTACGACACCACGAATGTTTGGCGCAAAGGTTTTCAGATGCTGTTCCGCTTGCTTGAGATGTTCAGGGTTTTTATCATTTAAACTATACCCTAAACTATTCAATGAAATACCCATAATTTCACGTGCACCATCGACTAAGAGCACATCATTTTTAAGTCTTGGATCTTTCAAAGCATTCCAGCTGTTGAAATCAATATCTTCATATTTTTCTTTATCATATAAAATCCCCACCGTACCAAAAAAGTATGGCATCGAATATTCATTTTTACGATCGAACGGTTGATTCATATAATACGGATCGAGGTGCTTCATATTAGGAATCTTTTTATGATCGAGCGGTCGTAATAAATGTTCTTTTTTCATCTTTTCAATGGTATAGTCACTCGGAAATGCGACGTCATAATGTGTGCCGCCATTTCGAATTTTTGCTTCCATCGCCTCGTTTGAATCAAATGTTTCATAGACGACTTTAATACCCGTTTCTTCTTCAAATTGGTCTAACAACTCAGGGTCAATGTATTCTCCCCAGTTGTAGACGTAAAGCTTCTCTTGTTGTTTGCCACCTATACCGTCATGATTAATCCAATACCCGACACCTAAACTAATTAAACCCAATAGCAGTGCACCACCAACGAGCTGTATTAATTGTTTCATAATGACACACCTCTTTTATTGGATTGAATTTTTTGTTTTTGACGTTGAATGATTTGATAAATCAATAAACCGAGCATAATTAACGTAAACAAAATGGTAGAGATCGCATTGATTTCCATACTAATACCACGACGTGCCATAGAATAAACTTCTACAGATAACACACTGAAACCATTTCCGGTAACGAAGAAACTTACTGTAAAATCATCTAATGAGTACGTTAATGCCATGAAAAAGCCACCGATAATTCCCGGCATAATGTATGGAATCACAACTTTACTTAACAATTGAAACTCTGATGCTCCTAAATCTCGTGCTGCATTCATAATCGAATCGTTCATTTCATATAACTTTGGCAATACGATAATGACCACGATTGGAATACAAAACGCGATATGTGAGATGAGAACAGACGTAAAACCTAATCCAAATCCTGTAAAATGTCCTAGTGCAGTAAACATAATTAAAAATGACGCACCGATCACAACATCTGATGATACCATGAGCACATTATTTAACGTTAATAACGAAATTTTAACGGTTTGATTACGCAATTGATACAATAACAACGCACCGAATATCCCAATGATCGTCGCAATACCAGCTGCTAATAACGCCACCGCAATCGTGTTGAACACAACTTGAAGTAAACGTTTGTTGTCGAATAACGTTTGATAATGTTCCCAAGTAAACCCTTCAAACTGCACCATATTGCCTGCACTATTAAACGAGTACAGCATTAAAAAGAAAATAGGCAAGTACAGTACAACTAACATTGCAATTAAATAAAACTTTCCATACCATCTCATTTTGAAGCGCCTCCCTTATGCTTACTGCGTGTTAAAATCATAACCAATGCCATGAACAACACTAAGAAGAGCGCAATTGTCGAACCCATTCCAAAGTTTTGAATGACTAAAAATTGCTCTTCAATCGCTGTACCAATATTGATGACTTTGTTACCAGCGATCAGTCTCGTAATCATGAAGAGTGACAACGCAGGAATAAATGTGACTTGAATCCCTGTTTTGACCCCTTCCGCCGTTAAAGGAAGCAACACTTTACGAATGACAGTAAACGTATTCGCCCCTAAATCTTGTGCTGCGAAAAACAGCTGGTTTGGGATATCTTTCATACTGTTGTATATTGGCAACAACATGAATGGAATATAAATATACGCCGCTACAAAAATAAATGCAGGTGCAGTAAATAAAATCGATTGAGATGGAATGTTTAAAGCTATCAAGATTTTATTGATAAGACCATCATGACTGAAAATCCCAATGAATGCATATGTCTTAAGTAGTAAATTCATCCATGTTGGAATAATCATCACCAACAACCAAGACGCGGCGTGACGAGATTGATGACTGAAGTAAGCTGCGGGATAACTTACTAATAAACATATCAGCGTAATTAACGTCGCATAAACAATAGATTCAAATAGCATTCTCATATAACGGACAGAGAAAAACTGTTCGTAATTCATCAATGTGAAGTGCCCATGATCGTCAACAAATGAAAAGTAACAAAGTAATATGACTGGAATGACAATGAAGAAAACCATCCAAAGTAAATACGGTATAGCGAGCCAACGATTAATATGTTTCATGGTTCAAATCTCCATAACCTTCAATACGTTTGTCGAACTCTTCTTCTGTTTCACCCGGTACCATGATATGAATCGCTTCAGGTTCAAAGTCTAAACCTACGCGTGTACCAATCTCTGCGTTTTTCGTTGACTGAATCATCCACTCATAGCCTTTGCGATCTTCACAAATCATCTCATAATGCACGCCTCTAAATAACGAGCTCGTCACAGTCGCTTTAAATAGCCCTTGTTCTTCCGGTACGAGTGTAATATCTTCTGGGCGAATGACAACATCAACTAAAGTTTGAGGTGGAATATCTTTATCAACACAGTCAAAATCTTGGCCGTAAATGTTCACCACATAGTCTTTGATCATCGTTCCCTCAACAATGTTCGACTCGCCAATAAAGTCTGCTACGAAGCGATTGACCGGCTCATCATAAATATCAAGCGGCGTTCCAAACTGTTCGATTTTACCTGCGCGCATGACAAAAATAAAGTCACTCAAAGCAAGGGCTTCCTCCTGATCATGTGTAACGAATACGAACGTAATGCCTAAGCGTGATTGTAATTCGCGCAACTCATATTGCATCTCAGTACGTAACTTTAAATCGAGCGCCGATAAAGACTCATCTAATAACAAGATTTCAGGTTCATTGACAATTGCCCGTGCCATTGCAATACGTTGCTTTTGGCCCCCACTTAACGCATGAATCTCACTGTACATATAGTCTTCTAATTTAACGAGCTTTAACGCTTCTATCACTTTTTTCTCGATTTGATCTTTTTTCATCTTTTTTAACTTCAATCCAAATGCAACGTTATCATAGACGTTCAAATGTGGAAACAACGCATAGTCTTGGAAAACTGTGTTCACTTGACGTTGATTCGCTGGAAGTTGATTAATGTTTTTCCCTAAATAAATCACTTCTCCTGCATCGGGGGTTTCAAAGCCAGCAATCAACTTCAACATTGTCGTTTTACCACAACCTGATGGTCCTAAAATGGTATAAAAATGTCCTGATTCGATTTCTAAATCAATATCATTCAAAATGGTCGTTGTATCATACTTTTTTGTAACATTTTTAAACTTTAGTAATTCACTCAATTCTTTAAAACCTCCTATAAATACGATGACGTTGCAACAATCATCAATTTCGCACTCACTTGACTTGTATTCGATAAACGATGAGTAGCCAGCGCTTTAAAATATAATGCATCTCCCTTTTCTGCAGTATATTGTTGCTCCCCTAAAGTTAAAGTCACTGCCCCTTCTAAACAATAGACGAAAGTATCTGATGTTGAGGGCTGAAAATCTTTATATGATGCGTGTGGTTCTAATGTGAGCAATAATGGCTCCATATCAAACTCATTTGAACGCTTCACAGGCCACTGCAAATAATATCCCTTTTCATCTTCACAATAACTTAACTGTTCACTTTTCGGATAATGCACTTTCGCTACTTGTTTGTCATCAAAAAAATCGCGTGGTGACGTTCCAAGCACCTCTAAAATATTTAAAAAAGTTTCCATATTGGGTGACGTTTTATTACTTTCTATTTGAGAAATATAACCTTTAGATAGATCCGTGCGTTCTCCAAGTTCCTCTTGCGTTAAGTTTTTTAAACGTCTTAAATTTTTTATCTTTTGTCCAATCTCCATAGAGTCCCTCCACTCAAAAAAAGCGACTTGTTTACTTTTACTAAACATTTTGTTTAATGCTTAATAAAAATAACAAATCGCGCACTAAATTACAATACCTTTTTAGCTGTTCTTTAAAGTTTTTTGATCAGGATGTTGTTTCGCTTCTTGAATGACTTGATAACTGTCGTAGCCACTCTGCTTTTTAAAATCATTGAAGAGATTTTTTTCGTCTGCTTTGCCTGGGACAACTTGTTTAAATTCTCGGTATCGTGTCATGAGTGTGTCACGTTCAATTTGGCTTTCGTAATACGATTCGATGGCGTTAAAAAATGAGACGACAGCCACCATTTCTTCTTGAGACCAATCGACATCTATCGGATATGTGTATTCCATCATTTCACTCCTTTATGATTGAATTTTTATGTTGACTATAAATCATTTTGTGCCAGTTTTAAAGTGCTTGGGTAGGGAAAATAAAAATAATGATACTATTGATACATTATTTTGTCTAACTTGCCCTCTTCTTGCTATTTATATTTTTGATTACCTTTATGCTTCCCTTTCCAAGGTGCTGTCCCTTTAACTCGCTAAAGTTTGATTAAACGGTTACATTTGTTGCGGCGTTAGTGAATCTTGGGATCAGTACAGAAATCTCATGTTCAACAAAGATTTCGTCGTACTGCACCCGTAAGGATGACTCGACTTCTCAAAAGCGAGTGCCTTGAGAAGTCTGACAGCAACTGCAATAAATAGTAATCACTATTAAAGTAAAGAAGTGGTTGTTAGCAGTATGCACGCATTCTATCAAGAGGGTCAGCATTCTGGGCAACCTTACAACAAATAAAGCGGAAGATGATGGAGAGTTTATGTCATCAAGTAAATCAATAGCATCTATGTTTTATATCCAATTCATTCTCGTTTTATGTCTGTTCTGTCATCAATAATGGCTACAAATCCATCAATAGGATTGGGACTGGGAAAACCTGGTATACCAACCCCATTGCGCTTCTATTCGCTTTATATCATGTTGTTGTGTATATGCGTGTTCAAACAAAGCATGTTTAATTCAAACATGTATATAAAATGTTTTGAAAAAGCGAGCAAACAAATTTATTTAAGTAACCCATAACCAAACAACAAATTCTATTAAATAAAAAAGAGACTGCACAATTCTGCACAGCCCCTTATCTATTCAACTATTATTACATTGTGTGAATTGGTAAACCTAAAGCTTTTTCAGCAGCTTCCATGCTCATTTCACCTAATGTTGGGTGAGCATGAACTGTTAAAGCGATATCTTCAGCATTCATACCCGCTTCAATTGCTAAACCAAGTTCAGCGATAACGTCTGAAGCGTTTGTACCCACAACTTGTGCACCAATAAGCGTGTCATCTTCTTTAAGCGTCACAAGTTTAACGAAACCGTTTGTATCATTTAATGATAATGCACGGCCGTTTGCTTGGTAAGGGAATTTAGAAGCTTTGATATCAAGACCTTCTTCTTTCGCTTGTGCTTCAGTATAACCTACTTGTGCTAATTCTGGCTCAGTGAAACATACTGCAGGCATACCGATGTAATCCACTTCTGAATTTTGTCCTGCAATCGCTTCAGCTGCTACTTTAGCTTCGTAGCTTGCTTTGTGTGCGAGTGGTAAGCCTGGAACGATATCACCAATTGCATAGATACTGTCAACAGATGTACGGCTTTGTTTGTCAACTTCAACTAAACCGCGGTCAGTTAATTTCACGCCAACTTCTTCTAAACCAAGTTCGTCAGTGTTTGGACGACGACCTACAGTTACTAATACGTAGTCAGCTTCGATTGTTTTTTCTTCACCTTTAACTTCGTAAGTCACTTTAACACCATTATCAGTTTCTTCAGCTGATTTAGCTAAAGCTTCTGTTTCGATGATCATGCCTTTTGCTTTCATTTCTTTTTTAACTGGTGCAACCATTTGTTTTTCGAAACCACCAAGGATTTCTTTTGCACCTTCAAGAATTGTCACTTCAGTACCGAAGTTAGCATAGGCAGTACCTAATTCTGAACCGATGTAGCCGCCACCAACGACAACTAATTTTTTAGGCACTTCTTGTAAGTTTAACGCACCAGTAGAGTCAAGGATACGACCACCAAATTCGAAGTTAGGAATTTGAATTGGACGTGAACCTGTTGCTACGATAGCATTTTTGAAGTTGTAAGTTTGTGCGCTCTTATCGTCCATTACACGTAAGCTGTGTTCATCAACGAAGTAAGCTTCACCGCGAACGATTTCAACTTTGTTTCCTTTTAATAATGATTCAACACCGCCAGTTAATTTGCTAACAACTGAACCTTTAAAAGATTGTACTTTATCGAAATCTAAAGATACATTCTCAGCTGTGATACCTAAATCCGCACCATGTTGCGCTTGTTCGAAACGGTGAGATACGTTTAACAATGCTTTTGAAGGAATACAACCTACGTTTAAGCATACGCCACCTAAATTGCCTTTTTCAACGATCGTTACTTTTTGACCTAACTGTGCTGCACGGATTGCTGCAACATAGCCACCAGGACCTGCCCCAATGACAATAGTATCTGTTTCAATTGGAAAATCTCCGACTACCATATTTTACCCCTCCATTAATAATAGTTCTGGATTGTTTAATAAACGTTTGATGTGGTTCATTGCGTTTTGACCAGTTGCACCATCAATTTGTCTGTGGTCAAAGCTTAGTGATAATGCTAACACAGGTGCTGCAACGATTTCGCCATCTTTAACGATTGGTTTTTGAGCGATTCGACCAATACCTAAGATTGCAACTTCTGGGTGGTTGATAACTGGTGTGAACCATTGGCCACCTGCAGAACCGATGTTACTAATTGTACATGTTGCACCTTTCATTTCGTCAGATGTTAATTTACCGTCACGAGCTTTGACAGCAAGTTCGTTAATTTCATCTGAGATTTGGAAGATTGATTTACGGTCAGCATGTTTAACAACAGGTACTAAAAGACCTCTGTCAGTGTCTGCTGCGATACCAATGTTCCAGTAATGTTTTTGTACAACTTCGCCAGCTTCTTCGTTAAATGAAGTGTTAAGTGCTGGGTATTTTTTCAATGCTGATAC
The DNA here is from genome assembly GCF_001792775.2 of Staphylococcus pseudintermedius. Taxonomy (GTDB): domain Bacteria; phylum Bacillota; class Bacilli; order Staphylococcales; family Staphylococcaceae; genus Staphylococcus; species Staphylococcus pseudintermedius. The sequence goes on from NZ_MLGE02000021.1 coordinate 18,313, forward strand.
TAAAGCTTTAACAACATAAGGTAAGAATGTTAATTTAGTACCTTGTTCAGCTGCAATTTCTTTGAATTTCTTACGGTGATCCCATAACTCTTGAACATCAATTTCGTCCATTAATGTTACGTGAGGTGCAGTATGCTTAGAGTTCACCATTGCTTTTGCGATTGCTTTACGCATTGCAGAGATTTTCTCAGTTGTTTCAGGGAATTCACCTTCAGTTGAAACTGCTGGTGCTGATGCTGCTGGTTCAGTTGATGCTTCTGAAGATTCAGCTGATGCAGTATCTTGAGCTGTCGCTGCTTGTTCGCCACCATTTAAGTATGCATCTACATCTTCTTTAGTAATTCTACCATTTTTACCTGTACCATTAACAGCTTTAATGTTCACATTATTGTCACGTGCATATTTACGCACTGATGGCATTGCTTTTACTTGTCTGTTTTCATCCACTTCTACAGCTTCTTGAGCAGCTGGTGCCGCTTCTTCTTGAGGTGCTTCTTCTTTAGCTTCTTCAGCTTTTGCAGGCGCATCATTACTATGTCCGCCTTTGAACTCCATTTCTTCAGCGTCAGGTGCATCTATTTTAACAATGATGTCACCTACAACAGCTACAGTACCTTCTTCAACTAACACTTCAAGTACTGTACCACTTACAGGTGATGGGATTTCTACAACTGATTTATCATTTTGTACTTCACATAGTACGTCATCTTCTTCAATAGTGTCTCCAGCTTTAACGAACCACTTTACGATTTCACCTTCGTGGATACCTTCACCAATATCGGGTAATCTAAATTCAAATGCCACGTTCTTTCCTCCTAAATAATTAAATTATAAATAATACTTTGTTTACACACATATAGGAGAAGAAACGAAAAATCATTTCATTCTCCATATGCAAGGGCGTGGGACAGAAAACTGATGTCACAGTCCTCTTTTCCACTCTTCTCAAAAATTACACATTAAAATTCTAAAGTTTTCTTCGCTTGTTCAACGATGTCAGTTTTGTTTGGTAACCAAACGTTTTCAGCTTGTGTAAATGGATAAATTGTATCTGGCGCTGCAACACGGCCGATCGGTGCTTCTAATGAAAGAATTGCACGTTCTGATAATTCAGCGACAACATTTGCACCTACACCTGCTTGTTTTTGTGCTTCTTGAACAACAATAACACGGCCTGTTTTTTCAACTGATTTTACAAGTGTGTCAACGTCTAATGGTTGAACTGTACGTAAGTCAATCACTTCAACAGAATGGCCATCTTTTTCAAGTTCTTCAGCAGCCTTCATTGACTCTTGAACCATTGCACCATAAGTGATGATTGTTAAGTCAGTACCTTCACGTTTAACATTCGCTTTACCAATTTCGATTGTGTACTCTTCTTCAGGTACTTCTTCACGGAATGAACGGTATAATTTCATGTGCTCTAAATATACGACTGGGTCATTGCTACGGATACTTTCGATTAATAAACCTTTTGCATCGTATGGACCTGATGGAATCACCACTTTTAAACCTGGTGATTGCGCTAAAATACCTTCTAAGTTATCAGCGTGCAGTTCTGGTGTATGTACACCACCACCGAATGGCGCACGAACTGTAACTGGAGCTACTTTTGAGTTACCTGAACGGAAACGATGACGTGCGATTTGTCCTGCAACAGAATCGAACACTTCAAATACGAAACCTAAGAATTGGACTTCCATAATTGGACGGTATCCTTGAGTTGAAAGACCTAACGCTAAACCACCGATACCAGATTCAGCTAAAGGCGTGTCAAATACACGGTCTTCACCGAATTCTTTTTGCAAGCCCTCAGTTACACGGAATACACCACCGTTTACACCAACGTCTTCACCAAATAACAAAGTGTTTTCGTCATTTTTAAGTTCAGTTGCTAGCGCGTTGTTAATCGCTTGAACCATTGTCATTTGTGCCATGGCCTATTTCGACTCCTTCTCTTTGTAGATTTCATATTGTTCTTTTAAGTTTGCAGGCATCTCTTCATACATGATTTCCATTAATGAAGTCACTGTTTGTTTTTCAGTGCTGTCAGCCTCTTTGATCGCAGCTTTGATTTCATTTTTAGCTTGTTCAATCACTTCATTTTCTTTTTCTTCAGACCATAAGCCTTTGTTTTCTAAGAATTTTCTGAAGCGAACAAGTGGATCTTTTTTCTCCCACTCTGAATCTTCATCAGATGTTCTGTATTTCGTTGGGTCGTCCCCAGCCATTGTATGCGGACCATAACGATATGTCATTGTCTCGATTAATGTTGGACCTTCACCATTGATAGCACGGTCGCGAGCTTCTTTCGTTGCTTGGTATACTGCTAATGCATCCATACCGTCAACTTGAATACCAGGGATACCTACTGCAATCGCTTTTTGAGCCAATGTTTGCGCTGCAGTTTGTTTATCACGCGGTGTTGAAATCGCGTAATTGTTATTTTGAATCACGAAAATTGCAGGCACTTTGTACGCTGAAGCAAAGTTGATACCTTCATAGAAATCACCTTGTGAAGAACCACCGTCTCCTGTATACGTAATCGCAACTGCTTTTTTACCGCGTTTTTTAAGTCCTAATGCAACACCAGCTGTTTGGATGTATTGCGCACCGATAATGATTTGTGGACTTAACGCGTTCACACCTTCAGGCATTTGGTTCCCTACGAAGTGACCACGTGAGAATAAGAAAGCTTTTGTTAATGGTAAGCCATGCCAAATTAATTGTGGTACATCACGGTAACCAGGAAGAATAAAGTCTTCTTGCTCTAATGCGAATTGTGAAGCAAGTTGTGATGCTTCTTGACCAGCAGTTGGTGCATAGAAACCTAAACGTCCTTGTCTATTTAATGAGATTGAACGTTGGTCTAAAATACGTGTCCAAACCATTCTTCTCATTAATTCTACTAACTGCTCATCCGATAAGTCCGGAAGTAAATCTTCATTTGTTACATTTCCATCTGCATCTAAGATTTGAACCATTTCAAATTTTGCCTCAGTATCTTTCAATACTTTTTCAGCATCGAACTGGTTGTTTAACTTAGTAACCATGCAATTCACCATACCTTTCCCGTATATAAAATAAATAACATTCGACTTACTCTAGTGTAACACAAAATATACGAACTGTTAAACAGTTTTCCTAAAGTTCTGTAACACTTGATAACACAACAGTAGAAGCAACTGTTATACCAATCCTTTCAAACTGTTATAGTTATTTGTTAGCGATTTCATCAACGTCTTGCTTTTCTGTTTGTACTTTACGAATTGCTTTTGTATAGTCCTCTACTTTTTTCTGCATATTTTTTTGAACATCAGATAACGCTTTAGAACGTTTGTCGACTTCCTCTTGTGAACCTGAATCTTCTTTAAAATAACTGAACAAATCTTTTTCTTTGTTGATGACATCTTGATAGCCTTTAACGAAAGCATCGTGTTTTTTATTTTTTTCTTCAATGGCTTTGTTCAATTCATCAAACTCTTTTTTATCATCTTCATCTTCAATTTTGTTCGACTCTGCTTTTGCCTTTTCGAAAGCTTTTTTAGAATGATTCATCGCTTCAACTTCTTTTTTTAATTGCTTTTCACGCTTTTTCGCATTATCGAGTACTTGATCCACTTTATCTTGGACTTCAGCAATGTTTTTACCACTAATTTCTTTTGATAGCTTTTCTTTTTCTTTCTCAAGTTTATTCATTTCTTTATTAACTTCTTGAATCGGTGCTTCAGCTTTTTGCATATTTTCAAGTCCGTCATTGTACTTTTCAATATGTTCACCATCTTTGCTACAAGCTGCCAATAAAAATGTTGTTGCAACTGCTACTCCAATTGTTTTATGAAATTTCATTCTGGAGACCTCCTTATCTGTCACTCGTAATATTAATGAAAATAACGTTATAATTCAAATATTGATTCGTACATTTTTCGTTCTTTTACACATTTTTCAAGGACATACGCACAATGTTCCCTTTATAATACGTATTAAATGCAGAAGTTAAAAAATACATCTATATACGATTTTAATTTTGAAAGTTTTCGACTATCACTTTATGGAATTTTTTTGATATATTATTAAATAAGGAAGGTGTCAAAAATGTTAACAATGAAAGATATTATTAGAGATGGACATCCTACACTTCGCCAAAGAGCAAAAGAAGTGGAGTTCCCATTAACTGAAGAAGAACGACAAACTTTATTAGATATGCAAACTTTTTTAAAAAATAGTCAAGACCCAGAAATTGCTGAAAAATATCAATTACGTAGTGGGGTTGGATTAGCAGCACCTCAAATTAATGTACCGAAACGCATGTTTGCGGTTTATTTACCTGATGATGGTGAAGGACATTCATATGATTTTGCGATTGTAAACCCAAAAATTGTGAGTCATAGTGTTCAAGATGCGTATTTGCCAACAGGTGAAGGTTGCTTGAGCGTGGACGAAGATGTTCCAGGCCTTGTTCATCGCCATTACCGTATCAAACTTAAAGGTTATGATATTGATGGCAATGAGATCAACTTACGCTTGAAAGGTTATCCAGCGATTGTAGTACAACATGAATTGGACCATCTTAACGGCGTACTGTTTTATGATCATATCGACCAAGAACATCCATTGCAACCTAAAAATGGTGCGATGGAAGTTTAAGAATAACAAACTATTTAAAACGATTAAAAAGGTAGCGGATGGAATATAAGAATTGGGTTGCCATCATAGCCTCGCGTTTATAGGGGCTGGCCCTTCAACTTACTAACGCTTGATTAAACTATTACATTTAGTGAGGACTTAGTGGATTTTGGGAACAGTACAGAAATCTCATGTGTAGCAAAGATTTCGTCGTACTGCCCCCTCGCGGCTGACTCGACTTCGCATAAGCGTGTACATTGAGAAATCAGATAGCTGCTGCGATAAACAGCAACCACTTTTAATGTAAAGAAGTAACTGTTAGCAGTATGCACGCATTTCCTCAGGTGCCTCAGTCTTCTGGGTAACCTTATATGAAATACAGTGGAACTGAGGCAAGTTTATGAAATCATGAAAACAAGAGCATCCATTTTCATCTAATTTGCCTTTATTTTTCGGTCGTTTTATCATCTTTAATGGTGCAACGCCATATGTATATAGGGATTGGGAAAATGTAATATCCCAGTCCCATTCCTATTTTCATTTGCACAATGTTGTAGGATAAAAAAAGAGCGGTAAAGTCAATCCTTCGCCGCTGTTTGATTCGTTGTGATGCTATTTCGACTCATCCGATACGTTACATAAACATGTCTCTACGTTGTTTATAACGAATCCCCTCTTCTTCCAATGCCTTTTTAAGTGTTTCAAATGTTTCAATATCCAAAAATTCAGGGTCATGATTGTGTTTTCTGAAATAATGTGCTTCTTGCGTCGCCATTTGAACTTCTTCATACTCAAAAAACATCGTTACTTCATTACGTCTTACTTCAAATTGAATTTCACACAAAAACTTATCTTCCCGGTTCCGTTCGTTTTTAACTTCTTCTAGTAATTGACTCGCACTTTTCATCTTCATCACCTATTTCGGGGAATTTTAAATGAGATTCCATTCATTTAATTATAAGATACTCTCTAGTTTATCACATTCCGCTTTATTTATTCGATAACATCATGTAAAATAAAACCAACTGGGCTGTATGCGCACATCGCCATACACTCAAACGAGAACGGAAATTTAATAACCGCTATACATATTGAAAATGAGCTGTGAGTGACTGGTGAATTGAATGATGTAGACATTCCTAGAGATGCATATTCGATTCATGTTTTTTATTTTCACTGTTCATTTCAATTGTTCAAGCATATCCATCAATTAAAGATAAGTGATTCAACTTAGGAGGAAAATATATGTCAATTTTTAAAGTTTTTTATCAACATAATCGCGATGAAGTCATCGTACGTGAAAATACACAAAGCATTTATGTTGAAGCACAATCTGAAGAACAAGTTCGTCGTTATTTGAAAGAACGCAACTATAATATTGAATTCATAACTAAATTAGAGGGCGCACATTTAGAGTATGAACAACAATCCGAACGTTTTAATGTGGAGCGCGCGCAATAATGAAACAACTTCAAAAAAATGAAGTTGGCGTATACGCATTAGGTGGTTTAGGTGAAATTGGTAAAAACACTTACGCCATCGAGTATAAAGATGAAATTGTAATCATTGACGCAGGAATCAAATTCCCCGATGATAATTTACTCGGTATCGACTATGTCATACCTGACTACACGTATCTTGAACAAAACCAAGATAGAATTGTAGGCTTAATTATCACACATGGTCACGAGGATCATATCGGTGGTGTGCCCTACCTGCTCAAAAAGATTAATGTACCAATTTACAGCGGTCCACTCGCACTCGGTTTAATTCGTAATAAATTAGAAGAACATCATTTATTACGCCAAGCTGAATTGATTGAAATTGATGAAGATACTGTCATTGATTCAAAACATTTTAAAGTGAGTTTTTATTTGACAACACATAGTATTCCTGAAACATACGGTGTTATTGTCGATACGCCTGAAGGTAAAATCGTGCATACTGGTGACTTTAAGTTTGACTTCACACCCGTCGGCGCACCAGCCAATATTGGTAAAATGGCGCAACTCGGTGATGAAGGTGTACTCTGTTTACTTTCTGACTCTACCAATTCACTCGTACCAGACTTTACACTAAGTGAACGTGAAGTCGGTCAAAACGTAGATAAAATTTTCCGTAATTGTACAGGACGTATTATTTTTGCGACTTTCGCGTCAAACATTTATCGTGTGCAACAAGCCGTCGAAGCCGCAGTTAAATACAACCGTAAAATCGTGACGTTTGGACGTTCGATGGAAAATAATATCAAAATCGGAACAGAGTTAGGGTATATTAAAGCACCCCCTGAAACATTTGTTGAGCCAAACAAAATTAATAGCATTCCAAAGCATGAATTATTAATTTTATGTACAGGCTCGCAAGGTGAACCGATGGCGGCGTTATCACGTATCGCAAATGGTACACATAAGCAGATTAAAATCATTCCTGAAGACACGGTTGTATTCAGTTCGTCACCTATTCCAGGTAATACGAAAAGCATTAACCGCACGATCAATGCCTTGTATCAAGCTGGCGCTGAAGTCATTCATAGTAAGATTTCAAACATCCATACGTCTGGTCACGGCTCTCAAGGTGATCAACAGTTGATGTTACGCTTAATTAGACCGAAATATTTCTTACCAATCCACGGTGAATATCGTATGCTCGTTGCACACGGTCAAACAGGTGTGGACTGTGGAGTACCAGAAGAAAATGTCTTCATCCATGATATCGGTGACGTTCTTGCGTTGACACGAGACAGTGCACGTACAGCAGGCCGTATCCCATCAGGTAATGTATTAGTCGATGGTAGTGGTATTGGTGATATTGGGAATGTTGTCATTCGCGACCGTAAGTTATTGTCTGAAGAAGGATTAGTCATTGTCGTGGTTAGCATTGACTTCAACAAAAACCAACTGTTATCAGGTCCAGACATTATTTCACGTGGCTTTGTCTACATGCGAGAATCTGGTCAATTGATTTACGACGCCCAAAAGAAAATTAAGCAAGATGTCATCTATAAATTGAATAACAACGAAAACATTCAGTGGCATCAAGTGAAATCATCTATTATCGAAACATTACAACCGTACTTATTTGAGAAAACAGCACGTAAACCAATGATTTTACCAGTCATTATGAAAGTGAATGAAAAATAGATATATCAATAAGGAAACGAGTCTAGGACAACAATATGCCTAGACTCGTTAATTTTATGTATAAAGGGTTGAAAAACGCAATGTCGTTAGTCCTATACATGAGAGATTTTTTATACAACGATCTATCGCTATTACCAATCAAACTTTTTGTCTTCTTTAATTTTATATCTCAGTGCGATTGTTTGAGTCCGACTTCCTTCAGATTCCACTTGTCAATAGACACCCTTGTTTTTCGCTAACAGTTCCTACTACCAAGCCTGTAACAGACTTTCACCGTCAAGATGTCACCCATGCCGAGCGCACTAAAAAATGCAGGAAAAACAGCACTTTCATTCCGCTATTTTCCTACATTTTATAACTGCCATTTACAAAAGGAATCTAGAAATCATATCTATATCCTAGACTCCAACAAATTTTGGGGTTAGTCCCAGATTCAAATAGATAAAGTACATCTTAGTATACTTTGTCCACTACCTCTAACTTAGGCAATTCCAATCCTGATTCTGATACTTCTTCTGGGGAAAGCTCTTCATTAATAATACTTAAGTCAATTTCCATATTTTCCATTGAAAGTTCTCTTGGATTAATATTTATCATTTAAACCACCCTCCTTCACTTTGAATATAACATAAATAAACTGAATTGTCTATTTTCTTTGTTTTTTTAAAATATTCAGCCAGGAATTGTTCCAATCCGCTTCCCTAGGAAACCATGGAAACCTTCCTGTGGGTTCAGAAATAATAACTTTATTTATTTTTCTTCCTATGTCTAACGATGCAATTTGAGCAGTAGACAAACATATTGGAATACCTGTTATTATGTTTGAATTAGTTCCAACGGCGTATAAACCACTTATATTAGTTTCACAGAATTCATTGGTATATATAAATCCTAAATCCTCTTTTAATTCAGGGATATTTATTTTAGGAGTAGAAGAATTTAAAATTTTATAAGAATTATAATCAATAACAATACCATCAAAATTACTCATCATTTCATTTGGTATGGATAAATCTAAAAACTTTTTCTCATAACTTCCTAAAGGTTCAACAATTATCTTAATTTTTTCTAAATACTTGTATTCTTCCAATTCTTTTTTCAAATCTTTGAGTGATTTTTTATAACTACCATATAGTATTATTTTCTTCCATCCTTTTTCTTTGATATCCTCTATCATAAATTTCGCATTGTGAAGTCCTATTAATACTTTATTGCTATTTAAGCTCTCCGGTGTACTAAAGATTCCATTAGCTAATATTACAAATCTAGCAGTAAAAATTTTCGAGTTGGTTTTTATTAAAAATTTATCATTACATATTTTTTCAATATTAGTTACTTCTTCATTTGAATGAAAATGTACATTTAAATTTTTAGCTTCGTTATATAAATTACTGATTAAATTAGATCCTGAAAATGACCACTGCTTTGATATTTGTATATGTGCATATCGTGTAAATCCACCTATAAGACCTTTTTCTATTATTCCAACAGAAATATTTTCTTCAACGTTCTGGGTAGGTATACCTCTCTTCAAAATAATACTTGAATAAATACCTGCTGGTCCAGCACCTATTATTATAACATCATAATTCACAACTGCTCATCTCCCGTCATCATTAAGTCATTCATTTTCTTAATATCTTTATCAATTACATAAAAAATCGAAATTACTAAACACGCAATACTCACTAAAATAAAATTGATATTGATCGTACCAAAAAGTTGAGGTAAAATCCCACCAGTGAACGCCCCAAATGGTATCAAAATACTCAGTAATGTCTCATTTGTAGTTGCTACACGACCTAGCATATTTTGAGGTGGCAATAATTGAAACGCGTTGATAAAAGCTAAGTTGATTATTCCAATCATGATATTTGAAACTAAAAACATCGGTAATATATAAACATAACTTACATTAATGAATAGGTAAATGCATAACCATATAATGAACAGTATGAAAAAGCTGCTAAATAGTAATTTGCTAAACTTGATATATCTAATGATTCTTGGTCCTACTAGGTAACCTAATATGAGCCCTAGACCATTAACAAATAAAATCAATGAAAACACTTTACTATCATTTCCTTCAAGCACAGCTATTTTAGGATAAATTACCGTTACAGCTGAGAGAGAAAAGTTGATAATGGACAAAGGAAGCAAAAGTTTTAATATTTTAGGACGCGATACGTAGATCATCCCTTCTTTTAAATCTGCTAAATAACGACTTAATATTCGGTCGCTAGCTTCTATATTGTCTTTATGATGAATTGTTGTTGAATTTAACCTAAGCAGTTTAAACACAAAAAAGGCCACAACAAATATGATGACATTAAACGAAAAGATATTCACTATCAAAAATATACTGAGTAAAACCCCAACTAAAGCATCTAATACCACATCTAGTCCCTTATATGTCATTTGAAATATTGCATTATATTTAACCACTTGACGCGCATCAGTAGATAATTTAGGAATAAGTACACTTTCTGCAGGATAAATCACAGACGAAAATAGTGTAGACATACTTAACAATATGTACAAAATAAGCAAATGATGATGATCTAATAAGAAATACAAAGACATCAGTATCACTATAAAAACTTGTGCAAGTGTACTAATACATAAGATTTTTTTAATATTATATCTATCTAAAATGGGCCCTAAAAAGAACATAAATACATCAATAACCCCTACGATGACACCAATGATGCCTAAGTATAACGTGTTATGATAAGTGACAGCGACATACCACGTTAATGAGATGAGTACGATACTATCTCCAATATTTGTTAGCACTCGTCCCAAAAGTAACTTGTGAACTTCTTTCATTTCACCCACTCCACATATTTTTTAACAAAATCATTTTTCTTCAAATTATTTGTTTTTTTAAAACTATCTAATAGCAAATAATATTTGGCTCCTTTTAAATGTCCAATAGCAATTTTAAACACACACAATCCACTATTTGCATCTTTAAAATATTGAGCTGAAATGTTTCTAAATCCAAAACTATCTCTCACATCTAAATTTAAGGAGAATTTTTCCATATCTTTTTTCAAATAATTCAAAAACGCATTATTAAATTTTTCTGAAGGTGTTGTTAATTTAACAAAAATAAATGGCAAACCATAATGAACACTATTAACCTTATCTTCACCAAAAATAATTTCTTCAATTATTTCATTATGCAATTCTTTTATTTCATTATAAAAACAAACGTTATTTTCAAGTATCCTTTCACTATAATTATAATTATTCAAAAATAGAGAATTATCTAAAAGAGAAGAATTAAAATCTGATAATCCTGCCCCTGTTACTTGTATATAATTTTGAGTTGTTTTTTCAAAAAACTCGTATAGATCTTGATCATTCTTATTAAAAAACCAAGAAGCTCGTCCGCCATTAGTCATTTCAAAACCTTGTTGTGACAACTTCAGCAATGATTCAACTATAATTACAACTATTTTTTTCAAGTCATAAATTTTATTTATAAATCCTTCTAAATCAAAGCTGTCTCCACATAAACTAATATCAATAATTACAAATAAATATGATTCATCCTTTGATATGCTCTTTATATTATCAATATAATTACTTTCGTTTTTAAAAAAAGAGTATTTTATTGGTTCAAAAAAATAAAAATCGCATTTGATTTTTGAAAGATCTTCACTCCAAAAATAAGAGTTAACACCCATATTTTTTAATAAATAGAACAAATTATTTGTTTCAAAATACCCAATATCAATCAAACCATTTATCTTACCTGAAAAAGCGCTTTTTAAACTTATAACCGTATTACTTATAGCGGCCATTCCACTCGAATATAAGTTTGTAAAACTTTTTATATTCTGAAAGTTATATTTATAGTATTTCTCTAGTCCATTGGACTTGACCATCCTTTCGTATTCATAATTATTAAACTTTACTTCTTCCATGTGGCTATTTTGAATCAATGATCTATAAAGTGATTTACTATTAGTAAACTTTTTTGCCATCCATGTTTCTCTGATAATATTACTGTAATCGTCAAGTATACATTCATTGTTGTATATATTTTTATTTAATTTCATTTCGCTCACTTCAATACCCAATGACTTGGTGATTTTAACAAGGATTGCCATTTCATTATATTGATTAATTAATACGTCTCTATATAAATTCGCCATCATAAAAATACACCTCTGTAGGAAACTCTATGTCATGCAGCCTTTTGCAATTATTTTTAAAATAAGCTCCAAATGGATAAAATAAAATTTTTGTGCCTACAAACATCTCATTCATTTGATGATTTTTCAGAAAAAAATCTTCTTCATAACAAGATGCCCCCCATAAATCAGTTTTATATTTTTTTGAGTTATTTCCATTATTTGCAATAGGATAAGTTAAAAACCACGTTAACAAATTATGTGCTGACACATTAACTACTGCGCTTTGATGATTTTGTCTTTTATCTATATCAATAACTTCCACTAATAAGTAGCCACATTTATCTATAATTAAGCTCCCAGGCTCAATAAATATATCATAATTATCACAATCTATTTCTTCTATTATATTTAGTAATTCTCTATTTAATCTATTTTTATCTGATAAAAACTTCCATCCTCCCCCTAAGTTTATGCTTTTAATATCTTTTTTTAATTCAGTTTCATATATAAATTTTACGCAATTTAATATTTTTTCTATGTCTTTGGAGTCCTTTTCACCACTATGAAAATGTATTCTTTCTATTTTGATGTTGTTATTATTCAGATATTGGATGTTTTCATCTTTCATTAACTCATTAACCGTAATACCAAATCTACTTGAATTGTTATTTTTATATTCTAAAGAGCTTTTATCAATCATAATTCTTATTCCAATTGACTTATCAAATAAAAACCCTCCCAAATTCTTTATTTGGTTTATTGAATTGAAGTCATAAATATAACCATTGTCATAGAGATCTTTAATATCATTATAACTAAATGATGGACCTGTTATTGAAATATGCTTTTTTGTTAACTTTTCGATTAGGTTCAACTCTTGAATTGAAGCACATTCAAATCCACTTATAAATTCATTATTATTTAGAAATTTTAATATTTTATAATTCGAATTAGCTTTAACTGAATATAGCACTTTAATTTTATTGGGAACTTCTTTTTTCAATTTTTCAATATGAGTTAATAAGAAATCTAAATCGTAAATAACCACAGGTGCATTTAGTTTAAAATACATACTTATATTATCTAAATTCACAAAACCCCCCCTTTTAAAGTGAATCCCTACATTTTATGAAAACGTTATCATTTTTTTGATAATCTGTCAATATAAGTAGAATCGAGTATCAAAATAGCCATTAATTAGCTATTCGTCCTCTCACACCACCGAGCGTACGGTTCCGTACTCGGTGGTTCAATATCTTGCGTAAGCCAACTCTGCAAGCTGGGCTAATGGTATTAATCCCCACTTGTAGAGTTGTTTTGTTGTAAGTGCACGATGAACCTCGTGCGTGTTCGATAACCGCCAGTATTTCTTGCGAGACTGTGCGATTTTCATTGCACTTCTGTGGTCAAGACCATATTGACGCAACATCTTATATTTCGTTCTAACTCTTTTCCACCGTTTAAGAATGAGTTGTCTAAGTCGGCGGTTTAACCAAGATTGTGTGGTTTCAAGAAATACTCTGATAAAACCTCTACCAAAGTAATTTATCCAACCTCGCGTCACTTGGTTAATTTCAGTGATAATCTCTTTAAAGGTACCAGGTCTATTTCGTTTCGTTATTTTCCTTAAGGTGCGTATTAAATTTCTTTTTGCTTCCGTAGTCGGTCTGAAACGACAAACCCCATTTACCTTGGTTATTAGACAACTCAAGAACTTTAAACGTGTGACTGCTCCTACTTTACTTTTCTCTTCATTGACCACCAACTTCAGTTGCTTTTCAATGAATTTCGTTACACTCGACATTACACGTTCGCCTGCTCGTTTTGTGCGTACGAAGATGACAAAGTCATCGGCATATCGTACAAATCGGTGTCCACGCTTTTCGAGTTCTTTATCCAGTTCATGTAGATAGATATTACATAGTAAGGGAGAGATAACGCCCCCTTGTGGTGCACCTATCTTTCTTTCTGCGACTTCGCCAGATAGGTCAATGGCACCTACTTGTAAACTTCTACGGATAAATGTGGAAATTGACTTATCTTGAACATGGCGTTCGAACAAATACATGAGCTTATCATGATTTAACATGTCAAAGCACTGTTTCAAATCACAATCCACGGCTATTTTATAGCCTTCTTCGTAGTAGGCAGCACATTGCTTAAGTGCTGTTCCTGTGCTACGATGAGGTCTGAAACCATGGCTATGGTTTGAAAATGTTCGGTCGATGCTTGGTTCAATCACTTGTCTAATGGCTTGTTGTATCACTCTGTCTCTAGCGACAGGAATACCAAGCACACGCATTTTCCCATTTGGTTTGGGAATTTGAACTTTTCGAACTGCTTGAGGTTTGTATGAACCATCAAGCAGTTTTTTCGTTATCCGTGAAAAGTACTGCGCAAAGTGAGCATGAAGTTCACTGACTTTCATGCCGTCAATTCCAGGAGCACCTTTGTTTTTCTTAACTTTCTTGATAGCTTTTTCTATGTTGTCTGGTCTTA
>NZ_MLGE02000022.1 GCF_001792775.2 Staphylococcus pseudintermedius
GTTATAGAAATTTCTGGAATTTTAGGAATCGTATCTTAATGATTTCTAAGGTATTTGTAAGTGAATATAAAAAACGCATTAAACAACAAAATAACGTTGCTTAATGCGTTATCGTCTCACCAACCGACGTTGACAAAGAACCTTTATCATGAGCATCAAATAAAAATGAACAGACGAGCTTGGGAGGGACTCGCCTGTTCTTCATATTAAGGGAATGTTTTATTTACAGTTATTCTATTTAATTGGGGATGTTATTAATTATGAAAAAATTTAGTGAATTTACCGATTATTAAATATTGCTACAATGGCTTCAATATCGAAACCTGATTTTACTTTAGTCTAAGTAAGGAAAAAGATTCTAACAAATACTTTTATCAAATCTTATTTTTTGATAAATTTTGCTACTGTTTCTGCGATAAGTTTAACAAATTCAACGATTGTGCTAATGATATCTGCTGCCATAGTGAGCACCTCCTTAAATTATAAATAAAATCAAAGACTCCAATAGATTGTTGCTCCCTTAGTCATGTAAGCTGAGCGAAGAATACAATGACTAAGAACATCTGACTTAACTTAATCAGTAAATTTGATTAAGTGTACTCGACAACACTTAATACAAAATCACTTTATCTCCATCACCAATGTGATGATGACTATATTACAACATGTTTTTTGGTCCTTGTGTTAACCAGTGCGTAAGTTGTTGATTTTTATGCTTAACTGTTTAAAAATTTATGGTAAAATATTAAAAAACAACCAATCACAACAGTTAGGAATGATAAATGAACAGTTAGGCAAAAAATAAAGCGTTTTAATAGTTGTGTATTATAATTTAGACAAGGAGGAGAGCCGTATGTTACTTATTGACAATGGAATTGAAAAAATGGCGCTGAAGCTCCAACAACGACAGAATTTAAGTCATATTGAGTTTTTAAAAGTGCGTTTAGGCATGCAAGTTGTCGTGATTAACTCATTTAAAGCTGTTGTGACTTACGGGCTTGCACTCCTATTAAACATTTTTTTATACACACTCATTGTTCACCTAACTTTTCTTGCCTTGAGGACTTATTCTCATGGGGCACACGCGAAAACTTCAATGCTTTGTCATGTACAAAACATTGCTTCATTCGTTGTTTTACCATGGTTAATAGTACAATATGACATTTCGTTTCAATTTTTGTTAAGCTTGAGTATATTGGCTGCGATGATCGTAATCAAATATGCACCCGCTGCAACGAAAAAAAGACCAATAGCTCCCAGAAGAGTGAAAGGCCTTAAAATCAAATCAATCATTGTATTCATTTTACTCATGACTCTTGCATTCATCGTACCAACGCCTTATAATCGCTTTGTCGTTTATGGGGTATTATTACAATCATTCACATTATTACCTATCTTTTATACTAAGGAGGAAGTTTAACATGAGAATTTTAGAAGTTTTATTCAACCTTATTACAAATTTATTCCAATCAATCGGTACTTTTGCTAAATACCCTACTAGTACTGGATTTTTTGATGAGCCAGAAATCCCTGCCGAATTGTTAGAAGAGGACAAATAAAAGTTAGAAAGTGTGTATAAAATTGGAAATACTTTTTTTCATATTTGTAGTGTTATTTCAATCCTTTATTTTCGCATCAGTTACGAGTATTATCCAAAAATATAAATATAGTCAAAGGGATTACATTATTCTCATCCTCGGGATAGTAATCCCTTCTATTATTTTATATTTAATTTTCGATAAAAATAGTTTGCTTTATTTAATTCTTAGTTTTTCATTTTTTATTACAGACGATCTAAAATTGTAGGCATTATTAGTGTTCTAATCTCTATATTAATTTTACTTATTAGTGATTTTATAGCGACTGGTGTTTATACATATCTTTATGCATATCCCGTAAACTATTACTTGTCTACGTTAGTGTATATGATGGTATTTACTTTTAGTTGTTTTTGTTTTTCTTTAGTTTTTGTAACTCTATTTAATAAATTTAAATCATCTTGGCTCTATATGAATAAGTTTTATTTAGCTATGCTTGTTTTATTTTTAGCAAGCGGATTCATCATCTTTTCTTCAATATTGCCTAAAACTGTGAACAACGTATATGATTTTAAATATTTAGGTATCATTTATTTTATTTCTTTTTCTGTTTTCGCTATATTAATTATAGCAACCACTTTAACAATTGAACGTGAAATCAATTATAAACGGAAAAAGCAAGAATTAGACGATTATTATAAATATACAGTACAAATTGAAAAAATTAACAACAAAATGCGTAAATTCCGACATGACTATACGAATATTTTATTAACGATGTCCGAATATTTACGTGAAGATGATTTAGAAGGTTTGAAGCAATATTACCATGAACATATTAGTCCTTTAAAAAGCGAATTTGAATCCAATACGATGCGACTGAATGGTATTGAGAATCTAAAAGTCCGTGAAATTAAAGGCTTAATTACGACTAAAATTTTACAAGCGCAAGAAAATAATATTGAAATCACTGTTGAAGTGGCGGATGAAATCACGCAAATTGATATGGATGCGATTCAACTCAGCCGTGTGTTAGGTATTATTATGGATAATGCGATAGAAGCTTCCAACACGATAGAGGACCCTATCATTCAAATCGCATTTATTAAGACGGATGAGTCCGTAATGATTATTATTATGAACAAAGCGCCAAAAGATATGCCTAAGTTACATACCTTGTTCCAGGATGGGTTTTCAACTAAAGGAAACAATCGAGGTATAGGATTAACAACATTAAAAGAGATTATTGATCAAACGGACAATGTATTCCTTGATACGACGATCGAAAACCATTATTTTATTCAAAAACTAGAGATTATGAACGATTATGAATAAGGATGTGTGTATCATGAAAATTTTGATTTGTGAGGATGATCCTAAACAACGCGAACGTATGGTGTCCATTATTGAAAACTATATTATGATTGAAGAGAAGCCGATGAAAATTGAGCTTGCTACCAATGACCCTTATGCTATCTTAGAAACTTCTAAAAACATGACTGATATTGGCTGCTACTTTTTAGATATTCAATTAGAGTCTGATATTAACGGGATTAAATTAGGGAGCGAAATTCGTAAGCACGATCCTGTTGGGAATATTATTTTTGTGACGAGTCATAGTGAGCTGACGTACTTGACGTTTGTCTATAAAGTGGCTGCCATGGATTTTATTTTTAAAGATGATCCTGAAGAATTAAGGACACGCATTATCGATTGTTTAGAAACAGCATTAAAACGGCTTGATTTATTAACAAAAGATCATACTGTTGAAACTTTGGAACTCAAACGTGGAACCAGCTCGGTTTACGTGAACTATGACGACGTGATGTTTTTCGAGTCCTCACCGAAGTCACATCGTTTAATCGCGCATTTAGACAATCGTCAAATCGAATTTTACGGCAATTTGAAAGAGTTAGCTCAACTCGATGATCGATTCTTCAGATGCCACAACAGTTATGTGCTAAACAGAAGAAATATTACAAGTGTCGATACGAAAGAACGGATTGCTTATTTCAAAAATGAAGAATTTTGTTACGTGTCGGTGCGTAATTTGAAGAAAATTTAAAAGCTATATATCGCATTAAAAAGCCAATTTCCCGGATAGGTGGGAGATTGGCTTTTTAATTAAAGTTCTTCTAATGTTGGTAGGCTTGAAATGGCGCCATATTGCGACACGACGCGACCTGAAACTTGATGTGCAAATTTTAAAATATCATGCCCGTGTTGGCGTAATGTCTCAATTGGTTGTTGCTCGGATTGACATAATTTCGCACTGATTGCACCGATAAATGCATCGCCTGCTCCTGTCGAATCCACCACTTGCGCTGGCGGTGTGGGCACTTCAATTGTTGAGCCATCTTCGAAAATTAAAGATGCTCCGCGACTGCCTTTTGTGTAAATGACCGCTTGCACGTTGCCGACAAACAGTGATTTTAACGCTTCCGCTTCATCCTCATGTCGTGTAACAAATGACAGTTCTTCATCTGAAACTTTAACAACATGTGCACGTGGTAAAAATGCTTGCAATGTCTCGTAATAAACATCATGGTCATCCCATAAAGGTAAGCGCACATTCGGATCAAACACAACGGTCGCACCGACTTGTTCCGCCTTATCCAGTAATGTCACATGTGCGCGTTTCATAGGACTGTCAACTAATGCTACCGAACAAAAATGTACTAAATCACCTTGTTGCAACTCAATTGTGTCAATATTTTCAGCTTCATACAGCATGTCTGCACTCGGTTTCCGGTAAAATGAAAAGTCTCGTTCTCCATCATTAGATAAACTGACAAATGCAAGTGCTGTATTCGCTTCTTTTGTCGTTAAAATATGTGAGGTGTCGACTTCAACCGCTTGTAACGTCTCGATGATTTTGTCACCAAAAGCGTCTTCACCCACTTGTGTAATCAAATGACTGTTGCCACCTAATTTTTGAACAGCAGCAGCCACATTACACGGTGCACCACCGACTTGCGGTTCAAACCCTGTCACATCTTTCAATGGCGTCTCTCTTTGTGTAGGAATAAAATCGATGAGCGCTTCACCTATTGCATAAAAACGTTTCATTCATTATCCTCCTTCCACAATATCGTATTTAGTCATTTTCAAATAAATTTGACCGGAATCTGTGACGACTTTAAACTTATTTGATGTCGCTTTAGGGAAAATGCGTGACGTCAACACTCGTTCCCCTTCATTACAAAAGATTTCAATGCTTGATGTATCCACGAAAATACGTAATTGTTTCAAATCCGTATGTAATTGCGTCACCCTCATCGTTCCTTCAACTGGATACGGTAATGCCCCACTATCAAAGCGCTCCAGTGAAACCTGACGTGTCGTTGCATCATACCGAATCGTTGTGGATTCATTGCGTGATGCACGGAGTTGTAATTCAAACGCAGAAGCCTCATTTTCTAAAATATCAACGACCAACTCATATTGCACTCCTTCATAAGGATGGAGTTGTTTAATAAATTTGTTCGCATAACCGAGCGCAACTTCTTCATTTTTACGTAACTTTCTTAAATGCATATGCGGTTTTTGTTTTAATTTGCCGTCTTCAATCGTTAATGTTCTTGGCAAAGTTAAACAGTGTGCCCAACCGTCATCATCTGTCGGATATTCGGTGTCAGGTAGACCCATCCAACCAATTAACACACGTCGCCCCGCTTCATCAGTCATCGTTTGAGGGGCATAAAAATCAAACCCGTGGTCAAGTTCGGTAAACGGACCATGATCAAATTCTAATGTATCAAAATTTAACGTTCCCATTATGTAACCGCTTTGGTAAATGTTTTGATACGCATCGCCTTCAGATTCTATGCCTTGTGGACAGAATAGCAAAATATCTTTTCCATGAATTTGAAAATAATCTGGACACTCCCACATATAACCAAAATCTTCTAATTGGGTTTGAATTTCACCTTTAAACTGCCACGGTCCTTCAGGGCGTTCAGCTTCGTATAATACGGCACACCCTGTTTCATTCTCACGTTGTGCTCCTAGCAATGCATACAGTTTCCCATCTTTCTCAAACACTTTAGGATCGCGAAAGTGTTGTGTATACCCTTGAGGAGGTGCCGGAATGGCTGGAGGTAATAGTTTACGGACTGACCCATTTGCTTGCACTTCTGCTACGATTTGACTACTGTGACGGTTCCACTCATTGTCACGATGATTGCCTGTGTACATATAATACAATTTTTGATCAAACGAAAATGCACTCCCACTGTAGACGCCGTGACTATCAAACGTTTGATCCGGGCGTAATACGACACCAAGATCTTCAAACTGTACGAGATTGTTGCTTGTGAGTAACCGCCAATATTTTAAACCATGTACGGCACCTAGTGGAAACCATTGATGTGCGATATAATATTGACCATTAAAAAAGATCAAACCGTTTGGATCATTTAATAATCCTGTTGGGGGCTGAATATGGTAGGTTTGTCGAAATGGAGAGCGGTTCACTTTGGCCGTTAATAACTCCATTTCCTCATGTGTTGCTTCTTCATACTTACGATAACGCTTTTCTCTACTCCATTGTTCCATCATATACCTCCTTTTAACACATTGGTAACGGTTCCACCTCTTTTGAGATAAACCCTCATAATTTGGAATTCACGTCAAGTTGACAACTTTGAATAAGGTCCGGCTGTTCCATTTGAAGCTGTAATTGTTCAAATGCGATACGTCCTGCCGCTTCATATTGATAAGGTAGGGTAAAAATCATTGGATGAACAATTTGTGTCATAGGATCTCCGCCAAAACCAGCAACCCACGGCGGTTCGGTCATATGGTCGTGCATCAACGCTTTATAGAGCGCCAAAGCAATCGTATCTGTCGCACCGACGTACGCCACAGATGGTTGTTGGGTAAGCTGACCTTTAATTGATTGCAGTGCGGTTTCATAATCAAACGATGTCATCAATGTTTCATATGTAACCTGATTTGCGGTTAACACTTCAATCAAACCTCGAAAACGTTGCTCACCGACCGCGACGTCATCTTCTTGAATACTCGCATAAATGACATGTTGCTTCCCTTGTGCCATAATTTCTCGTCCCATTAGTTGACCAGCTTGATAATCATTATGGTAAACCGAGCTTAACGATGCATGTGCTTGGCCAATGATGATGACTGGTTTATCAATTTCTTGAATGACAGCCATATGTGCATCTGTCACAGTAGTCGCCATAAATAAAATGCCATCCACTTTACTTCTTTTAAAAGATTTCAGCGCATCAAGTTCCTGTTCCACATGACGCTCAGTTAAATTTAACAACATTTGATAGCCAAATGCGTCACATTTCGCTTTAATCCCTTTAACGGTTTGTGACACGGCATGAGAATACATTCTCGGGAAAATAATACCAATCATCATACTTTTTTGTGCTCTTAAACTTTGAGCAAATTGGTTCGGTTCATAACCGTATGTATCAATGACGTGTTGAATTTTTCGCTTTGTCTTTAAACTAATCGAACCTTGATTCAAATACCTTGAAACTGTACTTTTAGAAACGCCCGCTAGATTGGCGATATCCTGTATATTCATTGTTCATCACCTCACAGTCTCAATAGCTATTTTATCATAAAACCCCTCACGATTACTGTATAAAATACGATATGAGATGAAAAAAACCTGATTTTACACAGTGGATACTGGTGTCTATCCATGAGAAAATTCTCTTCGTTTCTTTTGTCATTTAATACTTTCAATTCATTATCTACGCATAAACTTGAAGCCCCTTTACAAAAAATCATTGAGAAATGGGTGTATCATTACAAAAGATAATATATAAAAATAAAATTAATATATCGAATTTGTAAGAACATTTGGTAAATTAAATTAATAAAAAAATAGTTTCTCTAATAGATATAGTTGAGTGCGATAAATATGGTCGCGCTCTTAATTGGTTTAGGTCCACTTCTAGATTGGATATTTTCCTACAATCGCATCAAAATTTGGAGATAAACCTGTCAAACAGAACATCGTCGCTACCGTTTGAACACTGATTTTTGTGATTTTCTTCTTCCCATTTACTGGTTGTAGTTTTCTGACAATAACCGAAACTCATTTCTTAACTCAACATAAAACTTTAAAAAGAAATGGTATTGACTATTATTAGTTGAAAATTAATTTTTGACACCGCAACTGTAACTGTATTTTTAAGTAATCACTGACAGTATGTATAGCATTCTAATGTAGGCATAAGCATGTCCTTCCAAATCATTGTTTGTGAATAATAATTGGAAGGACTTTTTTATTTTTATTGTTTTACCTTAAGAAAATATCTTATTTAATTTAAAAGTACTATTTCTAACCAAACTTTCAATGTTCATTGAGGTTCTAATTCATTATTGTATATGATTGAGCAATACAAACATGTTCAACTTCTAAATTTACAATTTTTTATATTGTCCTTGAATGCATCAATGAGGAAATACTTATATAAACTTAATTATTTTTACTGTATTTATCTTTTCGAAAAGCTTTAATGTAGTAAATAGTTATTGATAGCACCTTGACAATCGATATTTTAACAAATTAATCAAAACTAATTATCAATGACTTTGGTCCTCTCGTATATATGCCTCTTTCATGTAATACATTAGTTTCTAATTTAATATTTTTCAATCTCTTCAATAATGTTCTAACTACCAATTCCAATTGAATAAGGGCGTACGTTGCTCCTATACAAGTATGTGCTCCAAAGCCAAATGATAAATTTTGTGAGTATGAAGTGAAAGGTTTATTATTTTTTGATTTTCTATATATATTAAATTCATCTGGAGCAGTATAAGCTTTTGGGTCTCTATTAGCCGCACCAATCATGCATATTACCACATCATCAACATTTAACTTTTTATCACGAAAAGTATAAGGCATCGATAATTGTCTAGGTATTAACTGTACTGGTGAATTGAAACGAAGTGTTTCTATTATTGCATTTTTTAGTAAACTAGGGTTATCTAATATGTCTTGATATTGATTAGGATTATTCAATAAATTATAAAATAAGTATGCTAATGTTTTATCGACAGGTTCTGTAGCAGCTAATAAAATATTTAAAATTAAAGCTAAAATTTCTGAATCAGTAATTTGACTTTTTTCATCTTTATAATCATTTAAAACAGAAATTAAGTCGAGTTTTTTTATGCCTTTTCTTTCTTTAATTAATGGCATTAAATATTTTTCCAACTTATCGCTACAACTCAGTGAATACTTAACATCTTCGCTACTCATGTTAAATGATGTGATGAATTTTGCTATGCCATTATGCCATTCTCTAATTTTGTCAGAATCTCTAATATCAATTCCTAGTAAATCCATAGAACTTTGTACAGCAAATATTTTCCCAAAATCATTAACTAAATCTATCCTCTTTTCATTAATATACTTATCGATTAAATTATTTGTTCTTTTTTCTATGGTTGGAAGTAATCTATCAAGATATTTTCCTGACATACCTTTCAAAATTTCCTTCTTTTTAGATCTATGTTCATGTCCAGTCATTTGTGCTAAGACTCTATCCTTCATAACTGGTTCAGCTCTTTCAGCTAAAGTTTTAGTTGTAAAAATTCCATCGCTCTTAAGGATAAATTTTACATCCTCATAATTAGATACAAAATATGCATTTACAGATTCTTCATAATGAATAGGAGCGTACTCTCTGAAATAATTAAAATATGGTATAGGATTGATTTCATAAGCTTCATCAAAAATACTTTTAGATTGTTTTAACATAATTATCCCCTCTATCAGTTAATATAATATAACCTTGATGACTATCCATTTTCAAATCGAACATATTATTTATAATATTTGTACCTAATTCCCATTCCGCATGGTAAGCCATCAGCGTTTCATAAGTATTAATAATCGGATTAGCATTTAAAAAGAATGGCAACTCGGCTAACACATATTGAGCCGAATATTCTAACATATCATTTGTAAATTCTATTGTTGAATTGAGATTATTTTTTTTACTTTGTAGGGCTTGCAACGACATATTTAAGCAACATTTTTTAAATGAATCATCTGTATTAAACAATCCCTCTATTTTCTGGTACATATTTACATAGTAAGTATTTTGTTTAAAATCCGAAAATCTGAATATTCTGTCATTTATGGTTCTATTACAGTTTAATAATTCATTTTCACAAAATCTGATTTGTCTATTCACTTCTTTACGAACCTTTCTATTAGCTTTAGTAGTAGAATATCCAAGACATTCTAATAGATTTTTAGATTCCTCCCCAGCTAACAGAATAGAAAAGTCTTTAAAATTTGTGTTAGCCCATTGAATTAGTTTTCTGATATAGGTTTCATTGTACTTACTTGTAAAAGGACTGATACCTAATATAACATGCTTTTTTCTTTGATAAATTTTTTTGCAGTTTTCTGTTAAAAAATCTACTTTGAATTGTTGCAACATTATAAGCGCCTCCCTCCGCTTTAGTTAACCCATAAACAATTTTCCGGTTAATAATAAGATATCAGATTCATATATTTTTAGCAATACTACTTGACAACAGAAAGATTAATTATAATAATATTATTAACCAGTTAACAATTAGGAGACGATGATTATGAATAAACAACAAAAAGTCATAATAACATTACAACAATTCATTATAGAGAGAGAAAATGCTAATAAAAGAAGGAAAAACATAAAAGGAGATGAAGGGCTTAATCTATCTCTAACGCAGTTTCATATCATAGAATTAATAGCAAATAACGATAAAGTTAATAATAAATTTCTTGCAGATAAATTAAATATCTCTAATCCAGCAGTAACAAAATCTATTAAAAAGCTGTTATCCAAAGATTTAGTTCTCGAATTACAAAATGCACAAAACAAAAGGGAGGTTCATTATAAATTAACTAAAAAAGGAAAAAAACTTTCTTCTATTCATGACGAATTACACAATCAAGCAGTTAAAAAGTATGAAGAGGTTTTAAAAGTCTTTAATGAAAAAGAGTTAGACGTCATTGTTGAATTTTTGTCACGTAGTATTAGCGCTTTAAAAGAGGAAGAAGTTGATTATGATGATTCAAACAAAACATGACTTTAATCTTTATATTTTATGTTTTTTAGCTTTTTTTGCTTCTTTAATTCAAAATATTTACACACCTATCATTCCAAAACTTCATGATAGTTTTCAAGTATCATTATTTTGGATCAATTTCACAGTTGGTGGCTTCATTTTCATAGTTGCGATTATGCAAATCTTATTAGGAAAAAATATAGACTCTAAAAACTCAAAAAGAACACTTTTAGTAGGACTGGGAATTGTTATTATTTCAAGTTTTATCTGTTCTATCACTAACAATTTTATTATATTTGTGGTATCTAGATTACTGCAAGCTATTGGTTGCGGTATTATCCCTCTTGTGACTTTAACTTTGTTAGCTCAGTTAACTACAAATAATGAGAGAGCATCCGTAATGGCAAATTACCAAATATTTTTGTCATGTGCCCCGGCCTTAGCGCCAATATTAGGAAGTGTACTAGGCGCTAAATGGAATTATTTTGGGATTTTCGTTTTTTTACTTGTAGTCTCTATTCTTTTATTTATAGTTCTTTACTTAATTGATATACCAGATGCTATAAAGGCAGTTGCTCAATCAAATGTGGATTTAAGTGGGAAAAACTATTTAACCGATAAAGTTTTTATCACTTTAGTATTTTTAGGTTTTTTAGTTTTTTTCACCTACTTTTCTATATTAGTATATTTGCCTATACTCTTAAGCAACTCATACAGTATTGCACCAAGTATGATAGGTATTTTATTTTTACCTATCACCACTAGCGTTATAATTGGAAGTATAGTTTATAAAAAGATTTCAAAAGTGAAAGATAGCATGACTATATTAAGAAATACTGTGATTACTTTTGCTATTTTTACACTGTCCTTTGGATTAATGCATTATTTAAATTTAATTGTTTTGTCGCTCATTATATTTGCACTTGGCTTCTTAGTCGGCATTGTTCCGGCCTTACTATCAACTTTAATATCTCAACGGTATGAAAATATAAAAGGCAAAGTATTAGGTATATTTAACTTTATCCGATATTTAGGAATGACTTTCGGTTCTATAGCTATTGGACTGATATCACAACAATATATGCTTTTCTATTTTTCATTCATCTTCATAGTGATATTAACAATTTTTCTCTACATTAAGACCGTACACTTTAATCAAGCAATGACTGACATCTATCATTTATAACCTTTTCGTTAGTTGTTTTATTTGACTTCCTCATGAAATTCAAAAAAGGCTAGGAAATCTCTCCCCTAGCCTTTGCTATAACCGCTCATTTGCTTGTAAAAACAAATGATGAAGTCTCACACTTTGATTCATACAAATCACTAAAATATTTATACTTGATTTATTTTACGCTTCAGATGTACCATAATTTTTCATAAAGAAGAGTAACGATTGGAGTTCAATCCCTAAGTCAATTTGATGTACTTGTACTGATTGTGGCGCGTGAACACGTTTAGGCGTAAAATTCAAGATACCTTTGATACCTGCTTCCACTAATTGATCAGTCACTGCCTGTGCTGCTGATTCAGGTGTCGTAATAATAACAACTTCTAATTCTCCTGAAGCAATAGTTTCTTTAATGTCATCCATCGACTTAATCGTAATATCCCCGACTGTAGTACCGATAATGTCTTCTCTAATGTCAAAAGCTTCTGTAATGGTCATATCATCATGTATTGAAAAGTTGTAAGAAATTAACGCCGTACCTAAGTGACCGACACCGACAATACCAATTTTGATAATATCTGAATCACTTAATTCTGATTTAAAAAATTCTAATAAACTATCAATATTATAACCGTAACCTTTTTTACCTAATTCACCAAAATAAGAAAAATCTCGACGTATTGTGGCTGAATCTATATTTAAGCCTTCACTAATGGCTTTTGAATTAACACGATCTTCGCCTTTCGCTTTTAAAGTATTCACAAATCTATAATACAAAGGGAGACGTTTTAAAGTCGCTCTAGGAATTTTGTTCATTGATTTTCCCATTTTGAAGTCCTCCGATATGATTTCTAATATATGTGATAGCTTTCACAGTGTGTGTGTTTAATTATAACTTAATTTATATGATAAGGAAACATTAAGTATTTGATACATATAGGGTTTGTTGTACAATAAATAAGAATGAAAGGAGTATGCCCTATGATTTTAATGCAGTTAAGTCAGATTACGAAATCGTTTGATGGCGAAGAAATTTTTGAAGGCGTTAATTTTGAAGTGAAAACAGGTGAGCGCATTGGTATCGTAGGTCGAAACGGTGCGGGAAAATCCACATTGATGAAAATTATCGCAGGTGTAGAATCATATGACTCAGGCCACATCTCAAAAATCAAAGGTCTAAAACTCGGCTATTTAACACAACAAATGACTTTAAATACTGAAAATACAGTTTTTGAAGAAATGGCAAAACCTTTTGAACAAGTGAAAGCGATTGGCAAACGTATGCAAGAAGAAACCGACTGGCTTGCTGCACATGCGGAAGCTTATGAAACGACGGAATATCAAACGCATATCGCAAAATATGAACAATTATCTAATGAATTTGAACAACTCGGAGGCTATCATTATGACAGTAAAATCAAAACTGTGTTAAATGGCCTTGATTTTAGTGAGGCTGATTACGACCGACCTATTAATGATTTTAGTGGAGGTCAAAAAACACGGCTCTCACTCGCGCAAATGTTATTGAGTGAGCCAGACTTGCTATTACTCGATGAACCGACAAACCATTTAGACATGGCAACAACAGAATGGTTAGAAGATTATTTGAAATATTTTAAAGGTGCTATCGTCATTATTTCACATGACCGCTTCTTCCTCGATAAAATTGTGACGCAAATCTATGACGTCTCTCTAGGCGAAGTGAAACATTATGTCGGCAATTATGCAAAATTTATTCAGTTACGTGATCAATACTTTCAAAAGCGACTCGCGGAATATGAACGTCAACAAAGCGAAATCAAAAGACTAGAAACGTTCGTCGAAAAAAATATTACCCGTGCATCTACAAGCGGTATGGCGAAAAGTCGTCGTAAAATGTTAGAAAAAATGACGCGTATCGAAAAGCCCATACTCGATGCGAGAAGTGCGAACATTCAATTCGATTTCGATCGCAATACAGGCAATGACGTTATGCATATCCAAGATTTAGAGATAGGTTATCGTACACCGATTACAGCACCGATTCGTTTTGAAATTAATAAAGGCGATCACATTGGCATTATCGGACCGAATGGTATTGGGAAATCGACATTAATTAAAACTTTAGCGAAACGACTTCCCCCTCTCTCCGGTCAAATTATTGAAGGTGCTAATTTAAAAATTGGTTATTACGACCAGAAACAAGCAGAGTTCCGTTCTAATAAAACCATTTTAGATTTTGTCTGGGACCAATACCCTCATATGCCTGAAAAAGATGTTCGTGCGGTGTTAGGACGCTTTTTATTTACACAAGATGAAGTGCTCAAAGTGATTAATGACCTTTCTGGTGGCGAAAAAGCAAGACTCCAACTGGCATTATTAATGTTAGAGCGTAATAATGTACTCATTTTGGACGAACCGACAAACCATCTTGACATCGACTCAAAGGAAATGTTAGAACAAGCATTAAAAAACTTTGAAGGGACTTTAATTTTCGTATCACACGATCGTTATTTTATTAATGAACTTGCCAATCGTATTTTTGATTTAAATAAGACAGGCGGCCATCTGTATTTAGGTGATTACCAATATTACTTAGAAAAGCTAGAGCAACAAAACGCCCTTGCTGCATACGATGAACAACGTGAAGACAACAATACCAGTGACGACTCGGCCCGTTCACAAAATACGTATCAAGACCAAAAAGCGTTACGTCGTGAAAAACGTAAAATCGAACGCCAAATTGAAGCGGATGAACAAAAAATCACGGAATTAGAAGCACGTATCGCAGCAATTGATGTTGCAATGACCGATGATACAACAATGAATGACTATGAAAAAACACAAGCTTTAGCTAACGAACGAACAAGTATCGAACAATCTTTAGAACAAGTGATGACAAATTGGGAAGAATTACAACTCACATTAAGTCAATTTGAAGATGAGATGGATTGAGCGTGGTGGAATTTTCTACTCCGCTCATTTTTCATACGCGAAATACAGACAATTCATCCACATTAAGAATCGGATAATATCAACTATCCACAAAGTTATTCTAGTTATCCACAATTTAGGAGAGGTTTTCTTCTTACTTTATGCACACTTATCCCCACTTTATCCACGAAAATGCATCGAACTTACACACAAGTTATTCACAAAATGTGCATAAGTACGCACGTTCCCTCTTGACAGATTTCCTACTACATGAATTTGAAATCATGTCCCAATGATTCAAACGCTTTCACAATTTATTGATTTACTCATCATATTGTGTAAAAATTTATATGATCTTAAAAATATTGAAAGGATTTATACATATGAGTTCGAATACTTTTTTCATTTTATTGCTTGTGGTGGCACTCGTTGGTATGACATTGATAACAGAAACTGTGCGTCGTATCCGCCATCAACGTATATTGACTTACCATTTGGAACATTTCACACGGTTTGATACAACCGAAAATCCTCACGCTGTTTATGATGCATATTTCAATTCTCGGCATACTGCTAGAAATACGATAATCGACGACAAAACATGGTCAGATTTATCAATGGATCTCCTGTTTGACAAACTCAATGCGACATACACGTCCATAGGTGAAAATCATTTATATAGTGCATTACGATTACAAACGTCACTCGTTCATTATGAATTTTTAGAGCGGCTGCGTCCATACCCGAATCAGCATCGAGAAATCGTGAAAAGACTCGTTGACCTCGGAAAGTCGATTTATCTCAATTATGACAAAGACATATTAAAACAACAATATCAGTGGGTTTATGCATTTTTACTTGCTATGCCGTTTGTAGGCCTTATGATTAGTTTTTTCAATTTAGGTATTGGTCTTTTATGGATTTGTTTTGCTTTCTTTCTCAATATTATTATTAGTTTTCGTTACAATTACTATGTAGAAAAAGATTTAAAGCAACTTTTCATTATGGGACGGGTCGTAAGAGAAACTGAAATACTTTCAAAAATGACAATAACACCTGAGTTCAATCATTCATTAAAACCATTAAGTTCGATTTCGCGGTTACGTTTTTTATTAATTAACGTCGAAACGATTCCAGGATATTTCGTAATGGTTTTTAAGTATATGTTTTTAGTCGATATTCATTTATACGCCACACTCGTTCGTCGTTTTATTAAACATTATGATACCGTTTTAGAATGTTACCGCTATATCGGAGAATTGGATAGTTTATTAGCAGTGTATCAATATCGTTATCATCACGATACGTCTGAGCCTGTTGAAGCAGATCATGTCACATTTGAAGGTTTGACCCATCCACTGATTGATGAAGCGGTACCGAATGACTTCGATTTCAATCAAAATGTTTTGATAACAGGGTCTAATGCTTCTGGTAAGTCAACATTTATGAAAGCTGTCGCATTGAATCTCATCATGGCTCAAGCGATACGTACAGTGACCGCTGACAAGTTTCACTACACTCCTGGTATGGTAAAGACGACAATGGCAAATGCCGATGATGTCACAAGTGGCGACAGTTACTTTATGGCAGAATTGAAATCACTCAAACGATTGTTTCTTCAAGATGCAGCCGTTCAACATTATTATTTTATTGATGAAATTTTCAAAGGGACAAATACTACTGAACGTGTCGCCGCTTCACACGCCGTCCTGGATTATTTAAACCAACTGTCTCATTTAAAAATTATCGCAGCGACACATGATATTGAATTAACAGAAGTTTTAGCTCATCAATATGCTAATTATCACTTTAATGAGCATGTGACCGACGGAGAAATTGTGTTTGATTATCACATTAAAGAAGGACCGGCAAATACGAGAAATGCGCTGGAATTAATTCGCATCATGCAGTTTCCAAATCGTATTTACACGGATGCTCAAGCATATGTGAAGCAACTTGAAACTTAAAAGTATACTAAAAATGATTAATATAACGCAAAAGGAGATAGGGCATTAAAATTTTTGATGTTATTGATGCAATATTCTCGTTAAAATTGCCCTCTCCCACGAATTATGTTTTTGATTGCCCTCATGACTTCGCGTTTCCTAGGGGCTAGCCCTTCAACTCAATTCGACTTGATTAAACTGTTACACTTGTTGACGCGTTAATGGATTGGGGGGAGCGTTACAGAAATATCATGTGTCACAAAGATTTCGCCGTACTGCCCCCGCATGACTGACTCGACTTCTTAAAAGTGTAAACATTGAGAAATCAGACAGCTGCTGCGATAAACAGTAACCACTATTAAAGAGAAGCGGCAACTGTCAGCAGTATGCATTCCATCAGGCATCTAAGCCTTCTGGGTAATATTATATGAAATACAGCGAAACTAAGGGCAAGTTTATGAAATCTAGAAAACAATAGCATCAACTTTTTATCTAATTTATGCTCATTTTTCGTCGATGTTTTCATCAATAATGAATATAATTCCATCAAAAGCAAGACGTTTATTGTACTAAATCATTATGAACATTATTAGGGGAAGAAATCATTATCAAAGCCATATTGTGGATTATTATTATAAATTAAGAGAGCAGCCTCATGGGAAAACCCACAAGACTGCCGTAATAGCGAGTATCAATCGCTTATTAAAGACTATTCACTACTTGATAGTCAATAATAAATTATATGATTATCAGAAAGCACCACACTAACGAAACCATATAATCATATACATCATAACACCTTATTCAAAAAAGTGAAAATTGGACGGTCTAGTTCAGTAATGTCAATTTCACTTATTGAACCCTTGACCAATCGTAGGAAAAGGGACTGGGAAAACCAAATATCCCAATCCCTTTTGATTAAATTTTGTTAGAAAGCGCAGAATGGTTCAGCAATCTCCATGAATCTCTGCATAATTGAAATGTTCAAGACCTACTTAACAACTTAATCTCGGTACATCTCGATATCCATACTACTTTGACCGTTCAACGCCATATCTCCACGAATTCCTTTTAAATAAATTTCATGCGCTGCTGCACCAATCATCGCCGCATTATCAGTACATAATTTGGGCTCTGGAATTGCAAGCTCTATCCCTTTCTCAGCAGTTGCGACTTCTAACGCATGACGTAAACCTCGATTACTTGCAACACCACCAGCAACGATGAGTTGTTTGACACCATACGCTTCACATGCACGCATTGCTTTTCCTACGAGCACTTCAACAACACTATTTTGGAAGCTTGTTGCGACATTTTCTGGAATAATCGGATCACCTTTTTGTTCTAATTGATGTAATTTATTAATGACTGCACTCTTTAAACCACTAAAACTAAAGTCATAGCTATCCGGTTCTAACCACACTCGCGGAAAGTCGTAAGTGTCTTCCCCTTGAGCGGCAAGTCGGTCAATGGCAGGGCCACCTGGATATGGTAAGCCAATTTTACGTGCAACTTTATCATACGCTTCACCAACTGCATCGTCACGTGTTTCCCCTATCACTTCAAATTGCAAATGATTCTCCATGTAGACAAGCTCTGTATGACCACCTGAAACAATTAAGGCAATCAATGGAAATTTCAAGCCACTTTGAAGTTGATTGGCATAAACATGACCGGCAATATGATGGACTGGAATGAGCGGCTTATCATTCGCAAAAGCCAGTGCCTTCGCAGCATTCACACCAACGAGTAACGCCCCAATCAGTCCAGGTCCTTGTGTAACCGCGACAGCATCCACATCTTCAATTGATGTATGGGCCTGTTGTAACGCTTCTTCAATCATGACCGTAATGTTTTCAACGTGATGACGACTCGCCACTTCTGGAACGACTCCTCCAAAACGTTGATGACTCTCAATTTGGCTTAATACGCTGTTACTTAAAATCGTTTGACCATTTTCAATGACACTCACACTTGTTTCGTCACAACTCGTTTCAAGTGCAAGAATCTTTGTTTGTTCATTCATATAAATTCACCCACATGACTAATGCATCCTCTCCATCACCATAATAATTTTTTCGTTTGCCTCCAAATTGGAAACCGAGCTTTCGATACACATGTTGTGCAACGACATTATCGACACGTACTTCTAAACTCATCACTGTCGCTATAGACCCCACATAGTTCATCCCATATTTTAATAGCATTTGTCCTAGTCCATGACCTTGATAGGCTGCATCTATCGCAATAGTTGTCACTTGTGCTTGATCGACCACGACCCATAAACCTAAGTAACCGATAATGCGTTGGTCATATTCGAGCACGAAATAATGTGCAAAGTTATTTTGTTCCAGTTCATAATAAAAGGCATCAATCGTCCATGAACTATGTTGAAAACTCGCCTGCTCTAGGTCAAACACTTCAGGCACATCTTCATGGGACATACGTCTAATTTGAAGCTGATCTTCTATTTTTGTTGATTCAGCCAATTTTGTTCCGCCTCCGATAGTTTTAAATATTGCGGTGTAAAGGTATGAATATCGCGTGGCGCTCCTTTATGTGGGTACATTTGATCCGCTCGAGGGGGCGCACTTAATCGTTTAAAGGGTGCTAATTCCGTTTCAAATTGTGCCACATCTTCACCTACAAAGATAACGTTGTCGTTTGTTGTCCATTGCTCAATTAACCTATCGAGTGGTATATATTGATCCGACATCACATTAACAAGTTCACCTTGTTGCCATTGATAAACACCGGCATAAACGTGTTGTCGTCTCGCATTGATGACTGGAATAATATACGCATCAGAATATTGAATTTGTGCTGCAATCGCTTTTAACGATGACACGCCATACAATCGAATATTCAATGTGTAAGCAAGTGTTTTCGCTGTCGTCACCCCGATACGTAATCCTGTATACGAACCAGGACCTTCTGTGACAATAATTTCATCTAAATCTTTCGGCTTCAATTGTGCTTGTTGTAATAACCATTCAATGAGTGGCATGAGCTGCACCGAGTGATTACGTTTTATCGTTGTCGTATGCGTTATCAATACGTGACCCTCTTGCATAATCGCTACTGATAATGGCTGATTGGCACTATCAATCAGTAAACTGTACATGTTCGATGGCCTCCTTTATCTCTTCAAAATGTGAGCCATGTGCTTCAAAACTCAGCTCTCGTTCTGTTTCGTTTATCGTTTGAATGTTGATTTTCAAATAATGTGGTGGCAAATAGTCTTGAATAAATTGACTCCATTCCACTACAGTCACCGCTTCATCCTCAAAAAACTCATCAAATCCTAAGTCTTCATCAGAATCTTCTAATCGATAACAATCCATGTGATGAAATTTCAAATGGGTACCTCGATATGATTTGATAATATTAAAAGTCGGTGAACTGATAGGACGTTTTACACCTAACGCCTGTCCGATAAATTGACTTAAAGTTGTTTTTCCAGCACCTAGGTCGCCATCTAATAACAATACATCTTGTGCTTTGAGATAAGTTGCAAGTTGATTCGCAAATGCTTGCATCGCTGTTTTGTTTTTAATTCTCATTTCGTTCGCACTCCTGACTCGATTTTCTAACCTATTGTAACAAATTTTTATCATTTTGACCTTATCAACTTACTGGAACATTTAAAGCTCACCACTAATGGAATTTTTCGCTTCACCGCGCACCTAAAATATTTTCAGAATTTTTTTGATTTACTGTTGACTTCTTTTCTAATATAAGGTAAATTAATGACATCTAATTTTTAGATAATTCTTTCTATTCTTAACATTAAAGTGCGTTTAATGTTAATTCACACATCTAATCGTCTACATTGTATACGAGATGAACAGTTAACGATGTAGCGAGTTTGACCCATTCACGACAGAAAAGGAGCGTATGTACAATGAAAAGACATACAATGATGACCCATACTGTACAAAATCATAATATTATCATTTTATTATTACGCTCAGGACTGGAGCTTTAGTAGCAATATTACTAAACGCTTAAGTCCTATTTCTAGTTGAATGGGACTTACAAGGTACGTCCCAGATTCAATTTTGGGGCGTACCTTTTTTATTTGAAAAACCGAGGAGGCATTTGAGATGAGAAGTGACATGATTAAAAAAGGAGATCACCAAGCACCGGCGAGGAGTTTGTTACATGCAACAGGTCAAATAAAATCCCCTACTGACATGGACAAACCATTTATCGCAATTTGTAATTCTTATATTGATATCGTTCCGGGACACGTGCATTTACGCGAACTTGGTGATATCGCGAAAGAGGCTATTCGTGAAGCAGGCGGTGTCCCATTTGAATTTAATACGATTGGTGTGGATGATGGTATCGCGATGGGCCATATCGGGATGCGTTATTCATTACCGAGTCGTGAAATTATTGCAGATGCGGCTGAAACCGTTATTAATGCACACTGGTTTGATGGGGTTTTTTACATTCCGAACTGTGACAAAATTACACCAGGGATGTTGATGGCCGCGATGAGAACGAACGTCCCTGCGATATTCTGTTCTGGTGGTCCAATGAAAGCCGGTTTGTCAGCTCAAGGGAAAGCACTCACTCTCTCATCTATGTTTGAAGCGGTTGGTGCATTTAAAGAAGGCGCGATGACTAAAGAGGAATTTTTAGATATGGAACAAAATGCATGTCCGACTTGTGGTTCTTGTTCAGGCATGTTCACAGCGAACTCGATGAACTGCTTAATGGAAGTATTAGGTTTAGCCCTACCATACAACGGGACAGCACTAGCAGTCAGTGATCAACGTCGTGAAATGATTCGTGCCGCTGCGAAACAACTTGTTGAAAATGTTAAAAATGACTTAAAACCGCGTGATATCGTAACAAAAGAAGCAATTGACGACGCATTTGCATTAGATATGGCGATGGGTGGTTCTACAAATACTGTACTGCACACACTTGCCATCGCTAAAGAAGCAGGCATTGATTATGATTTAACACGTATTAATGAAATTGCGAAAAAGACACCTTATTTATCTAAAATTGCTCCAAGTTCATCTTATTCTATGGATGATGTCCATCAAGCGGGCGGTGTCCCGGCCATCATTAATGAACTGATGAAAAAAGAAGGTGTACTTCATCCAGATCGTATCACTGTTACTGGTAAAACTTTAAGAGAAAATAACCAAGATAAAGCAATTACGAATGATGTCGTGATTCGTCGTTTAGACAATCCATACGATCAACAAGGTGGGCTGTCAATTCTTTACGGTAATATTGCTCCAGATGGTGCGGTGATTAAAGTCGGTGGTGTTGATCCATCTATTAAGACCTTTAAAGGAAAAGCGATTTGTTTTGACAGTCATGATGAAGCGGTTGAAGCGATTGATAACCATACGGTGCGTGCTGGACATGTCGTTGTCATTCGCTATGAAGGTCCTAAAGGTGGACCAGGCATGCCAGAAATGTTAGCCCCTACTTCATCTATCGTCGGACGCGGTCTTGGGAAAGATGTTGCATTGATTACAGATGGCCGCTTTTCAGGTGCCACAAGAGGTATTGCAGTCGGTCACATTTCACCAGAAGCTGCTGCAGGAGGTCCAATCGGCTTAATTGAAGATGGTGATGACATTACGATTGATCTTGTGAATCGCGACCTCACTTTACATGTTGATGACGTGGTACTCGCAGAACGTCAAGCACATCGTCAACCATTCAAAGCGAAAGTGAAAACGGGTTATCTCGCACGTTATACAGCATTAGTGACAAGCGCCAATACAGGTGGCGTAATGCAAGTTCCTGAAGACTTACTTTAATAAAAATGGAGGGGTTCCAAATGACGCAAACTCATCATACTGTGCCACAAAATCACAATGAGTCAGAAGAAACAAC
Organism: Staphylococcus pseudintermedius; assembly: GCF_001792775.2. Lineage (GTDB taxonomy): Bacteria > Bacillota > Bacilli > Staphylococcales > Staphylococcaceae > Staphylococcus > Staphylococcus pseudintermedius. The sequence goes on from NZ_MLGE02000022.1 coordinate 22,497, forward strand.
ACTGCAACCTGATACGAACGCTTTAAAGTCTGGTGCACAATTGTTAGTTGATGCATTTTTAGAAGAAGGCGTTGAGTACATATTCGGTTATCCTGGCGGGGCTGTACTCCCCCTTTACGACACATTTTACAACGAGCAAATCAAGCATATTCTCTACCGTCATGAACAAGGTGCAACCCATGCGGCAGAAGGTTATGCGCGCGTAAGTGGTAAGCCAGGTGTCGTAGTCGTAACGAGTGGTCCTGGAGCAACGAATGCGATTACAGGCATTGCAGATGCATACAGTGATTCGCTGCCACTCATCGTTATTACTGGTCAAGTGGCGACACCAGGCATTGGTAAAGACGCTTTCCAAGAAGCAGACATTTTATCAATGACAACGGCGATTACGAAACATAATTATCAAGTCAACGATGTGAAAGAAATTCCGCGCATTATTAAAGAAGCTTTTCATGTCGCAAATTCTGGTCGTAAAGGACCGGTAGTGATTGATTTTCCGAAAGATATGGGCATTTTATCAACAGATTCACCCGTCGATAATACAGTCAATACACCTGGCTATTACGTCAATACAAAGCCTGACATTGATGAAATTCAAAAACTGAATGATTATTTAAAAACGTCAGAGCGCCCTGTCATTTTAGCTGGTGCAGGGATTCATTTCTCTAAATCGAATTCGCAATTACGGCAGTTAGTCGACAAATATCAAATTCCTGTCGTGACGACGCTTCACGGTTTAGGTGCGATTCCTTATGATGACCCCCACTTCTTAGGTATGGGTGGCATGCACGGTTCCTATGCAAGTAATATGGCATTGACGGAATGTGACTTACTCATTAACTTTGGCTCGCGATTTGATGACCGTTTAGCAAGTAATCCAGATGAATTTGCGCCAAATGCAACCATTGTACATGTCGATATTGACCCGTCAGAAATCGACAAAATCATTAAAACTGACCTTGGTATTGTAGCAGATGTTAAAAATGTGATTGAAGCGTTATTAAAATATGATACGGAAAAAATCAATCACGATGCATGGCTAACAACGATTAAAGGCTATCAAGACAAACATCCATTCAAATATGTCGATGATCCGCTTGAAAAGTTTTGTAAGCCCCAACGTGCAATTGAATACATTGGTGAAATTACACAAGGTAAAGCTTATGTAGCAACAGATGTCGGCCAACACCAAATGTGGGTGGCTCAGTTCTACCCTTTCCAAACGTACGGTCAACTGATTACAAGTGGTGGACTCGGAACAATGGGATTCGGTATCCCAGCCGCTATCGGTGCAAAATTTGCAAAACCAAATGAAACTGTCGTAGCATTTGTCGGTGATGGCGGTTTTCAAATGACGAACCAAGAAATGGCATTGCTGAACGAATTTAACTTAAATATTAAAATCGTATTGATTAACAACGGTACGCTCGGAATGGTGAAACAATGGCAAGACAAATTCTTTAACCAACGTTTTTCACATTCAGTATTTAACGATCAACCTGACTTCATGAAAATGAGTGAAGCCTATGGTGTTAAAGGCTTTTTAATCGATGACCCGAAATGTTTAGAAGCGCAAATCGATGCGGCATTTTTACACAATGGTCCTGCATTAATTGAAATTCGCATTTCACCAGTAGAACCTGTATTGCCTATGGTACCAAGTGGCAAAGCGAACCATGAGATGGAGGGACTGTTATGAGACGAACATTCAAATTACGCGTTTTCGATAAAGCCGGCACACTCAACCGATTAACAAGTTTATTCGTAAGACGCCAAATCAATATCGTGAGTATTACTGCCACACCGACGTTAGATGAAGGGATTTCAGAAATTACGTTTATCGCTGAAGTACCTGATGACGAAAAACAACGTACGATCATTCAACAGTTAATTAAGCAAGTCAATACGTTAACAGTTGAAGATATTACGAACATTAATACGTTTAATCGCGAATTACTACTCATTAAACTAAAAAAGCCGATACCACAACAGCAATTTGATAAAGTATTACAACCGTATGATGCGCTAGTTTCTATTTTGAAGGAAAACGGTCAATATTTGTATTTACAAGCTACTGGCCCGCAATACACATTGAACCACCTTTTAGACGATCTATCATCATTTCATATTGAGCAAGTTGCACGTACTGGTACAGCTGGAATTATTTGAAAAATCAAAAAATATTATTTGGAGGCATTTTAATATGACAAAAGTTTATTATGATTCATCAGTAGAGAAAGATGTATTACAAGGTAAAAAAATTGCGGTTATTGGTTATGGTTCACAAGGTCATGCCCACGCACAAAACTTAAAAGACAATGGCTATGATGTCGTAATCGGTATTCGCCCTGGACGTTCATTCGACCAAGCAGAAGAAGATGGTTTTAATGTTTACACCGTAGCAGAAGCTGTCAAACAAGCCGATGTGGTGATGGTGTTACTCCCTGATGAAATTCAAGGTGACGTGTACAAAAATGAAATCGAGCCTAACTTAGAAGCAGGCAACGCATTAGCATTTGCGCACGGCTTTAATATTCAATTTGACGTGATCCAACCACCGAGTGATGTGGATGTTTTCCTCGTTGCGCCAAAAGGTCCAGGTCATTTAGTTAGACGTACATTTGTTGAGGGTTCAGCCGTACCAGCATTATTCGCTGTGCAACAAGATGCATCGGGTGAAGCACGTGATTTGGCATTAAGTTACGCGAAAGGGATCGGTTCAACACGTGCAGGCGTATTAGAAACATCATTTAAAGAAGAAACTGAAACGGATTTATTCGGTGAACAAGCTGTCCTTTGTGGTGGCGTGACACGTCTCATCCAAAGCGGTTTTGAAGTGTTAGTGGAAGCAGGTTACCAGCCAGAAATCGCCTACTTCGAAGTGTTACATGAAATGAAACTGATCGTTGACTTAATGTATGAGGGCGGACTTGAAAACATGCGTTATTCTATTTCGAACACTGCAGAATTTGGTGACTACGTATCAGGTCCACGTGTCATTACAGAAGAAACGAAAGAAAATATGAAAGCTGTATTAAAAGATATTCAAGACGGTACATTTAGCACTCGTTTCATTAAAGATAATGAAGATGGCTTTAAATCATTTAAACAAATGCGTGAAGCACAACAAGGACATCAAATTACAGCAGTCGGTCAATCTTTACGTGAAATGATGCCATTTATTAAATCGAAAAGCATTCAAAAATAATTTTTTAAGGAGTGAATGAAAATGTCTAGTCATATTCAGATTTTTGATACTACACTACGCGATGGCGAACAAACACCAGGCGTCAGCTTTTCCTTTGAAGAACGATTAAAACTGGCCGAACAACTCGAAAAATGGGGTGTCGATGTTATTGAGGCTGGCTTTCCCGCTTCAAGTCAAGGCAGCTTTGATTCTGTACAAGCAATCGCTCGAACGTTAAAACATACCACTGTTACAGGTTTAGCACGTTGCTTAAAGTCTGATATCGATGCCGTATACGAAGCGACAAAAGATGCCGTTTCCCCTTCTATCCATGTCTTTATTGCAACGAGCCCTATTCACTTAGAGTCAAAGCTTCATATGACGGAAGCTGAAGTGCTCGAAGCGATAACGACACATGTGAGTTATGCAAAAGAACGTTTTGATATCGTTCAATTTTCACCAGAGGATGCGACACGGACACCGTTGCCATTCTTAATCCAAAGTGTACAAACTGCAGTAGATGCAGGGGCAACTGTTATCAATATTCCTGATACGGTGGGCTATACGTATCCAACTGAATATGGCAACATTTTCAAAGCACTCACAGAAAAAATCAAGTCGGAAGTCCCAATTACGTACAGTGCCCATTGTCATGATGACCTTGGCTTAGCTGTAGCAAATAGCATGGCTGCCATCGAAAATGGTGCGACACGTATTGAAGGAACGGTCAATGGGATTGGTGAACGTGCCGGAAATACTGCACTTGAAGAGGTCGTATTAGGTTTATACGTCCGTCAAGATCATTATCAAATTCAAACGCAAATTCAACTCGAATTGACGAAGCAAACTTCTGATATGGTCGCACGCTATGCTGGATTGAGAGTACCACGTAATAAAGCGATTGTCGGGAAAAATGCGTTTAGTCATGAGTCTGGTATACATCAAGATGGTTTCTTGAAAAACCCGGAAACGTACGAAATTATGACCCCAAAACTCGTTGGTGTGAAAAAAACGGAACTGCCACTGGGAAAATTATCAGGTAAACATGCGTTCCAGGATAAATTGAAACAACTCGGATATGACATTGATTTAGAAGAGCAAAAAGTATTGTTTAAAGCGTTTAAAGGGATTGCCGACAAGAAAAAACACGTCACTGATCAAGATATTCACGCATTGATTCAAAATAGTGAGCATGATAAACATGTCGCCTACCATCTTGAAACACTACAGCTTCAATTTGTATCGAATGGCCTTCAAAGTGCTGTTGTGGTCGTTCGCGATAATGATGATCAACATTATCAAGATTCTAGTATTGGTACCGGCTCCATTGTTGCGATTTATAATGCGGTCGATCGTATTTTCAATGTCGAATCTGTACTGTTAGATTATCGTATTGATGCCGTGTCTGAAGGCCGCGATGCACAAGCTGAAGTTCATGTACAAGTAGAAGTCAATGGCCAAGAATATGTAGGTGTTGGTTTTGACCACGATATTTTATATGCCTCATGCAAAGCCTATGTTGAAGCGATAAGTAAATCGGTGCAATCCATTCAAAAAGAAGGTGTCGCACAATGACTTTTAAAATTGTAGCTTTACCTGGCGATGGCATTGGACCAGAAATTATGTCAGGTACATTGGATTGTTTGGACGCACTTGCATCTCAAGTTGATTTTGATTATACGGTGGACAGTTATGCGATGGGAGGTTGTGCCATTGATCAATATGGCACGCCCCTACCTGATGCAACATTAGATGCTTGTCAACGTGCAGATGCTATTTTACTCGGTGCGATTGGTGGCCCTCAATGGACGAACCCACAATGTCGTCCTGAACAAGGTTTACTGAATTTGCGAAAAGCATTGAATTTATATGCCAATATTCGACCTACACGTGTGACAACAGACATGGCGTATTTATCACCGTTAAAGCAATCCATTGTCGAAAATACCGACCTTGTTATCGTTAGAGAGTTGACGAGTGGCATCTACTTTGGCGAGCCACGCTACCTGAAAGACGATGAAGCACGTGATTCAATGACTTATACGAAAGAGGAAATTATACGCATTGCGCATGTCGGTTTTCAATTGGCTCAATCACGTCGCCAAAAGCTCACATCTGTTGATAAAGAAAATGTACTTGCCAGCAGTCAATTGTGGCGTCGTACTGTTAATGAAGTCGCTGAACAATATCCTGACGTTACGGTCGAACATTTACTTGTTGATGCATGTAGTATGCATTTAATCAAACGACCTGCTGATTTTGATGTTATCATCACTGAAAATTTATTTGGCGATATTCTAAGTGATGAAGCGTCGATGCTACCTGGTTCACTAGGACTCTCCCCTTCCGCAAGTTTTAGTGAAGGTGGACCAAAATTATACGAACCGATTCATGGCTCAGCACCTGACATCGCCGGTCAAAATAAAGCCAATCCGTTTGGCATGTTGTTGTCACTCGCTATGTGTTTACGAGAATCAGCTGAACGAGATGATATGGCAACAATTATTGAAACAACGGTCGATACATTAATAGCTAAAGGGATCACAACAGCTGATCTTGGGGGGCAATACGGCACTACGGACATTTTCAAACATTTTAAAGCATTCATTAAGGGGGCATAACGAATGGGGCGTACACTTTTCGATAAAATTTGGGACCAACATACGATTACCGGGCAACAAGGTGAACCGCAATTGTTATACATTGATTTGCATTTGATACATGAGGTGACGTCACCGCAAGCATTTGAAGGGCTCAGAATGCAAAAACGAACTTTACGAAGACCTGATTTAACGTTTGGCACATTAGATCACAATGTACCAACGGTCGATATTTTCAACATTAAAGATGATATCGCAAACAAGCAAATTCAAGCGTTACAACAAAACTGTAAAGACTTTAACGTCACATTGTTTGATATGGGCTCTGATGAACAAGGTATCGTACATATGGTCGGACCTGAAATGGGGTTAACGCAACCGGGTAAAACGATTGTTTGTGGCGACTCCCATACTGCAACACACGGCGCATTCGGTGCGATTGCGTTCGGTATCGGGACGAGTGAAGTTGAGCATGTATTTGCTACACAAACGCTATGGCAAACGAAACCGAAAAATTTAAAAATTAACGTAACCGGGCAACTTCCTAAAGGTGTTTATGCGAAAGACATTATTTTGCATTTAATCAATCAACACGGCGTTGACTTTGGTACAGGTTATGCACTGGAATTTGCTGGAGAAACGATTCGCAATTTGTCGATGGAGGGTCGTATGACAATTTGTAATATGGCGATTGAAGCAGGTGCAAAATACGGACTGATTCAACCAGATAACACGACTTTTGCATACCTTGAAGGACGTCGTTACGCACAAAACATTGAGGACAAACTTGATGATTGGCGTAAACTATACAGTGATGACGACGCGCAATTCGATAAAATCATTGAATTAGATGTGACAGCATTAGAACCACAAGTCACTTGGGGCACGAGTCCTGAAATGGGTGTCAGCTTTAGTACACCATTCCCAGAGATTCAAAATGTCAATGACGAACGTGCGTATCAATATATGGGCTTAAAACCAGGTCAACTTGCGACAGATATTCCGTTAGGCTATGTGTTCCTCGGTTCATGTACGAATGCACGTATTTCCGATTTAGTTGAAGCCAGTCACATCGTCAAAGGTAATCAAGTACACGAAAACATTACAGCGATTGTCGTACCTGGCTCACGTCAAGTAAAGAAAGAGGCTGAAGCCATGGGCCTAGATACAATTTTTAAAGATGCTGGTTTTGAATGGAGAGAACCTGGATGCAGCATGTGTCTCGGTATGAACCCCGACCAAGTGCCAGCTGGTGTCCACTGTGCGTCAACGAGTAACCGTAACTTCGAAGGCCGTCAAGGTAAAGGTGCAAGAACACATCTGGTATCCCCTGCTATGGCTGCAGCTGCGGCAATTCACGGACGCTTTGTCGATGTGAGAAAGGTGGTTGAAGCGTGATGGAAATTAAAGCAATTACACAATATTCGGGCAAAACGGTCCCATTATTTCATGACAATATTGATACCGATCAAATCATTCCGAAAGTCCATTTAAAGCGGATATCTAAAACAGGTTACGGCCCTTTTCTCTTTGATGAATGGCGTTATTTAGAAGACGGTTCAGATAATCCTAATTTCGTCTTAAATCAACCTGAATATGAAGGGGCATCCATTTTAATTACCGGTGACAATTTCGGTTGTGGTTCGAGTCGTGAGCATGCCGCATGGGCGTTAAAAGATTTCGGTTTTCAAGTGATTATTGCGGAAAGTTTCAGTGACATTTTTTATATGAACTGTACGAAAAATGCACTGTTGCCGATTCGACTTGACCGTGCATCACGAGAAGCGATTGCGCGTTATCCTGAAATCACAATTGACTTGCCACAACAAATCATCCAAACACCCGAGCAAAATTATCACTTTGACATTGATGAAACGTGGAAAGAAAAACTTGTGAATGGCTTAGATGATATTGCTATCACATTAAAATATGAAGCATTAATCAAAGACTATGAACTAAAACATACTTAAGGAGTGGGAACAATGTCTGTAAAAACTACACCTGTTCAAGCCCAAGATGTTGAAGATGCATTTTTACGTCTCAACACAATTGTTAAAGAAACACCATTGGAAAAGGATCATTATTTATCGCTCAAATATGATTGTAATGTATATTTAAAGCGCGAAGATCTTCAATGGGTGCGTTCATTTAAACTACGTGGCGCTTACAATGCCATTGCTGTATTACCAGAAGAAAAGAGAAACCAAGGTATCACATGTGCAAGTGCCGGAAACCATGCGCAAGGTGTCGCGTTTACAGCCAAATACCTCAACTTACATGCGGTTATCTTCATGCCTGTGACAACACCAAAACAAAAAGTCAATCAAGTTCAATTTTTCGGTGGTGACAACGTTGAAATTAAACTAGAGGGCGATACATTTGATGATTGCTTAAAGTCGGCGCTGAGTTATACTGAACAACACGATATGACTTTCATTGATCCGTTTAATAATGTGCATACGATCGCTGGTCAAGGGACATTAGCAAAAGAAATGATCGAAGCGGCAAAAACGGACAATATCACAATTGATTATGTGTTCGGCGCTATTGGTGGTGGCGGGCTTATGTCAGGTGTAGCGACTTATTTTAAAGCACATTCCCCTTCTACCAAACTGATTGGTGTGGAACCATTAGGCGCGAGCAGTATGTATCAATCCGTACAAGCAGGCGAAGTGGTGACATTGGACAATATCGATAAATTTGTCGATGGCGCTTCTGTCGCACGTGTGGGTGAAATTACATTTAACATTTGTCGTAAAGCATTAGATGATTATGTGCAAATTGACGAAGGGGCTGTTTGTTCAACTATTTTAGACATGTATTCGAAACAAGCCATCGTTGCAGAACCTGCCGGCGCATTAAGCGTCAGCGCCCTAGAACAATACCAAGATCAAATTAAAGGGAAAAATGTCGTCTGTATCGTTTCTGGAGGGAATAACGATATTAACCGAATGAAAGAAATTGAAGAACGTTCATTATTATACGAAGAAATGAAGCATTACTTTATTTTAAATTTCCCACAACGTCCAGGGGCACTCAGACAATTCGTGAATGATGTGCTTGGACCACACGATGATATTACCAAGTTCGAATATCTGAAGAAGTCTTCTCAAAATACCGGAACTGTCATTATCGGCATTCAACTTCAAAATAGAGCAGACCTAGACACGCTCATTCGTAACGTCAATCAATTTGACCCTAAAAACATTTATATTAACGAAAACAAAATGCTGTATTCGTTATTAATTTAAGATGATTCAAAAGGAGCAAACTTGAGAGAACCAGCTCTCACATTTGCTCCTTTTTAAAATTTTGAGATATTAGTCAAATTGATACTTTCTCATAGCGATACTAAATCCAGTTAAGACGACGAGCATCAATATCGCATCAATCATAAAAACTTGTGCGGCATTATCATTAAGGATAAACCCAAAAAAGCTCAGTGAAACAGGTATAATCGCTTGTGCAATAGATGAATTCAGCGAAAAGACGCGCCCTTTATATTCGTCCTCTACTGCCTTCTGTAAATAGACGCCATAAGGTGTATTAATAATTGGTAAACTTACACCAATCAACATATATGTCGCAATCAGAAAGATAAATGACGTCAAATTTTGATGTGGGTACAATAAAAAGACGCCAAGTGAAAATAAAGTGACAATTTCAATCAAAATTCCAATCTTATAAAATAATGTGACCCCTCTTTTCACAGGATAAATCGACATCACAAATGACACTAAAAATAGCGCAATCGTGTAACCTGATTCAATCATCCCAAACTGTGTCGATTTAAGATGCAACTGTTGTATCGCAATAATCGGTACGCCAACAACTATGACATTGATTAAAAAGTTGTTTAACATCGCACAAACGAGAAATGTCATAATTTCTTTTTTCTTTACTAAGTATTGCACACCTTCTTTAAAAGAGTGCACGAACTGACTTTTCATTTGTTGGTGATTAATAATTGGTAATGATTGTATAAGAATAATCGAAATCGCTTCAGTAAGCATATTCATCATCCCGATGACTTGCAGCGGTATAAATGCAATGACAATGCCCCCAATGATTGGAGAAACAAAGCTTGTCAATGTCGACACCGTTTGTCTAATCGATATCACACGCTCTAAATTGTCTGTCACGATACGTTGTAAGTTTTTCTGAATAATGACAGAGTTTATCCCATCAGGAACCGTTAATAAGAGACCTAAACAAATAATCATATATACATTGTCATCGTATAACAAAGAAAAAATGATCAGTGCAGCCACACTTGATAATTGAGAGTACAAAATTAACCGTTTATTGTTGACTGAGTCTATAAATACACCACTAATTGGCGTAGAAAGTATGGTTGTGATCACAATCAAAGTTAAATAAATACTGTACAAATAACTATTTTCTGTGTTTTTCAAAATATGGAAGGCACAAGCGAAACTGAAGACACTTGAACCAATGGTAGAAATAAAACCAAAGATGATTAATTTTTAAGCATTACGTGTCAAAGTGTGACACCTCCAAACTTTATATTCTTGATGCCTGTGCGAATCGTGTAATGGAGGTTATTTAGTACAATGGAATAGTAGTTTAAATTTTCTTAATATTGCGCCAACTGATATCTGTATTATATTTTATTTTATAAGATCGCACAAGTATCAGTTAGGTTGAAGTTGAAAACATGTCATAGTGACAGGTTTTGCGCTCTAAGAAGATATTGTAAACAATCGTTACACACTGAGAGGATGACGGGAATATAGGCAATAGATGAACAAAGGTATTGATTGAGGGGGATCACATTTCATCTCTATGTGTGATGCGGATGACAGGAACCCTTTACGGTATTTAAAAAGCCCCGAAACAATAATGATTGCTTCGAAGCTTTTGAAATAACCTGGCACCGTCCTACTCTCGCGGAACGTAAATCCGACTACCATCGGCGCTAAAGAGCTTAACTTCTGTGTTCGGCATGGGAACAGGTGTGACCTCTTTGCCATTGGCACCAGATTAAGTTGTTGAATGTTATACATTCAAAACTAGATAGTAAGTATATTTATCACAAGCATTACCTTATGAACAATTATGTTGATTAAGTCTTCGATCGATTAGTATTCGTCAGCTCCACGTATCGCTACGCTTCCACCTCGAACCTATTCACCTCATCGTCTTTGAGGGATCTTATAACCGAAGTTGGGAAATCTCATCTCGAGGGGGGCTTCATGCTTAGATGCTTTCAGCACTTATCCCGTCCATACATAGCTACCCAGCTATGCCGTTG
>NZ_MLGE02000023.1 GCF_001792775.2 Staphylococcus pseudintermedius
TGTTGATTCAAAGAGGATAAATAGAGAATCAAGATGCTTGATGTAATTTTTAAGATAACGATAGCCATTTTGATTATTTTGAATGACCATTTCTTTAACCAAAACTTCATCCTTATAATGTGCGACCACACTTTCTGACTTACCTATATCAATACCTAAACAGTTGATAAAAATCATACCTTTCTTTATTGAATTGAGAAATCTTTAACTTTACTTAGCCTTTTTCATTTCATTTTCCTATACACGGTTTCTAGAACCCAACATACTTCAATCGAATTTCAAAAAGGGAGTAAAGCTGATCAGTTTTTTTACGGATTCAAAGATCCACGAGACTGCGCGATCTACTTCTCTCTACAACTATAAAAAATAGCTGTGAAGAAATCTATCGTCATAAATTTCTTCACAGCTAATCTTAGTATGTTTTTTTCTTTATGGGCTGATATCCATTAATGATGATTAAACTGTCGAAAAATGAGGAGGACTTGGACGTAAAAACATGGACGCTATTGGGTGTCTTCATTTTAGAAACTTGCCCTAAGTGACTGTATGTGATGTAGATTGCCTTGAAAGTTGAGCCTCCTGAGGGAATGTGTGCATACGCCTTAGAGTGACTTCTTTACTTTAATAATGGTTACTGTTTATCGCAGTAGCTGTCTGACTTCTCAATGCATGCGCTTTTAAGAAGTCGAGTCAGCCTTGCGGGGACAGTAAGACGAAATCTTTGTTGCACATGAGATTTCTACTCTGCTCCCAAAATCCACTAATGCCTCGGCAAATGTAACCGTTTAATTAAGTTCTAATGAGTTGAAGGACCAACACATCGGAAAGCGAAGCCTTGAAGGCAATCAAAAATCACAAATCATAGGAAAGGCAAGTTCAACAAACAGATTGTATCTATAGTACCAAACATTTTTATATTCTATCCCTTTTTATCTTTATTCAAAATAGTTCATGACCCAGTTGATGCCGTAGCGATCGATGACTTGACCATGTATAGCACCAAAGAATGTTTTTTGGAGCGGCATATGGGGTCCCCCGCTTCACTTAACGCCTCATCAATCCGCTGTTGTTCCTCTAATTGGTCAAAAGTTAAAATTAAATGGTCGCCTTGACGGTCAATCGGTTTTCCATAATTTGAAGATCAACGTAATGTTGCGCTGTAATTTCTAACTCTGCATGAAGCAGCTTTCCCTCATGCTCGTTTAAACATTTCAGCGCCCGACCAAATGTCTTTTGATAAAATTGTGCTACTTCTTCCACATCACGGATGATATATGGACTTAATTACATCATACACCTTCATTTGTTATCAAATTTAGTCTTGTAATTTCGTCATTATCATATAGTATATATTGGTGATAAACAATTATTTTGAGGTGACAGATATGCGAATAGGTATCGATGCAGGTGGGACGTTAATCAAAGTTGTGATTGAACAAGACGGTGAGCGTACTTTTAAAACTTATCCCACAACATCACTAGAAACTGTAGCAAACTGGTTGAATCAACAAGCGTGCGAAGATATTCATATGACAGGGGGCAATGCGAAAGTTTTAAGCGAATTACTCGATCGCGAACCACAACTTTTCATTGAATTCGATGCAGCTGCAAAGGGCGTACAGATTTTACTAGAAGAACAAAATATTCATATTCAGCAATATATTTTCACGAATGTCGGTACTGGGACATCACTTCATTTTTCTGACAATGAGGGGCAAAAACGTGTCGGCGGCATTGGTACAGGTGGCGGCATGATTCAGGGCCTCGGTTATTTATTAACGGGTATTACGGATTACCAAAAGTTGACAGAGATGGCGCAACAAGGTGATCGTGAAATTATTGATTTAAAGGTGAAACATATTTATAAAAATGACACACCTCCTATTTCTGGAGAATTGACAGCAGCAAACTTCGGCCATGTGTTGCTTAATATGGACAAAACATTTACAAATGCTGACAAAATCGCTTCTGTCATCGGGGTTGTCGGTGAAAGTGTGACGACTGTAGCGATTCATGTAGCGAGAGAACATCAAGTGGAAGATGTAGTGTATATTGGGTCGTCATTCCAAGATAATCCATTGCTTCAAAAGGTTGTGACAGATTATACGGTTTTAAGAGGATTTAAGCCGCATTATTTACAAAATGGTGCTTTTTCAGGTGCATTAGGGTCGCTATATTTATAAAATCATTTTAAATCTTTGTATAGAGATGACGCTTTATTAGATTTTGCATTATATCGTTCATCTCTATCAAACAGTTAAAAAGCTAGGCGCAATGGATACGTTCCTAGCTTTTTCATATGCTTTAATCGTAGGAATGAGACAATCTTTTAATATGAAGATAATCCATTTTTTATGTAATCCACCTCAATTGCCATTCTATTCAACGTTTCAAAAGTCATTATAAAGAGATGTAATTCCCCTTTTATTTATGCTTTCTTTCATTACATTCCTCATCTGAAATAAAAAGGCTGAGATCACATCATCTCAACCTCTCATCATCAAACAGCTTACCATATTACCTTGAATTTACATCTTTTGAGTGACTACACCCGAAATCAGCTGTTTCCCAATGTAATACGCCTCATTCTATTTAAAACGTTAATTCATTGGCGAGTTTTTGTGCTGAGACGATGGTGCCCACTACGCCTGGTTTCACATCAATTGCGACATAGCGATTGTCATCACGCAATTCATCTAACCAATCCGCAAATACTTCGCCTTCTACATCAATTAATTCAAATGTTTCAAAATCTTCTTCCGCTACTTTTTCAGCACGTTTACGCAAGCTCCAAACTGGCATAAAATGCGACTGATCAAAGTTGTCGTTTTCATCATAAACAATCATAAATTGACGGTCGCCTTTTTGACTTAAACCATAAACGGTATCTGTTTTCGCCACATCTTGTACAAACTCGCGAATACGAATATTGTCTAGATCAGTCATCAAATCATTTGTAGCTTCTACAATTTTAATTTCGTGACCTTCTGCATCATTTGTCACGTTTACCAATGCTTCGTCTTCTTCATCAAACATTTCGTCCAATTCATAAGTCGCAAAACGGTCAATATCCATTGTTTTAATTTTGTCGTATTCAATATTCAAATTATCTAAATACGCTTTGGCTAAAGATTCACGTGTCCAAAAGCAAAATAACAATTTGTCATTATGACGGTGCTTAATCATTTTTTTATCTTTGACAGCAATAAAAAATTGTTCGTTTGTAAGTATATCTTTATAAAAACGCTCATTCTTGTATGACATGACTCTGCTCCTTTTTCCAATCAAAATCAATGACAAATATAAACCAGACATCGCTATTCGTCAAATTTCGATGATATGTTCTCTTTCAACTATAACATACCTCAGTGGATCGTGTTTTATAAGCCTGCTCGGGCTATAAATTGTTTTTCATATGCTTCAATTTGTTCTGGACTGTCGGCATGCCAAATACACCCAAATCTCGAATTGACGTGCGCTTCTTGATACCAATCCCCATCATAATATGAGAGCGGATAAAGGACGCCTTGTTCCACGAAATGACGCACGGCCTCGAAAAATCGCTCGTTGTCACCGTTCGCAAAATAACTATAAAATTTGTGATATGACCCTGTAAGTGCATCCTTGAGCAACAACATGCTTGTCGAGCCGTTTTGTCTAAAATTCAAATCAATTGCATAGACAACACCCTGTTGATCGACGAGCAAATCAAAGCCCGCGATGCCAATAAACCCTTCCTTTACTGCGATGTCCATAATTTCGTAGCCTGCTTGAATGACTTGTTCTGGCACATTGATTGCATTGATGTTGCCGTTATAAAAACCATATGCATTCGTCAATTGTTTGGCTGAACCTAAGTACACGATGCCGTCTTCGGGGTGCCATGCAAACTGGACACAATAGTTGTCGACAGCTTCGACACATTGTTCGATAATTAACGTGTCTGTCGCTGCTTCTGCTTGTTCGACACGTGCGATAGCTTTCTCCAAATCATCTTCGTTATAACAAATCATGACGCCATAGCCCCCTGCAGTCGGCAAGTCATCTCCTGGTTTAATGACGAGTGGCAACTCCCATTGTCGGACTGCTGTTTTGAAGTCTTGAAATGCGACAATTTCACGCTTAGGTATATATTGACCGCCTGTCCATTTCGGAATTAATGATTTATTATTTAAGTCTTTGAATAACTGTTTGTCCATCGCATAGTGCTTCGCGTCAACAATATTATCTCCATGGACATATTGGAAATAAATTAAACGTGATTGCTCTTCTGTCAGTTGTTTTAATGTCTGTTCATAACTTGCTTGGTCTTGAAACGTAATGACATTTTCTGGAATGTCTCGCCCTATGAGTTGGAATAACTGTTGTAATTTGTCGGTGACACTCGCTTCATGAACGATGATTGGCAATTGTGCAATCAGCAATTCACGCCCTGTTAAAAAGTTGGATTGATGCTCATCTGGTGCGAGCCAGGGATTCGAAACATATGAGGGTCTTGACGAGTAAACGATGTTCGTATCATAAATTTCACCCATTGTTAATTGACTTCGATATTGAATATTGTGTGCCATTGTCATTTCTCCCTTTTATGTTGATGCTCCTTTTGTATTTCTGCTAATAACGTTTGATCTTGTATTAATTTAGCCCCCATTAATGCGATCATTTTCGCGCCTTTAATGAGTGCATCATCCCCCATTGGACTTGCGGCCGCTTCACGAAAACGGTGGGTATGACCGACTAAACTTCTTGGCCCAATTTTGACGTGTGGATGTATCGTTGGCACGACATGACTGACATTCCCCGTATCAGTCGAGCCGTAACCAAAATCATCATGACTGACTTCTTCACCGAGTTCCGTTGCGTAATGTTCAAATAATTGATCTAACAATGGTGATTTAATGAATTCATTCACACCGTTTTGAATCGGTTCAAATTCAAATTCACATCCTGTTTGTATTGCCGCACCACGGGCAATATCATGCACTCTTGAAGTGAGAACATCCAAGTCTTTTCTTGTTGTTGCACGTGTATAAAAGCGCGCATGTGTAAAGTCAGGAATAATGTTCGCTGCTTGACCGCCATCTAAAATGACGCCATGCACACGTTCAGTCTTTTTAATATGTTGACGGAGTTGTGCGACCCCATTAAAATAGCTCAACATCGCATCTAAAGCGTTGCGTGCTTCTTCAGCATTTTCTGAAGCGTGCGCACTTTGACCATAAAACTTAATATCTAGAACGTCTACAGCAAGTGTTGGAATGGTCGGATACGTTTCATTACCCGGATGAATCATTAAGGCAACATCGACGTCATCAAAGAGCCCTTCTCGTACGTATGATGCCTTCGCACTCCCATTTTCGCCACCTTCTTCTGCCGGACAACCGAACAGTATAACTTTACCTCCAATGTCATCTACTACTTGTTTTAATGCAATCGCTGCTAACATACTTGATGTACCGATAATATTATGACCACAAGCATGCCCTAAACCTGGCAATGCATCATATTCAGCGAGATAACTAATGGTCGGCCCCTCAATTTCCGATTCATATGTGGCAATAAAACCTGTAGAATGCCCAGCAATGTCACGCTCAACTTCAAAATTGTGTTCTTTTAAATTTTCAATCAGCAAACGCGATGCAAAAATTTCTTCGTTACCGAGTTCTGGACGTCCGTGAATTTGATGACTCATATCTATATAAGCCCATCTATGTTGATCGATATAATCTAAAATACGTTGCTCTACTGTTGTCACCGTGTTACTCCTCCTTAAACAAAAAATGTTATCCCCATTTACATCCAACACAAATATTGATAAGTGTGACTGATGTATATATGTGATAACATCTTTGCCTTCATTTATCTTTCAGCATTTACACTGTTGGAATTCGCACCTTTATCGCCGTACGATGAGGTTGCTGGGTTTCACCGGGCCAATTCCCTCCACCACTCTTGATAAATATTGATTCAATTTTGTAATTATTTTAACGAACTTTCCGTACTTTGTCATGTTATTTTTAACACTCTTCAAAATTTTCATACTATATTTTACCCTTTTTGCAATACATTTTCATTTCGAGACGCCTTTATGCTATCTTACAAAAAATTTTTTAAAAACAATAATCCCTATTAAACTACTCGTAATAATAGGTTTAAAGCTCCTTTCCCTATTATATCGGCATTTAAACACTTTGTCCCCCCTTTCATCTTAATTGGAATATGTTAAAATGGATTTAAACATGAAGGAGGTCATACCAATGCCAAAAATGAACGTTGAAAGTTTTAACTTAGATCATACGAAAGTGGTTGCACCATATATTCGTCTTGCGGGTAAAATGCAAGGGCTCAATGGAGATGACATTTACAAATATGATATTCGTTTCAAACAACCGAACAAAGAACATATGGAAATGCCTGGGCTCCATTCTTTAGAACATTTAATGGCTGAAAACATTCGTAACCATTCAGACAAGGTTGTCGATTTAAGTCCAATGGGTTGCCAAACAGGGTTCTACGTCTCTTTCATTAACCATACCGATTATGATGATGTATTAAACATTGTCGAACAAACGTTACAAGATGTTTTAGCCGCTGATGAAGTCCCTGCGTGCAATGAAGTTCAATGCGGTTGGGCTGCTTCACACTCATTAGAAGGCGCAAAAGAAATCGCACAAGCCTTTTTAGATAAACGCGACCAATGGCATGATGTCTTTGGTACAGGTAAATAAACATTCAAAAAACCGAGCAACGACACGACTTTCAATGTGTGGTTCCTCGGTTTATTTTTCATTATAA
The DNA here is from genome assembly GCF_001792775.2 of Staphylococcus pseudintermedius. GTDB lineage: Bacteria > Bacillota > Bacilli > Staphylococcales > Staphylococcaceae > Staphylococcus > Staphylococcus pseudintermedius. The sequence goes on from NZ_MLGE02000023.1 coordinate 6,796, forward strand.
TTTCTTAATGATATACATGAGTACAAATTGCATTGGGAGACGTCCATATCTCGCAGTATCTGATAATGGTTTGTCACCTAACGGCAATTTTTTACGTGCCATGTAAATGTTGGCTGGAAAAACGGCAAGTAAAAATGCATTAATCCAATTTTTCAATGCGTCTGACGGGCGTCGCAACACTAATAACGCACCAATCACAATTTCGCACACTCCTGTCACAAGTACAGCTGTCTTACGTAAAGGTAAATACGTTGGCACAATATTTCTAAATTGGCGCTCTTTCGTGAAATGCAAGACACCAATAGCCATAAATGCGAGACCTAATACAATGCGACCTAATTGTTTCATCCTATCACCCTTTATTCAGTAATGATTGTATGAATAAGCTGTGGCTGTTCTGCGTGGTCTGAAATCGTAATGTTATCATACAATTTTTGTTTGACTTGTTCTACATCTTCACTATTCGCATAAATTGTCAATAATGATTCGCCTTCTTCAACACGATCACCGACTTTTTTATTCAATACAAGACCTACTGCTAAGTCAATGACATCTTCTTTTGTTTGACGACCTGCACCTAACATCATGGAAGCAATACCGATTTCATTGGCAATCATTTCTGAAACAACACCGCTTCGTTTTGCTGGTAATTCGAATTGATATTGTGCTGTAGGTAATTTTGATGGCTCATCGACAACAGATGCGTCTCCACCTTGGTTGCTTAAAAACGTTTTGAATTTTTCAAGCGCCTTACCGTTATCAATCACTTCTTGTAACATACCACGTGCTTCATCTAAATCTTTCGCTTTTTGAGCAAGTACGACCATTTGAGAACCTAAAGTTAATACAAGTTCTGTTAAATCTTCAGGACCTTCACCTTTCAATGTATCGATCGCTTCTTGTAATTCAAGCGCATTACCAATCGCACGACCGAGTGGCTGACTCATATCAGAAATAATCGCCATCGTTTGACGTCCAACTTGGTTACCAATTTTAACCATTGCATGTGCCAATTGCTCAGCATCTTCAACTGTTTTCATAAATGCGCCGTTACCTGTTTTAACGTCTAATACGATCGCATCAGCGCCGGCAGCAATTTTTTTACTCATAATCGATGACGCAATTAATGGAATAGAGTTTACTGTCGCAGTGACATCACGAAGCGCATAAATCTTTTTGTCTGCAGGCGTTAAATTACCTGTTTGACCGATAACCGCCACTTTATCTTCATTCACTAGCTTCACGAACGCTTCTTCTGAAATTTCAACATGGAAGCCTTCTACTGATTCTAATTTATCTATCGTTCCACCAGTATGGCCTAAACCACGACCACTCATTTTCGCAACAGGGACATCTAATGCTGCAACTAATGGCGCAAGAACAAGTGTCGTTGTGTCACCTACACCACCAGTTGAGTGCTTGTCGACTTTAATCCCTTCAATGTTAGAAAGGTCGATTTGGTCACCTGATTCCACCATTGCCATTGTTAAGTATGCACGTTCTTCATCAGTCATATCTTGGAAAAAAATTGCCATTGCTAAACTAGACATTTGATAATCAGGAATGTCATCATTTGTATAACCATTGACAACAAATTCAATTTCTTCTTTCGTTAAAGCATGCCCATCCCTTTTTTTAGCAATAATATCCACCATTCTCATGGCTATTCCCTCTTTTCTATATCATTTTATAGTTACCATATTGTTGTATACGCTTTTATTATATACGAATGTCTGCGATTGGTGAAACGAAAGAATTCCTCATTATTTGTCAATTCATCAACTTTCATTCATGTGTCCCTTCAAAACTTCGTCGACATTTAGCGATACATCTGTTATCTTTAAAGTGATAATAACGAATTAAGGAGATGTTTTAGATGACTCAAGGCACACCACACATTCAACCTAATGGTAAAAAAATTGCAAAAACTGTCTTAATGCCAGGTGATCCATTACGTGCAAAGTTTATTGCTGAAAACTTTTTAGAAAACGTTGAGCAGTTTAACGACGTACGTAACATGTTTGGCTATACAGGTACATATAAAGACAAAGAAATCTCTGTTATGGGATCAGGTATGGGGATTCCAAGTATCGGTATTTATTCATACGAGCTATACAATTTCTTTGATGTAGACACGATTATTCGTATCGGTTCTTGTGGCGCAATGCAAGAAGATATTCAACTTTACGATATTATTATCGGCCAAGGGGCATCCACAAACTCTGATTACGTTAATCAATTCCAAATTCCAGGTCACTTCTCACCACTCGCTGACTTTGATTTAGTCGTGAAAGCGAAAGAAAAAGCAGATGCAATTGGTGCGCGTGCCCACGTAGGTAACATTTTATCGTCAGACACATTCTACAATGCGAACCCAGACTTCAACCAAAAATGGATTGAAATGGGCATTTTAGGTGTTGAAATGGAATCTGCAGGTTTATATTTAAATGCGACTAGAGCAGGCAAAAAAGCATTGGGTATTTTCACAGTGAGTGACCATTTACTTCGCGATGAAGCAACAACAGCAGAAGAACGTCAAAATTCATTTACACAAATGATGGAAGTCGCATTAGAAATCGCTGAATAATGATGAAACAAGGCATGGAACTAAAATTTTCATTGTTTTAGTGCGTATTCATTTAATGGCAAAGATTTCTCATGGATAACCCTTTTGAAAGTTGCACAATTGCTATGAGGGGCTTGCCTTTCGAGCTAATTACGCAACCATTACTTTTGTTATCTAATGCCAACATAAACAGAAATGAAAATAGCCCCGATAACCATTACAGCCGTTATCGGGGTTTTTGCACGTTGAGTTATTCTTTTGTAGGAACTTGGGTTTGTTTAAAAAAGGACTGCTCATAGGCATTGGCTTTGGCCCAAGTCGTTTTCCACATTTTATCACGGTTATCCGCAAACAATTGATATCCTAAATTACGCAACGGTTTTGGAACGAGCCACAGTAATGCAGCTAACCATTTATAACCATCTAACGTAAAAATCAATTTCGCAATCGCTGTAGATTGAAATGTGAGATGATCCCCTTCTTGGAGAACCACACTATTATATTCCAACACTTCAGGGTGCGCTTTTTTCAACGCCTCCCCTGCTGGACTTTTTAACGGCACAAACTGATAACTTCTAGAAAGTCCGTGACGTATTAACCAAATGGCATAATTATAACAATAAATACAACGATCATCGTAATAAACGATTGGCATATCATCACCTCTTTCTAGTTATTATACCCATTTTTCATTATATTTATCATTTTGCAGTGTTTGCTTAATTTGTTGCTTCTTGTTGTTGATAATACGTTTTTTCAGCTGGTGATAATTTATCAATTTTAAAACCTGTAAAGCCGTAAATAATCGAAATAATTGGCACAATAAAATTCAATATCGCAAATGCGCCATATTGACTGACAGACACACCTAATGTAGTAAAGATAAACACACCACACGTATTCCAAGGGACAAATACAGATGTCAACGTTCCGCCATCTTCTAAAGCACGCGACAAATTTTTAGGGTGGAGTCCTTTATCAATAAATGTTGCGACATACATCCGAGACGGCACGATAATAGAAATATATTGTTCAGAACAAGATAAGTTTGTCCCTACACATGAAATGATGACAGATGCAATCAATGAACCTGTATTTTTCGCAAACTTTAATACGACAGAAATCAGCGCTTTTAACATGCCAGAATATTCCAGTAAGCCACCGAACGTCATCGCAACCAATGTCAGTGAAATCGTATAGAACATTGATTCGAGGCCCCCACGATTAAACAGTTCGTCAATCGTTTTATTACCTGAATCGATTGTAAAGCCTGTCTGTAACACTTTTACCGCGTTAACGAGTGTATCACCTTGTACAAAAATTTGCGTAAAGAATCCTAACACAATCCCTAAAACAATTGCTGGAATGGCTGGCACTCTGAAAGCAACAGCAATGATGACAATAAGGGGTATTAACAACAACCATGGTGAAATGACAAATGCATCTTGAATTCCGTTCATAATCGTATCAATTTTTTGTTGTTCTAAGTGATCACTGCCATACATTTGTCCCATCACAAAGAAAATAATCAATGAAATAACCAAACCTGGAATTGTCGTATAAAACATATGACGAATATGTTCAAATAAATCGACATTCGTTAACCCTGAAGCAAGGTTCGTCGTATCTGAAAGTGGGCTCATTTTATCACCAAAATATGAACCCGATATCACAGCACCTGCAACCATACCTGGTGACAAACCCATACTCATACCAATACCCATTGATGCCACACCGACCGTCGCCATCGTAGACCAACTACTACCAATAGCTAACGATACGATACCACAAATGACCACGACCACAGCTAAGAAATATGTAGGGGAAATCAATTTTAAACCGTAGTAAATCATTGCCGCAACGACACCACTGCCAATCCATGCCCCGATAATCAAACCGACGAGCATAATAATGACGACAGCTGGCAAAGCATGACGAATCCCTTTATACATCATTTCTTCAACTTCTTCCCAACGATAACCGTGCGCCATTGTCATAATAATCGCAACAGATGTTCCAATCAGTAAAGGTAGGTGGGGTGGCTGTTGGAGCTTAACGACTGTGTATAGCATCGCACTAATCATAATCGTAAGTGTTAACAAGGCGTACCACACATTGATATCTTTTTTAAATTTGACTTTCTTTTACATTTGAATCCCTCTCCCCTCGAAATTATATTTATTCATTAATGTGTATAAATATAATACGATAAGCACTAGGATTCTTCAATATTATTTTTCGCTTTTCCTTAAAAGTCATTATACACATTTTTCCATCCATTTAGAAAGCGGTTTCATTTTAAATGTGTTAGAAACGTTGTTGGAGATGTAATAACTATTCACCAAGGCATAATGGTACGTTTATTTTTTACTCATTGGACACTTAAGAGAGCTTTGATACAATTGAAACAACTATTCAAAGGAGGTGAGGATTTATTGGCACGTCAACACAAAATAGATTGGAAGATATATTTTGGACTCTTATTTATTTTTGTACCTTTGATTTTACTTACTGTATTTTACTTACCAGGTAGTTATAAAAGTTTTGGATTTATTTGGGTGCTCATCTTTTGGATAGTTTATCACGTGATTCGCATAAAACGCTAAATCCAAAAAGGCATATAATAATATTTTGGGATAGTTTTGCGACACATTAACATTACAATACTATAGTAGGGTTAATGAAGACGCGTAGGCACTTTATACACCTATACCCTCGCTATTTTTTAGAGTAGTGAAGGTATTTTTTAATGTTGGGAAGCATTACCTATTATTACAACGTTTTAGAATAGGCAGTACGATGAAAGTCACCTTTGTATGACTCTGACAATGTAAAAATGAAAAAAGACATTCAGCTTCTTAACCGAATGTCTTTTTTCATTAATGCTTCACTTGTACAATACGTGCATATTTTAAAAACTGAGACGGATATTTCTCCTTCACTTCTTGCGCTGTCAAATAAGTCACACCTACAATATGCCAGTTCGGATTAAACCGATAAAATGAGTCTTTCTCCCTACTCCATTTCACCATTGAACCATTTTTATTATAACGTGGTAACGTCACTTCATGCCCTTCTATGACGTTAATGTACGTTTGAAAAATATCTGCATCGATACGTTCGAATTGATCAATGACTAAAAATTGACGATCTGTTTTAGGCATGAGCTCTGTAATAAAACCTTCTCTATAATACAGTGCACCCGCTTCATTAGGTAAGTATCTGCCGTACAACATCTCTTCAGAAAAGTCAGGATGTCCCACTGTAATGACTGGCGTAGCATTGGCTTTTTCAACAAGCGTTTTAGCTGATGCTAACCCTTCTGCTTTATCGTGCGCTAATAATAAAATGAACGGTTTAATATCATCGACTTGTTGACCTTCTTCTGTATGTGTCACGGCTTCGAATTGCCCTTTTAAACCGTCATTTTCGCTCATTTCCATAATCGCATCGAATTGCGTTGGTGTCAGACTTGCAATGGCTTGTTTCGCATTTTCTTGTAAGAAGTACAGATTTTTAAGTTTAGGATGCTTATTTAATGTCATCAAACTGACAGGCGGAATATCTTCTATGTAACGAATTTCAATCGCTGTGCTGTTTGTTCTTCCCGCTTCTGGTGGTCTCGTATGAATATGATGAGCGACTTCTGCACGACCAATGACAGATTGGTTAGAATAACGGTTATAGATGACAACCTGATCACCGACTTCTAATTGTGTGTAATGATGATAGCCATTTCTTTTAATCCCATTAATCGTATGTGTATAGATTGTATACGTTTCATCTGACTCAAAGTTTTCAGTTTCCGCCATAAAAAAGTATCGTGGAATAGATATATCACCGCTACCTAGCCCTTTAATCAATTCGAATTCATCATAAGAAATCTTATTGAACAATGTTTCTTTCATATTATTCATACGAAATTCTAGCGGCTCACTTCTTTTCAGATAATCTGTCGTTAATGCTTTAAATGTTTCAACAAATTTGAACTCAACATGTATTTTATTTTGCGCCCCTGTTTGAACATTGGTAATCTCACCCCAACCGAGTAAACCGGCATCTGTTTGCACTTGGTAGAAGATGACTCTATCACCGACTTTGGCTTGTTTAAAAGCACGAAACCCTTGTGTTGGATTAAACTGTGCTCCTGATTCAAATACTGTTTTTTGTCCAACGAGTGGTTCATTGTGATTCCATCGATTATAACCACAATTCAGCCAAAAATAATTCGTTTCTGCTGTCATGGTAACAATGTATCTCCTTTTTAATTATTTTATCTCATTTATTATAAAAGTATTGTCATCAAACAACAATGCTTTTTTATCCGTTCATGAGTTGAAAAATGCCAGCAACTACTGGAAATAAATTAATCATGATACCGCCGAGCTTTAACATTGGGCTAATGTCACTTTGAGGTAAAGTCCATAACGTCGCAATGATTCCTACCATTCCAATGATAATCGGAAAAATCAGAGACGGAAATAGCGGCGCTTGAAAGAAAATCGTTGCACCTGCCACGACGCCACAAATTAATGCGATATACAGTCCAATTTTCATAACAATCTCCTATTCTTTAGACGTAACTCACCATCAGCGTAAAATCGCCTTCAAAAACGTTATCTAAATCTTCTGCTGTTAAAATTAAATGATTCCCTTTTTGAATATCATAAATTTCGCCATCAGAAATGAGTTGCCCTTGCCCTTCAAGCACAGAAACTAACACAAACTCTCGAGGCTTCATATAATTCAATGTTCCACTAATTTCCCATTTCGCGACTGTAAAAAAGTGATTTTGTACAAAAATCGTGCATTTGTGATTTTCGATGACTTCCGTTTGTGGAATGACATTCGGGCTTTCATCACCAATTTGAATGACGTCCTTACATTTTTCAAGATGGAGTTCGCGCTTCTTTCCCTCTTTATCCACGCGATCATAATCATAAATACGATAAGTCGTATCCGATGACTGTTGTGTCTCTAAAATCATAATGCCATCACCAATACCGTGCACCGTTCCAGCAGGTACAAAGAAAAAATCACCTTTATGTACAGGAACACGCTTAAACAAACGCTCAAATTCACGGCGCTCTAACATCTCATTTAACGCTTCGTGCGAGTCTGCGTGTGTGCCATAAATAATTTCAGCACCTTGTTTGGCATCAAGAATATACCAACATTCCGTTTTGCCATATTCACCATTTTCATGTTCGTATGCATACGTATCATCTGGATGCACTTGGACAGATAGCTTCTCTGTCGCATCTAATATTTTTGTTAATAATGGAAATTTCTTAGTCGGAAATTCACCGAACAATTTCGGTTGATTTTCCCACACCTCATCTAATGTCTGTCCTTTAAAAGGGCCATTCAAAATGCGGTTCGCACCATGTGGATGAGCTGAAATTCCCCATACTTCCCCAGTATGGTCACTCGGTAAATCATAACCAAATTGTGCGAGATTTGTTCCACCCCAAATTCTTTCTTGAAACACTGGTTCGAGTATTAATGGCATTGGGGATCACCTCTCATTCTTTCATAGTTTGCTCATATTCATTATGTATGTCAGATATGATTTGTGGGCGTGACATAGAAATCATATATACGCATAGATTTCATCGTGCCATCCCGATTTGGATAACTTAAATTGAAATCAACTCAAATGTTAACACGATTTCAATTGCGCTATCAGCGACTCCTGTAAAACTTAAAAGGGTTCTGTTGCGCACCAGGCCATCGATGCGATGACTCAACAAAATAGCACATTAATCTATTGTCATTGTAACACATCTAAAATAAAAGCGCTTCAGATTTTAGAAAGTGTACAGCTTTCTAAAATTCAAAGCACTTTACCATTCATATCGGATATATTATTTTCTATTATATCGCTACGTTGTTTTTACACGCAAATTTTCTCATCATTAATGCTCATTGACGATATAGTTTTCAACGAGCGTTTGACGAATTTCAGCTAAGTGTGCCGTCATCAAGTTTGCAGATGCTACACTGTCTTTATTTTTAATCGCTTCTAAAATGACACTATGCTCTTCCATTAATTTTTCCATCGTCTTTTGTCGACTGTAAATATAAATGTGTCGCGTCCCTTTCATCGTCTGTTGAATCAAGTCCGCGATATTATTCAACAACTCATACAACAAATGATTATCCGACGCTTTCGCGATAGCTAGATGAAATTTCAAATCTGCTTCTTCTCCAGATTGATGGCGTTCAATAGCCCCATTCATCTCATCTAAAGCTTCTTCCATCACTAGAATTTCTTCTTCTGTTCGTCTTGAAGCGGCCAATTTCGCCGTCGCAACTTCTACCACTTCACGCAATTCTAAGATTTCACGCACCCTTTTTTGTGTAAGTGCTTGCGAGGTAAAGTCAAAAAGTAACGGCTGTTTTTGCTTAACGAAAGTGCCATATCCATGTTTAATATCAATCAATCCGATGATTCGTAATGCATTCAGCGCTTCACGTATCGACGCATTACTCACCCCATACTCTGCTGCCAACTTTTGAATTGAAGGTAAACGGTCGCCCTCTTTTAACACGCCCTCTTCAATTTGTTGGATCAAAATGTCTGCAATTTGCTCATATATTTTTTGATTTGAAATCTTCATTTACGGCTCCACAACCCTTCGACATTATTTTATCAAAAAAGTAGCGCTTTCACTTGAATATTGTGTGCATGCTTGACAATCATTTTACATTTTAAACAAAAATTGAATCCATTTTTGCCCTTTTTTGTTTTCAAACGATACCGATTTTTGATAATGTTGTGTATATGCGAAAGGAGTGCTCACAGTTGTTTACATTTACGAAACTATTTTGGCACAATACGCAAAATCAAAAAGCTAGGCTATTCGGAATTGCTTTCATTGGTTTTGCAATATTATTATTACTGACAATATTAGCCATGTCGCCATACAATCTTTTACTACAAGTATGGCAAATGTCGATGTTGACAGGGCAACAAAATTTAACAACCTTAATTTTAATGATGGTTGGCGCAATACTATTAACGATTTTTTTATTCGCAATGCTGATTTTCCCATTTTTTGTCGGTGTCATTAGCGCCATTCATCATAGCATTTTAAATACGACAAAAGCACGCTGGAAAGATTTATTCCGTGCATTCAAAAAAGGCGTTTGGGGCAAAACGGTTATTCTTGGTATTTTAACATTGCTATTTATCGTCGTTACGGCCATTATTTATGCCCTGGTGAATGCAGGAATGACATTTCTCATTCAACAGATTTTCAACTGGGTGAGCGGCACAGGACTGGGACAAGGCGTTTTACAATTCATCGTCAGCATCCTGATTGTACTGATTTCATTCGTATTAAGCATCGTCGTTTGGTTTGCAGCGCTTTACATTATAAACATTGCTGTATCAGTGAATGAAGATGCTTCAAGAACGATCAAATCACATTTTAAAGAAGCAGGGTCTGGCTTTAAAAATGGCAATCGAACATTTTTACGCTTTTTTATCGGTATTTTATTATTGAACTTAATCTTTATTATTTTAAATGAGCCGATTAATTTCTTAATTCAACAAAGTTTGGCACATATGTCGCAAAACTTGGCGTATTATTTAATGATGGTTTTAAACGTTGTCTTCTTATTGCTTCGTTATGTTGTTTATTTATTGATTATTGGCACGGCTGTTCAATATTTTGTGCGACGCGGACGTAAAGAAACGCATGTTTAAAATTTAATTTTTTGAGGATTGCTAATATGGATTCGCGTTCCCAGGGGACTTGCCTCAACTAAATTTGGCTTGATTGAAGTGTTCACTTGATAGAAGCCAAATTGGATTTTGGGAGCAGTACAGAAATCGCATGTGTCACAAAGATTTCGTCGTACTGCCCCCGCAAGGATGACTAGACTTCTCAAAAGTATATGCATTGAGAAGTCAGACAGCTACTGCGTTAAACAGTAGCTACTATCAAAGTTAAATGACGTTATTTTGTTTTCAACTTCATCCCTCGGGAGTCTCATCCATTTTGGCAATCGAATCATAACAACACTACAAAATCGTGTAGTGTTTGAAGCCAACAGTATCATTTAAATAATCAATGCATTAAAAATTGTATACCGATAAACAAAATCTTTTATCATTTGTTATCGTTAACACACATTAAATTTTTGAAAGGGTCTGAGATGTTTTGGTATCTCAGGCTCTTTTTATGTAAAAAAACCATCAAACATTGTTGTCTTGTTGTTTGATGGTTTTTCATATTTGAATTGTTTTTTGACATCGCTATTTTAATAAATGCTTTTTGAGAAATTGTGCTGCCCCGTCTGCATTGTTATCGACATCTGTTTCATAATCTGTCATTGCTTTAATGTGTGGTGCAGCGTTGGTCATCGCTACAGTTACAGCACCTTTTTCAAACATCGTCCGATCGTTATCGCTATCTCCAATGACTAACGTATCCGATATTGCGATATTGTAATGCGCGCACATTTCTTCAATACCTGTACCTTTATTGATGTGATATGCCATCGTTTCAACATTGTTCGGTGTTGAATTCGACACTTCAATATTCCATTCTTCTGTTTGCGCCATCATCTTTTCGCGAAATTGTTGAATATGTGCTAAATCAGGATGAAATAAATAAATTTTTGAATATCCTACATCAGCTGGAATATCAACGCGCCATGTTAACTTGCCTTCAATCGCTTCATGTCGAGAAAGCCACTCACTTTGATGTACAGCTTCTGGTTTGTCACCGTCTATCATTTTCAGCATCCACGCTTTGTCTTGTTCTAAAGCAAATCGCGGGTCATGAAATGGAAATACTTCATAATATATTCCATCTTGTTGCGCAGCTGTGACAATGCTGTTCACGGCTTCAACATTCAAGTCATGTTCAAACAACACTGATTCTCCAATATGTCCGAGTGTTCCATTGGAAGAAATAATGCCATCAAACGATAAATCATCTGGAATGAGTAAGTGAATTTCTTCATACGCACGTCCTGTCGCCAAGAACACTTTATATCCCTCTTCGCGCAATTGATTCAAAATCTGTGCTGTTTCTTCAGAAGCTCTGTTGTTACTACGGAGAATCGTGCCATCCATATCTAAAAAGATCGCTTTCACGTTTTGCATAGTTACTTTCCTTTCATTCATAAATTATATGTTCATTGTGTCACCAAAAAAGATATGGTGCAACAATCAACTCGCTAAACTTTCACAATTTGATATCGACCGTGATGTTGATACAATGCGACAGGTATATCAAAAAGTTGAGACAATGTATGATTTGTTAATACCGCCTCTATGCGCCCTTGATTTTGTATTGTCCCTTGCTTAAGTAAAAGTGCGTGTGTAAAATCTTCGGTCACTTCTTCAATAAAGTGTGATACATAAATGACTGCCGTTTGTGGAAAATGTTGACGAATCTGTGATAAAGTTGCCATCAATTGTTCTCGTCCAACAAAATCTAAACCGTTTGCTGGCTCATCTAAAATTAATAATGATGGTTGGTTCATCAAAGCACGCGCGAATAAAACACGTTGCTGCTCTCCTGTAGATAATAACCCGAAATATTGTGTTTCAAATGCTTGCATATTGAGTAATGCCAACATCTCTCGCGCCAATGCGACCTGTGTCTCAGTCGGTTGTTCATAGAGTCCGATTGATTTAAAAATACCACTCAACACGACATCTCGTACAATTTCACCTGCTGAAAAGCGATCTCGTAATAAACCAGACACATAACCAATATGCTCACGAACATGATGTGCCGAATAGCCACGTTGACCTGGAACCATGCCAAATAATTTAATCTCACCCGCTGTTAAAAAGTTGTAAGCATTAATCATATTCAGTAGTGTCGTCTTACCTGCACCGTTCAAGCCATAAACTAACCAACATTCTCCCTCGTTCACTTGCCAGTTAATGTCGGATAATAACGTTCGCCCACTTTTCCGTTTCGCACCTTGTTGTATAGAAAATAACATGTGCCCACCCCCATGTTGCATATTAGTTTTATCATAGCAAAATTTCAGGTTTGTACCAATAGCGTGGGGAAAAGTCGCTGAAAAAGGCCAGGAAACACTTCCCAGCCTTACTTAAAAATAAAGAAGATAAATATTGAAAAAACAATGACATTCATTGGCACAACCGTCCATATCATCTTTTTCGCTTTCGCTTTTAAATCGTGTGTTCGGTTTAACGTCATTTCAACGACCACAGTACTGAGTAAAATCACGAAAGTCATGAGTCCGTACAGCAACACATTTTGCGTATAAATGTGAGTGAGTGGCAATGAAAAAAATACGAGCAACGTTGTGTAAACGAGTGAAAAATAATAGTTGTTAATGTATTGCGTCATCCAAAGCACCTCTATCATCAGTTTGATTCATATGATTACTTATCATATACCCTCATATGCATTCATTAATTGAAGTTATTCAAATTATGACATCTCTAAAAAATGCGATAGCTTTCTATAATCGAGTAGGAGAATAGTCATTAATTGACTACTCGTCCTCTCACACCACCGAGCGTACGGTTCCGTACTCGGCGGTTCAATATCTTGCGTAAGCCAACTCTGCAAGCTGGGCTAATGGTATTAATCCCCACTTGTAGAGTTGTTTTGTTGTAAGTGCACGATGAACCTCGTGCGTGTTTGATAACCGCCAGTATTTCTTGCGAGACTGTGCGATTTTCATTGCACTTCTATGGTCAAGACCATATTGACGCAACATCTTATATTTCGTTCTAACTCTTTTCCACCGTTTAAGAATGAGTTGTCTAAGTCGGCGGTTTAACCAAGATTGTGTGGTTTCAAGAAATACTCTGATAAAACCTCTACCAAG
>NZ_MLGE02000024.1 GCF_001792775.2 Staphylococcus pseudintermedius
TCATTACACATAGGCACAATATCTCCTTAATCGTTGGTTTGGTCACTTACAATTATAGAGATATTTGTGCTTTTTTAATATCAAAAATTAAAATAACGGTCAGTGAATCTCTCACCAACCGTTAAAAATATATAACCATGATAAAAAAAGGCGTTACTTCTCTTGAATAAGAGAGGTAGCGCCTCATATTTTATATTTCTTTTTGTGCGTAGCGATATACAGACGGTCGCATATTTTCAAAAACTGGAATAGCACGGCGTTGTGTGTCTACTTTTTGAAGATCTAATGTGACGGTCATCACTGTTTCATTTTCATCTGCTTCAGCGATTATTTCTCCATTTGGATCCACTACCATTGAATGACCTGCATACGTTGTTTTACCATCATGACCACTGCCATTGACAGCAACCACATACATATCGTTTTCAACGGCACGTGCTTGTAATAACTGACGCCAATGTGTGAGTCGAACTTCGGGCCATTGTGCGACATAAAACATCACTTTTGCGCCTTGTGCTGCAGGGTAACGACTCAATTCTGGAAAGCGTAAGTCATAACAAATGATTTGAGAAACACTTGTACCGTCAGAGAGCGAATAAGGATAGGGGGCAGACTTGCCACAGGTTAAAAAGTCTGGTTCATCTAACATCGGGACAAGATGAATTTTATCGTATTCATAAATTTTTTCGCCACGTCGATTGACGGCAAAGGCTGTATTGTATACGGCACCTTCTTTTCGGTTAGAAACAGATCCCGCAACAATGTCCACTTGATAATTTTGTGCTAATTTTTGTATAAAAGCATAACTTTGTGCTAAATCTTCATCTGCTAACTTATCTAATTGAGGCAATGCATAGCCGTTATTCCACATTTCAGGCAAGACTACGACATCCGTTTGATCATCTAAATGTTGTTCAAATAACGTAGCGATTTTTTGTTCGTTTTGACGTGAATTAGCGATTGCGACATTAATTTGAAATAATTGTATTTGCATCGTCATCATCCTCATTTCTGAATTAATCTTAGTGTACTAAATGATGAACGGTTTAACAAAAATCTTAATTGAATACAATCATATATACATGAGGGTGGTAATCGTAGTCACTTTTGTTTATACTGGCTTTGTTAAAAAACTTTAAACAATCAGAGGTGAATCTGATGGTAGAATATAAAAAAGAACATAGCGTAAAGCGACTATTAAAATTAGGAATCGGTTCAACGAGTATTTTATGTGTTGTATCACCTCTTTTATTAACACATGACGTTGTTCAAGCAGCAGATATCAATAACAGGATGCCAGCTTTGAATACATTGAAGACCACTTCATCATATGATCAAAGGGCACACATGGATGAATTACGAAGCGCCATTACTTCAGATAGTGACACTACTCAAACACCATCATTCAATGAGATAACTGTGTCTTCAACTAATGAAACGGATGCAGCGTCAACGGAAAATGTGAACCCGAGTGATGAGGTCTCGGCAAAGGATGAAAGTGAATCAACGGCACCGAGTACAGAACAAGACACATCTATAGAAGAACCGGGTACTGAAGAAGTGCCATCTCATGAAGACAATCATCACAACACCCCAAGTCAAGAAGAGCAACCGTCTCCGCCTGATCAACCAGGAACAAACAAAGATGAAGAGAGTGGAGAAAAACCGAATAAAGAAAATCATCGGAAGCCGAATCAACCGAACAAAGACCAACCTTCAAAAGATGAGAATAAAAAACCTGACAAAGGAAACAAACCAGCACCACCGTCTAAAGCGCCAAATCGCCCGGATCAAAAGGAAGATGGTTCAAACAACACCCCACCACCTGCCACTGATAACGGTGGAAACAGTAATGACGGTACAACAACGGGTCCCAATGGTGGAGGTGGCAGTGAAGCAAGTCCACCACCGAATGAGCAACCGTCAAATGGCAATGCAAGCGATACCCATCAAAACGGTTCAGTTTCAAGCACCAATCATTCGAATCAGTATGGTACATCGGCTTATGATGAATACGCAGGTTTATTGAATAATAATTATAAATATAATCCATTGTTTAAAGAAGAGGTTGCGCGTTTAAGTCAATTTGGAAGTCAAGACCAACATGATATTGCAAGTTTGAGTCGTAAAGAACAATTTTCTCAAAATGCATTTTTAGATGACTTGCAACAAAGTACAGATTATTTTAGATATCAATATTTTAACCCGCTTTCCACAGAGCAATACTATCATCGTTTAGATAAACAAGTACTAGCACTCGTTACGGGGGAATTTGGTTCGATGCCAGATTTCAAGAAAAGTGGTGATAAGTCATTGGTTAATAAGCATCAGCAAGATAAAGTGAAGAAAATTGAACAGCAAGGAGAAAATATTAATACACATCATATGAAAAATACGAAAGAAGATACAGGAAAATCATTAAGTTACAAGCCGATGATATATATTGGCATTGTCATGGTCGGTTTTGTCGGCCTGATCAGTATGATTTTATGGAAACGACTGCATCATTTTTGGAAATAAATCAAAAAAAGGGTTAGGCCGCTTTAACTAAAGTCGTCTTAACCCTTTGTGCATTGTAAAAAATAAATATGAAGTATTTAAAAGTAATTTTGTGAAGCAGACCGTGTATAGTTTATGAAAGGAAAAAAGACATCCAATGCGAAGTTAATAAAAGAATGAATTGTGTTTGCTTAACGGCGTCTTCAATCATTTTTTCAGGCATCATGAGTTGAATGAGTGCAACCAAACCATTTTGAGCCATATGAATACCAATCGACACACTCAAACGTTTTGTATAAATATAAAATGCCGAAAAGATGATACCCATGACAAAATAAGCTAAGAAATGTGAAAAATCCATATGGACAACAGCAAATACTGCAGAACTGATCGTCGTTGCAATGGTGAATTTGACCCATTGATTCGCTTTAATTGCGTGATACAGTTCGCCAAACAATACTTTTCTAAAGACAAACTCTTCTAATAATGGTCCGACAATCGCTATCAACACAATAAATATTGGCATCTGACGAGCGATTTCCATGATTCTTAACGTATTCTCGCTCGCAGGATTAGCCCCAAATAGTTGGACAGAAATGAGATTCACAACCATTTGTGCGATAAACACAATAACTAGACCTACTAATATATAGGGAAGTACATAGCGTTTTTTCTCTTTCGGACCAAGTTCAAAGTTCAATTTATTTTTCACAAAAATCTGAAGTATGATGATTAAAATGGCGACAATGATAAAAGCAGTGAACTGAACTGCTATCGATTGCCGCAACAATTGTGCTTGGTTGCCTGTTTGAATCCAGCCAACCGCACGTGCAATATAAGGTGATATTTGTGCAAGGATGTATAGTACTACGGTGAGTAGTGAAACCCAAAATCTCTTCATAATTAGCCTCCGTTCAATCTCTTTTATTCTAACGGAAAATAAAGGTATGGACAATGGCTTTAAAGGTAAACGCTTGAAATTTTGACCAATTTTGATTATTATAGAATTAAATTAGCACTCAATATATGAAAGTGCTAAATTGATGTTGAACATAAGGAGGCACTCATACATGCTTAGACCATTAGGAAATCGTGTAGTCATCGAAAAGAAAGAACACGAACAAACAACGAAAAGTGGTATTGTTTTAACTGATTCAGCTAAGGAAAAATCAAATGAAGGTGTTATCGTTGCGGTAGGTCCGGGACGCATTTTAGACAATGGTGAACGTCTCAAACCTGAACTCAACGAAGGCGATCGTGTTGTGTTTCAACAATATGCAGGAACTGAAGTGAAACGTGACGACAAAGAATACTTAGTGTTAACTGAAGATGAAGTTTTAGCTGTGATTGAAGACTAATCAAACATTGAATATAAAACAAATGAATCCAACAACGGAGGTAATAGAATGGCAAAGGAATTAAAATTCTCTGAAGATGCACGTCAAGCAATGTTACGTGGTGTCGATAAATTAGCAAATGCTGTTAAGGTGACAATTGGTCCAAAAGGGCGCAATGTCGTACTTGATAAAGAATTTACAGCACCGCTTATTACGAACGACGGTGTAACGATCGCAAAAGAAATTGAATTAGAAGACCCTTATGAAAATATGGGTGCGAAACTCGTTCAAGAAGTTGCGAATAAAACGAATGAAATTGCAGGGGACGGTACGACAACAGCGACTGTACTTGCACAAGCAATGATTCAAGAAGGACTTAAAAACGTGACAAGTGGTGCGAACCCAGTCGGTATCCGCCAAGGTATTGATAAAGCTGTGGCAGTCGCAATTGAATCATTACACAATATTTCTCAAAAAGTTGAAAACAAAGAAGAAATTGCACAAGTCGGCGCGATTTCTGCAGCAGATGAAGAAGTGGGTCGTTACATTTCTGAAGCAATGGAAAAAGTTGGTAATGACGGTGTTATCTCAATTGAAGAATCGAACGGTTTTAACACAGAACTAGAAGTTGTTGAAGGGATGCAATTTGACCGTGGCTACCAATCGCCATATATGGTGACAGATTCTGACAAAATGATTGCTGAATTAGAAAGACCATACATTTTAATTACTGACAAGAAAATCTCTTCATTCCAAGACATCTTGCCTTTATTAGAGCAAATTGTACAATCCAACCGTCCAATTTTAATCGTAGCGGACGAAGTAGAAGGCGATGCGTTAACAAACCTTGTCTTAAACCGTATGCGTGGTACATTTACAGCGGTTGCAGTTAAGGCGCCTGGTTTCGGTGATCGTCGTAAAGCAATGTTAGAAGACTTAGCGATTGTAACAGGTGCACAAGTGATTACAGATGATTTAGGTCTTGAATTAAAAGAAGCGACTTTAGATATGTTAGGGACTGCAAACAAAGTTGAAGTGACTAAAGACAATACAACAGTGGTTGATGGAGATGGTGATACTGCGAACATCGATGCACGTGTAGGTCAATTAAAAGCACAAATTGAAGAAACTGATTCTGACTTTGATCGTGAAAAACTGCAAGAACGTTTAGCAAAATTAGCTGGCGGTGTAGCAGTCATTAAAGTTGGTGCGGCATCTGAAACTGAATTAAAAGAACGTAAATTACGTATTGAAGATGCATTAAACTCGACGCGTGCAGCGGTAGAAGAAGGTATCGTTGCTGGTGGAGGTACGGCATTAATGAACATTTTCAAAGACGTCCAAGCAATCGAAGCGGAAGGTGACGAAGCAACAGGTGTGAACATTGTATTAAAAGCATTGCAAGCACCAGTACGTCAAATTGCTGAAAATGCAGGTCTTGAAGGTTCAGTCATCGTTGAAAGAATGAAAAATGCTGAACCAGGTATCGGTTACAACGCTGCTACAGATGAATGGGTGAATATGTTAGAAGCAGGTATCGTGGATCCAACAAAAGTGACGCGTTCTGCATTACAACACGCAGCAAGTGTTGCGGCAATGTTCTTAACAACTGAAGCGGTAGTTGCAAACATTCCTGAAGATAAAGGGAATGATATGCCACAAATGGGCGGCATGCCAGGGATGATGTAAAACAGCTTATAAATGTTGATTTAATGGCATTTTATAATTGTGAATGACATATTAATAACATAAAAGATTTCAAAAAGATAAAAATGCCGTTTAATTCAGATGAACCAAACGGACATTTAAATTCATTCTTTTGAGGCGTTTTCCTTAAGCGAGCAAAACTTATGGGAAGCGCCCTTTTGTGTGAATTGATAATCTCAGCATAAATCTTTAAAGTCGTATTTTTAAACAACTGTATTAGGTAAGCGGCGCATAAATAGGGTGTCCCAGCCCCTTTCCTACGATTAAATATTTAACTGTCTTTAATTTCACCTTTCAATCAAGTATTAATAAACAAGAAATATTCACATTAAAATCCATGCATTTTCAAGAGAAGAGTATCAATATATACTTCATAGGTAACAGTGGGGGACATAACAATTTTTAATTGTCTTACCTTGATATATTTTCATCAAATTGCCTCATTAATAATCTTTTTAAATTTTCACAATTGATGTCATGGACTCGCATTTCCTAGGACTTGCCTCAACTCAATTCAGCTATTGACAGTGTACACTGGTATGAAGCCGAATTGGATTTTCGACAGCATATGATCCCTCAGGAGTCTCGTCCATTTTAGCAATTTGAATTTAAATACTTTGAACCAATAAATATATTATACAATAATAAAATAAAAACATTAAAAATACCAAAATTAGTGAGGATAAAAATGGCGAAGTGTCACGTCTTTCTACATCGATAAATAATAGAGAATTAGATTTAGATACTGTATTAACTAATGATTTCAAAACAGGAGACATTAATTTATCCGGGGAAATCTCTAATATAGAAGAATCTAAACAGGTAGATTATACAATTGATTTAACATATGCTGATGAAAAAGACATAGCTGGGTTTTTAATAGATAATTTAACTGGCGAGGAACATGAATTTGATACAAGATTGGCTGAAGCTTCTGCCGCACCTATAGTAGTTGTGGCGGTAATGGCTGCTAGGTATGGTATCCAGTGGACTATTAAAAAGTACGGTAAAAAGGCAGTGAGTAATGCTATAAAATCAAATACGCATAAAGTGGCGAAAGGAATAAACTCTAGCCCTCTAACTAGTAAAGGAGTGGATATCGGAAAATTCACACAAAAAGTGAGAGGGAAAAACCCAGTCTATAGAGATCCTAAAACTGGATGGTCTATTTCAAAAAATAAAGGGCAGCCTCATGGAGGATCTTATTGGAAATTGTTGGATAAAGGTGGTACAAGAAAAGCTACTTTAACTAAAGATGGAAAAATACTTCGTAAATAGGGTGATTGATAAAAATGAGTAATATTATTAGTTGTATGGAAGTAAGTGGTTTAAAATTCTCTGAAGGTGAAAATGCTGTTCATTTAGATTTAAGTGAAGGCGAATACCCTTTTTTAGATGATGGAAAAAGCTTTAACAAAGATTATTTTGCAAGGATTCATAACAATGCAATTCAAATTTTACAAGATTTGTTTCAACAAAGTAATACTATTGATATAGTTCTTTTATATTATTTATATGGGGACTCATTTAAAAAAACTAGATTCAAAGAAAAGTTTAGTTATTTCAATAATAACGAAATACCAGATTTTAAAGAATATATTAATGATGAAGGCATTCAATGTTATATTTTTTCTTATAAAAATAAGAATTTGAAGGATTTAAATTATAAAAAATTAGTGCGAGCAATTTCCAATCAAGATTTTAAGGGTTTATTCCCAACAATTAACCAAAAAGACAATTACTTAGATATATATTTAATGGATAGTAAAAGAGGCATATTATTTCACTTGTATGATGATAGAGGACTGTGGCTATATTTTCTAAATAAGCAGTCATATAAAATTTATTCTCAAAAATACAGCAACCTCTTGTTTGATGTAAGTCATGAAATGGATTAAAGTTTATTTAAAATTAATAATACTAATTTTATTATCGGTATTTATATATTTGAATTATAATTGCAAGTATGAAAAAAGTAAAATAGCAGTTCTAGATACAGGTGTTGAAAAGAAAGCTATTAAAAGCAAAGTAATATCTCGTAATTTTACTCTTGACAATAACTCGAATAGCGTACATGCTAATAAAGTTTCAAAAATTATAGAATATGAAGCAGATATAGTTATTTACGATGCTAAAGTTTTGAACCATCATGGTAACGGAAGATTGGAGGATACTATATCAGCACTTGACTGGGCAATTAAAAATAATGTCGATATAATAAATATGAGTTATGGCTTTACTAAAAATTATCCTGAATTACATAGAAAAATAAAAGAAGCTCATGAAAAAGGCATTATTATTGTAGCTGCAAACGGTAACGACATTTTTGGTGGTAAAGAATTTCCAGCTTCCTATAAAGAAACTATATCGGTTGGAGTCTTGAATAAGGAAGGTTCAAAGTCTGTCTTTAATTCTAACGATGATGCTGACGTATTCATTTCGGTTGATAATAAATTGCCTAATAGCGGTGAGAATACTTCTATGGCTACAGCTTATGTATCTAATAAATTGACTAAACTGTGCAATAGGAACTTGAGAAACATGGACAAAGATGAAATATTAAAGTTAATTAATGAGTTAAATTAATTAACAACGTATAATAATTATGTTTGCACAAAAGTTAAAAATACGAATCAATTTTTAACATTTATGAGGCAATTAGGTTATTAAGTTTGAGATATGTGATGCTAGAATGACATCATACTCGTTATGATATAGCCTCATCACACTTCATAACAAAATAAAAAGGTTATATATTTTTAACGGTTGGTGAGAGATTCACTGACCGTTATTTTAATTTTTGATATTAAAAAAGCACAAATATCTCTATAATTGTAAGTGACCAAACCAACGATTAAGGAGATATTGTGCCTATGTGTAATGATATATCAGAAATACTAGGAATTAAAGTTAAAAATTTAAAAATCACTCAAAATTTAGGATTACATGTTCATAAAAACGTACAGGCATTATTCTATGAAGGTCAATTGACTTATCATCCCAGTGCTTGTGAGTGTTGTGGAATTAAAAATGATAACCATTTAATTATTAAACATGGCTTTCGTAAAACGAATGTTTATATGGGGTTAATTTTTGAAAGACCTGCCTATTTAAAATTGAAGAAACAGCGCTTTTACTGTAAAGCTTGCCAACGAACCTTTACAGCTGAAACGCCCTATATTCAACCCCGATGTACCATCTCAAATGAGGTCAAACGCATGATGACCTGGAAACTATCAAAAGTTACATCTGAAAAAGATATCGCTGAAAGTCTATGTGTATCGCCTTCAACTGTCCATCGCCATTTAAAAGTAGTAAGTAATTCGGTGAAGACACACGCACATTACGTTTTACCTGAGCACTTAGCTTTTGACGAATTCAAGTCGACGAAAGATGTCGAAGGTGCAATGAGCTTTATTTACTGTAATAGTGTGACTCATGATATCATTGATATTTTACCTGATCGTCGCAAACATCAATTAGAAGCTTATTTTTTAAAGTTCTCTAGAAAACAACGTGAAAAAGTAAAAACGGTCTCTATAGATATGTTTCCACCTTATATCGCTCTGATTCAGGATTTATTTCCTGATGCGGAAATCATTATCGATCGCTTTCATATCGTACAAGCCATCAATCGTGAAATCAATCGCTGCCGTGTTCAAGTCATGAATGGTTTTAGGACAAAAGAGCGACCTCAATATAATAAATTAAAGCGTTATTGGAAGTTACTATTAAAAGCGCCCATTGATTTAGATCGAATGATATATCAGCCATACAGACTTTTTAAGTCATGGCAGAGCCAGTACAGTTTAGTTCAATACCTGTTAAATCTTGATGAGACGCTCAAAGAGACATATGAAACAGGACACCGTCTTTTAAGTGCTTTGAAAGCAAACGATATCCAGCAACTACGGTTCATCTTACAGGATGCAAAGACAAAAGATACTTCGAAAGGGCTCAAGCGTGTCATCCACACATTCATCAAATACATGCCTTATATCTCAAGTACTATGCGTCATCGACATTTAACGAATGGACCCATTGAAGGGATTAATAATAAAATAAAACTGATTAAACGTGTTTCTTATGGTTATAGAAATTTCTGGAATTTTAGGAATCGTATCTTAATGATTTCTAAGGTATTTGTAAGTGAATATAAAAAACGCATTAAACAACAAAATAACGTTGCTTAATGCGTTATCGTCTCACCAACCGACGTTGACAAAGAACCTTTTAAAATTGATGGAACGATTCAACTGGCATGACAAAGACTGTTGCACCGCCGACTTCTACTTCAACAGGATATGGGATATAAGAATCTGCGCTACCCCCCATTGGCGTAATAGGCGATACAAGTTGTTCTCTATTGCCACATGAGCCGCCAATGAGTTCAAGTATTTCCTCCACACGCTCATCTTCCACACCGCTTAAAAATGTTGTATTACCCGCGCGCAAGAAGCCACCCGTTGTTGCCAATTTTGTCGCACGAAAATTGTTTTCAACGAGTTTGTCTGCAAGTTCTTGACTATCTTGGTCTTGAACAATTGCTATAATCATTTTCATTTTTCTAACACCTCTTGAAGTTTAGTATAACATATCTGAGTACATGGCTTCACATGGTTTCAAATCACATTACTGCGCATCTATTTTTTGTAAAATCACTTGTAATGCCGCAGTTACAACTTGTTCAATCGATTGATTCGCATTAATGACCGCAAAACGCTTGGGATCTTGTGCGATGAGTTGCTGATATCCTTCAACCACACGTTCATGAAATGCCACGCTTTCCTTATCTAAACGATTTTGTGCGCGGCGATTACTTTCAATACGCGTTCGACCAACTTCAGCTGGAATATCCAAATAAATCGTTAAATCGGGATATCGTCCTTCAATCGCAAAATCATTAATAGCTTGTACTTCTTTTACCCCAATTTTTCGAGCATAACCTTGGTATGCTAAAGAACTGTCAATAAAGCGGTCACAAATGACAAGTCGTCCTTGCGATAACGCTGGGAGGACTTTTGCAACAAGATGCTCCCTTCTCGAAGCCGCAAACAATAAGGCCTCTGTTCGCGCATCCATCGTTTCTCCATCTAATAAAATTTGACGAATCGCTTCTGCTGTTTGTACGCCCCCCGGCTCACGTGTCGTCATCACGTCATAGTGTTGCGCTAATTGTTCTGAAACTGCTTGAACAACAGTCGTTTTGCCAGAACCTTCTGGACCTTCAATTGTGATAAACAGAGACATCTTCACTCATCCTTCACTGTAATTTTATCATCCATAAGACCTTCCACACAAAAGCCTCTAGACTGCCAATATTCTATTAATTTTATCATATCTGTGGTCACTATTTCTCCTTTTAGCAGTGACGGAATACCGGGTGGATACGGTGTTAAATGTCGGGATAATATACGCCCTTCAGCTTTTTGATAAGAGATAGACCGCGACGGATGCATGCCAATTGCTCGATATGTACTCGGTTGTGTAAATAAATGTGGTGGCTTGTCATGAACCGATTGTGCTTCTGGCCTTAAAGTCATCCGGTCAATCCTTTCGAGCAGTTCTTCAAAAGGAAATCGGTCTTGATGATGCCATAACGGTAAAACCCATAACACCGCATTTTCATCCGACAGTTCGACATCAATCGCCTGTGCTTCCATTTGAGCTTGTAACGATGAGCCCGTCATACCTTTATATCGAATTAATAATTTCAACGGATCTTGTGGTGTAATCACTGTTAAACCTTTATTTTCAAGTGTTGCAATGAGTTGCTTTCTTTTTTCAAAAAATAACGTACTGTCATACGATGCATAAAATGCTTGAGCAGCTTCTAGACTTTCCATAAGCAAGTAAGACGGGCTAGAAGATTGAAATACTTGTAAACCATACTCAATCCATTCACGATAAGGGGCATCTTGATGTATCCATAACACCGAGCTCATCGTCAAACTCGGCAATGTTTTATGATAAGATTGCACAACATAGTCCGCCCCCGCTCGCATACTTGACTCTGGAAAGCCAGGCAAATCAAAATGAGCACCATGCGCCTCGTCAACCAAAACAGGAATATTGAATTGATGAAATTGTTCAACGACGTGTGCCACATCAAACGTTTCACCATAATAATTCGGATAAGTCACGACACCTAATTTCGTACGTTCTAAATCAGTGCGCCCAACGTCAGGTTGGCAATATTGTCCTGTTTTCTCGCTCACGGACGTCGCCAAAATTTGCGCGCTTTGTTGTCCTAATTCTAATGCGTGAAATACTGATTTATGAACATTTCGTGCAATAGCAACATACCCCGGAATCGACGCAAGCGCATGAATGACTGCGAGTATACCACTTGTCGTCCCATTCACTAAAAAGTAACCCCGATAACCCGGATATTTATTGAATTGCATCATACTTTCATACAAGACCTCTTCAGCATGATGAAGATTATCAAAACCTGTAATCTCTGTCATATCATATGGAACCTGTGTCATTGAAAGATCACCGATTGTCCCATTTTTATGACCTGGGACATGCATCGAAATCGGTTGACTTTTTCGCCATTCCAACATTTTCGCTCTTAATGGTTGCTGCATCCATAGCCCCCCTTTCTTTTATGCAATTAAACCTTTTCGTAACATCATGATTTTAACATATTCACTATATCAATGTTACAAACTATATTACTACAAATGACTCTATCTATAATATCTTTAACACATCTAAAAGAGAAAAATGTAAAATAAGTCCCTTTCCATTTTCCAAGTACTAACTCTATGTAAAAATTTTGCTTTTTAGAAAGATTTTTCATTCATCTCAGACTACTGATTAACATAAATTGAGGACCGCTAACACCTGAATAAATCCAGGTGCTCACGGCCCTTAGTGTTCTTATCGCCTTAAAATTAAAAATGATAAGTTTTATTATTAACTTTTAGTGATTTTAAATTCAGTAATTTTATCTTTATTAGGGTTGAATTCCATTGATTGATTATTTGGAACTTCTCCGACTTTTCCGTCACCTTGAATTGTTCCACCATCTTTGGTAGTTACTTTAAGTGTAAAACTATATTCTTTTGGGTCCAAGCCATTCGCACTCAATTCTTTTGCAATCTTATCGGATAACTCTTTAGCTGTAATTTTATCTTTGCTAAAGATATCTGTAAAATCGAGTTCTTTATCATCTACATTTTTCTTAAAGTGTTGACTATTCGGGTTTTCCTCTTGTGCTTTTGCTTCATAATTAACTCCAGAGTCTTGGTATAACGTAACAGTACTAGCTAAACCTGTTAATACAGCACCTGCAATAGCTAATTTACTAAATAAACTAAAATTCATACTTATACACTCCGTTCTAATTTTATTTTAACCAAAAATAATAAAACTAAAAAATACAATACATCTAGATGTGTTTAAATTTTACAATAAAAGATAAATAAAAACAACTAAAATTATCAACTTATAAAAATTTTTTATAAATTGTCCATATTTCCGTTTATTTTATCATGATTTTTTATGAAAACGTACGTGTCAACTTTGGAGTCGCAGTCTAATATTCATTGACTGATACGTTTCAAAGACTTTGATGATATCACCACAACCTCTATTACATAGGAATTTGAAGTTACCAAATTGCAAATTTTCTCTTATAATAGTTTAATTTATTCCACTGCCAGTCTGTAACAATCTTTCACTGTCATATTGTTATACCTAGTGGGTACACCAAAAACCAGTTGAGACGTAATTCCTAGCTAATCCGCTAAAAAGCTCTAATTAGATAGCAAAACATTTTCCATTGATAGGTATGAGCGATACATGAATTTGATCATTTGCGCAGTCATATGATTTTATGTACAAAACCCTTTCGCACCACTTCTAAAACAAAGAGTGGACGGGACATGATGTTTTCCCAGTCTCTGCTTCTATTTATGGATTGATATCCATTAATGGTGATTAAACCGTTGAAAAATAAGGGTGTATGTAAAAAATGATGCGATTGTTTTCTTGATTTCATCAACTTGCAAGCAATTGCGCAGTATTTGAAATATGATTGCCCAGAAGGCTGAGACTCCTGAGGGGAGGCGTGCATACTGCTAGCAGTCACTTCTTTACTTTAAAAGTGGCTACCGTTTAACGCAGTAGCTGTCTGACTTCTCAATGCACATGCTTTTGAGAAGTCTAGTCAGCCTTGCGGGGGCAGTACAACGAAATCTTTGTTACACATGAGATTTCTGTACTGCTCCCAAAATTCAATTCGGCTTCAAACAAGTGTTGACTTCAATCAAGCCGAATTGAGTTGGAGGGCCAGCCCCTAGGAAAGGGAAGCCATGATGGCAATCAAAAACCGAAAATCGTAGGGAGGGCAAGTCTAACAAAATATTGCATCAATCGCATCAAAAGTTTTTATGTCCCGCCCCCTCTGTATTTTGCGTATCAGTCCTATTTGACAAAGCGTCTCATTGCGAAAAAGAGAGAATATACAAAAAAGCCTCGAAACAATAATGATTGCTTCGAAGCTTTTGAAATAACCTGGCACCGTCCTACTCTCGCGGAACGTAAGTCCGACTACCATCGGCGCTAAAGAGCTTAACTTCTGTGTTCGGCATGGGAACAGGTGTGACCTCTTTGCCATTGGCACCAGATTAAGTTTTTGAATGTCATACATTCAAAACTAGATAGTAAGTATATTTATCACAAGCATTACCTTATGAACAATTATATTGATTAAGTCTTCGATCGATTAGTATTCGTCAGCTCCACGTATCACTACGCTTCCACCTCGAACCTATTCACCTCATC
>NZ_MLGE02000025.1 GCF_001792775.2 Staphylococcus pseudintermedius
AGTGTTTGCGTCCGACTTCCTTCAGATTCCACTTCGCAATGGACACCCTTGTCTTTCGCTAACAGTTCCTACTACCAAGCCTGTAACGGACTTTCACCGTCAAGATGTTACCCATGCCGGGCGCACTGAAAAAAAGAGGCCAGGAATTGAGTGTTCCTGCCCCCTTAAAAATTTATCAATATCGCTTACAAATTAATTGCACGCAATCACTATTCCACTGTTACTGATTTTGCTAAGTTACGTGGTTTATCTACATCTAAGCCACGATGTAATGCGGCATAGTATGAAATTAATTGTAATGTAACGACTGATACGAGTGGTGTTAATAACGCGTGTACGTGAGGAATCACATATGTGTCGCCTGGTTTTTCAAGGCCTTCCATTGCGATGATACATGGATGTGCACCACGCGCAACAACCTCTTTCACGTTACCACGAATTGAAAGGTTCACGCCTTCTTGTGTGGCTAATGCTACGATTGGTGTCCCTTCTTCGATTAATGCAATCGTACCGTGTTTTAATTCTCCGCCTGCAAAACCTTCAGCTTGAATGTATGAAATCTCTTTCAATTTCAATGCACCTTCTAAGCTGACGTTGTAGTCAATTGTACGTCCAATAAAGAATGCATTGCGTGTTGTTTCTAAAAAGTCTGTCGCAATTTGTTCCATTTTCGGTGCATCGTCTACAATAGTTTCGATTGCAGTTGTGACTTTGGCTAATTCACGTAATAAGTCGATGTCTGCTTTACGACCACGTTCTGTTGCTACGACTTGAGAAAGGATAGATAATACCGCAATTTGTGCTGTATACGCTTTAGTTGACGCTACCGCAATCTCAGGACCTGCATGTAACAATAATGTGTGATCCGCTTCACGTGACAATGTTGAACCTGCAACATTTGTAATTGTAAGTGACTTATGACCGAGTTTTGTTGTTTCTACTAATACGGCGCGGCTGTCCGCAGTTTCACCTGATTGAGAAATGTAGATGAACAATGGGTTTTCAGATAATAATGGCATGTTGTATACAAATTCTGATGACACATGTACTTCTGTCGGAATACCTGCCCATTTTTCAATGTATTCTTTACCAACTAAACCTGCGTGATAACTTGTACCTGCTGCAATGATGTAAATGCGGTCAGCTTCTTTTACATCTTTCACAATTTCAGGGTCGATTTTCAACTCACCTTGGTCGTCTTGATATTCTTGAATAATACGGCGCATTACGGCAGGTTGTTCGTGAATTTCTTTTAACATATAGTGTTCGTAAATGCCTTTTTCAGCATCCGAAGCGTCGATTTCAGCAATATAGCTTTCACGTTCAACAACTTCACCATCTAAGTTTTTAATGATGACATCATCACGTTTAACAAGTACGATTTCTTGGTCTTTCAATTCTTTATACTCGCTTGTCACTTGAATCATTGCTAATGCATCTGAAGCGATAACGTTGAATTTTTCACCGATACCGACTAATAATGGTGATTTGTTTTTAGCGACATAGATTGTTTCGCTATCTTCGCGGTCTAATAAACCTAATGCATATGAACCGTGTAATAAACTTACCACTTTTGTAAATGCTTCTTCAGTTGATAAACCAGTTTCTGAAAAATGCTCAACTAATTGTACAATAACTTCAGTATCTGTATCTGATACAAGTGTCACATTAGGAATATATTCTTCTTTTAATTCTTCATAGTTTTCAATCACACCATTGTGTACTAGTGTAAAACGTTCGCTTGATGACTGATGTGGATGTGAATTTTCATAGTTAGGAATACCGTGGGTCGCCCAACGTGTATGACCGATACCTGTTTGACCGTCAATCTCGTTGTCTGCTTCACGGCGTAATTCAGCAATACGCCCTTTCGCTTTTGTAACAGTCACTTCATTGTCATTGCGTGTTGCAATCCCCGCTGAGTCATAACCACGATACTCTAACTTTTCTAAACCTTTTAATAAAATCTCTTTTGAATTTTGATATCCAATATAACCAACAATTCCGCACATAAATAAATTCCTCCACATTGAAATAACGGTGCCATTGTACATTTTTTCACATATTGGTACATGCTGTTTTCATGCCTCAATAATGAAAATTGCATTAGCATCGTTCTCTAATTATTATTTTGCTATTGGCGATCTTACTAACTTTGTCCAACAAGTTACCCTGTTGATTTGATTAATAAGCTAACGAATGAGCCACATCCGGGATAGCATCCGCCGATCATATTCGATCACTATCCTCCTCGTCCACAACTACATCCTATACATCTGCTACACACTCTGCTTTAGTATGTAGGTCAACAATCTATAGTGTGTACTTGCGCTGGCGCTTTGTAATGCCGACTACCTCTACCCTCCTCCATCAGAATATAACCTATTGTACAATGAGTGAAACTTTCTTTGCAAATAAAAGTACAATATTTCCGAAAATTATTGTTACATGTTTGAGTCTGATATACTGTGCTTTTTTACTTAATTAT
Source organism: Staphylococcus pseudintermedius (assembly GCF_001792775.2). GTDB lineage: Bacteria > Bacillota > Bacilli > Staphylococcales > Staphylococcaceae > Staphylococcus > Staphylococcus pseudintermedius. The sequence goes on from NZ_MLGE02000025.1 coordinate 2,489, forward strand.
ATATTTTTGATATTCAATACTGTTCCATTAAAATCATTAATCATTATTTGCGCACAATGGTCAATGCAATTCCCTCATCTATCCTTTAAAATCGCTTTCACTTTAAGTTATGCATTAGTTTGTCCTCATTAACACCATTTGTCATTTTTCTCTCTCAAAAGTCCTTTCTAAAAAGTAACATCGAGACATCATTTGTCATTTTACACGCCATTTCACGTCTCATCTTAAATACAGCACGAAGCCGCTTCATTTCTTTTTACTATTGTCACATAATTTTTTTGTTATTGTTTTCTAAAGCATTTCTTCATCGCCATCCCGTTCCTTCTATATTTATATCACTAAATGCATTTTGTCATTTTCAACGTGACAAGTTGGCATTTTCTATTTATTGTAAACGACTAAATAACACTTTAAGATGTACACACAAACCAATTTTTTAATAAGGGGTGTCAAATAGATGGCAAATCAAGAAAAAGCAGAACAAAAGCCGATGAAGGAACAGATTCAACGTCGCATTCAAGCATTCGGCTCATTTTTAAGTAGTATGATCATGCCGAATATCGGTGCGTTCATTGCTTGGGGTTTGATTACTGCATTATTCATTCCTGACGGCTGGCTTCCAAATGAGGAACTTGCCAAAATGGTCGACCCGATGATCAAGTTTTTAATTCCATTACTCATCGCATTTAGTGGGGGACGTCTTGTCCATGATTTACGTGGTGGGATTGTTGGTGCGACTGCAACAATGGGTATCATCGCTGCATTCCCAGATACACCTATGTTAATCGGTGCGATGATTATGGGTCCATTAGTCGGTTGGCTGATGAAAAAAGTGGATCAGTTTATACAACCACGCACACCAAACGGCTTAGAAATGCTATTCAATAACTTTTCAGCAGGTTTCCTTGCATTCTTCATGACTATTCTCGGTTTTAAAATTTTAGGACCTATTGTTGAAGGTTTAATGAAAATTCTCGGTGCAGGTGTAGATTTCCTAGTTTCACACCACTTACTTCCACTTGTAAGTATCATTATTGAACCTGCAAAAGTTGTCTTTTTAAACAATGCGATTAATCATGGTGTGCTTACACCGCTCGCATCAGAACAAGTGAGCCAAGCAGGTCGTTCGATTCTTTACACATTAGAGTCTAACCCTGGACCTGGTTTAGGTATTTTACTTGCTTATATGATTTTTGGTAAAGGCACTGAAAAAGCAACATCATACGGGGCAGCATTCATCCACTTTATCGGTGGTATTCATGAAATTTACTTCCCTTACGTTCTTGCACGTCCGTTGTTAATCTTTGCAGCAATGGCGGGTGGTATGACAGGTGTTGCAACTTTTAGCTTATTTAACTTTGGCTTAACAGGTCCAGCGTCACCAGGTTCAATCCTTGCTTACTTTGCGGTGACACCTAAAGGCAGTTACTGGGTAATGTTACTCAGCATTTTCTTATCAACATTAGTGACATTCATCGTCGCATCTGCCATTTTGAAATTTTCTAGAGATGCTAAAACAAGTCTTGCTGATGCAACAGCGAAAATGGAAGCGACAAAAGGTAAAAAATCTCGTGTTCGCGACACATTCATTCAAGAAGATGAAACAGCTACAACTACAACTGGTGAATCGTCATCTGCAACAACTGACAACGCATTACTTGCAGAAGAAGATCCAGAAGTATTGTTAGACAAATATGACACTGAAAATGTTGAAGCACATGATTATAGCCATATCGACCACATTATTTTCGCTTGTGATGCTGGTATGGGTTCGAGTGCAATGGGTGCAAGTATGTTACGTAAAAAATTCCAAAAAGCTGGTATCGACAATGTAGAGGTGACAAATACAGCAATCAACCAACTTCCTGGTGAGTCGCAACTTGTCATTACTCAAAAAACATTAACAGACCGTGCGATTAAACAAGTACCTAATGCGATTCATCTTTCTGTAGATAATTTCTTAAACTCACCACGCTATGAAGAGTTAATTAAAAACATTAAAGAAAAAGAGAATAAAAAATAAGAAATCACGTAATGGGGATGTGATTACTTCATGTATATCAAACGTCGGGAGCGTGACATATTAGAAATACTCCTGAAAAATCAAGGGTTACCTATTTCTAGATATGATATCGCTCAACAATTAGGGGTGTCTTCGCGAACGGTGCATCGAGAACTGAACGATCTCGATGCAACCCTCGCACCTTTTGAAATCACCATTCAACGTCCTAAAAATCAAGGACTTCTCTTGGTCGGTGCTCATGATGATATTGCCCGATTACAACAAGAACTCGGTCAAGACACTGTCATTGATTTAAGTACGGAAGAACAAAAAGTTATTATTTTATATGCTTTAATTCAGTCTAATGAACCCGTAAAACAAGTCGGACTCGCTTCGGAAATTGGCGCATCACTGCAACAACTGAGCAAAGTGTTGGATGAACTCGAACAAGATTTGAATCAGTTCAAAATTAAGCTCATTCGAAAACGCGGTGTCGGAATTTCAATTCTCGGTAGCGAAATGCATAAACGTGAACTGTTAAGCCAATTGATGATGGAACGCTTAGATAGTACAAGTGTGTATTCCGTCATTGAAAACCATTTTGTCTTTCAATCGTTAAATCATAACCGACTGCCTATGGTCGATATGAAAGAAATTTTTCAAGTTGAACGATTGCTTATGGATGATTTGGATCACTTGCCGTATGCATTGACAGAATCAAGTTATTTGGCACTCATTGTTCACATCGTATTAAGTATTGAGCGTATGCGTCATGAACAATATGTCTCTATTAACGACGACACTATGGCAGAAGTTCAAGCGACTGATGAATATCACATTGCTTGTAAAATTTCAGCTCGCCTCAGACAGCATTATGGTATTAAGTTCAATCCAGCTGAAGTTGCCTTTATTACGATTCATTTACGAGGGTCAAAGCGAAAAAATGATAAAGAGGATCAACAATTATCACAAAATGTACCACAAGTTGCTGCGTTAATTGACATGGTCGCAACGGTGACTCGTTTGAAGTTTAACAATATCAATGAACTGCAAGAAGGTTTGTTGTTACATCTCACGCCTGCTTTAAATCGGATACACGCCAAAATCGAAACTTACAATCCGATGACGACACGCATTCAAAGCGCTTATCCATCACTGTTTCAAGCGGTACAATATGCCGTCAATGATTTATGGCCACACCTTCATTTTCCAGACCATGAAATTGCCTTTTTAGTCTTACATTTTGGTGGCGCTATACAAAAGCGCAAACATGCATCATCTGTACTTGTCGTATGTAGTAGTGGTGTCGGCACAAGTCGTATTTTGGCCAATCGCTTAGAAGAAACATTTCCTATGATTGACCGTACGACACAAATGTCTGTGAGTGATTTGAAATCGCATGACCTCACACAGTATGACGCGATTATTTCTACTGTAGAGCTAGATATAGAGCAACCGTATTTAACGGTGAGCCCCCTACTTCCTGAACATGAAATTGCGAAAACTTCTGCATTTTTGCACCAACAACTACCGCAAATGGCAGCAGACCATCTGCGTTTAAATAATTCGGACACATCACCTACTGTAACGGCTACGATTGATGTGACAAAAGTGAACAGAAAAATTGATGCGATGCGCGAAAGTTTACAACTGTTAGATGCATTTGAAGTATTCCATACAGATCTGACGGATTGGTCATATGATATCGCGCAACATCTTTATCACAAAAAGATTACGCACGATTTAATAGCTGTACAACAACTTTTGAAAGAACGTCATGATAAGCAATCTTTTGTATTATCACCATTTCGAGTCGCGATTCCACATTTTATAAGTGCACACGTCGAAATACCTTACATCGGCGTATGGCACTTAGCGACACCCTACGACTTTGATGAAGGACTCACTGTCGACACGTTATTCTGTGTCTTTTTACCGGAAGATACACACCTTCAACCTCTCGTCAGTGAAATCTATAGTCAGCTGTCGCTTGCTTTAGATGAGCATAATGACGCACTGACCGACGCAGAACACATTGAACAATGGATTAAGCAAAGTATTATCACATTGAGTCAACAATAACAAGGAGCGATTGATTATGGAAAACTTATTAAGAGATGAAAATATTTTATTAAACCAATCTATTTCAACACAAGAAGAAGCAATTGAAAAAGCAGGACAACTACTTGTAGACAGTGGTGTCGTTAAAGCAGGTTATATACAAGCGATGAAAGACCGTGAACAAATTGTATCAACATTTATGGGTAACGCTTTAGCTATTCCACACGGCACAGATGAAGCGAAAAATGAAGTGATCGCATCAGGTTTATCATTATTACAAATTCCTGAAGGCTTACTCTGGAACGGTGAAGAAGTGAAAGTGGTCATTGGTATTGCTGGTAAAGATGGCGAACATTTAGACTTGTTATCACAAATTGCAATGACATTCAGTGAAGAAGAGAATATACACAAAATTGTTAATGCTGCATCTCCACAAGCAATTCGTCAAGTGTTCGAGGAGGCGGATGCATAATGAAAGCACTTCATTTTGGAGCGGGTAATATCGGTCGTGGTTTTATTGGCTTTATCCTTGCAGACAACCAGTTTGACGTGACATTTGCGGATGTTAATACAGATATCGTCAATACCCTTAAAGTAGAACAAGCTTATGAAGTGACACTCGCTGATGAGACACAAACGAAGACGACAATTCAAAACGTCAATGCCATTCATTCTGCTGAAGAACCAGAAGCACTTAAAAATGCGATTTTAGAAGCAGATTTGATTACAACTGCAGTAGGTGTCAACATTTTACCAATCATCGCAAAATCATTAGCACCGATTTTAAAAACGCGTACAACACCTGTGAACATCGTTGCTTGTGAAAATGCGATTAATGCGACAGATGCATTGAAAGCAGCAATTTTAGATGAAGTAGATACATTAGATGCCAACATTCATTTCTCTAATGCTGCCGTAGACCGTATCGTCCCTATGCAACGCAATGTCAATATTTTAGATGTAACAGTAGAACCATTTTACGAGTGGGTAATCGAACAAGCCACTTGGCACGGTCAACAATTAGACGGTGTGAAATATGTAGATGCGCTCACACCTTATATCGAACGTAAATTGCTGACAGTGAATACAGGTCATGCTTACCTTGCTTATGCAGGTCAGTATTTCGGTCATCAAACGATTTTAGAAGCGGTTAAAGATGTCAAGATTGTAAAAGCATTAGAACGTACATTAACAGAAACAAGTCGTTATATTACCAACACATTTGACTTTTCTGTAGAAGAACAAGCCGCATATCGTCAAAAAATCATCGACAGATACCACAATAAATATTTGTCAGATGACATTCAACGTGTCGGACGCGGTGTTTTAAGAAAACTAGGTCCACAAGACCGTATTATGAAACCATTGAAAGCACTATATGCAGCCAATGAACCACATGATGCGTTAACACAACTTGCAGCTTATGCCCTCGTGTACAAAGATGCACAAGATGTAGAAGCTGTTCAAAAAGAAGAATGGATTCAAGCAGTCGGTGTTGAAACGTTCTTACAAGAACATGCTGAATTAGATGACCAATTAGCACATGCTATTGCGAACAAATATCAAAAATTATCATAACATTAAAAAAACCGGGAATTGCGCATCCCAGCTTTTTATCAATTGTTTGGTCTCAATTTCTCAAACAAAAACCTCCCCCTCTTAACAAGGTACACATGACACTTGTTAGAGGGGGCATTATTTTTAAGCGTCTAAGCCCATTTTTTCTTCTACTACTTTTGCAATACGTTCTGCAAAGCCATGTGCATCTTCGTCAGTTTTAGCTTCTACCATGACACGTACGAGTGGTTCTGTACCTGATGGGCGTACTAAAATACGACCTTCACCGTTCATTTCGGCTTCAACTTCATCCATTACAGCTTTGACGTCTTGATTGTCTTCTACGCCATATTTATCCGTTACACGAACATTCACAAGTGATTGCGGATATTTCTTCATTTGACCTGCAAGTTCACTCAACTTTTTACCTGAACGTTTCACAACTGCTGCCAAATGTACACCAGTTAATAAACCGTCCCCTGTTGTATTGTAATCCATCATAACGATATGACCTGATTGCTCGCCACCTAAATTGTAGTGACCACGACGCATTTCTTCCACAACATAGCGGTCACCGACTTTCGTTTTATCAGATTGAATACCTTCCGCTTCTAATGCTTTGTAGAAACCTAAGTTACTCATCACTGTTGACACAATCATATTATCGTTCAATTCTTGATTTTTCGCCATCTCTTGTCCGATAACAAACATAATTTGATCACCATCGACAATTTGACCTTTTTCATCGACTGCGATTAATCGGTCACCATCACCATCAAATGCTAAGCCAAAGTCACATTCATTATCGACAACTTTTTGTGCTAACGCTTGTGGGTGTGTCGAACCTGTCTCATCATTAATATTGTAACCATCTGGATTACAGCCAATTGTCACTGTATCTGCTTCAAGGTCACCGAATAAAAATGGTGCTAGTGCTGCTGTTGAACCGTGTGCACCGTCTAATGCAATTTTTAAGCCTTCTAAATTCACTTCGATAGTTGATTTTAAATAACTTAAATATTTTTGTGCGCCTTCGAAATAATCCGATGTGTGCACAATATCTTTACCTGTTGGACGTGGTAAATCAGGATTTTCTTGATCCAATAATGCCTCAATTTCATTCTCTTGCGCATCTGACAATTTGAAGCCATCTGAACCAAAGAACTTAATACCATTATCCGCAACAGGGTTATGTGAAGCTGAAATCATCACACCTAACTCTGCACCCATTTCTCTTGTTAAATAAGCCACACCTGGAGTAGAAATGACACCTAAACGCATGACTTCAGCACCAATAGAAACTAAACCTGCAATTAATGCATGTTCTAACATGTCACCTGAAACACGTGTATCTTTACCTACAAGGACACGTGGATGTTTTTTATCTTCGTTATGCGCTAAAACATATCCCCCATAACGACCTAACTTGAAAGCGAGCTCAGGTGTGAGTTCTTTGTTCGCAACGCCTCTTACACCATCTGTCCCAAAATATTTACCCATAAATCAAATCTCCTTTTATTTCATTCATCATTCTACATTTATTTTTGCTTTTAATTTTTCTGGTGATGTTTTCGTCACATTTTTCGGTAAGTCTAGCTTTACTTCCCGTTCTGTATCAGATGAAACACCTTTCACATCAATTTCACCACTAATTTCATTGATCTTCTCTAAATCATGACGGTTTCCAAATATTTCTATCGTATCTGACTCCAGATCAATACTCGATATATTGATACCATCTGCAGGGGTTCCTTTTGTCGACACGTCTAATTTAACTTTTTTGGAATAAGGTTCCACTTCTGCTGTTAAATCAACTGTCGGATGATCGACTTGCACATCCAGTTTATTCATGTTCTTATCAAAAACTGAAATATTCGCTTCTCCCGTGGTCTTTTCTGAAATATTGTTCTCATTACGGAAACTTGCTTTCACAAATGCGATGCGGTCTAATTGTGCCTTGCCCCCTGTGATTTTTACCGTATCTGGTGACACCGATGTATCTGTAATCTTGAAATTGGGATCAATCACATATGGACTCACATTCGGCTCAATATGATATGTTCTCGTTTCCTTTTTCTCAACTGAGACTGTGACATCTTTCGGATAAACACGATAGTTAATATCTTTATCTAAGCCACGCACTTGGAAGTCTAGCGAATATTCACCTAGTTGAATGTTTGACGCATCTAACACAACTTTAAAATCTTCTGTTTTTTGTGCGCGTAACACTTTAGATTGCGGTCCATTCAACTCGACATCAACCGTATCAGGCGCGCCAGAGATATAAAGACTTTTATCGTTGTTAATCACTTCAACCGGTGCATTTTTAATCGTTTTATTCCCATCATTGGAAACACTGTCTGTATTAAACGAATCACCGAGCACGTGATTGACTGATAAAAATAAGAGCAATGCTAAAATAAAAGCAGTAAAACGTAAGCCCCATTTTGATTCTAACATCTAATTCACACCTTTCTTTCCAAAGTGTGAGCCAAACCAATGCTCTGTTAATAGTTCTTCAAACACTTCAGGTGATATATCTTTTCTCAATTTCCCATCAAATGTGACAGAAACTGATCCCGTCTCTTCAGACACAACGACGGTAAAGGCATCAGAAACTTCTGAAATTCCAACTGCTGCACGATGACGTGTGCCGAGACTTTTCGCGATTTTCGGACTATCTGACAACGGTAAATAACTGGCCGCTGTTGCAATTTTGTCACCTTGAATAATCATCGCGCCATCATGTAATGGCGTGTTCGGAATAAAGACGTTCGTCAATAATTCTTGTGAAATGTCAGAATGCATCGGTATACCCGTTTCGATGTAATCCTGTAAACCGGTTTCTTTTTCAAAGACAATTAACGCACCTATCCGTCGCTTGGCCATATACTGCACGGCTTTAGAGACTGAATCCACTAATTTGGGCACTTCTACTGTCGACGTCGTGGCATAGCGTTTGAACAAGCTCCCTCTCCCAAGTTGTTCTAACGCACGTCTAATTTCAGGTTGGAAAATTACAATAATGGCTAAGAACCCCCATTGTAATACCAAATCAAAAAGTCTCGAAGTCGTTGTCAGTTGTAAGTATTCACTGATTGCTTTCCCTACAAGTATAAATAATATCCCTTTTAATAATTGAATTGCTTTCGTCCCTTTAAAGACTGTAATCAGTAAATAAATGACATACCATACAATTAATAAATCTAGAATACCTGTGATGACCTCAAGCGTGCTTAAATTTTCAAAGAGGTGTGAAATTTGCATAGTATCTCCTCCGGTAATCTATTCCCATGTCCCTTATTATACCAATGTTCATAAGCGTTTGTCATATCAGAGTAAAAATAAATCACTTTTAAATATTTCATTCGATATATTCAATCGTTTTATGTAAAATGGGATGAATTCAACTGAACAACAAATCAAAAACGAGATAAAGATGACATACTTGCGCCTTACCTCGTTTCAATATTTAACATTCATATTTTAAATGATACTTTATAACAATGTTTCGCCAAAAAATGAACCTAAGAGAGCAACGGCTTGTTCTGCAGTATGATTTTCTACATCTAAAAGTGGATTCACTTCAACAATATCCATTGATGTAATCATGCCGGATTGATTGAGTAATTCTAATGCATAATGACTCTCACGATAGGTTAAGCCACCTGAAACTTTCGTACCTGTCCCCGGCGTTTCATTGGGATCTAAAGCATCGACATCTAATGATAAATGCACACCATCAGTCTTATCTTTTAAATATGCAATACTTTCTTCAATGACTGAACGAATACCCCGCTCATCAATATCAGCCATCGTATATGTACGAATTTGATGTTTCTTAATATATTCACGTTCACCAAAATCTAAATCACGCATACCGATTAGCACAATATTTTCTGGTTTCACTTTAGGTGCAAAGCCACCAAGTTGAACGAGCTTTTCATCCCCTTCACCCGCCAAAATACGTAATGGCATCCCGTGCATATTACCGGATGGCGATTCTTCTGGTACATTCAGATCACCATGTGCGTCATACCAAATGACACCTAAGTGATCATAATGCTCTGCAACACCCGAGATCGAACCAATAGCTAACGAATGGTCACCCCCTAAAATAACGGGGAAATGTTGTTGACGAATACTGTCCGACACTTTTTCCTTTAATGATTTTGAGAAAGCGAGAATCTCTTCATAATTTTGTAAACCCTCTTGTTGAGACATGAATTTCTCAATATCCACAGGAGGAACGTCAACGTTCCCTGTGTCAATGACCTCATGACCGATACGTTTTAAACGAGGTAACACCCCAGCATATCGAATAGCATCTGGCCCCAAATTAACACCTAGCTTTTTCTGTCCAAATGTAGTGGGTGCACCGATGAGTTCAATAATTTTATTCATTTGTTGTCTCCCCTTTTTTTAATGATTCATTTAACAATGTCTGCATCTCAATTGCCCCTTTAAATCAATTGAATATGCATACAATTTCAGAATAGTTGTTTAGACCGTTGAATTCAAGTGCTGTAATTATGTAGAAGTCGTATAGGATTTAACTATATGTGCTTTAATGAATTTTTATAACTATAAACTATGTGTACGACGATTGGATATGAATGAAACTGTAGATTTTATTCATTTTAAATTTTGTTAGAAAAAGAGCACCGAGCTGAGCGGTGTTCGAGATGCACGTACTGGATGTGGCGTTGCTAATAGCAGGAGGAGAAAAGAGCTAGAACCCAAAATAAAAACCCTATCCCATTTGGAATAAGGTTTGAAAGTGAGCCATAGAGGATTCGAACCTCTGACCCTCTGATTAAAAGTCAGATGCTCTACCAACTGAGCTAATGGCTCTTATGGCTGGGCTAGCTGGATTCGAACCAGCGAGTGACGGAGTCAAAGTCCGTTGCCTTACCGCTTGGCTATAGCCCATCGATGGTGGAGGGGGGCAGATTCGAACTGCCGAACCCGAAGGAGCGGATTTACAGTCCGCCGCGTTTAGCCACTTCGCTACCCCTCCGATATGTATGCAATTAAAAATGGTGGAGAATGACGGGTTCGAACCGCCGACCCTCTGCTTGTAAGGCAGATGCTCTCCCAGCTGAGCTAATTCTCCATATATCAATGACCCCTACGGGACTCGAACCCGTGTTACCGCCGTGAAAGGGCGGTGTCTTAACCGCTTGACCAAGGGGCCATGGCTCCACAGGTAGGACTCGAACCTACGACCGATCGGTTAACAGCCGATAGCTCTACCACTGAGCTACTGTGGATCAATCTTAACCTGGCACCGTCCTACTCTCGCGGAACGTAAGTCCGACTACCATCGGCGCTAAAGAGCTTAACTTCTGTGTTCGGCATGGGAACAGGTGTGACCTCTTTGCCATTGGCACCAGATTAAGTTGTTGAATGTTATACATTCAAAACTAGATAGTAAGTATATTTATCACAAGCATTACCTTATGAACAATTATGTTGATTAAGTCTTCGATCGATTAGTATTCGTCAGCTCCACGTATCACTACGCTTCCACCTCGAACCTATTCACCTCATCATCTTTGAGGGATCTTATAACCGAAGTTGGGAAATCTCATCTAGAGGGGGGCTTCATGCTTAGATGCTTTCAGCACTTATCCCGTCCATACATAGCTACCCAGCTATGCCGTTGGCACGACAACTGGTACACCAGAGGTATGTCCATCCCGGTCCTCTCGTACTAAGGAC
>NZ_MLGE02000026.1 GCF_001792775.2 Staphylococcus pseudintermedius
AGTCTTCTTTCCTCCTACAAAAAGTCCAATACTTATGCGACAAACTGCTTATTGGGATAGAAGAAATGAAAGAATTTGATCAGGAAATGATTGACTTAGCTAAAAATACAACTGAGTTTGAAAACATTATTTCAATTCCTGGCATCGGAGAACTCACAGCTGCATTGCTTATTGGGGAACTTGGTAATATTAGAGAATTTAAAACAAATAAACAATTGAATGCATTTGTAGGTATTGATATTAAACGGTATCAATCAGGAACTTCAAAAAGTAGGGATACGATCAACAAAAGAGGAAATAAAAAAGCAAGACGTTTATTGTACTTAATCATTATGAACATTATTAGGGGAAGAAATCATTATCAAAGCCATATTGTGGATTATTATTATAAATTAAGAGAGCAGCCTCATGGGAAAACCCACAAGACTGCCGTAATAGCGAGTATCAATCGCTTATTAAAGACCATTCACTACTTGATAGTCAATAATAAATTATATGATTATCAGAAAGCACCACACTAACGCAACCATATAATCATATACATCATAACACCTTATTCAAAAAAGTAAAAATTGGAGGGTCTAGTTCAGTAATGTCAATTTTAATTATTGAACCCTTGACAAATCGTAGGAAAGGTAACTGAGTCAACTGTTGACAAAAGCCATCCCTTTCTACCATGATGACGATGATTTTTCCAATTGAGACACGTCGCTTCGTACCTGTTCTATAGACGGGTATGACGTAAAAATGACAATGCCCATATCAGTTTTAAAAAAGCCATGAACTGAATCATATCCAAAGCATAACACTTCTCTATTTGACATTAATATATCTTCAAATTGACGATATAACCGATACAAATCACGATGTGTCACTTCATGACGTTCTTTTAGCATATAACGTCCAGTTACGTTAATAATGGCTGACAAAGACAAATTGTACTTTTTAATAAATTTATCAGCTTGCATCTGCCTGTCTTTCTCACTATTGAATAATTCATTTGACAATTGATACACAGCACTTGGATGTGGTTGATTAATCATAAGCTCAATCAGATCATGCATCATAATTGTTTTACCAGTATAAAAATTGTTATCATTTGTTCGCCATTTTTTTAATTGGATAGAACGATTAGACACTTTTAATGATTTTGCATAAATATAGTAGAACAATGGTGCTATTCCTTCAATCAAAGTTTGATCAGAAAAATCGACCTGATCTATTTCGATATTTTCAGGTATCAATGTCAGTGCAGGTGTAAATTTTTTTGTATGAAACAATGCTTTGTTTTGTGTTAATCCAGCTTCAATGAATTTTGGAAGTTGTTCGGCTACCCGTGGGAATAATGTTCCTGTCACTGATGATTTTAATAGTGTTATACTATCTGGCGTTAATAACGTACATAAATCACGAGCCAATAAATTATAATCTTTATACCATGTGATTTTTTTGTTTTTAACACGATTTACAACCATTTTTAAGTCACTATCTAAACACAAAATATAGTCGGCATTGCACGCATTTAATATAGGAATTAATCGTCTATGCAGCATTTCTGAGTCCTCACCTAAGTCATTAATTTTACCAATTGCTATCACTTTTCTCCCCTTAAAAAAGTGCGCTTGATTATTAAATGTCTCAATGGCATTGATCATAGCTGGAAGTGATGCGTTATGTGTATCATCAATCAAAGTATAAATTGCATTTTTATAGGTGACTTCTTTAAATTCCAGAACCTTCTTTAAAGGCTTAAACTCTGAAAATTTAGCAACACACGCTTCTAAATCTACATTTAATTCTGATAATGCTAAAAGTACTGCTAATGAATTATAAACCATACCTTTACTTAAACTATTCAGCATAAACTTAATGTTATTTCCATTAAAAACTACTGCAATCTCATGTGCCCCCTTTAAAGTTTTAACATCCGTCACACGAATATTTGACTGCTCATTGTCATTTTCTATTTGATATTTTTTAATATGTGTCGTATTAAGACGTGCTCTTCTTTCAAGGACATCTACATGTAATGTATCTCCGTTGATAATTGCAACGCCTTCTTCTGATAGCCCTTTGAATAAACGTGCTTTAAACTCAGCAATTTCTTCAGTTCCTGAAAATGATGAAAGATGTGCTTCTCCAATTCCTGTGACAATAGCAATATCTGGTTTTATATTTGTTGCCATATTGCCTCGATTGTTCAATGCATTCAAAGATACCTCAAACAACGCAAAATCTGGATTTCGAATTAACTTACATAGATTCAGCATAATAGGTATTCTCATATTAGCGTTACCTCTATTATACAAAAGTTCGTAATCACCTAGTACAGTTTCTAACATCATTCTTGTAGAGCTTTTCCCGAATGAACCTGTGATTGCAATTAAAGGATTTTGATACTTTTCTCTGAAATATGTCCCCAGTAACTTCATTGCCTCAAAAGCATTTTCGACAATAATATAGTTCCCAAACCAACTTTCAGGTAGTCGTTCATCACTAATGATTAAAGGAATCTCTATCTCTAAGGATTCAATATGCGAAAAGTTAGATTTTAATGATTTTTTATTACGAAACCATTTCCGCCAACTTGCTTCACTGATATTAATTAATGCCGCATTCGAATGTTCCAAATTTTTAATATTTATCTCAAAATCATTAATCTCAAAATCATTTTTGATACTTTGCTCCACAAGTATCGGTTCTAAAATTTTTAAAATTCCACTTATTGTATGCATATGTTTTTAACCTTTCATAAAGTTGTTAAGTGCTTTATAATTTAAGGACAGGAGATGATGTGTCATGGAAAATAAAAATACAAATAACATTAATGAAGAAATTGAAAAAGAGCTTCTTGAATATCAAGCTCAAAAACACGATCATCCGGAACCTTCTAGTTTCAGTTGGCCTAAAGCACTTGCATTTATCATTGTATTAATGATGTTTTTCATTCCAATTTTCAAACACATTTTTATGTAATTGGCTTAAAGTGTAACTGATATTGAATGTACCCAGATAAATAGTGTTCTATATCATCAATACGTACGCGATAACCATGGTGCTTAATAAAGAAGCTTCCTAGTATTCGTTGAGGATTTTTAAAATACATTGCGACTTCAGGATAAAAGTACCCTGCACGTTGATAGTTAGCACGGTGATGCAACGTTGCCACTAAGAAATCTTCATCAATATTTTCTCGCACTGTATTTTCAAATCCCATCGCTTTCGCATTTCCAATTAATTGGTATGCAGCAGTTAGCATTTCTAGAAATGTCGGGAATGTCGTTTCACGGTGATAAATATAATCTAAATAACCGGATACGTTTTTAAGTCCGAATTCGATATACCGTGCTTCGGGTTTGATTTTCACAAGTTCATTTGTACAATAACTTAACCAATGGTCATGGTACTTCCAATAATTTTGTGCTATAAACTTATCAAACATTCGGATAACCGCATTAAGCCACTTCTCATTTTGATCGACTTGATATAAACGTAATAAAGCAAGTGCTGCTTCCCCATCATAGTAAATAATTCTAAACTTTTCTTTCACTGAAAGCTCTGGGTAATTTAGAACATGATACGTTTCCAAAGTGTCAGTATCAATCATGTTTAATATCCCATTGGCTACCTTTTGCGCTCTTTTTAAAAGTCTTGTATTTGGTTCACTATTCTTGATAAATTCAACCACAGCAAAAATATATGCTGCATTTTGCCCTAATTTTATTTCATTAATATCACGAGTCGTATCATAAATATACGCAACTTCACCACATTCATAGTAAGCATTTTGATGAATATAAGTGAATGCATTTTGAATCTCGATAATATCCTCATTAAGGTAAGACAAACCTTCAATTAGAGAATAAGTAGTTGAACAATGCCTCAATATGTTATAAAAGCTAATACTTCTGTCGAAATGTGGAAAACGACCATATTCATATTGACCATTTTCTTTCATCTCATTTTTTAAATAATATGTTGCTGTCGTTATCATTTCATCAATTTCATGATGGAGTTCTTTCGATTTACGAACACCTTTAATCCCCCCAGATGGTTCTAATTCATAAAACGCTTCAGGCGTAAAAAAATAGCCTTGTGTTTCAAAACGAATGACTTCTTTTTGTTCATAATCTTCAATTGAAAAAGCTCTTTTTACGTTCGTATAATGCTTCAAATAATGGTTAACGTTATTAACAGCAAGCTCTAACCTTCTTTGTTTACTCCCCTTTATAGGTCTTACAAATGCATTAGCATTAATGACTTCAGGTAAAAATGAAATAATCCAATTTTTATCAAAGCTGACTCCAAATTCAATATAATTCCTTCTCGTCCGTAACATTTCATCAACTACTTTTTCAAAAGGCAACTGCTTTTCTTGAGTTACAAAGTCCAATTTAACCCATTCAGGATATATTTCATTTTTCCTTTTAAAGTTTTCAATTTGTTTCATGATGTCTTTTGAAATATTCAACGACTTTTTAATGTGTTTAACACTTGCTTTCTTCTCTTTTGTTCCCAAACTAAGGAAAATACGTTGACTAAGTAGACTTACTTCTGATTCAAACTTTTTCAAAATTGTATTATACATCACTTACCTCCATCATAATATGTATATAGTAGGGCATACCGCCTTGGATAAACCAAAGACGGTATGCCCTTTTAAAATTAAGCTTTATCTTTGTTGTCTTTATTATTTTTTCTTCTATATAAGAAGAGTGAACCTAGACCAGCTAAAAGTGTACCTGCAAGCGGTGCTGCATTTGTTGTTACACCCGTTTCTGGTAATGATTGTTTTGCATCTTTCTTCGTAAGATTTGAGTCACCTTTATTTGCATCTGCATCTGCATCTGCGTCGGCATCCGCATCCGCGTCGGCATCGGCATCTGCGTCTGCATCGGCGTCAGCATCAGCGTCGGCATCGGCGTCGGCATCTGCATCGGCGTCAGCATCCGCATCCGCATCAGCATCGGCGTCGGCATCCGCATCCGCATCCGCATCCGCATCGGCATCCGCATCGGCGTCAGCATCAGCATCGGCGTCAGCATCAGCATCTGCGTCAGCGTCGGCGTCGGCGTCTGCATCAGCATCGGCGTCGGCATCCGCATCTGCATCTGCATCTGCGTCAGCGTCAGCGTCAGCGTCAGCGTCAGCGTCAGCGTCAGCGTCGGCATCGGCATCCGCATCCGCATCGGCGTCGGCATCCGCATCCGCATCCGCGTCTGCATCCGCATCAGCATCGGCGTCGGCATCTGCATCAGCATCCGCATCTGCATCTGCATCTGCGTCGGCATCCGCGTCGGCATCCGCATCAGCATCGGCGTCGGCATCGGCGTCGGCATCGGCGTCGGCATCGGCGTCTGCATCCGCATCCGCATCGGCATCGGCGTCGGCATCGGCGTCGGCATCTGCGTCTGCATCGGCATCAGCGTCTGCATCCGCATCGGCATCGGCATCCGCATCAGCGTCGGCGTCGGCGTCGGCATCTGCATCGGCGTCGGCATCTGCATCCGCATCCGCATCTGCATCCGCATCCGCATCGGCGTCTGCATCGGCGTCTGCATCGGCATCAGCATCCGCGTCTGCATCTGCATCAGCATCTGCATCAGCGTCCGCATCTGCATCGGCATCGGCATCTGCGTCAGCATCGGCATCTGCGTCAGCATCGGCGTCGGCATCTGCATCAGCATCCGCGTCTGCATCCGCATCAGCGTCTGCATCCGCATCGGCGTCTGCATCTGCATCAGCGTCGGCATCGGCGTCGGCATCTGCATCCGCATCCGCATCTGCATCGGCGTCTGCATCCGCATCAGCGTCTGCATCGGCATCCGCATCCGCATCGGCATCGGCGTCTGCATCCGCATCTGCATCGGCATCGGCGTCAGCGTCAGCATCTGCATCTGCATCAGCATCTGCGTCTGCATCCGCATCCGCATCCGCATCGGCATCTGCATCCGCATCAGCGTCAGCGTCGGCGTCGGCATCGGCGTCGGCATCCGCATCGGCGTCGGCATCTGCGTCAGCATCGGCATCGGCGTCTGCATCCGCATCGGCGTCGGCATCGGCATCGGCGTCTGCATCTGCATCCGCATCCGCGTCTGCATCAGCGTCAGCGTCGGCGTCTGCATCTGCGTCGGCATCCGCATCAGCGTCGGCATCGGCATCCGCGTCGGCGTCGGCATCGGCGTCGGCATCCGCATCGGCATCGGCGTCTGCATCGGCATCAGCGTCGGCATCGGCGTCTGCATCTGCATCAGCATCCGCATCTGCATCGGCGTCTGCATCTGCATCTGCATCAGCATCCGCATCTGCATCGGCATCTGCATCCGCATCCGCGTCAGCATCTGCATCAGCGTCGGCGTCGGCATCTGCATCTGCGTCGGCATCCGCATCAGCGTCTGCATCGGCATCCGCATCGGCATCCGCATCGGCGTCAGCGTCAGCGTCAGCGTCGGCATCCGCATCTGCATCTGCATCGGCGTCTGCATCTGCATCTGCATCAGCATCCGCATCGGCATCGGCATCCGCATCTGCATCGGCATCGGCATCCGCATCCGCATCGGCATCGGCATCGGCGTCTGCATCTGCATCTGCATCTGCATCGGCATCCGCATCCGCATCGGCATCGGCATCCGCATCTGCATCGGCATCAGCATCAGCATCCGCATCAGCATCTGCGTCAGCATCCGCATCAGCGTCCGCATCAGCGTCAGCATCTGCATCCGCATCGGCATCGGCATCGGCATCGGCGTCTGCATCTGCATCAGCGTCCGCATCGGCGTCGGCATCTGCATCAGCGTCTGCATCGGCATCCGCATCTGCATCGGCATCGGCGTCGGCATCTGCATCTGTTTCATCTTGTTCTACAACGATTCTCGTTGTAATTTCATCAATTGATCCATCTGGATATGTTACCTTCACTGGAATATCTACTGATGTTCCTGGTGTCGCATCCGCCGGTGGCGTTACTGTCACTGTTCCATCATCTGGATCTACTTCCGCTGTCCAACCTTCTGGAATACCTGCTGGTGGTATCTCAAATGTTGTTCCTGGTGGTACATTTGGATCTTTCGTTTGTGGCACTTCCACTGGTACGTTCGGTTTTGTATGTCCTTCTTCGTATCCTGGATCGTGGTTACCACTATCTGGTGTATCTACTGTTACTTTGACTGGTGTTTCCTCACTTGATCCATCTGGATATGTTACCTTCACTGGAATATCTACTGATGTTCCTGGTGTCGCATCCGCCGGTGGCGTTACTGTCACTGTTCCATCATCTGGATCTACTTCCGCTGTCCAGCCTTCTGGAATACCTGCTGGTGGTATCTCAAATGTTGTTCCTGGTGGTACATTTGGATCTTTCGTTTGTGGCACTTCCACTGGTACGTTCGGTTTTGTATGTCCTTCTTCGTATCCTGGATCGTGGTTACCACTATCTGGTGTATCTACTGTTACTTTGACTGGTGTTTCCTCACTTGATCCATCCGGATATGTTACCTTCACTGGAATATCTACTGATGTTCCTGGTGTCGCATCCGCCGGTGGCGTTACTGTCACTGTTCCATTATCTGGATCTACTTCCGCTGTCCAGCCTTCTGGAATACCTGCTGGTGGTATCTCAAATGTTGTTCCTGGTGGTACATTTGGATCTTTCGTTTGTGGCACTTCCACTGGTACGTTCGGTTTTGTATGTCCTTCTTCGTATCCCGGTGTGTTATCTTGTGCATCATTCGGTACTACTGTCACTTTCGCCGGTGTTTCCTCACTTGATCCATCCGGATATGTCACTTTCACCGGAATATCTACTGATGTTCCTGGTGTCGCATCCGCCGGTGGCGTTACTGTCACTGTTCCATCATCTGGATCTACTTCCGCTGTCCAGCCTTCTGGAATACCTGCTGGTGGTATCTCAAATGTT
>NZ_MLGE02000027.1 GCF_001792775.2 Staphylococcus pseudintermedius
ACAACTCTACAAGTGGGGATTAATACCATTAGCCCAGCTTGCAGAGTTGGCTTACGCAAGATATTGAACCGCCGAGTACGGAACCGTACGCTCGGTGGTGTGAGAGGACGAGTAGTCAATTAATGGCTATTCTCCTACTCGATTGAGTGGTATTTTAGAAATACTTGAAGATACATTTGTGGTTTTGGGGTAATCATTGACTGCTGAATCGTGCTGCGCTTTCCAAGGGGCTGCCCCTCCAACTAAATTCGGCTTGGTTGAGATGTACGCAGGATGGAAGCCAAATTGGATTTTGGGAGCGGTACAGAAATCTCATGTGTAACAAAGATTTCGTCGTACTGCCCCCGCAAGGCTGACTAGACTTCTCAAAAGCGAGCGCATTGAGAAGTCAGACAGCTACTGCGATAAACAGGAACCACTATTAAAGAGTAGAAATCATATTTAGATATTTATTTTATCCCTCGGGAGTCTTGCACGATTCTTGCAGTCTGGGTAAGTGCCTCAAGCTGGTCAATGGTGGGTTGAAATGATTAGAACGAAACTGCACCTCATGAAACAAAGCCTACCCCCCTTCAGTATTCGAGGAGAGAAAGGATAGTGCGAGAGCTTGAATCGTGTTGCGCTTTCCGAGGCGATGACACCGGTCAACTATTTACCGCCTCATATATAGTGTTCAGTGAAAGGGAACAGGTTCGGATTGCTGAAAGTTGAGTGAGTTTAAAAAAGTATGCTTTGCGCCACTATATGACATTTAAATAGTGTGGTTGTTGGACAAGGGTGTGATTTTGTATTTCACGCCCCTTTTTTTGCATTTCGCGATGAAAACGGTATATGTGAATTTTTTCATAATATAATGAAGTCAATCAGAGACGCACGGGAGGTTGTAAAAGTGAAACAAAAAGAAGAGAAAACGTATAGTTTTTTACATCAAGTGTTAGTGATTGCATCAGTGTTGTTTGTTTCAAGTATTATTGAATCATTTATGCCGATTCCTATGCCGGCATCAGTGATAGGGCTCGTATTATTGTTCGTTTTATTATGTACAGGTGTGATCAAGCTCGGTCAAGTTGAAAAAGTAGGCACAGCGTTAACGAATAATATTGGCTTTTTATTCGTGCCTGCTGGGATTTCAGTTGTAAATTCATTAGACATTATTAGTGCAAGTCCGATTCTCATTATTGGCTTGATTATTATTTCAACAATTCTACTACTTGTATTTACAGGCTTTGCGTCACAAATTTTAATGCGTATGACGACGAAAGATAAAGTAGCAACACCGCCGCGTACGAAAGCGAAAGTGAAAGGAGCGCATTCACATGGTTAATCATCTCGCTATAGACACACCGTATTTCGGTATTTTATTATCAGTGATTCCATTTTTAATCGCAACTGTACTTTTTAAGAAAACAAATGGCTTTTTCTTATTCGCACCACTCTTTGTTGCGATGGTTTTCGGAGTAGCGTTCTTACACTTTACAGGTATTCCATATGAAAAGTATAAAATTGGTGGGGATATCATTAATTTCTTCCTCGGACCAGCGACAATTTCATTTGCGATTCCTTTATACAAAAAGCGTGATGTCTTGGTGAAACATTGGCACCGTATTATCGGCGGTATTGGGATTGGTACTGTATTGGCACTTGTTGGTATTTTCTTTGTCGCAAAAGCACTTCAATTCGGTAGTGACATTATCGCATCCATGCTTCCGCAAGCAGCAACAACAGCGATTGCACTACCTGTATCAGAAGGCATTGGCGGTATTAAAGAGTTGACATCATTAGCGGTTATTTTAAATGCGGTCATTATTTATGCGTTAGGTAATAAATTATTGAAATGGTTCCACATTGATGATCCGATTGCGAGAGGCTTATCTTTAGGAACGAGCGGACATACGTTAGGTGTAGCGGCAGCAAAAGAATTAGGACCAGTAGAGGAGTCAATGGCGAGCATCGCGATTGTACTGGTTGGGGTTGTCGTTGTAGCAGTTGTTCCGATTTTGACACTTATCTTCTTCTAGACACAATTCAATAGCATAAAAAATGTTGTACAGTACGTGTAAGTTGGAATGCGCGTCTGTACAACTTTTTTGTATACAGAATTGTCAAATATATCACAATAGTTTTTGCGTGAACGTTTTCATTGTAAAACTTATAATAGAAGAAAATAGGATAGAAGGTGAGCAAATGAAAAAGTTAATCCAGGATAAGACGCACTTTTTGCAAGACATGCTAGACGGGTTGAAAATTACAAATCCGAACATTGATGTCATTGCAGATACGGTCGTTGTACGTCAGCATAAAAAAACGTCTGGTGTCGCATTAGTTTCTGGTGGCGGCAGTGGTCACGAACCTGCACATGCAGGCTATGTTGGTGAAGGTATGTTAGATGCTGCGGTATGTGGTGAAGTGTTTACCTCGCCGACACCGGATAAAGTGTTAGAAGCTATTAAAGCGGTGGACAATGGAGACGGTGTGTTACTTATTGTTAAAAATTACGCAGGTGACGTCATGAACTTTGAAATGGCTAAAGATATGGCAGCGATGGAAGACATTCAAGTCGAAATGGTCGTCGTAGGTGATGACATTGCGATTGATGATGTTGAAAAACGTCGCGGTGTTGCGGGAACGGTCTTTGTTCATAAATATGCCGGTTATTTATCAGAACGTGGTAAGAAATTAACAGAGCTGAAAACTGAAGTCGAAGCATTGATTGATCAAATTCGTACGATTGGGATGGCATTAACACCGCCTGCTGTACCAACGACAGGTAAGTATGGTTTCGATATTGAAGAGAGTGAAATGGAAATCGGCATTGGTATTCACGGTGAACGTGGGTTAGAACGTGTACCAGTTGAACCGGTAGAACAAATTGTGCAACGTTTGATTGAACAATTGAAAGCCGAAGTGGCAAGCGATGAATTGATTGTCATGGTCAATGGCATGGGCGGTACACCATTATCAGAATTAGATATTGTGACGAAATATGTCGCATTACAGTTAGAACAAGAAGGAAAAACTGTAAAAGGATGGTTTGTAGGTGATTATATGACATCACTCGATATGCAAGGCTTTTCATTAACATTTGTTCCTTATGATGAACACATATTATCAGCATTTCGCGCACCTACAACAAGTCGATTTTTTTAACATAATCCAGGAGGTTTCCAAGATGGACGTAGCAACTTTAAAAGAACGATTACTTGCATTAAAAGAAACATTTGAAACAGAAGAAGAGGCTTTGACAGAGTTAGACCGTGCGATTGGTGACGGGGACCACGGCGTGAATATGCGACGTGGTTTTGAAGCGCTTCCTGACCAATTAGACGACAGCTCGATGCAAGCTTTATTCAAAACGACAGGTATGACGCTCATGTCAAAAGTGGGCGGCGCGTCTGGACCATTATACGGTTTTAGTTTTGTTAAAATGGCGCAAGTCGCAAATGATGAGATTGATCATGACAACTTAGTCGAATTGTTAAAAGCATTTGAAGAAGCTGTAGCCCAACGCGGTAAAGTAACTTTAAATGAAAAAACAATGTATGACGTCATTGCACGTGCGAGAGAAGCGGTAGAACAAGGTGAAACTGTCGATTTAGCGACGTTACAATCATATGCGGATGCGACACGTGATATCGAAGCGACGAAAGGCCGTGCGTCATATTTTAAAAAAGACTCAATCGGGTATATTGATCCTGGTGCACAAAGTAGTGTTTACATTTTAAATGCACTGATAGGAGCTGATGAAGCGTGACACAAATCGTTTTAGTGAGTCACAGTGATAAAATTGCAGAAGGTACACAAGAACTCCTTGCACAAATGGCACAAGATGTGAATGTCGTTGCGATTGGTGGGATCGAAGGTGAAATTGGTACGTCTTTTGATGACATTTCCGCAGTGTTAAATGATATAAACGATGATGCGATTTGCTTTTTTGATATTGGTTCATCAGAAATGAATTTGGATATGGCGATTGAAATGTATACGGGGACACATCGTATTGAAAAAGTGGATGCCCCAATTGTAGAAGGCAGTTTCATTGCGGCAGTTGCCTTATCGACAGGTCAAACGATAGATGAAGCCATTGCATCTGTCGACGAAGCATTTTAATAACATCTATAGAAATAGGACAGCTTGAGCGCGTATCGCACGACAATGTTGTCCTATTTTTTAACGTTATTTAATTTTTTTCACAACTTCAGATTTTAAACCAATTTGTCCAAAACCAGGAATTTTAAAAAAAAAAATATTTTTTACTTTCGTTCCTTGTTTAATCATTTGAGAACTGCCTTTGATTTTTAAATCGCGAATGACTGACACCGTGTCACCATCTTGAAGTGGATTACCATTTGCATCACG
>NZ_MLGE02000028.1 GCF_001792775.2 Staphylococcus pseudintermedius
TTCTGATATATCATTACACATAGGCACAATATCTCCTTAATCGTTGGTTTGGTCACTTACAATTATAGAGATATTTGTGCTTTTTTAATATCAAAAATTAAAATAACGGTCAGTGAATCTCTCACCAACCGTTAAAAATATATAACCTACTTTTCTTAGAGACGTTTTCGTTGTTCTTCGAAATATAGTACCTTTACGAGAATCCCACTACGAGAATCCCGCGAAAGGCTTTCGAAATATGTGCGATTGTAATCACAACACAGTCGAAATTTTAGGCAATAAAAAATCCGTCTAAATCCACATCCTACGTGTGATTCAACGGTTTGCCTTCGTAAAAATTTATGAATATGTATGCGTATAATATACGAAAATAAATTTCATGAGATATCGTGAAACCTACCATTTACTTTTGAGTCCCGCGCGTCTGCCAATTCCGCCACACCGGCATAATACAAAAAAATCCAATATGTCATTGGAAAAATGGAGCGGAAGATAGGACTTGCACCTATACCTCTTTCCGGGAAGGAAAGTGTTCTAGAATTGAACTACTCCCGCATCATGAGTGATTAACTTGAATTTAAAATGATTTGGAGCGGAAGATAGGACTTACACCTATACCTCTTTCCGGGAAGGAAAGTGTTCTAAAAATTGAACTACTCCCGCATGTTTCATATCAATGGAGGCGGCAACCGGATTTGAACCGGTGAATAGAGGTTTTGCAGACCTCGGCCTTACCACTTGGCTATGCCGCCAAAAGTAACTGGGCTAGCTGGATTCGAACCAGCGAGTGACGGAGTCAAAGTCCGTTGCCTTACCGCTTGGCTATAGCCCATTAATTTTAAATAAAGGGCGGTTGATGGGAATCGAACCCACGAATGTCGGAACCACAATCCGATGCGTTAACCACTTCGCCACAACCGCCATGGCAGGGGCAGTAGGAATCGAACCCACATCAAAGGTTTTGGAGACCTCTATTCTACCGTTGAACTATGCCCCTATTGATATGGTGGAGGGGGGCAGATTCGAACTGCCGAACCCGAAGGAGCGGATTTACAGTCCGCCGCGTTTAGCCACTTCGCTACCCCTCCAAGACATGGTGCCGGCCAGAGGACTTGAACCCCCAACCTACTGATTACAAGTCAGTTGCTCTACCAATTGAGCTAGGCCGGCAAAAAAAGTGGTTCAGGACGGAATCGAACCGCCGACACAAGGATTTTCAGTCCTTTGCTCTACCGACTGAGCTACTGAACCATTTTAATAATGGCGGTCCCGACGGGAATCGAACCCGCGATCTCCTGCGTGACAGGCAGGCGTGTTAAACCGCTCCACTACGGGACCACTTATAAAAATTGCGGGAGGCGGATTTGAACCACCGACCTTCGGGTTATGAGCCCGACGAGCTACCGAACTGCTCCATCCCGCGATAATAGTATTTGTAAATCACTTACTTAATTATCATAACAAACTATCAATCTAATGTCAACAATTTTTTAATTTTTTTAAAATA
Organism: Staphylococcus pseudintermedius; assembly: GCF_001792775.2. Lineage (GTDB taxonomy): Bacteria > Bacillota > Bacilli > Staphylococcales > Staphylococcaceae > Staphylococcus > Staphylococcus pseudintermedius. The sequence continues at coordinate 1,508 of NZ_MLGE02000028.1, forward strand.
AAAATTTCAAATTTAAAAAATTGTGATGACTCCTACGGGACTCGAACCCGTGTTACCGCCGTGAAAGGGCGGTGTCTTAACCGCTTGACCAAGGAGCCAAATCATTAGAACTGTAAAGGACTTTTTAAGTATATATTTAACCATTAAAAACGTCAACATGTTACCATTAAAAATATGTGTAATTTAGATACTTTTTGGCAAAAACATACCTAAAGTGATGGATTAACTTCCCTTGCTTCATCATACAAGTTAAAGTCAGCACTCAAACAACAAAAAAAGACTCTCAAGGCGAAAGGAGGACCTTGAGAGTAAATGGAATCTTAAACATGATTAGGAGAATACAAATATTATGTAGAATTGTATCCTACACCTACATTATATTTAGGCTCGCCTAAAAAAGCAAGCGAATTGATATACGTTTAAGAATTTGTCATATTTTAATCGAAATTCTTTAGTATTTTATTTCTCAAGAACAGAAATGTATCATAGCCATCTTTTTCAAGAAAATGGCCTCCCTCTTCTTGTAAATAAAATTTAGCATCAAGTGCCTTACACAGTTCAGCTGTTAACGTATATGGCACGATATCGTCTGTTTTAGAAGCAATCCCAAAACGTTTAATGATCTTATGTTTAAGCTGGTCGAAATCAATTTCTTGTTCAATAAAGGCATCCAAAGTTTCTATGCCTTCTAACTTATCTTTGAAACCTGAAACAATAGCTAATCCACCTACTTTCGACACATCTAAATCGTTTAAAAATTTCAAAGTTGTAATGACACCTAAACTATGTGCAACGAAAATGGTATCAGCATCAACTTCTGGAATTGTTTGTCGCATATATGTAAGCCATTCTTCGACATGAGGTTCATGCGAGTTGGGTAAGTTGAGTACTTCTACATCATGGCCTTCAATTTCAAGTGATTGCTTTAACCATGGAAACCAATGCTTTGATGCATCGGCTTGGTAACCATGCACAATATATAGCTTTGTCATGATACAAAACGCCTTCTTTCTATAGATTCAACACTATTATCATAACATAAATCAACATATCCATTTGAAAACATAAATTTTTAAAATCGTCAAATAATAGAGTGCTATCACAAAACTTTACAAATTAAGTTCGCATTTGAGTTAAATGACACAGAAAGACCTTTGAATGTTTTTATAAATAATTAAATCATGTGGTTAGTCACAATCAGCAAGAAAATGAAGGTTCTTTGTCAACGTCGGTTGGTGAGACGATAACGCATTAAGCAACGTTATTTTGTTGTTTAATGCGTTTTTTATATTCACTTACAAATACCTTAGAAATCATTAAGATACGATTCCTAAAATT
>NZ_MLGE02000029.1 GCF_001792775.2 Staphylococcus pseudintermedius
AATATTTAAGTTTTATTCTAAAGTTTCATAGGAGCACATCAATGTTTTGAGTTGAATTGAAATGCAGCCATTGTAACAAAAAAGTTAACAAAGGACGATGAAGTTATGATTAAAACCAAAGTATCTGAACTTCAAGGTGTATCTTAAGGCGACATTTTAACAGATATAGTGTAATCGTTGTTATCACTTGAAAGAAAGTGTGTAGAAGAAAATTGTGCTATTCAGTTTCTGTGGTGAAAAGAGAATTAAATTTTTACATTGAAGGAAGACTGGGAAAACGTATCATGTCCCGGTCTTTATTGCATTTAAATATACAATCAACTCGCTTTACTTATAAATAAAAAAAGAATATATTGAGTTATGTATAAAAGCATGAGAAATGCATTGAGACTTTGCGATTGAAAGGATGATAGAGATGAAAATAGCCATCATTGGACCCGGTGCGGTAGGAACAGCGATCGCTTCGGTATTGGATACGCTAGATGTAACATTGTTAGGGAGACAAGATAAAGTCATGACATTTGAAGATCGTGACACAGGAGAACGCAAAAGTATCCCTGTCAAATCTTTTATGCGTTCAAACGCATTTTCTTTTTCAGCTTCATAATACTTTTTGACTGTTCTGGGATCGCAATGATACTGCATACCCAGCTCAGCATCATTTGGTTTTATTCCTTTCATGATGTAAAATAGCACTCTTTCGTATATAGCAAGTCTCAATCAAACAACCTCAGTTCAAAGATTGAGTTAAGACATGAATATATATTTTAGAAAATAAAAAATATAGGAAAAAAGCATTTTGATTCCGCCATTTTCCTACATTTTATAACCGCCGTTTACACATCTTCAATGAACGCTACTGTCCACTTGAATACCATTCTAATTTTCCCAACTGTATACGGAAAATCTCTATTTTATCTTACCTAAGAACTTTTTCGAGACTGTGCAGATAGCTTATTCATCAAAAAATAGTAATGATAATCAACTATAGTTTTCTGGTTTTGTAACAGAACTACCTCTTTTATTTATTAATTTCACATTATAAATATAAAGAATTAATGGTACTACTAATAGTGCAGAACAATAAATAAATGTCAAATTATAACCTAATTTTAGAATTATAAATCCAAATAATATACCTGATAGAATCTCACCTAACGCTCCTGAAGCACCATTTAAAGAAAATATAGTTGCCATGCTTGTTGATTTATTAGACATTTCTTGATTTATAGCATTATTAATTAAAATGTTCATTAAATCATCTGCTATTGTTACTAAAGAAACACTGAAAAATGCAGCTGCCTTTTTTCCTATAGATAATAATAAAATAAGCAATATAGATATAAATGTTATTAAAATATTATATCTTTCTGGTACTCGATTTAGTTGATTATCAAAAACAGAAAAGATATGTAAAAGTAGTAATAAAGTCAAGCCTCCGACTGTAGTGACAAAACCAAATATGCCTTCATCAATATGTATATGCTGAAAAAAGGGTTGCCAATACCTATCAATAGTATCTATAACAAAAGCAAAGAAAAAGCTAGCTATTATAATGTTCATTGTCCTTTTATTTTTTAACATTGTAACACTTGCATCTTTAATGATATCAATTATAGAACTATGATTTTTTTCAATTTCATGTTGCTCGCTTTTTTTGATTTTCACAAAAAATATTAAATATAAGGTTAGTATTAAAGAACTCATTGATGCTAATACGAATGGTAAAAGTTCGTTCATTTTATAAGTAAAACTAGCTAAAGGAGAAATTATAATGATAAATAATATAAATACCTTTGTATTATTAAAAAGCGTTTGTGAAAAATCACTTTGTTTTACTTCTTTACTGATCCATGATTCAAATGTTCCCGAAAATAAAGTTTCTGATAATGTCCAGGTTAGTAACAATATGATTAATATGGTTATATTTGAAGAAAACGGAAATAAAAACCAAGTTATTGAAAGACAAATAAATGAAGTTATTAAATTATATTTAACTCCAAACTTGTCAGAGAAAGCTCCAGATGGTATTTCAAATACAAATTTCATTATTTCAAAAGCCGTACCTATTAGCCCCAATAAAAAAAGATTGTAACCAGAATTATATAAATATATAATCCAAACAGGAGCATAAAAGCCTATAGTAATACCTCTTAAAAGCGAAACTATATATAGGTTTTTCATAAGTGATACAACTCCTTTAAATAAGTAGGCTGGTTTTTTCTTTCAGAAAACTTTTTTAATAACTTTGCACTTACATACCTAATGAATGGTTCAATAACTCTATCTTTTGAAAAGTTAAATTCTAAACTTTTTATTAATTTATTAAATTCATGTTTATCATCCGAGATCTCTTTTAGTAACTGGTGATTTTTGTATTTAAAGCACTCCAACATCATATTTCTAATATGCTTTTCACCTTCTCCAAAATAAAAAGGTGTTTTTCCTTTATTTTTCATATGTGGCGGAATGTCTTTTTCTAGTGATTTTCTTAAAATTTTTTTATCATACAACAAATGTTGGTGATTTGGTGACAAATTAATTGAAAAATCTACTAGATCATCATCTAGAAAGGGTACTCTGTTTTCTAAACCCCAAAATAATGCTAATCGATCTTCAAAATGACAGTTGTACATTATGAAATCTACGTACATGGATTTCAAATAATCATCATAATAATTTTCTTTATTTACAAATACTAGCGTCCACCCATCGCTGATATTTTCTTAGCGTCTACCATTTTTGATGTTTTATATTCAGCCATGAACGTCGCCCTCTTTGCTTTTTATAAACATATGATATAGCAATAATCGGAAAAAAACCACTATTTTTAATATTGAGAATAAAACCGACTTTATTACAACTTTACAAAAAAGGAAAATGAATTTTATTTTTTAAGAAAAGTAGAATTTGATGATTTCTAAAACGATACAGAACCTCCTAAAATCATTCTTGTGGAGAGGTGAAAGTACTCATTACTATATATGAATTAGGCATTTTAAAAGATCCAAAGTTAGTTTTATTTCTTGATCATCCAAATTTAAACAAAATAATGAAAAATCTTAGGAATATTTAAGTTTTATTCTAAAGTTTCATAGGAGCACATCAATGTTTTGAGTTGAATTGAAATGCAGCCATTGTAACAAAAAAGTTAACAAAGGACGATGAAGTTATGATTAAAACCAAAGTATCTGAACTTCAA
>NZ_MLGE02000003.1 GCF_001792775.2 Staphylococcus pseudintermedius
TGGAATTTTAGGAATCGTATCTTAATGATTTCTAAGGTATTTGTAAGTGAATATAAAAAACGCATTAAACAACAAAATAACGTTGCTTAATGCGTTATCGTCTCACCAACCGACGTTGACAAAGAACCAAAGTTTAAAGAGGTAGCAAACAAGACAAGCCACAGAAATGTGACTTGTCTTGTTCATGATGTTAAGCTTATTCTTTTTCGTACACGATGATATCAGAGTTTTTCATAAATGCGCCAATGATGTAACCAATAATCATTGTAATGACAGCGATTGGGAACCACTCTAATGAATGTTCGTGTAATGGCAATTGATTGATAAAACCAATTTTCGCCCAACCATTTGCATTGATGACACTAAGAATGGATTCAATCGTTACAACTGCAACAGTCATTTGTTGCGTAATCGGACGTGTCGGTACAAGGCGTGCGATTAAAATTAACATTACTGTTGTAATAGCGATTGGATAAACGATCAATAATACTGGAATTGAAAGTTTAATCACTGCGTTTAAACCTAAGTTCGATAAAATAAAGCTAATGATTGTAAAGATAAAGACATAAACTTTATATGAAATTTTCGGTAAGATGCTGTTGAAATATTCACTTACTGACACGATCAAACCACACGCTGTCGTTAAACAAGCTAGTGCTACGATAATACCGAGTAAATATTTACCAAATGAACCAAAGCCTGTATCTGCCATCGTAATGAGCAAGTAAGCACCAATGTTTTGGTCATTTTCAACTAATTTTTTCATTGTTTCTTCAGGGATGATTATGTGGTTACCAATGAAGCCCAAAGAAATGTAAATGACTGCTAAAGCGATGGCAGCAATGATACCTGCCATTGCAGTTTGTTTGAAAATATCATTTGCGTGTTTAATGCCTGTCGCTTTAATTGCATTTACAACAATCATTGAAAACGCAATTGCCGCAATCGCATCCATCGTTAAATAGCCTTCAGTGAAACCTTTAGAAAAGCCACCTAACGCAGAAGTGTATACTTCAGGGTTTGCAGTGTTTTGTGTGCTACCTCCAAAATCTACAAAACCTTTAATAATCATCGCAATAATCGTGATTAAAAGCAGTGGTGTTAAAATGGCACCGATACGGTCAACGATTTTGCCAGGGTTCAAACATAAGTACAACACGATTAAGAAATAGATCACTGAGAAGACAAATAACCAAACGGGACTACTCGAATGAATGATCGGTGTCACTGTCATCTCGAAAGACGTTGATGCTGTACGTGGAATGGCAAATAAGGGTCCAATCGTTAAATAAATCGAAACTAAAAATACAACTGAGAAAACGGGATGTATTTTGTTGATCGAACCAATGTAACCTTGTTTATCTAAAGCACCTACCATCACGCCCATTAATGGTAAACCAATACCCGTAATGACAAAAGCTAAAATTGACGGCCAAAAGAATTGTCCACTTTCTAGTCCTAAATTTGGTGGGAAAATCAAGTTCCCTGCGCCAAAGAAGATGGCAAATAACATAAACCCAATAAATAAAGTGTTTTTATTCATAATGCTACTCCTTAAAATTCCTAAATAAATATGATTCATTCTATCACAAGAACCCGTAGCCGTCTATAAAATTTCTGAAAATTTGAAAATTGTTGTTACATAATAGGCAAAAAAAAGACTAAAATGACTTCAATAATAACTTTTTCAGTAATGGTGAAAGTAAGCTTGGCAAATGTTCGACACCTTCAACAAAGATGGCATATTGTCCATAAATGTTATGGATCGTTTGTTCGATTGATTCAGTAATGGATTCTTGGCTTAAAAAGACATTGAACACTTCGATGCCGAGTTTACGTGAGTTTTCAACAGCCTCATACGTATCTAAAATGCCGTCTTGACTATAGTTAAACGCAGAAGGTTCACCATCCGAAAAGACAATAAGAAAACGCTGTTGTTCTGAACGAGACAATAAACGATCACTTGCCACCCGAATTGCGACCCCATCACGATTATCGTCTTGAGGTGTGAGTGACATAATTCTCGGTGCTTCGGTATTGAAAGTTGACTGATGGTAATTAATAATCTCGTCAATGATATTCGGTTGATATTGTGCATCTGCATCAAAAGCATCTTCATTAAAAGCAAGTATTTCATGCTTTACATTGAGTGCTTTCAATGTTTCATGAAACAATACAACGCCTTTAATGGTTTCATCCATTTTGTCGTGCATACTCGCTGATGCGTCGATTAATAACGTAAAAGTAGCGTCAAAAGTTCGGCTTTGGTCAGCTTTTTTATAAAATAATTTATACTGATCATCTATAAACCAATTGACCAAATTACGCTGCAAACGCCCTTTCGTTAAATTCGCACGCACGTCTTGATATTCACGATCGATTGTCTTTTTAATAATTTGAATAAGGTCTTTGATTTCAAATTGGACCGATGTTTGAACTTGATGATAACTTTCAATATATTCTGGCAAAATATCTGGTACATGCCACTTAATATCTACATATTGGTTAATCCCTTTAAGGCTCAGTAATGCGTTTGAAGGCCCTTGTTCGCCACCTTCTTGATCATCTAACGTATCATTTGAACCTTTCCCCTTTTTACTCATCATGTCTGTCATGTCGTCAGTGCTGTCACCTTCACGTGCACTATCATCACCTAGCACATCACTGTTTTCACCTTCATGAAGTTCCATTTCGAGATAAGCACCACCGGCAGATTTACTATCGATATTTTTAGATTCTATTTTTTCAGTTTCGACATCGTCCTCTTTCTCTCCGTTATGCTGATCCGTATTTGCGGTATCGACACGTTTCAAATCTTCAAGTGTAAACTGGCATAATGCTTCATAGACGTGACGCGGGATATGATAATACTCGTTTAACATATCTTCGTCTAACCAGTCATCCACTTGATACATAATCCGTTGCGTTAAATACATTGTTTCTTCGCTTGACTGTAATTGAAACGCATCCGGCAAATATTGATAAATGAATTCGAGTGTCGGCTGAAAATCAGGATGAATATGCGGGATGGTATAAAAATCATCTCGTAAAAATGAATATTCTAAATTTAAAAAGAACAAATCTGTAAATAATGTTTTCGTTTGATACACGTTCATTTGTGATGCACTGTATTGCTGACGTGTTTGCTTACGAAGTTGGATCAATTTTTGTGTACGTGGCCGTTCGCGTTCAATTAAATTTAAAATACGCATCTCTTCCATCATCTTAAAAAGTTGACGATAGAGTTTCGGATGATTGAATCCCTCCTCATTCGACACGACTTTATTGACAATTTGTGGATCCATATGAAAATAGCTATAAGTCGCCAGTAAAACGTCTGTCTTCAGTCCGGTATGTTCAACATATTCAGGTCGATGGGCCCAAAAAGAACTACAAATAACCTCATCATTGATGGCATCATAATATGGAAATTTATGGACTTTGACTTGTGTATTCGGATTTTTCAACAATAGGCGTGCTAAATCTTGTAACATCATCATTTTCATGGCATCGAGTTGTTCGTCGTTAAACATGATAAAGCGATCGCTCATAATATCACCTTCTAAAAGTTAAGTTCTACCGCATTCATTATCGCTTGTTGTTCGCGTTCATCTTCTAATTTATCAATGATACTACGTTGAATCGCGCGTTCAATCGGCATCACAGTCGCTAAATCGCTCATATCGATTAATGCACGAATACTTGCTGCTTCTTCAGACAATTGACCTTGTTGTGTCATCGTACGTAAATCAGCATTAAATTTAATAATTTGATCAATTAGTGAATCGTCTTGCAATAAACTTTGTGCTTTGATGACATCATGTAAAGTTTGGCCATCAATATAATTTACATTAATCACGACGAAACGGTTTTTTAACGCCTCATTCATCGGTAGCGTCCCGACATAGCCTTCATTAATGGCTGCTATGACTTTAAAACCAGGCGCCGCTTTGATAACTTCACCCGTAAATGGGTTGGTCAATTGACGACGATAGTCCAACACACCATTTAAAATTGGTAACGTTTCCGGTTTCGCCATATTGATTTCGTCGATGTATAAAATATGACCTTCACGCATCGCACGAATCACTGGACCATCGATAAAAACAATCTCTTGATGGCCTTCATCTGATGTTTTAATCGTTTTAAAGCCGAGTAAACTTTCTGCATCTAAATCAACAGAACAGTTAATTTGATGCATCGGTAATTCAGTCATTTCGCTTAACGTTTCAGCTAATCTCGTTTTCCCTGACCCAGTTGGCCCTTTTAGTAAAATATTTTTATTCAATTCGAATAACTTGATTGCATCTCCTAGAACAGTCTCATCGGAGTTGATATAACCAGTAAATTCCTTAACCATTGTCATTTTCCTTTCTATTTAAGTGCATGAAAAAAGACGTGAGTACCGAGATACCCCCGCTTTTTTAAATTCTAAATCGCTATAACGCAAGAAATACTTATACTTCTTCAAAATAAGTTTTGTAATAACCGCCAACGTGACCTGAGTTATCAATAATTTGATAGTATTCTTCAGTTTCGTTAACGACATCATATGTTTCACCAACAGTTAACATATCGCTGACAGTAAATTTCTTTGCATCTGTATGAACGACTTTCACCTTTTTTAGTGGTGTACGCGTTTTCCAAGTTTCATGTAACATAGTTTAACTTCCTTTCGTTGCATGCGCTAATGTTAAAATCAATGCCAAACCACTCATATCATTGACGCGAATCGAACGCGTCTCATGTTGATCATTTTTAAGTTGTTGAAAAGGGATATCGTGATGTGTCAGTTGATTCAACGCATTATTAAATTCGGCTTCGTGTTGTGCTGTGAATTCGAGTTGGTCAACGATGCCATAAGGTGGAATTTGTATAGTGTCTGATTGATAAATATGAACTTCAGCACCTAATCCACCGCCTTCACCTTCCATAACTACGACAGATTGATTTGCTTGAGGTGAAGTGTATTCAGCAATAGGTTTAAAGCCAAACAAATTACTTAATAACGTCATCGTCACAGCAGGTTCTTGTGTACGCAACATCACTGGACCGAGTCCTTGTACTTGATGTAGCGGACTCACAGAACTCTCTTCACTAGGCCTTCCCAATCCAACACCGACATTCGCTTCGTCTGAAAAAATGTTGAAATGTTGGTCATTGGCATCAGAAAATTGTAGCCTTTGATGACCATTCAACTGTGCAGGTCCTTCAAAAGCATATTGGTGTTCTTGTAAAATGGCCATATATTCGTCAATACCATGGTTACTCGGTGTACGCAATGCCACACTTTCAAAATGTTGATGCTTCGGTTTAATCGATTCTGCTATTTCAACAAATTGAAGGCGCGTACCAGGGCTAAGTTGTGCATCTCCAAATTGAACACGATTGCCCTTTCTATCGTAGGCCATACCTAACATATTATGGAATAAATCAATCGTTTTGTCTATACTTTTAGTGCCCAATGTCACACTGCGAAATTGCGCCATTTCATCTCACTCCTCTTCACATTCATTATAACTTAAATGAACTATCGAATCAGAGTTTATGCCTTTATAATTTTATTAGCACTCCCGAAGTGATCAATGCTAAACCCAAAATCAAATATATCGATTTAGAGTGATTGAACTTCAAATGATCTATCGCAAATAGCACTAATAAAGAGGTACCAAGCAACTGAAAAATCGGATAATAATGCATAAAACCAAACAGACTTGCGATAATGAAACCGAATTGCGCGATGATGTTCGCAATACCAATCACAATTAAAATATATATGAGCGCATGATTCATCCGTAACACTCCTTTCGATGGGTTAATATTTTGTTATATATTAATATAAATGCTCCCAAATGGCATGAGGTGTTATAAAATTTAGATGATTTCTACATTTTTAGTTCACTCAAAAAGCATAGCCCAATTTAATCAATTGACTAGAGATTATAAAAAAGAGAGAAACCTATTACAGATTTCTCTCTAAACCCGAAACGATTAAGACTCTAATAATAAATCTTCAGGGTTTTCAATTAACTCTTTAATCATCTTCAAGAAACTTACTGCTTCTTTTCCGTCGATAATTCTATGGTCATAACTTAATGCGATGTACATCATTGGGCGGTTTTCAATCGTATCTTGATCAATCGCAACCGGTCTCGTAATAATAGAGTGCATACCTAAAATTGCAGCTTGACTACCATTGATAATCGGTGTTGACATCATTGAACCGAAAATACCACCATTTGTAATTGTGAATGAGCCGTTCATCATGTCATCCAGTGTCAATTTGTTATCACGTGCTTTTGACGCTAAGTTGGCAATTTCTTGCTCAATTTCAGCAAAGTTCTTCTTATCGCAATCTCTAACGTTTGGTACGAGTAAACCGCCTGGTGTAGACACGGCAATACCGATATCGTAGTATTGTTTTGTAACCATGTAGTCGCCATCGATTTCAGCGTTCACTTCAGGGTAACGCTTCAATGCGGCAACCGCTGCTTTTGTGAAGAATGACATGAAGCCAAGTTTCGTGCCGTCATGATCTTCCATGAATTTGTCTTTTTTACGTTTTCGGAGCGCCATCACGTTCGTCATGTCTACTTCATTGAATGTCGTTAACATTGCAGTGTTATTGCTTACTTCTAATAATTTTTTAGCTGCAGTTTGTTTTCTACGACTCATTTTTTCACGAATTACTGGTTTTGATGGTGTTTTAGGTGCTTGTGGTGTAGCAGCTTCTTTTTCTTTAGATTGAGCAGCACCTGTTGATTTTTGTTGTGAGCCACGTTCAACATCTTCTTTACGAACGACATCATTTGCTTTGCCACTCACTTCGCTTAAGCTAATGCCTTTTTCACGTGCCGCGCGACGTGCTGAAGGTGTTGCATTAATGCGTTCGTTTGAAGGACTGCTTTGGCTTTCTTTGTCAGAAGATGATTTTTCTTCTTTCTGCTCTTGTTTGTCTGACGCTTTTTGTTCTGATTTATTTGACGCGTTTTTTGAGTCAGTTTTTGAATCATCACTTGAAGATGTAGCAGCGCCACCTTCACCCACTATTGCAATGGCTTGGCCGACTTCTACTGTGTCGCCTTCTTCAGCAAGTAACTCTTGAATTGTACCTTCTTCTTCAGAAACGACTTCGACATTCACTTTGTCTGTTTCTAATTCAAGGATGGCTTCACCTTTTTCAACAGTGTCACCTACTTGTTTTAACCATTCTGCAATGGTACCTTCTGTAATCGATTCTGCTAATTCTGGAACTTTTACCTCTGCCATTTTTCCTATGCCCCCTAAATATTTAAGCTATTTTCAATGATATTATTTTGAACAAGTTTATGAATTTCACCATCACCCTCGGCAGGTGCAGCTCTATGTTTTCTACCGTGATAAGTCAATTCGTATTGATCACCAATGATGTCTCTCAACATTGGATAAGCATAATGCCATGCCCCTTGGTTTTGCGGCTCTTCTTGAACCCATGCGACTGTTTTAAGGTTTGGAAGTGTTTCAAGAACTGATCGAATTTCTTCTTCTGGGAAAGGATAGAGTCGTTCAACAGCTATAAGTAAAATCGCTTCGTTTGGTGAATTGGCTAATTTTTCTTTCAAGTCGATAAACATTTTGCCTGATGCGAGAATGACTTTTTTAATCTTTTTAGCGTCGTGTGCTACTGGGAGTATTGGTTCAAAACCACCAGATGTAAATGCACTGATCGGTTGTGCGACTGTTTTATTACGTAATAAACCTTTTGGAGACATGACAACTAATGGTCTCATTGCGTCAGTTCCTAGGCTTGCCGCTTGGGCACGCAATAAGTGGAAGTAGTTGGCTGAGCTTGATAAGTTACAAATAGTCATGTTGTTTTCAGCTGCCAATTGTAAGAAACGCTCTAAACGTGCTGATGAATGTTCAGGTCCTTGTCCTTCAAATGAATGTGGCAATAAAAACGTTAAACCTGATGATTCGCCCCATTTTGCATTACCAGAGAAAATGAAGTTGTCAAAATACATTTGCGCCATATTCGCAAAGTCACCAAACTGTGCTTCCCAAATGTTAAATGATGACGGATTTTGAACATTATAACCATATTCAAAGCCTACAACTGCAGCTTCTGATAATGGAGAGTTATGAATGTCGAACGTCGCTTTTTGATCGGGTACATGTTGTAATGGCGTAAATGTGTCGCCATTTTCTTGGTCATGTAACACTGCATGACGATGGCTAAATGTACCACGTTCAGAATCTTGACCTGTCATACGAATTGGCGTCCCTTCTTGCATGACTGTCGCAAATGCTAGCTGTTCGGCATGTGCCCAATCCACTAAACCTTCTTCACTTTCAAATGGTTGCTTACGTTGTTCAAGAATACGATTTAATTTTTTGAAAACATTGAAACCTTCTGGATAGTTAAACATTGCATCGTTAATTTCTTTTAAGCGATCATATGACAGTTCAGACTCATTACTTTTTAAAGGTTGTGCGATACTATCAGGAATGCTCATATCCGTATTGTCATTTTTATCGTTTTTATCGATTTTGTCATGCGCTGATCGCATTTCTTTTTGAACGTTTTCCATCACTTCGTCCATTTCATCTTGGCTCATAATGCCTTCGTCTATAAGTTGTTTACCATAAATCACTTCAGACGTATCATGTTTTTGAATTTGTTTATATGGTAATGGGTTGGTTAATGTAGGCTCGTCCATTTCATTATGACCGAAACGACGGTAACCAACTAAGTCAATCACGACATCTTTATTGAATGCTTTTCTAAATTCCATTGCAATATCAATCGCTTCAATAGTTGCTTCAACATTGTCAGCATTCACATGCATAATCGGTACATCATACCCTTTAGCCACATCTGTCGCATACGTTGTTGAACGTCCGTCTTCTGGATCTGTTGTGAATCCGATACGGTTATTCGTAATAATGTGCAATGTACCACCTGTTGAGAACCCATCTAAATTACCAAGGTTCATTGTTTCAAAGTTCACACCTTGACCAGGGTATGCAGCATCACCATGAACGATAATCGGCATTGCATTTGAAAAATCAGTTTGCACTTTACCCGAATAGTCCGTTTGGTCTTGTGCCGCTCTCGTACGGCCTGTCACTACTGGCGCAACGACTTCAAGATGACTTGGGTTATTTGCTAACGTGATTTTTTGTTCAATACCATGGTTATTGATCGTTTTAACGCCACCTAAGTGATATTTAACGTCACCTGTCCAACCTGAAGTGATAGATAAGCTACCATCTTCTGGTAAAAATTTCATTGGATCTGTATGCATAAATTCTGAAAGCATCATCTCATATGGCTTTTGTAGCACGTGCGTTAAAACATTTAAACGTCCACGGTGTGCCATACCGATTTGAATGTTTGAAATTTCTTCTTCAGCAGCACGTTTAATTGTTTGAGTGATCATAGGTACGAGGGTATTGACGCCTTGGATTGAAAATCTTTTTGCACCTACAAAGTTCTTGTGAAGGTATTTCTCAAAGCCTTCAACGTGTGCCAGAAGTTTGAAAAGATTGATTTTTTCTTCTTTATTAAGGCTTGCTTTATATGGTGTTTCAATACGACGTTTTAGCCATATACGTTCTTTATTATTATTAATATGTGTATATTCGAAAGCAATTGGCCCCTTATAACGTTCTTCCATACGTTCAATAGCTTCATAGGCATTATCGTAAATGTCTTTAAAATGATCAGAGACGATTTCAGCTGAAATGTTTTCTAAAGTTGCTTGATCTAAGTTAAAGTCTTCTGGCTTTAATTTAGGAATATTTGTACGCTCTGGTGCATTCACTGGATAAATATCAGCTTCTAAATGACCGTATTGTCTAATATTATCGATTAAACGCATCACACGCTTGATCGTACTATCTCCTGAGCTTGATTCGGTTGTTGATGATGTTGTCGCTTCACCATCTTTAATTGTACTAAAGAGAACTTGTAAATCTTCAGTCACTGAACTAGGATCTTCTAAAAATTGATCATATAATTCTAAAATGAGTCCTAAATTTGTGCCGAAGTTTACAGGTGCCTCTGTCACCTGTTTATCGTTCTTCATAATCCACCCTCCACAGAAAAAAATAAAAACGCTTACAGGTCAATAATAGCATTAAAATGTGAACATTTAAAGGCAAAAAGCCAGATAATTGTACTCATCCGCACGAATCAAAACTGATAGTAAATGTTGTAAAATACCCGACTTCGCTCTCGACTGAAATTCGGCCATGATATAACGTCACCATTTTATGGGCAATAGAGAGTCCTAAACCGTTTCCGCCTTGCTGACGGGAGCGTGATTTGTCTACACGATAGAAGCGGTCAAAGATGTGTTCTTGATCTGCTTGAGGGATACCTAAGCCACGGTCTGTAATTTTAATCACGACTTGATTGCTGATGAGTTTCGTTTCAATAGAAATATGCTTATTTTGTGTATCATATTTAATCGCGTTATCAAGAAAAATAAGCAAAATTTGTTCTAAGTGAAATGAGTTAATCTCTAAGTATATAAAGTCTTGACTCGTATGAAAGTCGAGTTGATAATCTGGATGAATTTGTTGTAGTGCATGAAGACGACTTCTAATTTCATTATTCACATCGACTTTTTCAGTTTGATTTTCAGTTGACCTTGTATCATCTTTAGTGAGTAGCAGTAATTCTTCAACGAGTTTCGTAATCCGATTCATTTCCTCGATGGAGATATTCAGAGACTCTTCTAAAATGTCAGGATCCTTTTTACCCCAGCGCTGAATTAAATTTAAGTGTCCTTGGATAATTTGAAGTGGTGTACGTAATTCGTGTGAAGCATCTTCTACAAATTGACGTTGTTGGTTAAATGAACTCTCCAGTTTCATCATCATACTGTTAAAAGTATCGATAAGGGCATCTGTTTCTTCATAATTGGTTGGGACTTCAAGTTTTTCTTGGAAACCATTACGCCGAATTTGTGTCATCTTTTCAGTAATAATATTAATCGGTTGAGTAATTTGAGATGAAAAGAAATAACTGAGTGATGCGGTTACAAATAATGCAATGAGTCCAAATGTTAGGGCGAGATACGTTATGAAGTTTAATAAATCATCGTACTCTTTTAATGAATGGACAATGGTTGCGTGTCCTTTAAAATAAGGCGTATTAATCGGTGTCGATACGATGATGAATGAGCCTTTATCTGTGCGCAAAATTTTAATATTACGTGTATCATAAGCTTGAAACGGTGGTGTGAATTTCACATTCGTTGTACTGACATTTTCAAATATTTTTTTGCCGCTCTTATTGTATAAAATTACTTTTTGATAGTTATCAAGTACGGAGCTGAATTCTAATGCAGTAATATTCTTCATCGGTTTCGTTTCAAGTAAATTGTATAGATCATCAGCGCTTCTTTCTGCTTTATCAAATTCATTTTGCTTTAATAAGCTGCTGATGGCATAAATGATGAGCAAACAAAAGATGAAAATAATAAGAAATGTAATGAGTGTCGTTACAAAAGTCCACTTTGTCTTGAGCGTTGATTGTTTCATTGACGAATCACATAGCCGACACCACGCACAGTTTCAATTAATTTTTGTTTATCAATGCGCTTTAACTTATTTCGTAAATAACGGATATACACATCAACCACATTCGTTTCGACTTCAGATTCATATCCCCAGACGTGATCTAAAATTTGTTCACGGTGAAGGACGCGATTTTTATTTTCAGCGAGGAGTAATAATAAATCAAATTCCGTTTTCGTTAATTCCAGTTTTTCGCTTTGATAAGTGACATGAAAAGCACTCTTATCAATTTTAATACCATCAATTTCCACAACATTTGTATCGGACACGTTTTCGTCTGAATAACGACGAATGAGTGCGCGACTTCTAGCTAATAGTTCTTCAATTTCAAATGGTTTAACGATGTAATCATCTGCACCGATATCTAATCCAGTGACTTTATCGTATATTTCACCTTTCGCAGTAATCATAATAATCGGTGTATCTTTTTGTGTTCTTAATCTTTTACAGACTTCTAAGCCGTCCATTTCTGGTAACATCAAATCTAAGAGTATTAAATCAAAGTCATGCTGTAATGCGCGGTTCAAACCAGATACACCGTCATATTTCACTTCTACTTCATAATTTTCATGCTTAAATTCAAGTTCAATGAAACGTGCTAAATTTTGCTCGTCTTCAATAATAAGTACTTTTTTCATATTAGCCACCTCTCCCCCTAATCATATGCTAAAAATGAGGAACGCGAAAGTTTTTTAAAAAAATTTGCGTTTTTAATTGACAATGATTCTCAATGAGTTATAATGTAATTGAAAATGATTATCAATCCCAACGACCCCCCACTACAATTCGTTCTTATGATTGAGTCATTTTCAATAATATCCCCTTTTATATGCCCGTATAAAATTCGTTGATATTAAACGTTAAATAAAAGCCGTCGCAGTAAATGCGGCGGCTTTTATTGTGCATGTTTTTGAGTGAGAAAGAAGAGAAAAAGCTTGATGTCACGTCCTCTCTTTTGTACACATGGGTATCTGTGTTTTAAAAAAGATAATGCTTGAAGACAGTCATATTTTTCACAGTAATCTCATGCTATTGCTTGAAAAGATGGAACTTAGTGAAAGAAATTAGATGCTATGATAACCATCGCATATAAAAAGAACTGTCTCTCCTCATGAAAGACAGTTCTTTATTGATTAGATTTTAGTTTGGGCTAATGGGTGGCGTAGGATGAGTTGTGTCAGCACGATACAGAAGAGCCCTCCGACAATACCAGCCATGATATCTGTTGGGTAATGTACGCCAAGATAGACGCGTGAGCTCGAAATGAGAACGATCATTAACACACTTAATGTCATCGCCACGCTTTTTGCTTTTCCTTTTAAAATACGGTGTGCGACATAAATCACACTACCGAAAAAGGCAGTTGATCCCATCGCATGACCACTTGGAAAGCTGAACCCTGAAATATCAATTAAGCGTAATAAAGTTGGACGTTCTCTGTCAAAAATATTTTTCAAAATAGGGTTCGATACCCCTGATAACAGCATCGTTAATGCGAAAAAGAGCGCCTCAATTTTATAGCGATAGAGCATCAACAATGCAACCATGACGAGTGATAATGCAATCATAGCCCATACCTCACCAATTTGCGTGGCACCGAAAAAGATTGCTGTTGAAATAAAGCTTTCTGACGCATAAATCAAATTATATACTTCATTATCAATCCATTTACCGAGACGTGATTCATGAAACATCGCAATCATTGAAAATATTAATGTGAAGACTATTAACAAAGAAATCTTTTTCCAATATGTCATGCACCAACCTCCAATTGAAGTGCGTCTTGAATGATTTTTTCGAGTAAATCATGACGCGTATAGCTTTCTGTAAAACTTTCCATATTTTGAATGTACTGATGTCGATTTTTTTCAAGTTCGGTTAATGCAAGTAATAACGTGTCACTCGATAATTCCGATTCATCTAACATCGTCGCGTATCCTTGTTTTTCAAAGTATTTCGCGTTATCGATTTGGTCACCACGTGATTGATCGAGACCAAGTGGGATAAGTAACATAGGAAGACGTAATGTTAAAAACTCATATATCGCATTTGCACCCGCTCTTGACACGACGGTATCTGTAATCGCTAATAAGTCGGTTAATTCTTCTTTAACGAACTCATATTGCACGTAGCCATCTTGATTAATATTTGAAGCGACAAGACCTTTCCCAGTCAGATGAATAATTTGATACGTTTGCAGTAATTCATCTAAATGACGACGAATGGCTTCATTAATTTTCAAACTTCCCATACTGCCACCCATCACGAGTAATATCTTTTTATTAGGTGTGAAGCCTGTCAATGCATAGCCATTTTGTTGATGACCGTGTTTTAAATCTTCACGAATCGTTGCCCCTACGAAATCTGATTTTTCGTGTGGCACGTATTTTAGCGTATCTTCAAAAGTGGTATAGAGTCGTTTCGCAAACTTAATTGCAATCTTGTTAGCAAGCCCTGGTGTTAAATCTGATTCATGTACAATGGTCGGAATGTTCAGTGACTTCGCTGCGAGTATGACAGGAACAGATACGAAGCCGCCTTTTGAAAATACGATATCAGGTCGTTCGCGCTTTAGCACTTTACGTGCATCTCCAATGCCTTTAACGACTTTAAAGACATCTTTCAAATTTTCAACAGATAAGTAACGACGTAATTTCCCACTAGAAATCGGATAATAAGTTGTTTCAGGGAGTTGAGATGTAATCATTTCTCGCTCGATGCCTTGTTTTGAACCAATATAAAAAGCTTCATGCCCCTTTTCGAGTGCAGTCGGTATCAAACTTAAATTCACGGACACATGCCCAACTGTACCGCCGCCTGTAAATGCAATTTTTACCATAATAACCCTCTATTCTGTTAATTTTTTATAGTATGCGTAAAATGGCTTGCCTTTATCAAAAGGAAATTCTGTGCTGGTCATTTCACCGATTTTAATGAATCCATATTTATCAAATAAACGTTGTGCACGTTGATTTTGTGAAAAAGTATCCGTTAATAAAATATCAATGTTGTGCTCTTTCGCTAATGCAATCGCAAAAGTCATCAACGCTTGAGCTGTTCCACGATATTGTGGCGAGGCTACAAGGCGATGAATCACGTATGCTTGTGATTTGTCAACTGGCCATTCGAGTGTATCGTACCAATCTGGTGCTTGTTGATCAATCACGATAAAACCTTGAATCACGTCATCTTCATCATAGACAAAGAGGCTACCTGATTCAATATCCGTATTAAAATGTGTCTTTAAAGGATAGCGATGGTCCCATTGTGGGTTGTCATCTTTAATCATGAGTGCTTTTGCTTCTTCAGTCAATTGTTCAATCGTATCGAGATCTTGCAATGTTGCTTTTCTTAACAAGCCCATCACTCCTCTACTTTTTTCAATGTTTGTTCTAGCATCAGATCTTCAGACGATGCTTTCTCGACAAGTCTTTCTGTAAATACACCATTTGTTTCTTTGTTAAACATCCCATTTGCCGTTAAATCATTTTTTTGTTGAAATTGTTTTACTGCGGTAGTCAATTGGGCGTTATAATGTTCATCAATAGTACCCACATCATAACCAAGTGCTTTAAGACCGATTTTTATTGATTTAACATGTTTGTCTTCTTGTCCTTGGTGATATGTTGTTTTGGTAGGAATCACAGAAATATTCTCATAATCCGCACCTTTAACAGGGATATCAGGTTGAATCCCTTTACCATGAATGTAATGGCCATTAGGTGTGAGCCACTTCATTTCAGTAAATTTTAATAACGAACCGTCTTCAAACTCACGTGTCGTCTGTACAATCCCTTTACCGAACGATTTTTCACCATAAATTTTGGCTACTTTATGATCATGTAATGCACCAGCAAAGACTTCGGAAGCACTTGCTGAACCTTCATTGAGTAAAATCGATACTTTTAAATCTTTCACACCTTCTAACGGCGCATTTGGTGTTTTGATAGATTCTTTTTGATCGCCTTTTTCTAATTGAACGACCGTTTCGTCTTGATCAAGGAAAATATTTGCCATTTTTACAGCTTCATCAAGGAGTCCACCTGGGTTGTTACGTAAATCAAGGACGATATTTTTAATACCTGATTTTTGCGCTTGCTGTATGGCAGATTTTAACTCTCCCGCCGTCCCTTCTTGGAATTTATTAATTTTAAACACACCTACATTGCCATGTTTTTCATATTTTACACTTTTAACATGGATAGTATCTCTTGTCACAGTGAGTTCCTTTTCTTCCCCGTTACGTTTAATTGTCAATTTCACTTCAGTTCCTTTTTTACCACGGATTTTAGGAATAATTGCATCAAGCGTTTTTCCTTTGATTGACTTGCCATCGATTGCAATCAGTTCATCACGTGGTTTCAAACCAGCTTTTTCAGCAGGTGAATCTTGCATTGGACTCGTAATGATGATTTGCTTTCCTTTTTGTTGCAATTCCGCACCAATACCGACGAAATCACCAGAAACATCTTCATGAAAAGAAGCTGTTTTTTCTTTTGATAAATATTCGGTATAAGGGTCTTTCAAACTTTTGGTCATCCCATGAATGGCTTCGTCTAGCAACTGTTCTTTATCTTGCTTTTGATAAAAATCTGACGCCAATATTTCATAAACTTCACTTAACTTCTGAGCATTCTCACTAATTTTCTCATCTTTACTGTATTGTTGGAAAAAGTAATTGAAACCAAAAATAATGATTCCTGTCAATAATACTGTGAGGATAATACTTAACATAAATGTTTTTAATGAGACATATCTAGGTGTCTTTCTTTGATTTGGTGAATCTTTCAATCTGTTTTCCGCCCTTCTCGTTAAATCCATGTTTGCATTATAATGATCCGCATAGACGCGTGCAGATTTAATGGTGTGACATAAAGAAAAAGGGTGAGACATCTTCTGCCATCACCCTCAAAATTTATGCGTGTCAAAACTTCAGCAATCACTTAAAATTGAAGCCATTCTTGATATTCTTCATACAAGTCATCAAAAACAGACATCGGTAATGTGAAATTGCCTTCTGTCTCAATGTATTCAGATAACGCATCGAAATTTTTATCGTATTTTGGAAAGGATAAATCTTGGAAAATTTGTTCTGCGAGTTGTCCAGCATCATCCTTACGACCACGAACAGTTAATGCAAATTGATAAAATGAGACATCTTTCATTATTTCATTGTCACTTCAATCACTGATGTCTCGCCTTTGTTCAATTGCGCTACTTGTTGAATATCAATGGCTACTGTTTGATCTGTATTTGTAATGATCACAGGTGATACGATAGATTTTGCGTGTTGGTCAATATAATCAACGTCAAATGTAACGAGTGGGTCGCCTACTTTTACCGTATCTCCGCTATTGACTAATGTTTCAAAACCTTCACCATTTAATTGAACAGTGTCTAAACCGATATGAACAAGGACTTCTAAACCATTGTCTGCTTTTAAACCAATCGCATGTTTGGTTGGGAAAACGTTGTCGACTACACCAGTAATTGGAGACACGACTTTTCCTTCAGTTGGACGTATGCCAAAACCGTCACCCATCATTTTTTGAGCAAAAACAGGGTCTGGAATGTCTTCAATTTTGACATATTCTCCAGTCATCGGTGCATAGACTTGAATTTCCTTATTTGCTTCTTCACTTTTTCCGAATAATTTCTTAAACATAAAACTCGCTCCTTTATTTGTCGAAAAGTTTGACTAAATCACCATAGCCCAACGATTCGAGCTTTTCATACGGTATGAATTGGATTGCAGCAGAATTGATGCAATAGCGCAAGCCACCACGGTCTTTTGGACCGTCGTTGAACACATGTCCTAAATGACTGTTGCTACCTTCAGAGCGGACTTCCGTTCTTAACATGCCAAACGATTTGTCTACCAGTTCAATAATTTCTTGGTCGTCGATGGCTTTTGAAAAACTAGGCCAGCCACAGTCAGATTCAAATTTATCATTTGATGTGAATAACGGTTTGCCAGAAAGTTTATCCACATAGACTCCCTTTTCAAAGTGGTTCCAATATTCATTTTGAAATGGTGGTTCTGTGCCATCTTGTTGTGTGACGAGGTACTCCAAGTCTGTTAAATCTTTTTTATCTTTTTTAATCATGCTTGATCCCCCCAATGTTTTTCAATAAACGCTTTACGTCCTGATCCACGTTGATATTGTGCGTAGTGAAGCGGATGTTTTTTATAATAATCTTGATGTGCTTCTTCTGCTGGATAAAAATTGCGATATGCTTCAACAGGCGTCACAACAGGATCACTAAAAATTCGGGATTGATTTAACGCATCAATTTTATTCAAAGCGGCTTGTTGTTGCGCTTCATTGTGATAAAAAATGACAGGTCGATAACTGTCGCCTCTATCAAAAAATTGACCGTTTTTATCTGTCGGATCAAACGTTTTGAAATATATATCTAAAATATCATCATAACTGATCACATTGTCATCGTATTCAATTTGTACAGCCTCTACATGGCCTGTTGTATTTGTACAAACCTGTTCATAGGTTGGATTTTCTACTGTCCCACCGCTATAACCTGATGTGACACGTTCAACACCGTCAAATGTATCAAAAGGTTTAACGAGACACCAAAAACATCCTCCTGCTAAAGTTGCTAAAGCCATGCTTGACACCTCCATCATTATGAATCAGATGAATCTTTAAGGACAACTAAACCAATCGCACCCGCACCGGTATGTGTTGAAATGACAGGTGTTGTATGTCCGAAATCAAAGTTTTGAACTGTAAAAGTTTCATCTAATTTTTCTTTAAATTTATCCATGAAATCTTTTGCTTTTGCATGTGAAATACCAATCGATTTAATGGATGCATCACCGACAAACGGTTTTAAATCTTTGAGTACGTATTTAATACTAGCGTTTTGTGTACGCGCATTATGAATCATTTCTAGCTTGCCATCAATCACTGAACCAATTGGCTTGATTTTCATAAGATTACCGATTAAACCTTTTGTTTTGCTAATACGTCCACCTTTGATGAGTTGATCTAATTGACCGATAATCACGTAAAGCTTAATGTTTTTTTGCAAGTTTTGAAGTTTTGAGATAATTTCCTCTGTTGGAATGCCTTCCTCAACCCAGCGAATCGCATTTTGAAGTTGATAGCCTAAGCCGAAAGAAATTGATTTAGAATCAATGACTGTCACTTTAGCGTCAACCATTTCACTCGCTTGAACAGCGGTTTGATACGTGCCACTTAACCCCGATGAAAGATGAATACTAATAATTTCAGCACCGTTTTGACCTAGTTTTTCATAGGTTTCTACAAATCTTCCAATTGGAGGTTGGCTCGTTTTAAAATCATAGCTACTGTCTCCTAAATATTGTGAAAAAGACTCAGATGAAATGTCCTTTTGATCCTCATAAGATTCTCCGTTAATTGTAACACTCAACGGAACAATATGGACATTGTGTTGCTTCAGAAAAGCGTGATCTAAGTCAGATGTAGAATCTGTAACAATAATACGTTGTTGCATAATGCTAACCTCCAATAATTACTTTCGAGTGAGATGTAAAAAAGTGTGCGGATATTTATTCTTTTCATCCACGGTGCCTTCTACAGCAGATGTCACTTCCCAATCTTCAAATGTGTATGGTGGGAAAAATGTATCTGCTTGGAATTTGTCGTCGATAACAGTGATATACATATCGTCAACACGGTCAATAAAAGTTTCGAATAACGTTTGACCGCCAAAAATAAAGATGTGGTCATCGCCAATCGCATCAATTTCTTCAATGCTATGAATGACCTCCACGCCGTCTGGTTTGAAATCAGGATTACTCGTAATAACAACATTTCTACGATAAGGTAACGGTTTACCAATGGATTCGTATGTCGCGCGTCCCATTACAAGTGTATGTCCAGTTGTCAGTTTTTTAACATGCTTTAAGTCATTGGGTAAGTACCATGGTAACTGTCCTTCAAAGCCAATGCCACGTTGTTGGTCATGTGCGACTAAAATAGATAATGTCATATGATTACTCCTTTTTGTTTATACCGCGATAGGTGCTTTAATCGCTGGATGAGATTCATAATTTACAATCTCTAAATCTTCATATTCAATGTCGAAAATAGAACGATCTGTATTGATTTTTAATTCTGGCGGCGCAAAACTTGAACGTGCTAATTGCGTTTTCACAGCGTCTAAATGGTTGCTGTAAATATGTGCATCACCAAATGTGTGGACAAATTCGCCTACTTCAAGGCCACATTCTTTCGCAATTAAATGTGTTAATAAGCTATAGCTCGCTATATTAAACGGGACACCTAAAAAAATGTCGGCGCTCCGTTGATAGAGTTGACAGCTTAGCTTATTATCTTGTACATAAAATTGAAAGAGTGTATGACAAGGAGGTAACGCCATTGTCTCAATTTCAGTAGGATTCCAAGCACTAATGATATGACGACGTGAGTTAGGATTCGTTTTAATTTGTTCAATTAGTGCCTTCAATTGATCGTATTGTTGACCGTCTGCACTAACCCAGTTACGCCATTGCTTACCATAAACATTGCCTAAATCCCCGTGCTTTTTCATAAAATCATCATCAGTTAAAATCTGTTGTTTAAACTTTGTCATTTCTTCGCGATAAGTTTCAGCAAATGCCGCGTCACTTTGTGCTCTATGACCAAAGTCAGTCATATCTGGCCCTGTGTAATCTTCGCTTTGTACATATTTTTCAAAAGCCCATTCGTTCCAAATATTGTTATTATATTGTAATAAATATCTTAAATTCGTATCACCACGAATAAACCAAATCAATTCAGTTGCAACAAGTTTAAAAGAAACTTTTTTTGTTGTTAACAATGGGAAGCCTTTTGAAAGGTCAAAACGCAACTGATGTCCAAATTTTGAAATTGTTCCCGTAGCTGTTCGGTCATCACGTTGATTGCCAATTTCTAATATTTCTTTACATAAATCGTGATAAGCTGCATCAAACGGATTCATGACATTCACCTCTTTCTCTTAGTATCTATAATAGACGATTTTACGCCATTTTCAAAGCGATATCAACGTATGCGCAGGTATAAGTGTATAGCTACAGAATCCGAATATATTCAGTATCTCTACCTTGTAAATGTTAAAATGATGTGAATAGACACCTTTTGTCGAAAACACTATCTATTGATTTAGAAGTGTAAAAAAAGGATTGGGACATCAACAATTATGATGCTATTGATGCAATATTTTAGTTAAACTTGTCCTCACTATGATTTGTAATTTTTGATTGCTTTCATGGATCCACTTACCTAAGGGCTAACCCTTCAACTTAGTTCAGCTTGATTGAAGTGTTCATTTGATGGAAGCCGAATTGGATTTTAGGAGCAGTACAGAAATCTCATGTGAAATAAAGATTTTGTTGTACTGCCCCAGTATGGCTGTTGAGACTTCTCAAAAGCGATAGCATTGAGAAGTCAGACAACTACTGCGATAAACAACATTCGCTATTATAGTAAAGAAGTGACAGTTAGAAGTATCCACCACGCATTCACTCGTGAGTTTCGGCCTTCTCGGCAATCTTATATCAAATACAGTGAAAATGAGGTCAAGTTTATGAAAATAAAAAAACAACAGCATCAATTTTTTTCTATCTCATTCAGTCTCATTTTCCGACTGCTTTAAAGTTATTAATGAATCATCAATCTATGAATGGATTGAGGTTTAATTTTTTTTATGTCTCATCCTAACCCCTTGGCATAAATAACAAAATATAGTAAAGGAGCTGAGGAAACTTAATGCCCCAGCTCCTTGTTCATTATGCGCGACAATGTGTGTCGAATGCGTCCTTAATGTCCATCGCGATGTCATTAATATCACGGCCTTCGATATGTTCACGTGGAATAAAGTGAACGAGCTCCGACCCTTTGAATAATGCAAATGAAGGACTTGAAGGCACTTGTTGAATGTATTCACGCATTTTTGCAGTCGCCTCTTTATCTTGACCTGCAAAAACAGTGACTTTATTCGTTGGTTTATATTCATTTTGTTCTGCTACAGCCACAGCTGCAGGACGTGCTAAACCAGCTGCACAGCCACAAGTTGAATTAATCACAACAAATGTTGTATCTTCATCTTTGACATTGTTCATATATTGTGAAACGGAATCTTCACTTTCTAAACTTTCAAAACCATTTTGTGTCAATTCGCCTCTCATTTGAGCAGCGAGTTCTTTCATATAAGCATCATATGCGTTCATTTTATAGTGCTCCCTTGTATTGATTTATTGATTACGATTTGCGATCTGTTTCCACACTGATCCAAGTGCTGCTTCCCCGTTTTCGATACGTGTAATGGCCATTTCAATTTGCAACTTCACTTCATAAGCTGGATCGTTTTGATGCGCTTTGAGTGTTACCAGCTGTTCTGGTCCACCTTCATCAAAAAGAAACATCGCTGCACGCCATCGCACAATTTTTTGTGGATCATCCAAAGCTTTTTCCATTTCAGGTAAAGCCTCTTTAAAGCCTAAATCACTTAAACTATCACCAGCTGTTCGTCTCACTGCAGGACTTTTGTCGTGCAGCCCTTTATATAAGTATGGCAAAGTTTCTCGATCTTCAATCATGCTAAGCAATACGACTGCTTCACGGCGTAATGGCACTTTATCCTCATTTAAGGCATAATCAAGTAATGGATAGTCATCACTTGTAGGTGTTGGGAAAGACTTCAACATACGTAATCGTGCTTTCCAATCAATTTCTTGTTGATATGTTTCTAATGTCACGTGTTCATATTGTTTCTGTGGCACTGTAACATCAGTATTTTTCGCCTCTTGCACGAGTAGATTCAAAACATGTTCAGGATAAAGCGCATTGATTTCTTCTACAACACTTTGCATGACGTCATCTAAATCGCCATAACGGACACCTAATGTTTCCCATTTACGTAAAAAGACAACATTATCATGCGGTTGTTGTGCTTCGAGCATCGCATTGACGAATATGTCGCTCAATTGTTGACGCTTTTCCTCTTTAGGTGTTGTCAGTTTCACTTGATAAGGAATGTTTTTAAACTTAAGTACTTCCGCTTTAACCTCACCAAAATGAGTATCCGGTTCAGGTTGCGTTGTGTCGCTTTGTTGTTGGTCTTGGTTGAGTGTCGCCGTAACGAGAGGTAACACAGTCTCCCAGTCTGCCTTAGGTGCTTTATCAACGGCAATAAAATCTAATACATGAAAGACAGATTTCACACCTTTAACTTGTAATATGGCGTTGATAAAGTGTGGCTGACTATCTGAGACTTCCGTATAAGTTTTTGAATGATTATCTTGCCTTTTTTCGGATAAAATAATTTTCATCGTATTCGGACTAGGCGTAGGTTCGACCTTAATAATTTCCATGTTAAACCTCCTCGTCAATGTACTACAGCCCTCATTGTAGCGCATTGCCTAATTGTTGAATTTGTTTGCCGATTGAACACGCATTGATACAGAAGTGATGTGCTTGTGTTTTCCCTTTTGTCTTTCGAAGGTGCGCTTTAACCAAGCAATGTTCACAATATTGTTGAGATAAATGATCGATTGAAGCAATGGCCTTCTTCTCAGAGTCTGTTAGCACGTAAGTCACCTCTTTTAAATATAGTGTGTACAATATGCACTATCGTAACATGATTTGTATGGACATTGAAGCGTTTAATCTTCAGCGACATCAAGAAACATGACATGCCTATAAATAAAAACGGAAGGCTATTGAAAAATATAAAGCTGTTGATTATAATGGAAAAGTTATCGTGAAGGGCGGTTTCTAAACACCCGCTGTAACAAAATTTAGGAGGTCATTAAATTGTATAATGAATGGTTAGGTTTAGGGTCGTTTATCGTCACATTCGTACTCATGGTAGTGATGTTTCGACTTTTTGGTAAATCAGGTTTGTATGCTTGGGTTGCGATAGGCACGATTATTGCCAACATCCAAGTGCTTAAAACAGTGGATATATTTACGATTTCTGCAACGTTAGGAAATGTGATGTTCGCATCCATTTATCTTGCAACAGATATTTTAAATGATATTTATGGTCGTAAAGTCGCGAAAAAAGCGGTTTGGCTTGGCTTTTCGTCTACTTTTATTATGATTATCGTGATGCAAGTTTCGCTCGCGTTTCAACCGAGTGAAGTTGACATGGCGCAAGATGCTATGAAAGCAATTTTCGATGTCGTTCCACGTATCGCTTTCGCATCCATAACCGCTTACATTATTGGTCAACATATCGATGTACTTGTCTTTAATATGATTAAAAAAGTATTTCGTTCAGATCGTACCTTTTTCATTCGTGCCTATGGGAGTACAACGTTGAGTTCGATTGTGGATACAGCGCTTTTCGTAATGATTGCTTTTTATGGTAGTTTACCCAACGGTGTCGTACTAGAAATTTTCATCACGACGTATTTATTAAAATTATTAACAACTGTTCTGAACGTCCCATTCGGTTATTGGGCAAAGTCACTTTATCGTCGCAACAAAATTAAAGACGATACGCTATGATACATGATATGGTAAGCTTAAATACGAAAATACATTTAAGTGTGGTGTCGTGAAGTTGGCTAAAATATATTTTGATGCAGCAACGAAAGGCAATCCGGGATTAAGTGCATGTGGCGTCGTTATCGTTACAGAAAATGAACGCTATACATTTACAAAAGTGCTCGATGCGTTAGACAATCATAGTGCTGAATGGGAAGCGTTACTGTTTGCATTAGAGCAAGCACAAACATTGGCAGTTTTGAATGCATTAGTTTTTACGGATTCACAGCTAATTGAAGATGCAGTGAATCGTGAGTTTGTGAAAAATGGACGTTTTAAACCTTATTTGGAGCGCTATTTACAAATGACACATGATTTTGAATTGGCATTTGTCAAATGGATTCCACGCGCACAAAATAAAGCTGCGAATCAGTTAGCTCAAGATGCATTGTATCAAGCGTTAGGTCGTTCATAATGTTATAAAAAATGTCGAAGTGTTATGCACATGTTCACACATGTCACACGCTTCGACATTTTTTTATAAGGAAATCAATGTTAGCGAGTATCGTCTAAACTCTTTTCCTTGCTTTGTTTAATTTTAAGATTACAAATTTTGAACAAATCGTTTTGAAACAAACAACTCATGCTCATCTAATACTGCGAGTACGTGATTTAACTCGACATGATGTGCCATTTGCTCGAATAACGTGTCGATGGATAATGGGACATTCAATTCAATCGTTGCCAGTTGTTTTGACAAACGTAGATTTTCCATATTTTGTGCTATCTTTTTCTGTTGTCCAGGCGTAAGCTGTGACACATTCGCAATCACTTCCTCAACAGAGCCATATTGCTGAACCAGTTTAATCGCTGTTTTCTCACCGATGCCTTTTACACCTGGATAACCATCTGCTGTGTCTCCCATAAACGCTTTGACTTCAATGAGTTGTGGCGGTTGTAATTGATATTCTAATTCGAATCGCGCTCTGTCATACTTACTATATTCAGTAAATCCTTTTTTGATGAGCCATACATAAACGTTGTCTCTCACACATTGTAATAAATCGCGATCCCCAGTAATGATATAAACTTCGTGGTCAGGTGATTGTGCATATGCATGTGTTAACGTCCCAATGACATCATCAGCTTCGTAGTTTTCAACGCCAATATTTAAAAAGCCTAGCGACTCAGAAATATGTTGGACATGGTCGAATTGTGGGATAAGCTCTTCGGGCGGAGCAGGACGATTTTGTTTATAACCATCAAACATGTCATTACGGAAGGTCGCTTTCCCCATATCCCAACATATTGCAACGTGCGTCGGTTCAACATCGCGAATCGCACTGTAAACATGTCTCACAAAACCTTGCGTGCCGTTTGTCGGTGTGCCGTTCGTATTGCGCATAAAATTTTTGTGTACACTCGTTGCATAAAAATGACGAAATAATAACGCCATGCCATCAATTAATAAAAGTTTGTGTGCCATGTTTTCAGTCCTTTGAATTCAGTATTGTCAGTAATTTTGGTGTTTCTACTTGTAGTTGAGCAATCAGTGCATCATCCACTTCGACAGCTAACACAGTATCGATTTCACGTTGTGCTTGTGACTCAATCTGTTCTAGTGCTTGCTGTGCCTGTGTTGTGAGAGTATCGAGCATACTTTCAAGCGCTTGTCGTAAATCAGCTAATCGTGGTTGGAGTAACGTCACTGTTTCATCTTTAATGTCAGCTTGTATTTGTTTTTGCACTTGTGGCTGCATAATGTTTTTCTTTGTCAATTGTTTCGGAAGTGCGTTGACCATGTCATCAAAAGAAATCGTTAAAAATGATTGGTCTACAGGCGCAACTTCAATCGTTTCAATATCTGGTAAAAGTATGTGATATTGTTGGAATGATCTAATTTTCGTTGCCATTTCTTGTTGAAATGCTAGGTTAAAGAAAAATTTAATACGCTCAATCATCAATGTTTGTTCTAAATATAACTTTTGATGGATTTGATTCAAATACGCTTTTGTCGATTGTCGTTTCTCCTCATTGAAACTTGTTGTATTCGTCATTTGTGTATTATAAATGGCCTTTACATTATCTAATAATTGAATTTTTAAACGCTCATTCAAGTGATACATTTGATCTTCTATTTCGTTAATCAGTTTTTGACGAATTGCAGTTAAACTTTCCGAATTAAAAATCGTTGTTTGACGCATCTTTTGTAATTGTTGTTTAACATGTTGCATTTTTTCAGCGTTTGCAGTATGGTCTTCAATCATTTGTGTGTAAGACTGCCCGATAGAACGTAACTGGTCATACATTTTGGCTTCTAAAATATGTTTGGATTCAACCTCTGAAAACCGTGAAATGCTCGCTTTCAATTGTTGCACACCGGCGTCCCCTTTAGTTAAAGCAGCACGACTTGATACAGAAAAAATTTCAGGTTGCATTTGTACTTGCATTAACGCATCTGCTACATAGTCACGCACAGCACGTTTATCAACTTCATTTTCAGCTAAATCGGTTGCATTGATGACCATTTTGAAAGCCTGTTGTTCTTTTAACTGATTTATACTTTTCATATGTTCGATAAACGCTTTATCATTGTCAGTAAAAGCGTGATTAAAATAACTCACATATAAAATTAAATCAGAGGTTGTCAGTATTTTCTCTGTTTCATTCGTATGTCGTTGGTTATTCGAATGTAACCCTAATGAGTCCACAATCACTTTGTCTTTCAACCAATCTAGTGGCAATCTTAAATGCACCGTTTGGACGAAAGTCGCATATTCATCTTCAGCACTCCATTTTTGTACGTCAGTAGCTTGAATTTCATGTTTTAAACCTTCAGCGATATACGATTGATACAGGGCATAATTCTTTTCAATCGCATGAATAAATGCAAGACGGCTTTTGTCTATGCGTCCTTTTAATTTTTCTATGTTCGCTTCTAAAAAGGCTTCGATACTGTCAAATTGTTGCCCTTCAAGTTCAAACACATCATTAATTTGTTGGAGCAACATGTCTGGTGTTTTAAACGTAACGTGATACGTATCGCCATAGCCAATCTCAGTAGTTGCCGCTGTTGTCGGGTTAGGTGAACTCGTCAAATAATTGTCCCCTAATAATGCATTAATCAAACTACTTTTACCAGCGCTGAATGTACCAAAAACACCTATTTTAACGGTTTGATGTTGCATTCTTTCCTGTGTTTCCTCAATGTTTTTTACACTTGATTTAAACAATGGGATATTTTTGACAATATCTAATGCTTGGGTCATTTGTGCGTCGTTAATCGGGTTTTTCTCAGCTGTGACAACATCCTCTTGTTGTTGCACATCTTTTTTATTATCTTCATTTGATTTCACTTGATATTGAATTTCTGTGCGATCGATCAAACGGTCCAGCGAATCTTCCATATGAATATAATAATGACGATAATTTTCTGTCTTTAACGACTGAGACAAGTTACGCAATTCAATATAACGTGTATACGCCGAACTATCATTTGATTCATCGACGAGGTGCTCTTCTGCGTGGACATTGTCAATAATGGTATCATCAAGTGGTTCGAGTTCTTTTAAAATATAGTGCTTGATAGCTTTCATGACATCATTTGAGAAAGTTAACACATATTGATTCGTTATTTGAATTTGTGTTTGATACAAATCGGTTATAATGGATGTCGGTAATGTCAATTTTTGGTTTAAAATACGCTGATTCAAATCGGTATCATTAATAAAACGTGTGAGAAACGATAAATCTTCTTGCATCGGTTTAATGATTTGGTGATCAACTTTACTTTGAAGAGCTATCATTAATTCATTAAGGCGTGTTTGACGTTCTTCTTCTGTTTTTTTCTTTTTATTAAACAGTCCAGCGGCTTTAAAATCCTTCGTCATACTTTCCAAACAATAACGAATCGTTTCACGCATGTCGTGTGTCATAATATACGCATTATCAATTATGGAGCGGCGTTTATCTTTTAAATAATGTTTCAACGCTACCGCATCATTCAACAATTGTGCTTCCTCGCTGATCATTTCATTTTGTTGATGTGATTGATACGCTTGATCGAATTGTGTCGCTTCGATGTTGAGTCGTTCTAAAATTTCATCCATTTCATGTTGTAAATAGTTCAATTGATGTTGATGAATAAATTGTTTCATACGTGCAACATAGTCTTTCACAGCTTCACGGTGCTGATCTTGTTCCATAATAAAGGCGCGTAACGCATCGAATTGATTTTGTGGATGTTCAAACTTTGTAATATAAAATGTTTCGAGTAAATCAATATCCCACTCACTCACGGATTGTTCCACACGATTTTGAAATGTTTGAAATGTGAGTTCGTTTTCGTCATGTTTATCAATTTGGTTAATAACGAAAACGACTGGAATGCCTGCACGATTCAGACGTTTCATAAATTGAAAGTTCAGCGCGGATTGTACATGGTTATAATCAACCGTATAGAAAACGATATTACTCGTATACAGAAATTGCTCCGTTTGCATATTGTGTGATTGTACATTGGAATCGACACCTGGTGTATCTTGAAATGTAAAACCTTTATGAAACGCATCACTTTGAATACGAATGTCAATGGACTCAACGTGAAAATTTTCGCGGTTCATTTGTTTGACATCATCATAAGAATTCAATTGTGTATACTTTTGACCTTCGATGTTCGCAGTAATACCAGGCGCCTCTGCAATTGTTACTAATGCAGTATTACTCGTTGTCGGAACGGGTGAGCTTGGTAAAATGTCTTGGCCGATAAGACGATTAATGATTGTCGATTTACCTGCTGAAAAATGGCCGACAAAGGTCATAGTGTAGTGGTTTAGATACACCTTTTTAATCATTTGGTTAATCGTATGTATAAAAGCGGAATGATCAGATTTTTCCACTTCTTTTTTTAGTTTATATAAAATATCCAGTTGTTCTTGATTCTGCATAGATATTGGATTCCCCTTGTTTTAAACGTCTTTATTTAAGTATTATATGAGTTTATGGCGATAAATGCCATTGCCGTGATTAAAAATAATGGCATTTTAATATGAGATTGAAGGCAAAAAATAACATCGCACAGTCAATGTACGATGTTAGCTTATATTTTGGTTAATTTTGATATTGGAATGGTTGTGGACGCTTTTTAATTTTGAGGATTTGAGAAATGACATAAATCACGATACCGACCCAAATAAAGCAAAATGTAATAAATTGGTCGACATTAAATGGTTCTTTAAATACAAAAATACCAAGTATAAAGATGAGCGTCGGCCCTACGTATTGAATAAAGCCCATTAATGATAACGGAATACGAATCGCCCCTTCTGAAAATGAGAGTAACGGTAATGCCGTCACAGCGCCTGAAAAGAGCAACCAAAACGTCGACATATTCCATCCGATACTTAAATCAGCTGTTTGCCCAACGATAATTAAATAAATGATCGCCATGGGTGCCGTCGCCAGTGACTCAATAGTAATGCTACTCAATGCTGACATAGGAACGAGTTTTTTCAGTAAACCATAAATGCCAAATGAAAAAGCTAAAATTAACGAAATATATGGAAATTCGCCTACTTTAAAAGTCATATAAACGACGCCAAGTACAGCAAAGAGGATCGCCATCCATTCGAGACGGTTGAAACGTTCTTTAAAAAATATCATGGATAATAAAATGCTGACGAGCGGATTGATATAATACCCTAAACTTGTTTGTAATACAAAACCAGCATCAATCGCATAAATAAACGTGCCCCAGTT
The DNA here is from genome assembly GCF_001792775.2 of Staphylococcus pseudintermedius. Lineage (GTDB taxonomy): Bacteria > Bacillota > Bacilli > Staphylococcales > Staphylococcaceae > Staphylococcus > Staphylococcus pseudintermedius. The sequence continues at coordinate 29,808 of NZ_MLGE02000003.1, forward strand.
CACCGTCACGATATAGCCTGCTAAAATGATAATCAATAGTTTGAACGGTTTCGCTTTTAGTTGCGCCATATCTTGAGCAAATCGCTGCCATTGCCCGATGATGGGTAAAAGGAGCAGCATAAAAATGAGTGATAAAACGATACGATACATGAGTGTTTCAATCGGATCGACGTCGTGAATGAGTGCCCAATATAATGGCAAAGTGCCCCAAATGACATAAGCCAATAAAGCGAAAAGAATGCCTTTTTTAAATTCTTTATCTTGATACAAAGTACTCCCTCTTTTCGTAAAAATTAAAATGGCTTAAGATTTTTTATTTGCCCAATATTGATAATAAGTTGTTTCAATATAGCCGTTAAACAACTTACGACGCTTTGTAGCTTTACGGTTTGCGAGATATTCAAATTCTTTGTTACTTGTCATAATGTAAAGTGACAAATTCGGGTGGTTTTGCATGAGAATGCCGAGATTACGGTACATTTCTTCAACTTCTGCACGGTCACCAATACGTTCACCATACGGCGGGTTACCGATTAGACCAATTGGACCGTCGTGATTAATGGTAAGGGTGTTCACATCTTTGACTTCGAAGCGGATAATATCACCGACACCGACCTCATCTGCATTGCGTTGTGCAATTTCAACCATTTCAGGATCGATATCAGAAGCGTAAATTTCGATTTCTTTATCATAATCGGCGAGTTCATCAGCTTCTGCACGTTTTTGATCATACAGCCCTTTTGGAATGATATCCCATTGTTCTGAAATAAATGAACGATTAAACCCAGGTGCGATATTTTGCGCAATTAAACAAGCTTCAATCGCAATTGTTCCAGAACCACAAAATGGATCTATAAGCGGTGTATCACCTGTCCAATTGGCTAACTTAACTAAACTTGCAGCGAGGGTCTCCTTAATCGGCGCCTCACCTTGCGCCAGACGGTAACCGCGCTTATTCAAACCGGAGCCAGATGTATCAATTGTTAACAAGACTTTATCTTTTAAAATAGCGACTTCTACAGGGTATTTTGCGCCTGATTCATCCAACCAACCTGACACTTGATGTGCATTTTTCAATCGTTCGACAATTGCTTTTTTAGTAATCGCCTGTACATCAGGAACACTAAATAACTTTGATTTTAAACTACGTCCTTGTACTGGAAATTGACCATCTGTTGGGATGAATTGTTCCCATGGTAGATTTTTTGTTTGTTCGAATAATGAATCAAAGGTTACAGCTTCAAATTGTCCAACGATAAGTTTGACACGGTCTGCAGTGCGTAACCATAAATTGGCTTTAACGATTGCAGATGCGTCTCCTTCAAAATAAATACGTCCATTTTCTACGCGTGTGTCGTAGCCTAAATCCTGGACTTCTCTCGCGACGATTGATTCAAGCCCCATTGGACAAACTGCTAATAGTTGATACACGAAAATTCCTCCTTTTGAATATTGGTTTATGTACTAAATTTTCATCATTGTTTTTATGTTTATTTAATTTATTATGTTATCGATATTCGGTTTTATTGTTTGCGCGCTTGGGTTCTCATTCTTTATTCAGTTCAACAGTCCGCTACGCAAAAGATTTCTATGTGTCTATAGTAAAGATAAGTCCTCTCTATTGATACTGATTCTTATTTCATGAGTTGTCAAGACAAACTGAAGGGCTGGAACGTCTTGTTCCAGCCCTAAGGTGACTAGTCTGAGATATTTCTATAAGCCATGTTCTGTACTGATGTACTCATTACGTGCACTAGTTACACTGGTACTTCAGTTGTAATCATCTGTCTGAAAAGTATGCTGTACTTTTCCTCGTCTATACGTTGAATTCCGTTAGACAAGTGCTCCTACCAAATTTGGATTGCTCACTCGAGGGGTTTACCGCGTTCCACCTTCATTATTTCTAATAAAGCTACGTCACTGTGGCACTTTCAAACTAATGTAACCGTATCAAAAGACTTAGGTTAGGTCGTTGCCGTCAATATCGAATATTGCCTTGACTTATTGTTTCATCAAGCACGAACACTACAGTCATCTCAGACTGTGTGAGCATGGACTTTCCTCTATATGTCGTAACATATAGCGATTACACGAAATATCCTCAAAAAATTATAGCATTTTTCAATTAAAAAACAATCCCTATTTTCCAAAGACTGCTTTTTCAAGGTTAGAAATTCGTTTTAAAATATCTACGTTATTATTTTGGTTTGAACTTTGATTTGCGAAACTCTTATTATCTTGAGGTCGACTAGAGGCAACACGAATACGTAAATCTTCAATCTCTTTTTTTAGTTTGTGATTTTCTTCTGATAATTTGATGACTTCATTATTTAAGTCTGACATTTTTTGATAATCCGCAATAATATCGTCTAAAAAAGCATCCACTTCTTGGGGACGATAGCCACGAACCATTGTCTTTTCAAAGTCTTTTTCGTAAATATCTTTTGCTGATAATTTTAACGAAACATCTGACATTTGTTCCACCTCATTTGATTTAAATTTCTTCGGACCATTGTAAATCATTGATAAAGTTCGTCATTTCGTCAAACGTCACAATATCACAAGTATAGTTTGTTTTTTCAACAAAATCAACTAACTTCTTTTTGAAAAATTGTGGGCTTGCGGGTTGTTCTTCATCATAAATTAGTACAGTGATATCCGTATGGTCCAACATAAATTGATCCGCTTGTTCAAACTGAAACGGTCCTTCGTATGTATGCTGATGCACACTGTTGACATAATCACTCTTTTCGATTATCTGTTGATATTTGAGCTGATTTTGCTCATTCCATTTAGATGTGTGTTCTAAAAATGGTGTAATGACGCCTAATTTTAGCTCGGGATAATCTTCTTTCAACGCAATGACACACTCGGCACTCCATAATTCAATACCCAATTGCCCTTGGATTAACACCCATTCTAAACCTTGATCTATATATTGAATTAATTTTTGCGTAATAAATTTTTTTAAATAGGTCACTTCAGGTGCATGTTCATTGAATATTTGCAGTTCGTAAGACTTGTAACCTGTGAAATACATTGTCTTAAACATGTCCGTCACGCTCCATTTGTGATAAGTAGTTCAGATCGTGTTGTACGGCTTTAAATTGATCTAAAAATAATTTTTTGCTCGTTGTGGATTGATGGCATGCGACTGCGATCTCTGACATTAAAGATGACATACGTTGCAATTTTTGTGCATTGAAATATTTTTGTTTTGAAATGGTGTCTTGATAGTGCTGTAATGATTGCAAGTGAGCATCAACTTGTTGGACGAACGGTTGAACTTCTTTATAAAAATCATATTGTCTTCCTGCTCGAGCTGCTTTAAAACGTTGTGAAATAGTTGCTAAATCTTGAATCAACTGTTGTATGACAATTTGCATAAATCTAAACACCTTTCATTAAACTAAATTAATTTTATCATAATGTGTTGAAATATTTTAACAGGAATTGATTTTAGGTCACGTTAAACGACTATGTATGTTACAATAATGTCAGTTTATGAATCCTTTCGATTTATAAAACGCCTATCCTATCATGTTTATAGGGCAAAAAAACATGGATTGTAGGTGAGACAAATGAATTATCCAAACGGTAAGCCATTTAAGCAGAGTCAGACTCAAGACGGAAGTACGAGGACAAACAAATCGAGTAAAATTAAATACGGTGGGCGCGGTATGACATTGGAAAATGATATTGAAAGCTCCAACCAATATTATTTGAAGACAGAACGCGCTGTGATTCATAAGAAACCAACACCTGTGCAAATTGTCCATGTGGATTATCCAAAACGCAGTCAAGCTGTAATTAAAGAGGCTTATTTTCGAACGCCTTCAACTACTGATTATAATGGTGTTTATAAGGGCTATTACATTGATTTTGAGGCAAAGGAAACGAAAAACAAAACATCTTTTCCGTTACAAAATATCCATGCGCATCAAGTTGAACATATGAAGCAAGCAGTGGCCCATGGAGGGATTGTCTTTTTGCTACTCCGCTTTAAAGGAATCAATGAAGTTTATCTCTTGCCGTTTAAGCGATTTTTTCCGTTTTGGGAGCGCTACTTAAAAAATGGAAAAAAATCAATTAAGGTTGAAGAAATTCAAGAAAATGGTTACTATATTCCTTATCAGTATCAACCCAGATTAGATTACCTCAATGCAGTTGATAAGTTGATATTAGATGAAAGTGAGGACCGCTTATGACGGAAAAGAAAGGGACTTCCAAGCAAACGAAAAAGAAGTCCGGTCAAAAAAAGAATAAGAACATCAAGCGTACGATCATTAAAGTGTTGAGCTTTTTAGTATTAGCATTTGTCATCTTAGCACTCTTATCTGTATTGCTTTTCGCATATTATGCCTGGAAAGCACCTGCATTTAACGAGTCTAAACTCCAGGATCCAAGTCCAGCAAAAATTTATGATAAAGATGATGAATTAGTGAAGACGCTTGATAATGGTGCAAGACGAGAGCATGTGGATTTAAAAGATGTTCCCGATACGATGAAAAATGCAGTGCTTGCAACTGAAGACAACCGTTTTTATGATCACGGTGCACTCGATTACAAACGTTTGTTCGGTGCCGTATTGAAAAATATTACGGGCGGCTTTGGTTCACAAGGTGCTTCGACGTTAACACAACAAGTGGTTAAACGTACGTTTTTAACAGACCAAAAGTCGATTGAACGTAAAGCGCAAGAAGCCTACCTATCTTATCGTTTAGAACAGGAATATTCTAAAGATGAAATTTTCCAAATGTATCTCAACAAAATTTACTACTCTGATGGTGTGTATGGGGTTAAGGCTGCAGCAAGATACTACTTTGATAAAGATTTAAAAGATCTGAACTTAGCTGAATCGGCGTATCTCGCAGGTCTGCCGCAAGTTCCTAATACTTATAACATTTATGACCATCCAGAAGAAGCTGAAAAACGTAAAGACACAGTATTGTACTTGATGGCATATCATCACCGCATTTCTGAAAAAGAGAAAAAAGAAGCGCAAGATACGCCAATTACTGAAAATCTCGTGCAACGTTCAGCTGAAGATAGACAAATTAAACCAGACGATGATTCAGAACAATACAATTCTTATGTGAACTTTGTGAAGCAAGAGCTTATGAACAATCCTGAATTTAAAGGACAGAATTTATCTGACATTCTTAACAGTGGTATTAAAATTTACACTTACATGGATAAAGATGCTCAAAACAGCTTACAAAACCGTATTGATAATGGTGGTTATTATAAAAATGAAGATCAGATGGTGGGTTCAACAATCGTAGACAGCCAAACTGGTGCTTTAGTTGCCATTTCAGGTGGTCGTAACTATAAAGATGTCGTTGAGCGTAACCAAGCGACTGACGCACATCCAACTGGTTCGACATTGAAGCCATTCTTAGCGTATGGTCCAGCAATTGACAATATGCAATGGGCAACCAACCACTCTATTCAAGACGAATCAGCTTACAATATTGATGGTGCCACATTTAGAAACTATGACCAACAAAGTCACGGTACGGTATCCATTTATGATGCATTACGTCAAAGTTTTAACATTCCAGCATTGAAAACATGGCAACAAGTCAAATCCCAAGCTGGTAACAATGCACCGACTGATTTTGCGAAAAAAGTTGGTTTAGAGTATGAAAATACAGATATTGGTCCTTCAGAAGTATTAGGTGGTTCATCTTCTGAATTCTCACCTACGCAACTTGCTTCAGCCTATGCATCATTTGCAAATGGTGGTACGTACAACAAAGCACATTCAATCAAAAAAGTTGTAGAAGCAAATGGTAATACAATTGAATTTGATTTTACGAGCCATAAAGCAATGAATGACTACACAGCATACATGATTACTGAGATTTTAAAAGGTACATTTGAAGCATACGGTTCTGCTTATGGTAACAAAGTCGATGGTGTGAACATGGCAGCTAAAACAGGTACAGGTACGTATGGTGCAGAAACATATCAACAGTATAATTTACCTGATTCAGCAGCTAAAGACGTATGGATTTCGGGGTTCACACCGAAATATACAATGTCTGTATGGATGGGCTTTAGTGAAGTGAAACAATACGGTCAAAACTCATTCGTTGGCAGTAGTGAACAAAAATATCCACAATTACTCTTTAGAGATGTAATGAGCGATATTAGTCCACGTGATGGTTCAGACTTTACACGTCCTGACTCTGTTGCAGGTAGTGGAAAGAGCTTATATGTTGCAAAATCACCTGATGGCAATACAACAAGCAACTTTACAGAATCAAGTAATGGGACAAACAGTGGTTCAAGTTCTAACAACAGCAGAAATGGTAACAACGGTCAGAATTTGAGCAATGGCAATAACAATTCACAACAAAGTAACAACAATAATAGCAATAATAACGGTAATGGTATTTTCGGTAACTTATTTGGTCGTTAAAATGCCATACAAAAAGGAGCAGGGACAGCATGAGCGCCCCGCTCCTTTTTGTATTCGTCTTTTCACTTATATAAAACAAAAAGTAAAGGTGAAGAACATAAAAGCTTTTGATGAGATTGATGCAATATTTTGATTAAATTTGCCCTCTGCCTATGATTCTATGATTTGTGGTTCTTGATTGCCTGCATGGCTTCGCTTTTCGATGGGAGTCCTCCTACAGCTAATTAACACTTGATTAAACTATTACATTTGTTGCAGCGTTAATAGATTTTCGGAAGCAGTACAGAAATCTCATGTGTCACAAAGATTTCTGTACTGCACTCGTGATCAAAAGCGTGCGCATTGAGGAGTCAGACAGCTACTGCGATAAACAGTAACCACTATTAAAGTAAAAAAGGAATTGTAAGCAATATGCACACATTCCCACAGGAGTCTCAGCCTTCTGAGCAATCTTATTTCAAATACAGGGGACTGATGGCAAGATTATAAAACCAAGAAACTCAATCACATCCATTTTTGTATCCCGCTCCTCGTTCGTTTTCAAACTGTTTTATAGTCATTAATGAATCATATGTTTAAAAATCGTAGGAATGGGACTGGGAAAACTCATTGCCCCATTCCTTTGATAAATTTCAAAGGAATATCATGTATGAAATAGATGCATCCATGGTTGCCATCACATTTACAATAAGCGATGGCGTGCACGATATGCTGCATACATCTTCACTAATTCAGATTTCAGTGTCTTCATTTGTTGATATCCCATATAATGATGCTTACGTGTTTCGATATATGCAAAACGTTCATCAATATTGAACGGCACAATACGTAAACTTTCCTGAGTCACTAGCCGATAATTTTCCACTTCATTAATCACGTTAAAGTAACGAATTAACAAATTATAATATTCATCCAACAACGTAACCGATGCATCATGACCAATTTTACGCTGTTTCGCGTATTCGTCTAATGCTCCTTCTAATTTTGACATATTTGCAATGATTTCTTGATGATTCATGATGATGCACCTGCCGCTTTTTTCAATGATGCACGATAACGTTTTTGTCCTTCACGACAATCCTCAAACAATGGACAGACACCACACTTTGGTTTTTTCGCTAAACAGTGATAACGACCGAAAAAGATCAATTGATGATGACTTTTCGTCCAACGTTCTCGTGGTATGATCGATGTGAGTCGACGTTCTACTTCTGTCACACTATCTTTCCAGCGACAAATGCCTAAACGTTTCGACACACGTTCGACATGTGTATCAACAGCGAGTGCAGGTTCCCCAAATGCTACACTCATGACGACATTCGCCGTTTTTCGCCCTACACCAGCTAACCCTTCTAGTTGTTCATGGGTATGTGGCACGATTCCATCATATTGATCGAGTAAAGATTGCGATAGTTTTTGAATATTTTTTGCTTTATTACGGTAGAGCCCAATTGAACGAATATCTTGTTGTAACTCTTCTAAATCCACAGCTAAATAGTCTTCTGGCGTGTGATACTTCTGAAATAAGTTCTTAGTCACACGGTTCACCGTATTGTCGGTACATTGTGCTGAGAGTAAAACAGCTATCGTTAATTCGAATGGGTTTTCATGTACAAGTTCGCATTGTGCATCTGGAAACATTTGATCAATGACATCAATCATTTCAAGTGCTTTCTTTTTACTTATCAAAAGGATTCTCTCCTTTCAGCCAATTAAATTTCGGAATGTGTTCTGTTTTTTGAGTAGGTTGTTGAGGTTGCTTTTTAAATTTTGCCCGTATCGGTTGTGCGTCTTTAACTGTTAAGACATTATTTTTTTGCCAATTGAGTAAAATACGATCAATATATTTGAGTGACGTTTTTTGGTGTGCCAACGCTTCATCAATTGCCGCATCAATTAATTCAATGGCATAATGATCGACGTCAATCCATTGGTTAAGATGTTCAATTTCTAGTGGTGATAATGCCCGCCCAAATGCAGTTTCGATTTTTTTAAACACCATTTTAAATGCTTCTTCTTCAGACGTCGTTTCTTTAGATGTTTCGATTTGTTTAAAAATAGAAGCCAATTGTTCGTAAAAGCCATCAAGATTAATATATTCAGTGAATTTACCTTCATTATTTTTTTCAACGCGCATCGCCAATAAACCGAGTTGAATCAATTTTTGTATAATCGCGGTCACTTCTGATGATTGCATCGTTGTCCCCTTTTTTAACACATCAATAGAAGGCTGCTCATTAGAAGATTCATAAGCATATAAAATTTTTATTAAAATCACTAAATCATTTTCGTTAAGGCCCAATTCTTGATAATGCTCAAGTAATTCAAAGCGAATCACAACAGGCCGTATTTGCAATTCTCGTTGGTTCATTAGTTACCCTCCTATATCGCCGTCATGTGACAACAATGTATTCTTGACGCACCGCTATAGTTAGAATAAAAAGAGAGTGAGTGTGAAATCCCTATTGTCAAAGAATTTCATCTTCTCACCCCCGTAAAAGATGTGGCGATGGTATGCCCATCAACATCATTACATTGGCATCTCTTATGGATACAAACGATTTAACAAGCGTGGGAATGGTGATGTTTCACGCACATGTTCCACACCGGCAATCCATGCGACAGTACGTTCTAAGCCTAAACCGAAACCACTGTGCGGTACACTACCATATTTACGTAAATCTAAGTAATATTGATAGCTTTCTGTATCAAGCTGATGTTCATCGATACGTTGTTCTAACAACTCGAGGTCGTTAATACGCTCAGAGCCACCGATAATTTCGCCATAGCCTTCAGGTGCAATTAAATCCGCACAAAGCACTGTGTCTTCATTTTCTGGATTTGGTTGCATGTAGAATGGTTTAATTTTTGTTGGATAATTCACAATGAATACAGGCAAGTCGTAATGGTTGGCAATCGCTGTTTCGTGTGGTGCACCGAAGTCATCGCCCCATTTAATATCATCAAACCCTGCTTCATGTAAAAACTTAATCGCATCATCATAAGAAATACGTGGAAATGGCGCTTGAACTTTTTCTAATTTTGATGTGTCGCGTTCTAATAATTTAAGTTCGATTTGACAATTTTTAAGCACGGATTGTACGACATATGAAACATACGCCTCTTGTACTTCTAAACTCTCTTCATGTGTTGTAAAGGCCATTTCAGGTTCAATCATCCAGAATTCAATTAAATGGCGACGTGTTTTAGATTTTTCGGCACGGAATGTCGGACCGAATGAAAATACTTTTCCGTAAGCCATTGCCGCAGCTTCCATGTAAAGTTGTCCACTTTGTGATAAAAAGGCATCTTCATCAAAGTATTTTGTATGGAACAATTCACTTGTGCCTTCAGGTGCACTTGCTGTTAAAATCGGTGGATCAATTTTCGTGAAGCCATTTTCATTAAAGAACTCATATGTTGCACGGATGATTTCGTTACGAATTTTCATCACAGCGTGTTGTTTTTTAGAACGTAACCATAAATGGCGGTGATCCATTAAAAATTCAGTACCATGATTTTTAGGTGTAATCGGATAGTCGTGTGCTTCGTGAATCACTTCAATATTTTTGACTTGCATCTCATAACCTAAGTCTGAGCGGTTGTCTTCAGTAATTTCACCAGTCACATACAATGATGTTTCTTGTGTTAATGATTTCGCACGTTGAAAGATGTCCTCGTCAACATCTGCTTTAACGACCACACCTTGCATAAACCCTGTACCGTCACGCAATTGTAAGAATGCGATTTTACCACTTGAACGTTTATTCGCTAGCCAAGCACCAATCGTGACTTCTTGGCCAATTTTATTCTTTGCTTCTTTAATCGTTGTTTTCATAACCATTCTCCTATTTGTTTTAATACTGTTATTATTTTAACAAAACTATTGCCGAACTTCTACCACATCATGATTGATCGAGTTGAGATTGCATTTGATGGAGCAATTGTCCAAACTGTTTGATGTTGCCTTCATGTTGTTGAAAATGTGTAAACGTATTTTGGAAAAAGTGACGATATTGACTGTGGATTAAACGATTATCAAAAGAAACGACAATCCCTTGATCATTTTCATTTCTCAAAAGGCGACCTAAACCTTGTCTGAATCGCAACACAGCTTCAGGTAAGACATAATCTTTAAAAACATTGTCAAACTCATTGGCAAGTAACATCGGTTTGACGGCATGATGATTCATAAATGGTAATTTCGCAATCATGACACATTTAATACCGTGCGCCTGATAATCAAATCCTTCAAAAAATGTACTCGTCCCTAGTAATATTGCTTTATCAAAATGATTGAACTGTTGCACGATTTTATAATTTTGACTTTGTTGCTGTGACAATATCACATAATCGTCAAATTCAGCCATTTGATTTAAATAATCCATCACATTGTATAACATTTTATAGCTCGTGAAGAGAACGAGACACTTACTGTCCACAGTCGTGACGTAACGGGCAATATATTCCACAATCGTTTGGATATATTCTTCTTGATTTTGATAATTGTAACGTTTAATATCATTCGGCACAAAGATGTGTGCATTGGCGTTATGTTGATATTCTGACGTAATCTTGTACGTTTGGAAATGCACATCTTCTTCAAACCACTTTTGATAATTTTTAAAGGAGCCATTAAACGTCAGTGTGCCTGAAACGAACGAAATCGATTCGAACTGTTTTAAAATTTTCTCCGTTAACAGATGTTTGATCGATGCGTCTTTAAGATGAATTTTAATCGTCGACTTTTGTTGGACATTTTTTAACGTAATATAAAACAAATGCCCTGCTTTCAACCCCGTTTCGATTTCTCGTAATTGATCCACAATATAAAGCAAATGTTTACGCAGCGTTTTGACCACTTTATGTTTCATATTATTGAAATGCTCAAGTGTGACATTAATTTTGGAAATGTATTGATGTAACAACGGAATCAATTGATCGCGTTCCATATCATAGGCATAATGTAATTTCGATGTTTCATCATCATATAACTGACCTTCATGCACTTTATTGAAAATATGGTCAAAAAAGTGTTCGTTCATATCGTGAATTTCATTAATGTCTTGCTTAATGCTAAAAACATCAATCGGTGGAATATCTAACTTTTGTAAAATACGTTTTTGCTCGAGTTGATCGATTTGTTTTAGCAGTTTTTCATTTTCTGTTTTACCGATTAGCCCTAATTGGTACTTAATATCGGCATAACCGAACGCATGAATGGCACAATCAATCGCATAGTCGGGCAATCGATGTGCTTCATCAATAATGCAATGTTTGAACATTTGATAGAGTGTATGTTCAGGTGATGAATATAACAAATGCGCATGGTTTGTAATGCCGATTTGAATTTTGGATGCATTCGTTCGAATATGGTTGTAATAATGAAAATCTTTACGTACAGGGACATACGTTTCGATTTTTTGTTCAAAATACATTTTTTGGCCACCGCGTAAGTTCAGTTCTTGAATATCACCTGTCCGTGTTTCTAATATCCAGATGAGCAATTGCATTTTTAATAAATTAACATCATAATTGGTCGTTTCATCTTTTAATACTTGGCTGATGAGACCTAGCGAGATATAGTCTTGTTTACTTTTGATTAACGTCGCATTGATCGATACATTAAGTGCTTCGTTAATTTTCGGAATATCTTGTAATAACAATTGATTTTGTAACATTTTTGTATTCGTTGAAATCATGACGTGTTCGCCTGTCTCAATATAATACATTAAAGATGCGACTAAATAAGCTAATGATTTTCCACTACCAGTATCGGCTTCAATAAGTGCTTTTTCGTTATGCATTAACTGGTCAAACACAATTTGCGCCATATAAAGCTGTTCTTCACGATATTGGTAATGACAGACGTCGACAATTGTTTGATATAAAGCGGTCAAATTACCGTCAAACTGAATGTGACTGACTTCAAAATCAGGTGGGGCAAGATAATAAATTTGTTCAAACTGATTTAATCCAGTCATTTCTTTTGTCGCATCATGTAAACGGACTTGTTCGAAAAAATAGTCGTCCAATTGATATTTTAATTGTTTGCTTAAATAATAGAGCTGTTTCTTCGTGTTAATCGGTAAAACCTCGAACTTCTCAAACGCCAAAATCATGATACGCGCTGTTGTATACGCGTCTTCATCTGCGCGGTGTGCTTGTGTAAGCGGAATACCTAATGATTCGGCTAACTCTGTCAGTTGATAGCTTTTCTCTGTTGGAAACGCAATTTTAAAGAGTTCCAATGTATCAATGACTTTTTTCGGTTGGTAATGAATATGACATTTTTTGAATGAACGTTTTAAAAAATTAAGATCGAAATTTACATTATGTGCGACGAAAATACAATCTTTAATTTTTGAATAAATTTTATGTGCGACTTCTTTAAAATAAGGTGCTTGATTTAACATTTCTTCTTCGATGGAAGTCAATGCTTGTATAAAAGTCGGAATTGTTAAATCGGTTTTGATCATTGAGTGATAGTGGTCAATAATTTGGTTGTTACGAACAAAAGTAATACCTATTTGAATAATCTCATCATAATCTGCTTGGTTGCCTGTCGTTTCAAGATCGACAACAGCATAACAGGGTTGATGCGCCATATGCCCCCTCCTTTCTCTCTTTATAGATTAAAATTCAATATCTGCACTCATTAAACGGTGGAAATCACCATCTCGATCAACGACAAGTAAAAAGCCTTGGTCATCAATTTCCATTACGTTACCATAAAATTGTTGTTTGCCTTCTGTAAAACGTAATTGTTTATTCCAAATATTTGAGCGCTGAATATATTCATCTTTAATGGTTGTAAAAGGCTCAGTCAAAAATTGTTGATAACGTACTTCAATACGTTGCATCAATTGTTCTAAAAAGTCATAGCGGTTAATAATTTTTCCGTAATGCAATTTAACACTCGTTGCAGTTTGTTGTAATGCTTCGTCAAAATCTTCAACGTCGTGATTTAAATTAATGCCAATACCACAAATGACAGCCTCAATCCCATCTGCATTTGCTACCATTTCCGTCAGAAACCCGCATACTTTTTGACCTTCTATGTAAATGTCATTTGGCCATTTAATTTCAACTTTTGCTGGACTATATGACTGAATCGCTTCACTGATTGCTAATGACATAAATAAATTAAACGTCGTCAGCATTGAAAAAGGAATGTCTGGTCTTAAAACGAGTGACATCCATAAACCTTTGCCTTTTGATGATTGCCAAACACGTTTGAAACGCCCTTTTCCTGCTGTTTGTTCATCGCTTAAAATGAGCATAGTACGATCATCGTTTAAAATTGCCTTTTTAGCGACTTGTTGTGTAGAGTCTACAGATGGATATGTTTGAAATTGATTGATAAATGATTGATGTTTAAAAATTGAGGTCAATACCCCTTTATGCCATGCTTGCGGCAAAGCTTTTAGCTGATGCCCTTTATTGTGAATCGAATCAATTGAAAACCCCTCTGCTTTAAGTTGGTCCACTGTTTTTTTGACCGTCATCCGTGAAACATTGAGTTGTTCTGCAATCGTCTGCCCAGAAATATAGTCAGGTCTTGCATCTGTTAATAGTTCTAATATTTGATCAAGATATTTTGACATGTGTTCTCACCCATTCAATGATAGCTTCTGTTTGATTGTTAACTTGACGTTGAATCACAGCACATTCGACTTGTCGTAAAACGTCTTTGATCCACGGTCCACCTTTTAATTGGAACGCTTGCATTAACCATTTACCATCTATGGCTAAATCTTCTCGTGATTGAATTGGTAAATCTTCCCATACGGCTTGGAGACTTGCACTGCTAAAGATAATCGGTGATGGTAAATCAATTTGGTTATCTTCTAATATCGGTCGCAGTTCATTAATTTTTAGCGCAACCTCAAGACCAAAATCGTACGTAAATTGTTGGAGCTGGACTTTAGTATCTATTGTTTGTGCAACTTGAATGGCCGATATTAACGTTTGAATTGTGCGAACTTGTGCATTACTCAGTTTTAAAGACTTAAACGCTTGATAGTTTGTGCGATAGCTGAGAATGGCTAAAAATGCCTCCATATCAATCGGTGCATTTATTTTTATCGCTGCGACATCGACATCTTTGAAATACGGGATGTAACGCCACAATTGCAAAGCTTCAAGTATGGGGAAGGTTTTCGCAACAAAGGTCCCTTTAATTAATAATGTTAGTTCGTTCATAATGCGTTCAATGGATAAATATTCCAAATCCGACATTTGGTGTGCCATCGCTTCAAACGTTGCCTCTTCAATCGTAAATCCGAGCTGTGACTTAAAACGTAAACCGCGCAATATTCTTAATGCATCTTCGTCAAAGCGTGTTTTTGCATCACCTACCGTACGAATGATACGCTGTTCAATATCACGTTCGCCTTCAAAATGGTCAATACGTTCATAGTTGATATTCATCGCTATGGCGTTCATCGTGAAATCTCGACGTTCCACATCTTGGTATAAATCCCTGACAAAATATACTTCTGTCGGGCGACGATGATCCACATATTCAGCTTCGGCACGGAAAGTCGTCACTTCATAATTTTCGTGTGACCATACGACATTGATGGTACCATGTTCTTTACCAATGGGAATTGTATGTTCAAAGAGTGACTCGATTTCATCAGGTGTCGCATTTGTCGTAATATCTACATCGTGGATAGGACGATTCATAATAAAATCTCGCACTGATCCACCGACAAAATAAGCTTCATATCCATTTTGAATTAAACGTTCTAAAATAGGTTTGGCTAATTCAAATTGAGATTGATTCATGAATTACAATTCCCCTATCATTTTTTTATAATAATGTTCATACTGATCGGCGATAATTTGTGAATCGAACCGTTTTGCAATATCGTGTAACATATTTTCACGTAACGATTGATATAATGCACTATCTGTCAGTAATTTTAGCGCGTAGTCAGCTGCGGTTTGACTGTCCCCGATATCCACTAAAAAGCCTGTTTCACGATGTTGAATGACTTCTTGAATGCCACCTGCACGTGTACCAATAGGAACGACGCCTGTTTTCATCGCTTCTAACAGGGTAAGGCCAAAGCTTTCCTTTTCACTCATTAATAACACAATGTCTGACATTTGGTAAAAATTACTCATACAATCTTGTTTACCTAAAAAGAGTACATCATCAGAAAGACCCATTTCACGGACTTTTATTCGCATATCATGTAATTCAGGACCGTCGCCAATCAGCAACAATTTGGATTGAATGTGTTCGCGAATGAGAGCAAATGTATCAATAATCGTATCAATTCGTTTAACTTTACGGAAATTTGACACATGAATCAATACTTTTTCATCTTGAGTAATGCCATAACTCTCTTTTAAATCTGTATTGTAACCCGTCGGAAATTCGGATTCCCTTACGAAATTATAAATCGGTACAATCTCTTTTTGAGGTGCAATAATCTCATTCGTTTCGTCTTTTAATGATTCGCTCACACTCGTAACAATGTCACTTTGTTCGATGCCGAATTTAATTGCATTTCTTAACGAGTGATCATAGCCGAGAACTGTAATATCTGTGCCGTGCAAAGTCGTCATAATTTTAATATCTTTACCGGACATTTGTCTCGCTAAAATCCCACAAATCGCATGTGGAATTGCGTAATGCATATGAAGCACATCTAAGTCATACTCATTTATAACATTTGCGATTTTTGTACTTAACGAAATATCATAAGGTGGATATTGGAATACAGCATATTGATTTACGTCAACTTGATGGAAAGTAATGTTAGGTACCGGTTTATTTAAGCGAAATGGCATGTTTGAAGTAATAAAATGCACTTCATGCCCACGTTCGGCCATTAAAATACCGAGTTCTGTTGCAATGATCCCTGAACCACCTACTGAGGGATAACAAGTAATGCCAATCTTCATATAGCTCGTACTCCTTTATGTCTTTCTTTCAAAACGATTTTTATCGCGTTTGTTGAATTTTTTCATTGTTTGGTTAAAGCTTTTTGTCATATCGATATTAAGCGAGTTTGCGAGACAAAGGAGAACAAAAAGGTTGTCACCTAGTTCAGCTTCGATTGTATTTTCAGCCTCACTCGCTTTCTTCTTTTTCTCTCCATGATAGTGGTTGATTTCACGTGCCAATTCACCAACTTCTTCTGTTAAGCGGGCAAGATTTGCAAGCGGAGAAAAATAACCTGTTTTAAACTGTGAAATGTATGTATCGACTTCTTTTTGCATATCAGAGAGTGATCGATTCATGATATGACATCCTTTCTGTTTTCATTCTTCTTTATCTTACATGAAATGTGTGGCGTTGAGCAATCTATGCACCTTTTTGATAGATGAAACACTATTTTTTATAGTAGTACTTTATCAATATAATTCACCAAAACTAAAAAAAGAGCTGGGCGTCTGTCCCCCAACTCTTTTTTGCTTACTATTGATCTGCTGAACGTGCGATTAAAATTAAACGAACGAGTTCAGCAACTGCAACGGCTGTCGCTGCAACATAAGTCATCGCTGCTGCTCTTAATACGCGACCGGCATGTTTATATTCTTTTTCATTCACGATATGCATTTTTTGTATTTGATTCATTGCTCGTTTACTTGCGTCAAATTCGACTGGCAACGTCACAATGGAGAACAATACAGCAAATGCCATTAAGAAAATACCTATCCATAACGCTGTTGAACCAATCGCCATGTGTAATGATGTCATGATAATCCCAGCCATAATGAAAATATATGACATCGAACTACCGATGTTCGCTACAGGTACTAATGCACTACGGAAACGTAAAAAGAAATAACCTTCGTAGTGCTGAATTGCATGCCCTACTTCGTGAGCGGCAATTGCAGTTCCGGCAACACTTGGTTTGTTATAGTTTGAAGGTGACAATACGACGACTTTGTTTTTCGGATCGTAATGGTCTGTTAAAAATCCTTGACCTTCTTTGACTTCGACATCATAAATGCCATTTGCGTGTAAAATTTCTAATGCTACTTCTCGTCCCGTCTTGCCACTTGTTGATCTAACTTGAGCATATTTTTCATAGTTAGATTTAACTTGGTGTTGTGCATACATTGGGAGGATCATAAGTATAATAAAATAAATAATTAAAGACATGATAGACATTATGCTCACTCCTTTATAATATTATTGTACTGGCTTCATCAAACTTGGTCAATCTTTTTACCCCTGTTGAGTCGATAAATTACGAACAAAATTGGCACCACTGATAACCAAAATGCGAGGTAACCAATTTGTGCTTCATAATGTCCGAGTCCGCCGTATACTGGATATTGATGAAAAACGTAATCGATCACATCATTATGGAAAACCCAAAAAATCGTAATGGCTATACTCGTTAACGTAAATTTGAATTGCGGTAAAAATAATACAGCTTGAATCGCCATAATACCGTGAGAAATAATTAACAGGACACCCATCATATAAATAGTATCGTCCTCTATAAATAACAGAAAATTCATCATGACTGCCCAAACGCCATATTTCAATAATGTGACAAAAGCAAGCGTATCAATGATGGCACTTTGTTTTTTACATAATAGTAAGATTAAGCTGACGACTAAAAATAACGTCGCAGTGGGACTATCTGGAATAAATGGCCAAAAATACCACGCTGATCTATAAAGTTGTGGTGTATACCAAATATAACCATAAAGCGTCCCCAAAATATTACTCATGATAATCAATATGAGTATTGGACGTTGATAGAACAACATATTTTGTAGAGCTGTCCACATGATTGAGATCCCTTTCGTCAGTCATTGTTTAAGTTTTGTCAGTAATGTGCCTCAATTTAATGAGATTTAATATTTTTGTATAGTGCTTAAATAATTGAATATCTTTCAAATTTAAACTTAAGTCAATATGCGATTTTAATAAGTGAATGATTTGCTGCTCTGTACTATTAGAGAACTCGATATGATACATATCCATATGATAAGCATCTCCATTTTGCGTTGTGAGCAGTTGTTGCAATAATAAATGATCGAGACGTAAATCACGATCAGCTTCCTGGTTAAAATGAATTTTAACGTCGAGTTGCTGTGAATGACGAATCACTTGGTGAAATATTTCATCGGTGTTCATCAACAATGTCTCACCTTCATGATATTGAATCGCTATGACAGGCGCATCCGACACAGCCATTTCTAAAGTAGGATGATCTGCTACAATTTGGTCGACAAAATGAATTTTTTCAATCAGTGCATGGTTCGTTTTAATGAAATTCAGTAACCAAACACTGATACGAGATTTAAACTGATAGTGAAAGAGTAAATACTCGATAAAGTCACGTTTTTCAAAATTTAAACGTGTATCTAGCATAAATAATCACCCTAAAGTAATCGTCCTTGTTCTGCATCCCACTCAGGGTTACCACTATCTTTTTGCAACAGTAATTGAAGAATGGATTTAGCTGGTTCGATTTGACCGATTTCAATGAGATAATAGTAGTAATCTTTTAAGAAATCAATGTTGTCACGCATCGATGCAAACGCTAAACCGTAAAAATGTTGTGCTTCTTTATCACGTTCTTCTTGTCCTAATGCATATGCGAGTTGCCACATGAATTGAGGATCCATATCTTCTTCATCGACATACTGAACTAATTCAATTAATGCTTCATAATCCTCTTTATTACGTAAAAAGTCAGCTAACATCAGTAAAGGTTCTTGATAGCCCGGATCCACTTCAAGTGCTTGTTTTAATAATGTCACACCTTCATTTTGATCGCCATGTTCAATTTGCAATGCACCCGTACTGTACATCAATTCTTTATAAAACTGGTTGAGACGTAAGCCTTCTTGACCGATTTCAATCGCATCTCCAAAAGTTTTCTCGTTTTCATAAAGCTGTTGTAAATAGTAATAGCCTTGAATGAAGTCTGGATCTTTTTGAAGTAATGTTTTCACCAACTTAATCGCTTCATGCGTCATGTCATTCTTTTCATACGCAATCGCTTTTTTAAGATAATCATCTGATGTCAGTTCATTGTCATTAATTTCATCAAACCAACGTAGGGCATCGGTATAGTTTCCGCTTTGAAGACTGCTGTCTGCTATACGTGAGAATAAGTTGACGCCATTGATTTCATACTCTCCACTCTCTAGTACAGTGTCATACTCTCTTGATGCGCGCAAATATTGACCATCATAGTAAAGTAATTCTGCTAATGCAAAATGGACAATCGGATCAGCAGGTTGTATCTCGATTGCTTGTTCAATTTTTTCAATCGCAATATCTATCATATTAATTTGTTGATATAAATCAGCTTCTAACATTAAACGTTCAGGTGTCAGTGGCACTTCATTTAAAAACTCTAATGCTTCATCTGTTTGATTTTCTGAAATAAGCCCATCAATAAAATAGATTAAAATTTCATCTTCATCTGGATATTTCATGTAAAGCGTACGAAAAACTTCAAGGCCTTGTGGTGTCAGTCCGAATTGATATAATGTCTCACCCAGTACAAACAATGCATCATCATTATCTGATTGCAACGCTTCCTGAACGCGAGAATCAAGTTGATCTAATTTTTGTAAGTTGATATCGTCAATTAATTTGTAGATATCTTGCATACTATCCCTCATTTTCTAATTGTTTAAGTAGTGGCAAAAAACCTGGGAATGACACATTGACACTCTCGAATTGTGCAATCTCAATCGGTTCTGGTGTCATAAGTGAAGCAACTGCTAACATCATACCGACACGATGGTCGTTATGACTGTCAACAGGTTGAATTTGACTGATTGTTGACGGCTTAATGATGAGTCCGTCGTCAGTCGGTTCAAGTTTTAGACCTAGCTTACCGAGTTCGTTTGCTGTTGTATCAATACGGTTGGTTTCTTTCACTTTTAATTCTTCAGCATCTTTTATGATACTTGAACCATGCGCTTGTGTACAGAGTAACGCAATCGTCGGCAGCTCATCAATGCATCTTGGAATGAGACTGCCACCAATTTCTATACCTTTTAAGTCATCCGTATATTGAACACGGATCGTCGCAGTTGGCTCTGGACCATTTGTTTGATTTGAAAGTGAAATTTTGCCGCCCATGCGCTCAACAATTTCGATAATTCCATCACGTGTTGGGTTTATTCCGACATTATGAAGCGTAATGTCGCTACCTGGTGTAATTAATGCCGCCACGATGAGAAAGACTGCCGATGAAATATCTCCAGGCACATCGAAATCACGCGGTTGAATATGATGAATCCCTTCCCCTGGTAGGGTCACTGTTAAATCTTGTGTTTGCACAGGGATACCATAATGGGCAAACATCGTCTCAGTATGGTTACGTGACAAATCTATTTCGCGAATAGTCGTAGTATTTTGAGCAAATAAGCTTGCAAACAAAATGGCACTTTTAACTTGTGCGCTTGCAACTGGCATTTCATAATGTATCCCTTTGACTTCACTTGAGCCAATGATTAGCGGCGTGTAGTTATCCTCTACACCTGAAATGTTGACATTCATTTGTCGAAGTGGTTGGAGCACGCGGTCCATAGGTCTTTTGCCGATAGACGCGTCTCCAGATAGCACACTTTGAATGCCTAATCCACCAAGTAATCCGGCCATCAATCGTGTTGTTGTTCCTGAATTACCTGTATATAACGTTTGGTGTGGCGTTTGAAAATGAGCGTAACCAGGAGAATCAATTGTAATGGCTTCATCTGTAATGTCCATTTTAACGCCTAACTTTTCAAATATTTTTGCTGTACGTAAACAATCTTCACCGAGTAAAGGTTGATGTATAACAGAGTGTCCTTGTGCTAAAGAAGCAAGCATAATCGCCCGGTGCGTCATAGATTTGTCCCCAGGTACTGATGCTTCACCTATCAGCGGCCCGTTAATCATAATTTTTTTCATCTATATCACCTCAAGATATTGTTGTTTGAATGTCTCAAGTGCTTTTTCTAATATAGGTATCTCAACATGTTTAACGATTGGGTCGCCAATTGCTTGTAACAGAACCATCCGCACACCCTTTGCGTCATTTTTCTTGTCATTGCGCATAAGTTTTAATAAGGGTTCGAATTCAAATTGGCGAATGATATCTAGCGGATAACCTAAATGATTTAAATATTTCAAGTAATGTGGAACATCAAAATGCGTGCCCAATAATAGATTTGAAACGATAAATTGATAGACAATCCCTATCATAACAGCGTGACCATGTGCAAGTTGATATTGATACTCGATCGCATGACCAAATGTATGACCTAAGTTTAAAAATTGACGTTGACCCCGTTCTTTTTCATCATTCAAAACAATTTGCAGCTTCGTTTGAATCCCGTTAATTAAATACTGTTCAATCGCTTGTAGTGTTTTTAAATGCATGCTATCAGGATAAGCATTTTCAAGTATCTGTACTGATTGCGCATTATTCAACAATGCATGTTTATACACTTCACCATAGCCGCTTAAAATTTCCGAATAAGGTAATGAAGTGAGGAACTCTAAATCATAAATGACCGCTTTTGGACGATGAAAGGCACCGACAAGATTTTTACCATGTGTCGTATTGATACCCACTTTACCGCCAATACTCGAATCATGAGCAAGAATCGTTGTAGGTACTTGAATAAAATCAACGCCACGTAATAATGTTGCTGCTAAAAAGCCAACGAAATCACCAGTTGCACCGCCACCAATTGCGATTAAGCACGTATTACGTGTAGGTTGATGTGCAAGTAGCGCTTCAATATAACGTTCATACTGCGCCATATACTTCACTTGTTCTCCTGAAGGGATTTGAAACGTGGTATATGAATGATGGTGAACGAACCTAGAAATTTTTTGTTCCCAAGCTGTATAGACGTTTTGATCGACAAACACAAACACATGTTGGTAGTCAGAAACTAACGCATCTAATTGGTTGAATGCGGCATGTTCAATAATAATCGGATAATTGTGGTCCGGATATGTCGTTGTTAATTGCATGATTTATCACCTGTCATTAAAATGTTTGGTTCAGCGCGCGTCTTTCAGCGACTTGTTGTGCGAGACGTGAAAAGTCCTGGGAACCGAACTCCTCTAAAACACTTCTCGCAATTTCATATGAAACAGCATGTTCACAAACAATACTTGCAGCAGGTACCGCACAGCTGTCAGAACGTTCAATTGTTGCTTTAAATGGTTCTTTAGAGTCAATATCTACTGAAGCAAGTGGTTTATACAACGTTGGAATAGGCTTCATCACACCATTCACGATAATTGGCATACCGTTTGACATACCACCTTCTAAACCGCCGAGATGATTAGATGCGCGGTAATAGCCTTGTTCCTCTGAATATAAAATCGGATCTTGAATTTCACTGCCTAATTTTTCTGCCGCTTTAAAACCTTCACCGAAACTTACACCTTTAAATGCGTTAATGCCAACAACACTTTGTGCAATTCTGCCATCTAGCTTTCTATCATAGTGGACATAACTACCGATTCCGACTGGCATATGGTTAACAATGACTTGGACGACACCGCCGATAGAATCTCCCTCTTTTTTGGCACTATCAATTTTATCGCGAATCGCTTGTGCAATACTGTCGTCAATGACACGGACATCATTTTTATCAATATTTTCAATAATGGTATCAATGTTATAAATGCCCTCGTCTTTTATGCCGCCGATTTCAATGACACGGCTATAAACGTCGATGCCTAACTGTTTCAACAATTGCTTACAAAGCGCACCAACAGCAACACGTGCGGCTGTCTCACGTGCAGAAGAGCGTTCAAGTACATTACGCAAATCACGGTGGTTATATTTCATGCCACCAACCAAATCTGCATGACCCGGTCTTGGTTTCGTAATGACGCGTTTCATATTTTCTTTCTCTTCTTCTGAAATAGGTGCCGCGCCCATAATATTACGCCAATGTGTGAAATCATCATTCTTAATGACGATCGTGACAGGGCTGCCTAATGTATAACCATGGCGCACACCTGAAACGATTTCTACCGTATCCTTTTCAATTTGCATACGACGGCCTCTTCCATAACCACCTTGACGCTTAAACATTTCTTCGTTAATTTGATCAATATCAATAGTCATATTTGCTGGTAGCCCTTCAATAATGACAGTTAATTGTGGACCGTGTGATTCTCCAGACGTTAAAAATCTCAACATGATGAGCACTCCCCCTACCGTTTAGTTCATATGTTTCATATCATAGCACAAAATAGAAAATAAATTAATAGAAAACACTTTTTCTATTCACCGCTTTTAATTGTTAAAGTAAGTTCGATAATTTCTATTTATAAACTTGGTGTTGTCGACCATTGTTTGAATCAATGTAAGTATACAATCCAGACTTACAAAATGATGATGACGAAATGATGTGTAGAAACAAATTGAGGGCCCAGACAACTAAATGTCCAGGCCCCATTAAATAAGTTTAAATATTACGCTTCATATAACCATGTTTCATCTGGTGTATGGTAAGAACTGATTTCTTCGTCTTTAAACCAAAGTCCAATTTCACGTTCAGCAGATTCCACTGAGTCTGAACCGTGAATGACATTACGCCCAACCGTTAAACCTAAATCGCCACGAATGGAACCAGGTGTCGCTTCAGAAGGATTCGTACTGCCGATAATATGACGTGCAACGGCCACAGCGTTTTCACCTTCAACAACCATCGCAAAAACGGGTGCTGATGTAATAAAAGAAATAAGTGAATCGTAAAATGGTTTTCCTTTATGTTCACCGTAATGTGTCTCAGCTAAAGATTGCGGAACTGTCATTAATTTAGCTCCTACAAGCTTTAATCCCTTTTGTTCGATGCGTTGAACAATTTCACCAATTAATTTACGTTGTACCGCGTCCGGTTTAATCATTACAAAACTTTTTTCCATGATGCGTAATGCCCCCTGTGTTTTTATGTATTACAAGATTATCCTATCATTTGTATGAAGCACTTTCAACAGGAAAGATGTTTAATTCATTCTGCTTTGCAATCTTTTTATTAATTTTCTGAAATGTGGTTTAATTTCATTTTTAGGCAATGTTTCCAATAACGTCGAAGCTTTGTCGAGATATTTTTGGCTTACATTTAAAGATTGAGAAATCGCTTCTGATTGGCGTATTTGTTCAATGCACCAGTCAAAGTCTTCAGTTGGTGAACCTGGCGTTAATGTTGCGACTTTTTCTTTTAATTGTGGGTTCTGCTTCATCGCTAATAATACAGGAAGTGTCATGTGACCATTACGCAAGTCACTTCCGACAGGTTTACCGAGTTTCTTTTCAGTACTCGTAAAATCTAAAACATCATCAACAATTTGGAAACTCATGCCGATATGATGACCAATATCACGCATTTTTCGAATCGTTGGATCGTCTGTGTGTGAACTCATCGCACCCACTTCAGTAGCGAGCTGCATTAATAGCGCCGTTTTACGATTGATACGACGCAAATAGTTCGTAATCGATTGTTCTGCTCTAAATTGGTCTTGAAATTGGAAAAGTTCTCCGCGACACACTTCTATAATCGCATGTGACAGTGTTTGATGAATACGACTGTCCTGAATATAAGATAAATGTTCTAACGCACGAGCAAGTAAAAAATTACCGGTTAAAATCGCAGTCGGTTGATCCCACTTCTTCTCGATTGTTAACTTACCACGTCTTTTATCACTGAAATCAATCACATCATCATGGACAAGCGTTGCCATATGAATCAGCTCTAACGCTGTAGCAACACGATATGCCGCATCATTAGCAGGATTTTCACCGACGTAACTGCTCAATATCACGAATAACGGACGAACGCGCTTACCTCCTGATGATAAAAGGTGATCTGCAGCACTTTGGAGTGTTGAATCCTCAGATTGAATCAACTGTTTCAAAGTATTTTCAATTTTTTTAATTTCCTGATTCAAGTTTAATTTCGACATGCATAATCACCTTTTAATTAGTTCGTTTTGGGTTTATAAGCTAAGTGCATTGCAGCTACGCCACCTGTAAAGCTACGGACTTTGACATTTTCAAAGTTGACACCTTCAAACATTTTCTTTAAAGTTTCGCGATCTGGAAAATCGAATGCAGACTGTTGAAGCCATTCATATTCTTGTTTTGATTTCGCAAAAATTTTGCCAAAGATAGGCATCACAAATTTAAAATACAAACGATATCCTTGCTTGAAGACAGGCATTGTCGGTTGGCTTGTTTCTAAACACACAACCATACCACCTGGTTTCAGGACGCGATACATCTCTGACAATGCTTTTGAATAATCTGGAATATTACGTAATCCAAATCCGATCGTTACATAGTCAAATGTATTGTCATCAAACGGCAATGCCATCGCATCACCTTGAACAAGTCTAATGTTGTCCATATGCGCCGTTTTTTCTTCGCCCACTTTAAGCATATTTTCACTGAAATCTAATCCAGTGACTTCACCTTCCGGCCCTACTGCTTGGCTTAAAGCAATGGTCCAATCAGCAGTCCCACAACAGACGTCCAAAGCAATTGTCCCTGCTTGGACATTCATTTCTTTCATTACTTTTTTACGCCACACTTTATGTTGTTCGAAGCTAATAATATTGTTTAAACGGTCATATTTGCCAGAAATATTTTGAAACACTTCATGGACTTGTGCTTTATTTGCCTTGTTTTTAGTCATTTTGAAACCTCATTTACTTTTTGTATAGTTTTGTAATGCGATGATTATGTCATTGATCTCATCCGTCTGCCAATCAATTAAATAACTCAGTTGTTGCACGTCGAGTTGTTGAATCAGTTGATGGCGTATATCATCAAAGGACTGTTGGATACGGTAATGTTTCATCAATACTTGAATTAACAATGTTTCAATCGTAATCATCATATCTTTTAAATTTACATCAGTGCGTATATCCTTTTGATGTTGAATATAAGATTTTAATTCATTTATTTTTACAATCGCTTGGCTCATTTGAAGTTGTAGTTCAACATCTTTCAAATCAGCAAGTAACTGATAATAGTGTGCACTCAGCAAATCACCTATGAGTATGGCATCACGTTCATAATGATAGTAACTGATACGATCAAGATGTTTCATTGATGTATCAATAGAGAGACACGCAAGTTTTGCATTTAAAGGCACATCAAGTTGATCTAACAATTGACTTAAAGTTCGATTGATATGTATATTTTGGGGGCGATTGAGTTGGTTCAATCGTTTATCAAGTTGTTGTTGTAAACATTCAAAAGTATTCTCCATTTGACACACCTCTAATTTTAATCACTCTCTATCTTAACACTATCAACCTAAAAATTAAATCTGATTTGCTTTTTTTGTCATAAAAGCCATGAATGAAGTTTGATGTCGCTTGATTTAATGTTGCTGAAAAAATTCGTATCAAACAAAGTGACGAGGTTTTCTTCGTCTGAAGTGAATATATTTTGTTTAAAAAGTATGGAACAAAAATGTATATACAAATCAATGGAGATAGATGTATCGCCTTGATAGGACATCACAAATGAAATGATATAAAAAGAATGAAGGATTACTTTCTTAAAGAAGTTTATAAATCGAGATGAAGTGGATAAACTTTTGAATGATAAAAAACAAAAGAAGTCTATGTTTGAATTCAAATCGTTTGAACAGTCTTAAAATGACGAAGTTATGAGTGGCATTAGTCATAGGAAAGGCTGGAAAACACCATTGTGTCCCAGCCCCTTTCCTAATAATTGAATTATTTCACAGCATCTTTTAATGCTTTACCTGCTTTGAAAGCTGGAACTTTGCTTGCAGGGATGTCAATTTCTTTACCTGTTTGAGGGTTGCGACCTTTACGTGCGGCACGCTCACGTACCTCAAAGTTACCGAAACCAATTAATTGTACTTTTTCACCTTTAGCTAATGATGTTTGAATTGCTTCAAAAACAGCATCAACAGCTAAACCAGCTTCTTTTTTAGTTAAATCAGCTTGTTCTGCAACAGCGTTAATTAAGTCAGTTTTGTTCATGTCAATTCACCTCCTCAAAGGTTATGTAATGATAATTCAATTACCATTATGGTATGACTTTAACACAAGCGAATGCAAGACTGCAACGATTTATACAAGAAAAACGTTGATTTAATCGCTTTTTGTCGATTTTTTTATAATTTTGTCATGAAAATGGTCAATTTCTATCTTTATTCCGATTTTTTTGTACGTCCCATTAACGTTTTGACTGCCTGTTCAACAGGTTGATTTTCGAATAAAACATGATACAATGCTTCAGTAATTGGCATTTCAACATTTTCTTTTTTAGAAAGATTGTACACCGATTCAGTTGTGTACACCCCTTCAGCGACCATATTCATATGATTCATGATTTCATCTAAACTTTTCCCTTTACCAAGTTGGTAACCGAGAGAGTAGTTTCTCGAATGTGTAGAAGTACACGTTACAATTAAATCACCAATGCCACCTAAACCTTGGAATGTGAGCGGATCGGCACCAAGTTTAACGCCTAAACGTGTAATTTCTGCTAAACCACGTGTCATTAAAGCAGCTTTTGCATTATCACCAAAGCCCATACCGGCAAGGACACCGCTCGCGATAGCAATAATATTTTTAAGTGCACCACCGAGTTCTACGCCGACAAGATCATCATTTGTATACACACGTAAATAATCCGTCATGAATAAATCTTGTATCAATTTGCGTAATTCTGGATTACTTGAAGCTGCTGATACGGTGGTCGGTTGTTTGATAACCACTTCTTCGGCATGACTTGGACCAGAAAGTACGCCAATGCCTGCGTTATATTCTGGTGAAATGGAGTCTTCCAACATTTCTGAAACACGCTTAAATGTTGCATTCTCAATCCCTTTAGTAACATGAATAAAAGATTTTTTTGAAATAAGCAATTGATTGACTTGCGACATGACCTCTCTAATCGCTTTTGTTGGCAGTGCGATTAAATAAATATCTGAATGGTCAATAGCGGTCTGAATATCTGTTGTCGCTTGAATTGTCGAATTAAGCGTAACCCCTTTTAAATAATTATGATTTGTATGTTCATGGTTGATTTCGTCTATTGTTGTTGATGTTTTACCCCACATTAATGTGTTGTGGCCATTGTCTGCAAGCACATTAGCCAATGCAGTACCAAAACTTCCTGTACCAAACACTGTAATGTTCGTCATGTTTATCCCCTCCATCTAATTTCGTTTGCGTGCAATGATGTGTACCGGTGTGCCTTCAAATCCAAATGCTTGTCTAATTTGATTTTCAAGATAACGTTTGTATGAGAAATGCATCAGTTCGACGTCATTCACAAAGACAACAAACGTCGGCGGTTCAATCGCAACTTGTGTCGCATAAAAAATATTCAGTCGACGGCCTTTATCCGTCGGCGTAGGATTCATTGCAATGGCATCCGTGATCACTTCATTCAATGTTGAACTTTGAACACGTTTTTTATGATTTTCGCTCGCTTCGTTAATTAATGGGAAAAGTGTACGTAAACGCATTTTTTCTTTTGCTGATACGAAAGCGATTTGTGCATAATCTAAAAATTGGAAGTTTTTACGTACCTCATCCATAAACTTTTTCATCGTATTGCTATCTTTTTCTAAAGTATCCCATTTGTTAACAACGATCACAATCGCTTTTCCTTCTTCATGGGCATATCCAGCAACACGTTTATCTTGTTCAATAATGCCTTGTTCTGCATCTAATACAACAAGAACGACATTGGAGCGTTCAATGGCTTTCAATGCACGTAATACGGAGTACTTTTCAGTTGATTCATAAACTTTCCCCTTTTTACGCATACCCGCTGTATCAATAAGTACATAATCTTGGCCTTCATAGCTATATACGGTATCGATGGCATCTCTAGTTGTACCAGCAATATTAGATACGATAACGCGTTCTTCGCCTAGAATGGCATTGATCAAACTTGATTTCCCTACATTAGGTCGACCGATTAATGACAAACGAATTGTATCATCGTCATATGGATCTGAAGTATCTTTTTTAAAGTGTTTTGCGACCTCTTCTAATAAGTCCCCTAAACCTAGACCGTGTGAGCCCGAAAGTGGGAAAGGTTCTCCAAAACCGAGTGAATAGAAATCATAAATATCATTACGCATGTCTGGATTATCGACTTTATTAACAGCTAATACAACAGGTTTTTTAGATTTATAAAGTATTTGAGCCACAAGTTCATCATTTTGCGTGACCCCTTCACGTACATTAACCATGAATATGATAACATCAGCTTCGTCAATTGCGATTTCAGCTTGTGCGCGAATTTGAGTTTGGAATGGTGCGTCTCCGATCTCGATACCACCTGTATCAATCACATTAAATTCATGTGTGAGCCATTCACCGCTTGAATAAATACGGTCACGCGTCACACCAGGTGTATCTTCAACAATAGATACACGTTCTCCGACGATGCGGTTAAAAATTGTAGATTTTCCTACGTTAGGACGCCCCACGATAGCAACTACAGGTTTCGTCATGCTTGTTCTTCCTCTCTATGAATAACTTAAATATTAAATATATCAGTCTGTGCAAGTATATTTCGCAATGTACGATACATAACAACGTTATTATATCACGTGAAGTGTAGCGAACAAAAGCATTGGTGAAAAGTATCCCCTTACAAAGTGTAGGAATACATTTTTATTTATTTGAATAGGGTTAGAAAGATGGGTTTTGACTTTTGCGTTAAAGATGCAATGCGGTAATATAAGTGGATTTGGTATCGGGATAAGTATGAAAAAAGTTCGAGAAGTGGTACCGATAAGGCGGTAATCAAGTTTGATGGGCGAAATTTCGTAATAAAAGAACTAAGGTTACGTGAAATAACCTTAGTTCGAAATAGATTATAAATTTAAGTCTTTCAACTTATCACCGAAAACGTCACCTAAAGTTGGGTTGTTTTCGTTTTCATCAGCAGGTTGTGTATAGTGCTGTGTTGTTTCCTCAGAAGCTTCTTCCGTTTCTTCGTCAGGATTTGCTGCTTTAATTGATAGTGAAATACGTTCTTCTTCAGGATTAATACCTAAAATTTTAACTTGAACAGTTTGACCTGGTTCAAGAACTTCGCCAGGTGTACCGATATGTTTATGGCTAATTTCTGAAATATGCACAAGGCCTTGTAAGCCACTGCTGATTTCAACAAATGCACCAAATGAAGCTAAGCGCATTACTTTACCTTCAACAATGTCGCCTTCACTATATTTCTCTTGAATTGTTTCAAATGGACTTGGTAATGTATCTTTAATTGATAATGACACACGTTCAGAATCTTGTTCAACTGAACGAACTTTAACTTTAACAGTATCGCCAATAGAAACAACTTCTTCTGGTGATTTTACATGTTCGTGAGATAACTCAGAAACATGGACTAAACCATCAACGCCACCAAGGTCAATAAATGCGCCAAAGTTAGTTAAACGCGCAACTTTACCTTCAATTACGTCGCCAGCTTTAATCGATTGTAATAATTCTGCTTTTTTCTTTTCGTTTTCTTCCGCTTCTACGGCTTTACGACTTAAGATGACGCGATTTTTTTCAGGTTCAAGCTCTTCAACTTTGAGTTCAAGCACACGTCCTTCATAATCAGAGAAATCTTCAATGTAATCAGTTGAAATTAATGATGCAGGAATAAAACCTCTTTGACCTACATCCACAACTAAACCACCTTTAACGACTTCAGTTACTTTCGCTTCAATCGTTTCGTTGTTCTCTAATTTCTCTTGTAAATAAGCATAAGACTGCTCTTCTTCTAATTTACGTTTAGAAAGGATGTAACTGCCTGTTTCGTTTTCTTCATCAACTTCAATTTTAGTCACATAAGCGCCAATTTCGTCGCCGACTTTGACCACTTCGTTTGCATTTTCAACATGATATGTGGAAAGTTGACTAATTGGAATAATACCGTTGTATTTACCGCCATTGACGTGAACAACAACGTGCTTATCTTCAATTTGTTGTACTTCTCCTGTAATCTTATCGCCCTCTTTAATGTCATTAATCATTGATTCATTGAATTCTTCAGTCATCATGATTGCCTCCTTATACTACTACATAATAATAACTTCTTATAAAAGTCTTGAATTGTCAAGAAATTTAGATAAGTTAGAATAAAATAAATTAAACCGCATTTACTAAAGACAGGATCTTATCTGTGACTTGTTCAATACTCAAGCCAGTTGTGTCGATTTCAATTGCGTCTTCAGCTTTTTTTAACGGTGAAATTTCTCTGTTCATATCGTATGCATCTCGTTCAGCAATATCTTTTTTCAATTGCTCAATAGATGATTCGATACCTCTTTCTTGGTTGTCTTTATAACGACGTTCAGCTCGCTCTTCTACAGATGCAATCATATAAACTTTTACTTCTGCATCAGGAAGTACGGTTGTCCCAATGTCTCGGCCGTCCATAACGATGCCCTTGTCCGCTGCAAGTTTTTGTTGCACTTGAACTAAAAATTGACGTACCTCTTTTATAGACGAAACATAGGACACATTTTGCGTTACATCGTTTTCACGTAGAAAATCAGTCACATCATTATCATTCAAAAAGACACGTTGACCCTTTTCAGCATCATAACCGAGGCGTAAATCAATTTCGGAAATGAGTGATGTAAAGTCGGTGAATCGTTCTTTGTTATTTAAATAATAGTATGTGATTGCACGATACATTGCGCCTGTATCTACATATATCATGCCTAATTGAGCAGCTACTCTTTTTGCTATCGTACTCTTACCAGCGGCTGCCGGTCCATCTAATGCAATATTAATCGCTTTCATACGTTACCTTCCTTGTCGTTTGTTTAACAATATTTTATCATAATAATGGACTATTTTACGAGGAGGAAGCTAAATGAAAAATTTATTAGTCATCCATACGGGTGGCACAATTAGTATGTCAGAAGATGAATCGAATAAAGTGATGACGAATGACGACAATCCGATTACGCATCATCAAGATGTCATTGCACAGTACGCTAACATAGATGAACAGGTGCCTTTTAACGTCCCTTCTCCACATATGACAATTGATAATGTCAAAATTTTAAAAGAAATCATTGAGGACCCAGACCATTTAACACACTTTGATGGTTATGTGATTACACATGGCACCGATACGTTAGAAGAGACTGCTTTTTTACTAGACTTAACGATTTCGACGTCTAAACCAGTCGTTATTACAGGAGCTATGCGTTCTTCCAATGAGATTGGGTCAGATGGTTTATACAATTTTATTTCAGCTATACGAGTAGCGATTGAAGAAGAATCCGCAGGTAAAGGTGTCATGGTGGTTTTCAATGATGAGATACACACAGCGCGTAATGTCACGAAAACTCATACTTCAAACACGAATACGTTTCAAAGTCCCAACCACGGTCCGCTTGGTGTGATTACTAAAGCAGGTGTCTATTTTCACCATAGACCGTATGAGCGTCAATTTTTAACAAATATTAATGCTTCACTACAAATTCCGTTAATTAAAGCACATATGGGTATGGGATGCGAAATGTTGGATTTTTATGCAGAACGTCATGTAGATGGTCTCGTGATTGAAGCGCTCGGACAAGGTAATCTTCCTCCTACTGCCATGCCAGGTGTCAATGCATGTTTGGATAAAAATATTCCTATTGTTCTAGTATCAAGATCATTTAATGGGATAGTGAGTGCGGTTTATGCATATGAAGGTGGCGGTCATCAATTATTTGAAAAAGGTGTGATTTTTTCAAACGGTTTGAACGGCCAAAAAGCGAGATTAAAGTTACTCGTCGCATTAAGCAACGATTTTCAACATGATCAAATTCAAGATTACTTTAATGTATAAAACGACACGAGGTCTATATAAAAAAGAGATATCATTATGAAAATAGCCGCTCTTAATTGTGGAATTGAGATACGGCTATTTTTTGTGCATTTACACAGTATCATGTGTTCATTCTTTTTTAGATATGAAATGTATGAAATGCGTGAGCTACTCTCCACATTCACAACCATGGTATGATATATTGAAAAAATTACACAATAAAAATGCGTCATGTCATATAAAATTAAATGCCCTTCATCAGTAATATCAACGACGAAAGGCTTTTTGATAATATTTTGAGTAAACACTCATACAATTTATGATTCTAATGGCGATTGCTTTTTAGTCAATATATGACGGGCAATGGCTTCACCATGATATTTACCGTTTTCGATAAAAATAGTATTCGCATCATTGCCAGCCGCGATAACCCCAGCGATATAGCAGTTTTCAATGTTCGTTTCATACGTTTCGGAATTGTATACCGGTGCTGTTCCATATTCATTAGTATGAATGTCGATACCAATAGATTGCAAAAAGTCATAATCTGGGTGATAACCAATCATCGCAAACACGTAATCATTATCGATTGTGATGGTTTCTCCTTCTTTTTCAAACATCACTTGATCTTCTGTAATCTTTGTCACTTGACTATTGAAATGCATTTGAACATTACCTCGACGAACGAGTGATTCAAAATTCGGCAATATCCATGGCTTAATCGCTGGTGAATACGTCTCACCTCGATAAATAACAGTGACACGTGCACCTGCTTTTTCTAACTCAATTGCTGCATCGACTGCAGAGTTTTTACCACCGATGATGACAACGTCTTGGTCAAAATACGGATGCGGTTCTTTAAAATAATGCATTACTTTGGATAGCTCTGCACCTTCTACTTCTAACGTGTTATGTTGGCCGTAATAACCAGTCGCAACAGTTAAATAGCGACATTGATATACATCTTTAGTCGTTGTTAAAGTGAAGTGATCATGCATTTTTTTCACTGTTAACACTTCCTCAAATGCATTGACCTTAAGTTGATGATGTTTAACAACTTCACGATAGTACACTAATGCTTGATTTCGACGTGGTTTTAATTCTTCTACAATAAAAGGCACGTCACCAATACTTAATTTATCGCTAGATGAAAAGAAAGTTTGATGTGTCGGATAATGGTAAATCGCATCCACAATATTCCCTTTTTCGATAACTAGTGTGTCAATACCTTTTTTCTTTTGTTCAATGGCGGCACTCAGTCCACATGGGCCACCGCCTATAATAATACTCTCTACAGTTTTCATTTTTATACTGAAACATTAAAAATGTGCGTTCACAAACGTCAATTATGCTACTTTAATGTTTCATACTGCCTCCTAAATCTCATACTAGCATCGTATATGATAAGAACTGTGATAATCCTTGTATATTATATCAACTTTTATAGTGATTCTAAATGGAAAAGTTTGTGACAGTCACTATTGCAAATAGAACGGCAATAAAAAACAACCTTATCCATTGATTCAGGATAAGGCTGCATTTATCAAATTTATGGAATGATGAGCTGTTGTCCGTTCGAAATGTTGTTATTTTGTAAACCGTTCGCACGTTTAATTTTTTCAACATTTTCAGGTGAACCATTACCGTAATATTGAATAGCGATACGATATAAGTTTTGGTTACCATTCACGACATGAGTCTGTCCGCCAGCAGATTGGCCTTGTTGATAAGTGTTTTGTTGGTTATTGATATTGCTATTATTTACGTCGTTTTGACTATTATTCGGATTGGATGTCTCATTTGGATCTGAAGCATTTGAATTGTCACTATTATTGGCGTCTGACTCTGATTGATCATTGTCATCCTTACTGTTGTCGTCGCTATCTTTTGAAGCTGTCGCTTTATCGGAATCATCTTGTTTATCGTCTTCGTTTTTAGATTGACTTTGTTGATTGTCATCTGAATTTTTCTTCGTATCCTCTTTTTGTGCGACTTCTTGCTGATTATCATTTTGATGATCTTGATTAAAGAGATACATGCCACCGAAAATCGCAACTGTACCTAAAAGAATAATCGCCGCTAGTAACGGTAAAAGCTTTTTGAAAAATCCACCGCCAGATCCATTTGAAACAGTCGTCTCTGAAGATTCAGTTTCTGGTTGACGTTCTGGTGTTTGTTGCGCATGAGCTTTTGAAGCGCCTAAACCTGTTGCTGCGCCAGTCGACGCACCTGCCGCAGCTTTTTTTCCTTTGTTCCCTTGAGGTTTGCTGTCTTCTAAAGTTGGATTTTCGTCTTGTTTTGGACTTTGGTCATTTTTCTCCATGCCCGCTCTTGCCACACCTGTCGCGCCTAAACCTGCCCCAGTGGCCAAAGTTTTTTTACTTTTGCGGGGTTCTTGTTGCTCTCCTTGTTGATTGCTTTGTGCTTCATTTGTCACTTTAGGTTGTTGCTTTTTATTATTTGTCATTTGAACATTTGCACCAGTTCCAACAGCTGTATGGCCTGATGTTGCAGCTCTTTGACCTTTCGTATCCTCTTTCGCTGGTTCATTTTGCATTGAATCAGCTGTTTGAGCACGTTTGCCTTCAGCGTCATGTTGCGTGTGATTAAGGTGATTGTCATCACTCTTTTTAACGCCACCAATCGGACCTGTTTTTTTGTCAGCTGCTGCTTCTTGTGGGTTAGTCTGCGTATCTTTTTGTGTAGGTTTAGCTTTTGATATACCGAAATCTCTTTTTCTGTGGCGTCTAGAAGCATTTCGTGGCGGGAATTGCTGTTCCTGACTTGCTTGAGGTTGATCATCTTTTTCATTTATTGCTTCAGTTGTCTCGTCCTCGTCATGATGATGGGACTTAATTTCTTGACGACTGCGTTCAAACTCATCTTTGAAATTATCTTTTGACACTTAACATTCATCCTTTCCATATCAAATGTACAATAACGATTTGAAAGTATAAACTTTGATACGATCAATATCAATTCATCACATCTATTTAATTCTATGTTGTCGTTAAATCGCCTAATACCATTTACCCTAAATTATAACGGGTTTAAATTAAAAGTGAAAGCATTGTGAAAATTAATGAAACAAATTTTCCAACTTTTCAATGTAAGTTAACTTTCTTTTAACTTTTTTCTTATTTTTTTCATAAACTGGACTAAGTGCCTCGCATTGATCACAACATGCATCTGTCGTTTCTTTCGTCATACCAAAGTAATTCAGTAAATGTTGACGTCGGCATTGTTTGGTTAAAATATAATGATACATATGACGATAACCTTGTCTTTTCATGTCTTCATTTTGAGTGAATATTTGTCTAAGTTGTTGAAATGAAAAAGCTTCAGTTAATACATCTAAAATGGCACGTTTTTCACTATCAATCATTTGACCGACTTCATATTGGTCCACATCTGAAGCATGCATGATATTCACTAATGCCAACGTCTCCATTAAATACTGGTCGTCTGGTTGAAACAGTGCAATGGCTTGACTTGGAAGCCCATCTCTACCCGCACGTCCTATTTCTTGTAGATAACTTGAAGGTGTCGTTGAAACGTGAAAATGAATAATGGTACGAATATCTGGTTTATTGACGCCCATGCCAAAAGCACTTGTTGCAACGATAATTCGTATGTCGTTGTTTAAAAACTGTTGTTGAACGGTATGACGCTCTTGATAAGATAGATCTCCATGGTATATTCCCGTTAAATACCCTGCTTCATAAATTGAAGTTGCTAAATCTAAGCTGACCTTTTTGGAAGACACATAGACAATGGTAGGACCAGACGTCGCAATTGTATCAATTAACCAATTCACTTTTTCTTCATATGATGACATGAATTTTACAGATAAAGCCACATTTGGTCGGTCCATTGAGTGTTCAATGACATGAATTGATTTTTGAATGACACGCTGAATATCATCTTTCAAGTGTCGCGTTGCAGTGGCTGTCAGTGCAAGTATGGTGGCTTCGTTAAAATAGCGTATCACTTTACCGATCAAGGCATAGTGTGGTCTAAAATCAAATCCCCATTCAGATAAACAGTGTACTTCATCAAGCACAATCATGCCGAATCGGATATTTTTGAAAAGATGAAAATGGTGCGGCTGTAAAATGAATTCAGGACTCACAAAAATAAATCGGGCTTGTGTTAACTGTTGGAACGCTCGCTTTTTGGCCGCTTGTTCCATCCCTGAATGAATCGCGACGACATGGTGTTCTCCTTGCATTTTCATCTGCATCACTTGATCGTCCATTAACGAAATGAGTGGCGAAATGACCAAGGTCGGTTGTTGCTTCATATAAGTTGGTAGTTGATAACAAAGCGACTTACCACTTCCGGTCGGTAAAATCCCGAGTGTATGTTGCCCTTCTAGAACGCTTGAAATAATACTTTCTTGACCGGGGCGGAATGTTGTAAAACCAAAATATTGTTTTAAAGCATCTTTAAGCATGTAATTCTCCTTTTGCGCTGCCAATAATCGCGAGTTTAAGTTCAAAATAGGATAATGTGTCAAATTGTTCTTTGTACAGTTTTAATCGTTGATAGGGGTGCGCTTGATAAAATTTAAGAAATTCATTATACGGATGCGTGAAAAAATCATCATAGTTTGTTAAAAGCTGTTTCATAAACAAATCAAGAATATGATCTTTTATCGTCGTTTCCCGTACTTGCTCAATTTGTGCGACTTTTGCTATTGAATATCCTTTTTGTAGCAATTGTAACGTTTGCATTACTCGATCGGATAATTCTATAGGCATGATACATTGTGAAAGTATTGGAAACGTATCAGCATTTTGAATGAAAAGATAAATGGATAATAACTCTTCGTAATATGCAGTATACAAATCATGGATATCAATGGACTCAATCATGCTTATTTGGGCAAACGTGTACATCGGTTCGTCATATCCAGTCAATAAGTAATGCGTATATAATGTGTCATGTTTCTCGGCTAGCATTTTAAATAATGTTGTGACCTCTTCTTCAAATGCATCTTGTAATTGCTGTTGCTCAATTTCATAATAAATAAGGCGTACAACTTCGTGAATGTCGACTTGTGATGTAATAGGCAAAAATGTACGTTGATTGTGTTGAATATGAGAAACCGTTTGAACTAATAGCTGAAATGCTTTAAAAGTAGCGTCTAAAGTTGAATACGTCATACGATTGCTTGTTTGAATAGTCGTATGATGGTATGACTCATGACTAATCATTTGTTCCAACTGTTCATACTTTAATTTGGGTGCACAGCCATAGAGTGATAATATATTTAAAGAAACAGCATCAAAAAAAGTTTGATGAGATTTTTTACCTATGATAATATTAAAGATGCTTTTTTTAGTTTTGTAGGCTGATGCATGATGATAGAGATATAGAATTAATTGTTTCATGTTTAGACCTCGTTAAAAACGTATATATTGAAAAATCGGGTACACAGAACTACAATAAAATTATAATGTGAGTATGGTACTTTGAAAAGGGAGGCGAAAAAATGGCTAAATATACAATTGTTGATATGGATACTTGTATAGCTTGTGGTGCATGTGGTGCAGCTGCTCCAGATATTTATGACTACGACGATGAAGGTATTGCATATGTAATTTTAGATGACAACCAAGGTACAACGCCAGTACCAGAAGAATTGTATGAAGATCTTGAAGATGCTTTTGAAGGTTGCCCTACTGACTCTATTAAAGTTGAAGAGGAGTCATTTGATGGTGACGCACTCAAATTTGAATAGTTCATATTGAGGACACTTGTCTTTAATATTAATATAAAACAACTTAAGGTCTAAGTAAACTAAGATGAGGGTTGAGTAGAAAAATGGTTTGATTACCATGCTACTCAATCTATTTTTTATGTTTTGAATAAAAATCCGCTTTGTATTGATAGAAATCATATCCGAACATTCTTTACATCAACAGCTTTATTGTTTAACTATTGCTTCACTCATTGACTATAAAAAAGGCTGGAAACCACAATGTCCCAGCCTGTTAAGATATTTATTTCAAAATATGTCCAATGCGTTGATAGAGCAATATAAAAATAATAGATATCAATGCGCCTTTGATGATGTTAAATGGAATAATGCCTGCTGCGATAATCAACTTAAGATTATTCGCGATATCAGTAAGGTTCATTATCATGCCATAGAGTGGGAGTAACACGAAATAATTCATGACAGCTAACACAATGGTCATGACAATAGTACCAGTAATTA
This sequence comes from Staphylococcus pseudintermedius, assembly GCF_001792775.2. GTDB lineage: Bacteria > Bacillota > Bacilli > Staphylococcales > Staphylococcaceae > Staphylococcus > Staphylococcus pseudintermedius. Next base: position 69,259 of record NZ_MLGE02000003.1, read on the forward strand.
ATCCTAAAATGAGATGTTTTGTTGATTGATTATTACGATAGATTCCATAACTTACAAGTAATAAACTCGCACCTGCTAAAAAGTTAGCAATTGGCCCAACAGGATCACTTAAGTTAAAAAAGAAATTCAGTAAGTTTTTAATTAGTTCAACGAGCAAACCCGCAACCGGCCCGAGTGTAAATGTCGCCAATAATGCTGGTGCATCACTAAAATCAATCGTTAAATATGGCGGTAAAAATGGCAACGGAAACTTTATAAATGTCAGTACAATTGCAATTGCACTTAACATCCCTACCGTTATCATTCGTTTCGTTTGCTTTTGTTTCATAAAAAAGACCTCCCATTAAATTCATCTTTCACGAATAGGAGGAATAAAGAGCAACACAAATAAACCTCCATCTTCTCCCATCCAGACTTTAACTGTCGGCTCTAGAATCTCACTAGATCAGCCACAAAGATGCTGAACATCATTTGCAGGTCGCAGGCTTATTTTACTGCCGGTTGGGAATTACACCCTACCCCGAAGATGAATTAATTTTTTATTATTTTCGTTAATAGTTTACATGAGATAACTTTTGAATACAATCTATTTGCAACAACTTAAACATCCTGAAGATATAAATAAAGAACGGCGATACCTCGATTTTAAAATGAGATATCGTCGTTCCTGTAGAAATTCATCCTTGCTTAATCGATTTCTTCTACATGTGATTTTTTAGGTAATGAAATGATAAATTTTGTTCCTTTGTCGAGTTCACTTTCTACTCGGATGTGACCACCATGCGCATTTACAATCATGCGTGTAATAAACAATCCAAGCCCTGTTCCTTGTGAGCCCCTTTTACGTGCAGAGTCCACTTTATAAAAACGCTCGAAAAGTTTCTCTAAATGTTGAGGTGGGATACCAACGCCCGTGTCTTCAATAGTTAAAATTTGATGGTCATGATCCGCCGTTGCTTTAATTGAAATTGTATCGCCGGGTTGTGTATAACGTGACGCATTATCGACAAGGTTCGTCAACACTTGTTCCATGCGATCAAAGTCATAGTACCAAAGTGAAGCCATCTCGCCGTCCATTTGAAAATCTAAGGTCAAATTTAGTTCTTGTGCTTGTTGACGATATTTCATCGCCATTTTTCTAACTAAATCTTGCATCGGTTGCACTTCTTGCGTAACATTCAACCCCTCAGCATCCATTTTCGCGACATTCAACAATTCATTGACTAAGCGACTTAATCGTTTAGACTCGTCTAATACAACCGTCAAAAATTCATTGATTTCTTCCGGTTCAGTGACGACACCATCCACGATCGACTCGGTATAACCTTGTAATAATGAAATCGGTGTGCGCAATTCGTGAGAGACACTTGCGATAAAGTCTTTTTTCACTTGTTCAAGCTCATGTTCGTTTGTCATATCACGTACGATAGCAACAAGGCCGCCTTCACCGTTAGTTTGAATTTTTTTAATATGACTCATAATAATCACATAAAAACGTTGATTCATTTCATATTCTCGATATTCCGTTTTTTGACTCTCAAATGTATCTTCAATTTGTAGATTAAACATTTCGCGGTCGGATTCGTTAAATTCTGAAAGCATCCGTTCAGCTAAAGCGTTTGAAATAATAATTTGTTTTTTATGATTGATACCTAATACCCCTTCAACCATTGAATTAATAAGGGTGTCACGAATATTTTTAGATGTCGTTAACGCATCGATATGCGTTTGAATACTGCGACTCATTTTGTTAAAAGTCATCGCGAGCTCGCCAATTTCATCTCTCGTTTGAATTGGTACACGCTTGTCATAGTTTCCTCGAGCGACTTCTTTCGCCTGGGTTTTAAGTTGACGCAGTGGATTCGTAATACGTGTTGATAAGAAAAATGCGAAAACCGTTGTAATGGCTAGGAAAACGACAGCTGTAATTAAAATCATAACCGTAATGATGTTATTCGTATCATCAATACTCTTTAAATCTTGATAAATAAATATCGCTGAAGATTGGCCGTTGTTATCTTTAGAAGGATAACCGAGTAATACATAAGTATGCGTTTTACCATCAATTTTAAAAGTGACGTGTTGTAACTCAGAATGATTATTTTTTAGTACACGGTCAAAATTTGGATGCTCACTAATTTCTTTAAGCATTTTCTTTTTAACAGTATCTTTTTCATTGATATGCGCACGGTCGGGTAAGATAATGAGGCCTTTATTATCCTCTAACAAAGCTTCACTATGTTCAATGGCGAGTTTTCGATTATCATTTTTAAGTAATACTTGGTTTACGTTTTCAGCACTTTGATAGAGCGCACGTTCAGTTTCTTGCGTGAAATAATATTGGAAAAACGTGATTAATGCAGCACTTAATAAAATTAAAACTGTCGTTACTATTAAAATAATAGTTAACCACAGTTTTACGACAACGTTATTAAGTCGTTTCATCCGACTTGCTAACTTCGAATTTATACCCTACACCCCAAACGGTTTGTATCATTTTTGCTGCATCTGCAGAAACACGATTTAATTTTTCACGCAAACGTTTGACATGTGTATCTACAGTACGTAAATCACCGTAAAATTCGTAATGCCAAACTTCTTTTAATAATTGTTCTCTATCAAATACTTTATTAGGTGTTTTAGCTAAGAAAATGAGTAATTCATATTCTTTTGGCGTAAGATTAACCGGCGTCCCATCAGCCAATACCTTATGTGCATCATTATCAATCGTTAAATGTTTAAATTCAATCATATCACGGGCATGCGGCTCATTTTGTTCAGCTTTTGAAGATTCTGTACGACGTAATAACGCTTTAACGCGCAACACAACTTCGCGTGGTGAAAATGGCTTAACGATGTAGTCATCAGCACCTGATTCAAAACCTTCAACGCGATTATTTTCCTCGCCTTTTGCAGTGAGCATAATAATAGGCGTATCTTTAAGTTCACGTAATTTAACCGCAACTTCAAGACCGTCCATTTCAGGCAACATTAAATCTAACAAAATACATGAATAATCATATTTTGTCGCCATGTCTAAAGCTTCGCGTCCATCACTAGCTTCTGCGATGACATAACCTTCTCTTTCTAAATATAATTTTAATAATTTTCTAATTCGATGTTCATCATCTACGACTAAGATTTCATTAGTCATCATGACATACCTCCCACACATGGTGACATTTCTAACTCAAAGCATATTATACCATAATGATTTCTTCGGGTAATAATAAAACAATGACGTGCGTGCTGACTTGAATAATAGTTAACGTTGTTGTTGACCGTTCTCTGCAAGGTGACGAAGTGATTTCACTTCATGTGGTGACAATACACGCCCTTCTCCAGCGCCGAGCCCTTTCAAAGTGAGCGGACCAAATGAAACGCGTGATAACTTTTGTACACTAAAACCAAAATGTTCAAACATACGACGTACTTGACGGTTTCGCCCTTCAGTAATGGTAATTTCAACAAGTGACGTATTTTTTTCTTTATTTTGCTTTTTCACTTTTACTTTTGCAGGTTGTGTGAGTCCATCTTCAAGTTGAATTCCTTTTTCAAGTTGTTTCACTTGTTCACGTAAAATATACCCTTCTATTTTTGCAACATACGTTTTGGGAATTTTATAGCGTGGATGTGTCATTAAGTTTGTAAACTCACCATCATTTGTTAATAACAGCAGTCCAGATGTGTCATAGTCTAAACGACCCACTGGATAAATACGTGTTTCTAAGTCATCAAAATAATCAGTAACGACTTTTCGACCACGATCATCTGAAACGCTCGTAATGACTTGCGCAGGTTTATAGAACAGGATATAAAGTTTGTCTTCTTGCTCAAGTGGTATCCCTTCTACGGTCACTTCATCAGATGGACGTACTTTTGTCCCTAATTCAGTGACAGTTTTACCATTGACCTGTACTTTGCCTTCTTCAATTAATGTTTCTGCTTTACGTCGAGAGGTATAACCACTGTTCGCAATACGTTTTTGTAATCTTTCTAATTGTTGACTCATTTAAGAATCTCCTTTCTGATTCACCAGTTGGCTGAAAAACGATTCAATTTCCTCTTCTTCTTCATCTGTTGTTGGGAGTGCCTCAAGACTTTCCAAACCAAAGACATTTAAAAATAAATCTGTTGTAAAGAGCTGTTGTCCACGTGCTTCGGGATTAGTTTTAGGTTCAACCAATCCTTTAGCAATCAATGTTTTAACGGGACCGTCAGATTGAATTCCGCGTATCAATTCGATATCATTACGTGTCATTGGCTGATTATAGGCTATAATGGCTAACACTTCCATGGCAGCTTGTGACAATTTGGCAGATGCTTTATTAATGATGAGTGATTCGATATACGGTTCTGCTTCTTTTTGGGTCGTTAAAACATAAGTTTGACCGAACTTTTGTACCATGAGCCCAGGTAACTCAAGTGTATCGATCGCACGGTTTAACGTTTCGTAATCCACGTCGAGTGATGCCATCAGTTGTGCCTCATCAATGCCATCCTCACCAACTGTATACAGTATCGCAGTTAGCGCTTCAGTAACTTTAAGCGTCATAATTTACTCCTTTTCTAATTTCAAAGTTGTGGAAAGCTTTCACTTGTTGCAATTGTATCATGCCTGTTTTTGACATTTCGAGTAAAGCCAGAAAATGTGTGACGACGTGTTCGATAGATTCATTAAATGTAAATAAATCAAAAAATGTAATTTGAGGAACTTTCTTTAATTTATCATAAATGTATGTCGTTGATTGTTGGATGGTATACGTTTCTTTTCGAATATCCACAGTAGTCGGTTTCTTCAAAGAGACTCGTGTTTTCATTTTTTGATAAGCGACGATCAGTTTCGTTAAATCAATCGTCGTATCTTCGGGAAGGCGCTCAGAATATTCATAATGTGAAAGGTCAGTCGGTGGTTTCGTGTAATAATGTTCACGTGCTTGGCGTTTCTCTTCTAACATTTCTGAATAAGCTTTGTAATTTTGATATTCGATTAACTTTTCAACGAGCGCCTCACGTGGGTCTTCATCTTCAACTAAATCAGATGACGTATCAGGCAACAACATTTTACTTTTAATCATCAGTAATTCTGAAGCCATCAATAAATACTCACTTGCAATATTGATCTCTAATTTTTTCATAGCGTGAACGTACTGCATATATTGTTCAGTTAATTCGCGCATAGGGATGTCATAAATATCAATTTCAAATTCATTGATGAGATGCAATAATAAGTCTAAAGGCCCGTTAAAAGCATCTAGTTTCACTTCGTACATATCTGTACCTCATTTCATAACGCATGTAATGTGCATAATAACAAAAAATATTATAACATGTTTGATGTATAACAATAAATTTTTGGAGTGAGCCATGTTGGAAAATGATTTAGTCCATTTTTACTATCAGTTTCATCATGAACAGCATTATTTTCTCTGTCATGATATTTTAGAAGAAGCATGGAAAATGCAACACGCCTTTTCAAAACAAGATGCGGTCGTTAGTTTAATTTTGCTTGCAACAGGAAGTTATCATTATCGTCGTGGTAACTTTAAAGGTGCGCATAAAACATTTAACAAAGCTTATCAAATTATAGTCAATTATTCTGAAGAGACGATGGCCACTTTAGGACTTGTACGAAAAGCCTATTTAAATATATTAACACAATTGATACAGGATACTGCACAAGAAATTCCGTTTTCACCGATTCAGCTCCCCCTCACAGCAACGATGATTGTGAAAGTTAAGATGCAGTTTCCGGATTTTCAGGTGACTGATACAGTGGTAGAGACACCAATGATCTTACATCATCATCAGTTGAGAGATAGAAGTGACGTCATTATAGCAAGAGAAGCGGCTTTAGAGGAAAGAAGGAAATAATCTCAAGCCCCTCATTTGTTGAGGCTAAATCAAGATTCTACAAGATTGTTAAATGACGCTTCTATGTAACATGTTAGGCGTCTTTAATGGCCAACTGATCCTCGGGAGTCTCGGGTGGTTCCTGTTATCTTTCTGGGTAACGTATTTCAAACACTGTGATGATTTTGAAATCATTATTGGGATGTACTAAAAATTTCGTTTGTATGATTGTGAACGATTTTTATCATTAAATACAAAAAAATGGATGGGTATGAAGTGTGAACGGTTAGCTTCTTACCCATCCATTTTACGCTCTTGGATGATAGTCTTGGTAAATTTTACGGATTTGATTTTTCGTAATATGTGTATACAACTGTGTTGTTGATATATCAGAATGTCCTAACATATCTTGTACAGCACGTAAATCAGCACCATTTTCTAATAAATGTGTTGCAAATGAATGCCGTAATGTATGTGGGGTTAAACGCTTCATAATCCCTGCTTTGACACCAGTTTGCTTAATCATTTTCCAAACGCCTTGTCTGGAGAGTGGTTTGCCATGTAAATTTAAAAATAAAACATGTGTGACCGTATGCTTTAATAACTGAGGTCTAATATTTTGAATGTAGTGTGTTAAACAATCAATGACCGTTTCGCCTAATGGGACAATGCGTTCTTTACTCCCTTTACCGAAAACTTTGACAAAGCCCATCATTAAATTGATATCCTCAACTTCAATATTGATCAATTCAGAAACACGTATACCTGTTGCATACAGTAGCTCGAGCATTGTTTTGTCTCGATAGCCGTTAACTTTCGATTCGTCAGGCGCCATTAATAATTGCTCAACTTCTGCGATAGATAAAACATCTGGAAGTTTACGATCATATTTAGGCGTTTCGATAAGTACAGTTGGATCATGTGAGGTATAGTTTTCTCTTAAAGCAAACTGATGGAAACTCCGAATTGTAGATGTAAAGCGTGCAATGGTTTTTGCTGAGCGCCCTTCATCATGTAAAAAACCAAACCACTCTTGAATCATTTGGCGGTCCACAAAGTTCAAATTCGCGACTTTATGCTCAGCCAAATAGTTCAAATAATGATTCAAATCACGGCGATAAGCAGCAATCGTATTGTTGGATAGCCCTTTTTCAATTTGAATAAATCTTAAATACTCATCTCGAATTTCTTCCATAGATTGCCCCCAATTCTGTTCAAGAACTGTACTTGATTATCATTTAGCCCCCTTGCCTTCTTTTTGACAAGTTTCGCAAATACCATGAAATGTCAGACGATGGTCTAAAATTTTAAAGTTATATTCATTTTCTACACGTTCTTCAACTTGCGGTAATAAATCTTCTTCAATTTCATCTACGCGGCCACATTCCATACAAACTAAATGATGGTGGAAATGTTTTGAGCCTTCTTTACGTAAATCAAATCGAGAAACACCATCGCCAAAACTCACTTTGTCGACAACTTTCAAATCTGCTAATAGTTCTAATGTACGGTAAACAGTTGCGAGCCCAATTTCTGGTGCTTTTTCTTTCACTTTTAGATAAACATCTTCGGCACTTAAATGGTCAGCTTCATTTTCGATCAATACACGCACGGTTGCTTCACGTTGCGGTGTTAATTTGTAAGAAGACTGTTGCAACTGTTGCTTCACGCGATTCAGTCTTTCCTCCACGGAAGCCTCACTCCTCTACTGAAAATTATAATTATTACAATTAGACATGTTTTCTTGTTATAAATTACCAGTAATTGAGAAAAAAAGCAACCTTTTTTCGATTCTTATTTAGAATGATTATAATGTAATAATAGATGTTGAAATGCAATGAATGTTTTCGCATCTTCAATCGTACGGGCTTCAACAGCTTTTTTAACATCATCTAATGAATAAAGCACTTTCTCAACAAATTCATCTTCATCTAGGTTGACTTTACCTTCAACTAAATTATCTGCAAAATAAACAGAAATTTTCTCATTTGAAAAACCAGGTGTGCCATAAACTTCACCAATTAAAGTGAGTTTCTTTGCTTTATATCCTGTTTCTTCTTCAAGCTCTCGCATCGCTGCAGATTCGCGGTCTTCTCCAGGTTCAAGTTTGCCTGCAGGTATTTCTAACAACTCTTGTTCTAGAGCTTTACGATATTGCTTCACTAAAATAACTTGTTGATCCGGTGTTAAAGCACAAATTGCGACTGCACCGTTATGTTTTACCACTTCACGATAAGCGGTCTCATTGTTTGGTAAAGACACTTTATGTTTTTCTACTTCAATAATTTTCCCTTTATAAATGGATTCTTTAGAAATAGTTTTTTCTTCAAAATGCATGGTGAGTCCTCTCCTTTTCAAATATTCATACGGTTTGCTATCATGAATATACAATGATTTTATCGGAAGGAGTGGCATCATGCAAAAAAATGTTTTGAAAAGTGGTATCGAATTATCTGAGCTCGGCCTTGGATGTATGAGTTTAGGTACAGAAGAAAATAAAGCTGAAGAAATTATTGATGCAGCAGTGACAGCAGGGATTACATATTTTGATACAGCAGATATTTATGATCAAGGGGTCAATGAAAAAATCGTTGGTCGCACACTTAAAAAGTATCAAAACCGTGATGATATTGTGATAGGCACAAAGGTGGGTAATCATTTAAAGGAAAACGGTGAAACATTTTGGGATCCTTCCAAACGTTACATTAAAGGAAATGTGAAAAACTCATTACAACGGCTTGGATTAGATACACTCGATTTATATATGTTACACGGGGGTACGATTGACGATCCACTTGATGAAACAATTAGTGCGTTTGATGAACTGAAACAAGAAGGCGTCATTCGTGCGTATGGTCTTTCTTCAATTCGTCCTAATGTGATTCGTTATTATTTACAATATAGTCAAATCGAAACGTTAATGACTCAATTCAATTTAATCGATAATAGACCCATCGATTTATTGGATGAGGTCCAAGACAAAGGTGTGAAATTGCTCGCACGCGGTCCTGTATTCAAAGGTTTATTAACGCCAAGTGCTGAAAAAGTGTTAATAACAAAATTTGCTGAGGGCATTTTTGACTACGATCATCATGCTCTGAAAGAAACTGTAACGGCATTACAGCAAATGAACCCAGAATTGACAGGATTAGCATTCAATTATTTAAAGTCATTTGATGTTTTAGGTTCTATCATTGTCGGTGCAAGTTCAGTTGAGCAATTACAACAAAATGTGACGCACTATCATCAAGAAGTCAACCCAGCACATTTAGAACAAGCCTCTGATATAGTGAAACACTTACACTATGCACAACATTGGGAAATGCCTAACAGTTAGTGCTTCTTCCCTAAGAAAAAGGGTCGTCCTATTTTCTCAAAAAAACGTGGTGCGAGTTGGTAAAGTTTAAGTAAAAAATGAACGGACTGAGGCATATTCAGTTCTTGTTGGCGATGTTGAATCGCGTGAACAATCTTTTCGGCGAGTTGTTCAGGGTTCAACATTATTTTTTTCATTTTACGTGCATAACGACCAGATGGATCTGCTTTTGCATGAAAAGGTGTCTCAATGGGTCCAACATTGACGTTGAGCACGTGCCATTGGGGTTGTTCGATACGTAAAGCGTTAAGTACATGATTAAAGGCTGCTTTACTTCCGCCGTAATGCGCTGCATAAGGTTGTGTTGCTAAAGCGGCTTGACTACTGATTCCAACAATAGAAGCATGCTTTGTTAAAAAAGGTGCGCATTGATTGATTAACATTGAGAAATGCACCACGTTCACTTGATACGTTTGTAAAATTTCAACAGGTGTATGTTCAAGTAACCCTTTAAAATAACCGAGTCCAGCTGAGTGTATCACGCCATCAAATTGCGTTTGGTTATTAAAATGTCGAGCTATTTGATTTACATCACTTTCTGTCGTCAAGTCACACTGAATTATTTGTACTTCTGAATTTGGAAATAACGATCTTGCTTTGTTTACATCACGTACAAGTAGTGTAATAGAAAAATGGGCAGATATGAGGGCTTGTGCGAGTGCATACCCTAAACCGCTCGTACCACCAGTAATTAAAAAATGGCCTTGTTGCATTGTATCTCTCCCCTATTTGACTCAATAAAATGTGGTTATATGTTACTATAAGACAAGAAAATACTTTTAGGAAGTGATAGTTCGTATGAAAATTGTATTTTATGGTGCAGGCAATATGGCGCATGCGATTTTTACAGGTATTCTAAATTCAAAAGTTGTTCCAGCAGACAACATTTATTTAACAAATCGTTCAAACGAAGACATGTTGAAAGAATATGAAGAAGATTTAGGTGTTCAATATAGTTATGACGATGCCGCCTTGTTAAAAGATGCTGACTATATCTTTTTAGGCTCGAAACCACATGACTTTGATCAATTGGCTGACAGAATTAAGCTACATGTAGAGCCAAACAATCGATTTATTTCTATTATGGCAGGGCTTCCTATTTCTTACATTAAAGAAAAGCTTGACACGACGAATCCGATTGCACGCATTATGCCGAATACAAATGCGCACGTCGGCCATTCTGTGACAGGAGTGAGCTTTTCTTCAAACTTTGGGGGTAAAGCGAAGGACGAAATTTTAGAAATTATTAATGCATTCGGTACAGCATTAGAAGTACAGGAAAATCACTTACACCAAGTGACAGCGATAACAGGAAGTGGCCCTGCATTTTTATACCATGTCTTCGAACAATATGTGATTGCAGGAACAAAATTAGGGTTAGAAAAATCGCAAGTGGAAGAATCGATTCGCGAATTAATTATCGGAACGAGTAAAATGATTGAACGTTCAGATTTAAGTATGGAGCAATTAAGAAAAAACATTACTTCAAAAGGCGGTACCACACAAGCAGGTTTAAACGCTTTATCTGAATATGACATCGAGGGTATATTTGAGGATTGTTTAAATGCTGCCGTGAATAGAAGTATCGAACTCTCAGCACAAGATGATGATTAAGTGGATAAATCAACTTAACTGTGTGCGTGCAAAGTAACTTCATAACTTAAAACTAGGAAAAGGCTGGGAAAACATGATATTGATATGCTCCCACCCTTTCTTTTTGTATAGCAATATAATGACATTAAAACTGATAGCTATCGAAATCTTCTACAAATTGGAAGGATAATGGCGAATGGACTTTCAATTTCGTTTCGATTTCATTAATATCTTCTTTCATGTAACGACTACTTATGTGTGTGAGGAGTCCGTGTTTTACGCTAGCTTTTTCAATTAACGCGAGGACATCTTCAATATGGCTATGATGATACGCATTCGCTAATGTTTTATCGCCATCAATATAAGTAGACTCATGCACTAATACATCGGCATCTTTAGCCAGCTCAAGCGCATATTGACTCGGTCGTGTATCGCCAAAAATCGTCACCACTTGCCCTTTTTTATCAGGTCCTTTAAAGTCATTGGCATTATAGATTTGACCTTCAAATTCAAAAGTATCTTGTGATTTCACTTTTTGATACTGTGGTCCTGGAGGCATACCAAGTGCTTGTAATTTTTGCACATCTAACTTACCCGGCGTATCAGGCGCTTGAATACGATAGCCAAAACACGGGATACCATGATTCAGTGGACGTGCGTTAACTTCGAATCCATTAATAGATAAATTCATTTGATCTTCTATTTCAATGATATGTAATGGATAATTAAGATGTGAATATGTGAGTGATAAATTGTATTCAACATAGTCTTTAATGCCTTTAGGTCCTATGACAGTCAATGGTTTGGATTCGCCACCTTGAAATGAACGGCTCGTCAACACACCGGGTAAACCGAATACATGGTCGCCATGCATATGTGTAATAAAAATATGACTGACTTTTCCGAGTTTAATTGAATGGTGTAATATTTGGTGTTGTGTTGCTTCACCCACGTCAAATAACCAAACATCAGTCGCATACGGTTCGAGTTTAAGCGCAATTGACTGTGTATGGCGTTCTTTTGTAGGTAATCCAGCACTTGTACCGAAAAATGTAATTTCCATGCATCGTACCTCCTTTAGCGTTATATTATCATAAAACGACGAACAAACGGCAAATTTTAAGTGTAAAGCAGAATATATGACCGAAAACGCGATATGTTCTATAATAAACACATCATTAATGTATGAACTAAAATTAAGAATTGGGGTTTTGAATCTTGAATAAGACAATTAATCATGTTCCAGCACTCATAACAATTTTTGGTGCCACTGGTGATTTAAGTCACCGTAAACTTTTTCCATCACTCTTTCACTTATATCAACAAGACAATTTAGATGAAAGAGTGGCAATTATTGGTATCGGAAGACGTGAATTAACTAATGATGATTTTAGAGCTCAAGTGAAATCGTCAATTCAAGAACACGTACAAGATACAAAACATCTAGACAAGTTTATGCAACATGTATTTTATCAACCACACGATGTCAGTGATGAGGAAAGCTACCAAAAATTATTAGAATTAAGCGAATCATTAGACCGTGAATTTTCATTAGACGGCAACCGTGTCTTCTATTTAGCAATGGCACCTCGATTTTTTGGTGTCGTAACGGATTTCTTAAAATCTTCAGGTTTAACGAATACAAAGGGCTTTAAACGTCTTGTTATCGAAAAACCATTCGGCAGTGATTTGAAATCAGCTGAAGAGCTTAATGAACAAATCCGTCGTTCATTTAAAGAAGAAGAAATTTTCCGTATCGACCATTATTTAGGTAAAGATATGGTGCAAAATATTGAAGTATTACGTTTCAGTAACGCAATGTTCGAACCATTATGGAACAATAAATACATTTCAAATATTCAAGTGACATCTTCAGAAGTGCTTGGTGTTGAAGACCGTGGCGGTTATTACGAAACGAGCGGGGCTTTAAAAGATATGGTACAAAACCATATGTTACAAATGGTTGCGTTATTGGCGATGGAGCCACCTATTAGTTTAAATAGTGATGATATCCGCGCTGAAAAAGTAAAAGTGTTAAAATCATTACACGTGCTTCAACCAGATGAAGTGAGAAACCAATTTGTTCGTGGTCAATATGATCAAGGTTTTATTAATGGTCAAGAAGTAAAAGCTTACCGTGAAGAAGATAAAGTTGCTGCTGATTCGACTACCCCTACTTTCGTGTCAGGTAAAGTAGAAATCGACAACTTCAGATGGGCGGGCGTGCCATTCTACATTCGTACAGGTAAACGTATGAAACGTAAATCGATTCAAGTCGTTGTAGAATTTAAAGAAGTACCGATGAATTTATATTATCAAAAGGATAAACATTTAGATTCCAACTTACTTGTGATTAACATTCAACCTAATGAAGGTGTGTCAATTCACCTCAATGGTAAAAAATATGTTCAAGGTATCGAAACTGAACCAGTACAATTATCTTATGCAATGAGTGCACAAGATAAAATGAACACAGTGGATGCTTATGAAAACTTACTTTACGATGTGTTAAAAGGTGACGCAACGAACTTTACACATTGGGAAGAATTGAAATCAACATGGAAATTTGTGGATTCAATTCAACAAGCTTGGGATCATTTCGAACCAGAATTCCCTAACTATGAATCAGGAACAAATGGTCCATTAGACAGTGATTTATTATTAAGTCGTGACGGCTTTAAATGGTGGAACGATATTCAATAAAGATAAGCATACATCTTCATTGATACACATCAGCTAAGTGACTCACATTTTAGTGTCACTTAGCTGTTTTTTGTTATATAATAAATTATTAGATACATCATGAGAGAAAGAGACTTTAAGAGTTATAAGGAGTGAAAATTTTGGACGTCATTAAACATTTACAACGCGCAATGGTTTATATTGAAGACCATTTATTAGAACCATTCGACTTACAAACTTTAAGTGAATACGTTGAAATTTCTCCTTATCATTTAGAACAATCTTTTACGATGATTATTGGAAAAACGCCTCAAGAATATTGTCGCGCACGCAGACTGACACTTGCAGCTAATGATTTAATCCACGGTGCGAATCGTTTGATTGATCTTGCAAAACGTTATCAGTATGCGGATGCGAATACATTTGCACACGACTTTAGTGATTATCATGGGGTGTCACCGTTACAGGCAAAGCTAAAAAAAGATCAACTTCAAATGCAGGAACGACTTTATTTAAAATTATCGACAACTTCGCAAAAGCCCTACCCTTATCGTTTAGAAACATTAGGCGATTTTTCGTTAGTCGGTTGTTCTCGTTTTGTACCATCAGCGGAATTAGAACATCATTTCATCATTCCGGATTTTCTTGAAGATTTAAAAATGGACGGCACGCTAAAAGATATCATCCGCTATAATGATATCGGACCGCATGAATTGTTTGTGGTCAGTTGCCCGCTTGAACAAGGACTTGAAATCTTTGTCGGTGTCCCAAGTGAACGTTTTCCTGGTCATTTAGAAGATCGCTTTTTAGCAGGACGTCAATACGCCGTGTTTAATTTACAAGGTGAAATTGATTTTGTTACAAGTGAGGCTTGGCACTACATTGAAACAAGTTTACAATTGACTTTACCATTTGAACGCGATGCCTTATATATTGAGATTTATCCACTCGATATTTCGTTCGAGGATCCATTTACAAAAGTGCAATTATGTGTTCCTGTGAATATTGATGAAAATTAAAGCTATAGCAAGCACAATCGTTGAGATGCGTTGTTTCAGTGACGGATGAGAAACGATTGTGCTTATTTTGTGTGTAGTTAGATGGGAAAATAAACAACTCACATATATTTCTGAATATTCACTCTTTAAATTTATTCCCGTATCGCATATGATACAAATAAGGAATGAGGAGGAAAATATGATGCAGAAGTCAGTTATTCTTATTTTGTTTAGTACCATTTCAACTATGTTTTCAGACATCTTCACTTTTGCATGCGGCTTTTATGTATTACAACTAACCGGTTCAGGCAGTCTATTTGGTACTTATTTATCGATTCTAGCTATTATTCAAGTATTGACTATGCCGATATTCGGAAATATGATTGATCGACATTCGAATCAAAAAATGCTGATTTTAGGGCAAGTTTTAAGTGTCGTTACGCTATTCATTTTTTTCAATGGCATATCATGAAGAAATTGCGAGTATTTTTTGGGTCATGATTGTTTTAGCAATTATAGATATGATTGTCAAAACCATTGTCTCATCAAACTTGTAGTACATCACACGAGACTATTTTGAGAGAGTTGTCACGACTAGACAAAACATTCAATCTGCAACGATGATAACGGTCCCTATTGTGGCAGGATTTTTAGTAACTCTTGTCCACATTAATACTTTAGCGCTATTGAATAGCTTCACTGAATTTGTTGGCTTGATTCTGATTTTTATGTTGCGTTTTAAACCAGCGAATGCGGTGAGTAAAAGCATAAAATTTACAGAAGGGATGGCAGAAAGTTTTAAATATGTCTTTAAAAATCGGAACTTGTCGACACTCTTTTTAACATCAAGCGTCATTAACTTTTTAGAACAATCTTTAACTGTCGGACTTCCAATTATTATCGTGACACAACTTTGCTATTCATCTGCACATTTAGGAACGATGGAAAGTATTTTAGGAGTGGCACTTTTATTAACATACATTACATTGAATTTCTTTAACATGAAAAATAATTTAAAAAAATTGTCTGTGCTATCTAAGCTCATTTTAATTGTATCGCTTTTCGTTATCGCATCATCAAACTTTTTTATAGCGATATCGTTTTGGGCGTATATTGTGATGATCATTGGTATCGTATTGATTGGCATTGCCATTCCTATTGACAATGTTCCATTTCAAATTATGATACACAAAACGATAGATGAAGATTACAAATCACGCGTATTCGCTTTATTGCAAAGTTTGGCCACGGGACTCAATCCACTCGGGCTCATTTTCTTTGGATTTGTCATACCGTATAGTTACGGTTTGGTTTTTCTAATCAGTGGGATATGTATGATTTTTGTCATGTTGTATTTTATTAAAAACTATCATGAGCACGAGTTGCAGTCATAAAGATGAAATGAAAAGAGGCCAGGAATGCGCCTAGCCCCTTTCATATTTGAGAAGGTTTTATTTAGTCCATTGTGTATGGAAAGTACCTTCTTGATCTTTACGTTGGTAAGTGTGTGCACCGAAATAGTCACGTTGCGCTTGAATTAAGTTTGCTGGTAAGTTTTCTGTACGGTAGCTGTCGTAGTAGTTGATACTTGCTGAGAAACCAGGAAGTGCCACACCGTTTTGGATACCTGTTGCAACAACATCGCGAAGCGCAGATTGATATTCAGTCACGATATCCTTGAAGTAACCGTCTAATAAAAGGTTTTGCAAGTTGTTGTCGTTGTCGTATGCATCTTTAATTTTTTGTAAGAATTGCGCACGAATGATACAACCTTCTCTCCAAATCATCGCTAAATCGCCTAATTGAAGATTCCATTCATTGATTTCACTTGCTGTTTTCATTTGATCGAAACCTTGCGCGTATGAACAAATTTTACTCATGTACAGTGCGCGGCGAATTTTTTCAAGGAATTCTTCTTTGTTGCCATCAAATGCAGCAGAAGGCCCGTTTAACACTTTTGAAGCATTCACACGTTGATCTTTTAAAGAAGAAATGAAACGTGCAAATACAGATTCCGTAATGATAGTTAATGGCGCACCTAATTCTAATGCGTTAATAGATGTCCATTTACCTGTGCCTTTTTGACCCGCTTTGTCCATGATTTTTTCTACAAGTGGTTCGCCATCCTCATCAAGTCTTGTGAAAATGTCACCTGTAATTTCGATAAGGTAACTTTCTAATTCTCCAGCATTCCATGATTTGAATGTTTCAGAGATTTCCTCATGTGACATGCCTAATAAATCTTTCATCATAATATAACTTTCTGCGATTAATTGCATATCTGCATATTCGATACCGTTGTGTACCATTTTGACATAGTGACCCGCACCATTAGGCCCAATGTATGTGACACATGGTTTACCGTCTTTCGCCTTAGCTGAGATAGATTCTAAGATGTCTGACACTTTATGATAAGCAGCTTCTTGACCACCTGGCATTAATGAAGGACCTGTTAACGCACCAACTTCACCGCCAGAAACCCCCATACCAATGAAGTTAATGCCACTTTCAGCCAAAGCTTTATTACGGCGAATCGTATCGAGGTAGTTTGTGTTACCACCGTCGATTAAAATATCATCATCGTCTAATAAAGGTAATAAGCTGTCAATGGTTTTATCTGTCGCTTCTCCTGCTTTTACCATTAACAAAATTTTACGTGGTTTTTCTAAAGAATTTACAAACTCTTCTACTGAATAAGTCGGTACAATGTTTTTCCCTTTAGATTCTTCAACCATTAAATCTGTCTTATCTGCAGAACGGTTGTACACAGATACACTGTATCCTCTTGATTCAATATTCCAAGCTAGGTTTTTACCCATTACGGCTAAACCAACTACACCGATTTGTTGTGTCATTATACTTAACCTCTCTTATTATAAATTATGGCCTTATTGTATCACATATTAGCGGATGAAGCCTTTGATTAGCTTACGCATTCATTTCAATGATTTTTAATACAAAATTTGTTAAATCATATAACGATTGTTTGGAAATACGTTCATCTGTTGTATGAATTTTTTCATAGCCCACGCCTAAAATGACTGTTGGGATGCCAAGATGATTAATAATATTACCATCAGAACCGCCACCACCGACATCTGCTTGCATCTCAAAACCTAATGCCTTTGCAGCTTGTTCAGCCACTTGGTAGACACGTTCATCCGATTCAACATGAAAGCCTGGATAAGATAACTCAGTTTCAACTTCAGCATGACAGTGATGTTGTGCTGCCGCATGTTCAAATGTTTCTTTCATATGTTGAACTTGTGCATCGAGTTTATCTTTAGCATGTGAGCGTGCTTCTGCCCAAATATTCACTAAATCTGTTACAACATTTGTCGGCCCCCCACCTTGGAATTTACCGATATTAGCAGTCGTTTCATGATCGATTTGGCCCAGTTTCATTTGACTAATCGCTTGAGCAGCAATATTAATCGCGCTAATCCCTTCATTTGGTGTACTGGCATGCGCTTTTTTACCATGGATCGTCGCATTAACTTTCATCTGATACGGTGCACCAATCGTGATACTGCCTACCGGTACTGCTGAGTCAATCGCATAGCCGTAATCTGCATCTAAATCTTCTTTACGTAAAGCTTTTGCGCCAACTAATCCAGACTCTTCACCCACTGTAATAACGAATTGAATTTGACCATGGGGTAACTGTTGTTCATGAATGATATGGAGCACTTCAAAAATGACAGCTAATCCTGCTTTATCGTCAGCACCGAGTACGGTTGTACCATCTGAATAAATGAAACCATCTTCTTTAATGATTGGTTTCACATTGCGACCCGGTTCCACAGTATCCATATGACTCGTGAAATAAATTTTATCTTTATTTTCTCGATTTGCAGGTAATGTACAAATCAGATTATTAGCTCCAAAACCTGTCGTTGCTTTCGCGTTATCTTCTACAACTGATAGGCCGAGCGATTCAAACTTGTCTTTCAGTATGGGTTGAATAATGTCTTCATGTCCTGTTTCAGAATCGATTTGCACTAATTCTAAAAATGTTTCAATTAATCTATCTTTATTTAGCATACCGTCACCTTCCCTTATGTTCTATACTCATTTTATCGAACTTTGGATAGATTGCAAAAAAGACATATCCATCATCCTTTTTATAAGAACTTTTGGCTTTTATTTGAATGAATGATATAATTCAGTCATTGTACATGAGATTATTATAGGTTATTTGGAGGCTTATCATCGTGTTAAACAAGAAAATAAGAAAAGTGCTCATCATTGTGATGCTTGTTGCCATCGTACTTGCGTTGATTTTAACAGGTATCGCACCATTATTGAGCATGTAACAGAAATCAAAAAACAGGCAAGGATTTAAAGTGTCCTCGCCTGTTTTTGTATACAATTAAATTTCATGATGCATTTTCAGTGAACCAAATTTTGCTTTAATCGTTAAATATTCCTCAGTATCATACAAAATTTGAATCATACTTGAACGTGTCAACAACTCTTCATGTGTCTGAGGTAAAGGCAGTTGATCGATTTCAAGACGAATTTGATATAATGTGTGTAAACGTAATGCAGTATAGTTATTTTCATTGACATTTTCTGCCATTTCATGAAATAACTGTGCCACATGTGCACTCATGACATCATTTGCATTAATGTGCCTGATGTGATTTTTAATGCGCTTAAGTATTTCTAACTGATCTTCACGCATGTCAAAATAATGATAGTAGCTATTTTCATTCCGAACAAAATGATTTTTAACATCTTTGAATGCAATCGATTTCGCCTCTTGAATTGTATGTGCCAATGAATTAAACGTCACATCAGGTCGGTTATTATGCATCGCACAGGCTGAACTAAACGTATGGAAAATGCTTTTGAATTGAAACTCAATTTCCTTTTTATATTTAGATAATTGGTGGTCCAAATTTGGCATGATTGTATTCATCGTAAACGCAATAGCTAACCCAACGATAATCAGCAATACTTCATTGACGACTAATGAAAAATCGATGACATCAGCATTGAAAAAATGGAGTAAGATGACAATGCTTGTTACGACACCTTCTTGCATATTAATCATCACAGTAACAGGAATGAAAAAGAGAACAATTAAACCAAGTACCCAGGCGTGTTGCCCTAATAGCGGAAAAATAGCCCAACCAAAGCCGATTGCAATTAAACAGGATATAAAACGAGAAATAATCGCGTGAACAGAGTGTATTTTCGTATCTTTAATACATAATACCACCAAAATGGCACTAGAAGCGTAATTATCCAACCCTAGTAGTTGTGCGATGATTACACCTAGTGCCATGCCGACAGCGGTCTTTATCGTTCTCAATCCGATGCGATATGGATTTAAACGCAACATGATGAGCACCTTACTTAGCGTTACAATAACGGTCAAATAAAGCTTGAAGTTGCGTAATTACGTCCATTGTATCGTGGCCTTCGATTTGGTGACGTTCGATCATTTCAGTAATTTTGCCGTCTTTCATGAGCGCAAATGAAGGGCTTGATGGTGCATAACCTTCAAAATAATCACGTGCACGTTGCGTTGCTTCCTTATCTTGACCTGCAAATACTGTCACAAGACGATCGGGTAATACATCATAGTGTAAAGCGTGTGTCGCAGCTGGACGTGCAATACCCCCTGCACAACCACATACTGAGTTGATCATGACTAAAGTTGTGCCGGCTTGTTTAAATACACGATCAACATCTTCTTCAGTTGCTAATTGTTCGTAACCCGCATGGTCCATTTCAGAACGGGCTTGTTTGACGATATTATTCATATATAAATCGAAGTTCATATCCATGTGAACATTCCTCCATCATAAGTATTTCAATTAATTACATTTTACTAAAGGTCATGCACAACTGCAATCATTCGGCAACATCTGCCTAGAAAAACTAGGATTTGGACCGTAGTTTCCGTGACGATTTTAATTTACCGAAGCACGCCAAACCATTAGAAAAGGCTAGGAAAACATCCCAGCCACTCCCTTATTCATAGATTATTATCCAACTTTTTTCATACAAATTAATAAACTTGTGTATGTTCAACGGTAAACGCTTCAATACGTTGTTTCACTTCATTTAAAAATTGGCCGGCTTGTAAACCATCTAAAATACGGTGATCGAGTGATAAACATAGGTTCACCATAGAACGAATCGCAATCATGTCATCAATGACAACTGGTCTTTTAACAATAGATTCAACTTGTAAAATGGCTGCTTGCGGATGATTAATGATGCCCATAGAATGTACCGAACCAAAAGTCCCCGTATTATTTACAGTGAAAGTACCGCCTTGCATATCTTCATACGAAAGTTGATTTTGTCGTGCTTTTTGTGCGAGTTCGTGAATTTCTCGAGCAATGCCTTTAATAGATTTTTCATCGGCATGACGAATGACTGGAACAAACAATTTATTTTCATGCGCAACAGCGATTGAAATATTGATGTCAGAATGTACAACAATCTCATCTTCTTGCCATGTGCTGTTAAGTAATGGATATTTTTTAAGCGCTTCTGCTACAGCTTTAATGAAAAATGCAAAGAATGTTAAATTATATCCTTCTTGCGCTTTAAATTGATTTTTGTAATGCGCGCGAGTTTTTGTTAATTCTGTAGCATCCACTTCTACAGCCATCCAAGCATGTGGAATTTCATGAACACTTTGAACCATTTTGTTCGCAATTTGACGGCGCACGCCATTGACAGGAATCACGCTATCACGATCGCTTGTTGTTAATGTATGGTGATTTTGCTTGGCTACAGGTGACGTTGGTGCAATGCGCTCTACTGTCTCTTGAGGTACAGCATTTTCTTTTGGTGTAGTAGTACCTTGTTCAATCGCACGTTCAATATCTTTTTTAGTGACACGGCCTTCAAATCCTGTCCCTGTTACTGTTGATAAATCAATATTGTTTTCGGAAGCCAATCTAAATACAACAGGTGAAAAACGGCCATTATTTTTAGATTGATTTTCTGTTGAAGGTGGTGCTGGCGGCACATTTGTTTGTTCTGTAGTTGTCGCATCAGCTTCTGGAGCTACATTTTCAGTTGTTTCGTCAGTATCACCTTCCACTTCCATTTCGCATATGACAGAACCGACTTCAACTGTGTCACCAGCAGCAGCAATAATTTTTTTAATCGTTCCTGCGTATGATGAGGGCACTTCAGCTGTCACTTTATCCGTAATCACTTCACACAATGGGTCATATTCTTCAACACGGTCCCCTTCTTGAACGAGCCACTGTTCAATTGTACCTTCATGCACACTTTCCCCGAGTTTAGGCATTTTGATTTCCATGAGTGCACCTCCTTAAAATTGTGCTAATTCACGCATTTTATTTTTAATTTTATCCGGGTTAATCATAAATTCATCTTCTAACGGTGGTGAAAATGGCATCGCTGGCACATCTGGACCCGCCAATCGCATTACGGGTGCATCTAAATCAAATAAACAATTTTCAGCAATAATCGCGGCAACTTCTGACATGACGCTACCTTCTTTATTGTCTTCTGTGACTAACAAACATTTACCTGTCTTTTTCGCGCATTCAATAATCGTTTGTTGATCGAGCGGATAGACAGTACGCAAATCAACCACTTCGACGTCGATAGCTTCACCTTTTAATAAATCTGCTGCTTGAAGACAATAGTTCACTGCTAGACCGTATGAAAATACTGTGATATCGCTACCTTGTCGTTTGACATCAGCTTTACCAAGCGGCACAGTGTAATATCCTTCTGGAACTTCTTCTTTTAGTAAGCGATATGCCTTTTTATGCTCAAAGAAAAGCACAGGGTCATTTGATGCAATTGACGCTAAAAGTAAGCCTTTTGCATCATAAGGTGTGGATGGAATGACAACAGTTAAGCCTGGAGTAGACGTAAATACACTTTCGATACTTTGTGAATGATAAAGTGCGCCATGAATACCACCGCCGAATGGTGCGCGAATCGTTAATGGTGCCTGCCAATCATTGTTAGAACGATAGCGCATTTTAGCAGCTTCACTCATAATTTGGTTAGTCGCCGGTAAAATATATTCCGCAAATTGTATTTCAGCAATAGGACGTTTCCCCATCATCGCTGCACCAATAGCAGAACCGACAATGTTGGATTCAGCAAGTGGTGTATCTAATACACGATAAACGCCATATTTTTCTTGTAATCCAGCTGTCACCCCAAAAACGCCACCTTTTTTACCTACATCTTCACCAAGAATCATCGTTTGCGCATCTTTTTCTAGCGCGACATCAAGTGCTTGTCTAATAGCTTCAAGATATGAAATTTTAGCCATGTTGACGTCCTCCTTCTTCGTAGACATGTAAGTATGTTTCAGATGGATCTGGGTATGGTGCGGCCTCAGCTTCTTTAGTCGCTTGATGAACCCACTGTTGATTTTCTTTTTCAATCGACTCAAACCACGTTTCATCAACTAATGACTGATCGATTAAATATTGTTTGAATTTAAGGTTACAATCATTTTCTTTATCCGCATTTTTTTCTTCAACTGTGCGGTAACGGTCATCATCATCTGAAGAGTGTGCTGTTAATCTTGTACACATGGCTTCGATTAATGAGGCACCTTCACCATTTACTGCACGTTCGCGAGCTTTTTTAATAGCACCATAGACAGCAATTGGGTCATTACCGTCAATCGTCTCACCGAACATGCCATATCCTTTCGCACGATCTGATAAATATTTTGCACCATATTGGAATTCTTTAGATACAGAAATCGCATATTTATTATTTTCAATTAAGCAAATAAATGGTAAGTTATGGACGCCTGCAAAATTCAACCCTTCATGAAAATCACCTTGGTTTGAACTCCCCTCACCTAGTGTCGTTAATGCGATTTGAGATTTGCCATCCATCTTAAATGTTAATGCTGCACCGACTGCATGGAGGATTTGTGTAGCCACTGAAGACCCTTGTGACATAATGCCGACTTCTTTTTTACTGAAGTGAGATGGCATTTGTTTACCTCCAGAACTGATGTCATCACGTTTACCAAAAGCGGATAACATCGTTTCTAAAGGTGTCATACCTAAATAAGTAACTAATGCTAAATCACGATAATAAGGCGATGTAATGTCTCCTTTTTGTAAAGCATAAGCCGTTCCGATTTGTGTGGCTTCTTGACCTTGACAACTGATGACGAATGGAATTTTCCCAGCACGATTTAAGAGCCACATTCTTTCATCTAACTTACGGCCTAAATCCATAGCACGGTACATGTTTTTTAAATCTTCAATTTCAAGGCCAACACTTTGATAATCTTTCATATCTATTTTCCTCCTTCTTATCTATATGTGAATAGATTGATGATTAGATTTTAATCCTAATTCCATGAGTAATTCTGAAATGGACGGATGTGCGTGTGTTGAAAGTCCTAATTCAAGTGCAGAACCATTCATAAATTGTAAAACACTTAATTCGTTGATAAGCTCTGTAACATGAGGACCAATTAAAGATGCACCGATCAAACTACCAGATGCTTGATCAAACAATAGTTCAGCAAAGCCTTCAGAAGTTGATGAAGTAGTAATCGTTGCTTTACCATTCGCTTTAAACGGTGCTTTCACGACTTCAAATTTAAGACCGCGTTGTTTTGCTGTTTCTTGATTAACACCGATTGACGCAATTTCGGGTGATGTATAAACACATCTTGGCATCAAATCATAATCAACGGGTAGTGGATTTTCATTAAACATATGTTCAACGGCAATCACACCTTCTCTAGCTCCGACATGTGCAAGTTGTAAATGGCCGATTACATCTCCAGCAGCATAAATATGTGTATCAGCCGTTTGCATATATTCGTTCGTTTCGATCATTTGCTTGTCATTCAATACAACTTTCGTATTGTCTAAACCTAAATCCGCTGTATTCACTTGTCGACCAATAGCAACGAGTACTTTTTCAGTGGAGAATGGTTTTTCAAGATTGAAGGTCACTTCCTCGTCGCTTTGTTGGATGTCGTCTCCTTTGAGCACCGTATTGATATGGAAATTGACACCTTGCTCTTCCAATTGTTTTTGAATTAATTGACTGATTTGTGCATTTTCTGTTGGTAAAATACGTGGACCAGCTTCGATAATATGTACCGTGACACCTACACTACTAAAGAAAGATGCAAATTCTAATCCGATAACACCGCCGCCAATAATCGTGATGGATTGTGGTAAAGCTTCAAGCGTCATCATATCATTACTACTATATATTTGTTGTTGATCAAACGGTAAAAACGGCAGTGCCATAGGTTTGGATCCTGTTGCAATTAATACATAGTCATTCGGTAATAGTTCAGATGTTCCGTCTTCATACTCTACAGAAACTGTGCCACTTTGAGGTGTAAAAATTGAAGCACCCATTAGGCGACCAACGCCATGAAATACATCAATTTTGTGACGTTTCATTAACCCTTGTAGTCCTTGATACATTGTGTCGACGATGCGATTTTTACGTTCCATCACTTTTGAGAAATTAAACGTCGGTGGTTCAGCAGTCACACCAAAGTCATCGGCATGTTGTACGTATTGAAAGACCTCTGCTGATTTGAGAAAAGATTTTGTTGGAATACAGCCTTGATGCAAACATGTTCCACCCATTTTTGATTTTTCAACTATAGCAACAGATTTTCCAAGTTGACTCGCGCGGATTGCAGCAGAATATCCCGCAATACCCCCGCCAAGGATAACGATATCGTATTTTTCTTTTGTCATATGTTTTCTCCTATTGATATATCTCAATTTTAATTTGCTGATTCAATGCTAATTGTGCACGTTCTGCAAGCGTGATAAGTTCATGCTCTCCTGGGAAAACTGAAATTGGAGCAATCCACTCTATATACTTCGCAAGCTGATCCATTAATTGAACACTATGGCTCATACCGCCTGTAAAAATAATTTGATCGACGTGTCCTTTTAAAACGACAGCACGTTCTCCAATCACTTTGGCGATTTGAATCACCATTGTGTCGATAATTAACTTCACATTTTCATCTTGCTCATACTTGGCCATAATTTCTCTTAAATCAGATGTCTGAAAATATGCTTTAAGTCCAGACTCACGACTTAACTGCACCTTGATTTCATCAGCGGATAACTGATGCTTCTCCATGTATTGGACTAGTAAATCATTTGGTATGCTGCCAGAACGATCCATTGCCATTGGACCTTCCCCATATAATGCTTCATTCACGTCAATGACACGCCCTTTTTCATGCGCACCAATGCTGATGCCCCCTCCCATATGTATCACAATCACATTCATATTTTCATAAGCACGATTGACTAGTGCGGCATAACGACGAGCCATCGCTTTTTGATTTAATGCATGAAAGATACTTCGACGTTGAATGGACGGCACTCCAGTATGGCGTACTTCATCGATCAATTCATCTACGACAACCGGATCAGTCGTAAAAACTGGGATATGGTATTTTTGGCCAAGTTGATAACCAATCATGGCGCTTAAATTAGAAGCATGGGCGCCATACTTAAAGCTTTTTAAGTCGTCATACATTGCTTCGTTTACTGAATATGTACCGCCTTCAAGTGGTTTGAGTAGACCGCCACGACAGGCAATGGTATCAATTTGATTCAACTGATACCCCTGTGATTCGATTTCATCTTCAATCAATTGTTGTCTCAATGACTCTTGATCAATTAAGGGTTGCTTTAAAATAGCTTCAGTGTGGCTGATATTTTCATTTACTTTACATTCATCATTTTCATATATTGCATATTTACTAGAGGTACTCCCTAAATTTAATACGAGTGTTGTTGTCATACAATCCCTTCTTTCAAAAACAAATCAAAAATGTATGGAGATGGAGAACAAAACTTCAGATGCTATAGTCGCAATATTATAGTTTAACTTGCTCTCTTTACGAATTGTGTTTTTGATTGCCTTCATGTCTTGGTGTTCCTATGGGTTTGCCCTTCAACTCACTAACGCTTGATTAAACTGTTACATTTGTTGAGGTGTTAGTGGATTATGGGAGCAGTACAGAAATCTCATGTGTCATAAAGATTTCGTCGCACTGACCCGGATGGCTGACTCGACATCTGAAAAACATGCGCCTTGAGAAGGCAGACAGCTACTGTGATAAACAGTAACCACTATTAAAGTAAAGAAGTGAACGCTAGCAGTATACACGCAATCTCTTAAGCGTCTTAGCCTTTTGGTCAAACTTACATCAAATGCAACAACTTAAGGCAAGTTGATAGAATGAGGACAAACAATAATATCCAATTCATCCACATTTTTTGACTTTTTTATCATCATTAATGGATTTGCGTCCATAATATAGATAGAGACTGGGAAAACTCAATATCCCGGTCCCATATTTTGTTTACAAGGTTAACCGACTTTTAATGCGACTAAAATAGAGTTGATTTTATTTTCAATACTGTCCGCTCTTGATGTAAGAACGATTGGAAAATGTGCGCCGAGAATAAGACTCGCAACTTTTGCACGACCAAAATATGTGAGTGATTTATATAATACATTGCCTGCATCTAATCCTGGAACTATAAGAACATCTGCATTCCCTGCAACTTTTGAATGGATACCTTTTTGAATCGCACTCTTTTTATCAATCGCATTATCTAACGCAAATGGACCTTCAACATGCACATGCGGTTCAATAGGATGTGATTGATAATATTCACTTAAACGCTCAGCTTGAACGGTAGATGGTATTTTAGGGCTGACCTTTTCAACGGATGACAATAATGCAATGTGAAGTTGTTGATATTGTAGCCTTTTTGAAAAATCAACCAAATTTTGAATAATGGCTTTCATCTCTTCTTCTGTTGGCGCAATATTGAGCGCAACGTCTGAAATCATAAGCAGTTTGTGATACGACGGGATTTCACATAACGCCACATGGTTTAAAAAAGGTTTTGTACCTTGTGCGTTACGTTTTAATACCGCAGATAAGATTTTAGCAGTTGAAATTTGCCCTTTCATCAAAATTTGTGCTTTGCCATGATGCAAATCATTTAAGCAACCTTCAATTGCAGCCTCTTCTGTATCAAAAGTTTGAATATGGATACGCTTTAAAAAGTCGGCCGACAACTCAAATGAACGAATAATTTCAGCTACATCTTGATTATTATAAAGTTTGAAGTCAGCTTCGGTTTGCTTTAAAACTTCAATGATGACTCTAATAAGTGGTTCATCCGTTGCATTAACAATCGCTATTGTCCCTGTTAGAGCTTGAGGTTCTTTAAGCAAGTCTGTAAAATTCAACTTTCATCATCCTTTGTGCTTTTGGTTTTGTTCAATCATTTCTTTCGCATTTTGTCTTGTCAATTCGGTAACAGTTGCACCAGAAATCATGCGTGCAATTTCATCTATCCGTGCATCACCTGTAAGTTCGCGTACAGTTGTAGTGGTGCGGTCATCTTTCTCATGTTTTGAAATGTACAAATGATGATCACTCATTGACGCAACTTGTGGTAGGTGAGAAATACAGATGACTTGAATAACTGAAGCAATGTCTTTCATTTTTTCAGCCATCTTTTGTGCCGCTTGTCCAGAAACACCGGAATCCACTTCATCAAATAATATCGCAGTTTGCCCGTGTGCGCGTACAAAAATACTTTTCAGTGCGAGCATAATTCGTGACAGTTCACCGCCACTTGCAATTTTGTTCAAACTTTTTAATGGCTCACCTTTATTTGGGCTAATTAAAAATTCAATGCGTTCTAAACCATCTTTTTGCGGTGTTTCATAAGGTTTAAACGAAATTTCTAAATTCGCATCCTTCATTTGTAAGTATTGGATTTCATTGACAATACGATCGCGCAACTGTCTTGCTACTATTCTACGCGCTTTTGTTAACTTTTCCCCATCTTCCTGAACTTGTTGCGATAATTGTTGGATTTCTTCACGTAGTTTCGAGGTACTTTCTTCATAATTTTCGATTTTATTAATTTCATCAGCGATTTTTTCTTGATAAATCATCAAATCTGAAATATCTTTGCCGTATTTGCGTTTTAAATTGTTCAACAAGTTCATTCGTGATTCGAGTTCATTTAAATATTGTTCATCAAATTCAGTTTGGTTGATTTCTTCATAGATTTGATGTTTAGCATCTTCTAACGTGTAATAAAATTGATCAACTTCTTCTTTTAGCTTTTCAAACGTTTCAGGTAAAATTTGATTCACATTTTGTAATTCTGAGCTTAAAGTATAAAGGCGATCTGTAATCGCATGTTCATCCGTTAAAGTCACATAAGCAGCGTTCAATGCTAAACTTAAGTTTTCGGAGTTCTGAATACGTTTAATATCGATTTCTAATTGTTCGATTTCGCCTTCTTTTAATTGCGCTTCTTTTAATTCATCATATTGGAACTTCATTAAATCTAGGCGTTGTAATAAAGCTTGATCTGCAGACTCTAGTGCTTCAAGCTCTTTTATCTTTTCTTGATGTTGTTCATAAGATTGGGCATATTGCTGAAGTTCTTTAATATATTCACCGTCAGCATAACGATCAAGTAGTTCAACGTGATACTTTTGTTTTAATAAAGATTGTGTTTCATGTTGACCATGGATGTCAAGTAAAGATTGCATGACTTGTCTTAAATCTTGTAACGTCACAGTTTGGTTGTTAATTCTACAGATACTTTTACCAGAACTAAAAATTTCTCGTTTAACAATTAAAAAGTCTTCATTAATATCAATTCCTAACGTTTCAAGTTGACGTATCGCATCTGTCGCATCATCAATATCAAAAATGCCTTCAATAATTGCTTTCTTTTCACCATGTCGTACAAATTCAGAGGAAGCACGCATACCAATCAGTTGTCCAATGGCATCAATAATGATTGATTTACCCGCACCAGTTTCACCACTAAGCACAGTGAGGCCATCTGAAAACTGAATATCTAATGTATCGATAATAGCAAATTGTTTAATGGAGAGGCTTTGTAACATCTGACATCCATCCTTATAACATATTGAAAATTCTTTCTTTAATTTCATCAGCTGAAGGGTTATCGCGACAAATAATTAAGCACGTATCATCACCACAAATCGTACCTAGCACTTCTTCCCAATCAATTTGATCCAGTATCGCACCAATTGATTGTGCATTACCTGGCAACGTTTTTAGCACGAGTAAATTATTAGCACTGTCGATTTTTACAAATGAATCCATCAAATAACGTCCTAGTTTTTCAAGTGGATGATAACGACGATCATTAGGCAAACTATAAATATATTGACCACTTGGTGCAGGGACTTTAATTAATTGAAGCTCTTTAATATCTCGTGACACTGTTGCTTGCGTGACGTTCATATCGTAATCATTTAAACGTTTCACCAACTCGTCTTGTGTCTCGATTTGTTCGTTTGAAATAATTTCTCTAATTTTTATATGTCTTACAGATTTTTTAGGCATAATAGACACCTCGTAACGAATATTTATACAATGATTTTACCACACTCGGTTATGATTTACCTACTTAAGTGATGTACGTCATCGTAAGAAACAATTGATATAACGATTGACTTTTGAAATTCAAAAACAGCGTGCGTAACGATTCAATATATACGAAAAATGTATATGATTCTCCTTTTGAGTAGGAAAATTGAATAAAGATAGAATTGAAATGAAACAAATGTGATCATTTTCGTCATTAAAAAACACGAGCAACTGTAATACATTACTCGTGTTTGGATGTTAGTCTAAAAATTGTTGAATTGTATGAACGAGCGGGTCATGCGTTAACCCTAAATCTTCTAAAATTTGCTCTACATCTCCGTGCTCAATGTACGTATCATCAATACCGAGTCTTTTGATACGATTGGTGTATCCATGATCGGTGAAGTAATTTGCGATTTGACTGCCTAAGCCACCATTTAGCATCGCTTCCTCAACTGTAACCACAGGCGTGTTTTTGGCACCTAAGTCACCTAAGACAGTCGTGTCCATCGGTTTGATATAACGTGCATTAATGACGCGTGCTTGAATCCCTTGCTCTGCTAAAGTTTTAGCAACTTCAACTAAAGTCGCGAGTGTGGGTCCATAGCTGATAAGAGCCACGTCTTGACCTTCAGTTAAGTCTTCCCATGTTCCAATAGGCAAGTGCTCACGTTTATCAGTGATTTCAACGCCTAAACCATTGCCACGTGGATAACGAATTGCAATTGGCCCTTGTGCATGATGCATCGCTGTATAAACGAGATTTTTCGCTTCATTTTCATCTTTAGGCATCGTTACAATCATATTTGGAAATTGTGTCAAGAAACCAACATCAAACACACCTTGATGCGTTTCGCCGTCTGCACCAACAAGGCCAGAGCGGTCCACTCCAAAAATGACGTTTAAGTTTTGACGATCAACATCATGTAACACTTGGTCATACGCGCGTTGTAAAAATGTTGAATAGATCGCAACATACGGTTTCATACCTTCTATCGCTAAACCAGCCGCCATCGTGACAGCATGTTGTTCAGCAATACCGACGTCAAAAAATTGCTCCGGCAACTCGGACTGGAATTTTGTAAGTTTAGAACCTACAGGCATTGCAGGTGTAATAGCAACGACACGACGATCCTTTTTCGCATATGACAGAATTTCATCACTCATTAACTGACTCCATGAAGGTCCTTGTGTTTGGCCTTTAATCTGTTCGCCAGTTTCTAATTTGTATGGTCCTAAGCCGTGCCAAGTGCCAATTTTATCATTTTCAGCTGGATGGTAACCTTTCCCTTTTTTCGTTACAACATGAATCAACACTGGTTTGTTAATAGAATCTGCTGCAGCCAAGGCAATCTCCAGTTCTTCAAAGCTATGGCCATCAACTGGACCAATATAACGAATTCCGAGCTCTTCGAAAAACGCGCCATCTACAACTAAATATTTTAAGCTGTCTTTGATACGATCAGCAGATTCACGTAATCGACTGCCCCCAGGCAAACGACTTAAAATCGATTCAGCATCAAATTTGAGTCGGTTATAACCTTGGTTCATTCGAATACGACCGAGCATGTTATGCATCGCGCCAACATTAGGTGCGATACTCATTTCGTTATCGTTTAAAATAATTGTCATGTTTGTACGGTCATGGCCGATGTTGTTTAAAGCTTCAAGTGCCATACCACCAGTCAGTGCACCATCACCAATAACTGGAACGATATGATTCTTTTTGCCTAAAATATCTCTCGCTTTTGCCATGCCCATCGCTGCTGATAATGAGGTAGAACTATGCCCAGCTTCCCACACATCATGATCAGACTCTTTTAATTTTGGAAATCCACATAATCCTCTATATTGTCTTAATGTTTCAAACTGATGACCGCGGCCTGTCAAAATTTTATGAATGTAACTTTGATGACCGACATCCCAGATAATTTTATCTTCTGGACTATTAAAATGCTTATGCAGTGCGATTGTGAGTTCAACAACACCTAAATTTGCACCAATATGGCCCCCCGTGACAGCACACGTTTGAATTAAGAACTGTCTCACATCGTGACTCAATGCTTCAAGCTCTTTAACAGAAAGACTTTTTAAGAATGAAGGATTCTGTATATTTCTTACGTCCATTGAAATCACCCTTAATTTTTTCTTTCGTACTGATTATAACACTTCAATCACATCATAGATAGACAGAACCTAATTTTGACGTTGGTAAAAAAGTGTTAACAAATAGTTTAAATCTGTTGTATCAAATTCCGTTGATAATGATGTTAAAATGGCTTCGGCTTTTTGAATATGTGCTTGAAGTTCTTGTTCAGCACCCTTCTCACCTAAAAGTGTGACATACGTACTTTTATGATTAGTGACATCACTTCCAACTGGTTTGCCTAATTTCGCTTCATTACCATACACATCTAAGAGGTCATCTTTAATTTGGAAAATGACACCTAAATGTTGAGAGAACTGAATCAATTGTTGTGCAGTTGTTTGACGAATTGATGTAATGATTGTTGCAGCTTCAATCGCAAACTGAATCAGTGCACCCGTCTTATGAATGTGAATGCTTTCGAGTTTTTCGAGTGAAATTTGTTGATTTTCACTTTGCATGTCTAATGTTTGACCGCCTACCATACCTTGATGTCCACTTGCTTGACTTATTTTTTCAATAAGTGCAACTTTAATTTGAGCGTCGATATGAGGTGTCAACGCAATCTTTTCGAACGCTTTTGTCAACAAGGCGTCTCCAGCCAATATCGCTAGCCACTCACCATAGACCGTATGATTCGTCGGTTTACCACGCCGCAAATCATCATCATCCATTGCGGGTAAATCATCATGAATCAATGAATATGTATGAATCATTTCGAGCGCTAAAGCAACATGCATACCACTCTCAAGCTTTTGATGATCCAACATTTTAATTGTAGCTAGCATGAGTAAGGGGCGTATTCTTTTCCCACCAGCTTCTAGAGAATAACGCATACTCTGTTCAAGAGAAGTACCTAGTTGAGAATCTTCAATTGCATGATTCAAGTGGCCATTAAATTGTTCTAATAACTCATTCAGATTTTGATTCATTACTTTCATCTGCCTCTTTATCCATTAATTCTGCTACTTTCTTCTCAGCATCACTCAATGTTTTTTCACATGATTTAGAAAGCGCAATGCCTTGTTGATACAATTCTAAAGATTTTTCTAGCGATATCGTATCATGATCTAGCTGATTTACAATATTCTCTAATTCTTTCATCATTTCTTCAAAAGATTTATTTTCGGTCGTCATTTTGCCACCTCACCTTTTCAATTCTTGCATCTAAAGCGCCATCTTTCATAGTGACTTCAATGCGTTCACCTTCATGTATGTCATGACTACTCGTAATGACTTCATCATCTTTTTTAACTATAGAGTAGCCTCGTAACATCGTCTTTGTAGGACTCAAATTATCAAGCGATAACAGTTGATGTTGAAAGATTTGCTTTTTAGAAGTTAAAATACGTTGAATTTGTTTATGTAACTGAGATGATAAATCTATAGATGCTTGCTTTTGACGTTGTACGTTATCATAAAAATATTTAATGCGAATGCGTTGTTGCAACATCGCTAACCGTTGTTGTTCATGTTGTAGTCGCAATTGCATAGATTGATGAAGGGCGCGATCGAGCTCGTCACGTTTTTGTATTTGCTGTTCATATAACAAACCAGGTTGCTTAAGTTTGTAATACGATTGCAGCTGCTGTAGTTGTTGTGATGTGTGTTTTAAATGTTGCTTCATATAACGATTTAAATACGCACGCGTTTGATACAACACTTGTTTGAGCTCTTGTTTGTCCGGCGTCGCTAACATCGCAGCTTGTGTCGGTGTCGCGGCACGTAAATCAGCAACAAAGTCACTAAGTGTTGTATCTGTTTCATGTCCAACAGCAGATATAACAGGTGTTTGACATGAAAAAATAGCTTTAACAACATCTTCCTCATTGAAGTTCCACAAATCTTCAATTGAGCCGCCACCCCGTCCAAGTATAATCACATCTGCACCGAGTTGATCCGCAGATTGTAATTTTTCGATGATGTCCGCTTTTGCTTGTGCCCCTTGTACGAGTGTACTGATTTTGATTTGTTGAGCAAGTGGGTAACGATTGTTCAAAGTGTTTTGAATATCTCGAATAGCTGCGCCGGTACTGGCTGTAAGTATCGCAATTTTTTGAGGATACTTAGGTATAGGTTTTTTATGAGCAGGGTCAAAATACCCTTCTTTCATAAGCTTATTTTTTAATTGCTCAAATTTTTGGTAAAGATTCCCTACCCCGTCCAGTTGCATATGATTAACGTAAATCTGATAGTTACCACGTCGTTCATAAACTGATACTCGTGCTTCAATGAGAACTTGATCTCCTTCTTTTGGGTCGAAATCAAGTTGATTTGCCTGTGTTTTAAACATCATTGCAGCGATAACACTGTTTTCATCTTTAACGGCAAAATATAAATGACCACTACTGTGACGCTTAAAATTCGACAATTCACCCTTGATGTAGACACTTTGAAGATGTGGGTCTTGATCAAATTTATATTTAATATATTTAGTTAATGCAGAGATTGTTAAATATTTTTCCATGCCATCACTCAATTTCTTTTAATGTGACTTAATACACCATTGATAAATTTATAATGATCATCATCGCTAAATTGTTTTGCCAGTTCTACTGCTTCATTAATAATAACTTTTTCTGGTGTATCACTGTGGTTCATTTCAAATGTCGCCATACGCAAAATGATACGATCAGTTTTCAACAAACGCGCAATCGTCCATCCGTTCAAATGCGGACTAATTGTTTCGTCTAAAACATGTTGATGATCTTTCACACCAGAAACAAGCCATTTAATGAAGTCGAAATCTAAATCTGGATAGTCTTCTTTTATAAAACTAATCGCTTCATCAATCGTCAACTCTGTATTTTTCATCTCTAGTTGGAATAATGTTTGAAAGGCTTGACTTCTTGCTTGTTTTCTACTCATTTTAATTCTCCGTTCATCAGTTAATCACGATTATTTTTGGCCATTTCTATATGTGTAATGTGCACATTGATTTGTTGAGGTGTGAGTGCAGTCATCGTTCGCAATGCACTATGAATGGATTCTTGAACTTTTAACGCTGTTTCGGAAACTTTAACGCCATAATTTAAAGAACAATAGACATCAATAGTGATTTCATTGTCTTTTGTTGTGATTTTAACGCCCTTACTTAAGTTTTTGCGACCAAAGCGTTCCAAAGTTGAATTTTTTAAATCCGGAAATACCCCTTCAACACCCTTCACTTCTGACACTGCAATACTTGCAATAACAGAAATGACTTCAGGTTCGATTTCAACACTTCCAAGATTTGGGTTGAAATGTTCAATTGGCTTTGCCATATAAGTTGCCCCCATTCAATTTAATGATCTTCATTCATAATATCGTAAATCTCTAAAAATTTGGTGCTAAAGAAACCTTGATTGAAGACTGGATGATTTAGTAAACGAATATGGAAAGGAATGGTTGTATCGATTCCGAGTACGACAAATTCACTGAGCGCACGTAAACCAGACATAATGGCTTCCTCTCTCGTCGGTTGATGTACAATCAATTTCGCAACCATTGAATCATAGTATGGTGGAATGACATAGTTCGTGTAACAAGCTGAATCAATCCGTACACCAAATCCGCCTGGTGTTAAATACTGTTCGACTTTACCAGGTGAAGGCATAAAGTTTTTATAAGGATTTTCAGCGTTGATACGAAATTCAATGGCATGACCTTGAATTTGAATATCATCCTGTGTATAAGGTAATTTTTCTCCCATAGCCACTTTGATTTGTTGTTTTACGAGATCCACACCTGTCACCATTTCAGTCACTGGATGCTCGACTTGAATTCGCGTATTCATTTCCATAAAGTAAAATTGATCTTCATCTAAATCATATATAAATTCAATAGTTCCTGCGTTAAAATAATTGACCGCTTTAGCTGCTCTTACAGCTGCATCACCCATCTCTTTTCTTTTCTCTTCAGTAAGAATTGGAGAGGGTGATTCTTCAACAAGCTTTTGCATGCGGCGTTGAATCGTACAATCACGTTCGCCAAGGTGAATCACGTTTCCATGCTCATCACCAAGAATTTGAATTTCAATATGACGGAAGTTTTCAATAAATTTCTCTAAATATAAGCCACCATTACCGAAAGCTGTTTCTGCTTCTTGTTGTGTCATTTTATAACCATTGATTAATTCTTCTTCATTTCGTGCGATACGAATCCCTTTACCACCACCACCAGCAGTTGCTTTTATAATAACAGGGTAACCAATTGAGTTAGCAGTTTGGATGGCATCTTCAATCGTGTGCACAAGTCCCTCACTACCAGGAACAACAGGGACATTTGCACGTTTCATTTCTTCTTTTGCAATATCTTTAATCCCCATTTTCTGAATCGATTCATAGCTCGGTCCAATAAACTTCAGTTGGACAGCTTCACACAATTCCGCAAAATCACCATTTTCAGCCAAGAAGCCATAGCCAGGGTGAATACCGTCACATCCCGTAGAAGTGGCGATAGATAAAATGTTCGGTATGTTCAAGTACGAATCCTTTGATTGCTTGGGCCCCACACAGTAGGCTTCGTCGGCTAATTGAGTATGTAATGCATCTTTGTCGCCTTCAGAATAAATCGCTACAGTTTGGATACCCAATTCGTGACATGCGCGAATAATGCGCACTGCAATCTCGCCACGGTTTGCAATTAATATTTTTCTCATATTATTTCACCTTGAATAAAGCTTGGCCATACTCAACCATTTGTCCATCTTCAACTAAAATTTCAACGATTTCACCAGCCACTTCAGCTTGAATTTCATTAAATAACTTCATGGCTTCTAATATACAAACAGTTGTATCAGGTGTCACTTGATCACCGATTTGAACATAAGCGCTCTCTTCAGGAGACGGTGATTTATAGAATGTACCGACCATAGGTGCTGTAATCGTTTTGAGTGATGTATCAGCCTCTGTTGTTGGTGTATCTACTGATGCAGCGTTTACTTGGACAGGTTCAGCTGTTACAGTTGGTGCAACCATTTGCTGAGGTGCTGAGATTTGTTGAGTTACAATTTCTTTTTCTTTTTTTAAGTTGATCGTTGTACCTTTATCTTCAATACTGATTTCAGTGAGGTTAGAATTGTCTAGAATATTAATTAATTCTTTAATCTCTTTAAAATTCATTTTGGTTACTCCCTTATGATTGATTATTTCTACCCTACTATTTTACTTGAGTGTATAAGGCAATTCAAGAAAATACATAATATCTAAAGCGTAGTAGTGACTTTTTCATTCTTACTAAATGATTCAATCGATTCGCTTTGGTTGATCGTATCGTCTTTGAAATATTCAACGATGCTATGTTAATAGATAGAATAAACAACGCTGATTATGGCTATGTATAGCTTAAAAATAAAATATGGACTAACAAGACAATCATCAGCCTCATTAGTCCAATAATAATATTCTATTGGTCACATTATCAGGAAAATCTCGTTCACCTGATATGAATTAAATTAACCACGTGATACGTAGCTACCATCTGTTGTGTTAATGACTAACACATCGCCTTCATTAACGAATAACGGCACATTCAATGTGTAACCTGTTTCAACCGTTGCTGATTTTGTTGCCCCTGTCGCTGTATCCCCTTTAATCCCAGGTTCAGTTTCAGTTACTTCAAGTTCAACAGTTTTTGGTAATTCCACACCGATTGTTTCGCCTTGGTACGTTTGGATATGTACATCCATGTTTGCTTTTAAAAACTTCAATTCGTATTCTAAGTAATCTGTGCTTAGTTCTGTTTGTTCGAAAGTTTCGTTGTCCATGAATACGTGATTGTCGCCATCAGCATACAAATATTGCATACGGCGGTTTTCAATCATCGCAGGCTCAACTTTTTCGCCTGCACGGAAAGTTTTTTCTTGGATTGCACCTGTTCTTAAATTACGTAATTTTGATCTTACAAACGCAGATCCTTTACCAGGTTTAACATGTTGGAATTCTATTACTTTCCAGATTCCGTTATCAACAGAAATCGTTAAGCCTGTTTTAAAATCATTTACAGAAATCATTCAGTTTCCTCCTCAGAATCACTCTTCTTTTAAAATAATAAGGTCTTTTGTGCAATTAGTAAAGCGTTCGCCGCCATTTTCTGTAATTAAAATATCATCTTCTATACGAACACCACCTAATCCTTCTACGTAAATACCAGGTTCAATCGTCACACAATGATTTTTTTCTAAGACGACATCTGATTTTTGAGACAGGCCAGGAAGTTCATGAATGTCTAAACCGATACCGTGACCTAACGAATGACCAAAGTGTTTTCCGTAACCCGCTTCTGTAATAATATCTCGCGCAATACTATCCATTTCTTTACCTGTCATTCCTGGACGAATCGCTGCAATGGCGGCTTCTTGACTTTTCAACACGATATTGTAAATTTTAACCATTTCTTCAGAAGGTTGGCCGACAGCGAAAGTACGTGTGATATCTGAACAATAACCGTTGTAGTAAGCACCAAAGTCTAACGTGACCATTTCTCCTGACTGAATGACTTTATCGGAAGCTACACCGTGTGGCATCGCACCTCGAATACCTGAAGCGACGATAGTATCAAATGACGTGTCGTCTGCGCCTAAATGCAACATTTTACTTTCCAAATGCGCCTTAACTTCTTTTTCAGTCATACCCGGTTTAACGACAGTGAGAATATATTTATATGCTTCATCCACAATTTGTGCTGCTTTTTGAATCGCTTTAATTTCATCTTCATCTTTCGTTTGACGAATCGTTTCAATAGCTTGACCGATAGAAATGAGATCGTGACGGCCTTGGTTTAATTTTAAAAATGAATCATAAGCGACGAGATGACCTTCAAAACCAATATTTTGTAAATTTAATGTTTTAAATTGTTCTGTTAATGCGGAGAACAAATCACCTTTTTGTAAAATGACCTCAAACTCAATGGCTTGTTGTTGTGCTTGATCAGTATATCGGAAATCAGTAATGAGTAGTGCTTTGTCCTGTGTAATGATGAGTGCGCCACTTGTACCTGTAAACCCTGATAAATAGCGGCGATTAAAGTCAGATAACACAGTTAAACCATCGAGATGTTTGTCTTGTAATAAAGTTCTTATCTTTTGAAGTCTATTTTTCATACAAAAATTCCTCCTTATATTTGTACTTAATTACATGATACCTTAAAATGTAGTCATATGTAGTGAAAAACAATTGAGTGTTTAGGAGTTTAATATGAAAAAGAGAATTTGTGCGAGTATCAGTGTTGCATTTTTATTGTCAGCCTGTGGAAGTCAAAACCTGTTACCTCTAGAAAAGAGAAGTACGGATTTAAGTGACAAAAATCATGAAATTAAATTAGAAAATCAGCAACTTAAAAATGAAAATGCGAAAAAACAAAAACAAGTGGACGCTTTGAAAAAAGACTCAGAGAATACAAAACAAGCGAAGTCTAATCAGAAAAAAGCAGATTATCTTGAAATTTCATCACAATATTATGCCTCTGTAACGGATGCGATTAATGCCTACCAACAAATTGATTCGAAAGTGTTAGCAAACAAAAAAGAGGATAAAGTGTTGGATCAATTAGATCAAATTATTGAGGATCATGAAAGTGCGATGGAAAGTTACCAAGATGCCACGGAAGATGAAAAGATTGTTAAAAAGGATAAATCAATCAAAGCACAGGACAAAGAAATTAGAAAACTACAAAAAGAAATCAACAGTGCTTTAACAATGATTCGAAAAGGTTATAAAGCGAAAGATAAAAATGAAATTCAAAAAGGACGTCAGAGCTTATCAAACATCAATGTGAAAACTACAAATGCAGGATAATATAAAGAGGAGTAATTAACATGACAACTTTCCAAAAAATGATATTCGGTGTAATAATTTTTGTCGCACTAATCGGATTAATTTTCAATTTAGATGTAGTACTTTTTAGTATTTTTAGATCAATCATTACAGTAGCTATTATTGTCGGCATCATCTATTTAGTCTATTTCTTTTTCTTTTTAACGCCAGATCAACGGGATTACAAAAAGCGTGTTTGGAAAAATAAATTCAAAGGACGTCGATAAGTGCGTGTTTAAGAATCACTTATTGAGAAAAATTGAAGTTAACAATATTATAAGGCTGGGCGCATATCATTGAGCGTTTTCCAGCCTTTTAATTTACAGTGATTAAACCTGATGATTATTTGCGATATAAAAATGCCTCTGAACGATATTTTTCTTCTAATGCTTTTACTTCATCTTGTTGCGCTACTGTTAATTCTAGCGGTTTAAATTCAATATCGAGTGCTTTTTTGAAACCTTCTTTAAACGCCACTTCCATTTGTGCTAAAGTGATTGTTTCATTTGATAAATCATTAATGGCCACTGCTTTTTCGACAAAGGCTTCTTTCATTTTTGCTTTCAATCTCTCGTTTTTGAAAATAAACATGTCGAACAAGTCATCAATATCCACATTTTGAAGAATCGAACCGTGCTGTAAAATCACGCCCTTTTGTCTCGTTTGAGCACTGCCAGCGATTTTTTTACCTTCAACAACGAGTTCATACCAACTTGGTGCATCAAAACAAACAGAACTTCTCGGTTGTTTGAGCTTCTCTCGCTCTTCTTTTGAACGTGGTACCGCGAAATGTGCATCAAAGCCTAATGATTTAAAGCCTTCTAGTAAACCACCTGAAATCACACGATAGGCTTCAGTAACGGTTTGAGGCATATCAGGATGAGCTTCTGGTACGATCACACTATAAGTTAATTCTTTATCATGTAAAACACCACGGCCTCCTGTTTGGCGTCTCACTAAACCGTAGCCCTTTTCTTTGACCTTTTCGATGTCAATTTCTTTGGAGAGTCGTTGGAAATAACCAATTGATAACGTTGGTGGATTCCAAGTGTAGAATCGAACGACCGGATCAATTTCTCCTCTTGATACAAAATTTAACAAAGCCTCATCCAATGCCATATTGTAGTATGGATGATGACTTCCTGTATTCATAAAATGCCAAGTTTCTGTCATTTGCTATAAAGCCTCCCTATGAAATCTCATCGGGCATATGTTATGTTTCAAAAAATTTAAAATTGCCAACATATGTCACACATAAAAATTTTGATAAATTAGTCTATCAGTCTTATAATAATAATATCGGTATTTTAGGGAGGATGCAAGATGAGTAACATGACATTAATCGTTTTAATTGTGTTAGCATTGGTCATCATTTGGATGGTAACGAACTTTATCATTAATAAGCGATCAGTAACAGAATTAAACCAAGAAGAATTTCAAGAAGGTATTAGAAAAGCACAAGTGATCGATCTTAGAGAAAAGGCAGACTATGATTATGGTCATATTATTGGTGCACGAAATATCCCTATGACAATGTTTCGTCAACGATACCAAGGATTAAGAAAAGATCAACCCATCTATCTTGTTGATGCAAATGGTATCGCAAGTTATCGAGCTGCACGTACACTTAAGAAAAAAGGATATACGAACTTGTACATGTTAAAAGGCGGCTACAAAAAATGGACGGGCAAGATTAAATCTAAAAAATAGTAAAAAGAGCTAGTGGATCCAGTAAAAATGTGGATAATCTAGCTCTTTTTTATGTGTTTGATTAAATCAGAATCGTAGTATGTTGACTTTCTATCACATTTATAAATTTTTGAAAAAGCATGGATAGATCGAAAAGATAAAAGTAGACAATACTACGCTTAAAAAGAAAGAATAGCCATGATGCTACGTTTTTTAAGGTTTAGAACAAATGTTCGCAATTCCTATATTTTAGCATTTTACGCTGAATCACACAATAAATATCACGTTCAAATAAAAACAGGGGTGGGCATCAAAAATTTTTATGTCCCATCCCTCTGTTTACGATTAGAAACAATAAACAGGTCGTAAAATCTAGTTACTTTTCTTCTTTTAAGTTCTCAAATTTTAAAATTGGCTTACGTGCTGCTGTAGTTTCATCCAAACGATCGATAATTGTTGTATGTGGTGCTTCTAACACTTTATCTGGATCTTCCTCAGCTTCTTTCGCAATTTGGATTAAGGCATCACAAAAATAGTCTAGCGTTTCTTTAGATTCTGTTTCTGTCGGTTCGATCATCATACCTTCATCAACAATGAGTGGGAAATAAACTGTAGGTGGATGAACGCCAAAGTCTAATAAACGTTTCGCCATATCTAAAGTACGTACACCCAGTTTCTTTTGCTTCGTACCACTTAATACAAATTCATGTTTACAATATTGATCAAATGGAATAACGAACGTATCTTTTAAACGCGCTTTCATGTAGTTCGCATTTAACACAGCCGCTTCAGACACTTCTTTCAATCCTTGATAACCCATTGTACGAATATACGTATAAGCACGTAAATAAATACCGAAGTTGCCGTAGAATGGTTTCACACGTCCAATGGAATATGGGATGTCATTATCATACTCAAAACGGTCGCCATTTTTCACAACGAGTGGTTTCGGTAAGTAATCACGCAACTCTTTTTTCACGCCGATTGGACCTGAACCTGGACCACCACCGCCATGAGGCCCTGTAAATGTTTTGTGTAAATTAAGGTGAACAGCATCAAATCCCATGTCTCCTGGACGTACTTTATCCATAATTGCATTGAGGTTAGCGCCATCGTAGTATAGTAAGCCCCCTGCTTCATGCACAATATCGCGGATTTCCATAATATTCGTTTCAAAAATACCTAATGTATTCGGGTTTGTTAACATAATTGCAGCTGTTTTATCACTCACGACTTCTTTTAGGTGGGCGATATCTACTTCACCTTTTTCATTCGACTTAACTGTGACAGATTTGAAACCAGCAAACGCTGCAGAAGCTGGATTCGTACCATGCGCTGAGTCAGGTACAATGACTTCATCTCTTTCTGCATCGCCATTTTGTAGGTGATATGCCTTGAAAATCATCAGTGCTGTCCATTCACCATGTGCGCCCGCTGCAGGTTGGAGTGAAATTTCATCCATTCCTGTAATTTCTTTTAATTCTTCTTGCAAGCTGTAAATGATTTCTAACGCACCTTGAATTTGATCCTCATCTTGTAATGGGTGTGCTTCAGTAAATCCTGGAATACGTGCAACTTTTTCATTGATTTTAGGATTATATTTCATTGTACACGAACCTAATGGATAGAATCCTGAGTCAACGCCAAAGTTTTTATTCGAAAGCTCAGTGTAATGACGAATTAAATCAAGTTCTGATACTTCAGGAAATTCAGCTTTATTTTTACGAATGAATTTTGAA
This sequence comes from Staphylococcus pseudintermedius, assembly GCF_001792775.2. GTDB lineage: Bacteria > Bacillota > Bacilli > Staphylococcales > Staphylococcaceae > Staphylococcus > Staphylococcus pseudintermedius. The sequence continues at coordinate 112,567 of NZ_MLGE02000003.1, forward strand.
TCGAGAAGTTGATTCGTAACATCGTTATCAATTTCTCTTTGCGGTAAAGAATATGCAAAGCGACCTTTTCTAGAACGTTCAAAAATTAATGGACTAGATTTACTTACCATTGATTTCACCAGCTTTCTGCACAAATGTATCGATTTCTTCTTTTGTTCTCAATTCCGTTACAGCAACGAGCATGTGGTTTTCAAACGTATCATCAACTACACTTAAGTCGAAACCACCAATAATACCTTCATCTAGGAGGGCACGGTTCACTTCAGCAATTGAACGATCAAAGCGAACGACAAATTCGTTATAAGATATGCCGTCTAAAACAGTGAAACCGTTATTTTTAAATTCCTTTTTGGCATAGTTGGCATTTTCCATGTTTTGAACGGCAATTTCTTGAAGCCCTTGTTTACCTAACGCTGACATTGCAATTGAAGACGCTAATGCATTCAGTGCTTGGTTTGAACAAATATTAGATGTCGCAGTTTCACGACGGATATGTTGTTCACGTGCTTGTAACGTTAATACAAAACCACGATTACCTTCATCATCTGTCGTTTGACCTACAAGACGGCCAGGAATTTTACGCATTAATTTTTTCGTTGTTGCAAAATATCCACAGTGCGGACCACCGAATTGTGTAGGGATTCCGAATACTTGTGTATCACCTACAACGATATCTGCGCCGAATTCTCCTGGAGGCGTTAATAAACCTAAAGATAAAGGATTCGCATATACGATAAAGAGCGCTTTTTTATCAGCAATCAATGTTTGAATCGCTTCTAAATCTTCAATTGAGCCATAGAAGTTTGGATACTGTACTGCAACAGCTGCCGTCTCATCATCAATAGCTGCTTCTAACTTTTTCAAGTCTGTCACAGTGCCATCTAAATCTACTGTAACGACTTCATATTGTTCGCGAATTTTTGAATAAGTATTTAACACTTGTAAAGCTTGATAATGTAGACCCTTAGATACAACAATCTTATTTTTCTTCGTGTTACCCCACGCTAATAAACACGCTTCAGCAAAACTTGTCATACCGTCATACATAGATGAGTTCGCAACGTCCATCGCAGTTAACTCACAAATCATAGTTTGGAATTCAAAAATTGCTTGTAATTCCCCTTGTGAAATTTCAGGTTGATATGGTGTATAGGCAGTGTAGAATTCAGATCTAGAAATCATCGCATCTACAACAGCTGGTGCATAATGGTCATAAACGCCTGCACCTAAAAATGATGTATGTGTTTCTTTTGTAATATTTTTATTTGCAATACGTGTTAATCGCTTCAATAATTGTGTTTCAGGCTCTGCATCTGCAATGTTTAAATCTCTGCTTAATAGCACATCTTCAGGAACATCACTGTATAGTTCTTGAATAGATTTAACACCAATCGTCTCTAACATTTCTTGCTCGTCTTTTTCAGTTAATGGAATATAACGATGACTCACTGTATTCACTCCCTATCTTTCAATTTGATTCTTTTTAACAATTTTCGCTTTCACTTGACGCTTTCTCACTTGTACAACGACTTCTTTCCCCATTTCAAAAGCATCACGTGCAATGATGCCCATACCGATAGCATGACCTGTAGATGGTGATTGTGTACCTGAAGTCACTTCACCAATTTCGTTGCCATCTAAATCATAAATCGTGTATCCAGTTCTAGGAATGCCTTTATCAATCATACGAAGGCCTACTGTACGTCTTGGTGCACCATTCTCTTTTTGTGATTGAAGTACAGATTTACCAATAAAATCTTCCTCTATTAATGGTTTAGCTGCAAAAGCGATCCCCCCCTCATAAGGTGTGATAGATTCAGATAAGTCTTGTCCGTGAAGTGGTAATCCTGCTTCTAAACGTAACGTATCACGCGCGCCTAAACCACATGGCGTCACATCTTTTGATAAAAGTGCGTCCCATATTGTAGTGACATCCTCACTGTCACAATAAATTTCAAAGCCATCTTCACCTGTATATCCAGATTGTGAGAGAATCACATTTTTACCGAAAATTTTGACATTTTGCTTAAATTCGAACATACCCATTTCACTGACATCTTCAGAAACATTGTCTTGAATGATTCGTCTTGCATTTGGACCTTGTAATGCCAGCTGACCATATTGATCGGATACATTTGTCACTGTAGCGTCAAAGCGACTACTATGTTGTACAATCCAGTCGTAATCTTTATCAACGTTAGCAGCATTAACGACTAATAAATATTGCGTTTCTCCAAGTTGATAAATGACTAAATCATCAATGACACCACCTTCTTCATTACATAAAGCCGTGTATTGAGCTTTAGATAATGTCAGTTGGTTTGTATCGTTAGAAAGTACATATTGAACAAGGTGTGCGGCTTCTGGACCTTCAATGCGAATTTCCCCCATGTGGCTCACATCGAATAAGCCAACGTTAGTACGTACCGCGTTGTGTTCTTCTTTAATACTTGAGAATTGAACTGGCATCGCCCAACCACCAAATTCAACAATTTTAGCCCCTGCATCAACGTAATGTTGGTAAAGTGACGTTTTCTTGAGTTCTTCTGACATGTAGTCCCCTCCTAATGTGTAATAAAAAACAGAGGAGTACCTTCATACTCCCCTGTTGAGATGCCTTCAGGAATGCGTCACAATATTATCCTTTTACCTGAGAGATTCGTAATCTATCATTACTTGCTCCTTCGGTGATGAGTCGTACCCATACTCTCTAATATTGATCATTCGCAGACAATTTAATTTTAATTTCATTAAGCGTTTCTGATAACGGTGCTGCTGATGAAATCTTAATGAATGCGATTTCATTATATCTTGAAATACGCGTCGAATACAAGTGTTTTAAAGATTCGAAACTTTTTTTATTAGCATTAGGTCGATTTGTATCGTCTTTAACCCTTTCATAAAGTGCTTCAATCGGTGCATCAACCCATATGGCTTTCACTTCTGCTTCTTTAAGAAATTGATACGTCGCGTCATAAGTGAGAATGCCGCCGCCTGTCGCAATAATATCATAGGATTGTATTGCTTTTTCTAAACATTCAAATTCATGCCGTCTAAAACCTTGTTCGCCTTCTTCTTCAAAAATTTGTGGAATTGATTTTTGCGTTTCAGTTTCGATATAAGCATCCAAATCAATGAATGAACATTGATAACTCTCTGCTAGTGTTTCTGCAATGGTTGTTTTACCTGCACCCATAAATCCGATGAATAGAAGAGGTGTATCCATTTTTAATTTCATATATTACTCACCTTTGTCGATAATTCGCGCTATTTGATATTCATAGTCATCTGACAGCGCATCTATAGTTTGTAATTTTAGACTATAAATCAGTAAATAAAAAGAGATAAAAGCAAAATATGCAGATAAAATGATAAACAATAATGGCAAGGTAAAGCCGTGTTTACAATAGAATCTCTTTTTCATGTGTTGTAGTCCCTTCCTGGTAGGTTATTTTCATTAGCATTAAATCATGAGTTAATTTTTCAAAGTGAACGTCTACAACATGGTTACACATCGTAATATTTCCTCGATGACCAACAGTTTTTATAATTTTTTGATTGCGCAATTTGTAATTAATCTCTGTATTCGAATCTCTTATTTCTAGTTCTTTCTTTTTAATCATCTTTGCTTTTACATCTTTAGCATGAAGTGTATGTGAGATATCCTTAATCATCAGTTCGATATCATATGTTCGATCTTCAAATACTGTCGTTTTTAATTGACCTAAACTGAAAATAAGTAAGGGTATGAGTAATACAATAGTCATTTGAATTACTAGAGCAACGAGACTTTCAATGAGCGTGAAGCCCTGCTTTTCGATAGCAATATTTTTGTTTGGTTTGATGATTTTGTATACACAATTGATGTGCTGTCGGAATAATTTCATAATGAGACACCGTCAACTTCTTTTCTGGAATTTGATGTTGAATGACTTCAAACAATGTACGTTTTAACGTTAAATCTTCCACCGCTTCACGATATGTTTTGACCATTTGGTGCGTCATAGGAAGAAGCTGTAAAATCATGATACTGAGGAGAAACATCGCAAAAAGACTTTCTATAAAAACAAAGCCTGATGTTATTTTGAACTTGTTTACTATTGATAAGATATACGGTACCTCCCTTGTTCAATATGGAAAATAAGAGAAAAGGCACGCTGTTGATGTTCAAAACGTAATGTGCCAAATTGATTCGCTTTTCCGTCTTTATCAAAAATGAGCGCATGAATATTTGAAGTCATCTTTAATTGAAGCGGTGCAAGTGGAATCGTAGTCACTCGGTGTGGGTGAATTGTCTCAATTTTAATATCGTTACGGTTAGGACGAAAAAGTAGCATGACAGGCGCGTGACTCTTAATGGCATACGCTTGATAATAGTCGATTTCACTTGTCAGTTTTTTGATCTCATATTCTGTCGTATTATGGAACAAGTTGAATTGGGGATGCGCCATAGTTATGGAAATAAAGACAGAGATAATGGCGAGTACTAACAGCATCTCAATGAGTGTAAAGCCATCATGACGCAACTGCTTCGCCATCTCTGATTGTGATCTCTTCACCTGATTTGCATGTTTTTTGACTTTCTTTAATGTAGCCTTCACGAACTAAATCATCAATCGTATTCGGTTTGTGGTTAAACTTTAAAGCATAGGCTTCTATTTGACTATCGACCATTTTTAATTGTGCAGCACAACCCGTTTTTTGGATATGATCTGACTGCTTAGCAATATTCGGGATAATGAGAATCAATAGTACACTAATAATTAACAGAACAAGTAGCATTTCAATTAATGTAAAACCTTTCTTTTTGTTGAATTTTAATTTAAGTTGTTGAATCATTGTCAATCGCTCCTATTCTTTAATAGCTTGCATCATTTCAAAAACAGGTAACATCATAATTAAATAGACAGATAGCACTAAAATACCAATAAATGCGAACATGATAGGTTGGATCCATTTGATGTGCTGGTGAATCATTGCTTCTATACGCTCCAACAAGAATGTGCTATAGACTTCTAACTCAATATCCAATTTATCTCGTTTTTCACCTTGTTTGATATAGCTTATAAATTGAGGTTCAAAACAGTCTAATTGAAGTAATATGTGAGAAAAAGATTCGCCTTGCTGAAGATGTTCTTTCAATGTGTGTCCGATATATTGTAAAAACAGGTTTGCCTTTTGGTTCAAATAAATCTTAACAATATCATTTAATGTAATACCATTTCTAAAAAATAATACAAATTGGTTCGTCATGTGGTAAGTTGTAAAAAGTTTATAATATCTTTTGAAAATAGGCAGGTGGGTTAGAAAATGAACTTGGCGTTTAATTGGGAGATGGTTCAAACGTAATTTGACAATATAATAAGTTGAAACAATCACGAGTAATATGATTAAGAAGATGGCTGGGAAGTTTTGAATGAACATCTTAACAATATATTGCAATGAGGATTGATTCAATTGCATCGTTTCATACATTTGGTCAAATTGTTGCATGACCGTGTGATTCAAAGTCACAATCAGCGCGAGAAAGATTAAAATGAGTACGATCGGATATTGGATAGTTTTAATCAGCTGTTTTTTAAGTTTGCGGTTTTTGGTATAAAACTGATGACACAATTTTAACGTTTCGGGTAGTGATCCATACCGTTCAGCAAAATAAAGCTGCATCAAAATGGTTTCAGGATAACCAAACATCCGAAAAATGTCATAGCAATTTGCACCTCCCTTTAATTTTTCGATGAGTTGATTTTCAAATGTAGGATGTCGTATATTGAGTTGTTCATATATAAATAACATCGCTTCAGCAAAAGTAAAACCATGTAATAATAATTGATAGAGGCGCTCCATAATGAGTAAGTGTTGCACATGAAGTTGTCTTAACGTGCGTTTAAATCGTATACTTTCGTAAAATCTTTTCATCTATAACCCCCTCTTTATTCAGAAGTTGAAGCTTATGAGAAAGGCTTGTGAAAGCAGTAGGTAGTTGGAAGTTATTATTCAAAAAGTAATGAATCTCCTGTTGATCCATCGTTTCATAGACGAGTTGTCGCTGGTCGTTTTTTGTTGTAATGAGTCTTTGATTGATGATGAGATTGATAGATTGAGATAAATCTTGGTGAGAGAGTCCCATTTCAATCAGTCTAAGGAGCACCCCTTGACAATCATTGGCGTGTATCGTCGACAATACTAAATGCCCACTTAAACTCGCTTGTATAACGTCCCTTGCAATATGACTGTCACGAATCTCACCAATTAAGATGACATCTGGATCACAACGAAGAATTGCTTTTAACGACGATCCATACGTAATATCAGCTTTTTCGTTAACGGAAATTTGCGTAATGCCGTTCACAAGCTGCTCGACCGGGTCTTCTATTGTGATAATATTCAGGTTTAACTTTTGTTTAGCATAGACGACCATTTGATACATTAACGTGCTCTTTCCTGCACCTGTAGGCCCGCTAAACAGAATTAAACCTTGCTTTTTCTCCATATTAGATTTGATGTCTAATACACTATGAGCTTTCGCATTTTGAAAATATTGGGGTGTAATACGAATAACACAACTTTCAGTACCTAAGTTTAAAGGTAACGTGGACACTCTTAAATAATATAACGCTTTATGTTCATAAATATAGCGCCCACTTTGCGCTTTGTGGCGTGTCGAAATATCTAATCCAGCTTGGTATTTCAACAAAGTTAACAATTTTTGATACGTTTCTAGATTTAATGTGTCATATAATACAAGTTGATCTTTCACTCTGAGTTTCACTTCGACTTGTGATTGTGATGGGATAAAATGAATGTCTGATGCCTCATTTTGAAGTGCAAATTGTATTACATGATCTAATAGTAGTTGCATAAAAATCACCTCTTGCATATATACACGTAAGAGGCGAGGAAATTACTTGTTACTCTATTAAAAAATCATTAAATTTTTGTGCTCGTTTAGTATGACTGCATTACACATCTAAAAAGAGCAGAAGAAAAGTTTTCATAGACATTTTCTCCTGCTCTTTGATTTAACCTTGACCGTCTAAAAACGGATTCATATATTCATCTTCAACTGTTGTAGAAGGCCCATGACCTGGATATAACGGTAATTGTTCGTCTAAACTAAATAATTTATCTTTAATAGAGTCGACTAATGTTTCATAGTTGCCTTGATATAAATCTGTACGTCCAATCCCATTATTAAATAACGTGTCGCCCACTACTGCAAATTCATCAAACACATAAGTCAAACTGCCTGGTGAATGTCCTGGTGTATGCAAAGTTTGAATGTTAAATTGACCAATTTGCTGTATTCCTTCATCAAGTGCGTGTGGTTCTGCTTGACTCGTAATAATAGGAAGGCCATAATCTTTAAATTTTGCAGAACCATTTTTTTGTGGATCCGTTAAAAACGAAAACTCTTCCGCATGCATATAAACAGGCACATCATATCGTGTTAGCACATCATCTAATGCAGCGATATGATCAAAATGAGCATGTGTTAACAAAATAGCAATCAGTTGTTTCCCAGACTGTTTAATTTTATTATCAATTTTATCAATTTCACCAGCTGGATCAATCAAAATCATCTCTGTATCATTTTCCACAAAATAAGTGTTTGTGCTAACAAATCCTAAAGTAAGATTAGAAATATTCATGTGACACCCTCATTATTTCAAATGTTTTTTGACAGAATCTAGTTTATCGTTCATTTTACGTTGTTTATCACGACGGTCGTCTATACGAATGTTTGTACATACACGATCGAGCCCTTTATTGAACGGTAACTCATGAATAGCTTGAATGACTTCAAATAAATCGGCTAGCTCTCCTTCAATTAATGTATTCATTGGTGTGAGTTGATAGTCGATTTTACCTTCTTGCTTAAATTCCTCTAGTTTCGTTTGAATTTCTGCAATATATTGGCTGACACTTGGTCCTTCTGTGCCAACAGGGATGACTACTACATCAACAATCGCCATTTAAATACGCTCCTTTTCAATGATATATGTCTTAATGAGTCCTGCAGCCCCCACAATACCTGCGTCATTACCTAACTCAGCACGTACAATTTCAGTGCCTTGTTGTGAAGGCGTGAATGCAAGATGGTAATATTCTGTTTTGATATTCTCAATTAAAATATCGCCTGCATCGGACATACCGCCACCTAAAATAATGTATTTAGGGTTAGTTGTGACACTGATAATGCTTGCAAGATATGCGACGTATTGTGCGACACGTTCTGTAATGAAAATGCAGAATTGGTCACCTGCTTTAGCTGCATCGAATACTGCTTTAGCTGTGACCTTGTGTTCTTTAATGAGCGGTAAAATTGAAGACTTGAAAGTGAGCTTCGGATAGTAGAAATAAACTAAATTCATGACACCTGTCGCAGAAGCTACTGTTTCAATACAGCCTGATTTACCACAATTACATTTGAAACGTTGATCGTGGTCGACACGGAAATGTCCAAGTTCAGCACCTGAGCCGTTATGACCGTGAACAATTTCACCATTAGCGATAATACCGCCACCTAAACCAGTCCCTAGCGTAATTGCAACGACATCATCCGCATCTTTACCGGCACCATTATGTTTTTCACCAAGAGCGGCCACATTTGCATCATTATCAACATACACCGGGAATGACACAAATTGTTGCATTATTTCTGAGACGTTAACGGGTTGTGGCCAATTCAAGTTAACAGCACCATTTACAACACCAGATTCAAATTTAACAGGGCCTGGTACACCAATACCCATACCCACTACTTCATTCATATCATAGTGGTTGCGTTGCATTTCATGCACAAACGCATCATAAATTTGTTTAAGTAATACTTCACCTGTTGGATCTGAGATATCCGTCTCTATAGACCATTTAGATAATTGTGTTAAAGATTTATCAAAAATACCTAATTTACATGTCGTGCCACCAATATCTGCAGCTAAAATTAATTGTTTGTTCATTCTTTATTCATCCTTCTTTGATTAATTAATAATTTAGATTGGACAAATTCGTCTCTAGTGATTAATTCATGGCGATATAATGTTTGAATTTCTTGTTCAATCATTTCTAGCATATCACCTTTGTTATCGAAATAAATAATAAAGCCAAATTTTTTTAATAGTTGGAGTACATCATAAAACGTATTCAATTGCGTTTGCATATTAATCATCCAGTTCTTTTTTCAAATTCTGATATTCTTGATTGTTTGGGCTTGCTTTAATGGCTTTCTGGATATAAGATTTGGCTTGTTTATCATCTCCTAATGAGCGATTCGCAATGGCCATATGAAAATTTAACGTTGGAGAGTTGGGGAAATATTTCAGACCCCGCTCCCATTCAGCCATTGCTTCAGCTTTAGAATCCTGTGTAGCAATAATAATACCTGATAAGTAATAAGTCACATCATCTGCATAGCCATTTTGATACGTTTGTTTAATCATATCTTTCGCTTCGGTATATTGCCCATCATGCATTTCACGTTGAATAATTTGATTATAAATATTTGTATCAGATGTCATAAAGATTTTAATACAAATCAGTGTTAGTATCACGATTGAAATACCGAGTAAAATATAAAAATAAAGACGGTTTTGGTTGAAAAAATAACCTGAATAAACGACGAGTACACCGCCAAGTAGCCCCCCTAAATGCGCAACGACATTCACGTTTTGAATCAGAAGTGTTAAGCTCGCCATGACCACAACAGCGATTACCATTTGCAAAATCACTTTTTGATCAAAGCGACGACTAATAATCATGAGCGCAATTAAAGCACCCATTAAACCGAAAATCGCACCACTTGCACCTAATGATAAACTCGTTGTGATTAAAGCAAGTGAAATCAGGTTGCCGATAATACCTGATAATATATACGTCCCTAACATTTTCAGAGGACCGATAAATGCTTCCACAAGTTTGCCAAAGATAAAGAGTGACAACATGTTTAATAATAAATGTTGAAATTCAATATGTAAAAACATTGATGTAATGAGTCGGTACCATTCCCCATGGACCACATTAAAGTGAGCCAATGCACCTAAATTTATAATTTCATAATCGGTTTGATGTGGTGTAAACCACGTAACAATCAACCAAATTAACACATTGATTGCAACAACTGCATATGTAATCGGTGTAAAACGATACATTGCTTTTTCAACGATGTTTTGGTTAAGGACACGCTTTTGGTACTCTTTTAATGATTTTGAATCTTTTTGACCTAATTTTCGTTTGATGATGGGATGCGTTGTGGTATTGCGAAGTGCTTTGACATTATGAATACTATGGAATTGCACTTGAAGTGGTTCATGTACGTTAAAGTTCACTGTGTTAAAAGATTTATCTGTTAACACATAAACATCATAGCGTTTAATATCATATCCTAAAAACTCGGCAATCTGTTTTTGATGTTCTACAATACGATCTTTATCGAAATCAAGTTCTTGCGTAGTGAACGTCCCCTGCTTAAAAATAACAACATGTTGCCTTTTTTTATGCGCAAGCCAAACTTCATTTTTATCTTTTTCGTAATGAACACAGTCATAGTTTAAATAACGCATCCAAAGAAAACTCGTTTGCCATAAATGTTTTTCTTCAAACATATGTTACCTCCAGTCTTTTTATGTCTTTGCAATAATAAGTTCTGACACAGGATAGTCATGAGGTTCAATGTCCACTATTTCATTGAGTTGTATATCATAAATGAGACTTAAATTGGTAGGCTCATATTGTGATAGATAGCGATCAAAATAACCGCCACCATAACCAATACGATAACCGTCTTGATTGAATACAACGCCAGGCACTATGACTAAATCTAAGTCGTTTTGCACCGGACTATCATCTTGAATATAGCGAATCCCCTTGTCGTCTGTCGCTAACTGCTCAAATGTTGTGAACTGTTGGAACACCATTACTTTTTTTTCATAATCTGTTGTAGGCACATAAACAGTTTTGCCTTCGTTGATCGCATGCCGAATAATGGCATCAGTCGTAACTTCATGTGACATTGACAATACTAGGCCGAGTTGTTTGGCCTGTTGATATTTAGGATGCTGAATGAGTTGTTCGAATAACCAACGATCTGCTGCTTTCTTTTGTTCAGTTTGAAGCATTTTCATTTTTCGTAATGTCGCTTGTCGCAATGCCTTCTTAGTCATTTCATTTTCACACTCCCTCATATCTCAACCTATTATATCGTGCATTGCGCGTTGTGTCATGGAAAGATCGTCTCAAATTTACGCACAGTGTTTTGAAATAAGAGTATAAAAAATGGCTAGAACGTAATGTCCTAGCCCAAGATTGAAACAATTATTTTGTTTCGCGGTGTAATGTTTGTTTGTTTTCACGTGCACAGAATTTTTTCATTTCAATACGTTCAGGATTAGTACGTTTGTTTTTAGTAGTGATGTAGTTACGATCTCCACAGTCTGTACATGCTAAAGTAACGTTTACGCGCATATTAACCCTCCTCATCTATCATTAAAATACGACCTTATTATCATACCATTTTAAATGAAAATTGGGAAGCGTTAATTCATATAAGATTCATAACGATCTCCGGTAATAAAATAATATAAATGTTCGGCAATATTGACAACGTGATCACCAATGCGTTCTAAATATCGTGCAACAAGATGCGCCTGCCCCGCAACAAACGGATCATTATCGATTAAGTAACTCGTATTAATAATTTGCTTATATAAATCATCAATGTCAATATCTCGTTCTATAATTTCTTTCACAAGATCTAAATCATCGTTTTTAGTCGCGTCATATAAATCTTGCAGCATCAACAACGCCAAGGTACCCATTGTTTCAAGCCGTGTCATAATATAGTGGTCAGTAATTTGTGCACGCGTTCTAATTTTAGCGATATTTGCAGCATTATCTCCTATACGTTCAAATTCAGATGCGATTTTAAGTGTTGCAATCATCATTCTTAAATCTTTCGCAATCGGTTGTTGGCGAGTAATCAGCATCACAACTTTTTCGTTAATATCATATTCCATTTGATTGATTTTTCTATCGCTTTTCACAATTTGTCGTGCATGTGTAATCTCTTCATCAGATAAGACTTTTATGGATTTTTGAAGCATACTGTACGTGTGCAAGCCTAAAGCACGTAAATCTTTTAATAAATCATTGAGTTGGTCTTCATAACGTTTTCTAATGACTGTCATATTAACCAAAACGTCCTGAAATATAATCTTCTGTTTGCTTATCAGAAGGGTTTGAAAAAATCTTATCCGTATCATCGTATTCATTCACGTAACCATTTAAGAAAAAGGCCGTTTTGTCAGATACACGTGCCGCTTGTTGCATATTGTGTGTGACAATAATGATGGAATAATCTTTCTTTAAATCTTGAATCAATTCTTCCACTTTTAACGTCGAAATAGGGTCAAGGGCTGATGTCGGTTCATCCATTAAAATGACATCCGGCTCAATTGCTAAACACCGTGCAATACATACACGCTGCTGTTGTCCACCAGAAAGGCTATATGCATTTTGGTTCAGACGGTCTTTTAATTCATCCCAAATCGCCGCTCCTTTAAGTGATTTTTCAACAATTTCATCTAATATTTTTTTATCTTTAATGCCGTGAATGCGCGGCCCGTAAGTAATGTTGTCATAAATGGATTTTGGAAATGGATTCGGCTGTTGAAAAACCATCCCAACTTGTGTCCGTAACTTTTCAACCGGATAACGTTTATCGAAAATATTTTGTTCTCGATAAAAGATTTTGCCTGACGTTTTTACAAAAGGTACAAGTTCTACCATGCGATTCAGTGCTTTCACATAAGTTGATTTACCAGAACCGGATGGCCCAATAATCGCAGTGACATTCTTTTCGTAAATGTCTAAGTTAATATTTTTTAAAGAATGTTGTTCTCCATACCATAAATCTAAGTTTTGAGTAGAATATACGATAGGATGATTTTGTTCTGATTGAAGTTGTGTATGAATTTGTTGCTTTTGATGAACCATTTTAGTTTCTCTTTCTAATGTTTGAATTTCGGTCATGACTAACCCTCATTTCATTAATACTTGTTAGAATATTTGTTCCGAATAATGACTGCAATTGTATTTAAAATAAGTAGAATGGCGAGTAATACAATAATAGCAGCTGATGATAACGCTTGGAAATCAATACCTGGTTTACGTGCCCAATCATATATTTGTAAAGGTAAGGTTTGGAATGAATCTAAAATACTGTTTGGCGTGCGTAATAGAATCGTTGGAATGCCAATCGCAACTAATGGTGCTGTTTCTCCAATAGCCCGTGAAATGGCTAAAATAACACCAGTAATAATGCCGGGAATCGCTGCGGGTAACACGACTTGTTGTATCGTTTGCCACTTATTCGCACCTAACCCATAAGATGCTTCTTTTACTGATTGCGGTACAGAGCGAATGGCTTCTTGGCTAGCGACAATAATGACAGGTAAAATAAGTAATGCGAGCGTTAATGCAGCGGCTATAACCGAATTCCCTAATTGTAGTAACGCCACAAAAATTGTTGCGCCCAATAAACCATAAACGATTGAAGGAACCGAAGCTAAGTTTGAAATATTAACACGAATAAATTTAGTAAATGCATTGTCTTTTGCATATTCTTCTAAATAAATGGCACTACCTACTCCTAAAATGAGCGCAATCGGAATTAAGGTCATCATGAGCCATAATGTTCCGATTAAAGCCCCTTTCACCCCAGCTGAACTTGCTGATGATGAAGAAAAGTTTGTAAAAAAGTCAGTGCTCATGACTGGTAGCCCTTTTCTTAAAATATCAATAATAAGAATGGCTAAAACGATGAGTCCTAATAATGTACACATAAAGAAAATGGTTTTAAATACTTTGTTTTTAGTCAAACGGCCAGAGAGTTGCGCTTCGACATTTTTTTGATCTACTAAATTCATCATTAATACTCCTCTCTGAAACGTTTCGTCATCCATTGTGAAATAAAGTTCATCACTAATGTGAACATAAATAATGTGAACCCAACTGCATAAATACTGTAATAAAGGTCAGAGCCATTTGTTGCATCCCCTTGTGAAACTTGAACAATGTAGGCTGTCATCGTTTGAATTGAATGTGAGAATGACAAATCAAATGATGGACTTGAACCTGCTGCGAGTGACACAATCATCGTTTCACCAATAGCCCGTGAAATAGCCAATACAATAGAAGCCATAATGCCAGATGTTGCTGCAGGGATGACCACTTTGAATACCATTTCTAGCTTCGTGGAACCGAGGCCAAGTGCACCTTCACGAATTTTTTGAGGGACTGAAGACATGGCATCTTCACTCATACTTGCAATCATTGGGATGATCATGACGCCTACAACCAAACCTGGACTAATGGCGTTAAAACTGCCGATACTTGGAAAAATCGTTCTGAGTACAGGCGTCACTAACGTAAGTGCAAAAAAGCCGTAAACAATTGTTGGAATACCCGCCAAAACTTCCAAAATCGGTTTAATGATTTTACGCGTTTTTTTAGATGCGTATTCGCTCAAATAAATTGCGGCACCTAAACCAACAGGTACTGCAAAAATTGTTGCGATTAAAGTGATTTTTAAAGTACCTATGATTAATGCCCAAATGCCGTATCGAGGCGTGGCACTAAAAGGATTCCAATCTGTTTCAAGTAAAAAATGGGATAACGGCACACGTGTGAAAAAAGTGATTGTTTCCGTGAGCAACGTGATCACAATCCCAACTGTTGTCAAAATGGATATCGTAGCAATGATAGCTAAAATTATCGGCATGATTTTAGCACTGAGAGATGCGCCTGTATGACTCTTTTTTTGAATGAGTGCTCTAATATTATTTTGTGATTTCATCTTACTGACTCCTTTTCTAAAAAGGGTTGAAGCATTATCTTATAGTGACAATACTCAACCCTGAACAAGACTGTTTACAATTCAATTGTTTAATCAGTATAGTTAGCACGTGAGATTTTATTTACTTTCACCCGTAATCTTTTCTAATTTTTTAAGTTGCGCATCATAATCTTTTTCAGGTAATGCTACATAATCGACACCTTTTGCTTCAGCTGCTTTACCTTTATTCTCTAATGTAAACTTCATAAATTCAGCAAAAACGTCATTGCTTTTTAGTTTTTTATTGTTCGCATAAATGAATAATGGTCTACTTAATGGATATGAACCATCTTGAATTGATTTTTGATTTGGCCCAATCGCTTTACCGTCATCGCCTTTTACTTTAACCGCTTTTAAGCTATTCTCATTTTCTTTATAGAAGTTATATGCGAAGAAACCGATACCTTCTTTGTTATCTTGAACAGATTTTACAATGACATCCGTATTTTGATTTTTTTCAGCTTGAATATCCACGTCATCCATCACTTCTTCAGTAAAGAAGTCATATGTACCATGGGATTGGTCTGGAGAGAATGCTTTAATCGGTTTGTCAGGATAATCACTATCAACATCTGACCATTTTTTAGCTTCTCCAGAATAAATCTTTTTCAGATCTTCTAGTGATATTTCTTTAAGAAAGTCGTTATCTTTGTTGACTGCAATCGTTAAACCATCTCGAGCTACTTTAAATTCTGTATAATCAATCCCTTTATCCTCCAATTGTTCTTTTTCTTCATCTTTAATGGGACGTGATGCATTTGAGAAGTCAGTTTTACCTGCAATGAATTGTTTGAAACCGTCGCCTGTTCCTGAAGTCACATTTTCTACCGTTGCTTTATCGTGACTTGAAGAAAAGTCCTCATTCAATTTTTCAATGATTGGGGCTACTGTTGACGAACCGTTCCCTTTAACTGTTCCTTCAACGTTAGAACTTTTCGTATCACCTTGATCACTACTTTGTTGAGATGCACCACCACATGCACCTAAAACTAATGAGACACCAATCAGTGTACCGCCCAGTGTTTGCCATCTTTTCATTGAAACATCCTCCTAGAATTAACTTTCGATTTGCTTACGATTTAAGGATACAAATGTTTTATTAATTAGGAATGAATGAAGTGTAAAGTTTGCGTTAATTTATTGTTCGATATATTTTAATGTATTGAATTCAGTTTCGTGGAAGATGATTGTTTTGGACGGAGTGTCATGTAGAAGTTGAAGTATTTTCAAAGCCAGTAAAAAACAGGGCTAGAATGCTTTGGAGGTTCTAGCCCTGTCTAACACTTTTCAGTTATGAATGTGTGACTTATTTATCAAAATAATAATTAATAACATCGCGTCCTAAATCCCCACCGTTGAGCCAAGGTTCTGGCACAGGTTGGTTCGTATAGACGATAGAGAACGCTAGTTGAGGGTCATCTACTGGTGCGTAACCGATATATGTTGAATTAACACGTGGTTCCCCATCTTGGAATACTTCGGCTGTTCCAGTTTTACCAGCTGCACGCACTTTTGTTTTATTAAAGCTCGCATAACCGGTACCTTGTGGCTTATTAAATGCCATGTCGAAACCTTTTTGGACTTCTTTAATTTCATCCGGTGTGTTATTAACACGGTTAAGGACGTGGCCATTAATTTTATGTTTAACTGGTCCCAATTCGTCATCACTTGTCGCTTTATGAATTTCTTTACCGATATGTGGTTGAATACGGTAACCGTTATTAGCGATTGTCGATACATATTGCGATAGTTGTAGCGGTGAATAAGTGTCATATTGGCCAATTGCTAAATCTAGATAATTACCAGGATTGTCTTTTAAACGTTCAATTTGACCACTCACTTCATTAGGTAAGTCGATCCCTGTTTTGACACCGAGGCCAACTTGGTTTAATCCTTTGCGCAATTTTTGACCCGGTGCCGTCACATCTGTTGGTAATGACATATGCGGTTGATATTCGAGTCCTGCTAATTTCAAGGCCGTTTTAAACATGTATACGTTAGAAGAATGCATGAGCGCTTCTTTATCATCAATCAGTTTTTGGCCGTTTTTATTGAAATATGAACGTTTGGTTAATCCACCTTTAAATGTCAAAGGTTCGTCCACCATTTTATCGCCAACGTGAATGACATCATTTTGGTAACCTGCAAGTAATGTCGCTCCTTTGACTGAAGAACCCACTGCATATTGAGAAGTAAATGTCCCGATGTCATAGTCGGTTAAGGTGCCGTCTTTTGCAATTTTTTTACCGACCATCGCTAAAATATCACCATTATTAGGATCTTGAACGACCATCATTGCGGAATCCATATCTTGAGCGCCTTCAGACCGCAATTTCTTAATTTGTGATTCTAAATATGATTCAGCTTTTTGTTGAAGCTTAATATCTATCGTGAGCACTAAATCGTCCCCACGTGAACCTTCATTTACAACTTCCGAATCAATAATTGCGCCAGATTTATCTGTTGTATAGCGCATCTCTTTCTTTTTACCGCGCAGCACATTTTCATATTGTAATTCAAGGTAACTTTTACCTACACGATCATTACGTGAATAGCCTTTTGAAAGATAATCGTCTGTCAGTTCTTTCGGTAAACCTTCTTCAGGTGTCGAAACACTTCCTAAAATGCCTCGAAGTGTATTGCCGTACGGATACTTTCTATCCCAGTCCATTTCTGTATTAATGCCTGGTAAATCCGCTAACTTTTGAGAGACTGATGCATACTCTTCATCAGTGACCTTATCTTTTTTAATTGTTCTCGGACTTAATGTAGACCCTTGCATCATTTCTCGATAAATTGCTAATACTTGCAAGTCCTTTTTAGAAAGACTGTCGAGTTGTTGTTCGGAAATTTTTGTAAGCAACTGCTGGTCATAGTCTTCTTGAGAAATATCGCCATTTTCATACAGTTGTTGCTCTTTTTTCATTAGATCTTTCGCTTTATCAGGATGTTTTAGAATCCAAAAGTCCTTTTTATCACGTTCGGTAATTTTAGAAGTATCCATTTTAATTAATTTTGAAAGCTTCTTCGCTGTGTTCAGTATTTCTTGTTGATTGGTATTTTTACCGCGTGTATATGTAATGGATTTTTTTGATGCATTGTCTACTATCACATTGCCATTTCTATCAAGAATACGTCCCCTTGGCACAGATTCATTCACAGTCACATTCTCACTTTCACGAATCATTTGATTATACTGTGAGCCTTGAGCGATTTGTAAATAACCTAATCTTAATACAATCGCGACAAACGCAAAAATGATGATCGCAAATATAAAGTTTATCCGTTGGTTCATATGATGACGCATTTTCTCGTCATTTGTTTTTTCTTTTAATCGTTTTAACAATACAACCGACCTCTATTCACATCGTTCTCTTTAAAATGATATATGAAATACATCGTTTTTGCTAATATTTTGTGATGGATCAAACAAAAAATTCACCGTATGTTTTTAAATCCAATGGCGTTCAATCGTGTGAATGATGTGGCTATTTTTCTCTACTAGTTATATATTCAACACAACAGACATGACGAGGGATATTTAGATCAGTGAGCGTTTAAACCAAAAAGAGACTAAGCAATATCACATTGCCTAGCCTCAAACACTAATTTTACATTTGAATTGTAAAAGCTAAATATTATTTTGCAGCTTTGTATAATTCGTCAACTTTTTCCCAGTTTACAACGTTCCAGAATGTGCTAATGTAGTCTGGACGTTTGTTTTGGAATTTAAGGTAGTACGCATGTTCCCATACGTCTAACGCTAAGATTGGTGTTAAACCATCAGTTAACGGACTATCTTGGTTTGCAGTTGTAACGATTTCTAATTTACCGTTGTTAACAACAAGCCAAGCCCAACCTGAACCGAAACGGCCAGCTGCTTTGTCTGCAAATTCGCTTTTGAATTCGTCTAAAGAACCCCATTGTTCTTTAATTTTATCTACAACTTCACCTTTTTCTTCTGAGTTAGGTGCTAAGATTTGCCAGTAAATAGAGTGATTTAAGTGACCGCCACCATTATTACGAACTGCTGTACGTAAGTTTTCAGGTACGCTGTCTAAGTTTGCGATTAAATCTTCTAATGATTTATTTTCAAATTCAGTACCTTCAACAGCAGCATTTAATTTTGTTACATAAGTGTTATGATGCTTGCTATGATGGATTTCCATAGTTTCTTTATCAATGTGTGGTTCTAATGCATCATATGAATAAGGTAATTTTGGTAGTTCAAAAGCCATAATTAATCATCCTCCTAAATTTGATTCCATATTTATTGTATCAACTTTGTACCTTTAATCAATCAATTTGCTTAAAGGAAGTTGGTGCGTCATCATATTAAGACTTACATTATATATTATAGCTCATTTCTTGGATTTTTAAACATACACATTGAAAATACTCCAAAAGACTGATGTGTTATCATATCGATGAAAATAATGACGATATCGTGAAATTTTTGCGTCGTTTTAAACATATTATTTTGAATAAACACACACGCATATTGTATAATATGTAATAACGTTGATTAATGGTCTCTGAGAAGTACATTTTCAAGTTAAAATTATTTATAAAGGAGTTCCTAACATGGCTGAAATAACACATCGTAAAAATACGCGACCAGTTAAAGTTGGTGATCTAACTATTGGTGGTGCAGATGAAGTTGTTATCCAAAGTATGACAACGACAAAAACTCACGATGTTGAGGCAACAGTAGCTGAAATTAAGCGATTAGAAGAAGCAGGTTGTCAAATTGTACGTGTTGCTTGTCCTAATGAGGAAGACGCACATGCAATTAAAGATATAAAAGCACAAATTAATATTCCACTCGTCGTTGATATTCACTTTAATTATAAACTCGCCTTAATTGCGATTGAAAACGGTGCGGATAAAATTCGTATCAATCCAGGTAATATCGGTAGACGTGAAAAAGTAGAAGCTGTAGTAGAGGCATGTAAAGCAAAAGGTATTCCGATTCGTATTGGTGTGAATGCAGGCTCACTAGAAAAGCATATCCTAAAAAAATACGGATACCCTACTGCAGATGGTATGGTAGAGAGTGCTTTACATCATATTAAAATTTTAGAAGAACTTGACTTCCATGACATTATCGTCTCAATGAAAGCGAGTGACGTTAACTTAGCTATTGAAGCCTATACAAAAGCAGCAAAAGCTTTTGAATATCCATTACATCTCGGCATTACAGAAAGTGGTACGTTGTTTAATGGTACAGTAAAATCTTCAGCAGGTTTAGGTGCGATTTTATCTTTAGGTATCGGTAACACAATGCGAATTTCTTTATCAGCAGACCCTGTTGAAGAAGTCAAAGTGGCTAAATCATTATTAAAATCATTCGGTCTTGCAAGTAACGCAGCGACATTGATTGCATGCCCAACATGTGGACGTATTGAAATTGACTTAATTTCAATTGCGAATGAAGTTGAAGAATACATCGAAAAACTACAAATTCCATTAAAAGTTGCGGTATTGGGCTGTGCTGTTAATGGTCCAGGTGAAGCACGTGAAGCAGACATCGGTATTGCCGGTGCTCGCGGTGAAGGATTACTTTTCATGAAAGGTAAAACTGTGCGTAAAGTTCCTGAAGAAACAATGGTTGATGAATTGAAGATGGAGATTGATAAATTGGCTGCTGAATGGGAAGAAAACAAGAAACAAGAAGCGGCTCAAAATTAAAAATTCCAATTCCCACATAAAATATATGAAAGACAATTTAGCTTCCTACTTTTGTGGGGAGCTTTTATATTTGATTGATTTGCAATTGACTGAACTGGCCTCACGTTTCCTAAAGGCTGCCCCCTCTTACAAATACACGATTTGATTTTACTGTTACAATTGTAGCAGGCGCGTCGTGGATGTATTAAATTTTTGAACAACAGTTGTGTATGTCCTTGTACTAAAATTAAAAAAGCACTCAATGTTTCTTCATGCTACATTGAGTGCTTTTTATTATTTACATTTTTCGCACATACCGTATACTTCTAATTTGTGCATTTCAATCTCTACATTAGGCAATGATGCTTTAATTTCTGTCATTGGACAAAAATCAATGACTTTCGTATCACCACAAACAGTACAAATAAAATGATGATGGTGATGTGACGTACATGCCGCACGGAATTTCATTTCTCCATCCAACTCAGTTCCCTCAATGATCCCCAAAATTTTAAATAGATGGAGATTACGATAGATCGTATCAAATGAAATTCCTGGATAATGGTTGTTCATTTGTTGTTGCACTGTTTTTGCATTAATATATTTATCTTCTTTGATAAACATTTCAATCATATCTCGACGTTTATCTGTATATTTATGCCCATTATTTTTCAATATACGAATGGCTTCTTCCATTTTCATTACGCTTCACTCCTTTTAGCTTCCCAGTAACAAAGGACTGATAGAAAAGTGTTAAACCTAACATGATGACTAAAATAACTACGATGATTCCACCAGGTGAGATATTTAAATAAAACGCTGTAACTAGCCCTACAATAACTGAAAACTCTCCGATAATGATACTTATTAATATAAATTGTTTAAACCCTTTTGTCCAACGCATTGCAATAGCAACAGGTAAAGTAATGAGTGCACTCACTAACAGAACACCAATGACACGCATCGATGCAGAAATAACAAGTGCGACAATAACAATAAACAAAAATTGTATCCATTTCGGAATGCCAATCACTTGGCTATATTCTGTATCGAAAGACAGGATGAACAACTCTTTATAAAACAACATAATGAACGCTAACACTAAAACAGAGATGGTTACAATAGTAATTAAATCACTAATGGATACCGCACTGATTGAACCGAACAATAAACCGACAAGTTCTTGGTTAAACCCTTTAGCCAACGAAATAAAAATAGCACTTAAACCAATACCTGTACTCATAATAATCGGTATCGCAATTTCTTGATAATTTTTATATGAAGTTCTCAAATATTCAATGAGCAGTGCACCAATTATCGCAAATAGAATCCCTGTCCAAATTGGATTAACGAATGCAAATAGCGGAGAAAGTGTAATTAAAAACATCCCGAATGAAATACCGCCTAACGTGACGTGACTCAATGCATCGGCAATCAATGAGAGACGCCTCACCACGATAAATGTCCCGATGAGTGGTGCAATCAAGCCAATGAGTATCCCACTAATAAATGAGTATCTGATAAATTCAAAATTTAATATTGCATCAATCATACACAACAATCCCTATCATGTTTATGGTCTACAAATTTAATGGGGTGACCATAGATTTTTGATATTTCTACTTCATCTAATGATTTAAATTCACTGACTGCGCCATGGAAGTGAAGATGCTTATTTAAACAAGCCACATCAGTAGCTGTATCGGCAACGACACCGATATCATGTGTCACGAGAATAATCGTCACACCTTCTTGTTTGAGATGATTTAATGTTTCATAAAACTCACCTACATGTTTGGCATCGATCCCATTCGTCGGTTCATCTAAAACGAGTACAGCAGGATCAGACACTAATGCACGTGCGATTAATACGCGTTGTTGTTGACCACCAGAAAGCTGTGCGATATTTTTATGTTTTAATGTTGAGATATTCAGCCTTTCTAATACTTGGTCCACTTTGTGATCGTCTTCTTTACTAAACCATTTAAACAGCTTTTTCCTACGTGTAAGACCGCTCAATACAACCTCTTTCACGGTTGCTGGAAAACCTGCAGTAACGGACGATGCTTTTTGAGACACATAACTAATTTTATCAGTCGTTAATTTCTTATTGTAAGATTCACCATCAATATAAATCTCACCTTTTTGAATGGGTAAAATGCCTAATATTAATTTAAGGAGCGTTGATTTACCTGCCCCATTCGGACCGACAATAGCTAAAAACTGGCCATGATGAATACAAATATTAATATTTTCTAGCACTTTTTTATGTTCGTAAAAGAAATCTATATTTTTGAGTTCGAATACAGGTTGTGACATTTTTTCACCTCAATTTCTAACTATAACGCGCCTATACGGAAATGTAAATAGTAACGTTTACGATAAGACTTTATCATTATACCACAATTTGAATGGGTTTAAAGTGAGAAAACAAGTGTAGCTGATGTTGTGAAAATAAAAACAACCATACCCCTTTTGAGGTACAGCTGTTTTAAAAATTTGATTATGCTTGTGATAAAATTTTGTTTTTCATATTTGGATCAAACGTTTCATTTTTGAATGCTTCAATTTCATAACGATACGGTGGCTTTTTATTTTTCTTGTCTTCACCCACATATGGTGTTTCTAGAATTTTAGGGATATTTTCAAATTGTTCATGATGTACCACGTAATTTAATGCATCAAATCCGATATGTCCAAAACCGATATTTTCATGACGGTCTTTATGTGCTGATATCGGATTTTTACTATCGTTAACGTGGACAACTTTAATACGGTCGACACCAATAATACGGTCGAATTCATTTAAAACACCATCAAAATCATTGATGACATCATAGCCCGCGTCGTGAATATGACACGTATCGAGACAAACAGATAAGCGTTCATTATGGGTTACACCATCAATGATTTGTGCGATTTCTTCAAAAGTTCTACCGATTTCTGAGCCTTTACCTGCCATCGTTTCTAATGCGATTCTGACATCGTTTTGATTCGTTAAAACTTCATTTAACCCTTCGATAATACGCTTAATGCCCACATCAGCTCCAGCGCCGACATGTGCACCTGGATGTAACACAATATCTTTTGCACCAAGCGCTTCAGTACGTTCAATTTCATTTTGTAAAAAGTTAACACCTAATTCAAACACTTCTGGCTTTTGCGTATTCGCGATATTAATAATATAAGGCGCATGCACGACAATATTTGAAAGATTGTAACGTTCCATCACTTTATGACCTGCTTCGATATTCAGCTCTTCTATCGCTTTACGACGTGTGTTTTGAGGTGCACCTGTATAAATCATAAACGTTGAAGCGCCATATCGATGTGCTTCTTCTGCTGATGCTTCTAACATTTTTTTACCACTCATAGACACATGTGATCCGATTAACATATTTATCCTATCCTTTTTTAATGAACTATTTTTTTCGAGATTGACGCTTTTTCATACGACTAAATTGACGTTTTTCTTGGCGTTTCAGTTGTTCGAGTTCTTGTTTGTACTTCTTCTTATAGCCTGGTTTTACTTTCTTTTTCGTATTGCGCTTTACTTTATGCTTTACTTTTTGAGTAATATGGTCATCCTGTTTTTGACGCAATTGTCGTGTATTGTGCGCTTTGATTGGCTTAAATTCGCCATCTTTAATATCGACATTTTCAAAGAGATAGCCTTTGTTTTCGATAGCCGCGATTAAACCATCTTCTTCAGGTGTATAAAGTGTTATCGCCACACCTTTATAATTCCCTCTGCCTGTACGACCAACACGGTGCGTAAAGAAATCAATATCTTTAGGAACGTCAAAGTTTATGACATGACTGACTCCTTCAATATCAATACCACGAGAAGCAAGATCACTCGCAATCACATATTGAAATTCAAGGTTACGAATGCGTTTCATTTGTTGTTTACGTTCACGAGGCGTTAAGCCACCATGAATCATACCCACTTGAATGCCTTGATGTTGAAGTTCATTGGCAAGTTGATTGGCACTATCTCTACTGTTACAGAAGATAATCGCTAAGTATGGATTCAACATTTCAAACAATGCAACTGCTTTTTCGATTTTTTGAGACCCTTTAGTTGGGATGAGATAAAATTCGATACTCTTTTTGTTTTTCGTCTCGCTTTTCACTTCGACAAATTCAGGGTGTTCTAAATATTTGTTTAAAAATGGATGTAGTGACTTGGGAATGGTAGCACTAAACACAGCCATTTTTGCGTCATCATCAAGTTTTGCAGCGATTTGATCGACTTCCTCAATTAAACCTAAGTCAATCATTAAATCCGCCTCGTCAATGACTAAATAATGTGCAAGATGAACGTGGAGTGCACCAATTTTAGCCAAATCGTTAATACGTGTCGGTGTCCCAATAATTAATTGGGGTTGTACTGTCGTTTTTTGCTTGTCTTTTTCAAAATCCGTTCCACCGATAAACAGACTCACTTTAATCCCTGTTTTATATTCACTTAATTGTGTAGCTGCTTGATATAATTGTGTGGCAAGTTCACGTGTTGGTGCTACAATGATAGATTGTGGCTCGTGAATTTCTGGGTCGATTTGTTGGAATAATGGTAAAAGAAATGCATGTGATTTACCTGTCCCTGTTTGTGATTGACCAATAAGATTGACTTGCTTCATAATTTTAGGGATAACACGTTGTTGTATTTCTGTCGGTTGTTTAAAATTTAATGCCGTTATTGCTTCAATTAAAGTTGAATCAAAACGAAATTGGTCAAATGGATGCTTTGCCATGGTTTGGCCTCCTTAAAGATTCGTCTCTATATTATAAATGAATTTATGGTTAATGAAAACATACAAGTAAATGTTTTTGGTTTTTAATGTCCTTGACTTTACAAATCGCTAGTTGTGTATTAATTTTAAAACTGCTGTGTAATTGGTATAATGAGTTATTAAAGGAGGTTCGCTTACAGAATGGAAATCATTAAAATTACCCCACGTGGTTATTGTTACGGCGTGGTCGATGCGATGGTGATTGCACGTAATGCATCACTTGATCCAAACTTACCACGTCCGATATATATATTAGGAATGATTGTGCACAACAAGCACGTGACAGATGCCTTTGAATCAGACGGAATTATTACATTAGACGGACCGAATCGTTTAGAAATATTAGATCAGATTAATGAAGGAACAGTTATCTTCACTGCACATGGTGTATCACCTGAAGTTAAAAGACGTGCTAAAGATAAAGGACTGACATGTATTGACGCGACATGTCCAGATGTTGAAAATACCCATCAACTCATTCGTGATAAAAAAGCGCAGGGCTATCATGTCGTCTATATTGGTAAAAAAGGACATCCTGAGCCAGAGGGAGCTGTTGGTGTCGCACCTGATATCGTTTATCTCGTGGAAACGAAAGAAGACGTGGAAGCGTTGCCTGATACACTGAACGACTACCCTTTAATCGTGACAAATCAAACAACCATGTCGCAATGGGATGTCTCACATTTAATGGATGATTTACAAGAACGATTCCCTCATGTCGAGCAGCATAAAGAGATTTGCCAAGCGACACAAGTACGTCAAG
Source organism: Staphylococcus pseudintermedius (assembly GCF_001792775.2). Classification (GTDB taxonomy): domain Bacteria; phylum Bacillota; class Bacilli; order Staphylococcales; family Staphylococcaceae; genus Staphylococcus; species Staphylococcus pseudintermedius. The sequence goes on from NZ_MLGE02000003.1 coordinate 138,689, forward strand.
AAGCAGTTGCAGATCAAGCAGGTGCTGCAGATTTACTCATCGTTGTAGGCGATCCAAAAAGTAATAATTCAAATCGTCTCGCGCAAGTGTCAAAAGATATTGCACATACAAATTCTTACCGTATTGCAGACTTATCACAGCTTGATTTGCGTTGGTTAAAAGACGTAGAAACTGTAGCGGTGACGGCGGGGGCTTCTACGCCTACCCCAATTGTTAAAGAAGTAATTAATTTCTTAAAAGATTATGATCCAATGAAATCTGAAACACATGTCACTGCCTCTAACGTGCCGGTTGAAAAAATCTTACCTAAAATTAAAAAAGCTAAGCCGGTTAAAATTATGGAATAAATCACGTTTAATTGAGTAAAGGAGCATTATAAAAAGCCTGGGATGTTGCATCTCAGGCTTTTTACTGTTTAAACTTTTTGAATGTAAGTTTTCTGGTAAGCGTTTGAACATATCATTGCTTTTAGTCAATCATGCCGAAATGAACGTCCTTATCTACATATAATCATAAGGGTCAGTGTGCACGGATGATGCTATCACTGGTATTTGTGTTGATACATCTGCTAACCAATCTTGCAATAGTGATACTAAGCCTTCTTTCATTACATATTCACTATAATGGTTGATGTCTAAAAGATTGATTCCAGCCATTTTAGCATCTAACGCTTCATGATGCTTAATATCTCCTGTGATAAACAAATCTGCACCGCGTTGATGTGCAAGGTTTTCAAAACCAATCCCTGCACCGCCCACGATTGCAACACGTTGAATTGTCGTATCTCGATTACCAATATAGCGCACACTTGGCATCTTGAGCACTTTTTTCACTGATTGAACAAAACTTTCAACTGACTGCGGTTCTGGTAAATCGCCTATCATGCCGAGGCCATACTGACTCATTTTTTTCATCGGTATAAAATCGTATACAGGTGTTTCATATGGGTGATTAGCTTCAATAATTTTTTGAACGCATGTCATTTGACTGCCAGGAATCATAAACTCAATTTTTAATTCATTAACTGTTTCAATATCACCAATTTGTCCAATATGTGGATTCGCTTCTCCCACTGGCTTAAATTGACCCTCTCCTTCAGAATTGAAAAAACAATATTCATAATTGCCCTCAGTCGCCATACCATGGTCAGCTAAAGTATCTTTAAAAGCCTGTGCGTTTTCTTTTGGAATGAACACTTGAACTTTATAATACATCGTTGTTTGTCTATCTAATAGTTCATTATTTTTTAAGCCCAACTTTTTAGCTAGCATCGCATTGACGCCTTTTGGATGGACATCCAAATTCGTATGTAATGCTATCAAATTAATATTGTTTTGAATGAGACGATATAAAATCGAACCGTATCCACCATCTTCTGTAATGTGTTTCACACCTTTAAAAATAAGAGGATGGTGTGCGATAATGGTGTTAATATTTTGGTCTATTGCTTCCTCTACAACATCTAACGTACAATCTAATGCTGTCAAAATGCCGTTAACTACACTTTGTTTATCACCGATGAGTAAACCGACATTATCCCAAGATTCAGCAGTATCAAACGGTACTTCTTGATTTAATGTTGTTAACAATTCATGTAATTTCATTGTGATAACACCTCTTTAATGTCGTTTTCTTGAGCTTCAATTTCATGATAACGATGATGATGCTTATCAGGATCTAATTGCTTCTTAATATCTGCTAGTGCTTCGAGTTCACGCTCCCATTTTTCTACAAACAATGCATTCGGTTCTGGATGAAGATATGGACCAAATTTAAAGTCTCTGTCAGATAATTGCATTTTTCCTGGGTCTGCAACGATAATTTCATAAATATGTGCACGTTCTTTCACCAAAGTTTCTGTTGTAATGCGATAGCCATGTTGTTGTAAAAAGCGGCGAATCGGTTCGCTTTGAATATTGGATTGGAGGACGAGTCTCGGTTGATTCGGTATATATGAAATCCCTTCAGTTAAAATACGCGTGATGAGTGGACCTCCCATACCGCAAATCGTTACAGTATCGGCGCGGTCTGTCGGTTCTAATATTGTTAAGCCGTTGCCTAAACGGACATCAATCTGTTCTTGATAGCCATGTGTCGTTACATTCGTTAATGCAGATTGGTAAGGGCCTTTGATGACTTCTCCAGCAATCGCCCGTTGAATCTTGCCCTTTTGAATGCAATAAATGGGTAGAAATGCATGGTCAGAACCAATATCTGCAAGCACTTCCCCTCGCACGAACTCGCTTACTTTATCCAGTCGTTTATTAATAGGAATCATGATGTTTCTCCTTCATATTGATAATCATAATAAAAAGGGACCGGGATATTGAGTTTTCCCAGTCTCTATCTATTTTATGGACTCAAATCCATTAATAATGATAAAAAAGTCAAAAAAATGTGGATGAATTGGATATTATTGTTTGTCCTCATTCTATAAACTTGTCTTAAGCTGTTGCATTTGATGTAAGTTTGATCAAAAGGCTAAGACGCTTTAGAGATTGCGTGTATGCTGTCTGCCCTCTCAAGGTGCTCGCTTTTAAGAAGTCTAGTCAGCCATGCGGGTCAGTGCGACGAAATCTTTGTTACACATGAGATTTCTGTACTACTCCCAAAATCCACTAACGCCTCATCAAATGTAACAGTTGAATCGAGTGTTAATTCATTGTATGACCGACCACTAGGAACGCGAAACCATGAAGGAAATCAAAAGCCACAATTCATAGGGAGGACAAGTTTAACAAAAAAATGATCAACAGCATCAAAAATTTTTATGCTTCATCTCTTTTAATTGTATTAGTCCATAAAGTCTTTTAAGCGTTTGCTTCGACTTGGATGTCTTAATTTGCGTAATGCTTTAGCTTCGATTTGACGAATTCGTTCACGCGTAACACCGAACACTTTACCTACTTCTTCAAGTGTACGTGTACGACCATCATCTAAACCAAAACGTAAGCGTAATACGTTTTCTTCACGGTCAGTTAATGTATCGAGAACATCTTCTAACTGTTCTTTTAACAATTCGTAAGCCGCATGATCAGAAGGACTTTGTGCTTCTTGGTCTTCAATAAAATCTCCAAGATGGCTATCGTCTTCTTCGCCAATTGGTGTTTCAAGTGACACTGGTTCTTGAGCAATTTTAAGAATTTCTCGAACTTTTTCTGGTGGTAAATCCATTTCTTCACCAATTTCTTCAGGTGCGGGATCACGACCTAAATCTTGCAATAATTGACGTTGAACACGAATCAGTTTGTTAATCGTTTCAACCATGTGTACTGGAATACGAATCGTACGTGCTTGGTCAGCAATCGCACGTGTAATCGCCTGTCGAATCCACCATGTCGCATAAGTAGAAAACTTGAAACCTTTACTAAAATCAAATTTTTCAACTGCTTTGATGAGGCCCATATTACCTTCTTGAATTAAATCTAAAAATAGCATGCCACGACCGACATAACGTTTAGCAATGCTGACAACAAGACGTAAGTTCGCTTCAGCTAACCGTGCTTTCGCTACTTCATCACCTTGTTCAATGCGTTTGGCAAGCTCAATTTCTTCTTGTGCACTTAACAAATCGACACGACCGATCTCTTTTAAATACATACGTACAGGGTCATTAATTTTAACGCCTGGAGGTGCACTTAGATCATTGGGGTTCAATTTATCATCTGTATCAGAACTGTCTTTTTCATTAATAAGTTGAATGTCATTGTCGTTAATCATGTCGAAAAATTCGTCCATTTGATCAGAATCCATATCAAAATTTTGTAATTTATCTGCTACCTCTTCATGACTTAGATGACCTTCTTTTTTACCTTTTTCTATAAGTTGTTTTTTTACATCTTCTAATGTGAGTGTCGGATCGATGGTTTCTTTTTTGATTACTTTTACCTGGTTATCTGACATAAAAAGGCCTCCCAAAATTATTCTTGACTCTTCAATCTAGCTCTATTTTTGTTAACAATCATCTCTAAAAAGTATTTTTGAGATGCAATATCTCCTACACGTGTCGCTTCTCGCAATTTTTCGTGGAGTGATTCAATCGATTCAGAATAGCGATGTTCAGTCATCACTTGAATATAGTCAGCGATCTCGTTTTCATACGGTTCCCGGTTAAGTGGATAATCCCATAAATATATCAACACTTCTTTTAATATGTCGTGATCTATATATGTGACAAATTCGCTCATCGTAAACGAATCAAATTTTGAATAAAATTCTCGTAAGGTAATAAATATACGTTTAAAATATTCATTTGTAAAGTCTGTTTCATCAATATCTTGATAAAAACTTAAAAATACTTCTTTATCCATAATGAAATGCTTTAAAATTGCACGTTCAGCTTTTTCATATTTATTATGTTGCATCCACTGCGTCGTTTGTATCGGAATAGGTCCGGCTTGTTCAAAATGTTGTTGTGGGTGAACACTTTCTACTTCCTTATTTAGACTATCAGCGCTCACTTTAAACAATTCTGAAGCATTTTGTACGACTTTATTTCTTAAAATATGAGATGAAATCAACGCAGCATCTTCAACAAACATGTGATAGTACTTTTCATATGCTAAATCATTGTTTTGAATCTCATGCTGATGTTGTTGAAGTTTGAAGCTAACAAATGCCTTTTTCTCGGTATTCACAAAACTATTAAACTTCTCCGCACCGTATTTCATAATATATTCATCTGGATCCATTTTTGACGGTAATTGTACGACATAAACGTTAAACTGTTGTTGTAAAAGTTGTTGTCCTGTTTTCATTGTCGCTTCGATACCCGCAAAGTCCCCATCAAACATTAACGTGACGTGACTACAGAGCTTCTTTAAAAATGTGATATGTTCATTAGAAAGCTGTGTGCCCATACTTGCTACCACATTTTTCAAACCTGCATCATCTGCTTTAATCACATCCATAAAACCTTCAAGAAGAATGACTTCATCTTTTTGACGAATACTTTTGCGTGCTTCAGACAAGTTGTATAACAGTTTGCGCTTTTGGAAAATAGGTGATTCTGGACTATTCAAGTACTTCGGTTCTTGCTCTGTGTACGTTCGACCAGAATAGCCTACGATACGTCCTTGTGCATTAGCAAGTGGGAAAATAATACGATTCCGGAAGCGATCGTAGTAATTAAAATCTGTGTCATTACGGGACAAAATGCCAGCCTCATAGCCTAGCTGTAAATCATAACCTTTCTTTTCCATGAAATCCGTAGCAAAATGGGATGAATCAGGTGCAAAGCCAATTTTACGCGCATCAATCATATCATCTGTAAAGCCACGTTCATATAAATAATTTAAAGCTTGTTCACCTTCAACAGTTTTTTTCAACAAATAATGATAATATGACAATATCTCTTCATGCATTTGAATCATCTTTAAATCATCAGAAGCGATATGCATATCATCATTTGTTTCCTCAATATCAACCTTTATATTGACACGTTCGCCGAGATGTTGGACAGCTTCTGTAAAGGATATATTTTCAATTTCTTGAATAAACTGAAAGACATTGCCTCCCTTTTTACACCCAAAGCAATGACAAATTTGCTTATCTTCAGAAACAGTGAACGATGGGGTCTTCTCATCATGAAAAGGACACAAACCGATATAATTGCGCCCTCTTTTTTCAAGCTTTACATATTCACTTACAATGTCGAGTATATCAGACTGCTGCTTAATTTCTTCAATCGTATTTTGTGGTATTCTCATGTCATCACCTTGTATCACCATTCATCTCTATGTTATAGGTACAATTTACACATAGTTGTAACATTATACAACTTATTCGCTCGTAAAGGAATGATTATGCTCAATAATTTGAATAATGTTATTCGCCGTCTCTTCAATTGCTTTATTTGAAACATCGAGTACTGGGCAACCAATACGTTCGACGATTTGATTGAAATACGCTAACTCTTCAGCGATACGTTGGTCAGTTGCATAACGTGCTGAATCTGATAAGCCAAGTTGTTTTAATCTCTCTTTTCGAATAGCATTTAATTTATCGGAACTAATTTTGAGCGCTACACATTTTTTCGGGTCCACTTCAAATAATGATTCCGGCGGTGTCACTTCAGGGACAATCGGGACATTCATCACTTTATAACGTTTATGCGCTAAATATTGTGAGATAGGCGTCTTTGATGTACGAGAGATACCGATAAGCACAATGTCCGCTTTAGGCAACCCTTTTGGATCTTTACAATCGTCGTATTTCACTGCAAATTCCATTGCTTCAATTTTTTTAAAGTAATCCTCATCTAATTTATGCACGACACCCGGCTCATTCAATGGTTTTTTGTGAAATGTATCTTCCATTACATTGAGCATTGGTCCCATGACATCAACGGATTTGAGGCCATATTTGTCGATATTTTCTTGAATATGCGCTCTAATATCTGGTTTCACGAGTGTATAGATAATAATAGATTCTACTTCTCTAGCAACCGCTATGACTTCATCTATATTTTCTTTCGTTTCAATATAAGGATAGCGAAGAATATGATTTGAACAATCGCTATAATTAAATTGAGACATACACGCTTTTGCGACTAACTCAGCTGTTTCTCCCACTGAGTCTGAAGCAATAATGATTTTTACATTCGTCATAGATTATCCTCCTACTAATCGAACAACGATACAAATAATTTCGTAATCGTTGTTTTGGAGATACGGCCAGTGACTTCAAATTTGCCGTTATCTTTTTCTCTTACAATAGGTATTGAGTCGATTTCTTTATGAATCATCTGTCTCGCAGCATAAAGTACGAGGTCATTTTCTTTAAGTAATACAATATTCGGCATACGTGTCATAATGATATTAACAGGCATCGAATGAATATCTTGTCCTGCCATCGACGCTCTAAGCAAATATTTTCTTGAACATACGCCGACAAGTTCATTATCTTCATTAACGATAAATAATGTTCCTACATCTTCAATAAAAATTGAACAAATCGCTTCATAAACGGTAACATTACTTTTTAAAATGACGGGCTGGGATTGGTAATCTTTAACAACATATTTTTTAAATTTTTCGGTCAAAAGTTGCGAGCTCGATTTTCCTGAATAAAAATAACCGACGCGTGGTCTTGCCTCTAAAAATCCTGCCATTGTTAAAATAGCAAGGTCTGGGCGTAATGTTGCACGTGTTAAATTCAGTTGTTCCGCAATTTTTTCTCCAGTAATAGGTCCATCAGACTTTACAATTTCAACAATGTGTTCCTGTCTTGAATTGAGTTCTATCTGAGTCTCTGTCTATTTAAAACCGACAAATAAGCGGTTATGCTAATTAAATAGCAGAAGTGCCCCCTTTTTACATATTAGCACTATATTTTTTACATTTCGTATCATCATTTGTTACTCGAATTGACTCCTTTCTGATGCGCATCTATGTTCATCATCGAAAAAACAATAAATATGTCACATCGCAAGGAATAATCATGTGGCGTAAATCAATGCATCTTTTTATTGAATACAATTTCCATTATAACTTGTTATGGATTATCAGACAATTATGTTTTTCCTTGCCTTTCCTTTTCGTATAATTTAAAATTAAAAATAAAGCGAGTTAAGGACGGTGAAAGCTTAACACTTTGATTTGGCGTAACGATTCAATTTAAATAAAAGTGAGTGGCTACACTAATTTGGGTGGAACCGCGGATTATTCTAATAATTCGTCCCAAGGCAAAGTTAATTCTTTGGCTTGGGATTTTTTTAATTTTTAAGGAGTGTAAAATATGGAAAAGAAAAACATGGATACGATTGTACAACTGGCTAAGCATAGAGGGTTTGTTTTCCCAGGTAGTGAAATTTATGGTGGCTTAGCAAACACTTGGGATTACGGTCCTCTAGGTGTTGAGCTTAAAAACAACGTTAAAAAAGCATGGTGGAAAAAGTTTATTACACAGTCCCCTTATAACGTTGGTTTAGATGCTGCTATTTTAATGAACCCTAAAACTTGGGAAGCTTCAGGTCACTTAGGTAACTTTAACGATCCGATGATTGATAATAAAGACAGTAAAATTCGTTATCGCGCGGACAAGTTAATTGAAGATTATATGGCTAACGTGAAAGGTGACGAAAACTTTATAGCGGACGGTTTAAGTTTTGATGAAATGAAACGTATTATTGATGAAGAAGGCATTACGTGTCCTGTTAGTGGTACTGCAAACTGGACAGACATCCGTCAATTCAACTTAATGTTCAAAACATTCCAAGGTGTAACTGAAGATTCTACAAACGAAATTTTCTTACGTCCAGAAACTGCACAAGGTATTTTCGTTAACTATAAAAATGTTCAACGTTCAATGCGTAAAAAATTGCCATTTGGTATTGGTCAAATCGGTAAATCATTCCGTAATGAGATCACACCAGGTAACTTCATTTTCCGTACACGTGAATTCGAACAAATGGAACTTGAATTCTTCTGTAAACCAGGAACTGAAATTGAATGGCAAAACTATTGGAAAGATTTTGCGGCAAATTGGCTTGAAAGTTTAGGGTTGGCTAAAGAAAATACGCGTTTACGTGACCACGATGAAGATGAATTATCACATTACTCAAACGCGACAACTGATATCGAATACCGCTTCCCATTTGGTTGGGGCGAACTATGGGGTATCGCGAGTCGTACAGATTTTGACTTAAAAAAACATAGCGAACATTCTGGTGAAGACTTCAGCTATCACGATCCTGAAACAAATGAAAAATATATTCCTTATTGTATCGAGCCTTCATTAGGTGCAGACCGTGTGACATTAGCATTTTTATGTGATGCCTATGATGAAGAAGGGGTTGAAGGAAACAAAGATGCACGTACTGTTCTTCACTTCCACCCTGCTATCGCGCCGTATAAAGCTGCTGTATTACCGCTAAGTAAAAAATTGTCTGCAGATGCGATTAAAGTTTACGAACAATTGAGTGAAGACTTTGTAGTAGACTTTGACGAATCTCAATCTATTGGTAAACGTTACCGTCGTCAAGACGAAATCGGAACGCCATACTGTATTACATTTGACTTTGATTCATTAGAAGATCAACAAGTGACTGTACGTGACCGTGACACAATGGAACAAGTCCGTATGCCAATTAGCGAACTTAATGCATTCTTAGCTGAAAAAGTTAAATTCTAATTAATATCGAATAAAAAACCTCGTCCAATGATGCGAACTATCGGGCGAGGTTTTTGATATGAATGACAAATTTGAGAAATAACGGTTTAATCTTTAATTTGGGTAGACCATTAAGTTTTCCTACCCTCTATCTACTATGTTTATATCTATAGTTAAAAATCAATTGAAAACTGAAGATGATGATGACAAAATTTTTTATCTCTCCCCTCAACATATCAATCATCAGTGCTATCCGTGACCTTTAGTCGATTCAATTGATTAATCAACCGTTGACTTTTAAAATACATCCCTGCATATTCTTTATATAACAATAAGATGAACTTAGACATTTCTTCAACAATTGCATCTTGAATACGCAATGCATTGATTTTGTCTAACGGTAAATCTTTTAAAACATACGTTAAATAAATGGTTTTATTTGATAGAGGTAATGCATGTGGATCGCGATGTGTGACTTCTGTTGCAATAATACCATCAAATTTAAAACTAAAATGCGTCAACTTTGCAGGATTGGTCTCACCTGTCATGACGCATTTCGATAAATCTACATCAAAGCCAAAACGAGGCATACATTTTAACATCACAATATTTGCAATCAGTTGTGGTGATACACCTTGTTGAAAACGATCAAAAGCGAAATCCAACAATCGATACATTGTTGGATTGATTTCATCGGTTTCCATCGCACGATCAATCGTTTCCAAACATAAACTGGCATAACTGTGCGCATAAATGTCTTGGCGAAGTTCATAATTAAGATTGAGGACGTCAACGGAAGTGAGCGTCCCCATCCCTTTCCACTGATTATAAATAAACAAACCTTGTACAAAAATTTGAGTTGTAGCTTGGAGACCGGATTTAATCTTTTTAGCACGGCGGACCATGAGCGGCACTTTTGCCCCATGTTCATTTAAGATAGTAATGATTTTGTCAGACTCACCATAATCGACTGCTTTTATAATGATGCCTTTTTGTTTAACGAGCACTTCATCACCACCTCTAATTAACGATTATTCATCTTCTACATAGCCCATTTGCTTAATAAAGCTTGATTTGTTACGCCAATCTTTTTGAACTTTCACCCATAAATCTAAATAAACTTTAGAACCTAGCAAATGTTCAATATCCAAACGCGCGCGCTTACCTACTTCTTTCAGTTTTTTACCGCCTTTACCAATAACGATGCCTTTTTGTGAGTCACGTTCCACATATATGACCGCTTCAATATGCACCCGATCTTCGGATTCCTGAGTCATACGTTCAACGTTGACACCAATAGCATGTGGAATTTCCTCACTAGTCGTTTGTAAAATCTTTTCACGAATGAGCTCACTCACTACAAATTGTTCAGGATGATCTGAAATTTGGCCATCAGGATAGTATTGCGGGCCTTCTGGTAAATAGGATTTAAGTACATTGATGAAATGGTCGACGTTATGTCCTTCTAAAGCAGAGATAGGGATAATTTCTGCAAAATCCATATAACGTTGATATTGTTCGATTCTTGGCATTAAAGCATCTGGATGAACTAAATCGATTTTGTTCAGCACTAAAAAGACAGGTGTTTTAACCGTTTTTAACATTTCCATAATGTATTCATCTCCGCGACCAATTTCTTCATTAACATTGACCATAAACATGACCGCATCAATTTCAGAAAGTGTGTTTTTAGCAACTTTCATCATATAGTCACCTAATTTATGTTTTGGTTTATGAATACCAGGTGTATCTAGAAAGACGATTTGTGCGTCTTGTTGTGTCATCACACCTTGAATTTTATTACGCGTTGTTTGCGCTTTATCCGACATAATCGCGATTTTGTGACCAATAACACGATTGACAAACGTTGATTTCCCTACATTCGGGCGTCCAATAATGGTCACAAATCCTGACTTATATTCACTCATAAATTTAAATCCTTTCCTGAAAATCCATATGGTAATAGTTCGGCTACTGTTGCTTCACGCATTTCACCCGTTTGGTTCGTCATATACACTGGCATATCGTCATCACAAAGCTCATGAATTACTTGTCGACAAGGTCCACATGGTGATGCAAGTTCTGGACTGTCTACTGTGATAGTGATTGATTCAAAATCTCCTGGTTTGTATCCTTGCGAGATTGCCGCCACTAATGCGGAACGTTCTGCACAAATACATGAGGGATACGCGGCATTTTCAACGTTGGCGCCATGGAAAGTTTGTCCATCTTTAGTGACTAAGTATGCGCCAACTTTAAATTGACTGTATGGCGCATAAGCTTTTTGTTGTGCTTTTCTAACCTCTGTGTAATGTTTATCTGTATAGCCCATGTTTATCTTCTCCTCTTAAAAAAATGAAACGAATTTCGGTATAAAAATGATGCAACCTACAATAAATGCAAAGAGTGATGCAAGTAAGACACTAAATGCTGCCACGTCTTTAGCATGTTTTGCGAAAATGTGAAAATCTTGCGTCGCCAAATCGACAACATATTCTATTGCAGTATTGATAGCTTCCGTAATAATGACAAGAAATATCGCTAAAATGATGAAGAGCCATTCTATTGTACTTAATGGCAGTGCCCATCCTAAAATGAGTATTAAGAATGCTATGATAAGATGATATAAAAAGTTTCGATCTTTAATTAAAATCGTTCGGCACCCTTGAAAGGCATATTTAAAACGGTTGAACATTAGTCTCTCGTCAATCCAAATTGATTTAAAATGTCTTTTTGGCGCCCAAACATGACCTTTTCGTCTTCTTCTGTCATATGATCATAGCCTAACAAATGTAAAAAGCCATGAAGTGCTAAAAAGCCGAGTTCACGTTCAAAAGAATGTCCGTATTGTTCTGCCTGTTCCGCTGCGACATCCGTACAAATAATGATGTCTCCTAACACGCGGGGGACATCCATACCTTCAAAAATGTCTTCCTCTTCTTCAAAGGCAAACGAAATGACATCTGTGACTTTATCCTTTTGACGGTAATCACGATTAATCTCTTGAATCTCAGCTTTATCTACAAAAGTGACAGAAAGTTCGGCGTCTTCATCAATGCCCTCTTCATTTTTAGCGAATTCTAACACATCTCGAATCTGTGTGTACCAGTCATCTTTCACTTGATCGGTATGGTCACTAAAATCAATTGTAAACATCAATTAGTCCTCCTCATATCTACTGATGATTTGACCTACTAGCGGATGACGGACCACATCAGCTTGGTCTAAATGTTGAATCGCGAGCCCTTTAATATTTTTTAAGCGTTGTTCAGCTTCAATCAGACCACTTTTAACACCACGAGGTAAATCGATCTGTGTTTTATCTCCAGTGACAACCATTTTAGAACCGAATCCAAGTCGCGTTAAAAACATTTTCATCTGTGCATGTGTCGTATTTTGCGCTTCGTCTAAAATGACAAACGCATCTTCTAACGTTCTACCACGCATGTAGGCAAGTGGTGCAATTTCGATGACGCCACGTTCAATGAGCCGTGCCGTTTGTTCCGTCCCTAAAACGGTATTTAAACCATCATATAGCGGACGTAAATATGGATCCACCTTCTCTTTTAAGTCACCTGGTAGAAAGCCAAGTGATTCCCCCGCTTCTACGGCTGGACGTGTTAAGACAAGACGTTTCACTTGTCCTGCACGTAACGCTTTTGCAGCAAAAACGACGGCTAAAAATGTTTTACCTGTTCCAGCAGGCCCAATTCCGAACACTAAATCATTATTTTTCATTGCATGGATATACATCCGTTGTCCCATCGTTTTAGCTCGAATCGTTTTGCCGAATGCGTCTTTAGTAATCTCCTCTTCGTACAAATCAATGAGATGCTCAATTTGTCCGTTTTTAGCCATTTTAATTGCAGCTTGCACATCTTTAACAGTAATAGATGCCCCTTGCTCGATGACTTTCAATAAGTTGATTAGCACAGATTCAGCTTCTGTTACAGCGCTGACCTTTTCGCCCTTAACTGCAACTTCTTGTCCTCTGGCATGAATGACAACATCAAATGCTTCTTCAATAAGTTGAATATGTTCATCATTGTTTCCTAATAAAGCTTGTGCTTGGTTGATGTCGTCGATCTGAATCAATTCCGGCATAAAGTAACTCCTTTGCTCATATTGTTTATTATCAATGTATCAAATTGTCATGTATGATGCGTTTTATATTTTTGCGACTGCTACATACTTATTATAGCACGTTTACGCCGTTTGTTACTTGTTATTCACATTCAATTCATATGTTGAAAGATAACTTGTCAGCATTTTTATAGGGAATCTATTTTAACATTTTAAAGGTTGAAAAGCTATGTACATTTTTCATTGAAGAGATACCGTGCTTCATGAAATATTTCTACATTTATTTAATAATTAAAGAGCAAAACAAATGAGGCAAGCGACAATCTCAGCTGCTCTACTGAAATCATTTCTTGCCTCATCTTAAGAGAGTTTTATAACTGCTTTGGTCGGTTTAAAACTTCTGACCAAATGAGCCCATTCACGACCTCATTATTAGAAAATGTTAAATCGCCTTGTTGGATAGCAGTTGTATTGTTTTCTTCCAACAATTGCTTTAATTTAAATTGCTTTGTACGATGCGATAAATAATCATCTTGAATGATATTTTTGGCGCGTCTTTCAATGTGTGCAATTCGCTTTTGTCTTTCTTTATCAAGTTGTTGATCGAGTTCACGCATATGTTGATCCAACATTTGTTGCATTTCTATAGCCTGCTTTTGATTTTCTTGCGTTTTTGGCTTTGTCGCTTCAGCTTGTTTTTCGAATTGAGTAGGTTCAGGTCTTACCGTCTTTTTACGTTTCAGTTGTTGTGCTGGTTGTGGCTGAGACGGTTCGTTTGGTTCATCAAAATCTGAAAGTTCTCTTTCAAACTCTTCAAGCTTTTGTTGGACATTCTCTAGGAAACCGCCACTTTTTTGAGGTGCTGTTTCCTTTTTGTTGTTTTGAGGTTTGTTTTGTTTTTGGCGTTTCTCATGACTTTTATCACTAACTGCACTAAATAAAGAAATAGCAATGGTGATAATAAATATAATCGTTCCAATGCTCATCTAATCACCTCAATTACTGTTCAGGTGTTGAGTTATTGTTTTGAGTGCTTTTATTAATGGCTTCTCTCATCCCTGTATCTGCTTCAATATTTTTTAGATTATAATAATCTTTTACACCGATATTACCAGAACGCAATGCTTCTGCTAATGCTAGAGGTACTTGTGCCTCTGCTTCGACTACTTTAGCATGCATTTCTTGTACACGTGCCTTCATTTCTTGCTCTTGTGCAACGGCCATCGCACGACGCTCTTCCGCTTTGGCTTGTGCAATGTTTTTATCTGCAATGGCTTGTTCAGTTTGTAAGTCGGCACCAATGTTTTTACTAATATCTACGTCAGCAATATCAATAGATAAAATTTCAAAGGCTGTTCCTGAATCTAAACCTTTACTTAAAACAGTTTTAGAAATGTTATCAGGGTTTTCTAAAACTTGTGTATGGTGTTCACTAGAACCAATTGTTGAGACAATCCCTTCACCTACACGGGCAATAATCGTATCTTCACCCGCACCACCGACTAAGCGTGAAATGTTTGCACGTACAGTAATACGCGCTTTTGCCTTTACTTCAATCCCGTTCATCGCAACACCCGCAATAAATGGTGTTTCAATGACTTTAGGGTTGACTGACATTTGTACAGCTTCTAATACGTCACGACCTGCTAAATCGATAGCTGCACCACGTTCGAACGGTAAATTAATATCCGCACGTTGCGCCGCGATATTCGCATCAACAACACGATCCACGTTCCCACCTGCTAAATAGTGAGACTCAAGTTGGTTTGTTGTTAAATGTAAACCTGCTTTATGCGCTTTAATGAGTGGGCCAATGACTTTACGCGGTGACACACGACGTAAACGCATCCCTACTAATGTACCAATTCCTACTTTTACACCAGCAGCTAATGCAGAAATCCATAAGCCGACTGGGACAAACGAAAATAAAATTAATAACGCAACAATTATTAATACGGCAATAACAATGAAAGTAATTAATCCACTTGTTAACATGACATTCGCTCCTTATATTTAAATTTCTCTTACAACGACACGTGTACCCTCAACCTCAATGATTGCAACTTTCATGTCTTTACTAATAAAAGAACCTTCAGAAACAGCATCAATACGCTCGTTGTTCAAAATAATAATACCTGAAGGACGTAAATCAGTATAACTCACTGCAATTTCGCCAACGAGATGAGAGCGATCATTATGAGATGTGTAGCCAGATTCTTTACTCGTTGAATCTTTTAATACTACTTTGTCAAATATCGCTATACTTTTTTTGAAAAATTTCACTAAAACCACCCACTCGATTAATGTCAAAATTGATGCAAACACGACATTAAATAACATCATTGATAAATTATCACCAAGCGTAACAAAGCTTATAATAATAAGTGTAATGCCAATAATACCTAACACTGCACCAAATACAAACAATTCAACCAAAAGTAAGAGCACACCAATAACAAACAACATCAATGTAATCAATGTAAAACTACCTTGGATGATAAAACCTAAAAATAAAAACAATAAGGCAAAAAGCGCTATAATTCCAGAAAAATTAATTCTCCGTGAATAAAGTTGATACAAACATCCAAGAAAAACAATACAAATTAAAATAAGAGAAAGCATTTGAGAAGTTAAAATCTCTCCTAGTTGATTGAAAAAAAGCAATTGGCATTCCTCCAGTGTCAAGGCTCATATATAAAGCATTATACACATTTAACTCTCCTCTATGTAGTATACATTAAAAAAGTGTATTCTAATAGAATTTCATACAAAAACCTTTCAGTAAAGTATTGATATATCCAAATGTAGTAGAATGAATTTTCAAATATTTATTGTTAATATAAGTCTAGTTTAAACACATCCACTAGTAGACGTAAGCAGTATGTAATCAATATAGTATCAGATATGTTAGGTAAAACGAAGCAAAGCCACATCATGTCATAAAAGGACAAGATGTGGCGATATTTAATAATTAATTAAACATAATAATCACGATAACTCTAAATTTACACGCTTAATAAAATAACACATATAGTATATGCTATCAAATTAGTTAATCATGTCATATGCTGAAAAAATGTTCTCGTTGTGTGTACGGCTCGTTGCTTTTGTTGATTGTGTTGCTGTTTTAGGTTGTGCTTGTTTTAATGCTTCTTCATTGATCATATCGTATTGTGAAAAAACGTTCTCGTTGTGTGTACGGCTCGTTGCTTTTGTTGGTTGTGTTGCTGTTTTAGGTTGTGCTTGTTTTAATGCTTCTTCATTAATCATATCGTATTGTGAAAAAACGTTCTCGTTGTGTGTACGGCTCGTTGCTTTTGTTGGTTGTGTTGCTGTTTTAGGTTGTGCTTGTTTTAACGCTTCTTCATTAATCATATCGTATTGTGAAAAAATGTTCTCGTTGTGTGTACGGCTCGTTGCTTTTGTTGATTGTGTTGTTGTTTTAGGTTGTGCTTGTTTTAACGCTTCTTCATTGATCATATCGTATTGTGAAAAAACGTTCTCGTTGTGTGTACGGCTCGTTGCTTTTGTTGGTTGTGTTGCTGTTTTAGGTTGTGCTTGTTTTAACGCTTCTTCATTGATCATATCGTATTGTGAAAAAATGTTTTCATTGTGTGTACGGCTCGTTGCTTTTGTTGATTGTGTTGCTGTTTTAGGTTGTGCTTGTTTTAACGCTTCTTCATTGATCATATCGTATTGTGAAAAAACGTTCTCATTGTGAACATAGTTAACTCCATCAAAATCATTTGATTGTGTTTCCGGTGTTCCTTCTGCTGCATAAGCTTGAGACCCCGCTAAGCCGACTAATCCTAGTGAAATAGAAAGTGCTGAAACTTTAAAAATATTTTTCATTTTCTAATTACCTCCTACTCTTGATATAAAAAGTATACCAATAAATGGATAAATTGTAAATCATGATGCTTTGAAAAACAAACAATTTCATAAGCATAATAATTATTTATCTGTCTATATATTGCTAGATAATTTTATAGTTCATACAAAAAGGAGATCAAGCAACACTTTTTGCCTAATCTCTGTATTTTACACTTCAAACCTATTTGAAAATAGCAAAATAAAACAACACACTCTCTTATTAGTGAGAGTGTGTTGCAATATATCATTATTTGAATGTTGAGGGAGTTCAACACATTGAATGATTATCTGAACTTACGTTTACGCGCAGCTTCAGATTTCTTTTTGCGTTTTACGCTTGGTTTTTCATAAAATTCGCGTTTGCGAACTTCTTGAATTGTACCGCTTTTTGAAACTGAGCGTTTAAAACGACGTAAAGCATCTTCTAATGATTCGTTTTTGCGGACTACTGTTTTAGACATCTGTATTTCCCTCCCTCCAAATATCAAAAAAACTTTTATTCATCATTTACACAGTAAGTAACCATGTAATGAATAGTATAAATTAAATCTTTTTCTCGGTCAATCTTCAAATTTACATTTTTTTACAGAATATGAATCTTTTTTACGTGATAATAAAAAATGTAAATAAAAGCAAACAATTTACTCGAGTAGTATGTTAAATTATGGGCTAATTTAACACCTTTTCATTTTCTGAAGCATTCGTCGCATGTTCAACGACACGTAGTAATGTCCCTTGATTGATTGGATAACCGGCTTGTGTCACTTTCACTTTGCAAATTTGTCCAATAAGAGATTCGTCACCTACAAATTCAACTTTCATATAGTTATCTGCATAGCCAACGAGTAAGCCGTCTTGAGAACCTTTTTCTTCCGGAATTACTTCTAATACATCATTTTCAAATTTTGAAGCATAAGTTTTAGCAAGTTGATTGCTCAATTCAATCAATTTATGGACACGTTCATTTTTAATTTCTTCATCAATTTGATCATCCATACGTGCAGCAGGTGTACCAATTCGTGGTGAATATGGAAAGACGTGTAATTCAGAAAAATGATGGTTAACGATAAAATCATACGTTTCTTGAAATTCTGCTTCAGTCTCACCTGGGAAACCAACAATAACATCGCTTGTAACGGCTAAACCAGGTAACGCAGCGTGTAATTTTTGAATACGTTCAGAAAAATGAGCCATTGAATATTTACGGCGCATACGTTTGAGCACACTGTCTGAGCCCGATTGAAGTGGAATGTGTAAATGACGTACTACTTTTTGTGACTGTTGCAATACTTCAATCACTTCATCCGTTAATTGGCTCGCTTCGATTGAAGAAATACGAATACGTTCTAAGCCATCAACTGTTTCTAAATCTCTTAACAATTGTGCTAGGTTGTAGTCTTTCAAGTCTTGACCGTAGCCCCCAGTATGAATACCAGTGAGCACAATTTCTTTATACCCTGAGTTAACGAGTTGTGTCGCTTGTTCAATTACCTTTTTTGGGTCTCTTGAACGCATTAAACCACGTGCCCATGGAATAATACAGAACGTACAAAAGTTATTACAACCTTCTTGAATTTTAAGAGATGCACGTGTTCGATCTGTAAAATATGGGACATCTAACTCTTCGTATGTACGATTTTTCATAATATTGCTTACACCGTTAATCGGTTGACGTTCATCTTGATACGTATCGATGTAATCTAATAATTTATGACGATCTTGAGTACCGACAACAATATCGACACCAGGAATTTCCATAATTTCAGCTGATGACGTTTGTGCATAACATCCTGTCACACATATAACCGCATCAGGATTTTGTCGAATCGCACGTCGAATAATTTGGCGACTCTTTTTATCACCTGTATTTGTTACTGTACATGTATTAATCACGAATACGTCCGCATTTTGTTCAAAATCCACACGGTTATATTCTGCATCTTTAAATAACTGCCAAATTGCTTCAGTTTCATAATGGTTTACTTTACACCCTAATGTATGAAAGGCAACTGTAGACATAGATTCACCCCATTAATTCTATTTCGTAGCTTATGGCACTTAATGCATAAAGTGGCGCTGTTTCAGCACGTAAAATACGAGGTCCTAGCCCTACGCTTTGTGCAACATCTTCAAAAAGTGCGATTTCATTTTCAGAAAAACCACCTTCTGGGCCGAATAATAATAATACATGGGACCCGTGTTTGAATTGACGTAATTGTTGCTTAAACAGAGCGCGTTCATTTTGTTTAGCAGCCGCTTCATATGCCATAAGCACACAATCATATTGACCTATCATATCATATATTTCGTGTAAATTCGAGACAAATTTCACTTGAGGCACGGCTTGACGATAACTTTGTTCTGCCGCTTCTTTCACTATTTTTTGCCAACGTTCAACCTTTTTGGCAGCTTTTTGTTGATTCAGTTTCACGACAGAACGATCCATTTGGGTAATGATGAACGATGTCGCTCCAAGTTCAGTCGCTTTTTGTAGTAACCATTCGTATTTATCGCCTTTAATTAAACCGCTACAAATTGTAATATTCAAAGGGAGCTCCGTTTCTACTTCAATACGTTCCACAGTTTCAATCGTAATACGTTGCGCTTCAATATCAATAATTTTGCAGCGATACGTGACGGCATTTAAAAAGTTAATAATGAGTGCGTCGCCAACGTTTTGTCTCATCACACTTTTAATATGATGTATATCATTATTGTTAGTGATAAAAAAACGCTGATGCTGCTCAGCGTTTTCATTTAAAAAGTATCTTTGCATGTTAATTCACCTTCTGACCGATGATACAAATCCAACCTTCATCGTTTTTAACTTCTTTAATTGTGAACCCTGTTTCTTCCATTAACGTTTGAACAGACTCACGTTTCTCTTCAATAATACCAGAAGTGATAAAATAGCCTTCAGGGTTTAAATGATCATATGCATCTTGAACCATTTTTTCAATGATGTGCGCTAAAATGTTAGCAATAACGACATCATATTGGCCCTTTTCTTCTGTCAGTAAATTACCTGTTGCCGTTTCAATCGCGTCTAAACAATGATTCTTTTCAAAGTTTTCTTTTGCAACTTGGACAGCCATTTCATCTAAGTCTGTCGCTTTAATTGATTGCGCCCCTAATAAATATGAAGCGACACTTAAAATACCTGAACCCGTGCCGACATCAATGACACGGTGCTCTGGTTTGACAATCTGCTCAAGCGCTTTGAGACACATACTTGTCGTTGGATGATCTCCAGTACCAAAGGCCATACCTGGATCCAATTCAATATAAAGCTGCGTATCATCACGCTCGACAGATTCCCAACTAGGTACGATGAAAAAGCGTTCAGATGCTTGAAATGGATGAAAGTAATTTTTCCATTCGTTTTCCCAATCAGACTCTTGGACGAACTTTTGTTCTATCATCAACACATCTGGGTCTATTAAGGGTGAAGCTTGAAGTTTTGAAAATATGTTATTTTTCAATGTTTCGTCATATTGTAAATCATTAAAATAAGCTTTAACAATCATATGTTGCTCTGGATAGTCAGCTGGATTAAGTTCAAAAATTTCTCCAAAACGATCTTCTCGAATTTTAGAAATCTCACTTGAGTCTTCAATCGCAACACCGTTAGAACCTGCTTCTTGTAAAATTTCAGTGGCGATAGATTCTGCCGCTTGGTTAACAGTTACTGAAAGTTCGATCCAATTCATGGGTTATTCTCCTTTAAAAAAACGACGTGCTTTATCTTTAAAATTTGAAGGTTGTTCGTTCACTGTTTCTCCAGACATTTCGGCAAATTCTTTTAACAATTCACGTTGGCGCTCGTTAAGGCCAGTTGGTGTTTGAACACGGATGTTAACAAATAAATCACCATAGCCATAACCGTGGACATTTTTAATCCCTTTACCTTTAAGTCTAAATTGTTTACCTGTTTGCGTTCCCTCAGGCACTGTTAGCATAACATGCCCTTTTAATGTTGGAATTTTAACTTCGTCACCTAACGCGGCTTGTGCAAAGCTAATATTGTGATTGTATAGAATGTCATCGCCTTCACGTGTGAATTTATCAGATGGCTGCACACGGAAAATCACAAAAAGATCACCAGCTGGTCCGCCATTTTCACCTGGTCCACCTTGTCCTGCTAAACGAATTTGTTGATCATTATCGACACCTTCAGGCACCGTCACTTCAAGTTTAACATTTTTTAATTCTGTACCTTTACCGTGACATGTTGGACATGGTTCTTCAAATTCTTCGCCAGTACCATTACATTCAGGACAAACTTTTTCAGTTCTCACACGTCCTAAAATAGTATTTTGTTCGACAGAAACGTGACCTGCCCCATGACAGTATGAACATGTTTTCTTTTTAGTACCTGGTTTAGCACCTTCGCCACCACATGTATGACATGTCACTTCTTTTCGAATTGAAATTTCTTTCTTTGTACCGAATACAGCTTCATCAAAAGTGACAGTCATTGTGTATTGAAGATCGTCTCCGCGACGTGGCGCATTCGGATCACGTTGACGTTGTGCACCACCAAAGAACTGGCTAAAGATATCTTCAAAGCCGCCACCACCGAATCCAGAGAAGTCTTGACCACCAAATCCCTGTCCAAAGCCACCTTGAGGGCCACTATGACCAAACTGATCGTATTGCGCACGTTTATTTTCGTCACTTAATACTTCATAGGCCTCAGAGATTTCTTTAAATTTCTCATCTGAACCTTCTTCTTTATTAATATCTGGATGGTATTTTTTCGATAATTTACGGTAGGCTTTTTTGATTTCATCTTTACTCGCACTTTTCGACACGCCAAGGACTTCGTAATAATCTCGTTTTGCCAATGCACTCTCTCCTTTTGATTTGATTTTTTGAATAAAAAGAGGCTGGGACGATTGAATGTCCTAGCCCCTTTGAGCGACCTTTTACAGTCAATTTATATGATCGAATGACCTATTTTTGTTGATTGTCGTCGTCGTCTACTTCTTTAAATTCTGCATCTTCAACAGTACTATCGTTTTGAGAAGTATTCTCGCCACCCTGTTGTGCAGCTTGTTGTGCTTGCTCATAAACTTTCATTGATAATTGTTGCACGACTTGTTCTAAAGCTTCTTTTTTCGCTTTAATGTCTTCAATGTCGCTACCTTCTAATGCAGTTTTTAGTTCGTCTTTTTTCGCTTCAGCTTCTTTTTTATCTTCTTCGCTCACATTGTCGCCTAAGTCTTTCAATGTTTTGTCGACTTGGAATACAAGTTGATCCGCATCATTTCTTAAATCTACTTCTTCACGACGTTTTTTATCTGCTTCAGCGTTTTGTTCAGCATCTTTTACCATACGATCGATTTCTTCATCAGATAATGCAGAAGATGATTCGATTGTAATGTTTTGTTCTTTATTTGTACCTAAGTCTTTTGCAGTTACATTTACAATACCGTTTTTATCGATATCAAATGTTACTTCGATTTGAGGTACGCCACGTGGTGCTGGTGGAATATCAGTTAATTGGAAACGACCTAATGTTTTGTTATCTGATGCCATTGGACGTTCACCTTGTAAAACGTGAATGTCTACAGCTGGTTGGTTATCTGCTGCTGTAGAGTAAACTTGAGATTTAGATGTTGGAATCGTTGTGTTTCTTTCAATTAACGTATTCATACGACCACCCATAATTTCGATACCTAATGATAGTGGTGTTACGTCTAATAATACAACATCTTTAACATCACCAGTGATAACCCCACCTTGGATTGCTGCACCCATCGCAACAACTTCATCAGGGTTAACACCTTTGTTTGGTTCTTTACCAATTTCTTTTTTAATTGCTTCTTGTACTGCAGGAATACGTGTTGAACCACCAACTAAGATGACTTCATCAATGTCAGCGTTTGAAAGACCGGCATCTTTCATTGCTTGACGTGTAGGTCCCATCGTTTTTTGTACAAGATCATATGCCAATTCTTCAAATTTCGCACGGCTTAAAGTTGTTTCTAAATGCAATGGACCCGCTTCACCAGCTGAGATAAATGGTAATGAAATTTGTGTTGAAGATACACCTGATAAGTCTTTTTTCGCTTTCTCAGCAGCATCTTTTAAACGTTGTAATGCCATTTTATCTTGTGATAAGTCGACACCATTTTCAGATTTGAATTGTTGTACTAAGTAATCAATAATCACTTGGTCAAAATCGTCCCCACCAAGTTTATTGTCACCAGCTGTTGCTAATACTTCGAATACACCGTCACCTAATTCAAGAATAGATACGTCGAAAGTGCCACCACCAAGGTCGAATACAAGTACTTTTTCATCTTTGTCAGTTTTGTCTAAACCGTAAGCTAATGCTGCAGCTGTTGGTTCGTTGATGATACGTTCAACTTCAAGACCAGCGATTTTACCCGCATCTTTAGTCGCTTGACGTTCTGCATCATTGAAGTAAGCAGGAACTGTAATAACCGCTTTTTCAACTTTTTCACCTAAGTAGCTTTCTGCAGTGCTTTTTAAGTTTTGTAAAATCATTGCAGAAATTTCTTGAGGTGTATAAGATTTACCGTCAATATTTTCTTTATGGTCTGTACCCATGTAACGTTTAATAGATTGGATTGTATTAGGGTTTGTGATTGCCTGACGTTTAGCAACTTCCCCAACTTGTGTTTCACCATTTTTAAATGCAACAACAGATGGTGTAGTTCTAGCGCCTTCAGGGTTTTGAATAACTTTAGGTTCGTCACCTTCTAATACTGATACACAAGAGTTTGTTGTACCTAAGTCAATTCCAATTACTTTACTCATAGTCAAATTCCTCCTAATTTTCAAACACAATTATTTTCACATAAATGGTTTTCTTCGTCAAAATTATTGATTTACTTTTACCATTGAAGCACGTAACACTCTATCTTTCAACTGATAGCCAGCTTGTAATTCTTCGGTAATTTGTCCAGATTCAAAATCCGGATTTTCATCTTGCATGACTGCTTGATGGAAGTTCGGATCAAACTGTTCACCTTCTGTTTTGATTTTTTCTAATCCATTATCTTCTAGTGCTTTTAATAGGCTCTCGTAAACCATTTCCACACCTTTTTTCAGTGCGTTAAATGATTCATCATCACCTTCAATTTTTAGAGCACGTTCAAAATTATCAAGTGCTGGCAATACATCAGTAAGTACTTTTTGTGCCTGATATCTCTTTTGTGTTTGCGCTTCGTTTTGAATACGTCTTTTATAATTTTCAAATTCTGCATATAAACGCAAATATTGTTCTTCTTTCGCATCAACTTCAGCTTTTAAAGAAGCAATTTCCTCATCTTTAAGATCTTGCTTTTCATCATTGCTTGCATCATTTTCGTTCTCAGAGTCTTGATTTACTGCAACTTGTTCATTTTCCACTTCTAGTTCTGAAGTTTCTGTTGTTTCTTGTGACTCAGTTTCTTTGATTTCTTCGTCCTTACGCACGTCTTTTTCCTCTGACATTTTCAAACCTCCATTACGTTTAAACATTTCGTATCACCTCGTTATGAAATCCGACTCAACAATTGTATCACATTATGATAATGCATAGCAGTAGGACCAATAACAGCAATATGACCTGTTAAATCTTTATCTATTTGATATGATCGGCTTAATATCGCAATGCCGTGTAAATTTTGTTCAATATCGGTCCCAATACGTACATTAATCAATTGGTCAGACATATGATGAATCACATCAGCAATACGATCGGACTCAATATATTTTAATATAGGTTGTATGGACGCCACAGTCGACTCGTTTAATCCTTCAATGAGTTGATGTTTACCACCTAAATAAACACGCGTAGATTGATTGTTACGGTACTGATGCAACATGTGTAAAATACGAACGATTAAATCTGCCTCTTCTGCATTAAATCCCAGCATGCGATACACTTCTATGGATTGCACATCATTACCATCAAAAAATTGACGCACGTTCGCAGATAGATAGTTGGATACTTTAATGATCGAATGATCAGCATAAGGTTGATCGCTTGTCACATGCAGATGTTTCACTTGTCCCGTCTCATCAATCATCACTACGATTAAATGGTGTGGATTTAACTTCATCAAATGCACATCCAGTATAGAGGCCTTTGAGTGATCAGGTCCTATAACAAGAGTGGTATAATGTGCTTGATTTGAAAACACTTTTGCAAAGGTGTCTAATGTCGATGATAAATCATAATGATGATTCACTAACATCTGATGAATATCAAGACTACCTTGCATTTCAAAATTATAGGGTTGTTCTAACAAATGATTGGCATAGAGTCTAAATCCTGCTTCTGAAGGGATTCGACCAGAAGAAAAATGTGTTTTAGTGATGAGTGAATTTTCTTCTAGTGTCTTCATGTCATTACGAATCGTCGCAGGACTGACATCCACATTGTGCCTTTGTATTAATGTGTTAGATCCAATAGGTTGTCCTAAGTCAACATAATCTTCAACAATTGCAGTTAAAATCTTCAATTGCCTTGGCGTAATCATGTTTTTCACCTCATTAGCACTCTTTCTCTGTAAGTGCTAATTATAATTTATCAAATTGGTCAAAGTAAGTCAATGTTAAAGCATCATTTCTCAAAAAACTTTTTATACTTGAATAAATGCCTCAAACACCGTGTTTCCGACAATTCTTCCTTTATCCGTTAAAGCGATGTGTGTATCGGTTTGGTCAATGAGATTTTGACCTTCCAAAGAGATGATTTCTTTTGCATAGATAGCTTCAATTGTTTGATGATATTTCTTTTGGAACTTTATTTTATCAACACCGGTATTCATTCTTAATCCTAGAAACATTTCTTCTTCAATTTGTTCTTTAACAGTCGGAGTCGTTTCAGTTAAACGCGGAAATTCATGTTGTTGGATTTTTTTAATGTAGTGATTGACCGGATTAACATTTGTATAACGTACCCCACCAATATAACCACTCGCACCTGCACCAAAGCCATAATAGCTTTCATTTTTCCAATAGACTTGATTGTGGATAGATTCATGCCCTTTTTTAGCAAAGTTAGAAATTTCGTATTGCTGCAATGGGCTATTTTTCATACGATTCATTAAATATTGATACATTTCTGCACCGACATCTTCGTTAGGCATTTTTAGTTTCCCTTTACGATACTGATTATAAAACTGTGTCTGGGGTTCTAGAATTAAGCCATAACTGGATAAATGGTCGATATCAAGGCGGAGTGCTTCTTCTAAACTCTCTTGAAATTGTTGCATACTCTGACCAGGCAAATGATACATTAAATCTAAACTAATGGATGAAATACCTTGTCGACGTGCATTGTCTATCGCTTGATAAATATCAGCTTTACGATGACTGCGACCTAATGTTTGAAGTAAAGTATCGTCAAAAGTTTGTACGCCAAGTGAGAGTCGATTCACACCGTATCGTTTCAATAGCGCCACTTTTTCTTCTGTCAGTTCGTCCGGATTCGCTTCAAAGGTGTATTCCCCTTTAATATCAAACTGGTCTTGAATTGCTTGTAATAAATATTCTAATTGGGATTCAGATAATGCGGTAGGCGTGCCACCACCGACAAATAACGTCTCTAATTGAGATGCTTTGGATTGTTTCATCTCCTCGACCAAGCACGCCAAATATAGATCGACAGGCTGATTTTGGATGAAATATTTATTGAAATCACAATACGTACAGATTTTTACACAAAAAGGAATATGAATATAAGCACTTTTTGCCACCATTAGTATTCACCTCATAAAATATGCCCCCTCGACACCTCAAGATGCGCGGGAGCATGAAATTTTCACTTTATTCATCGTCCATTTTCAGTACAGCCAAGAAAGCATCTTGTGGAATTTCCACACTACCGACAGCTTTCATTTTGGCTTTACCGGCTTTTTGCTTTTCTAATAATTTACGTTTACGGCTAATGTCACCACCATAACATTTCGAAAGTACATTTTTACCCATTGATTTAATGTTTGTTCTAGCGACAATTTTATGTCCTACTGCAGCTTGAACAGGCACTTCGAATTGTTGTCTAGGGATTAACGTTTTTAATTTTTCTACAAGTGTTTTACCACGTTCATATGCAAAATCACGATGTACAATAAAACTCAAAGCATCTACCTTATCGCCGTTAAGTAAAATGTCCATTTTCACAAGGTTACTTTCTTTATTCTCGATAAATTCATAATCAAATGAAGCGTAACCTTTCGTGTTGGACTTCAATTGGTCAAAGAAATCAAAAACGACTTCTGACAATGGTAATTCATAAACGATACTTACACGAATATCATCCAAGTAATCCATATTGACAAACTGACCACGTTTACGTTGACACAGTTCCATAACCGCTCCAACATAATCATTTGGCACCATCATCGTTGCACGTACATAAGGTTCAAACACTTTATCGATTTGATCTCTGTCAGGCATTTGTGCTGGGTTATCTACATGAATCTCATCACCATTTCTCAAAATAACTGTGTAAATAACGGATGGTGCTGTTGCGATAAGTTCAATTCCAAATTCACGTTCGATACGTTCTTGAATGATTTCCATATGCAACATACCGAGGAAGCCTGTACGATAACCAAATCCAAGTGCTTTTGAAGATTCTGGTTCGAATTCTAATGACGCATCGTTTAACTGCAATTTTTCTAATGCTTCACGTAAATCATTGTAGTCTTTATTGTCAATTGGGAAAAGACCACAATACACCATTGGATTCATTTTCTTATACCCTTTTAAAGGGGTCTCAGCAGGTCTATTAGCGTGGGTAATAGTGTCCCCAACACGTGAGTCATCTACATTTTTAATGCTTGCGATGATATAACCTACATCACCAACAGTTAACTCTTCAACCGGTAATTCTTTCGGTGTATTAATGCCGACTTCAGTCACTTCAAAAATTTTACCAGTCGCCATCATTTGAATACGGTCACCCGCTTTAACTACACCGTCAACAACACGAATCGAAGAAATGACACCGCGATATGGGTCATATTCAGAGTCAAAAATCAATGCTTTCAATGGTGCAGCTGGGTCCCCGTCTGGAGGTGGAATCATTTCAACAATCTTTTCTAAAATTTCTTCAATACCAATGTTAGCTTTCGCACTCGCTAGTACGGCATCATCTTTGTCTAAACCAATAACATCTTCAACCTCTTGTTTCACACGTTCTGGTTCAGCAGCTGGTAAATCGATTTTATTAATGACGGGAATCAGTTCTAAATCATTGTCGAGTGCTAAATATACATTCGCTAAAGTTTGTGCTTCGATACCTTGTGCAGCGTCTACAACTAGAATCGCGCCTTCACAAGCAGCTAACGAACGTGACACTTCGTATGTAAAGTCGACGTGTCCTGGTGTATCGATTAAATGGAACGTGTAGGTTTGTCCATCTTTAGCATCATATTTTAAACGTACAGCATTTAATTTAATGGTGATACCACGTTCACGCTCTAAATCCATTGAATCTAACAGTTGTGCTTGCATTTCTCGAGATTCAACAGACTTTGTATTTTCTAAAATTCGATCGGCTAAAGTTGATTTTCCGTGGTCGATATGCGCTATGATCGAAAAATTCCTGATATTTTCACGTCTATTTAAACGTTGTTGGTTATCCATATCATCATACTCACTTTCATAAGTTTACCCGTAAATTAACGATTACATCTTTGCTATAATAACGTTTTTAAGCATTAATTGCAACTCTATCATGACGCAAAATGATAAGTGAAATGCATTAATTCAATACTTCAAATAGAAATCATTTTCGTCATGGTCACACTTGCATTAAAGAAATGATATTGTCACGTCAGTACATGTCGTCGAAAAAAATAATTCAACGGTTCAATTAATTATTGCACTATGAATAGAGTTTTGATAGAATGAATCTTGTTGTAATCAAATTATTTTGATACGAAGTCGATTATAGGAGGTGTCTTTCATGCCAAATATCAAATCTGCAATTAAACGTGTGAGAACAACTCATACAGCAGAAAGCAAAAACATTTCACAAAAAAATGACATGCGTTCTGCAGTGAAAAGCGCGAAAAAAGCAATTGAAACTAATGCTGATAATAAACAAGAATTAGTAAGCAAAGCAGTGAAACGTATTGATAAAGCTGCCCAAAAGAATTTAATTCATTCTAACAAAGCTGATAGAATGAAATCAAAATTAATGTCAGCAAAATAATGAAAAAGAGCTGTGCCATTTGAGGTATAGCTCTTTTTCATTGTGCGCTCTCCCAACTTTCATTTTTATAGAGTGAGAACGACACGTGTGCATATATCACACTCATATGCTGAAGTGATACACGTGTCTATCTATCATATCGCCTTCCTAAAGCCTTTTGTTATATTCATCCTTTACAATTTCATAATAAACAATTCTAAAATCAACACCTTATCCATATAAGACGATTTCAATTGATAGTCTGTTTCTGTACAAACATCCATAATGGTCAACAACGTGTCTAAATCATATTTTCGTGCTTGATTCAATGCGAGTTTTACGCGATAAGGATGGACACCTACCGTTTTGGCAATCTGCTGACCAGAGTATCCTTTTTGATTGAGAATTTTACTTTGGTAATATAAGCGATAGTTACTTGTAATTAACGCCAACAGTTTAATCGGCTCTTCTTTTAATTGGATTAAATCTTTAACGAGCGAAATAGCTTGTGCCTTTTGTCCTTTTTGAATATAATCCGTCAATAAAAAAACGTTTTGCTCCAAACTTCTATTCACTATCGTCTGGACATCTTCTTTATTAATCGTTGGGCGATCACCGACAAACAACAACAACTTATCTAATTCTTGCTTAATCATTCGATAATGAATGCCTGTCAACTGAATCAACGCTTCTAATGCATCTTGTTTAATTTCTTTATAGGACTGATTCAAATATTGATGAATCCATTTTTGCATTTCTTGTTCAGTCATTTGTTCAATTTTCTTGATGTTCGCCACTTTTTTCAATGCTTTAACAACTTTTTTTCTTTCGTCTAACTTCACCGCTTGAACTTGAAAAATAATTAAAGAAGCCTCATCATACTTTTCAATAAACTCTAATAAGCTGTCAGCGTTTGTCTGTGCCTCTTTAGGTGGTTTTTCACCGGTAAATATATAGCTATTTTGTACAACAATAATCTTTTTATCCGAAAAAAATGGAAGTGTCATTGCTTCTTCAATGATTGTATTTAAAGTCGTTTCATACAAGTTGTATTTAACATAATTAAAGTCATCTTTAGGTTCATTGCCCAAATACTTTTGAGTAAGTTGTTCTGTTTCACGATCTATTAATTCTGGGACTTCACCGTGAATGACATGAATATTTGACATGATGTGATTCCTCTCTATCTCATTGCTTTAGCTGTATTATAACATGAATGTTAAGCCGACTTCATTATCAGTTCAACGGTTCTGTGCGCAACGTATAACCTGCTTCATTGAACGCATCAAATCGGACATGAATATGATGATTATCTGCGGTGTTATAAATTTTCGCATGAATGTCATGTAATTTTTGTAGCGTTAAAGGATGTGGCAAATGATACATATTTTGTTTACCAGCAGAAATGAGTGCGATGTCTGGATGAATTTGACTCAGAAAGGTCTTAGAGGAACTTGTCCGACTGCCATGATGACCTACTTTTAATATTTGAATTCGTGGTAACGAATATTGCTTTAACAAGACATCCTCATTTTTTGTCGTAGCATCGCCCATCAATAAAACATGAATATCGTGAATTGTAGCTAATGTCACAATAGAATGCTCATTGGGGTCCTCACTTTCAGGAATGTCAGTGTTGAAAAATTGAAATTGAAAATCACCTAAGACAATACGAGAAAGGTCCTCATATGAATACAATTGTGCATGTTCACTTGCAATCACATGTTGAACCTTTTGAAACTTCTCATCATCAAAATGTGATGGATTAATAACCACATTTTTGATGTTCACATATTGTGATAAATGTTCGATTTCTCCCATATGATCTTGATGTGCATGTGTAATGACAAGATAGTCGATTTGGTGAATCCCTAATTTCTTAAACAATGGATAAATATTTTTCTTTGTAATATTAATATTCGACTGTTTGCGTTGATGATGTTCATATGCGCCACCCGTATCAATCATGAGTGTTTCACCCGTTTGGCTTTGGAACAATATAGCATCACCTTGACCCACATCAATCATGGTCATTTGGTTAGTAAAACGAGGATGAACTTGCCATAGTAAGATGCACAGACAACAAACCAGAACGATAGAAATGATATATCGACGTTGAGAAAGCAAATAAAGTAGTATAAACGTTGCTATCGTACAACAAAGAAATCCAAACTCTCCAAAGTCTGGTATTGGAAGTGTGAACCTTTCTAGCACTGTGAGTCTTTTTAATAAAAAAGCTTGGATATCAAAAATAACGTGTGTGAAGTGCGTGAACATAGATAAAAAGGCAGGTGTAACAATCGCAATGATGGCAAGTATAAACGACAGTGGAATGATGATTATACTGTAAAGTGGGATGAAGAATAAGTTTGAGATTAACCCTTGCCATTGAATCTCATTAAGTTGCACATAGTTTAAAGGAATGGCTGCAATAACAGCAATATAAGAACCTAAAAAGAGCGATTGATAAATAGGACGCTCTGTAAAAATATCTTTCATCAAAATCAATATCCCTGAAATCAAAAAAGAGTATAAAAAGCCTAAATGATAGTGATAGTCGCTATTCATCAGACTCATAACAAAATAAACGAGTAAAAGCGACTGTAGTGACGTCATATGAAAGTACCTTGAAACTATGAGTAGGAGCAACGTCATAGCTACCGCACGTGTCGCACTTGGACTGGTACCTACAAAGATTAAGAATACCGGTAAAAAGAGTATTAATCCCACTTCGGTATAATACATAGGTAAAGGGAGACGTTTCCCAATTGCATAAAACATGAAAATGAATATACTCACGTGGGTCCCGCTCACAGCAAACAAATGAGAAATACCCAACTGTTGTGCTAATGACTTCATATCTTTATCTAAATAATTCGCGTTTCCCGTTGCAATCGCGATCAGTTCGCCTCTTCCGAAAAGTTGTGAATTTAACAGTCTTTCAGTTACAACACTTCTTACATACGTTATGCGTTGTTTTAACGTCGGGGTTGTCATATGACATTGGTCAAATGTTATTTTTTTAACGGCAAAGAGCGGTCGTTGTTGGCGATAAAGTGGTGGTTGAAAAGAACCTGTTAATTGACATTGGTGATTGAGGAGAAAATGCGCATCTGGGATAAATTGTTGTGGTTTGATACGCCCTTTAATCAGTATTTCTTGTTTATTGAATGTTGCTTGAACAGTTAAAAGTTGGTCTGTCACAATAGGTAACGTCGTCAAATGGACGCTAATCGTTTTGTGGGATGACGTCGGGGTTGCTGTTAGGATTGAAGGCTCATTTTTATGTTGTATCGTCTCGATGGTATAACCAATGAGCACAACAATCAAGGTTGAAATGATGAATAACCATGACATTTTCTTTAAGTATAAACTGCATGCTAACACGCTATATATGAAGCATGCAGTTAACAAATGATGATGAGCAATATTGCCGATAATATATGTAATTAACCAATAAGTCATTATGATTCCAATAAATATTCCGCAATGTGTTGACGATTAAAACTGATTTTTTCATAGTGCACACCAGATTGTTCTAATAGCTTCACTGCGTAATCATGATTATGGTAATCTTCCGCATAATAAATCGTTTTAATCCCAGCTTGAATAATCGATTTTGTACAGTTCAAACAAGGGAAATGCGTGACATAAATTGTTGCATTTTCAGTAGAGACACCTTGTTTCGAACATTGCAAGATAGCGTTCATTTCAGCATGTATCGTTCTAATACAGTGTCCACCTTCCATTAAACAGCCTTCATCTATACAATGGACTTCACCTGAAACTGAACCGTTATAACCTCCCGCGATGATCCGATTATCTTTAGTAATTGTTGCACCTACAGAGAGGCGTGTACAAGTAGATCTCAATGCTAATAAATGAGACTGTGCCATAAAATATTCATGCCATTGAATACGTTTCATACTTTTTGTCACCTCGTATCATTGTTGATTTTATTCTTATTATAAAGGATTCGACTTGCTTCGACTAGTTACACCCTATTTAGGATTAAACTGTTAAATAGTTCTTTAGTTTTTCAAATGTTTTTTCCCCAATTCCTTTGACATTTTTTAAATCTTCAACACTTTGGAAAGGTCCATTTTCTTCACGATGTTTAATAATCGTTTGCGCTTTTGAAGGCCCTATGCCAGGAATTTGGGTCAGTTCCTTCTCGTCGGCAGTATTTAAATTAACAGAGATGTTTTGTGAAGTAGACGCAGCTGACGTATCATCTTGTTGTGATGCATGACTAGAGTTAGAGGTTGTCACTTCACGTTGATCCGGAATATAAATCATTTTTTGATCTGTTAACTTTTCCGCTAAATTAACACGACTCAAATCAGCAGTATTCAACGGTTCTGCCTTATCTAATAGCTGTTTCATTCGATCATCTGATTGCATTTCATACGTATTCGGTTTTTTTACTGCGCCTTTAATATCGACAATAATTTTTTGAGGCGTCTGTGAATTTTGCTCTTTTTTATCTTTACTTTTCGATTTTGCTTGATGCACCTCAATCGGTTGCGTTTGTTGCATTGCTAAATTATCTTTTGCAGGGTCTTCCTCACCAGAATTAAAGACAAGCCATCCTCCAATCGCGATGAAGATTGCAATAACAACAGCTGTTTGCAATTTGTACTGTTTGACTAACGCGATGATTTGATTTACAGAAAACATAAATAAAACCTCCTATCATACGTATTACACGCATGATGGAGGTTTTTTACTTGTTATTTTTTTACAATAAAGAATAAGCGGTCACTTTCTGGGGCTTGTAAAGCTTTATTAAAATCATAAAATGTTTCGATATGATTAAAACCGACTTGTTTCAGCATATCGATATACTGATCCTTTTCAAAAGTGCGCTGATATTGTGATTCATCTTGTCTGACGTAAGTTTGTGCTTCATTTAATATAAAGAATGTTAAATCATGCCAAACACTGTATGGT
The DNA here is from genome assembly GCF_001792775.2 of Staphylococcus pseudintermedius. Classification (GTDB taxonomy): domain Bacteria; phylum Bacillota; class Bacilli; order Staphylococcales; family Staphylococcaceae; genus Staphylococcus; species Staphylococcus pseudintermedius. The sequence goes on from NZ_MLGE02000003.1 coordinate 172,872, forward strand.
GCTTCAGCAGGTTCAGTTTGCCATACTAATGTTAAATCTTCACGGTCATCAAGATAAACTTGTCCGTTAAACTGATGTGTCATTTTATGCGTCGTATGGACGTCGAAAATGAAGTAGCCATCTACATTCAAATGTTGGTAAACATGTTCAAACGTTGCCACCACAGCCGTTTCATCAGCTAAATAATTCAAACTGTCACAAAGAATTGTAATTAAGTCAAAGTCGGTATTCAGATTAAAATCCGACATGTCACCTTCAATCCATTGCACTTGACTTGATTTTTGTTTGGCTAAAACTAACATTTCAACACTTAAATCCATACCCATGACTTCATCAGCAAATTGCGTAAAATGCTGTGTCAAAGTTCCTGTGCCACAACCGATGTCGAGCACACGAGAAACCTTTTGTTGTTGAAGTGTCTGTTGTATCAAATCGAGCCACAGATCATAGGGTTGATCATCGGTGAGTCGATCGTAAAATGCACTTAAGTTTTCATATTGCATTATGAGTTAATAACCTCTTTATAACCTAACATCTCAACATCTTGATACAATTTTTCAAGGTTGTAATAGCTACGTTCGTCCTTATGGAAGACGTGTACAACAACATCCGTTAAATCTACAAGTATCCAACGCGCTTCATTAAAACCTTCCATACGCTTCACTTCAATTTGGTGTGACTCAGCACTTTCTTTAACAGCACGAGCAATCGCTTGGACTTGTCTTTCGTTATTCCCATGACATACAACAAAGTAATCAGTGAGATCAGAAACACCACTCATATTAAGCGAAATAATTTCTTCCGCTTTTTTTGCATCGGCTGCTTCAACTGTTAACATTAATAAATCTTTTGCGTTCATTTAATCATCCTTTATTTTAGAGTCATTAAAATTATAGTAGTTCAGACAATCAATAGTGGATTGGTACACGCTAACATCTTTTTTGACGAGGTACAAGACAGTTCTTTTTGAAATTTCATAAATTGTTTTATCTAACCCACCGCCATTGTATACCAAATCACGAATTTCTTCCACTTTTGGCGTATTTCGACCAGGTTCAATATAGTCAGCAATAAAGACTAATTTTTCGGTTTTAGTCATGTGCTTACGGCCAGTTGTGTGGTTGTATATTGCTAATAAAATTTCGTCATCTTGGATACCATATTGATGCTTCATTATTGCTGCACATACAGGTCCATGTAAAATCTCTGAGCCATAACTTAATAAATCATGGCCGAGATCATATCGTGTCACTTGCTGGTATAAAAAGCTTAAATCATCATATTTACAAAAGTCATGCAAAATCCCTGCAAGTTCGGCTTTTTCTTTATCTCCCTCATAAATCTCTGCCAATTTGACTGCCGTTTCAGCTACGCGTAAAGAATGTTCAAATCTCTTTTTCGGTAGCTTTTGTTCGACAAGTTCAATCGCAAATGTTCGATCCATATAACCCCTCCTTCAATATGTAGTGCTCGACATTGAGCGGCACCCACATATGAATTGTTTGTTGTTGAGACCTTCTCTGACGAATTTCAGTTGAGCTGATCGCCATCTCTGGTATGTTAACCATCATGATTGCATCGTCATCTGATTGAATCACAGCACCACGATTCACGACGACAAATGTTACAAAAGATTTCAGAGCATCAATTTCATACCACCGATCAAGTTGCTCATATTGGTCCGTTCCGATGACAAAAAATAACTTTGCATCCGGTGATTCTTGACGTATATTCAACAAAGTATCGTAAGTGTAGCTTTGGCCTTTACGTTCAATTTCATCTAAACGAAGCGTTCCAAACCCCAAATTTTCTATGACCAACTTAACCATTTGAATACGATGTTCAACCTCAATTAATTCATCATGCTTTTTCAGTGGTGACATAAAACTAGGCATAAAATAAAAGTGATCCGGTTGAATAGTTGCATTCACTTCACTTGCAACCATTTCATGTCCACTATGAATCGGATTGAATTGTCCACCATAAACAACGATTTTTTCCATATTTATGGTAACTCGATTTGTTTATTTTCTCGAGATTCTTTATAGAGGACAATCATCGAACCGATAAGTTGGACTAATTCACTATCCGTTGCTTGACTAATATTTTGTGCCAATTCGCTTTTATCATCCATATTGTTTTGTAAAATATGAATTTTAATCAATTCGCGATTTTCGAGTGTTTCTTTTAATTGCTCTACCATATTTTCGTTAATCCCAGACTTACCGATTTGGAAAGTAGGATCAACATGATGTGCTTTACTTCTTAAAAATCTTTTTTGTTTACCTGTTAATGCCATAATGGCCTCCTTAAGTCGTTGTTGGATTTAATTTATTTAATACTGCGTTGCGCATCGTCGTAATATCACTCTCTAAACCTGTCCATATTTTAAAACTTTCAGCACCTTGATAAATAAACATATCTAATCCATTATAAGTCGAAAATTCTTTTTCAGCGGCTTCTTTTAAAAATGTCGTCTGAAATGGAATGTAAATAATATCACATACAAGCACATCAGCTTTTAACTGTGCAAATGACATGACACTGTCTTGAGATTGATGCATCCCAAGAGGTGTCGTGTTAATAATAATATCAAATTGATGGGCAATAGATGCGACATCTTCAAGTGAGTGCGGTTGAATTTGAAGTTGCCAATCATTGAAACGAGACATCGTACGATTTGCAACGGCTATTCTTTTATCAGACACTTGAGATAACGCATAAGCAATACCTTTACTTGCGCCCCCTGCACCGAGTATTAAAATGTGCGCACCAGTTAAGTCACCATATTTCACCTGTAATCCTTTGACAAATCCGGTACCGTCCGTGTTATAGCCCATCCATTTCCCGTTTTCCACTTTAACTGTATTCACTGCACCAATGGCTCGCGCTTCATCTGACATGTCATCTAAATAGTTGATAATGCGCTCTTTATGCGGAATCGTCACATTAAAACCGTCAAGTTCTTTTTCACTAATAATATCGCGAATATGCTCAAAATGTGTTGGTGGAATATTAAGTGCTTCATAGTCGTAATCTAAGTTTAAACTTTTAAAATTCGCATGATGCATCAGTGGAGACAATGAATGGTCAATCGGATGTCCAATTACTGCAAATTTCATTGAATCTCACACTCCTTACATAATTGAAGGTCTCAATGTCACTTCGACATTTTGAGGTACAATCACTTGTAATTCTGCACCTGCGTCCACAGTGACAAAGCCTAAACCTGAAATCATAATGTCTTTTTTCTCATTTTCCGTCGTTAAACGAACTGTTTTTAACTGTTCAAAGTCAAAACGATCTTTCGGGGACGGTGGTGATAATAATGTACCAATTTGTTTGCGCCACAATTCATCTGCTTTTTCTAATTTTGTGCGATGGATGTTCAATTCATTTGAAAAATAACAAACGAGCGGACGTTTACCACCTTTTAAATAATCGACACGCGCTAAACCACCTATAAATAACGATTGCGCTTCATTTAATTGATATACACGTTGCTTAATTTCTTTTTTAGGCATAATCGTATTTAATGCCTTTGTCGACACATAATGGGTCATTTGATGTTCTTGAATAATCCCTGGCGTATCATACATATAGTGATTATCATCAATCGGAATATCAATCATATCCAATGTCGTACCTGGAATACGCGAAGTTGTGACGACATTTTTTTCGCCTACTGTTTGTTCAATCAACTTGTTAATCAACGTTGACTTTCCGACGTTCGTTGTACCGACGATATAGACATCTTGGCCATTACGATGCTTTTCAATTGTTTGTAATAAACCATCAATACCAATGCCTTTATATGCAGAAATTAAACATACATCTTCAGGATATAAACCGTATTCTTTAGCTAAACGTCTTAGCCATTCAGAAACACGACGCTTATTGATTTGTTTCGGCAATAAGTCAATTTTATTAGCAACTAAAATAATCTTTTTATTGCCGACAATACGCTTGACCGCATGAATAAAAGAACCTTCAAAGTCAAATACGTCGACTAAATTTACAACAATACCCGGTTTGTCTGATAAGCCGTTTAATAATTTTAAAAAGTCGTCACTTTCCATGCCCACATCTTGCACTTCATTATAATTTTTCAATCTAAAACAACGACGACAAATGACATCTTCTTTTTCTAAACTTGTTTTTGGAACGTAACCCGGTTTTTGTGGGTCGTCAGATTGTAATGTTGCCCCACAACCAATACATTTTAAAGTTTCAGTCAATTACGATTCCTCCCATTTAATATAGCCTTTTCTTTTAAAATGCTTTAATAATCGTCGTTCAACTAAACGATTAAATTTTGTGATAAAACCATCTGAATTTTTCACCGGTACGACCATAATTGTATAAAGGCCATGTCGATTACCACCAAATACATCTGTTAACATTTGGTCTCCAATCACTACCACTTCATCCTTTTGCATGCCCATTTGTTCGGTCGCACGGCGCAATGCTTTCCCTCTAGGTTTTTGCGCTTTAAAAATATAATCCACTTTTAAATTTTGGCAAAAGGATTTCACGCGTTGTTCATTATTATTAGAAACAACAGTCACTTTAAATCCTTGCTCATCTATAGTTTTAAACCAATTTTCAACTTTAGGTGTCGGTTGCGCTTCATCCCAGCCGACCAATGTATTATCCAAATCTGTGATAATCCCTTTGATATTCAATTGTTTCAGTTTGTCAAAATCAATTTCATAAATCGAATTCACATATTGATTTGGTAAAAATAATTGCTTGATGATACCCATGTTCATCCTCCACTTTAAAAGACTTCATTCGTTATATTATAGCATATTTATGTGCAATCATAGTGTGTTTTGTCAGAGCACTTTCACAAGTTCGTTGACCATTTGACTTGATGACTTTGCTGCTACTTTAAGGAAAGCTTCAAATGTCATTCCCGCTTCACCGTCAGCTAAATCAGAAATCGCTCGTGTCACGATAAAAGGCACATTAAACTGGTAACATGTTTGCGCAATGGCAGTGGCTTCCATTTCGACAGCTAATGCATTAGGAAAATATTCCAAAATAGCTTGACGCTGTTCGTTTGTGCCGATAAAGCTATCACCTGAAACGATTAGGCCCTCTCTACCGTTTTGATTTAAAGATTTTAAGACGTTATCTACTTTTTCAAATAATGACGTATCTGCTTCAAAATAAGTTGGCATACCTGGGATTTGTCCCATATCATAGCCGAACGCCCGTGCATCAGCATCGTGATATGCGACTTGTCGACTAATGACCACATCGCCAAGTGCTAAGCCAGGCTGTAATCCTCCTGCAGATCCTGTGTTAATGATACATTGGGGTTGAAAACGATCAATCAGTAAACTTGTAGAAATGGTTACATTCACCTTACCGATACCGCTTTGAGTTAAAATAATATCTTTGTCGTTCAATGTCCCTCTATAAAAAATGGCATGTGCGATTTTAATTTCTTCTACCGCATCCATTTGAGATTTTAAAATTGCTACTTCTTCTTCCATTGCACCGATGATTCCGATCATTCATATGCCTCCTCAATCCATTAGCTGTTTCATTTTATGTTTACCGTTGTTATTTTATCATATTTATATATTAGCGTTCAGTTTTATCATTGAGATGTTGCTGTCATTTAACGAAAGCAAATGATTAAACAACGATATCCAAAGCTATTCTTTCATACTCATACTCGATTTCAATAATCAATCTTATAACAAATTGAGGGCCAAGACAACTGAATGTCCTAGCCCTTAATCATTAATCGGATTGAATTTTTATTGACTCCACAATGCAGCTAAACCTTGTAACGAGAAGAAGCCGGTAAAGATAGTAACGATAACTGCAACAATACCGAATAATAACATCCAAGTGGGGTGTTGATAATCTCCAACAATACGTTTATTTTTCGAAGCAATCAATACAGTTCCTAAAATAATAGGAAGAATCAAACCGTTTAATGCGCCTGCAACAATTAATAATTTCACCGGTCGACCGATAAATAAGAAAATCAATGTCGATACAACGATAAATGTCACGACGACATAATTATCATACGTTCTCAATTTGTTGTGCATTGTTTTAATAAATGTCGTACTCGTATACGCTGAACCAATAACAGATGACATCGCCGCCGCAAACAGTACGATACCAAAAATATTTTTACCGATTGGCCCAATAGCATGTTCAAAGACAGAAGCTGGTGGGTTTTCAGGATTTAAAGCGACACCTGTGACAACAACACCAAGTACGGCTAAAAATAGTAAACTTCGCATCACACCTGTTGTTAGAATCGCTGAAATAGCTGAATGATTCACAAATGGTAAGTAGTCTTTCCCTTTAATCCCTGCATCAAGAATACGGTGCGCACCTGCAAATGTAATATAGCCACCTACAGTTCCACCTACTAATGTGATAATGGGTAGAACAAGTGCTGAAGGATTTTCTGGCAATACCATACGTTGTGCTGCTTCTACATATGGCGGATTGGATTGAATCATAACGTAAGCAACAATTAAAATCATGAGTACTCCGAGAATCATCGTAATGACATCCATGATTTTCTGGCCATTTTTAGAAATAAAAACGAGAATCGCAATAACCGCAGTAATCGCGGCACCTACACGAACATCTAAACCAAAGATGGCGTTCAAACCTAGTCCAGCTCCGGCAATATTTCCAATATTAAAAGCCAATCCCCCTAATGCGATAAGGAGAGAAATAAAAGTACCTAAACCTTTAACAACTTCATTAGCAATTTCTTGGCCACGATAACCCGTTACAACTAGGACACGCCAAATGTTAATTTGTGCCCCAATATCAATAATGATAGATAATAAAATTGCAAATGCAAAACTTGCTAAAAATTGTTCAGTAAACACTGCAGTTTGTGTTAAAAATGCAGGCCCAATTGCAGAAGTGGCCATTAAAAATACAGAGCCGAGTAACAACCTTCGATGCGCTTTAGTGAATACAAATTCACCTGTTTTTTTAATTTGATTGGACTGTTTCTTCATCGCTTAACCCCCTAAAGTTACAATATCGACATTCACCTCTGATAAACGCGAACGAATTTCTTTAACGAATTCAAGTGCATGTGCCCCGTCACCATGAACGCAAATTGTATCCGCTTCAATTTCAATCACTTCACCTGAAATCGCTTTAACTGTGCCTTCCGTTACCATTTGTACCACTTGCGCAATGGCTTCTTCACTCTCTTCAATCGTTGCGCCTTCTTTTTTACGGCTCACTAATTGTCCATCACTTTCGTAACGACGATCTGCAAATACTTCAGACGCGACTTTAAGACCTTGTGCTTTACCGGCATCAATGAGTAATGATTTTGATAATCCGACTAAATACAGATTCGGATCAATATCATAAACTGCTGAAGCAATCGTACGTGCAATGGTTTCATCTCTGACAGCCATTTGATAAAGTGCGCCATGCGGTTTGACATGATTAAGCACAACACCATTAATATCACAAAACATTTTTAAAGCGCCCACTTGATATACGACCATGTTATAAATCTCAGTTAATGACATATCCATATTGCGTCGGCCAAATCCTTGTAAATCTGGAAATCCGGGGTGGGCACCTACACGCACGCCGTTTTCTTTAGCACGTCGTACAGTTTCAGCCATCACATTTTCATCACCCGCATGAAAACCACATGCAACATTGGCAGAGGTAATCAATGGTAAAACTTCTCGGTCATTGCCGATTTGATAATTACCAAAACTTTCTCCTAAATCACAGTTTAAATCAACTTTCATCTTCATTCCCCTCCTTAAAAATACGATGACGATCTAAGAATTTAATGTCCACATCGCGTGCATCGCCTTCATAATATGGTGGATAAGATAATACTGCATATAAGAAATCTGCTGTCGTTGTAAATCCATCAATCACCAGTTCATCCAATGTGACTTTTAATTTTTCAATCGCATGCGCACGATTTTCACCTTTAACAATCACTTTTGCGACGAGTGAATCATAATATGAAGAAACAGTATATCCACTATAAAGTAAAGAGTCAACACGTACATTGAATCCTTGGGGTAAATGCAACCTTTGAACTGTGCCAGGTGTCGGACGAAAGGCTTTTTGTGGATCTTCTGCATTAATTCTCGCTTCAATGACATGCCCATAAAAATGAACATCGTCTTGTGTAAGTGAAAGTGTGCCCTCTTGCATAATGCGTAGTTGTTCACGTACTAAGTCGATATCTGTACGCATTTCCGTCACTGTATGCTCAACTTGAATACGTGCATTCATTTCAATAAAATAATATGCATCTTCCGTGACGAGAAATTCAATCGTACCCGCACTGCGATATTGTGCTGCTTTTGCGACTTTTACAGCATCATTACAAATTTTCTCACGTTTTTCTTCAGTTAATGCACTACATGGTGACTCTTCAATCAGTTTTTGGTTTTTACGCTGCACTGAACAGTCACGTTCCCCTAAATGAATATATCGTGATTGTCCATCTCCAAGCACTTGCACCTCAACATGTTTCGCAACAGGTATAAATGCTTCAACATAAACGCGGTCATCATTGAAATATTTGTTGCCTTCGCTTTTCGCCTCTTTAAATGCGCGTTCAAGTTGTGACTCTTCTTTGACGATACGAATCCCTTTTCCACCGCCACCACTCGCTGCTTTAATGACAAGTGGATAACCAATTTCCTCAGCAAGTGCTTTAATTTCATCAACGGATTCGACTGACGATTTAGAGCCAGGTATAATCGGCACACCTGCTTTATCAACCGTTTGACGTGCAGTAATCTTATCGCCCATTCGTTGCATCGTTTTTTTCGTTGGTCCGATAAAGTAGAGCCCTTCATTTTCTACCTTTTCAGCAAACACAGGACTTTCAGATAAAAAGCCATAACCGGGGTGAATGGCGTTTGCTTTTGTAATTTCAGCAGCAGCTAATATTTTACGTATATTTAAATAACTGTCTAAAGGGTTCGCTTGACCGATACAAACTGCCTGATCTGCTAATTTAACATGTAGACTATTTTCATCACCCACGGCATAAATAGCGACAGACTCCATTTTCAGCTCTCTTAACGCACGTATAATACGAACCGCAATTTCACCTCTGTTTGCAACTAATACTCGAAACATGTAATCCCCCCCTTTACTTCAATGTTAAAATAACTTGATTAAATTCAATATTTTCGCCATGACCAACCAACACTTCTTGAACTTCACCTGATTCATCTGCTGTTACTTCATTCATCACTTTCATCGCTTCAATGTAGCCGATAATATCCCCTTTATTGACTTTATCGCCTACTTTTACAGCAGGTTTAGTTAATTCTTTTTCATCTTGTAAATAAAATGTCCCAATCATCTGAGAACGAATCACTTTAGTATTATCTTCTGCAGATTCATCAGTTTGCTGAGTTTGTTCTACGTGTTGGTTTGACCGCTGCGTGCTTTGTGGTGGGTCTACAGGCGCTTCTGTTTGTTGAATGGACGATAAATCCAATTCTAGCTCCATCTCGTCATTCCGATATTTAAAATGCTTCGCGCCGTATTGTTTTAATAAATTTAACGTTTGCTCAATTTGTTTTAAATCCATGGTATACTATCTCCTTTTAGAACCTTTTTAATTTTTTGTTGTGTAGGTCTAATGTTGTGCAGTAAACGTTGAGGCCGTTGACGAATTTGTGCTTTTGCCTCTTCTAACTTTCTATTTTTTCGTGCTAAAATTTCATTCGCTTCGTTAAATGTCATCCATTCGAATTTCACCTTATCACCAGGTTGTTTTTGGACAATATCGACAATATCAGAATCAATCACAGTGCCAATTTTAGTGTAGCCCCCTACTGTCTGCCGGTCATTAAGTAGAATAATCGGATGACCATCTTTAGGCACTTGGACACTTCCTAATGCGACTGGCTCAGAAATGATGTCAGCATCTGTAAAAGGTTGTATCGATGGCCCTTTAAGTCTGTAGCCCATGCGATCTGAATTTTCTGAAATAGTGAATTCGAGCTGCTCAAGTTCTTTAATCGTACGTCGTGTAAATGATTCTAGCTGTGGTCCATCCATTAATCCAATCGGCAATTGTCGCGCTTTCGTAAAACTTGAAAAATCACTCGAACGACCGATGAGCTGATAATCTAAAAATGATGGTTGTGTAGGAATGATGTCATTGACTTTCAATGCACGACCTTTGAAACCTCCAATTCCTGTCCGTGTATGTGTCGCATAGCTACCTTCAAAAAGTGGAATATCTAATGGTTTCGCAAATCCGATATAACCACGCATCCCATGAATGACATGTCCTATTTCTAAAACATCATTTTTTTCGACCTTGATAACAGTTTGATGTGAGACAGGTTGCCCATTCAACGTGGCTGAAAATGGTGCACCAGTCATCGCAAATAAGTTTTGATCGAGAAATTTGATCGTTGGGCCAATCATCGTAATTTCTAATGCGGGTTGTCCCTCTGTTTCTAATAAAGTGTTTAAAATCTCATAGCTCGGGCGATCCATTACACCAGCAGGAGAATAACCTTCAAACTGATGACCTAAACGTCCTTTGTCTTGAACTGTCGTAAACAATCCAGGTTTAATTATTTTAATGGCCATCTTCTATCATCACCCATTCATCATAGTCTAATTGATTTTTACGCACATACTTTTGAATATGTAAAAATTGTTCTTCATTAATGGAATAAAATTTAATTCTGTCACCAGGTTGATATAAAATTTTAGGCTCCCGTTTCGGATTAAAAACATCTATCGGTGTACGCCCTATAATTTGCCAACCTCCTGGTGAATCGGATGGATATAAACCTGTTTGATTATTCGCAATCCCAACTGAGCCTGCATCGATTTTAATTCTTGGTTCTTCTTTTCTCGGCGTATGAAGGCGAGGACTCAAACCACCTAAAAATGGAAATCCAGGCATAAATCCAATCATATAAACAAGATAATGATTTTCTGTATGATATTGTATCACTTCATCCACCGTTAAATGGTTATGATCCGCGACAATCTCAATATCCGGTCCCCATTTCCCACCATAGAGAACTGGAATATTCACGATTCTCTTTTGAACCATATTTACCTTCGTTTGTTGCATGTCCAATGTATCAAGTTGTAGTGCTTGAATTAACGTTTCGAAATCTGTCTGAATGCCATCGAAATATACCATAATTGCACGATAAGAAGGTACAATTTCATGTATGTGCGGATGGTTCATCTTTTGAATATGTTCCACTACAGCATTGACATGTTCATAAACCGATTCACTAATTTCTGCTTTGAAGTAGATTATAAAAGATTGCTCGCTAATTTGTCGAAAATACATGTACATCCCCCTTTTCGGAAAGCCCTTACAATTATATATATTATCATTATACAGTATCAGTGACAATTAAGTATTGACGAATATAAGAGAATAGCGCTCGGAATTATAATCTTTACAACCCAGTTAACTTATAAGTATAAAAATAAGCTGGGATACAATGAAGTTTTCCCAGCCGCTTTTCTTCCGATGCCTCACATCAAATATTTAATTATATATTGAGATGATGCTTGTACGCATACAGATTTGGCGAATTGATTAATGAATATCTACAATTTTAACATTCATTTCGCCACCATTTGGAAGAGGAACACGTACTTCGTCATCTACTTGTTTACCAATAAGTGCTTGTGCCATTGGAGATTCGTTTGAAATCTTGCCATTAAATGCATCAGATTCAGCTGAGCCCACGATTTGATAAGACTCTTCGTCGTTACCTGGAAGCTCAACGAATGTTACCGTTTTACCAATTTGGACAACATGGTTATCGCCAGTATCTTCAATGATTAAAGCATGACGTAACATTGTTTCAATACGTTGAATATCCTGCTCGATAAAACCTTGTTCATCTTTCGCTGCATCGTACTCTGAGTTCTCAGATAAGTCACCAAAACTACGTGCAACTTTAATTTTTTCAACCACTTCAGGGCGTTTGACTGTTTTTAATTCTTCTAATTCTTTTTCAAGTTTTTCGTATCCTTCTTGCGTCATTGGATATTGTTTTTGGTTTTCCATTGTCTGCATCTTCCTTTAACTATGATTTAATCTTTTTTACGTACAAGTGCTTGAATCTTAGTTGTCATGATGTCAATAGCAACTTTATTTGAACCACCTTCAGGAATAATAATATCCGCAAATTTTTTCGTTGGTTCAATAAATTGGTTATGCATTGGCCTCACAACAGTAAGATACTGATCAATTACAGATTCCATTGTACGACCACGCTCTTTAGTGTCTCTCACAAGACGGCGCAAAATTCTTAAATCTGCATCAGTGTCTACGTATATCTTAACATCCATCATATTGCGCAATTCTTCATTCTCGAGCGCAAATATACCTTCTACGATAATAACATCTTTAGGTTGAAATGCAATCGTTTTATCACTGCGTGTATGATTTGTATAGTCATAAGTCGGTACTTCTACACTTTGACCTGACTGTAATGATTTAAGATTTTGGATTAACAAATCATTATCAAACGCAAATGGATGATCATAATTTGTTTTAAGACGTTGTTCAAATGTCAGATGTGATTGGTCTTTGTAATAATAGTCTTGTTCAATGAGTGCAACACTATGCCCTTCTAAATTATTCATTATTTTATTTGTCACAGATGTTTTACCCGAACCAGAGCCTCCAGCAATACCAATGATCGTTGTTGCCATTCTTTAAACTTCCTTTCTCATCATGTTGTTTGGATAAATAGGCTGGTCAACTTTGATTTGCACGACTTGTAATGGGTGTCGTGCCGCATCAAGTTCATTTCCTTCTTCATCATAAATCTTATCGACGACTTGTTTAAAGGTTTGAATTTCAGGTCCGAAAAACTCTACTTCTTGACCTGGTTTAAAGTGATTTCTTTGTTGTATTGTCGCCATTTGACTGTCTTTATCATAGTCTAATACTAAGCCGATAAAGTCAAATGGTGCTTTTTTACTTGATTCATTTCCAAACATTTGTTCTTCATAACCTGGTGTCCCTTTGAAAAATGCGGGTGCGGTATCGCGGTTCGCACATTTATCTAATTCAAAGAGCCATTCCGGTTTAATTTTGAAATTTTCTGGGTCTGCAGCATACGCATCAATCACTTTACGATAAACTGAAACGACTGTTGCAATATAGTGAATAGATTTCATTCGGCCTTCGATTTTAAGTGAGTCAATTCCTAAATCCATCATGTTCGGAATTGATTCAATTAATTTTAAATCACGTGGACTCATTGCAAATGGCACGGCATTACCATCTTCATAATAGACATCTAGTTCGCCGTCATTATCAACTGTTAATAAATCATAATCCCAACGACAACTTTGGCAACAACCCCCACGGTTAGAATCACGTGCTGTCATATGGTTACTCAATGTACAACGGCCTGAATACGCAATACACATAGCACCGTGAATGAAAGCTTCAATTTCGATATCCACTTTATCTTTAATTTCTTGCATTTCCATCGCACCTGTTTCACGGGCAAGTACGACACGGTCTAAGCCTTCTTCTTTCCAATATTCTACGGCTTTATAGTTACTTAATGATTGCTGTGTAGATAAATGGATTTCTAACTTCGGTGCAACACGTTTACACGTTTCAATAATTAATGGGTCTGCTACGATAATACCTGTTGCACCTGTTGCTTCTAATTGCTCTAAATAGTCATCTAGACCCTCCATATTTTCATCATGTGCAATAATATTTGTCGTTACATAAATTTTAGCACCGTAACGATTTGCAAATTCAACACCTTCACGAATTTCGTCCATAGTAAAGTTGTCCGCATTTGAACGCAACCCATACTCTTGACCGCCGATGAATACAGCATCTGCACCATAATGAACGGCGATTTTTAACTTTTCTAAATTACCAGCAGGCGCAAGTAACTCAGGCTTTTTCATTTTCGCATGCGTTGCTGGTTTAACTTCTTCAAGTACCTTCATCCATGCTCTCTCCTATCTTTAGTATACTGTTTGCTTGTAATAGAATCCTTCATCAAACGGTCGATGCTCTGGTTGTATTGCTTCAATTGGGTCTACAAGCATAAATTTTTCATCTTCATACGTATCTGGATCTTCTTCATATAAATCAATCGCTTCACGATATTGCTCAGTCGCTATATTGATATATTCTTCTGTTTGGAGTACCCCATCAATTTTCAAGCTATCGATTCCCGCTTCAAATAGTGGTTCTAACTCCTCAATTAAACAAATATCGTTCGGCGACATAATATGCGTACCATTATAATCTTCAAAAACAGGGTATTTATTATCACGCTCTTCATCGTAAAGTAATAATTGACTGTCCGTTGCTGCTTCATTACGTTGAATTTTCATTTGACGGTCTTGGAATGTATAGTAGTTTCCTAATAGCATACGTTTCGATTGGAACATACACGTCATACCATGGACCTGCACTTCAATCTCAACATCACTATTTTCTTTGATGTTCAAAATTTCTTCTAAACTTAACTCCCGCGCAAGCACCGCTCTTTTCGCACCACGTCTTCCCCAATAATTACATTGAAAGTGGTTCGTAACGAGTGTTTCTGCATTCCAGTTTAAAGGTATAGGGTTTTCTTGTTGCTTTACAATCATCACTACTGCAGGATCACCAAAAATAATACGATCTACTCTAATTTCATGCAAAAACGCGATATAATCTTCAAGCGCTGGAATATGATAGTTATGGAAAATACCATTTACTGCAGCGTATGCTTTTTTACCAGCATGATGAATGATTTCAACCGCTTTTTTCATCTCTTCTCGATTGAATTCCCCGGCTAATCTTAAGCCAAACTTTTCTTCACCGATAACAAATGCATCTGCTCCCTTTTCAATTAAGGTTTCGATGTGACTTAAAGACTTCGGTGTCACTAATAACTCAGTCATGTTTACTCTCCTTTATTGATATCGCTAGCCCATCATCCATATGAATAAAATTCGTTGTAAAACCTTGTTGTTGACTTAACCATTGATTGTATCGTTGTACCTTTTTTACCATTTGTTTGACATTGCGACTTCTTACTACATCGATGTCCGCAACGAAACCATGGTATAAAATATTATCTGTTATCATAACACCTTTTTCGCGTAACAAAGGACAATAAAGCTCAAAAAAGCGTTGTGATTGTGCCTTAGCAGCATCGATAAAAATCATATCATAAATACGGTCATTCACGAGTTCAAATGCTTCTGTCGCATCTGCTTCAATTAAACGAATTTGATCCGCATAACCATATTGACGAATATTTGTTTTCGCTTGTTGAATCATTTCTTCATTGCGTTCAATGGTCGTCACGTTAATCGATTTATCCACTGAAGCGAATTGCATCGCACTGTAACCAATTGCACTACCGACCTCTAAAATTTCTTTCGGCTGATGTAGACGAATGATTTGTTGAATGAGATCTAAAGAAAGCTGATCGACAATAGGCACTTGATGTGTCTCGGCGTAGTTACGCAATTGGTCGATATCATTGTCATATTGTTTTAAGCTTAAAAGATATGATTGATTTTTATCTTCCATGTATTCTTGACTTCCTTTTTATATTCTAAAAATCATCAAAAAATAAACCAGCCAAGTTGGACTGATTTAACTTTGATGTCTGTATATGCATCACGGAAATAATGTTCGTTTATCCGTTCTTTCATAGCATTTTAAAATGACTTCTATACATTTTATCACATAATCGCTTGACTGATAAGCTCCAATCATCATTTTAGTGAAAGATTTCATGGAATTCAATACCCCTTCTTTATAATAGTTTAGTAATAAAGGTGACGAAACGAACTTATATTACAGATTTGTTATCATGCATCACAAATTAAACTGTGATTTTTATCCTAAAGAGAACAATCGTTTAAAACAACTAAAAAGAGCAGGCACATCTTTCAATGCCTACTCTTTAATTCGCATCAGCAATTAATGCTCATGATCATCATCCAATTTCGTATTGACAACTTCTTCAATCATATCCCATTCTTCATCTGTCTCAACAGGTAAAAAGCGTCCGCCTTCTCCTGATTCGTCTGGCTCGTTAATCATAGGAATCAATTCAATTAAATCATCGTCATCTGCTTGTGCGCCTTCTTCTGCAAGGATTACATACTCTTTTTCAAAACCTGGGTGATAAAACTCTAACATTTTACGATATAAGACTTCATTACCTTCTTCATCAAACAAAGTTAATAAAGTTTCGTCATTTTTAATTTCAATTTCTTGATTATGGTTTTCGTTTGTCATATTCGCTCTCTCCTTAATTCAATCCATCTAAATAGCCTTGTAAAATGAATACCGCAGCCATTTTATCAATCACTTTTTTTCTTTTTGCTCTCGATACGTCGGCTTCTAACAATGAACGTTCTGCAGCCATTGTACTTAAACGTTCATCCCACATAATAATTTCTAGATTTGGCATCCGCTCTGCAAGTGCATCTTTATATTTTAACGAAGCTTCACCACGAAAGCCAATAGAATTGTTCATGTTTTTCGGTAATCCAATGACAACCGTACCCACATTTTCCTTTTGTATGATGTCAATTAAGGCATCGATGCCGAGCTCATTTTCTTCTTCGTTAATTTGGAGTGTATCTAAACCTTGTGCTGTCCAACCCATCAAATCACTAATCGCAATACCAACTGTACGGCTTCCAACATCTAACCCGATAATTTTATGTTTAAGCATGCTCGTCCTTACTATGGTTTTGTAAGTAGTATGACACTAACTCTTCCATAATATCATCTCGATCGATATGTCTAATTTGGTTGCGTGCTTCGTTATGACGAGGAATGTACGCGGGATCACCTGAAAGTAAATAACCTACAATCTGATTGACAGCATTATATCCGCGCTCTTCTAGGGTATTGTAGACATTGTTTAAAACTGTTTCGACATTGTCTTTTGGAAGTTCATCATAGTTGAATTTCATTGTTTTATCAAAATTAGCCATAGTCTAACACTCCTTAAACCATAATGAGATTGCTCTTTCATTTTACATGAATTCAACACTCATTATAACGATTTAATATAATTTTTAATAAATTGTAATGCTTCTGTTATCTTGCCAGGTTCAGTACCGCCACCTTGCGCCATATCAGGACGGCCGCCACCTTTTCCACCAACGACTGGTGCCATATTTTTAATAATGTCTCCAGCTTTCACACGATCCGTCAAAGCTTTTGGTACACTTGCAATTAATGAAACTTTACCACCGACATCACTTGCTAAAACGATAATACTATCTTGTAATTTTGATTTAAAGTCATCCATCGTTGTACGCATCGCTTTTGCATTGTCAACCTCAACTTCAGTAATGAGTACAGACATGTCGTTAATCGTTTCGACTTGATCTTTAATATTGCCCATTTTCAATTCATTTAAGGCTTTGTTTTTGTCTTCAATCGTTTGCTTTAATGTTTTTTCATTATATTGCAGCTGTTCAACTTTTTCAATGACTTGTGCATCCGATTTTGCTTTCACTTGTTGCTTAAGCGCATTGAATTGATCTAAGTAGTGTTCTAAATAAAGGAATGCATTTTGTCCAGTCACCGCTTCGATACGACGGACACCCGCACCTGTACCTGATTCACTTGTGATTTTAAATAAGCCAATTTCTGATGTGTTGCGCACATGTGTCCCACCACAAAGCTCGATTGAAAATGGTTGCATATTTACAACACGTACGATGTCGCCATATTTTTCACCAAATAACGCCATTGCACCTTTAGCTTTCGCATCCTCAATGTTCATTTCTTGAATTTCAACCGGAATGCTGTTCCAAATTTCTTCGTTGACCATTTGTTCCACTTGTTTCATTTCTTTGGCTGTCATTGGTGCGATATGCGAGAAGTCAAAACGGAGACGGTCACTATCGACTAATGAACCAGCTTGATTGACATGCTCACCTAAAACTTTTTTCAATGCCGCGTGTAATAAGTGAGTGGCACTATGGTTTTTCATAATTGCCGTTCTTGCTTGACGATCGATCGTTGCTGTGACTTCGGCTGCTTCACGGACTTCACCAAATTGAACGACACCTGTGTGTAAATGTTGGCCATTTGGCGCTTTAATGACTTCTGTCACTTGAATTTCAAATTGCGCATTGCTCACTGTTCCTTTGTCGGCCACTTGACCGCCGCTTACTGCATAGAATGGTGTTTGATCCAAAATAAAATGAATCGTCTCACCTGCATCAGCCATCGTCACGCGTTCACCGTCACGTACGATGTCTGTAATTTTAGCATGCGTTTCAAACGCTTCGTAACCTAAAAACTTGCTCACTGTGTTAATCTCTTTTAACACTTCGCTTTGAACTTGCATCGATTGACTGCTTTGTCTCGCTTTACGTGCGCGATCACGTTGTGCTTCCATATGATCGTTAAATGAATCCATATCAATCGCTAATCCTTCATTAAGCGTAATTTCTTCAGTTAACTCAATTGGGAAACCATATGTGTCATATAATTTAAATGCATCTTCTCCCGCAATGGTCTCGTTTGAAGATTTAGCTTGTTTGATTAAATCATTTAAAATCGCTAGACCTTCCTCTAGCGTTTCATGGAAGCGTTCTTCTTCAGATTTAATGACACGTGCAATAAAATCTCCTTTTTCTTTTACGTTTGGATAGTAAGGTTCCATTATGTCTGCCACAATTTCTACCAATTGATACATAAATGGTTCGTTGATTTCTAACGTTTGGCTAAATCTGACCGCACGACGTAGTAAACGACGTAAAACATAGCCTCGGCCCTCATTCGCAGGTAATGCACCATCAGAAATAGCAAAAGCAATCGTACGAATATGATCAGCAATGACTTTAAATGCGACATCGTTATCTTTATCGACTAAATATTTTTTGCCTGAAATAGCTTCAACTTGACCGATAATCGGCATGAATAAGTCTGTTTCATAGTTTGTACGTACGTCTTGGGAAATAGAAGTCATGCGTTCTAATCCCATGCCCGTATCAATATTTTTACTTGGTAATGGCGTATACGTATGATCTTTATTATGATTAAACTCACTAAATACAAGGTTCCATACTTCTAAATAACGTTCGTTTTCGCCACCTGGATACATTTCTTCAGCGGAATCATCTTGTCCATACGCTTCACCACGGTCATAGAAAATTTCTGTATTGGGTCCAGATGGTCCTTCACCAATATCCCAAAAGTTCCCTTCAATACGAATGATGCGGTCTTCAGTCAAACCAACCACATTTGTCCATAAATCGTATGCCTCAGTATCTTCAGGGTGAATCGTTACATACAGTTTTTCAGGTTCCATCGCCATCCAGCGTTCACTTGTTAAAAATTCCCATGCAAATTCAATCGCTTCACGTTTAAAGTAATCGCCAATCGAGAAATTACCCAACATTTCAAAGAACGTATGGTGACGTGCAGTGAAACCTACATTTTCAATATCGTTCGTACGAATCGATTTTTGTGCGTTGACGATACGTGGTTTTTTCGGAACTTCACGACCATCAAAATATTTTTTTAATGTCGCAACCCCTGAGTTAATCCATAGTAATGAATCATCATCAATAGGAACTAATGGCGCTGAGGGTTCAACCATATGGCCTTTCTCAACAAAAAAGTCAATATACATTTGACGAATATCACTTGCTTTTAATTTTTTCATCTTTACAACTCCTTGATTCAAATAGATACAAAAAAACACCCGTCTCTCAAAAAGGGACGAATGTTTCGCGGTACCACCCTAGTTATGGCTATATTGCCATCACTCATTATCATATACGTGCTCATACATAGTAGCGTTCAATGAATCACACTCGTACATTCTCAGCAACTTGTACGTCTCTGTATAGTGGATACTCATTTACTCGGCTATGCACTTGAACTTAACTTTGATTATATAAAAAAGGTTTAAACTTTGTCAATTTCTAAAAAGTCATAAGGTGTCACTTCACCCATATTAATCATCGGATGGATTTTAAACATAGTCGCTTCAGTTAAAATAAACTCAGCCGAAGCTGTATCAGTATCTGTTTTATCATCAGTATCTTCCGGAGTAAAATATTGCATTAAGAACGTTTGTAATTGTGTTAATCGCGTTTGACCCGCAGTCGCTAACCCGATATTAAAAGCATCTGCATCACCAAGAAAAACGAGCGATTGTTTGGCACGCGTTAATCCAGTATATAAAATCGGTTTTTGTAACATTCTAAAATACTGCTTAACAATCGGCATGATGACAATTGGAAACTCTGAACCTTGCGCTTTATGAATCGAAGTACAATATGCATGTGTCAATTCCGTCAAATCAGAGCGTAAATAAGTAATTTCGTTCCCATCATAATCAACGACCACGACATCTTTATTTAAAGCATTTTCCTTTGCCCAAAAAATACCGACAATAACACCAATATCACCATTAAACACATTATCGTTTGGACGATTAATCAGTTGCAATACTTTGTCGCCTTTACGAAATAGAACATCACCAAATTCAATCTCACGTTGCGATTCGTCTGACAAAGGGTTCAAAATGCCTTGTAAAATTTGATTGAGCTTTTTAATCCCTGCATTACCACGATACATCGGCGCGAGCACTTGAATATCTGCCATTGTATACCCTTTTTGCACGGCATTGTTGACGACTTTTTCTACGACTTGTGGAATTTGATCGGTTTGACATGGAATAAACGAACGATCGTGAAAACGTTGGGTAATATCAACTTTTTCACCGAGTTTCATACGATGCGCTAAATCAATAATACTGGAGCCGTCCTGTTGGCGATAAACTTCAGTTAAATTGATGCGCGGTAATACATTTGCATCAATGAGATCTTTAAAAACTTGTCCAGGGCCAACTGATGGAAGCTGGTCTTCATCACCGACTAATACGACTTGGGCATCTATAGGGACTGCATCCATAAATTGATGGAATAGCCAAGTGTCGACCATAGACATTTCATCAATAATAATCAATTTCGCATGAATTTCATTGTCTAATTTGTCTTGCGGCTTCGTATCTTGATTCCAACCAATTAAGCGGTGAATCGTCATTGCTTCTAACCCTGTCGCTTCATGTAAACGTTTAGACGCTCTTCCGGTTGGTGCAGCTAATACGACCGGATAATCATCTTCATCTGAATAGTCATCGTAATCTAATGAGATGCCGTGAATTTCTGCATATAACTGGACAATTCCTTTAATGACAGTTGTTTTCCCTGTACCTGGTCCACCCGTGAGAAGCATGACTTTATGTTGAATCGCATATTCTAAAGCCTCTTTTTGAGAAGGGGCATAATGTACTTCATTGACCTCTTCAATTTCCCCAATATGTAATTGAATATCTGAAGCATCAAATGTAGTTAAATGCTCTCGATTGGCAAATATTTTATATAAATTTTGTGTGCTTTTAATTTCCGAATAATAAAGACTTGGGATGGCCACCATTTCCTCTTGATTCACTAGTCGTTTTTCTTCAACTAATTCAGCTAAAATTTGCGTCATGGTGTCATAGTCGACACTTGAATCTTTGCCCTGAGACAGCAGTTGAATCGTTTCATTGATTAACGCTTCTTGTGGGAGGTACGTATGACCTTGTTTAATACACGTATCTTCAACTAAATAAAGTAAGCCGGCTTTTAAACGGTCGGGGTGCTCTGGATGAATACCGAGCTGTTGTGCCAGTTGGTCCGCTTTGTTAAAACCAACCCCTTTAATGTCATAAACAAGTTGATACGGATTTTGGTCGAGTACCGTTAATGTATCACTTTTATAAAACTTGTAAATGTCCATCGCAAGCTTTGAACCAAAACCAAGTTCGTTCAATCGAATCATCACTTGTTCACTTTCTTGGTTGGCATAAATCTGCTCGACAATTTGTTGTTGTTTCGCTTTAGACAGTTTAGGCACTTGTTCGATGACAGATTCATCTTTCAAAATGTCATGAATCGCATTTTCACCTAATGTATTGACAATGGATTCTGCTGTTTTTTTACCAATCCCTTTAAACAATTCACTAGATAAATATGCAATAACAGCATCTTTGGTATGAGGAATTTCTTTTTGAAACGTCTCAGCTTTTAATTGCTGACCATATCTTGCATGTTGCACGATTTGGCCTTTAAAAGTGTACGACTCATCTTCTACCATATTCGGAAAATATCCAACCACTGTTGCCATATCATCAAAGTCACCATTTGTTTCTTCTATTTCAACTTTAAGCACTGTGTAATGATTGTCCGTATTCTGAAACAAAATCATCTCTACGGTGCCTTTAATAAATGTATGGTCAAACAGTGTTGGATTTTCCATGGTTACGCCTCCTCTTCGGCTTTTATTAATCGAAATGTTTTCAGTGCGTGCTGACTGAGTAAATGTTGCGAATCCATTTGTACTGCACGTTCAAAGCCTTGAATGGCCGCATCGATATTTTCATTGAGCATATAAAGCGCTAATGTTAAGTTGTATTGTGCGTCTGCATGTTGTGGATCGCGTTCTAATATTTGATTCAAAACCGGTATCGCTTGATCAAACATTTCCAGCTCACACATAAGCAACGCAAATTGAAATTGGACTTCAAGATCTTCAAATTGAGCATCTAACTCTGCTGCACGCATTATATAAGGTAGGGCTTGCTTCTTAGCGTCGAGCTGGATCAAGGACAGCCCTAACATATAATAGGTATCTTTGTGATCGACATGATGCGACAAGGCTTCTTGATATAATTTGAGCGCTTCTTGAAAACGACCTTCATTAAAGTAAACATTCGCCAAATTATAATAAATCACACCATTATCTGGTTTAATCGTCAGTGCACGTTGAAAAAAACGTTCAGCTTTTTCAATTTCACCTGCTTCTGCTAATAACACACCTGAATTGATATAATTTTCGACTTCATCAGGATGTGCTTCTATGTTGTTAAAACTTTCTTGTAATGCACGTTCGAATTGTCCTTGTTGAATGAGTTGATGAATCTGTTCAAGTTCCATTTGAATCACCTTTTCCTATACGACATAATCTAGTTGTCCGTCTTTTTTATAGACGTCATCAATCGTTGCACCGCCTAAACATACATCACCATCGTAAAACACGACAGCTTGGCCAGGTGTAATGGCGCGAACTGGCTCGTCAAAAGTCACTTTAACTGCATCGTCACCATGTGCAGTCACAGTGACACCGACATCTTTTTGACGGTATCTAAATTTAGCCGTACATTTCAACGGCTCTGTTAAGTCTGTTGCATTCACAAATGATACATCAGAAGCGATTAAATAGTCACTGTATAATGCATCGTGATGGAAACCTTGTTCAACGTATAAAATGTTGTCTTCTAAGTTTTTACCTACAACAAACCAAGGATCCCCATCGCCACCAATACCGAGACCATGTCTTTGGCCAATCGTATAATACATAAGCCCGCCATGTTGACCTTTTAATTCACCATTAAGTGTACGCATTTCACCGGGTTGCGCAGGTAAATATTGTGATAAAAATGTTTTAAAATTACGTTCACCGATGAAACAAATCCCTGTTGAATCTTTTTTCTTCGCTGTGGCTAAATCTTGTTCCAATGCGATTTCACGGACTTTTTGCTTATCGATATCACCAATAGGAAACATCACTTTACTCAATTGTGCTTCAGTCAATTGATTTAAGAAATACGTTTGATCTTTATTATTATCGACGCCACGTAACATTTCTACTGAACCATCTTCATGATGACGTACACGTGCATAATGGCCAGTCGCCACATAATCCGCGCCGAGTTTTAACGCATGGTCTAAAAAGGCTTTGAATTTGATTTCTTTATTGCACATGACATCTGGGTTCGGTGTACGCCCTTTTTTGTATTCATCTAAAAAGTACGTAAACACTTTATCCCAATACTCTTTCTCAAAATTAACTGCATAATATGGAATACCGATTTGGTTACATACAGCAATCACATCATTGTAATCTTCTGTCGCTGTACATACGCCAAACTCATCCGTATCATCCCAGTTTTTCATAAATATACCGATCACATCGTAGCCTTGTTCTTTCAATAAGTGGGCAGTTACGGAACTATCTACACCACCTGACATGCCAACTACGACACGTGTGTTTTGATTGGTCACTATTGTTCCTCCTTAAATTTTAAATATATTTTCTGTATTTCAATGACAATTTCTCTAATATCTGCTTCAGTGACTTGTTCATTTAAACTAATCCGAATCGAATGATCCACACGTGATGATTGTTCACCATACATCGCTAACAAAACATGGGAAGGAATCGTTGAACCAGCCGTACAAGCGGATCCTGATGACACATATACGCCTGCTAAATCGAGTAACGTTAACAATGTTTCTACATCAACAAATGGGAAATGCAAATTAATAATATGATTTGTCGTATCAATCATTGAACCATTGTATTCAAAAGGAATCGAACGTTGTTGTAAACCGACAATCAATTGTTCTTTTAATCGTGTCAAATGCACGTTATTATCATCGCGTGAAGCTTCAGCTAAAGTTAACGCAGTCGCAAGTCCTACAATTTGAGGTACGTTTTCAGTTCCAGCACGACGTTTCGTTTCTTGTTCGCCACCTAATTGCGGATATGTGATGCGTGTGCCCGTTTTAACATAAAGAACGCCGATGCCTTTAGGACCACCGAATTTGTGCGCCGTCATACTTAAAGCATCAACAGCTAAATCCTCCACATCGATAGGCAAATGACCAACTGCTTGAACGGCATCCATATGAAAGTAAACGTCATGGTCTGCTAATACATCTTGAATGTCATACACATGCTGAACTGTACCGACTTCATTATTTACGAACATGATTGACACGAGCGTCGTATCTTCACGTATACTTTGCTTTAACTGTTCTAAATCAATGATTCCTCCAGCATCAACGTCTAAATAGGTCACTTCAAATCCTTGTTGCTCGAGGTATTCGAAAACGTGCAGTACAGAGTGATGTTCAATCTTTGTCGTAATGAGATGCTTCCCTTTTGCCTCATTTGCATAAGCAATACCTTTAATGACAGTGTTGTTAGACTCGGTTGCCCCACTTGTAAAAATTACTTCATTCGGTTTCGCATTCAAATATTGTGCGACCGTTCTTCTTGATTCATCTAGTAATCTTCTCGCATCTCGCCCTTGAGAATGTATTGAAGAAGGATTACCAAAATGTGTTTGATAGACAGCCATCATTTTTTCAGCAACTTCAGGTTTTACCGGGGTTGTTGCCGCATAATCTGCATAAACACCCATCATTACGTCAGCCCTTTCTTATAATCAATGTTCCTATTTTAGCACTTGCTTTCTAAAAATTCTAGTACAGTGATTACGTGTTTTTTACGGTTATAGTCATTTCTATTGTAATCTTTACACCTTCAGAATTCAATGTATGCCAAAAAGCAGTTTTTGTGAGTTGATGATGAAACTAATGTTATACTAGCGCTATAAAAAGGAGTGTATTATGATGCCAAAATCAATGAAATACTCAGCATTAAATCTTGTTCCGATTAGAGAAGGAAATAACGAAAAAGAAGCAATCTCACAAATGGTAGCACTCGCTCAGCATTTAGAACAAAATCAATACGAGCGATTATGGATTGCAGAACATCACAACGCACCAAACCTTGTAAGTTCAGCAACTGCATTGCTTATTCAACATGCATTACACCATACGAACGAAATGAGAATTGGCTCTGGAGGTATTATGTTACCGAATCATGCCCCGCTTGTCGTAGCTGAACAATTTGGTACGTTAAACACGTTATATGGAGATCGTGTAGACCTAGGATTAGGACGTGCACCTGGGACAGACATGGCAACCGCAAGTGCGCTCCGTCGTGATCAACATCAAGGGGTGTATCAATTTCCTGATGAAGTGCAACAGTTACTGCAATATTTTGGTCCTGATACGATACAAGGCTATGTCAAAGCCATTCCTGCAGTTGACAAAAACGTACCGATTTATATTCTCGGCTCTTCAACGGACTCTGCACATTTAGCTGCTAGAAAAGGATTACCTTATGTTTTTGCAGGTCATTTCGCACCACAGCAAATGCAAGAAGCCATTGCAATTTATAAAGATCTCTTTGAACCATCCGAATATTTACAAGCGCCGTATATTATCGTTTGTTTAAATGTCATTATGGCAGACACTGATGAAGAAGCGCAGTATTTGGCTACAACCCAATCGCAAATCTTTGCAAGTATATTAAGAGGTAGAATGAATAAAATGCAGCCACCTACTGAAGATTTGAGTCAACTGTTATCACCGAGAGAAATCGCAATGGCTGAAGCACGTTTACAGCATTCACTGATTGGCAATAAAGCATCAGTCAATCAACAATTAGACGCCTTTTTACAAAAACACGGGTGGATTGATGAGATTATGGCCATCAGTTATATTTATGACACCGACTTGCAACATCGCTCATATCGCTACTTTAAAGCATTGATTGACGAACGTAATCAAAAGCAATAAAGCGTCACGATATTCACAGGAATCATCTATTTTAGTACACGCCATTGAAGTTGCCAACGTTTCATGTTTGATGAGAAGCGTTGGCAAGTTTATTTTGCCTAATAAACGAAATCATAGAGCGTCATACCTTATCTCAGTGCCGAATCAGTTGTGAAAAAAGGTACATTCCTTGAACTTCACATGTTCAATCTTGTTATTCAATAAACACCCCAAAATATAAAAAACGGCTGCAGGCACATACCTACAACCGCTATTATCAATCTGATTATTTATTACCGCCAGTAAATTTATCCAAAGCATCTTTCGCTTTATCAACTAAACTACCGCCATCTTTAATATCTTTGGCGTCACTTTGTTGACTATTTTGATACTTATCATAAGCGTCTTTTGCTTTGTTTAAATATTCTTTACCTTGTTTTTTTATCTATTACACTTATTCTTTCATCATGATTTTTAACTAAAAATTATTTCTTAAACTTATCAATCATGTCTTGTGCTTTGTCTTTTACATTTTCAACGACTTCTTTAGCTTTACCAGAAGCTTTATCTTGCTTACCTTCATTTTCTAATGATTGGTTATCTGTTACATTACCAACTGTTTCTTTGAAGTTTCCTTTAGCTTGTTCGAATTTATTCTCTTGATTTGCCATTTATAATGCCTCCTTATGAATATTTCAATATACTTATTCCACATTTTATATAGGCCTAAACATCTTATTAAAATTCTTCGTAAACAGCAGGATCTTGGTTCTTGCGTCGACCATCAGCACGAGTCAATTGGTCAATCGCTTGTAAATCTTCATCTGTGATATGAAAGTCGAAAATGTCAAAGTTCTCAAGTTGGCGTTTTGATGATGTTGCTTTCGGTATCGGCATGACACCATTTTGAATATGCCATCTTAAAATGACTTGAGCGACTGTTTTGTCATATTTAGATGAAAGTTGTTTTAATGCAGGTTCTTCCATCACACCATTGTCTCGACCTAATGGGCTCCACGCTTGTGTCAAAATGCCTTTCTCTTCATGATAGGCAATCATCTCTTTTTGGTTAAAATAAGGATGTAGCTCAATTTGGTTAATTGCTGGTAACACACCTGTTTCTTTTTCAAGTTGCTCGATATGTTCAGGTAGGAAATTACAAACACCGATATGTCTGACTAATCCAGATTTTTGTGCTGCGATCATTGCTTTCCATGCTTCTACAAATTTACCTTGTTTCGGATTAGGCCAATGAATTAAGTATAAATCAAGATAATCTAAACCGAGACGATATAATGATTCTTGAATCGTTTCATAAACATGCGCTTCACTTTGGTAACGTCCAGGTAATTTTGAAGTGACCCAAATGTCGTCTCGCTGCACGTGACTCTGTTGAATCGCTCTACCAACAGCACCTTCATTTTCATAATTATATGCGGTGTCTAATAAACGATAACCCAAATTCAGGGCATCCGTCATCGCATGCGCACCTTTTTTTCCATTTAATTTATACGTGCCGAAGCCTAATTGATCGATAAATTGTCCATCTTTCAAAGTAAACTGTTCCATAATACCCTCCTTAAATTCTAGCAAATTGCACCTAATGAGATTAAATATAAAACATGTAGCCTTCTAAAGCATCTTTATCCTGATAGTCTGCGAGTGATTGTAATGTCGTTTGATCAAGTACCTCTCTCACCGCATTGCGCATACGTAACCATAATTGTTGTTGTCCAGGCGGTTCAGATTCCATACGTTCTACGATAGTCAATGGGCCTTCAAGTAAGCGGATAATATCACCCGCAGTAATTTCAGTCGCTGACATCTTTAATTCATACCCACCTTTTGCACCTCTCACACTTCTAATGAGACCTGCATTTCTAAGTGGGCCTACGAGTTGTTCTAAATAGAGATCACTTAAACCATTTTCTTCTGCGATCGTTTTCAATGACACACAACCAGTTCCGTGTCGTTTGGCTAGAGCGATCATTAATGTTAAACCATATCTTCCTTTAGTGGATATTTTCATTTTTACCTCACCTTACATCATCCGATTTATTTTTATTTTAGCATTTTTTATATTAATATAATACCATTGTATATAAGAGTACAAAACTAATAACAATGGAGGGAAAACGATGTTGACTGAACCACTCGCTTCTAGAATGCGTCCACGGAATATTGATGAAGTCATTGGACAACAACATCTCGTTGGAGAAACAGGGATTATTCGTCGTATGGTCAATGCGAAAAGGTTGTCATCTATGATATTTTACGGTCCTCCAGGCATCGGAAAAACAAGTATTGCTCAAGCAATTGCAGGCAGTACTGCTTTCAAGTTTAGACAATTGAACGCTGTAACGAACACGAAAAAGGATATGCAAATGATTGTCGATGAAGCGAAAATGTCAGGACAAGTCATTTTATTACTGGATGAAATTCATAGATTAGATAAAGCGAAACAGGATTTTTTATTACCTCATTTAGAAAACGGGAAGATTGTCCTTATCGGTGCAACAACTTCCAATCCATATCATGCAATTAACCCAGCGATTCGTTCAAGAGCTCAAATTTTTGAATTATTTCCGCTCGATAAAAATGATATTAAAGTCGCTTTAAACCATGCATTGGAAGATGAAGAAAGAGGTCTAAAGCAATTCGATGCTTCCATTGACGATGATGCGTTTGAATATTTTGCAACACAAAGCCAAGGTGACGTGCGGAGTGCTTTGAATGCTTTGGAGTTAGCTGTATTAAGTGCAAACAATCAACCCCCGCACATCACATTACAAGACGCGGAAGATTGTTTACAGCGTGGGGCGTTTTTAAGTGATAAAGATGGGGATATGCATTATGACGTCATGAGTGCCTTTCAAAAGTCTATTCGTGGGAGCGATGTCGATGCGGCACTTCACTATTTAGGACGTCTCATACAAGCAGGAGACCTTCCTACAATTGCGAGAAGGCTGCTTGTGATCAGTTATGAAGATATCGGTTTAGCTTCTCCAGGTGCCGGTCAACGGACATTAGCTGCAATCGAATCCGCTGAAAGGTTAGGGTTTCCAGAAGCACGTATCCCGCTTAGCCAAGCCGTAATCGAACTGTGCCTTTCTCCAAAATCCAATTCGGCTATCCGTTCTATTGATGCTGCTTTAAGTGATATTCGTAAAGGGCATGTCGGTCAAGTACCAGACTATTTAAAGGATGGGCATTATCAAGGCGCTAAAGCATTAGGACGTGCAATAGGCTATCAATATCCACACAATCATCCAAATGGCTTCGTAGCACAACAATATTTGCCTGACTTGCTGAAAAGTAAACAATATTACACACCTAAAGAGACATCTAAAGCTGAGCAACAATTTAAACAAGTATATGAAAATATTAAACAGCAACAAAACGAATTGGCATAGTGAGAAAAGAATATCGAAACAATTTTTTTAGTTCTGTGACACATTCATTACGAAACGACTATTTATATTTTTAGTAATCAAATACAAAACAGCCAATAAATGACATTATAAAAACTTCATTTATTGGCTGTTTTTTTTGATTTTAATTACATATGCTTCTTTCGCAGGGTTCATTAATATGTTTTATAGTCATTTGATACCTTATTTCCAACTGTTCGAATTAAAAATCAATATATAAAATAATAATACTATTTGCATTTTATCTTTTTATATGATAATTTATAATTACAAAAGGAGGTTTATAAAATGAAAAAATCAAAGAAATGTTATTTAGCTTTAATTGTCGTATTATTTATCACTCTAGTAATGCCAAATGAAAATACCCCCTCTACTCCCGTCGCTTTTGCAGAAAAGGGCAATAGTTATATAATTAAAGATTCTGATCGCCCACCTCATAATGTTGTTGGTAAATTGCTTGAAGGCAATGTTTATGGGACAGGTTTTGTAATTGGTGATAATACTGTACTGACAAATAAGCATGTGGCTAAAAAAATGAAAGTAAATAGCAGTGTGTTTAAACTAGGATTGAATGGTGGTAATCATGGAAAAAAATTATTAGGTGAATACATAGTCACTGGCATGAAATACCCTCCCAATGCGCATGATGATGTTGCTATTCTAACGGTTAGAAGCAAAAATGGAAGTTTACCATTGAGCAAAGTAGTCAAGCCTGCCAATATTGCTAATGCAAATTTTATTAATAAAGATTGGATGAAAACAGAGCAAAATAATTTACATATTGCTGGCTATCCTGGAAATAGAAATACGAATATGATGTGGGGATCAAGTGGCCATTTGTTAGATTATGCATTTAAAAGTGATCGAATTTTTGTAGCCGATTTTGATGGGTATCGTGGTTCCTCAGGTTCTCCAGTGTTTGACAGTCAAAATCAAGTTATAGGCATACATAACAGTGATTACGGTGCAGATAGTGGTCGTACCGGAGGCTTTTTATTCAAAGATGATTTATATGAATTTATAGTTAATAACAGATAACATCAAAAGATTTTGAGAATCAAAGCGCTAAGATATGACTTTCAATTCTCTTAATAAAAAGAAACTAGGACATAAGCTCTCAGTTCCTTCAAGAAAAAAGCCATTAAAATCCTTTTTTTAGAATTTAACGCCTTTTTTTGCTTATAGTTCTTTGTCAACGTCAATGGGTGAGAACAAAAACGCATTAAGCAACATTATTGTGTTGTTTCGTGCGTTTTTTATATTCACTTACAAATACCTGGAAAGCATTAAAATAACGGTCAGTGCATATGTCACCAACCGTTAAAAATATACAGTCTAAAAAATCCATTTTATTTATCTTTAATACGTTGTACAGTAATATCTTTCAAAATGTTATTACATACATAGCTTGCACAAATTAAACCGACGACACTTGGCACATAAGCATTGGATGATGGCGGCATTTGTGCTTTACGGTTTTTACCTTGCGCATCCCCAACTACCGCTTTCACATCCTCACGAATCACAATTGGGCTTTCACCTGAAAATACAACTGGAACCCCCTTTTTAATCCCTTTTTGCTTTAATTTATTTCGAATGATACGCGCGATAGGATCCGTATGTGTTTTTGAAATGTCAGCAATTTCAAATTGTGTTGGATCTGTTTTGTTCGCTGCACCCATACTAGAAATGATTTGAATGTCCCGCGCTAAACATTGTTCCATTAAGTGCACTTTATAAATAATAGTATCACTCGCATCAACAACATAATCGATATCATAATCTTCAAAAAGTTGTTCGTACGTTTCTTCCGTGTAAAACATATGTAATGGGGTCACTTTACAATCAGGGTTAATTAAGCGAATACGTTCTTCCATCAAACTCACTTTACTTTGTCCTACTGTTGTCGTTAACGCATGCAATTGACGGTTTACATTTGTAATATCTACATCATCTTTATCTATTAAAATAATATGCCCGATGTTCGTACGCGCTAAAGCTTCTGCAGCAAAAGAACCTACCCCACCGACACCTAATACAGCGACTGTTGTTTGTTTTAATTTGTTGAGCCCTTCTTGTCCGATTGCCAGTTCGTTACGAGAAAATTGATGTTTCATATTAAACTCCTTTAATTACAAATTCACATACCATTTTAAATAAGCACATAAAAAATACGCAAGACACGAAGCCTTGCGTACCGATAGATCCGTTATGCCGTAGTTGTAAAGTGCTTGATCATTTTGGCCTGCTATATACAGGTGGGTGCCCTGTTTCTTGTTTTGCACGTCCTCCTAAAGAGGCGTGTGCGCTGCAAGAAAACCCATTGGGCTCCCTGATCAAAGAGTGTTAGGTCAAAATACATAAAGCGAACTTACGAACACTACAGATGACTATCTTATGAATTAATCATATCACAATTTAATGATTATTCAAGAAAAAAGTTTGCACACTGTGTATTTAAATTAATGTTTGATACGTAATGATAATTCGTCTAATTGTCTTTCTGATACCGGACTCGGTGCATCTGTCATTAAATCTGTCGCAGATGCTGTTTTAGGGAACGCAATCGTATCACGTAGGTTTGTACGGCCACTTAAAATCATGACGAAACGGTCTAAACCTAGAGCGATACCGCCATGTGGAGGCGCACCATATTTAAACGCATCTAATAAGAAACCGAATTGTTCTTGCGCTGCTTCATCAGAGAATCCTAATGCTTTAAACATACGTTGTTGAAGTTCACCATCATGAATACGAATCGATCCACCACCTAATTCGAAACCATTTAATACAAGGTCATAAGCTTGGGCTTGCGCTTGTTCAGGTGCTGTTTCTAATAAATCAATATCTTCTACTTTAGGTGATGTGAATGGATGGTGTGCTGCAACGTAACGACGTGCTTCTTCATCGTATTCAAGTAATGGCCAATCTGTCACCCATAAGAAATTATATTGTTCTGGGTCAATGAGTCCACGTTCTTTTCCAAGTTTATTACGCAATGCACCTAAACTTTGGGCAACGACATCTTTAGAATCAGCAACAAATAAGACTAAGTCTCCTGCTTTAGCGCCTGTTAATGCTTGTAATTTCGTAACATGAGCGTCTTCAAAGAAACGAGCGATTGGACCGTTTAAACCATCTTCTACTACTTTCACCCATGCTAAACCTTTGGCACCATAAATATTTACAAATTCTGTTAAACCGTCAATATCTTTACGTGTATAGTCAGCTGCAGCATTTTCAACAACGAGCGCTTTCACTTGACCACCACTTTCCACTGCACCTTTGAATACTTTGAAGTCCATAATTTGACCTAATTCTGAGACGTCTAACAACTCCATACCAAAACGTGTATCAGGTTTATCTGTACCATAGCGTGACATTGCTTCAGTATACGTCATGCGTGGGAAGGCATCAGTCATCTCAATGCCTTTTACATCCGCTAGCACGTTTTTCACCATCGCCTCACCTAATTGCATCACGTCTTCTTGCTCAACAAAGCTCATCTCAATATCGATTTGCGTAAATTCAGGTTGGCGGTCAGCACGTAAGTCTTCATCACGGAAACATTTGACGATTTGGTAATATTTATCAAAACCACTGATCATTAACAGTTGTTTAAACAATTGTGGTGATTGTGGTAACGCATAAAATTCACCGTCATGTACACGTGAAGGCACGAGATAGTCACGCGCACCCTCTGGCGTAGATTTTGTTAATACAGGCGTTTCAACATCATAGAAACCATCGCCGTCTAAAAATTGACGGATTGAACGTGTGATTTGGTGACGCATCTTAAAAGTTTGCGCTAATTTTTCACGACGTAAATCGAGGTAACGATATTTTAAACGGATATTTTCATCAACATTTAAATTTTCTTCATTAATTGAAAACGGTGGTGTTTCAGATTGATTAATTATTTCAATAGATTTCGCTTGAACTTCCACTTGTCCTGTTTTAATTTTAGGATTAATTGTTTCATCGTCTCTTTTTGTAACAGTCCCTGTAATTTCAACAACATATTCAGAGCGGATTCGTTCAGCGACTTCAAGCGCTTCTTTTGAAAAGGCTGGGTTGAATACGACTTGTACATAACCTTCTCTATCTCTTACGTCTACAAAGATAAGGCCACCTAAATCACGACGATTATGCACCCACCCTTTCAACGTAACTTCTTGTTCTAATAATTCTTCTGTCACTGAACCACAGTATGTCGTGCGCTTTGCCATTATTCTTTACCTCCATGAATATAACTTTCTATTTCTTCAAATTTCATCGTTTGTGATTCACCTGTCGCCATATGTTTCACAGCGACTTCCCCGGCTTCAAGTTCTTGATCTCCAATCACAATCGTATACGTTGCATTCAATCGATCTGCTTGTTTCATTTGACCTTTTAACTTGCGAGATAAATAATCTTTATCTACTGAAATGCCAGCGTGTCTGAGGCGATTAAGAAGTGTTACTGCGAAATCATCTGCTT
Organism: Staphylococcus pseudintermedius; assembly: GCF_001792775.2. Taxonomy (GTDB): domain Bacteria; phylum Bacillota; class Bacilli; order Staphylococcales; family Staphylococcaceae; genus Staphylococcus; species Staphylococcus pseudintermedius. The sequence goes on from NZ_MLGE02000003.1 coordinate 207,272, forward strand.
TTTCTCCCATCGTTGCTACAAACAAATCAATGTGCTGCATTTGTGGGAATTCAATCCCTTCTTCTTCTAGTGCTAATAATAATCTTTCAATACTTAACGCAAAACCGATACCCGTTTCGCTTGGTCCATCTAACAATTCAAGCAAGCCATTGTAACGGCCACCACCACATAAAGTCGTAATCGCACCATCATAGGCTTCATTATCCATCATCAATTCAAATGCAGTGTGCGTGTAGTAATCCAAACCTCTTACTAATTTGGGATCCACTTCATAAGGCACACCTAGACGATCTAAGTGTGATTTGACCGCTTCGAAATAATCTTTGGAGTAATCATTTAAAAAGTCAGTAATTGACGGAGCTGTTTGAATTTCAGGCTGATGACGATCCACTTTACAATCTAAAATACGCATAGGATTCGTTTTGATACGTTGTTGACAGTCCTTACAATAATTGTGAATCACTGGTTGGAAATGTTCACGTAATGCATTTTGATAATCCACGCGTGACTCTGCATCCCCTACACTATTGATCACTAATTTTAATTTTTTCAAACCGAATGATTGATAAATGTGCATGACCATAGCTAGCACTTCTGCATCCATACTTGGGTTTTCAGCACCAATCGCTTCTACGCCAAATTGATTAAATTGACGGTAACGCCCCTTTTGTTTTCTTTCATAGCGAAACATTGGACCATTATAATACAATTTCACCGGCTGGTTCGGTAAGCCTTGCATTTTATTTTCAATATAGCTACGTACGACCGCAGCTGTTCCCTCAGGACGTAACGTAATACTACGATCACCTTTATCTTTGAACGTGTACATTTCCTTTTGTACAACATCGGTAGAGTCCCCCACACCGCGCGCAAATAAATCGGTACTTTCAAAAATAGGCGTTCTGATTTCTTGATAATTATAAACTTCCATCAATTTGTGCAATTGGTTTTCGATATAGCGCCACTTTGTCGTTTCTTCAGGTAAAATATCTTGTGTCCCACGTGGAATGTGAATCATCTTTATCGCTCCTTTTCATCTCTATTCTTAACTTCAGCCATTTGTGCGAATAAAAAAATGCCCCCTGTATGCACTAAACATACAAGGGACGTACTTTATTATGCCGTGTTGCCACCCTAATTAAGAACAATCAAATAGAGACTGTTCTTCACTCTAGGCTCTTAACGCGAGCGACACGACCTTACTTTCATAAAGTACCTTTCCTTGTGTTCATCTCACTAAGCACGACGGTCTATCTTTCAGCCATTGGATAGACTCTCTTCTGACATCGTTGGTTGCTTAGTTCATTCAAGAATACAAACGGTGTTAAATATAAAATTCATTGTTAATCATACCTGTTTTTTCAATTAGTTTCAAGACATTAACTTAAAAAATAACTTTCTAACCCGTCGACAATCGCTTGTTCAACGATTTGACGATGATTTTTGTCTTTCATCATCACGGTGTCAGTCGGGTTACTAATATAACCCAGTTCAAGTAACACTGCAGGCATTTCTGTTTGTCGTAACACTTGATAATTTTCTTGTCTCGTGCCTCTATTCGATAACATTGCTTTCTTTTGTATGCTTGCATTTAATGTTTGCGCGAGACCTTCTTGTTGCTCATGAAACCAATAGACAGTCGCACCATTGGCATTCGGTGTTTCTAGAGCATCATTATGAATACTAATAAAAACATCACCTTTAAGATTACGGTCTTTTAATTTAACATATTCATCCGTTGAACGCGTCATTTTCACTTTTGCGCCCTTCTTTTCAAGCAACGATTTCAGTTCTAACCCTGTTTTCAATGTGATATCTTTTTCTAAAGTTTTGTCACCTTGTCGACTCGAAGCACCTTGATCGCTACCCCCATGACCTGGATCAAGGACAATCGTTTTATCTCTCAATGGATTCGCATGTGGATTGACATCTGCGGGTATGTCGAGATTCGTATGCCATCCCGCAATCCATCCCTTTTGCTTGCCATTAGCTGAACGGACTTCAATCCATTTACCTTGCTTACCAATTTGAAGAAATTCATCGCCTTTATGCACTTGATACAGTACTGGATACGCTGCGTTTGGACCTGTTCGTATTTCCGCGTCCTCGATTAAATTGATATGATCATCATCACTATGCCTCAACACAAAATATGACACGACAAGAATGCCCACTAATGCAATCGTGAAGCACGCGCCATAAAAACGTTGCGGATGGATGCGTTTTTGTTTTAACCACTGATCAACCTTTTTCATACGACTTTGCCATCTACACTCTCATAAATAATCGTTACAGGACCATCATTTTGTATACTGACAAGCATATCTGTTCCAAATTCACCTGTCTCAACTGGAATTTGAAATGCACGTAGCTGGTCATTAAAATACTCATACAGTTCATTTGCTTGATCAGGTGCCATCGCTTGTGTAAAACCTGGGCGATTTCCTTTTCTCACATCCGCATACAATGTAAATTGCGAAATAGATAAAATCTCGCCATTGATTTGTTGAATATTTAAATTAAGTTTTTCGTTCTCATCTTCAAAAATTCGAGAGTTCGCAATTTTTTTCGCTAAAACTTTCGCATCTGCTTGAGTGTCCCCTTCACCAATACCGACGAGTAGACAAAATCCTTGTTGTATTGTGCGCTCTATTTGATGATTTTTCACACTTGCAGATTGAACTCTTTGTACAACGATTTTCATCCTTATGCACTCCTAATTCCAAACTCGCGTCACTGTGTAAATATCCCCGAGTTGTTTAATTTTATCTGCAACTTTATAAACTTCATGTACATTTTTTACCATAATACTTAAATTAATAACAGCATTTCTATCGACGTCCGATTTTCCTGCGACTTTTATCAATTGACTTGAAGTACTGTTCACTGCTTGAAGTACCTCATTGAGTAAGCCATTGCGATCATATGCAGTCACTTCTAAATCAACTTGATATTTTTGTGAAGCATCTTTAGATTTCACCCATTCTACATCGATTAAACGTTCATTTTCGTTTTTAATATTCGGGCAATCTGTACGATGAACTTTAATGCCATGACCTTTCGTAATATAGCCGACAATTCGGTCACCAGGAATCGGATTACAGCATTTTGATAATTTAATAAGCACATTATCTAGTCCTTCTACATAGACGCCTGAATCTGTCGTAATCGAATCTTTAATCGGTGCAGCTTTTGTCACTTCTTGCGCTTGATTCAATGCTTTTTGTTTATGTTCAATGCGTAAGCGCTCAGACAGTTTATTTACAATTTGTAGTGCTGTCACACCACCAAATCCAACTGAAGCATATAAATCGTCTTCATTAGCGAAATTGTATTTATCATTCACAATCTTAATATTTTTTTCAGTTAATAACTCTTCTGGTCTAAATCCTTGTTCTTTCAATTCTGCTTCGACCATAAACTTCCCTTTTTCAATATTGGACGAGCGGTCTTGCTTTTTGAAGAAACTTTTTATCTTACTTTTCGCACTTGAAGAACGGACAATTTTTAACCAATCTCGACTTGGGCCATACGAATGTTTACTCGTACGAATTTCAACAATGTCCCCAGTTTGGAGTACATAATCAATCGGTACAATTTTTCCGTTAACTTTGGCACCAATCATTTTATTTCCCACTTCACTATGAATGGCATACGCAAAATCAATAGGTACTGCACCATAAGGTAACTCGATGACATCACTTGCCGGCGTAAAAGCATACACTTTATCACTTTGTAAATCGAACTTCATCGACTCGATAAATTCTTGGGCATCTGAGGACGTATGATCCGTTTCTGCAATATCTTTTAACCAGTTTAACTTTTTATTATAGTTTTCGTTGTCTTTATCAACTTGCTTGCCTTCTTTATAAGCCCAGTGTGCCGCAACACCATGTTCTGCAATTTCGTGCATCTCAAAAGTACGAATTTGAATTTCAAGGGGATCTCCATTAGGGCCTACTACAGTCGTATGCAGAGATTGATACATATTTTGCTTTGGCATCGCAATATAATCTTTAAAACGCCCTGGCATCGGTTTCCATAGAGTATGTACCAGGCCTAAAACAGCATAACAATCTTTAATCGAATGGACGATGACGCGGACAGCAAGTAAATCAAAAATTTGATCGAATTGCTTTTTTTGCTTCATCATTTTGCGATAAATACTATAAATATGTTTCGGACGGCCATTAATATCACCAGCAATATCCATAATATCCATTTCTTTGCGGATATTTTCAATCGCATTTTCAATATACGCCTCACGCTCACTCCGCTTTTTCTTCATGAGATTAACGATTCTGAAATACTGTACATTGTCAATATACCTTAAAGCAATGTCTTCAAGTTCCCATTTAATTGTATTAATCCCTAAACGATGTGCTAATGGCGCATAAATCTCTAACGTCTCTTTAGAAATGCGAATTTGTTTCTCACGTGGCATCGCACGCAATGTTCGCATATTATGTAAACGGTCTGCCAATTTCACTAAAATGACACGCACGTCTTTAGCGATGGCAATAAATAATTTTCTATGATTTTCAGCTTGTTGCTCTTCTTTAGAACGGTACTTCACCTTTTTCAATTTGGTTACGCCATCTACAATCGTTGCAATTTCTACATTAAACATTTCCGCGACATCATCAAAAGTATATGGCGTGTCTTCAATCACATCATGTAAAAAACCAGCAACAATCGTAGGCCCATCAAGATGCATTTCTGTTAGGATACCTGCGACTTGGATGGGGTGCATAATATATGGTAAACCGTTTTTACGAAATTGTCCTTCGTGTGCCTTATAAGCGATATGATAACTTTTAAGCACGTATTCATACTGCTCTTTATCTAAATATTGTTTCGCTTTATGTAAAACTTCGTCAACACTATATGGATATTCGTTATTCATATGGTCACCCCCACGTTATCAATAATAATACTATCATACTACATGATTTGAAATAATTGAACCGAATCATAACGCATTATTCAGAGAAAGTCCGTAATTTATAAAATATCTTTCATTTTCCGTACAGAAAGCCATCAAAATATATCATTTATAACGAAAAAGCCCTGTTTTGTGCCAAGAGTCTGCGAACGATAAAAGGAAAAATGACACCAAAGTTCGATATGAGAAGTGATAAAGAACAACACAATATCATTCAAGTCAAGATACTCGTATATACCTCACAAACTTATCCTTTTCTTGATAAATAAAAACAACTCCACACATCACTGCATGAAGTTGTTTGAACATATTAACAATTATTCGTCATATTTAATTAAGCACATTACATCATAATCTTTAATTTTCTCCATACCATTTAAATACGTAAGCTCAATAATAAATGCAATACCCGCAACGATACCACCTTGTTTTTCAACGAGATTGATCGCCGCTTCGATTGTGCCACCTGTCGCCAATAAATCGTCTGTAATTAAGACACGTTGACCAGGTTTAATCGCATCTGCATGCATCGTTAATACATTACTACCGTACTCTAAATCATATTCATAGCGAATGACTTCACGTGGTAATTTCCCTTCTTTACGTACAGGTGCGAATCCAATCCCCATCGCATAGGCCACTGGACAACCGATAATAAAACCACGAGCTTCTGGTCCAACGACGATATCTACATTTTTTTCTTTCGCAAACTTAACGATTTGATCTGTGGCATATCCGTATGCTTCACCGTTATCCATAATTGTCGTAATATCTTTAAAATTAACCCCTGCTTTTGGCCAATCTTTTACTTCTGATACATATTGTTTTAAGTCCATTAAAATCCTCCTCATTCATTCCGTGCCAATTCATTTTCTATCCAAGACTTAATGGCGCCAAATTCTTCATAAAGTAACTGCTTCTCTACCTCAATCCGCTGTACACGCGCTTGATAAACACGGCTAGAGGTGATGGGTTGTTTATCTGTTGAATGCACAATCTCGATTATACCATTTTTTTGAGAAATGATTCCAAGATCAAGGAAAACTTTTAAAATAAATTTGAGCATCATCGGTTTAACGTTAATAAATTGACTTAAAGCCACCCCGTCTTTTTGTAAATCGGTTTGTCCTTTTTGATACAATGCTTTATAACAATTTTTTAAATCTGCAGGCTGTGGTAATCCTTCAAAATAAATCGAACGGTCATGTTGAAACACTAAATACACTTGAGATGTATTTAAATAATGACAAGATAACTTAATATCCTCCATCGTTAAAGGTAAGTCACGCATCACACATTTGTCATACTGCTGTGGTATGTTTTCACCGTAGTAATATTCATGCGCTGATGTTTTGTCTTGATTCGGATGGATTAAATAACAAACATGTTGATCATCCTCAAATACTGGCAAACGTTTATTTTTACTACGATAATCTAAAATTTGACGTTCATTACTTTTCATATCTGTTAAAACCATTTGTGCCGTACGATTGCCATTCCATTCATTAATCTGAAGTTCGCCTGTGACATCAACATGTTGGTTAGGCATTAACTCACTTGATAACGCACCTTGATTCCAAAATAATGCTTGTAAGTTTTGTTCGACAAAGGTCATCTTTAAGTGCGCTTGTTGTTGTCCAATACCTTTACTTTGTAACACAGTCAGACCGTTAACTTGAATAATCGGTCGTTTAAAATCTGTCCCAAACGGTCGTAAACGCTCAATGGATTGAATTTGTTCCACTGTAATGTGACCAACATCTATAGTGACGTCCACTTTTTGAATCGGTTGTAACGCGGTCGTATCAATGTGCGTGCGCATCCAATCGTTTAATCCTTCACGCAATGCAGAAACTTGGTCGATAGGTAAAGTTAAACCTGCCGCCATATGGTGTCCACCAAATTTTGAAATTAATGTTTGTTGTGATGATAATGCTTCAAACATTGACACTTGCGTAATACTACGAGAAGAACCTTTTGCATGTTGTTGTTCGTGGTCAATATTTAATACCATTGTTGGTAAATGGAAGGTTTCCACAATTCTTGAGGCAACAATTCCCAGGACGCCTTCATGCCAGTCTTCTTTTGCGAGAACTAAAAAGTGTTCGCCTGCTTGGATTGCATCTTCAGCCATGACCATAGCTTCATCAACAATCGTTTGTACAATATCTTTCCGTTCAACATTGAAATGTTCGACTTGCTCAGCTAAAAAGAGTGCTTCTTCTGCATCATCTGTCATGAGCAATTCTGCCGCAAGTGCCGCATCGTCTAACCGTCCTACAGCATTTAACCTCGGTCCAATGATAAAGCCGATCGTTTCTTCAGTCACTGTATCATTAAATTGCGCTTGATTGAGGATAGCCGCAATTGAAACGGGTGGACTTTCATTCAATAATTGCAAACCATGTTGAACAATAAAGCGATTTTCATCTGTTAAAGAAACAAGATCCGCAATGGTACCTATCATGGCATAAACCCAAAATATATTCGGAACATCCCCGAGCAAACTTTGAGCTAATTTCAATGCTACACCGGCACCACACAAGCTAATAAATGGATAGTCATAATCTGGATGCATCGGGTGAACAATCGCATACGCCGCTGGTAATGTATCACCTATTTCATGGTGATCAGTTACAATGACATCCACACCTAAATTTTGAACCATTTCAATTTCTGTATGACCTTGTATGCCATTATCTACCGTAATGATGAGAGAAACCCCTTCATCATACGCATTTTTGAACGCAGGCTCACTCGGGCCGTAGCCTTCAGTAAAACGGTTAGGAATATACCAACCAACAATTGCTCCAAGTTGCTGGAGTGTCTTGACCATAATCGTTGTAGACGTCACACCATCTGCGTCATAATCCCCGTACACTAAAATTTTTTCTTGATTTTGAATCGCTGTATGTATACGTTTGACGGCTTTATCCATGTCACTCATCAAACTTGGATTATGCATATTGTCTTTAGAAGCTGATAGCACTTGTGCGAGTTGTGTTGCCTCAGTATAGCCTTTACTTTCTAAAATATAGCGCATCAAAGGGGTTAATTTATATTGTTCAACCAATACGTCGTCCATCGATTGACGATTTGTATCGGTTTGCCATTGAAATTTAGATTTTATCATATCATTCACCGCCACTTTCTCCACACAGTATTATATCGAAAATTCATCAGAATAAAAAGAACGAGAGGCTAAGACATCTGATCAGTCTTAACCCCTCTTTGTAAAATGTGTGAAATCTATACTAATACTTTTTCTTCATTCGTACGTTTACGTTTATACACGACAAGTTTATGATGAGGTGATTTACGTAATTCGCGTTTCTTCAACATGCCCCATAGTGGTACGGCAATAATGATTGAAGAATATACACCAGACAATAGTCCGATTAATAGCGCGAGTGAGAAGTTGAAAATACTTGACGCACCTAACACGAGTAAGGCGATAACCACGATGACTACTGTCAACACTGTATTAATGGAACGCGTCAATGTTTGGCGAATAGAACTATTAACAATGTAGTCAATTTGGTCCTCTTTCGTAATGACTTTTATTTTCGATAACATCTCACGTACACGGTCAAACGTTACAATCGTATCATTGATCGAATAACCGATAATCGTCAGTACCGCTGCAATAAACGTAATGTCAACCTCTAGTCTGAACAAACTGAAGACCGCAATAATCATAAATGCATCATGTAGCAAGGATATGATAGAGGCAATACCCATACGCCATTCGAAACGTAACGAAATGTAAATGATCATGCCGATTGAAGCAATAATTACGGCTAACATCGCATTTTTCGCTAATTCTTGTCCAATGACTGGTGAAACCGTATTGACTGACGGTTCTTTACCATATTGCGATTTCAATGTATCTGTTACTTTTGCGACTTCATCTTTATTCAAGTCACGTTTAAATTGCATTGAAGCATTTTCATTATTGCTACCACCGATAGATAGTTGATTTGGTTTAAGATCAATCGATTCCATCGTTTTTTCAACTTGTGCTTGTGTCAATTTTTGGTTACTTTGTAAGTCAACACGTGTACCTGATGTAAAATCAATCCCTAAATTCAACTTGAATATCGCAAGAATGATGACACCTGCTACAATCACGACGCCACTCAATGCAAATAACGGTTTTGCCCATTTCATGAAATCTACTTTATCATAAGGCGTGCTTAATTCATGCACATCATAACCTTTGTTAATATCATGAATTTGTGATTGTTTAACACCAAACCACCATAATTTTTTCTTAAAGACATTAGAATGTACCACGAGTGATAATAAAACACGTGTTAAAAATACAGCTGTTACGAAACTCATCAGAATCGCAAGTAATAACATCGTCGCGAAACCTTTGACTGAACTTTCACCAAAGAAGAAAAGTACCGCTGCCGCTAATACAGTAGTTAAGTTGGCATCGAGAATTGTAATAAACGAACTTTTATTCGCTTTCTTATACGCTTGCTTTAATGTGCGACCGATACGAATTTCGTCTTTAATCCGTTCGTACATAATGATGTTTGCATCGACGGCCATCCCGACACCAAGAACGAGTGCGGCTAAGCCTGGTAATGTCAGCACACCAGAAATAAAGTTAAATGCAACCATAGTTAAGTAAATGTACGTCGTTAACGTAATCACAGCTACAATACCTGGTAAGCGATAGAATAGTAGCATAAATAAGAAAATAATGCCGATACCAATCATAGATGCATTAATTGTTTTATCTAAAGCATCTTGTCCAAATTGCGCACCTACTGATGTTGAGTAAATTTCTTTTAATTCTACAGGAAGTGAACCTGAATTTAATAAGTCAGCAATTTGTTTCGCTTCAGAAATACCTTTTTCACCTTGGAACCCACCAGAAATTTCAACGTTAGTCGAATTGATCGGTTGGTTTACAGAAGCGGCAGAAATAAATTTAGGATCTTCTTTCGTTTTTTCTTTTTCATAACTGTCGCCTTTTTCGAAATCTAACCAAACGACCATCACATTTTCTTGCTTTTTAGAAATTTCTTCTGTCACTTTTTTAAACTTATCACTGTCTTTTAATTTGAAAGTCACAGCGGGTTGATTCGTATTTTGTTTAAACTCTTGCTTAGCTGAACCTTGCACAAGATCTTTACCTGTTAATAAAACTTTGTCATCTGCATCACGAATCGTTAAGTTCGCTTGTGAAGACAAAATTTTACGCGCTTGGTTTTGGTCTTGTACCCCTGCCAGCTGAACGCGGATTCGGTTTTGATCTTCAACTTGAATTTTAGGTTCTGATACCCCGAGAACATTGACACGACGTTCTAACGTTTTAGCTGTCGATTGTACTGCAGTGTTATCAATTTTTTCACCATCTCCAAGGGGATTAACTTGGTACAACACTTCAAATCCACCTTGAAGGTCAAGTCCTAAGTTAACATTTTTGATTACACTTTTATATGTCGCACTCATGCCCGCAAACAAGAGTACTACAAGTAATATAAAGGTAATCAGTCTACTTACTTTTTTCACATGAACACCTCATTTAATCTTATGTCACAAGCATACTTGAATTATTCCGTTTAGTGCAAGTCATTTTGAGCAACCAATAAAAAAGACATGGTGTTAAGCCATGTCCTTTATTGTATGCAAACTTACGGATACAATCAATGTTTATGAAGGGTCAACTTGCTTAATGGCTTGCTTTTCAAAAGTCAATTCTGTACCTTTACCGTTTACAGTAATAACCGCTGATGTTTCATCTACTGCACGAACTGTACCTTTGATGCCGCCGATTGTAGTCACACGTTGACCTGCTTGTAATTGTTCAACCATTTGGCGATGCTCTTTCGCACGTTTTTGTTGTGGACGAATCATAAATAACCACATCACTACAAACAGTAAGACTAATGGCAATAAACTAATAAGTGAAGACATAAATCATAACTCCTATCTAGAAATTTTTCGGATTATCAACATTCAGACCGTATTGTTCGAAAAATTCCTCTTTAAAATCTAAAAGACGGTCTTCTCGAATAGCCTGTCTAATGTTCTCCATTAATTTTAACAGAAAATGAAGATTATGGTAAGTAGTAAGACGAATACCAAATGTTTCATCTGCTTTAATCAAGTGTCGTAAGTATGCACGCGTATAGTTTTGACACGTATAACAATCACAATTCTCATCTAAAGGACGGAAATCATCTTTAAATTGTGCATTTTTTACGACGAGGCGCCCTGTTGATGTCATACAAGTCCCATTACGTGCGATACGTGTAGGCAACACACAGTCAAACATATCCATACCACGAATACTACATTCAATCAAGGCATCTGGTGAACCCACACCCATTAAATAACGTGGTTTATCTTTCGGCATAAACTGCTCCGTATGTTCTACCATTTCGTACATGACAGGTTTCGGTTCGCCAACTGACAATCCACCAATCGCGTAACCAGGAAAATCAAGTTTCACAAGTTCTTCGGCAGACTGTTGACGTAAATCTTTATATTCACCACCTTGAATAATGCCAAATAGCGCTTGATCTTCAGGACGTTGGTGCGCTGCTAAACAACGCTCCGCCCATCGTGTTGTACGCTCTAATGAGTTTTTCACATAATCGTATTCAGCAGGCATCGGTGGACATTCATCAAATGCCATAATAATATCTGAGCCTAAGTCGTTTTGGATTTTAATAGAATCTTCAGGTGAGAGAAATAATTTCGAACCATTTGTATGATGTCGAAATTCTACACCTTCTTCTGTGATTTTCCGCAAGTTACTTAAACTGAATACTTGGAAGCCGCCTGAATCTGTTAAAATCGGTCCATCCCAGTTCATGAACTTGTGTAATCCTCCAGCTTGTTTCACGATATCATTGCCAGGTTGCAACCATAAATGATACGTATTACCAAGCAAAATTTTAGTGTTCATTTGTTTTAATTCTTCAGGGCTCATTGTTTTCACCGTTGCTTTCGTTCCTACTGGCATAAACATCGGTGTTTCAAAAGAACCATGAGGCGTGTGCACAATTCCTAAACGTGCACCCGATTGTTTACAAGTTTTTATATGCTCATATGTTACTGCAGGCATCATATTCTCCTCTCAAACTAAATAATAATCATCGCGTCACCGAAACTAAAAAATCGATACTTTTCAGCAACTGCATGGTGATACGCTGATAACACAAATTGACGTGAACTAAATGCTGACACAAGCATCACCAATGTTGATTTCGGTAAATGAAAGTTTGTAATTAAACCGTCAATTGCCTTAAATTCAAATCCAGGATAAATAAAAATATTGGTCCAACCACTCGTTGCTTGGAATGTATCAAACTGACTCCGAATCGTTTCAAGTGTACGTGTGGACGTCGTTCCTACCGAAATAATTCGATGTCCTGCCGCTTTCGTTTGATTTAAAATATCGGCAGTTTCTTGTGACATTTGATAATATTCACTATGCATTTCGTGATCATCAATATGGTCAACACTGACAGGTCTAAATGTGCCTAAACCGACATGCAGTGTAATAAATGCAATTTGAACACCTTGACGTCGGATATCGTCCAATAAAGCATCTGTAAAATGTAGTCCTGCTGTCGGTGCGGCTGCTGAACCTGCTGCTTTAGCGTAAACCGTCTGATAGCGTTCTTTTTCATCTAAACGTTCTTTAATATATGGCGGTAATGGCATTTCACCGAGTTCATCTAGTCTTTCTTGCAAAATGCCTTCATAACTCAAACGCATGATACGCCCGCCTTGATCCAACTCTTTAATACAAGTTGCTTTAATTTTACCTTCACCAAAGCTTAACGTTTGTCCAAGCTTAATTCGCTTCGCCGGTTTTAAAAGGACTTCCCAATCGTCACCTTCAATTTGTGTCAGCATTAACATTTCTACTTTGGCGTTCGTTTCTTCTTTTATCCCAAACAAACGTGCTGGCATCACGCGCGTGTCATTGAGCACTAACGTATCTCCAGGTTGGAAAAAACGGGTGATATCCTTGAAATGTAAATCCTCAGTCTCGCCTGTGTCGCGGTTCAAATATAATAAACGACTTTGATCTCGCTGTTTAAGCGGAGTTTGAGCGATGAGTGATTCAGGTAATACATAATCAAATTCTTCTATGTTCAAAATAATGACTCCTTCACTTATGGGCTCGTATATTTAAAATGTTCGTACGCATAAGGTGTTGCTTTTCGGCCTCGAGGGGTACGCTCTAAAAACCCTTTCTGAATGAGAAATGGTTCATAAACATCTTCAATCGTCACTCTTTCCTCACCAATTGAGACAGCAATCGTGTCCAAACCAACAGGACCACCTCGATATTGTTCAATAATACAAGCCATCATTTTATGGTCGATATAATCCAATCCTTCATCGTCCACTTGAAGTAATTTCAACGCATGCTTTGTTGTTTCAATATAAATCATATCGTCTTGTTTCACTTGTTGAAAATCACGAATCCGTTTCAACAAGCGATTGGCGATACGTGGCGTCCCTCGGCTTCTTTTCGCAATTTCAAAAGCACTTTCTTCATCAATGGCAGTTCCTAATACTTCTGCTGTTCGTATAATGATTTGTGTTAGTTCTTCTTCAGTATAATATTCAAGCCTTAAATGCACGCCAAAACGATCTCGTAGTGGACTCGTCAAACTACCGGCACGTGTCGTTGCACCAACTAAAGTAAATGGAGGTAAGTCAATACGAATACTTCTTGCTTCGTCGCCTTTACCTACGATGATATCTAAGAAAAAGTCTTCCATTGCTGGGTAAAGCACTTCTTCAACAACGCTACTTAAACGATGAATTTCATCAATAAAGAGCACATCACCGGGTTGCAGAGCTGTTAAAATGGCAGCTAAATCACCTGGTCGTTCAATCGACGGACCGGAAACAGTACGCAAATTGACATCCATTTCATTTGCGATAATGTGTGACAAAGTGGTTTTACCTAAACCAGGTGGGCCAAAAAGTAAGACGTGATCTAATGGCTCCTCACGAATTTTAGCGGCTTGTATAAACACATCAAGGTTTGACTTAATTGTAGACTGACCTATGTATTGTCTTAAACGCTCGGGTCTTAATGACAACTCAAATGTGTGTTCATCTACTTGTTCATGTCCATCCATCATTCGGTCTCGATCCATATCCATCACCTCTTTATGAAATCAATTGTTTTAAGCCATACTTAACAGCTTCATCGACATCACTAAATATTTGTTGCTGCATCGCTTTTTCCACTTTTTTCAGTTCACGTTTAGAGTATCCTAACGCCTCTAACGCAAGTAAAGCTTCTTGTACAGCAAGATCCTCATGTTCTGTCGCTATATCTAACAAGCCTTCGCTCACTTCTTCCGTAACAACGACTTTACCTTTTAAATCAAGCACAATTTGACGGGCAGTCTTTTTACCGATACCTGGAAATTGTGTCAAATAGGCATCATTTTCATTTTCAATCGCACGTTTCACTTCATTTGGCGAACTTGCTGCTAAAATGGCTAACGCTGACTTAGGACCTATCCCTGTTACTTTAATCAAACTTAAAAACATATCCTTTTCTTCTTGATCAATAAAACCATAGAGCAATTGCGCATCTTCACGTACAATGAGTGACGTATACACTTTCACCGTTTGATCTAAGTTTTTTTGAAAGCGATAAGAGTTCGGTGTTTGAATTTCATACCCGATACCAGATGTCGTTTCAACAATGATATGCGTTGGATGTAGAGCTGTTAATTTTCCAGAAATATATGCATACATTCAATAGCGCTCCTTACATGTTCATTCCAATAATGTCTACGTTATATACATTTTCCATTTGGCGTAGTTCATTAATGATTTGATATGGTCCCCACTTCGCATTTCGACCGTCTAAAGATAACGTAATTGATGCTTTTTGATCAGTAGGGACACTTTGATGAATCGTTAATACAGAAAGGTTTAATTCGGAAAGTTTTTCGAGAATTTGAGCTAATATACCCACTTTATCTGTCACAAATAAAATAATCGTAAAAACTTCGGTCTGTTGCTGAACATCTTCTAACGGAAATATGGTATCTCTATATTTGTAAAACGCACTACGCGAACAATCATGCATATCTACAGCTTCTTGAATCGTAAGTGATTGATCCGCTTTTAAAGAGGATTTCACTTGGAGCACACGTTTTACAACATAAGGTAATACATCTTCACGAATAATATAAAATTGATGTTTCATCTACCATCGCAACCTCCACTCTCAATATTATTCGACAAATTCAAATTCTCCACCTAGAATACGTACAATATCTCCATTTTCAGCGCCACGTTCTCTCAATGCATCATCAATACCCATTGAGCGCATTTGTCTCGCAAAACGACGAATCGCTGGTTCACTGTTGAAATCAGTCATTTTAAACATACGCTCAATGGCATTACCACTTACGACATATGCACCATCATCATCACGTGTGATTGTAAACTTATCTTGAGACGGTGTATGTTTATAAAGGACACGGTTGACGCCGACCTCTTCTTCTTTCGCAGAGAAATCAATATCTTTAACTTCTTCAAGTGTATTGGCTATTTCATAGAGCAATTGATCAATATTTTCTCGCGTATAAGACGAAATCGGTACAATGGTTACCGTCTCATCATTAAGTTGTTCTTTAAACATTTCGAGTTGTGCTTCAGCATCTGGCATGTCCATTTTATTCGCAACAACAATTTGTGGACGATCTTCTAAACGTTGCGCATACGCTTTAAGTTCTTGGTTGATAATTTGATAGTCTTCATACGGGTCACGCCCTTCCATGCCACTCATATCAATCACATGCACAATGACTTTCGTACGTTCCACATGTCTTAAAAATTGATGACCTAAGCCTACACCTTCAGAGGCACCTTCAATTAACCCTGGTAAATCGGCCATAATGAAGCTACGTTGGTCACGTGTTTCTACTACACCGAGGTTCGGTTGAATCGTAGTAAAATGATACGCCCCAATTTTAGGTCTCGCTTTAGAAACAATCGATAATAATGTAGATTTACCCACACTTGGAAAACCAACTAAACCGACATCTGCCAACAATTTAAGCTCTAATGTTACGTCAATCTCTTCACCTGGCTCACCATTCTCACTAAAATCAGGCGCAGGGTTTTTAGGTGTCGCGAAACGAGAATTACCACGTCCGCCACGTCCACCTTTAGCAACAACCGCACTTTGACCATGTTCAACGAGATCAGCTAGCGTTTGACCCGTCTCAACATCTTTAATAATCGTTCCAGGTGGTACTTTTAACACGAGATCCTCAGCATTTTTACCATGCATGTTACTACTTTGACCATTGTCACCTTTTTTAGCTTTAAAGTGACGTTGATATCTAAAATCCATTAATGTCCGCAAGCCTTCATCCACTTGAAACACGACTGAAGCCCCACGTCCACCATCACCGCCAGCTGGACCACCAAATGGGACATATTTTTCACGACGGTATGCAGTAATCCCATTACCGCCATCACCAGCTTTTAATGATATTTTTACTTGATCGACAAACATGTTTTCACCTCTTTTACTTTAATTTCTTTAATAATGCTTATCTATCACGTTATATTATATAACGATAAGTTCATTTAATATAAAAAATAAACACCAGAAGTTACCTTCTGGTGTCAAAGATTGACAAATTATTCAGCAACTGCATAAACAGAAACTTGTTTTTTGTCTCGACCTTTACGTTCGAATTTAACAACGCCGTCGATTTTAGCGAATAATGTATCATCGCCACCACGACCTACGTTTTCACCTGGGTAAATCTTAGTTCCACGTTGACGGAATAAGATAGAACCACCAGTAACGAATTGACCGTCAGCACGTTTAGCACCTAAACGTTTAGATTCAGAGTCACGACCGTTTTTAGTAGAACTTACCCCTTTTTTCGATGCGAAAAATTGTAAGTTTAATTTTAGCATGAGTTACACCTCACTTCAGATTTAATTTAATATACTCATTATATTCTTCTTCAATTGTTTGTAAAGAAATAAGTAATGATTGGAGTATTAACTGAGCCTGCTCGTTATTCGTATCCACAGCCCTCACATGAAAATACCCACCATCTTCAGAATAATCAATATCTGGACGTTCAGAAGTTAAGCCAATAATGGCATTCACACTCCCAAAAACAACTGCCGATGCACCTGCACAAACAATATCTTGTCCGTGTTCACCATAATCTGCATGACCATCCATAATGACATCTGTGATTTGACCTTCGTCATTTAACTTAATATCAACATTAATCATAATTATGCATTAATCTTGTCGATTGTTAATTTAGTGTAAGGTTGACGATGGCCTTTTTTACGTTTAGAGTCTTTACGACGACGGTAAGTGAAAACAGTGATTTTCTTACCACGACCTTGTTTGTTAACAGTTGCTGTCACTGTAGCACCTTCAACTGTAGGCGCGCCAACTTTAACGTTGTCTCCACCAACAAATAAAACTTTATCAAAAGTGAAAGTGTCACCTTCATTTACGTCTAATTTCTCAACGAAAATCTCTTGACCTTCTTCTACTTTGATTTGTTTTCCACCTGTTTCAATAATAGCAAACATACTCTGCACCTCCTATTTATAAGTCACGCCATACATAGGTGACATAATGTACTTAAAACCTATGTTTGAGCGGTTGTATGTAGCTACGAACTACTCAACTATTGCATCATACCATTCGTTTTACTTCGTGTCAATAGAACGTTTAGGATTTAAAAAATAGTTTGCAGCAAAGTAAAGGAATATCAGTAAAATCGCATTGAGCAATAATGTCGGCAGTATGCGAAATACGATAAATTGAATGAGATTGAAATCAACTAAGCCGACAACTAAATAAAGCATAACAACAAAAACTTCTAAAAAAACAATACCAATCAACGTCATCACATAGACCATCACATGATCACGGAAAAATACTTTTAAAAACTTATCAGCAAATAGAATGGATACGATATAACCAAATAGGTAGACACCATAAATTTGTCCGAAAAACAAGTCGTGGACGGTACCTAATAATACACCAAGAATTAAAGCGATACTGGTATTTTTATAAACCGTAATCAACACTAAAAATAAAAACACGAGATGGGGTACTAAAATGAAGCGATGCCCCCCTATGATAATCGGTGATAAGAAAGTTAAAACAGTATCTAAATAGAACATGAGTATCGCAACGAGAATATAGTAAATAGATTTCATTATGAGCCGTCACCCTCATCATTAACAATCGTTTTAGGATCTCTCTTTGCAATAAAGACATGGTCAAAATGGTTAATATTCGCACCGGTTTCAATCGCAACTTGTTTAGACAAACCGTATTGATCATTTTGAACTTTTTTCACTTCTCCTATGTAAAGCCCTTTAGGTAACTGATCACCTAAGCCACTCGTCACGACTTTGTCTCCAGCTTTAATCTTTTCATTATTATCAATATCACTAATAATGAGATGATTCGTTTTCTCATCGAAATGATCAATTAAACCAAAAACTTCATGCCCATCATGTTGTACGTTCACAGATAAGCGATTTGTGCGCCCTTTAGTCGTGATTAAATGAATTTGAGATGAAAATTGGTTCACTTTTGCGACGCGGCCGACTAAACCATCTGCTGTCATTACTGCCATATTTTCTTTGATGCCAGATTTTTTCCCTTTATCAATGACAATCGTATTTAACCATTGGTCAGGTTGTCGCGCTATGACAGCTGCAGTAATGGGTTCATATTTAGAAATATCACTCATATCTAATTCTTTTTTGAGATTTTTATTTTCTGATTTAAGACGTTCATTTTCAGCTTCTAATTGTTTTTCTTTATTCGTTGGCTTTTCAGTCTTATGAAAAATATCCGAGATTGACCCAGCAATAAAATGAATTGGATAGGAGAAGACCCTCTGTCCAAAAGAAGTGGTATCACTAACATACTGTTCAGGAACTGATTGTGCGTGCGAACGAATTGATAATCCAATTAAAGCGATAAATAGTATTAATGCACAAAACAACACAACGAGTTTGTTGTTTTTAAAAAAATTGGACAACCTCAACACCTCAAACTATATTTCAATGTATGTACTGTTATCATTTTATATTACTCTGGAAAGTAAATAAAGTCCCATGCTGTACAATATTGATAAATATCTGTATGAACATGATTATCTCGTAACAATTGACACGGATGATAATAAAATTAAAACGAGATAGAAATAGCTATTACACCTTAAGCCTTCTATCCCGCTTCAATCTAACTCCTATGATGATTCTTCCGATTGTTGTGCATGAGATTTTTCTTCATCTTCTTTATACAACGTTTCATCTTTACGCCATTTCGCAAATAAGTTTTGAGCTTTTAACTGCTCATTGCTTTGTTGCGCTTGATGGTTGTCAGACATCGCAAAATCACCTCTCAAAAATTTGTCTCATCCATAGCCTAACTTATCAAAAGCGTTATCTCAAGCTGCACACCTCAATATCTGATTAATCATCGTCAGCTTGTTGGTACGCACTTAGAGGCTTCATTTGAATGGATGCACCAAGTTGATTAAGGTCATAATAAAGATCATGCTCTGTTGTATAGACACGCATCGCATCATCACCAAAACGATATAAAATAAACTGTGTATCGCGTTCTGCAATTAAAAATTCTTGATCATATCCCATACGTGTCATTTCATTGACTTGCATAAATTCATATTTATCAATCCAGTTAAATACATTCCTCATCTGACTTTTAGGTATATTTCTAAAAATGTCGTTTTCACTTTGAATATAGCGCCGTCCATTTAATGGTACGAGATACCCTTCATCATCAGTCACTTGGTACACTTCTTCATTTCCAACAGGATTCCATGGTTCATTTTTGAAATTCGGTACAAACTTTAATACAGCAAAAACGAGGGCGATGAGTAATACAATCATCATAAATAATTTAACAAGACTTTTAATTATCCGCATGAATGCCCTCCTTAAAATTATCTCTCATCAACACTACTCCCATCATTATACGTTATATTATAATAAATAAGATATTTAAAGACATCCATCCGAAGCATGATAAATATAACTTTAGAATGATGTGTTTGTTTCATAAAAATACTACAATATCAATGAAGGAGTGACATGAATGAACATTATCGCATTATTTATAATGATTTTACTTGCCGTAGTTCTTTTTAGAATCAGTGTTTCAATCATTGGCTTTTTAATTAGACTCGGCTTGATGATACTAGTTGTCTATCTTGGCTATCAATTGTTCTTATGGTTTGTGAGCTATATTTGATGACGAGAAGATAACGCTTCATAAAGGGGATTGGGGCATGAATATTTAAAAAATGAGTCGTATTGATTTGCGATTTGAATTTCATAATTGGCATTAGATGGCTCCCATTTTAGGAGAAAATCTCTCAGGCGTTTCAACACTTTGAGCGCTTCAATATCAAAAAAACGGAAATCATTAAGAACGACTATTTGATGATGAAGCAATGCTAAAATTTTCATACCCCGCCCCTTTCTATTTTTACGCTTCATTTGTTTCACTCATAATCGAAACATACGATTCTTCCCCAATCACAATATGATCAAGTAACTCAATCCCCATTGCCTCTCCACATGCAACCAACCGTTTTGTCGTTTCAATGTCCGCTTCTGATGGTGTTGCGTCACCTGAAGGATGGTTATGAATCACGATAATCGCATTAGCAGACCATTTCAAAGCTGTTTTAAACACTTCTCTAGGATGTATGATGGCACTATTTAAGGTTCCAATAAAAAGCGTTTGTTCATGAACAATTTGATTTTTCGTATTTAAGATGAGTAAAACAAAATGTTCTTGATCATAATCCTTAAATTTTGCATAATAGCGTTCTGCAATTTGGCTCGGAGAATGAATAGGATCAGATAAGTATTGCTTTTTATCCTCTGCTAAACGTCGTGACAATTCGAATACAGCGAGCAACGTTGTCGCCTTATTACGCCCTATTCCTACAAACTTTTCTAATTCAACTAATGACATGTTTCTAAGCGCTGTTAATGACTGACATTGCGCTAAAATATGTGAAGCAACTTGTATGCTAGAACGTCCTTTACTGCCGGTATTGATAATAATTGCAAGTAATTCTGTGTTCGATAATGCCTGACTACCAAATTGAATTAGGCGCTCTTTTGGTTTCTCATTAGATGATAAATCTTGAATGCGTGTCATAAAAATCCTCCATAAAATGAAATCAACTGTGGGTATATCGTAGAAACGGTTACAAATGCGGTGAAAATAGCAGGCGCAAGTGGTACTCGGCGTTGGTGTATCCAATTAAACATAAATGAAATCGGTAATAGTATACAGCCTATTGGAAAAATGAGTTCTAAAAAGAAGAGTAAAAACGGTACAGGAAAAAAGAAAATGATGATAAGAAATAATTTAATATCGCCCATACCCACATAATTTTGTTGAATGCACCCTATCAAAAAAGTAGTAACCCAAAGTAACAGGTGTGGCACATCTATATAGAAAGACGGATGAAGTGCGACTAACAAAATGGATATTAAACAAAGGAATCTGTGAAGAATCAACTGTGTACGTATATCAACAATTGCAATTGTGAGTAATAGTAACGCCATGACATAAAACGTCTCAAGCGGAATGTATACAGGTAGTAATAGCGGATAAATAATAATGCACCCCCCTAAAACTTCGCCTATAAAAAGGGATATTGGAATGCGTTGTCGACAAAAACGGCACCTTCCCTTTAACGCACAGTAACTTAGGATAGGTACTAAATCGAGCAGCTTTAACTCATGCTGACATGTTTGACACTTTGATCTTTGTAAGCAATGTCGCATGCTTAATGAAGGATGATCAGCGAATTGCAGTAAAAAACTCATTAAAATACTGCCTACAAAAAATAAGGCGACGATTATTCTAGACACCTCCTCAACACCGTCGAAACTTTAATTCACGACAGCAACATTTCATTGAATGCACTTATTATATGCGCATCCATATGAAGAGTCAAATCGCCAAAAAACACTTTTTAAGTCGAAAAAAACGTATATGATAAAAAACCACCTTATATGTATCTCGATTTTTCGGAATACATACAAAGTGGTTCGATTTTTATGAATTAAAGTCAACTTTAGATTTCACTTCACTGATGAAATAAAGACTACCTGTAATGAGCAATGCATCACCATCGTAGTTGTTTATAAATGAGATGTAATCATCGACTATTGATTTTTGTCCAAATTCAATTTCATCATATAACGTTTGCTTAGGAAGTGCTTTTGGAAAATCAAATCCTGTCACATAAATATGCTTTGCGATACTTTGGAAAGCATCTAACATATGATGAATCGGCTTCCCCTCAATAGCTGCAAATAAGACGTCTACTTTCGCTACATCGTAATACTTCTCAATTGTGTCCACTAATGCGTCAACACTTTCTTTATTATGTGCACCGTCAATTATGATAAGCGGTTCTTTAGAGACACGTTCAATACGACCTGTCCAATACGCATGTTCAATCCCTTCAATCATTTTGTTGAAGTCTAATTGAATTTTTTCTTGCTCATACAACTCAATTAACGCAGTAATTGCAAGTGCTGCATTTTCCTTTTGGTGTTCGCCGACCATGTGTAATGCTAAGTTCTCTAATTCGTAATCTTTATAACGATATGTAAATTCATCGTCTTCTGATTTGATAAAAATATCACGATCGAATTCTAAAGCTTTCGCATCTAATCGTTCAGCGATATCTCTAAAATACTTCAATGCTTCTTCATTTTTAACAGCGTAAACAATTGGCGTATGCGGTTTAATAATTGCCGCTTTATCTTTAGCAATGTCTAGATACGTTTGACCGAGAATGTCCGTATGATCTAAACCGATACTCGTCAAAATACTCATCAATGGCTGTATCACATTTGTAGAATCATTTTTGACACCTAGACCTGCCTCAACGATAACGATATCAACTGGATGAAGCTCGCCGAAATAGAGATACATCATTGTTGTAATGATCTCAAATTCGGTCGCAACTCCTAACTCAGTTTGTTCTTCCATCATTTCACTGACAGGTTTCACACGAGCCACTAGCGCTACTATATCTTCGTTTGTAATTGGTAAACCATTTAAACTGATTCGTTCATTAAATGTTTCGATATATGGAGACGTAAAAGTACCCACTTGATAATCATTTTTGAGTAAAGCTTCACGTAAATAAACAACCGTAGAACCTTTACCATTCGTCCCACCGACATGAATAGCTTGGATATTCTGTTGTGGATTACCAAGTTTATCGAGCATCCATTCCATACGTTTTACACCTGGTTTAATGCCGAATTTTGTTCTTTCGTGTATCCAATATAAACTGTCTAGATAATTCATAACTAAGACTCCTACGCTTTTAATTGTTCAATTCTCGCCTTGACACCATCATATTTCTCTTGATATTTCACTTGCTTTTCTTTTTCTTCATTAATGACGTGCTCAGGTGCTTTATTCACAAAATTCTCGTTTGATAATTTCTTATTAACACGATCTAACTCTTTTTGCCATTTTTGTAAATCTTTCTCTAGACGTTCTAATTCCTTGTCCATATCAATCAAACCTTCAATAGGTAAAATGACTTCACCAGCAGCAACGACTGTTGTCATCGCTTTATCAGGAATGTCGATTTGTGTTTCTATTTCAAGCGTACTTGGATTACAGAAACGTTCCAAATAATGTTGATTCGTCTTCAATAATTGTTGGATCGTTTCATTTTTAGCTTGAATTTTAATTGGAATTTCTTTAGATAGTGGTGTATTCACTTCTAAACGCGATTGACGTACTGCTTTAATGATTTCAACTAATTGTTCCATCACATCTTTACTTTCTTCAAACACGAACGATGCATCCACTGTTGGCCATGCACTTGTCACGATAGATTCACCTTCATGCGGTAAATTTTGCCAAATGTGTTCAGTGACAAACGGCATAAATGGATGTAATAGACGCATAATACGATCTAAAGCATAACTAAGTACAGAGCGTGTAACGTTTTTCTGAACCTCATCGTCACCGTTCATTGGAATTTTACTCATTTCAATGTACCAGTCGCAGAACTCATCCCAAATAAAATTATACAATACGCGTCCCACTTCGCCAAATTCATACTTGTCGCTCAGCTGTGTGACAGTGTCAATCGTTTCATTCAAACGTGTTAATATCCATTGATCTGCAACTGATAAATCGCTCGATAAATTAATATCTTCAAATTTGAATGAGTCACCAATATTCATCAAACTAAAACGCGCGGCATTCCAAATTTTATTAATAAAGTTCCAAACAGACTCTACTTTTTCTGTTGAATAACGTAAATCGTGACCTGGTGAAGACCCTGTTGCCAAGAAATAACGTAAGCTGTCGGCACCATATTGATCAATGACGTCCATTGGGTCCACACCATTACCTAATGATTTACTCATTTTACGACCATCTTCAGCACGGACTAAACCATGTAATAATACATCGTTAAATGGTTTTTGACCTGTGAATTCTAAACCTTGGAAAATCATACGCGCAACCCAGAAGAAAATAATGTCGTAGCCTGTCACTAACACATTCGTTGGGTAAAAACGTTGATAGTCTGCTGCGTCTTCATTTGGCCAACCAAGAGTTGAAAACGGCCATAATGCACTAGAGAACCACGTATCTAGCACGTCTTCATCTTGTGTCCAATTCTCAATATCTACAGGTGCTTCTTCGCCTACATAAAGCTCTCCAGTTTCATTATGGTACCACGCTGGAATTTGATGCCCCCACCAAAGCTGTCTCGAAATTGTCCAGTCACGGATTTCTTCCATCCAACGATTAAATGTCTTTTCAAAACGCGGCGGTACAAATTCGATGCGGCCATTTGTTTTTTGATTATTTAAAGCTTGTTCTGCTAGTGGAGCCATTTTAACGAACCATTGTGTTGATAAGTATGGCTCAACAACAGCGCCCGAACGTTCAGAGTGGCCTACCGAATGGACATGGTCATCGATTTTAATAACTAAACCTTCTTCTAACAAATCTTTAACGAGCTGTTTACGGCATTCAAAACGATCCATGCCTTCATATTTGCCCGCTTCAGCATTCATGCGCCCTGCTTCATCCATGACAACAATACGTTCTAAATTATGACGATTCCCTATTTCAAAGTCATTCGGGTCATGTGCAGGTGTTACTTTCATTGCACCACTACCAAATTCTTTATCGACATAGTCATCTGCAATAATTGGTAATTCACGACCAACGACAGGTAAAATCACAGTCTTACCGATAACATCTTGGTAACGTTCATCATCTGGATTCACGACAATCGCCGTATCTCCTAACATCGTTTCAGGACGTGTCGTAGCAATTTCCATGTAGCCTTCACCGTCAGCAAACGGATATTTAAAATGATAAAACTTGCCATTGACGTCTTCGTGAACAACTTCAATATCAGAAAGTGCGGTTCTCGCAGCTGGATCCCAGTTAATGATACGTTCGCCACGATAAATCAATCCTTTGTTATACATATCAACAAAGACTTTACGGACAGCTTGACTTAATCCTGAATCCAATGTAAAGCGCTCTCTAGAATAGTCTAAACCTAGACCTAACTTTGCCCATTGTTGGCGAATAAATGACGCATATTCTTCTTTCCATTCCCATGCCTTTTCAAGGAACTTTTCACGACCAATATCATGACGAGAGATACCTTCTTCTCTCATTTTCGCTTCTACTTTCGCTTGAGTTGCGATACCTGCATGGTCCATGCCTGGTAAGTAAAGCGTTTCATAGCCTTGCATACGTTTCATACGTGTTAAAATGTCTTGTAATGTCGTATCCCACGCGTGACCTAAATGCAACTTTCCTGTCACATTCGGTGGTGGAATCACAATAGTATATGTAGGTTTATCTGAATGATCACTTGGTTTAAAAAGTTCTTGGTCTAGCCATTTTTGATATCGACCCGCTTCAACTTCTTGCGGGTTATACTTCGGTTTCATTTCCATTAAAAATCCCTCCATTAAAATAAAAAAACACCTGTCCAAAATAGGACGGATGTTCCGCGGTACCACCTATATTCAATAGTGCAAACAAATCTCTACACTACTGCTCTCTTATGATTAACGCTCATGACACGCTTTAACCTACTCTTAGTTCAATTAAAGTTCAAAACGGGCTACCTTCAGTTATAGCTTTTATGCATTTCCAGCTCCCATGCACTCTCTATAAAAAGCGAATAACATACTCTTCCCTAACACTATTTTTAATTTCATTCTTATAGTATACTGAAACGACAATGAAGTCAATACAAGGAGGAATGAAAACGTGAACCCATGTGCATTTGGTACAAAAGATCCACTTTATCTCGATTATCACGATCACTGCTGGGGCAAACCACTCTATGATTCACGCGCTTTATTTGAGTTGTTAGCCCTAGAATCACAACATGCGGGACTTTCTTGGTTAACGATTTTAAAAAAGAAAGAAGCCTATCAACAAGCATTTCATCATTTTGATCCCCATCAAATTGCACAAATGCGTGATGAAGATATTGATACATTAATGGCATTTCCAAATATCGTACATCATCGTCCAAAATTAGAAGCCATCGTCGCACAAGCGAAAGGTTATATTCAAATTGAACAAGATTACGATAGTTTCAGTTCGTTTTTATGGTCATTTGTCGATGGGGCACCGATTGATTTTAAATATCAATCTGTAGAAGAACGCATCACCGTCAATGATACAGCTATAACATTATCAAAAGCATTGAAAAAATATGGTTTTAAATTTATTGGTCCTGTTACTACATTTTCATTTATGGAAGCTGCCGGCCTTTATAATAGCCATTTAGTATCATGTCCCAACCGCTAAACCATATTAGATCAATCTATTTCAACATCACCATCAATACATTGCGCAATATAAAAGGACTTGGACGTGACATTATCCAAGCCCTTAATTGAAATCATTTTTATTGTTACGCTCTAAACATTTTAAATACACACTGACTAATGGTGCTATTAAAAATAAAATAAAGAATATACGGAAAATATGATAACTTGAAATCATCGCAACGTCCGCTCCGATATCCAATGCGACTAAGACGATTTGACTCATCCCACCTGGTGCCGCGCCGAGGAATAATTCATCAATAGAAGCATGGTTAATGAATTGTACAAGATAAACCATTGCTAACGCTCCAAAAATGAGCATGACATTTTGATAAGCAATTGCTACTGCAATTCTCCCTTTTAATTGATCGGTTAAATGCGCAATTTGAATACCGACACGAATCATATAAATAATTTGCGCACCTGCAATAATAGGTGCATCAAGTGTGAATGTAAGGTTCGTTACAAAATTCCATATGACTAACACAACAATAGGTGCCATCAACATTTTTGTAGGGAAATGGATCCACTTCATCAGTATATAAACGACTGCAATCCCTAAAGCAATGATTACAATATGTTGTATCGTTAAAACATCTGTTAAATATTGTACATTTGCTTCAGTGACACGATTCGAATGATCAGTTTTAAAGAAAAATGATATTAATGGCACTAATAACACGACAAAAATGACACGTGACGTTTGTGTCAGACTCACGACAAGGATGTCTGCTTTTTTATTTTCTTCAGCCATTACAATCATCTGACTCAACGCCCCTGGGATGACGCTTAAAATTGCCGTTTCACGATTGACATGTGCAATTTTTCTAAAACCAATGGAGACGACAAGTGCTAACAATAATATGAGGACACTCACTAAAACAATTGCGAGCCAATCATCTTTAATATCACTTGTCACGCTTCTTGTAAATGAAGTCCCTATTTGAACTCCGAGCATAATTAAACCCAGTTCACTCAACCAAAGCGGCCATTGAACATCGCGTTTTAGTACTTTTACGACAAAAATACTTGCCAAAATGGGCCCGAACATCCATGGCAACATGATATGCAATGCAAACAAGAGCCAACCAAACAAAATCGCAATGACGAGTACAAGTAAATTATTGAACATTTTATTTTGTGCCATGGCCTCGCCTCCTAATTTTTTATCACAATGAGGAGTAAGGTTAACACAGTTGCGGAATGACCTCACTCCATTCATAGCAACCATATATTATACGCTTTTCTATTGAACATGCAATTCGTAAAACTTATACGCTAGAATTGCGATAAATGATGATCACTAGCATACAAAAAACGTATGATAGTAGGCTTCAAATTTACACCATTAGAAAAAAGAGGTCGGGACCACATCAATCCCCACCTCATCTAAGTTGTATTTAATTATTTTCCGAGACGTTCTAACGCAACATCGAAAGCATGCAATGTTTTTTCAATGTCTTCTTTTGTATGTGCTGTCGATAAAAACATACCTTCAAATTGTGATGGTGGCAAGAAAATACCTTGTTCAGCAAGTTCACGATACAATTGACCAAATAATTCTAGATCAGATTGATTTGCCTCTTTAAAGTTTGTGACTGGCCCTTCATTTAAGAAGAATCCAATCATCGAACCTGCTCGATTTACTGTTAACGGCACTTGATGTTTGGCGAAGATTTCAGTTAAACCTTCTTCTAACATATCACCAAGTTCATTAAAGTAATCATAGCTTTCTGGTGTTAATTGGCTTAAAGTCATATAACCACTCGTCATTGCAAGCGGATTACCTGATAATGTACCTGCTTGATAAATATCGCCGCTTGGTGCAATATGATCCATAATTTCTTTACGCCCACCGAAAGCACCAACAGGTAGACCGCCGCCAATCACTTTGCCTAGACACGTTAAATCAGGAATGACGTTAAAGTAGCCTTGTGCACAATTGTAACCTACGCGAAAACCTGTCATCACTTCATCAAAAATAAGTAAAGCGTCATTTTCTTTCGTAATGTCGCGTAACCCTTGTAAGAAGTTGTTAATCGGTGGTACGACACCCATGTTTCCTGAGACTGGCTCTACAATGACCGCTGCGATATCATCACCAAACTCTTCAAATGCGTATTTCACCGCTTCAAGATCGTTATAAGGCACCGTAATTGTATTTTTCGCCGTACCTTCTGGAACACCAGGTGAATCTGGCAAACCTAACGTTGCAACTCCTGAGCCGGCTTTAATTAATAACGAATCACTATGACCGTGATAGTTACCTTCAAATTTAATGATTTTATTTTTGCCAGTATAACCACGTGCTAATCGTAATGTATCTAATGTTGCCTCTGTTCCTGATGACACCATCCGCACTTTTTCAATGGAAGGCACACGTTCAATCACTAATTCAGCCAAACGGTTTTCTTCTAATGTTGATGCGCCAAAGCTTGTACCACGTTCGACAACATCATGAATCGCTTCAATTACTTTAGAATCACGATGACCTAAAATAAGCGGTCCCCAACTGAGCACATAGTCGATATATTCATTTCCGTCAATATCATAAATACGGCTTCCTTCACCACGTGACATAAAAATCGCTGGTGTGTCTACTGATTTAAATGCACGTACAGGGCTGTTCACACCTCCAGGCATCAGTTGTTCTGCTTTTTCAAATGCTTTAATTGATTCGTTATAACGCAATATTGCCGCCTCCTATTATTGTTGATCTAAATATTGACAAATGTCTTTCGCAAAGTAAGTGATGATCATATCTGCTCCTGCGCGTTTCATAGAAATCATTTGCTCCATCACAACTTTTTCTTCATCTATCCAACCATTTAATGCTGCTGCTTTTGTCATGCTGTACTCACCACTCACATTATAAGCAATAATCGGTACGTTGCTATTGTTACGTACATCACGAATAATATCAAGATAACTTAACGCTGGCTTGACAATCATCATATCTGCCCCTTCGTTAAGATCAGATTCTAACTCTCGTAACGCTTCAAGACGGTTCGCTGGGTCCATTTGATACGTTTTTCTATCACCAAATGATGGTGCGGATTCCGCTGCATCACGGAATGGGCCGAAGAAGCTTGACGCATATTTAATCCCGTAACTCATAATTGGAATATGGTAGTATCCTGCTTCATCTAAACCTTGGCGAATTGCTGCCACAAATCCATCCATCATATTACTAGGAGCAATAATATCTGCGCCCGCCTTCACTTGAGAAACAGCTGTTTGAACAAGTAAAGGCAATGTTTTATCATTATCGACATCATGTGTATGTGTGTCAATCACACCACAATGACCATGATCCGTATATTCACATAAACATGTATCGGCAAGAATTAATAAATCATTATACATGGACTTTGCCAAACGTGTTGCTTTTTGAATGATGCCATCTTCAATAAATGCGCCGGTCCCACATGCATCTTTTTCATTCGGAATTCCAAAGAACATAATGGCACGAATCCCTAAATCATATGCCGCTTTCAATTCTTCATGTAGTAGGTTTAAGCTGATTTGATATACGCCTGGTAATGATTTGATTTCTGCTTTGACATCATCTTTCTCTACAACAAAAATAGGATAAATCAAATCTTCTTTTCTCACATGTGTTTCTCTTACCATATCACGCATCACTTTTGATGAACGTAATCGTCTATGTCTATCGAATTGCATTATTGAACCCTCTCTTCTAAAATTTTTGTCACCATTGATTCTAAAGTTTGAATGTCAGCAATAGAACATGAATAGCCGTAATCTTGAATCTGTCGTGCTGTTTGTTGACCAATTGCATAATACGAGTCGAAATTTAAAGACGTATCATCGTGAAAAAACGCCTTGACAGCAGAAGCACTCGCAAACGTCAATGCATCCACTTGACCTGTTTCGATACGTGCTTTGGCTTCTTTCACATTTTCCAATAAAAAACATGAAGTATACAAATCAATTTTTTCAACATTGAAACCACGTACTTGCAACACTTCTTGCAGTAATGGCCGTGCGCGTTGACTGGATGGAATCAAAATATGCTGCCCTTGTTGTGTGGGGAATGCATCGAGAAATCCTTCTTGTGAGTAATCTGCTGGGAAGAAATCCACTCGCAACCCTTGTGATTCACAAAATGCTTTCGTTTTCTCGCCAATGACCGCTAATCTATTAAAATTTAACAACTTTAAATAAGGTTGAAAATGCGTAACGGCATTTTGAGATGTAAAAACAAGCCAATCATAGTGACGACCTAGCACTGATTGATCAAAAGGAAGTGGTTCAGTCGTCACAAATGGAAGATGAACGATTTCAGCGCGCTGATCATTATAACGCTTGGTTTGGGTCATCACTATAATAGGCTTCATCATTTACACCTCTTTCTCATTTAAAGCTTGAATAATCTTATCCGCACCTTGAGATTTAAGAACACGACTCACTTCGCTACCGACTTGTATTGGATCTTGACCTGAAAATGTGTACTCAAATCTTTGTTTACCATCTGGAGACATAATCAAACCCGTAAATTGAATCTCTGTATCATTTTTACGGGTTGCATAGCCCCCGATAGGGACTTGACAACTCCCATTCATTTCTTTTAAAAACGTGCGCTCTGCAGTGACACATGCCGCCACGTCTTCATTATGTACTTTTGCAAGTAATGCTAACAATTCATCATCATCTGCACGACATTCGATACCAAGTGCACCTTGGCCAATAGCCGGTACGAGTAAGTCTTCATCTAAATATGTTGTCACTATGTCATCAGACCAACCCATGCGTTTCAAACCTGCTGCCGCTAAAATAATCGCATCGTAATCTTCTGTTTCTAGCTTTTTCAAACGTGTGTCAATATTCCCTCTTATCCATTTGATTTCTAGGTTCGGATACTTCGCTAAAATCTGTGCACCACGTCTTAATGAACTTGTTCCGATAATACTACCATCAGGAAGTTCGTCCAACGGAATATGATTTTTTGAAATGAAAGCATCAAATGGATTTTCACGGTCTGGAATACACCCTAAAGTGAGGCCTTCAGGTAATTCGCTTGGAACGTCTTTTAATGAATGAATGGCCATATCGATGTCTCGGCTAAAGAGTTCGTTTTGTATTTCTTTCACGAATAACCCTTTACCACCGACTTTAGATAATTGACGATCCACAATTTGATCCCCTTTTGTTACAATTTCTTTAATTTCGATATCTAAAGTAGGATCAACTTCTTTTAAACGATCAATAAATTGTTGGCTTTGAGTCAATGCGAGCTGACTTCTTCTTGAGCCGACGATAAGTTTACGCATAGTGCTTTCCTCCAATTAAAATAATTTAAACTCCGGTCCATTGGTGAAATGTTGATAATTGAGTCACCACAACTAAATTGATCATACAGCATAAAAATAACATGATATTTAAATTCATTAAAAATGACTGTTTAAAACGACGCGTCAATCGTAATGTAATAAAAATAGAATAGGCAATAAAAATAATAATTGACGAGATCACTTTCAAGTCTAAAAAGATATCATAGCCAATCGATACCATACCCCATTGAATTCCTAGCACGAGACTAATGAACATAAATATGACACCAATCAAAGAACTGTAAAACACTAACTTTTCAAGTGTTGCGATACTGCTCATTCTAAAGAAATTTTGCGTAAATCGCTTTTCTTTTAAATTTCGATATTGTATTAAATAAATAATCGCATTTACAAACGCAACTGCGAAAACCACATAACTCAACAATGCGAGTGAAATGTGGAAAAATAGTAATTCATTCAAAGCTGTGAGTCGTGCACCGTCCAATTTAAATTGTCGCGGGTGGAACGTGTGAATCGTCATGAAGACAAACCCAATCACATTCAAAAAGGCGATCATAAACTCAGACTGACGCAACACGGACATCACAAAAGTAATCGTCAAAATCAACCACGTTAATACGTAAAAACTCTCGATTAAAGAGGTTAAAGGGAGTTGCTTTTGCCATATAATAAACATAGTTAAAGAGATTGTTTGACAAAACCAAACAATCCCTAAAGCATAGAACCCTATGTTTTGTAGACGATAATTCTTTTGAAATACATCTATTATCAAACCCACCATACTGACTAAATAAATCAATAAAATGACTTCATGAAAACGTATGAAAAACGCTTCTTCCATAGCATCACCGTTCTTTAAGTTTCTATACTTAATAATCTTTCTTTCAACACAGATTTTTTCTTTTTAATCGCTTGTGTTTTATAATCTGCTTCAACTTCTAAATCAAAAATTTCTTGGAATAGTGCTAACTTCGCATCCGCATGCTTATCATCACTAATCTCTTTCGCTTGTTTGATCGGATCTTTTAGCATTTGATTAATGATGCTCTTCGTATGCTTAGAAATCACTTTTCGTTCGCGCTCTGACATGTTTGGTAATTTTCGACTAATACTATCCATCGTATCTTGTTGGATTTGCATTGCTTTTTCACGTAACGCACGAATGACCGGAATGACACCAAGCATACGCACCCATTCATTATGTTTATCAATTTCTGTTGGAATACGTGATGCAATTTGTTCTGCTGCAAGTTGACGTTCACGCAAGTTGGCATCAACGAGACCTTTTAAATCATCTACGTCATAAATAAACAACTCTGAATGTGAAACGTCGACAGGTTCAATATCTCTTGGTACAGCAATATCAATCATGACTTTTTGAGATGATTTTGCAACACTTTGACACATTTCTAACATCTCTTTTGTAATGATAAATTGTTCTGCACTTGTTGAACTGATCACGATATCCGCTGAAACAATGGCTTCCCCTAGTGATGCCCACTCTCCAACTTGTACACCATGTTGATCTGCTAATGCTTGTGCGCGTGATAATGTACGGTTAATGACTGTAATGTGACGCACGCCAGCACCTTTTAAGTTTAAAACAGCTAATTCTGCCATTTCGCCCGCACCAATGACTAATGCTTGTTTTTTATTCATTTTACCGAACATTTTTTTCGCAAGTTCAACCGCACCGTAAGACACACTAATTGTATTATTAGCAATATCTGTTTCATGATGTGCTTTTTTACTAAATGTGATTGCTTGTTTGAACAGTTCATTAAAAATAGTACCTGTTGTTCCTGCTGCTTGTGCTGTGAAAAACGCATCTCTCATTTGACCTAAAATTTGTGTTTCACCTAATACGATTGAGTCTAAGCCTGCTGTAACTCTGAATAGATGTTCAATTGCTTCGTCTTCGGTTTTCACTTCAGACATCGCCTTGATATCATCTAATTCAAAATTAAATTGTCGCGCCAAAAATCTTTGAATATAGTAACGTCCCGTATGAATTTGGTCAACTACCGCATACACTTCAGTACGGTTACACGTTGATAAAATCACGTTTTCTAAAATAGATTTTGTCTCGAACAACGCTTCATGTACGTGTGTCAAATTTTCTTCTTGAAATGAAAGTTTTTCACGACATGCTACATCAGCTGTTCGATGATTCACACTAACTGCTATTAAGTACATGCTTATGCCCCCATATATTCTACAATGACTACATTATAACACAGATTAGAGTCATTCTAATTAAAAATGCATAATCATGTTAAGATTTTTAATCATCCTTCCAAATTTTTGTCATAATTGTAGTCGTGCATGATTTTCATCTGTTGATAATAGGTTATTCTTCAGCAATGAACGCACTAATGGCTGCCCAGATTTGATCTTGTTTCTTTTTCTCAATTGATGAGTAACTGATAATTTGATCGCCGGATTCTAACTCCAATTTTTCTTTAATGATTTTAATATGCTTTTGCACTTTACCTTTAGGGATTTTATCTTCTTTCGTTGCGATAATGAGTGTCGGAATGTCGTAATACTTCAAAAAGTCATACATTAACACATCATCTTCAGTTGGCGGATGGCGTAAATCGACTAATTGAATCACGAGTTTTAATGCTTCTCGTGTTGTAATATAAGTTTCGATCATTTTACCAAAAGCTTCACGTTGCTTTTTACTTACCTTCGCATAACCATAACCTGGAACATCGACAAAAATCAATTGGTTATCAATATTAAAAAAGTTTAAAGTTTGCGTTTTGCCGGGCTGTTGAGACGTTCTCGCCATATTTTTTCGCCCAATCATACTGTTAATAAATGTTGATTTTCCAACATTTGAGCGACCACTTAATGCAACTTCAGGCAAATCTAACTCTGGGTATTGCTCTGGTTTAACAGCACTAATTAGAATGTCTACTTCATTTGGGTTGATATTCATCAGTTTTACACCTCGTTTATGTATCATCATACTCTTTTTAGATTACCTTAATTGCTCAAAGCTTTTCAACAAATGTACGGTTTCTCTTTATCGAAATAATGATTATTTATATTTTTACATGTTGGATATTTATACTAAAGCGAAATAAAAAAGCCGAGCCATAATCTGACCTGATTATGAAACCCAGCCTTTTTAAAAGGTTCTTTGTCAACGTCGGTTGGTGAGACGATAACGCATTAAGCAACGCTATTTTGTTGTTTAATGCGTTTTTTATATTCACTTACAAATACCTTAGAAATCATTAAGATACGATTCCTAAAATTCCAGAAATTTCTATAACCATAAGAAACACGTTTAATCAGTTTTATTTTATTATTAATCCCTTCAATGGGTCCATTCGTTAAATGTCGATGACGCATAGTACTTGAGATATAAGGCATGTATTTGATGAATGTGTGGATGACACGCTTGAGCCCTTTCGAAGTATCTTTTATCTTTGCATCCTGTAAGATGAACCGTAGTTGCTGGATATCGTTTGCTTTCAAAGCACTTAAAAGACGGTGTCCTGTTTCATATGTCTCTTTGAGCGTCTCATCAAGATTTAACAGGTATTGAACTAAACTGTACTGGCT
>NZ_MLGE02000030.1 GCF_001792775.2 Staphylococcus pseudintermedius
GAGTGTGTCAGCATCAGAAAGTACATCAGCATCAACATCGACAAGTGAAGCTGTAAGTACAGAAGCAAGCGARTTTGTATCAGCAGTAGACTCATTGAGTCAAGTAACTTCTAACGGAAGCACAACGAAAGAAGATGCAAGCACGTTTGTATCAACGGTAGATTCATTGAAAGACAAAGCATCAAATAATGGTACACCATCAGAGTTTGCGTCAGCAGTGAAATCAACACACGCATCAGTGAGTGTGTCAGCATCAGAAAGTACATCAGCATCGACATCAACAAGTGATGCAGTAAGCACAGAAGCAAGCGAATTTGTATCAGCAGTAGACTCGTTGAGTCAAGTAACTTCTAACGGAAGCACAACGAAAGAAGATGCAAGCACGTTTGTATCCACAGTAGATTCATTGAAAGACAAAGCATCAAATAATGGTACACCATCAGAGTTTGCGTCAGCAGTGAAATCAACACACGCATCAGTGAGTGTGTCAGCATCAACATCGACAAGTGAAGCTGTAAGTACAGAAGCAAGCGAGTTTGTATCAGCAGTAGACTCGTTGAGTCAAGTAACTTCTAACGGAAGCACAACGAAAGAAGATGCGAGTACATTTGTATCAACGGTAGATTCATTGAAAGATAAAGCATCAAATAATGGTACACCATCAGAGTTTGCGTCAGCAGTGAAATCAACACACGCATCAGTGAGTGTGTCAGCATCAGAAAGTACATCAGCATCAACATCGACAAGTGAAGCTGTAAGTACAGAAGCAAGCGAATTTGTATCAGCAGTAGACTCATTGAGTCAAGTAACTTCTAACGGAAGCACAACGAAAGAAGATGCAAGTACATTTGTATCCACAGTAGATTCATTGAAAGACAAAGCATCAAATAATGGTACACCATCAGAGTTTGCGTCAGCAGTGAAATCAACACACGCATCAGTGAGTGTGTCAGCATCAGAAAGTACGTCAGCATCAACATCAACAAGTGAAGCTGTAAGTACAGAAGCAAGCGAATTTGTATCAGCAGTAGACTCATTGAGTCAAGTAACTTCTAACGGAAGCACAACGAAAGAAGATGCAAGCACGTTTGTATCAACGGTAGATTCATTGAAAGATAAAGCATCAAATAATGGTACACCATCAGAGTTTGCGTCAGCAGTGAAATCAACACACGCATCAGTGAGTGTGTCAGCATCAGAAAGTACGTCAGCATCAACATCAACAAGTGAAGCTGTAAGTACAGAAGCAAGCGAATTTGTATCAGCAGTGAATTCGTTGAGTGAAGCGACTTCTAATGGAAGCACAACGAAAGAAGATGCAAGTACATTTGTATCCACAGTAGATTCATTGAAAGACAAAGCATCAAATAATGGTACACCATCAGAGTTTGCGTCAGCAGTGAAATCAACACACGCATCAGTG
>NZ_MLGE02000031.1 GCF_001792775.2 Staphylococcus pseudintermedius
TCACACCGGCATTCTCACTTCTAAGCGCTCCACATGTCCTTGCGATCATGCTTCAACGCCCTTAGAACGCTCTCCTACCATTGTCCAATGGACAATCCACAGCTTCGGTAATATGTTTAGCCCCGGTACATTTTCGGCGCAGTGTCACTCGACTAGTGAGCTATTACGCACTCTTTAAATGATGGCTGCTTCTAAGCCAACATCCTAGTTGTCTGGGCAACGCCACATCCTTTTCCACTTAACATATATTTTGGGACCTTAGCTGGTGGTCTGGGCTGTTTCCCTTTCGAATATGGACCTTATCACCCACATTCTGACTCCCAAGTTAAATTATTTGGCATTCGGAGTTTGTCTGAATTCGGTAACCCGAGAGGGGCCCCTCGTCCAAACAGTGCTCTACCTCCAATAATCATCACTTGAGGCTAGCCCTAAAGCTATTTCGGAGAGAACCAGCTATCTCCAAGTTCGATTGGAATTTCTCCGCTACCCTCAGTTCATCCGCTCACTTTTCAACGC
>NZ_MLGE02000032.1 GCF_001792775.2 Staphylococcus pseudintermedius
GATCGTGGTTACCACTATCTGGTGTATCTACTGTTACTTTGACTGGTGTTTCCTCACTTGATCCGTCCGGATATGTTACCTTCACTGGAATATCTACTGATGTTCCTGGTGTCGCATCCGCCGGTGGCGTTACTGTTACTGTTCCATTATCTGGATCTACTTCCGCTGTCCAGCCTTCTGGAATACCTGCTGGTGGTATCTCAAATGTTGTTCCTGGTGGTACATTTGGATCTTTCGTTTGTGGCACTTCCACTGGTACGTTCGGTTTTGTATGTCCTTCTTCGTATCCTGGATCGTGGTTACCACTATCTGGTGTATCTACTGTTACTTTGACTGGTGTTTCCTCACTTGATCCATCTGGATATGTTACCTTCACTGGAATATCTACTGATGTTCCTGGTGTCGCATCCGCCGGTGGCGTTACTGTTACTGTTCCATTATCTGGATCTACTTCCGCTGTCCAGCCTTCTGGAATACCTGCTGGTGGTATCTCAAATGTTGTTCCTGCTGCTTGT
>NZ_MLGE02000033.1 GCF_001792775.2 Staphylococcus pseudintermedius
ATGATTGGGGTGAAGTCGTAACAAGGTAGCCGTATCGGAAGGTGCGGCTGGATCACCTCCTTTCTAAGGATAATATACGGAATATCACCATCAGGTGATAAACGGATTAACGTGACATATTGTATTCAGTTTTGAATGTTTGTATAAATGTTCGGGGCCTATAGCTCAGCTGGTTAGAGCGCACGCCTGATAAGCGTGAGGTCGGTGGTTCGAGTCCACTTAGGCCCACCATTTAAAATTCAAATTATATATTGGGGGCTTAGCTCAGCTGGGAGAGCGCCTGCTTTGCACGCAGGAGGTCAGCGGTTCGATCCCGCTAGTCTCCACCATTTATATCTTTTGTACATTGAAAACTAGATAAGTAAGTATAGATTTTACCAAGCAAAACCGAGTGACAAGCGTTTAAAAGCTTGAAACAAAAAATTATCGCTAGTCGTCAAATGACGACTCACATAATTAATAACTGGTGATTTTGGAAAAGATTGTATTTCGGTAGACGACATGATGTTTTGAAAACGTTTGTCAGTCTATGAATCACAAGCATGAGCGAAGGCGCTTACTGCGCGTAAGTAACTGAGTGAATGTGAAGTGATGAAGCCGAATGCGAACGTTTGCCAAAATATCATATAGATTAAGTTATTAAGGGCGCACGGTGGATGCCTTGGCACTAGAAGCCGACGAAGGACGTTACTAACGACGATATGCTTTGGGGAGCTGTAAGTAAGCTTTGATCCAGAGATTTCCGAATGGGGAAACCCAGCACGAGTTATGTCGTGTTATCTGCATGTGAATACATAGCATGCAAGAAGGCAGACCCGGAGAACTGAAACATCTTAGTACCCGGAGGAAGAGAAAGAAAAATCGATTCCCTGAGTAGCGGCGAGCGAAACGGGAAGAGCCCAAACCAATAAGCTTGCTTATTGGGGTTGTAGGACACTCTGTACGGAGTTACAAAAGAATTTGTTAGACGAATAACCTGGAAAGGTTAATCAGAGAAGGTAATAATCCTGTAGTCGAAAACGAATTCTCTCTTGAGTGGATCCTGAGTACGACGGAGCACGTGAAATTCCGTCGGAATCTGGGAGGACCATCTCCTAAGGC
>NZ_MLGE02000034.1 GCF_001792775.2 Staphylococcus pseudintermedius
CGACATAACTCGTGCTGGGTTTCCCCATTCGGAAATCTCTGGATCAAAGCTTACTTACAGCTCCCCAAAGCATATCGTCGTTAGTAACGTCCTTCATCGGCTTCTAGTGCCAAGGCATCCACCGTGCGCCCTTAATAACTTAATCTAAACGTTATGATAAACGCTCGCATTCTACCTTATTTCTTTCTTCGCTTGTTCATTTACGAGAAGTAAACTTCACTGCGCTCATCAAGAAATGCGTTGACTGACAAGCGTTTTCATAAACGTTTGTACAATCAAAAATACGATGTTTACCATCACCAGTTATTAATTATGTGAGTCGTCATTTGACGACTAGCGATAATTTTTTGTTTCAAGCTTTTAAACGCTTGTCACTCGGTTTTGCTTGGTAAAATCTATACTTACTTATCTAGTTTTCAATGTACAATTTCAAATGGTGGGCCTAAGTGGACTCGAACCACCGACCTCACGCTTATCAGGCGTGCGCTCTAACCAGCTGAGCTATAGGCCCATTTGAATTTTGAATTCTCAATGAATGAGCATTCAAAACTGAATACAATATGTCACGTTAATTCGCTTATCACCTGATGGTGATATTCCGTATATTATCCTTAGAAAGGAGGTGATCCAGCCGCACCTTCCGATACGGCTACCTTGTTA
>NZ_MLGE02000035.1 GCF_001792775.2 Staphylococcus pseudintermedius
GGGGGGGGGGGGGGGGGGGGGGGGGGGGGGGGGGGGGGGGGGGGGGGGGGGGGGGGGGGGGGGGGGGGGGGGGGGGGGGGGGTGGGGGGGGGGGGGKGGTGSTGGAGGCATCTAAGCATGAAGCCCCCCTCGAGATGAGATTTCCCAACTTCGGTTATAAGATCCCTCAAAGATGATGAGGTGAATAGGTTCGAGGTGGAAGCGTAGTGATACGTGGAGCTGACGAATACTAATCGATCGAAGACTTAATCAATATAATTGTTCATAAGGTAATGCTTGTGATAAATATACTTACTATCTAGTTTTGAATGTATAACATTCAATCATATTTTTGTTTGGTGACTATGGCAAAGAGGTCACACCTGTTCCCATGCCGAACACAGAAGTTAAGCTCTTTAGCGCCGATGGTAGTCGGACTTACGTTCCGCGAGAGTAGGACGTTGCCAAGCAAAACTTTTATCATGACCAAGCGGTCATTTTTTCTTGGGAAAATTAGAAAAAATAATAAAAGTTGTTGACTTTTTAACAAGAACTATGTATAATTAATTCTTGTCGAGTCGAAAAAGAAATGACATGAACATTGAAAACTGAATGACAATATGTCAACGTTAATTCCAATAATTTGAGTACTTCAAAAGTACTTTCGAGAGTGATTGACTTAAACAATCAACGAGCTATATCAAGCTTACTT
>NZ_MLGE02000036.1 GCF_001792775.2 Staphylococcus pseudintermedius
ACTTAGAAATGAATCCCCTAGAAGCCAAGTTCAAAACGAGCTCATTAAGATCATGGAAAACAGATAAGTCAGACGCACATAAACTTGCACTTCTTGCCTTTAGAATGAAAGATTCAAAGGTACAACGTCAGTCTGAAGAGATTTACTTTGAACTGAGAGAACGTGCGCGCTTTCACTTAGAAATGGAGATAAACCAAAATCGTCTCAAAGTTGAGTTAGTCGAAACACTACATCAAACATTTCCAGGGTTAGAAAAGCTATTTACTAACAGATATTCAAAAATCGCATTAAGTATAGCTAAAGCATTTCCTCATCCTGATTTTGTAAGTACTTTGACTCATGATGAATTGGTGGAAAAAGTACTTCATTCAACTGATAAAGGCATTTCAGTTAATAAAGCTCACAAGTATGTCCAAAAATTAATTGAAATACAGATTAATAGTTTTCCGAATGTGGACAAGTCTTCTTTCCTCCTACAAAAAGTCCAATACTTATGCGACAAACTGCTTATTGGGATAGAAGAAATGAAAGAATTTGATCAGGAAATGATTGACTTAGCTAAAAATACGACTGAGTTTGAAAACATTATTTCAATTCCTGGCATCGGAGAACTCACAGCGACATTGCTTATTGGGGAACTTGGTAATATTAGAGAATTTAAAACAAATAAACAATTGAATGCATTTGTAGGTATTGATATTAAACGGTATCAATCAGGAACTTCAAAAGTAGGGATACGATCAACAAAAGAGGAA
>NZ_MLGE02000004.1 GCF_001792775.2 Staphylococcus pseudintermedius
GTGCGAGTGTTTGCGTCCGACTTCCTTCAGATTCCACTTCGCAATGGACACCCTTGTCTTTCGCTAACAGTTCCTACTACCAAGCCTGTAACGGACTTTCACCGTCAAGATGTTACCCATGCCGGGCGCACTGAAAAACCCTCAAAGCCTATAGCCTCGAGGGTTCTACGTATTAATACTGCTTCATATACTGTTCAACTTCCCATTCACTTACTTGCGTGCGATAGTAGTCCCATTCGATAGATTTTGAGTTGATGAACTGGTTATAGATGTGTTCACCTAGTGCGTCTTTTACGATTGGGTTTTCACGCATTGCTTTTAATGCTGTGTAAAGTGTTGATGGTAAATCTTCAATACCTACTGCTTCACGTTCTTCACGATTCATTTCATAGATGTTTTGGTTAACTGGTTCTGGTACTTCTAATTTGTTTTTAATACCGTCAAGACCTGCTTGTAAGATTGTTGCTAATGCCATGTATGGATTTGCTGCTGGGTCTACTGAACGGATTTCTACACGTGTAGATAAGCCACGAGAGCTTGGTACACGTACTAATGGTGAACGGTTTTTACCACTCCAAGCGATATAACTTGGTGCTTCATAACCTGGTACTAAACGTTTGTATGAGTTAACAAGTGGGTTACATACTGCTGTGTAAC
Organism: Staphylococcus pseudintermedius; assembly: GCF_001792775.2. Taxonomy (GTDB): domain Bacteria; phylum Bacillota; class Bacilli; order Staphylococcales; family Staphylococcaceae; genus Staphylococcus; species Staphylococcus pseudintermedius. The sequence continues at coordinate 658 of NZ_MLGE02000004.1, forward strand.
CACGCGCATGTTTCATAATGCCTGCGATGAAGTGGCATGCATCTTCTGTTAATTGCATGTCGCCTTTTTCATCATAGAAGGCATTTTCTTTCCCTTTGAATAATGAAACGTTGAAATGCATCCCGCTTCCGTTCACACCGAATAATGGTTTTGGCATAAATGTTGCGTGTAAGTTATGTTTACGCGCAATTGTTTTTACGACTAATTTGAAAGTCTGAATGTTGTCACATGCTGTAATCGCGTCTGCATATTTAAAGTCAATCTCGTGTTGACCTGGTGCTACTTCGTGGTGAGAAGCTTCGATGTCAAAGCCCATATCTTCTAATTCTAACACGATGTCACGACGACAGTTTTCACCTAAATCTGTTGGGGCTAAGTCGAAATAACCACCGTGATCGTTTAATTCCATTGTTGGTTCGCCTTTTTCATCTAACTTAAATAAGAAAAATTCTGGTTCAGGTCCTAAGTTGAAATCTGTATAACCTAATGATTCCATTTCTTTTAATACACGCTTCAAGTTACTACGAGGGTCACCTGAAAATGGTTGATGATCTGTTGTATAAACGTCACAAATTAAGCGTGCGACTTTCCCTTGTCCAGCTGTCCATGGGAAAATCACCCAAGTGTCAAGGTCTGGATATAAGTACATGTCTGATTCTTCAATACGTACGAAACCTTCAATTGAAGAACCGTCAAACATCATTTCGTTGTCTAAAACTTTTTCTAATTGGCTTACTGGTACTTCCACGTTTTTAATTGTTCCTAAAATATCAGTGAATTGTAAACGTAAATAGCGTACATTTTCTTCTTTGGCAAAGCGTCTAATATCATCTTTAGTAAAGTGTTGTTTTGGCATTGAAAAATGTCCTCCAGTATCAGTTATTTAAAAAAGCGCGATAAATCTCCACGATTCAATGGTATCGAATCACGTTGCGGTTTTTGCGTCGTATCTACGAGTATTTGCTTTCTTAACCGCTCTTCTTCATCATTAAGCGTTTTTTGGCTATCCTCTAACATGATTTCTTTGATGGCTTTCATATTAAACCCTTTTTCTAATAAATGCTTGATTGAAAGTAACGTTTCTAAATCATTCAAAGAAAAAAGCCGTTTGTTCCCCTCTGTGCGCGAAGGTATTACAAGTTCATGTGTTTCATAATAACGAATTTGTCGCGCGGACAGTTCCGTTAAACGACTGACAACACTCATCGGAAATACAGGCATGTTGCGGCGAATTGTATCGTTATCCATCTCCTACATCTCCTTGACTTTTTGAACTTGATATAACCATAGCATACCCGAATGGACATTTCAAAAATGTGTCAGAAAACCTGACATGAGTGTTTCAAAGCCCAAAATCACAACATTTCTGACAATTCAGACCTCGATTTTGATGTGTCAATTTTAGCAAAAGTGTAAAATATACCTATTTTAATTTGATGAGACCGACTTTAATTAATTTTTCAACGGCACGCGTAACGGCAATTTTTACATGTTCGTATGTTAAGCCACCTTGTACGTATGCTTCATATGGCGGGCGAATCGGTCCATCAGCAGATAATTCAATTGAAGAACCTTGTATGAAAGTCCCCGCTGCCATAATGACATCATCTTCGTAACCCGGCATATAGCTTGGTTCTGGACTAAAGTGGGCATTAATAGGTGATGCGTGTTGAATGCTTTGGCAAAATTGAATCATTTGTTCTTTTGTATCAAATGAAACGGTTTGAATTAAATCTGTTCGCTTCACATCATAGCGTGGGGATGTACGCATATTCAATCGTTCCAACAATAAACTTGTAAATAATGCCCCTTTTAAACTTTGACTCACGACATGCGGACTTAAGAAAAAGCCTTGATACATCTCTTGCAATGCATACAGTGAGGCACCTGCTTCTTTACCGATACCCGGAGCAGTTAAACGATAACCACAACGTTCGACTAGATCGCGACGCCCGACGATATAACCCCCTATTTTTGCTAGACCGCCGCCAGGATTTTTAATGAGTGACCCAGCCATTAAATCTGCGCCGACTTCAATCGGTTCTTTCGTCTCGACAAATTCACCGTAACAGTTATCTACAAATACAATCATTTCAGGATATTGCGCTTTGATCTGTCGAATGGCATCACCGATTTCATCAACATTAATCGACGGACGCTGATCGTACCCTTTTGAACGTTGAATCGCGATCACTTTCGTAGTGTCATCAATAGTCTCTAAAACCCGTTCCACATCAATATGACCTGCTTTTAATGAGACCTCCTGATAGTGAATGTCATATTCTTTTAAGCTTTCAACACCGTTACCATTGATACCAATCACTTCTAATAACGTATCGTAAGGACTTCCTGTAATGTACATCAAACTGTCACCTGGTTTAAGCGTACTTTGTAAAGCCACAGTAATCGCATGTGTCCCTGAAATGAGCTGTGGACGTACGAGGGCATCTTCAGCTTTAAAAGTCTCAGCATACACCGCTTCTAAATGGTCACGTCCATAATCGTCATAGCCATATCCTGTAGACCCAACAAGATCGGCTTCCGTTATTTTGACTTTATGAAAAGCATCTAAGACACGCGCTTGATTTTCAAATGCACGTGTTTCGATATCTTTAAAATAAGGGGCTAAAGTTGTTTCGACTTCTTCAATAAGTTTGGTTAATTGTGTCATGATTCCGCTTCTTTCTATTATTTTTGATAACCTTCAATGTGATATTGATCTGTTGCTTCATCGTAATCTAATTTTGTGACTAACGTATGTTGTTTAAGATGATACAATTGGTCCGCTGCTGAGCTTGGCAATTGTGCTGTATAAAAGTCAAATTGTTTTTGAATCGCTTGAAAGAGTAAGTTTTTCACTTTTTCAATATCTGCTTCATTTTTTGATGAGACAAATACAGATGGATACTGTGTGACAGGCGTGGTTGTACCTGTAAATAAGTCTTTTTTATTAAAGATGACGATTTGAGGTATATCTTGCATATCAAGCTCTTGTACGATTTCATTCACTGTATCGTATTGAATTTTATATTCTGCATGACTCGCATCAACGACATGAATGAGCAAATCTGCTTGTCGCGCTTCTTCTAATGTCGACTTAAATGCTTCAATCAACGTCGTCGGCAGCTTTTGAATAAAACCGACTGTATCTGAAATGACCATCTCAAATCCATCATTAATTTTAAGTTGACGTGATTTGGGGTCGAGTGTCGCAAAGAGTAAATCTTGTTCGTACGTGTCAGCTGCTGTTAACGTATTAAACCATGATGATTTTCCTGCGTTTGTGTAGCCGATGAGCGCGACTTGAAACACTCGATTTTGTTCGCGCTGGTTACGATAACGCTCTCGATGGGCTTCCACTTCTGCTAATTTACGCTTAATTTCATTCATCCGTGTTCGAATATGACGACGATCTGTTTCGAGTTTCGTTTCACCTGGACCACGCGTCCCGATGCCCCCACCGAGACGGGATAAGCTTTTACCATGCCCTGTTAAGCGTGGTAACAAATAGTCTAGTTGGGCATATTCGACTTGGAGCTTCCCTTCTTTACTTTTCGCTCTTAACGCAAAAATTTCAAGAATAAGTTGTGTTCGATCAATGATTTTCACACCGAGTCGCGCATTTAAATTTTTTGACTGTGCTGTTGTCAATTCATCATTTGCTACGATCACATCAATATCATGAAATTCAATGAAATCTTGAATCTCTGCTAACTTACCACTACCGACATAATATTTATGGTCCACTTGATTTTTCTGCTGTATCCATTGCCCTTGAACATCTAAATTACACGTATAAGCTAACGCATTCAATTCATTCATCGTACTTTCAAAATCATAATGCGACTGATACAAATCAACACCGATCAGTACCGCCGTTTCTTTTATTTTTTCAGTAGAGTGAAGTTCCGTTTTCCGCATATTATCACCGTTTTCTATTTGACATATCTTCACGTATTCTATCATAGTGTGTGAATTAAGACTATACGTGCTAATTGTGCTATATTAGATTTAGAGGTGAAGACGATGCATTTATATGATATAGAAGTCCCAAAAATTGATGGTTCTACATACCCACTCTCACAATATAAAGGTGATGTCCTACTCATTGTGAATACAGCAAGCGAATGTGGATTGACACCACAATTTGAAGGATTACAAAAACTTTATGATACTTATCGTGACAAAGGATTTACAATTTTAGGTTTTCCAAGTAATCAGTTCGGTAAGCAAGAACCTGGTAGTGGTAAAGAAGCATCGACGAATTGCCAATTGAACTATGGCGTGACATTTCCGATGCATGAAAAAATCGAAGTGAACGGCGACAATGCTCATCCACTTTATAACTATCTTAAATCGCAAAAGTCTGGCATCTTCGGCGACAAAATTAAATGGAATTTTACTAAGTTTTTAGTCGATCGTGACGGTCAAGTCGTTAAACGCTTTTCACCACAAAAAACACCAGAACATTTAAAGCAAGATATCGAGCATTTATTATAGACAGAAGAAAACATCACGCTTTCATGTTATGTACGTTGAAAGCAGTGATGTTTTTTAATGTTTGATACATGTATCTGTACTAAAAACTTTCTCAATATCGGAAAATTGATATACCGAACGTTGATTATTGATTATTATTTCGCTTTCAAGTTGTTACCAAAAGGGATGTTGTTGACTAATTTTCACAAGTTTAAATGGATCCACTTGAATTAAAACATCGATCATCCTATTGATGCGGTCAGTTTTCAATACTTCACATAGTTCTCCTTCGTCTGTAATCATTCTTTTGCGATATGCTTCCTATTGTGCATAAACATTTGGCACAATAAGACTATACAGCCACGCTTGTATTTCATTTTGTTTGAATCAATCTCTAGCAAGTTTTCGATCATGTTGCAATTTGAATCCTATCGTAAAATATAACCCCTTTTGAAGATGAATGTTAGTAACCGGACATTCAATGACACTCGCTCTATGTAAAATATGTCGTGCTAATGTTTGCCTCACCATCGCCCCTTTAGTTTTTATTATTGGTGCCCTACTCTCTTATTGTCAATGGTTAATATAAAAATTTATATCCATCTACAACTGCATGATATTGCCTACTGAACCCCTCTATTTCTTATGATAGTTTCATTATATTGTATATTATTATTTCGTTCATGAAGTTATATATTGCAAGTGTGTTTTAATGTGTTTCAAACTGATAGATGTGGTAAAGTTGAAGTAAGTGATTTGAACTAGAGAGGTGAAAAAAATGGTAAAATCAGAAGCTATGAAAATTGCAGTGACTGATGGGACGATGATTGAAGCGAAAGTGGATCGGACTGATTATGAAGCAGTTGGTATCGTACATATTTTTCACGGTATGGCTGAACATATGGATCGCTACGTGACATTAGTTGATAAGTTAAATCAACAAGGCTACCATGTCATTCGTCACAATCATCGAGGGCATGGCTATGATGTCGATGGTATTCGTGGTCATTTTGATTCAATGACACAAGTCGTTCAAGATGCTTTTGAAATTCAAAGTACGTTGAAAGCCCAATTCAATCCTCATCTACCTCTAATTTTAATTGGTCATTCGATGGGCTCTATCATTGCACGACAATTTGTACAAACATATCCGCAAGCCGCACAAGGCCTTATTTTAAGTGGTACAGGCTATTTTCCAACGTGGTATTATATCACCAACTTACCTTTACTGAAAATCATTACACTCGTCTGTGGTAAGAAGCGTCGAATGAACTGGCTCAATCAGATGACGACTGGACGCTTTAATAAAAATTTCAAACCGACACGTACGACAAGTGATTGGCTCAGTTCTGATAAGTCAGAAGTCGATCATTTCATTCAAGATCCACACACTGGTTTTCTTGTTTCTAATCAACTTATTTTTAGTGTACTCCAAACGATGATGCGGACGTCACGTGTGAAAAATATTGCGGATATGAATCTCGAATTACCAATTTTACTCATTTCTGGCAAAGATGATCCGTTTGGCGCAAATGGGAAAGGCATTCGTCGTTTCGGCAAAATTTTAAAAAGAGGCGGTATCCATCATATTACGGTACAACTTTACAAAAATAAAAGACATGAAGTTTTATTTGAAAAAGATAAAGAAACTGTATGGCGACATATGTTAGACTGGATGAGTCGACAAATTATTAAAAAGCAAAAAGTAGGTGAACGGGGTGTCACAAAATAAACCCTTTATCGTTGCCATTGTAGGTCCAACCGCCAGTGGCAAAACGGAACTCGGTGTCGCACTCGCTAAAGCTATCGATGGTGAAGTGATTAGCGGGGACTCAATGCAAGTTTATCAAGGCATGGATATCGGAACGGCCAAAGTAACTCCGGATGAAATGGATGGTATCCCCCACCATCTCATTGATATTTTAAAACCAGATGAAACGTATTCAGCATATGATTTTCAACAACAAGCACAACAGTTAATCACGGACATTACAACGCGTGGTAAAGTACCGATCATTGTAGGTGGTACAGGGTTGTATATTCAGTCCGTGATTTACGATTATCAGTTTGATGGTGAAACGATTTCTCCTGAAACTGAACAGCGTGTTGCTGAACAAATGGCAAAATTGAAATCATACACAAATGAAGCCATACATGACTATCTAGGCACTTTTGATCCAATTTCACAGCGAGAAATCCATCCGAATAACCGTAAAAGAGTGGAACGTGCCATTTCATATTACTTAAGTACAAAAAAAGTTTTAAGTAATCGCAAGAAAAGTACCCAATTGACTGAAAATTATGATACATTATTAGTAGGGATAAAAATGTCGCGTGACACCTTATATTCCAGAATAAATAGTCGCGTAGACATGATGTTGTCTCATGGTTTATTGGATGAAGTGCAAGAACTTATTGAATTAGGTTATGAATCGTGTCAAAGTATGCAAGCGATCGGTTATAAAGAAATAATACCGGTGATTAAAAATGAAATGCCATTAGATGAAGCAATCACCTTATTGAAACAGCATTCTCGTAATTACGCAAAAAGACAAATGACTTGGTTTACAAATAAACTTAATGTTCATTGGTTAGATAGAGAGAAGATGTCACTTACTTCAATGTTATCTGAGCTTAAACCCCTAATAAATAAAAGGAGAAATGAACATGATTGAGAAACGTAACATTCAAGATGAGTACCTAGAAAAATTTAAAAATGAGGGTAAAGAACTGACGGTATTTTTAACGAATGGTTTCCAATTACGCGGTACAATTGTTGATTTTGACCAATATGTAATTGATATACTCTCTCAGGGGCGTCATCATTTAATTTACAAACATGCGATTAGTACGTTTTTAGAAGGTACTAACTAAAACATGTTAATCGAAGTGGAGCAGGCTTGACTCACGATGTGTAATTGATGTGAGGGCATCATTTTACATATTTTGATGCATCAAGCACAAATTAGGAAGAGATGTACAAGTCTGTTCCACTTCAACTTTTCATTCATTTCTTCGCTCGCATAAGAAAGTCATTACTATCTTAAGAGTATTCAATATAGAACAACGGTTGATGTTTATCATATCGACCGTTTTCTTTTGTTTTTACAGAAAAAGCGCCTAAGATGATCATCCCACCTCAGACGCTTTTTTATTTGATTTTCAATTATTTTTCAGCTGGTTGATGTTGACCATGTCTTGCTTCTTGAATTGCTTCTTCTAATTCTTGTTTATACACAGCTTTAACGTTAGCATCGTAACCAAGTAAGTCAGCCAATACATCAACAACAGTGTCTTTATGGCGAAGTACTGTATCGATATCGAAGTATAATGCGCCGATACGACGTACTAAAAAGTCAGTTGGTTTAACAACTAATTCGTTTTGTACACCATAGACTAGTTCAACATAAAGTTCTAATGGTAAACCTGTGTTTTGATGTTGTGCTGCTTGTGCAATTGCGAATAAGTCATCTACGTTTGAACCATATTTCGTAGCAAGACGACGTGCTAAATCTGTATCTAAGTTCATCGCTTTTGCTGCTGCCACTTTATCTTCAATAAATTGTTCGAAGTTTGCGCTACCACCTACATCACCACCAGAAATTGGGATATGTTTCGTGTCAACTTCTTTAAATTTTAATTTATATTCTTGTTTAAGACGTTTTTCAACTAAATCTACAATTTCAAGCGCCATGTGACGGTAACCTGTTAACTTACCACCTGCAATTGTAAGTAAGCCTGATTTACCTTCCCAGATTTCGTCTTTACGTGAAATTTCTGAAGGGTCTTTACCTTCTTCAAAAATAAGTGGTCGTACACCAGCCCATGTTGATTCGATATCTGCATCTGTAATATGAACTGTTGGGAACATGTAGTTAATCGCATCCACTAAATAATCACGGTCTTCTTGGTTAACAAGTGGTTTTGATTTGTCGTTGTTGTAGAATGTGTCAGTTGTTCCGACATATGCTTTACCTTCACGTGGAATCGCAAAAATCATACGACCGTCTTTTTCTGTATCAAAGTACACCGCTTGACGTAATGGGAATTTAGATTGATCGATAACAACATGAACCCCTTTAGTTAAACGTAATTGTTTGTTGTTTTTAGAGTAGTCTGCACTGCGCACTTCGTCTACCCAAGGGCCTGTAGCGTTAACGACTTTTTTACCTTTAATTTCGAATGTTTCGTTACCAAGTCGATCCACGACAGCAACACCATTTACTTTTTCTTTATTGTCATATAAGAAGTTTGTCACTTTCGCGTAGTTCATAATGTCAGCGCCTTGTTCTGCCGCTTTTTTCATTACTTCGATTGTTAAACGTGCATCGTCAGTACGGTATTCCACATAGTAACCGCCACCTTTTAAGCCGTCTTGTTTTACAAGTGGTTCTTTAGCAGAAGTTTCTTTTTTGCTTAACATTTTTTTACGTTCGGATTTTTTAACACCAGCTAAACGGTCATACATTGCTAAACCAATAGAAGTTGAGAACTTACCGAAAGTACCACCTTTATGCATTGGCAATAACATCCATTCAGGTGTCGTTACGTGTGGTCCATTTTCATATACAATCGCACGTTCTTTACCTGTTTCAGCTACTACGCCGACTTGCAATTGTTTTAAATAACGAAGTCCACCATGTACTAATTTTGTTGAACGGGAACTTGTCCCTTGTGCAAAGTCTTGCATTTCCACTAATGCAACTTTCATACCTCTAGCAGTTGCGTCTAAAGCGATTCCTGCACCTGTAATGCCGCCCCCGACAACGATCAGGTCATATGCTTCATTTTGCATACGTTTTTTAACCGTATCTCTTTTCAAAGTTGATAATCTCATATACTTTCGCCTCCTAATTTCATAAAAAAGAGAGACTCCGCCTACATACTTTCATCAAGTTGTACGAACAAAGTCTCTCACTATCTCGCGTGAAGTTATTAACTTAACTCAAGTATATCACACGACTTATTCTTCGTCTAATTTAAAAACTTGCGTTGCTTCTACTGCTTTTTTCCAACCTTTGTATAGACGGTTGCTTTCTTTTTGATCCATTTCTGGTTCGAATGATTTTTCTAATTTCCAACGTCTTTGAATTTCAGATTTATCCTTCCAGAAGCCTGTCGCAATACCTGCCAAATAAGCTGCGCCAAGTGCTGTCGTTTCATTGATTTCTGGACGCTCAACTTCAATGTTTAATAAGTCTGATTGGAACTGCATTAAGAAATTGTTTTTCACTGCGCCACCGTCAACACGTAAACTATTCACTTCGATGCCTGAGTCTTGTGCCATCGCTTCGATAACGTCACGTGTTTGATAACATAATGATTCTAATGTTGCACGGATAAAGTGTTCTTTTTCAGTACCACGTGTTAAACCGAAAATAGCGCCACGTGCGTCAGAATCCCAATATGGTGTACCTAAACCAACAAATGCTGGCACGACATATACACCTTCCGTTGAATCAACACGTATTGCATAGTCTTCAGATTGTGGTGCTGAGTTAATCATACGGAGACCATCTCTTAACCATTGAATAGCAGAACCTGACACGAAAATTGAACCTTCAAGCGCATAGTTCACTTTACCATCGATACCGTAAGCAATCGTTGTTAATAAACCGTTACCAGATTTAACCGCTTCTTCACCTGTGTTCATTAACATAAAGCCACCTGTACCATAAGTGTTTTTCACGTCACCACGTTCAAAACATGCTTGGCCGAATAATGCGGCTTGTTGGTCACCAGCAATACCTGCAATCGGTACGTTTTGACCGAAGAAGTGATAATCAATCGTTTCACAATAAACTTCACTTGATGGTTTCACTTCAGGTAACATCGCTTTAGGAACATCTAACAATTCAAGTAATTCGTCATCCCATTTTAATTCATGGATGTTGTACATTAACGTACGACTCGCATTAGAATAGTCTGTTACATGCGCACGACCACCTGATAACTTCCAAACAAGCCAAGTATCGATTGTACCGAATAAGATTTCGCCTTTTGCAGCTTTTTCACGGGCACCGTCAACTTTGTCAAGAATCCATTTAACTTTTGTACCTGAGAAGTATGGATCAAGTAGTAAACCTGTTTTATCTCTAAATGTTTGTTCATGACCTTCCTGTTTTAAAGCGTCACAAATCGATTGTGTTTGACGAGATTGCCATACGATTGCGTTATAAATCGGACGACCTGTTTCTTTATCCCAAACTACCGTTGTTTCACGTTGGTTCGTAATACCGATCCCTTTAACTTCATTTGCAGATACATTATTTTCAGTCAATACAGACGCCATGACTGATAAAACTGATGACCAAATTTCATTCGCATCATGTTCTACCCACCCTGATTTTGGGAAATGTTGTTTAAATTCACGTTGTGCAACACCAACGATTTCCCCTTCCTCATTAAATAGAATCGCTCTTGAGCTTGTTGTACCTTGGTCAATAGATAAGATGTAATTTCCCATAATATTGTCTCCTCTCAACTCTTCATCTCTATGTCATTATTAACTTGTTATATGTCATTCATGATGTGTTTTTCAGTAAAAGTTCTTTATATATTTAGCCGTTATCAGTCCTTCTTTAAACATTCGGCTCTGTGTCAATTGATCACATCATCGTATGCTTCATTTTAACATCTCATAAGGCACACGGTTGTTTCTCAATTCCACAAGAATGACCAGGTCTCCATCAATAATCGAAAAGCGATAGAAACCTCGTCATTCCAATTCTTTCTAAATCATTTTGAAATGTTGCATTGCGTTAAATTTTAGCAATTTCGTCTTTAGGTGCTTTTTTATTCATAGCGACACCTAATAACAATGTTAGAACTAAAGCAATCAATGTTACGATTGTCCATACATCAAAAATACCTTTAAATGCCAGGCGATAAAGAACAGCACCTAACATACCACCTACCATTGGTCCAAGAATAGGTACAATCGCATAACCCCAACCGCTACCGCCTTTACCAGTGATTGGCAAGATGGCATGTGCAATACGAGGACCTAAGTCACGTGCAGGGTTAATCGCATAACCCGTTGTACCACCTAAACTTAGACCAATCGCAACAATCAACGCACCTACAATAAGTGGGTTTAAACCGTCAGTAAATTTATTGGCACCAATGTATAATAAGCCAGAAGTTAATACCGCTGTACCGATAATTTCAGAAATAAAGTTTGCTGTGTAGTTTTTTAAAGCTGGTCCTGTAGCGAAAACACCTAATTTTGTCGCTTTATCTTCAGTTGCGCGCCAATGTGGTAAATACATTAACCAAGTGAGCATCCCGCCGAACACACCCCCGATTAATTGTGCAATGATATATCCTGGTACTTGTGCCCATGCAAAGTCACCGTTCATGGCTAACGCTAATGTTACAGCAGGGTTTAAGTGCGCGCCAGAAATTTGCCCAACAGCATACACGCCTAAAGTTACACCAAGCCCCCATCCAACAGTGATGACAATCCAATCTGCACCGTTACCATTTGTTTTTTTCAAAGCGACGTTTGCAACAACACCGCCACCCATGAGTAAGAGCAATGCTGTTCCGATAAATTCGGCTAAATAGACGTTCATTCTTTTTTCCTCCCTTTAAATAGAAAGAGACTCCAATCCGCATGAAAAAACATTCAAACGCGAGCAGAAGTCTCCTAGTCTCTAGCTAAATATCAACTTGAGATAATATTACAATGACGTGAAAGCGTTGTCAACACTCTAGAGCCTATTAACAAATTTATTAATATTTTTTATACTGTGACAATGTACTTTCGCAATTATTTTTAGTTTTGATTTAAATGTGACAACGATTGAAGGTTTAATTCACTACCGCAGCTTCGTCAATACTTAACGATAACGTATCTGCTGATAATGTGGCTTGAACGCCATAAGGTAATGTACATTTCGGTTCGTTATGTCCAAAACTTGCATTACCTATAATAGGCAGTGTTTCTTGATGAAACTCTTTCATAATGAGACGGAGTTTGTCATGATACGCCTCTTGATGGACACCATTTTGAGGGCGTCCCAACACAATTCCAGAGACAACATCATAAATACCCATTAAGCCGAATGCACGTAATGTTTCCTCAAAACTCATAGGGTCCACTTGCACTTCTGACGTTTCCAAAAATAAAATCTTCCCTTTGAACTGTTCGAGCTCCGGAAAATAGGGTGTGCCTCTCAGTTTATCTAACGACTCGAAACATCCACCGATGAGCTGGCCTTGCACTGTACCATAACCGCTAATGTGGATATAATCACCATTAGGCATCTTTTCACGTGCAATATGACGCTTGTCTTCCTCCCAACGCAATCCGAACACGCGCACCTCATCAGAAGTCGGAATATTGCCAATCGGTTGTGTGTCGCCTATCGCCGAAAATAGATGATCTACTGTATATGCATCCAATTCAACATTTTCTGCAAAATCAGTGAGTAATGCCGGTCCATAAAAAGAGGTAATCCCCAGTTTGTACATGTGTAAATGAAGAGGTGTAATGTCGGAATAACCGATGAAAATTTTGGGATGTTGACGTATCACTTCATCGTCTAAAAACGGAATAATGCGCACCGACTCATAACCACCAATTGTACATAAAATCGCTTGTACTTCAGAATCAACAAATGCCGCTGTAAGTATTTCGGCCCGTTCTTTCGGATGTTCAAAATTCCACGCGATGCCATTCAAACTATTATCCATCACTTTGACATGATAACCGAGTGTTTGAATATTCTCAATCCCTTGTTCCGTCCGCCAACAAACTTGAGGTTCACCAGCCAATCCTGACGAAGGAGAAACAATCGCAATCGTATCCCCTTTTTTTAATTTCTGCGGTTTTATCATCACAATTCCCCCTTGTTTTTATGACATTTACCATAATGATTTATCGCTTGTCGTAATGTAAGCAGCGCCACTACTGACAGCACGTTCAACTTCTTCTGGCGTGTTAATTAAGCCGCCTGCAATAACGGGTGTCCCTGTTTTTTGGTGAATCTCTTGAATCACTTTATCTGCAATACCCGGCAACACTTCGACATAGTCCGGTTCAATCCGCTGAATCAGTTCGATACTGCGCTCTAATGCGTGACTATCAATAATAAACACACGAAAAATTGTTACAACACCTAATGCTTTTGCCTTTTTAATCACTTTTGTTTTTGTCGACACAATACCACGTGGACGATAAGTTTGGATAATATATTCACAAGCATGTTCGTCATGACTCATACCTTTAATTAAATCGATATGCATAAACGGTTTTAACTCATATTGGCTAATTAATTTCATGATGCCATTGAGATGTCCGATATGCGTATCGAGTAGGACACACGTTTCATAATCTGTTTTCAATAACTTTTCTAAATCTTTTGTTGATCGTATGGCTGGTAAAATATGTGGCTTCATGATGCCCTCCTTTATTGAATCCGTTTAAATAACCGCTCTAATTCATAATTTGAAAAATTGATAATGACCGGTCTGCCATGTGGGCAAGTGAACGGATCTTCCATTTCGCCTAATTGATCGATTAAGTCTGCCATTTCGTTTGGTTTAAGGTAGTGATTAGCTTTAATCGATCTTTTACAACTCATCATAATCGCTGCTTCCTCTCTAAACTTCGCAATGTCGACCTTTTTATGACGAATGACATACTCGATCATGTCTTTAATCATCTCTTCGACGTTTTCTTGTGGGAACCATACAGGATAACTGTCTACAATGTAATCATGACCGCCGAATGGTTCTAAAAAGATGCCTGCTTCTCGTAACGGGTCAAGGTGTTGCTCAATAATCAGTTGCTCATCTTTCGTAAAGTTAAACGTTAATGGAATGAGCAAACTTTGGTTTTCATTGTTGACTTCACCAATTTTATCTCGATAATATTCATATTTAATCCGCTCTTGTGCTGCATGTTGGTCAATCAAATACATCCCTTCATCGTTTTGTGCAATAATATAGGTGCCATGAACTTGACCTACCACTTCCATGTAGGGCACACGTCGCTTTGGTTTGTCGGATGGTTGTGGATGATTTTGTTGTATTTCAGAAACGGTTGCTCCGTCTGAACTGTCGTCAGTCGAGTTCACTTCATTTATAGGTGATGGCGCCTCCACCATATCATTTAACAATGCACGTTGACGTTCAGCGTAATCATCGTTTGTTTCTGATGTTGTTGGTGTTTTAGCCGTGTCTGACGGTTCTGTTACATCTGTGTATGGTGCGGGTTCTTCGTCAATCGTCATTTCTTTGTTTGAATGCGATGTCTGTGTTTGTGCTGCTTGTATTTGATCAAATGCCATTTTTTGTTGTTCAAATTGGTTTAGCACTTTTTTCGGCTCATATTTTGATTTTAAATCATTTTTCGGAATGAGCAATTGGTCTTTAAACGCTTCACGAATTTTCGCTACAATTAAATCAAACAACTGATCTTCTTTCGACAACCTTACTTCTAATTTCGTCGGATGCACATTCACATCAACTAAAACCGGGTCCATTTCAATATTTAAATAGACTATTGGATAACGGCCAATCATCATTAATGTGTGATAGCCTTCTTGTACCGCTTTGTTTAACAAAAAGTTTTTAATATAGCGCCCATTAATGAACAATGAAATGTAATGACGGTTACTTCTTGAATGTTCCGGTTTTGCGACATAACCTGTTAAATGATAGTCACTCGTATCTCCTTCAATGCGAATTAAATCACGCGCGACTTTCATGCCGTAGATTTCAGCCATCACTTCATTCGTGCGTCCTGAACCATTCGTCTGTAAAATCTTCTTCCCATCATTCGATAAGGCAATACGAATGTCTGGATGACTCATGGCCATACGGTTGACAATATCTGTAATTTTGCCTAGTTCCGTATATAAACTTTTAATATATTTTAAGCGTGCTGGCGTATTATAAAATAGTGCATCTACACGAATGTCAGTCCCTTTTCGCGCTTTGGCAGGCTTTTCAGAAACGATTTCGCCCTCTTCAGCATACACTTCATAACCGGCCACACCATCCGTGGATGTTTGTAGCGTCACCTTAGCGACAGAAGCAATACTCGCCAGTGCCTCACCACGAAAACCTAAAGTACGAATATGGAACAGGTCATCATCTTCTACTAATTTACTCGTCGCATGCCGATGAAATACAAGACCTAGATCATCTTGTAAAATACCCGAGCCGTTATCGACCACACGAATGGAGGCAATTCCTGATTCCATCACTTCAATATTAATTTCAGTCGCACCCGCATCTATACTATTTTCTAACAGCTCTTTTACGACAGAACTTGGACGTTCGACCACTTCACCGGCTGCAATTTTATTTGCTAATGAGGTGTGTAACGTTTTAATTTTACCCATAAGCTCTTCACCTTCTATTGTAATCTATTTTGGAGTTCGCTTAATTTCACTAATGCTTCAATCGGTGTCATTTGAGAGAGATTCAGTTGCTTAATTTCGAACTCAATTTCACTTACTTCCGCTTCAGACATAAATAAATCAAACGTCGGCTGTTCAAATTGTGGCGGCTCTTCAGCAACAGTCGATGCTTTTACACTTGTCGGGCTGACCGAATTTTGGTCCACGGTCGATGTATACATCACTTGTGCTTTTTCATGCGCTTCAAACGTATCCAAAATCACTTGTGCACGTGCAATGACTTGTTCTGGTAAGTCTGCGAGTTGTGCAACTTGAATGCCGTAACTATTCGCAACTGCACCGTCTTTCACTTTATGCAAGAAAATGAGTTCACCTTGATATTCATCCGCCGCCACGTGTACATTTTTCAAGCTTGGCAAATGTTGTTCAAGCTCTGTCAATTCATGATAATGCGTTGAAAATAACGTCTTTGCTTGTGACGTTTCTGCAACATATTCAATCATCGCTTGTGCGAGTGCTAAGCCGTCATATGTTGAAGTGCCACGTCCAATTTCATCAAAAATGATTAAACTGTCAGCCGTCGCATATTTTAATGCTTTTTGTGCTTCTAACATTTCGACCATAAACGTACTTTTACCAGATACTAAATCATCGGCCGCACCGATACGTGTAAAAATTTGATCGAAAATCGGTAACGTTGCGGATTGACAAGGAACAAAAGCGCCCATCTGTGCCATAATACTAATAATCGCCACTTGACGCATATACGTTGATTTACCTGACATATTCGGTCCAGTAATTAAATAAATGAACTGCTCTGTATTTAATAGACAATCATTCGGCACATAATCATTATAGTCCATCACACGTTCAACAACCGGATGACGAGAGTCGACTAACTTTAACGTTTTATCTTCACTAAATTGTGGTCGCACGTAATTATACTGTTGCGCAATTTCTGCAAAACTTTGTAAACAGTCAATTTCTGAAATGATTTTTGCTTGTTGTTGCAAACGTTCAATATACGTTTTTACCTGTTCACGTAACGCCACGAACAATTGATACTCGAGTTCAATCGATTTGTCTTGCGCACCGAGAATAATTGCTTCTTTTTCTTTCAATTCATCCGTAATGAAACGCTCTGCATTGGATAATGTTTGTTTTCGCTCATAACCAAATGCACTCGGATCAAATTGTGATAAATTGGCACGTGTAACTTCGATATAATAACCGAATACTTTATTAAAACTAATTTTTAAAGATTTAATGCCTGTGCGTTCACGTTCTTGTGCTTGTAATTCTGCCAACCACTGTTTACCATTTTTCGAAGCATCCAAATATTGATCGAGTTCTTCATTAAATCCTGCTTTAAACAAACCGCCTTCTTTCACTGAAAGCGGTGGTTCATCGACAAGACTGTCCGACAACACTTGCAGTAAGTCATCCAACGGTTCTAAAGCATTAAAGTGAGCAATAGCTTCATGTTCAATTGATTGCAATAACGCTTTAATCGCTGGAATTTGTGCAATTGAATGTTTGAGTTGCACTAAATCTTTCGCATTGACATTTCCAAAACTGACACGACCGACAAGTCTTTCAATGTCGTATACTTCCGTTAAATAGTCACGTAACGTGTCACGCTCAATGAAATAATGTAAAAATTGATCGACAGCATCATGTCGTTTCGCAATTTCAGCTTGTTGAATAAGTGGACGATCAATCCACTGTTTCAACCTTCTTGCGCCCATAGGTGTTTTCGTCTTGTCCATTAACCAAAGTAACGTCCCTTTTTTCGACTTCAAACGAATACTTTCTGTTAACTCAAGATTACGTTTCGCATAGTAATCCATTTTCATATAATCGAGTGCCTTGTATTCAACAGCCGCTTCAATATGAGACATATCTCTTTTTTGCGTATCATAAATATAATCTAACACAATTTGTATCGCTTGATGCATTAAAGGATGTGACAAACTGTTCACAGAATAATTTTGATCTGAGACTTGTTCAACGACAGTAATCGTTTCTGTAATCATATTCAGTTGACGTTGTAGCGTTTCTGATAATGGTTCAGTCACGACAATTTCATTTGGGCGAATTGTCGTAATTTCATTAATAAGCGTACTTTCATCTTCAAAATGCGTCACCTTTAATTCTCCGGTGGACACATCACAATAACTTAGCGCATAACCATCCGCCTTCACAAAACTTAAAATATAGTTGTTTTGTGTATCATCCACGCCACCTTTTTCCATCACTGTACCTGGCGTAATGATACGAACGACTTCACGTTTCACCATCCCTTTCACTTGGCGCGGATCTTCCATTTGTTCACAAATCGCAACTTTATACCCATTCTGAATTAACGTTTCAATATAACTATCTGCAGAATGATAAGGCACACCCGCCATTGGAATCGGATTATCTTTTTTAGCGTCGCGTTTCGTCAATGTAATTTCAAGCACACGAGACGCCGTAATCGCATCGTCATAAAACATCTCATAAAAATCACCAAGTCTAAAAAACAGTAAAGCATCTTGATGTTGTGCTTTAATACTCAAGTATTGCTTCATCATTGGCGTGACATTTGACATATATTTCTCACATTCCTTTATTTGAGTTTATGTAATACTTTGCTACAAAAGCAGCCCTCTATGTATGAATATTAATAATGATCATAAAAAACTTGCATTTCATCAAAAAAACAATTGATGGATCTCCGTTCTAGACCATTGAATCACTTTTAAGTAATCTAGCAGTGCTCATTTTCGTACCATTCAAAATCCGCTCAGACTTTAACTAAGTATTTGATTGCAAGAACCATACACGACTTCTGAGGGCCTAGTGTTTAAATCATATTATTGTCTCTTCATTTTTTGAGCGGTAGTTGTTTAACGCAGTAGCTGCCTGACTGCTCAATGCCTATGCTTTTGAGAAGTCGAGTCAGCCTAGCGGGGGAGTATGACGAAATCTTTGTTGCACGTCAGATTTCTATACTGCTCCCGAAAATTTAATTTAGCGTCCTTCGAATGTAAACATCAATCAAGCCAAATTGAATTGACGCACAGCCCTTAGGAACGCGAGGCACGATTCTGCAAACTGAAATAATGCAAGCTTAAAACCAACAAGCAAATTAAGCATAAAAGGCTGAGAGTATAAACGCGTTGTTTAAGCCCCCAGCCCCTCATCTTTCATGTGTTCTACTTCTAAGTCAATCCTACCCACACACTGCTTTCATCGTTCAATTGTTATTTTCGATACTTTCGATTTAAATCTAAATGCTTTAATACGCCTCGTCGTTTCAACAAAATGAGCAACGCGTAACTTATGGATGCGCCGATCATGCTTGAAACGATAAACGCTGCCATTAAAGGCTTAATTAAAAAGTGATCGACATTTAAAATCCAAGCGAGTGGAATACAAACTAAACTGCCAATAATTCCTGTGCCAATCACTTCACCAATAGCAGCGACAAACAGGTGTCGGTTCACATAGTAAAATAAACTTCCGAGTAAGACCCCAATCATGCTTCCTGGAAAGGCAAATGGTGTACCCGTACCAAACATTACGCGTATGCACGACGATAAAAATGCCTGCGCGAGTCCATACCATGGTCCAAGAATGACGACGCTGAGTACATTCACGAAATGCTGTACAGGTGCTGCTTTAATCGCCCCTAATGGTATGACAATCACTGTGCTTAATACAACATTGACTGCAATAAAGAGAGCGGTCAGTGTTAGTTTACGTGTGTTCAAACTTATCACTCTCCGACAGAGCTGAGGGCAATTTATCCACTCTATCCACTTATATCATTCGTGCGTTTGATCGTCCTCAGCCTCGATATTTTCTTGTTGAATTCTAGCTGATAAAGTCCCAATCACAACATGTAACAGTTCGTTCGCTTCATGTTGTGCCTTTTTAAATTCATTCACAATTGGGATTCCATCGATTTTGGTTTGTATTTCTTCAATTTTTTCTTCAGAGCGCGCAAAAGCGACAGGCTTATCGTAATTTTGTAGATTAACGGATTGCTTTTGATTTTGCTTTAACTCTGCCATATATTGCGCAATTTGCTCATTTTGATGAATTTGTGTTTCAATCCGTTGGTAATGTTGTATCGTTTCTAATGATTGAATGGATGCACTTAACTTTTGAGCCGATTCCAAAATCATTTCACGTAAATACATCTATACCGTCACCATCGTTGTTTCACTCACACCTACAAATTCACCATTTAATGAATATTGTTTCGCTTCAACAATTTTGACATCTACAATTTTACCGATAACAGATTTTGGCGCACGGAAGTTGACTAATTTGTTCTTTTCAGTGTACCCCGCTAAAACTGCTTCATCTTTCTTACTTGCACCTTCACATAATACGCGAACTGTTTCACCTTCATACGCTTTTAATGCACGTGAAGAATATTCACCGACAAGACGGTTTAAACGCTGCAAACGCTCTTTCTTTACATCAGTCGGTACATTGTCTTTCATTTTAGCAGCAGGTGTACCGTCACGTTGTGAATAAAGATACGTATAAGCATGTTCAAAGCCGACTGCTTCATATAAAGATAACGTTTCTTCAAATTGTGCTTCTGTTTCATTCGGGTAACCTACAATGATGTCTGTTGTTAAAGCAACATCTGGCATTGCTGCTTTAATACGTGCTACGAGATCAAGATAGCTTTCACGCGTGTATTTACGCCCCATAATTTTCAACACTTGGTCATTACCTGATTGCACCGGCAAGTGAATATGCGGCACAATATTACCACCTTCAGCAATGACTTCAATCATACGGTCTGTAAAGTCCCATGGATGGCTTGTTGTAAAGCGAACACGCGGAATATCAATTTTTGAAATGTCCGCCAATAAATCGCCTAAACCATACTCAAGATCTTCGATGTCTTTCCCGTATGCATTCACGTTTTGGCCGAGTAATGTAATTTCTTGATAGCCTTGACGTGCTAGATCACGCACTTCTTCAATAATATCTTCTGGGCGACGACTACGCTCTTTACCACGTGTAAACGGCACAATACAATATGTACAAAATTTGTCGCAACCGTACATAATATTCACCCATGCTTTAATACGGCCTTGACGCACTTTAGGTAAGTTCTCAATGACATCGCCTTCTTTAGACCATACTTCTACCACCATTGCTTTAGATAAATAAGCTTCTTCTAAAATTTGTGGTAAGCGGTGAATATTATGCGTACCAAAAATCATATCGACATTTTGGTATGATTTTAAAATTTTATTCACAACAGATTCTTCTTGTGACATACATCCACAAACACCAATTAAGCAATCTGGGCGCTCTTGCTTAATATGCTTTAAGTTCCCAATCTCACCAAACACTTTATTTTCCGCATTTTCACGAATAGCACACGTGTTTAATAAAATAACGTCGGCCGTATTCACATCTTCTGTCGGTGTATAACCTAAAGCTGTCAAAATCCCTGCCATGACTTCTGTATCATGCGCATTCATTTGACAACCATATGTTTTAATTAAAAATGTCCGACCTTTCCCCATACCGCGAAATTTCTCATCAATTTGGAAATCACGGTTATATTGCACAGTTTCTTTCCCACGTTTTTTCGCGTCTTTAAGACTTGGTGGTTGATAAACGTGTTCAAAATTAAAATATTTACTATAATCTTTTTCTTCTTTACTGTCACGTTGCGCTAAGACATCAATCGTTCCAGCTTTTCTTTGTTCTTCATTCACATGCAAAACCCTTTCTGCCCATATATCATTAGTTCATTATATTAAAAATCTAGAGAAAGTGCAAAATGATATCTTGTAAATTCAATTGAAGTTGTGCAATTGATTAAGCCATTTCGTCATACTTGCCCGTTAACGTTTCGATACTAATACCTTCAGTCACATGATAAAACTTCACTTGGCTAATAATGCTTGGTGATTCGAGTTCAACCATACGCTCGTTCATTTTTTGAATTAAGATTAATAAACTACTCATTTCGCCTTCAATCGTTGTTTCTAATGGTCCGACGCGATAATTTAAGCCTGATTCATCTATCACTTTGATCGCTTCATCCACAAAAGGGATCACATCTTCTCCATGAGGTGTTTGTGGGATAATTTGAATGCTCATTAACGTATCTATCATATGAAAACCTCCTTAACACATTTTATTATGACTTTGATTACATCACGTTGCAAAAATAAAGGTCTTTCAGTTGGTAGGTTTGCATTTGCCATTGATTTGACTTCTATTTTTAAGCTACGAAAAGACTATAATTTTCTTAACTTTCATTTAATGGTTGAAAGTGATGCAAAAAAATAAGACTAGGCACATGTGCGACCCTAGCCTTATTATTAGTACGATATTTAGTGTGCGTGAATACGCTTAAATATATGAAACTTTTTATATAAATTGCTTTGTAAATGACTCAAACTGCTCTTCTGTTAAATTCAAGTCTTGATGTGCTAATGGGGTTTCTGCTAAGCCATCAATTTGTGACTCATATGAAGGTGTTGTCGTATCTTGGTAGACAATCCCTTTCACTAATGAATCATGCTCAATCACAGTTTGTAGTGCAGCTTGTTTATTGCTGACATCATAATTTTCAATATCATCAATAGCAGTTAAATTCTCTTTGAACCAGTCATACGTATTGATTTTATTGTATGTGACACATGGTGAAAAAACGTTGACAAATGAAAAACCATCGTGATTAATCGCATCTTCAATGATCTTCGTTAACGCTTTAATATCACTAGAGAAACCTTGCGCAACAAATGTCGCTCCTGAAGATAATGCCAACTCTAACGGTGCCACGTTTTGTTCGATGTTACCTTTAGGCGTTGTTTTAGTTACGAAACCTGGTGCTGATGAAGGTGATGTTTGTCCTTTAGTCAGGCCGTAAATTTGGTTGTCCATCACGATGTAAGTGATATTCATATTTCGGCGTAACGCATGAATTGTATGCCCCATACCGATAGCGTAACCATCACCGTCACCACCAGAAGCAATAACAGTAAGATCACGATTGGCCATTTTCACACCTTGAGCAAGTGGTAATGCACGACCATGAATGGAATGGACTCCGTATGAGTTCACATAACCTGAAAGACGTCCTGAACAACCAATCCCTGTAATGAGTGCTACTTCATCTGGTTCTAATCCAACGTTTGCAGCTGCTTTTTGGATAGCCGCTTGTACTGAGAAGTCACCACAGCCTGGACACCAATTGGGTTTCACATTATTTCTAAAATCTTTAAACGTAGCCAATTACACTCTCTCCTTTAATGCATTCAAAATTTCTAAACCTTTATCCTCAATTTCGTGTGGTAAAAATGGTGTACCATCATATTTGGTTTGTTTGATGAGTTTGTCACCTAAGTTCACGTTCATTTTAATAATATTTGCCAGTTGACCTTGATAGTTATGTTCAACAACAACGACTTTTTTCGCTTTATCCACAGCATCTTGAATGACTTCTGTTGGGAATGGATGTAATTGTCGAATTTGTAAATGGTTAATGTGGTAGCCTTGTTGTTCTAAACGTAAAGTCCCTTCTTGGATTGCACCTTTTGTTGAAATAAATCCAAGGTATAAAATATCCGCATCATCATGTGTTGTTGTACCTTCTACCGGTTTTGGAATGACTAATTTTTCTGTCTTGCGCATACGTTTATCCATTTGATTTTGACGATTTTCTGCTGCTTCACTCGGCTTACCTTCTTCGTTATGCTCGACGCCTGTCACGTGGTGAATGCCACCCTTAACACCCGGAATTGGACGTGGTGATACGCCAGATTCTGTAACGGCATAACGTTTGAAGTAGTCTTTGTCGTCCTCATCTCTTTCAATGTCTTCCGTAATCGTTGCACCTCGACGAATTTCAATTTTTGAATGATCGAGTGCTTTCACAGTTTGCTTACCTAATGACAGTTGTAAGTCACTTAATAAGATGACTGGACATTGATATTCTTCAGCTAAGTTAAATGCCTCTACAGTTAGGTAAAATGCGTCTTCTGCATCTGTTGGCGCAAGCACAATTTTCGGAATATCACCATGTGTACCGTAAATCATTTGCATTAAGTCAGACTGTTCTTGTTTTGTCGGTAAACCTGTCGATGGGCCACCACGTTGCGTATTAATGACTACAAATGGTGTTTCAGTCATCCCTGATAAACCTATTGCTTCCATCATTAATGATAAACCTGGACCCGCTGATGCTGTAAAGGCACGTACACCGCCGTAGTTTGCACCAATCGCCATCGTTGCAGCTGCAATTTCATCTTCTGTTTGAATGACTGAACCGCCTACTTTAGGTAAATTGTCAATCATATACTCCATGACTTCTGAAGCTGGTGTGATAGGATACGCTGCCATAAATCTTGAGCCCGCTGAAATGGCACCTAAACCAATCGCATCATTCCCAATCATATAAAGGTGAGGTACGCCGCTACTTTCTTCTAATTCAAAGTCTCCGTTCACTTCACCCATTTGTTCTTGCATTAAACGATAGCCTTCATTTAATGCTTGAATATTTAAGTCGACTACTTTTTCACCTTTTTTCTCGAACATATTCGTAATTAACGATTCAAAAGTATCCGTATTTAAGTGCATTAATGCCGCAGTTGCACCAATCGCTACCATGTTTTTCATTAAAGTCGTCCCTAATTCTTTAGCCACTTCTGTAAATGGTAGGACGATAAGTTGCGCCTTACTATCTTCTGGCTTCTCTGGTTTTGCTTTACTATCTGCCAAAATGACGCTATCTTCACGCATTTCGTGATGGTTCAACACAATTGTTTCTTGGTCGAACGCTACCAGAATATCTAAATCATCACTAATGGCATGCACAGGTGTTGTCGAAACACGGATTTTATTATTAGTATGACCACCTTTAATACGGCTTGAGAAATGACGATAACCGTATAAATAATAGCCTTTGCGGTTCATAGCAGTAGCGAAAATTTCACCCGTTGATTCGATACCTTCGCCTTGCTGACCTCCCACTTTCCATGATAATTGAGATTTCATAGATTTAGCCTCCTACACGTTTGAATTCACTCAATATTTTATCAAAATAACCCACCATTTGCTTTACAAAATAGTGGGTTTGAAAAAAATTCATACTAATGGCGGATAGGGATATATCACAATTCAGCCACTTTTTGAACGTATTTATATGATTACGCTTCAAATGGATGATCTTCATTAATTAAAATGCGATCAATTTTCTTCGCTGTGCCATCTTCTTTTAAATCAATAATGACACCTGACAATACGCTTCGTCCTTCATCCGGCACAACATGGCGTTGCGGTAAACTCGTAATAAAACGCTTAATGACTTCATCGCGGTTAATGCCTAATATACCGTCATAATACCCCGTCATCCCGACATCTGTAATATATGCCGTTCCTTGTGGCAAAACGCGATTATCTGACGTTTGTATATGGGTATGCGTACCTACAATTGCACTCACACGCCCATCTAAATACCACGCCATCGCATTTTTTTCTGAAGTCGTCTCAGCATGAAAATCGACAAAAATATAATCCGCTTCTTTTTCAGCTTCTGCAATCAGTTGATCTGCTTTTTTAAATGGATCGTCAATCATTGGCATAAAACTACGCCCTTGCAGGTTGATGACTGCCAATTTTTTAGCGTTAAGTTGAAGGATACGCATCCCAACGCCTGGTGCTTCATCTGGGAAATTGGCTGGTCGCACAAGACGTGTCGCCTCATGAATAAAATCATAAATTTCACGTTGTCCATACGTGTGATTGCCCATCGTCATAAAATCGACACCTTCACGTAACAACTGCTTATATATTTTTTCAGTTAACCCTTTGCCGTGTGCTGCGTTTTCAGCATTCACAATCGTTAACGTAGGACGATAATGTTGTTTGAGTTTCGGTAACAGCTCTGAAATCGTTTGGCGACCGACCTTTCCAACAATATCACCTATAAATAAAATCCTCATATTTTTCGTCCTCTCTAATCCCCTTAATCGCTATTCTTTATCGTTTTTTAAATAGCAACCTTATCATTGGGGAGATGCAAAACATTATAAAAGAGACGTCTCATCAACATTTTTGTCATGACACGTCCCTTGTTCATCGTCATGTTTGAACTGCTTGACATCACGATTTTACATGTATGTTGATACGTTTTATTGTACCGTTCTCACCATCGATGTCAATGTATGCGCGTAAAATTGTCGTCGCCAGTTGACGCGAACCTTTTTATCATACTTCATCAAGGCAGCGCTAACTCCATTTTGAAGATTTTTAGTCATTACGGCTATATCATTTACTCTGTCGTCACCTCAGTATTATCTGCTTTAACATACAGGAGACGAATTGCATTTAAAGCGACAATCAATGTTGCACCCATATCAGAAAATACCGCAATCCACAACGTTAACCAACCTGGAATCACAAGTAACAACGCTAATAATTTAATCGCAATTGCAAACGTAATATTTGCCTTAATCATACGCATTGTTTTTTGACTCAAACGATATGTAAAAGGTAACTTCGACATATCGTCACTAAGGAGTGCAATGTCCGCAGTTTCAAGTGCGGTATCTGTACTCGCACCCCCCATCGCAATACCCACTGATGCGCTCGCCAGTGCTGGTGCGTCATTCACCCCGTCACCGACCATCGCAACTGTCCCATATTGCTGTTTAAGCTGTTCAATTTCATTTAATTTATCAACAGGCATCAAATCTGCTTTAACATCTGACATGTGAAGTGTTTGCGCAATTGCTCGTGCTGTTTTCTCATTGTCTCCTGTCAACATAACGGTATGTTGAATGCCAAGCTCATGAAGCGTCTGTATCGCTTTTTGAGACTGTTCACGCACTTCATCTCGCACTGCAATTAATAGACGTAACACATCATCCACTGACACGATAATGACTGTATTTCCTTGCTCTTGTAATTGTTGAATTTGCGTTTTCATCGTCGATTGCGCCATTTTAAACATTTGCGGTTGTCCAATGATGAATTGACGCCCTTCAACGTTCGCCCTCACCCCTTGGCCTGTTTGTGAATGAAAATCTGTCACATCATATGAATCAAAATGGTGATGCTTTGTTTCGGCATAACGAACAATTGCCCGTGCTAACGGATGATCCGAACGACTTTCGATAGCTGCAATTTGACCAATCAGCTCGGTGTCATCACGCATCTCTGTTAATGGCAGAACAGTGGTCACTTCAGGGTGCCCCTTCGTCAGTGTCCCTGTTTTATCAAAAGCTAACGCACGAACACGACTGATTTGTTCTAGGTGGATGCCCCCTTTAATGAGCACACCATTTTTTGCTGCATTACCAATACTTGATACGATAGAAATTGGAGTTGCAATGACTAACGCACAAGGGCAGCCGACAACAAGCACGGCCAAACCTTGATAAACCCATGTTAAAAACGATTGATGTAACACTACTGGCGGCACTATCGCAACGAGTAACGCGATAACCATAATGGCAGGAGTATAATAACGCGCAAACTTTTCAATGAATGCTTGTGCTGGTGTTTGATTTAATTGTGCTTCTTCAACGAGTTGAATCATTTTCGCTAATGTCGTATGTGCTGCTGTTTTCGTGACACGCACTTCAAGGATGCCATCTTCATTCAATGTCCCAGCAAAAACTTCTGCACCTCCCACTTTTTCAACCGGCATCGACTCACCAGTAATCGCGGCCTGATTCACTGCAGCACGGCCCTCAACGACAACACCGTCTAACGCAATTTTTTGTCCCGGTTTAATATATAACTTTTCACCGATTACAATGTCATCCACAGGTACCTTTACATGTTGACCGTCCCTTAAAACTGTCGCTTCATCTGGCGCGATATCCATTAAAGATTGCATCGACTGACGTGCTTTATCCATAGAAAACGTTTCAAGTGCCTCACTCATCGCAAATAAAATGACGACCACTGCAACTTCTCCCCATTGACCAATGATTGCACCACCGATAACCGCAATCGTCATCAATGTATGCATATCAAATTCAACATGCACTAAATTTTTAACACCACGGATGAGTAGCGCGCTTCCACTTAATAATATCGAACAAGCGAATAGTAAAATTGTCATCAAATGGTTTTCGCCGCTCATCAAATGTGAAATGTAACCAAGTAGCATGAACAACGTCGCTACACATATAGATTGATGCGCTTTATAAAACTGTTTGACCTTATCAAACCAAGAGGTCGGTTGCGCCATTGTGCTTCGGTCAGCGTTCGCACTAATCTTTTTCCGCTCATCTAATGTCAATTTTAAATTTTCAAATGCGCCCGCCCCTTCTAATTCTTCTACAGTTGGGTCGCCCGTTACATAAATTTTCGAAGCACCAAAATTGACTTGTGCCTCTTCAACTGACGCAAGACCCCGGACATTTCTTTCAAATTTCCCAGCACAATTGGCGCATGATAAACCTTCTATTCTGTAAGTTTTACGACTTTGAATCATCATCATCCACTTCTTTCTTATGTTCAATAGATATCATCATCAATTGTCGAATATGTTCATCATACAAACGATAAAATGCACGTTTGCCTGATTTGCGAAAAGTCACAATGCCGTTTTTATAAAGAGATCTCAGGTGGTGAGACGCATTAGCAACGGTTACATTTAAAATTTCCGCAATATCACAAACACACAATTCATTATGATGACAAAGCACGAGGACAATTTTAGAGCGGTTAATGTCGGCAATACTCTTAAACATTTGACTCACCTGTTCAATATTCGAAGCGGCAATCTCCTCTTTTGACTGTTGTACAGCTTCAACGTCAATACTAAAAGTATCACAAGTTGCAATTTTTTGAGTCATAACATCTTCATATCCTCCTTATATATTATTTTTATATTTAAATTATAACTTCTTTTCACAGAACATTCAAGCATTCGTTTGAATGAAAAATATGATTAATTGATAACGAAGAGGGTAATGCACTTTTAGGAAGACTTATGGTTCGATTCAATCATAAGTGAGGTATAAGACAAAAACGAGGAGATGTTTTATCATTTATGTCAATTCATATTGATCCAGAAAAATTTGCAGAACTTGTAGTGAGCGCAAATCCGTCTAAAAAGTTAAAACCTGAAGAAATCGCAAAAGAAAGTATTGATTTGTATATTCACGCCTATCGTATGGCAGAACGCTACACGAATATTTCTTCAAATTGCTATGATACCGCAAGTGCATTGGAAGCGTTGAAAGAGACAGAATTAAATCTTTATAGATAAGACATCATATGATTTTGAAATGAGCCTTTAATGCGAACAACAAGCAATACTTAACGCACAGAAAAAAGCAAGTTTCTTTATACCCTTTAATAAAGAAACTTGCTTTTCGTTTTCATACGCAATTATTTCGCATATTCAATTGCTCTCGTCTCACGAACGACTGTCACTTTGATATGACCCGGATATTGCAATTCACCTTCAATTTGATTTTTAATATCTCGCGCTAAACGGTGAGATTTTAAATCATCAATCGTATCAGGTTCTACAATAACACGAATTTCTCGACCTGCTTGAATCGCAAAGGCCTTTTCAACACCTTCATAATTCTCAGAGATTTCTTCTAAACGCTCTAAACGCTTGATGTAATTCTCTAATGTTTCTTTTCTTGCCCCTGGTCTTGCAGCAGATAATGCATCAGCTGCAGCAACTAAAATTGAAATGATAGAAGTTGGCTCCACATCACCATGATGAGAGTGTATCGCATTAATCACTGTTTCAGGCTCGCCATATTTTTTAGCTAACTCCACACCAATTTCTACGTGACTGCCTTCCACTTCATGGTCAATGGCCTTACCAATATCATGTAATAAACCTGCACGTTTCGCTAATGTCACATCTTCATTCAGTTCTGCAGCGAGCATACCTGACAAATGTGCAACTTCAATAGAATGTTTCAAAACATTTTGACCGTAACTTGTACGGTAATGCATACGACCTAATATTTTAATTAAATCTGGATGCATATTATGAACATTTAATTCGAATGTTGCATGTTCACCAGCGTCACGAATAATTTCGTCTACTTCACGTCTTGATTTTTCAACCATATCTTCTATGCGTCCAGGATGAATACGCCCATCTGATACTAGATTAATTAATGCTGTTTTCGCAATTTCTCGACGTATCGGGTCAAAACCTGATAAAATAACTGCTTCTGGCGTATCATCAATAATCAAATCAATACCTGTAAGCGTTTCTAATGTACGAATGTTTCGACCTTCACGACCAATAATTCGCCCTTTCATTTCATCATTAGGCAAGTTTACTACTGAAACTGTTGATTCAGAAGTATGATCTGCAGCAAAACGTTGCACTACTGTAGCGAGCAACTCTTTAGCATTTTGGTTTACTTTTTCTTTTGCTTCATTTTCTTTTTCTTTAACAAGTACTGCAATATCTTGTGACAACTCATCTTCTACACGCGATAATTGTTCTTTACGTGCTTCTTCTTGTGTGAGACCGGAGATGCGTTCTAGTTCTTGTTCGTGCTTCATTATTATCGATTGAACACTACTCTCTTTTGCATCTACTTGTTGTTGTCTTTCTTCAAGTTTAGATTCTTTTTGCTCTAAAATCTCATCCTTCTTATCAAGTAGATCAGATTTTCGCTCCAAGTTTTCCTCTTTTTGAAGAAGTCGGGATTCTTGCCTTTGAAGCTCAGTACGTCGTTCTCTAAGTTCGTTTTCAACACGTTCTCGGAGAATTTGGTTTTCTTCTTTCGCTTCGATTAACTTCTCTTTTTTAAGGTTTTCTGCTTCTTTGTTTGCTTGTTCAAGAATATCTTTCGCAGTTTGCTTCGCTTGCAACTGCTTTTGGTAAATCAAGTTTTGGGCGATAAAATACCCTACAACAACTCCTAGAATGATACCCAGCAAAATGAGTAAGAGGCTTAATAAATTCACACAAACACCTCCTTTTTCTAGGATTTCGTTCTGTATGTTAATAAATCTATATGATTATATGGATAAAAATAAGAATCATACAAGTTCAATTGTACGTTTTGAACAACGAAAAATCAAGGTTTCTGTCGTGATTACAAATAAAAAGCGATGAACACAGAATGAATGAATCCTGCCAACATCGCTTTTTTATTGAACACAGTACTTTTCAAATGAATTTTAGACATTGTTATTCATCAAAAAGCGTTTGTGTTTCTTCTTGTTCAGATTCTTCTACATCACCATCATAAATGCCGAGTTTTTCACGTAATTTACGGTCAATTTCATCTTCAAGTTTAGGGTTTTCAAGTAGAAATTGTTTTACATTCTCTTTACCTTGACCCATACGCTCACCGTTATATGAATACCAAGCACCTGATTTATCAACGATGTCGTATTGTACACCTAAATCAATCAATTCTCCTTCGCGTGAAATCCCTTTACCATACATGATATCCACTTCTGCAACTTTGAATGGTGGTGCGACTTTATTTTTAACCACTTTAATTTTAGTACGGTTACCTACAATATCTTGACCTTGTTTCAATTGTTCAGCACGACGCACTTCTAAACGAACTGAGCTGTAGAATTTCAGAGCTCGGCCCCCTGGTGTCGTTTCAGGGTTACCGAACATAACGCCTACTTTTTCACGAATTTGGTTAATAAAGATAGCTGTTGTTTTTGATTTTGAAATGGCTGCAGAAAGTTTACGCAATGCTTGAGACATTAAACGCGCTTGTAAACCAACATGCGTATCACCCATTTCACCTTCAATTTCAGCTTTAGGAGTCAATGCCGCAACTGAGTCAACAATGATAATATCCACTGCGCCACTTCTGACAAACGCCTCTGCAATTTCAAGACCTTGTTCCCCGTGGTCTGGTTGTGAAAGGTATAAGTTATCAATATCTACACCTAATGCTTCAGCGTAAACTGGATCGAGTGCGTGTTCGGCATCAATAAATGCGGCAACACCGCCATTTTTTTGTACTTCAGCAATGGCATGTAAAGCAACCGTTGTTTTACCAGAACTTTCGGGGCCATAAACTTCGATGATACGACCTTTAGGATAGCCGCCAACCCCTAATGCATGGTCTAGCGTTACCGAACCACTTGAAACACTTGAAACACGGCGATCTTTATTCTCGCCCAGTTTCATTACGGCACCTTTACCAAATGATTTTTCCATGTTTTTAATTACTGTATCTAGCGCTTTTTGACGTTCATTATCCAATTTAGGACCCCCTACTTGATCGAAATTTCCTTTTAATTTAACTCTACTATACATGGTATTAAATCAAATTACAAGTGTTTTGCGAATGTTTGTTCGTTATTTTTGGACTGCATTTTCTCCAAAATAGAACGCATGTACTTATATTTGATCAATTAATGACTGGTTTTCAGGATATTTTAACCAATTTAACCACGTAATTAAAATATAATTTTGACTTCTGTCACGTTGCAGATGCCTCATTTGCGTCATTTTAATAGTTTTAACTTGAAATGAATCGCCAGCTAATAATCCAATATAAACTGTGTTATCTTGTGACAGTATGCTGATGGCCTGTTCGCTGTCATAAAGTGCTTGCACAAACAACGCCGCTGAATAGAGCTGATCTTCAATTGCAACAGATGCATCTAAAAATTGCGGGTGATGTAGCATATACCCTTTCAATAAATGTTGTGAATCTTCTTGCTTCAAACGGGCATGTAATAACCCATCTGTCACTTGGTCATATACCGTAAACGTTTGATGTTGTAATTGTAAAACCGCACGCTCAGGAGTCATGTCATCCGAGCCATAGTAATACAATCCGATACGTTTTAATATTTCTTGTTTTATCGGTGCAATCAACTGCTTTGTTACTTCCTTACTCTCACCACTTGCTGTAAGACGAATTGTCACTTCATGCGTTCCTGCTAATGGCGCAATCGTCGGGTTGGACTGTGCATCAATCAAGTCCATCAGTTCCGTTTCAACTTGTGATTCGCCAATACCGCAAAAACGTAAAACTTCTGATTCAATCGTTTGACCACCTTGAGAGAAGTGTGGCATCAATTCATTTTCGACCATTGGCTGAAGTTCTTTAGGTGGTCCAGGCAACATCACGATATGTTGATTGTCATGCCGAACGTAAATACCTGGCGCCATGCCAACTTGATTTGCTAAAACTTCTGCACCTTCAATGACTAAAGCCTGTTGTTTATTGTTCGGTGTCATAACTTTACCATGTTGTTTGAAGTAATCTTCTATATAATCCATTGCTTCTTGATTCATGACAAGGTCTTTGTTCAACACTTCTGCTACTGTTTGTTTCGTTAAATCATCTTTCGTCGGACCAAGTCCCCCTGTAAATATGAGCACATCATATTGTTGTAAAGCACGTCTTGTCACATTTTCAAGACGTTGCGCATTATCTCCAACTACAATATGTTCTAACACATGATGTCCCACTTCATTAAATTTTTGCGATACGAATTGCGCATTCGTATTCACAATTTGGCCTAGTAGCAGTTCTGATCCCACTGCGATAATACATACTTTCATATTTTCGTCTCCCATATCTCGTTCGTGTGGATTGTCGTATTCATTACATTTCATTTTATCTTACATCACTATTTTATAAAAAAGAAAAACGCTAAAAAGAATAAAAAATGACTAGGAAACTGACCCTAGCCATTCATGTTTGTTATTAATCAATGAAATATTGTTACAAAAAATGATGGTTGCTTCATTGTCATCATCATTTTTAAATAGGTGCATTGCTTATTTTTTATCTTGTAAAAATACGTCGCGGCCTTTGTAAAAATACTCAATACCAGAAAGTACTGTGAAAAAGACACCGATGTATAATAACACCTGTCCTAAGCTGAAACCAATCCACTGGCTGAAAGGTTCTCCTAATAAAATTAAAATCAATGCAACCATCGTCACTGCCGTTTTAATCTTGCCTAATTGACCCGCAGCACTGACAAAACCTTGTTCAATTTGCAATAAACGTAATCCTGTCACTGCAAATTCACGGGCAATAATAATGACTGCAACGACTGAATTCGTTAAACCAAGTTCGACGAGAACAATCAGTGCAGCAGAAACGAGTAGTTTGTCTGCAAGTGGGTCTAAAAATTTCCCCATATTCGTAACAATTTGCCATTTACGTGCTAAATAACCATCTAAAAAGTCACTTAACGACGCCAAAATAAAGATGATTCCACTAATTAAAAATTCAATACGAATCGGCTGTCCTCCCAAAAATGTCACTTGCCCCATCCCAAAATCTACAAGTGCAAATAACATAAAAATAGGGATTAAAATAACACGAAAGACGGTAATCTGATTCGGTATATTCATGTTTGCTCCTCTTTTCACTCAATCTATATCTGATACGCTTATTATAACATAAGGGTCATGAGCACCCAAAGTACCGCTGTAACAGCTGTCAATAAACCGATTAAAATCGCCACTTTTTTAGGTTGTTGATCTGTTTGTGTAAAAGTTAGCACCTCTTTTTGCTGGGCGATTTGTTCTAATATCACGTGGGCTTGATGTTGGACTGCAGGGAGTTCTTCATGATGTTTTTCCATGAGTATACGTCCATCGATATTGACAGATTGTGCATATTTTTGAATAAACCCACGAATGTGGTTCGGATGTTTGAACTGATCAAAACGATTTTGTTCGATATCCACGAGGGTCTCTCGTTGAATTTGCGTTCTTTTTTCTAGTTCAGTTAACGTCATACCTAAACGTTCTCTTTTGCTTTGTAATACTTCTCCAATGGTCCGCATCTGTTATTCCCTCCATCGTTACAATGAACCGAATCCATCACCAAAACCGTCACCAAAGCCACCAAAAGTATCACCAAAATCTAAATTATTTTTACTTCTGACTGTTTTCTTTTTCATTTCTTCATATTCAATTTCTTGGTTTTCTTCGGCACGCAATTCGATAATATAATCAAAATCATCCATAATATAGTCACTCGCTTCAACAAATAAATCCGGATGTTCCACTACTTTGACAGATGGTAAGGTCATGACTTCTTTCACGAGTTCCTGATGTTTCGGATTCGTTTCTCTTGCTGTCACAGCACCATCGATAATGTACACATGATCTTTATCGTATTCACCTTTAATTAAAGAACTTCGCACCGTTTGTTTAATAAGTGTCGAACTGATAAACAACCATTTTTTATGCGCTGAAACACTGCCCGCAACGATAGATTCTGTTTTACCGACACGTGGCATGCCTCGAATACCGATCAATTTGTGTCCTTCTTCTTTAAATAACTCTGCCATAAAGTCAACGAGTAACCCTAAATCATCTCTTTCAAAACGGAATATTTTTTTGTCATGTTCGTCTTGTTTTACATATCGTCCGTGTCTTACTGCAAGTCTATCTTTCAATTCAGGCTCGCGTAACACTCTTAACGAAATGTCATCAATTTCTTTTAACAATGTCTCAAAACGTTTAATCTTTTCTTCGCTATCTGATTTAATAATAAAGGCACGAATGGACTGATCGATACCGTTAATCGTTCCGATATTTATGCCCATCATCCCTAATAAACTCGAAACGTCACCTAATAACCCTGCACGATTCACATTAATTTGATATTCTAAGTACCATTCGCGTTTTTCTCGTGTAATCATTAAAATCCCCCTTAATGTCAACAGTGGCTTTTATCTTTAATCCCCATTATATCAAACTAGCAATACCAACCACCATTGATACGTTGAACTGTACCGGTTACACTTTGCGATAATGGCGATAATAAAAAGCGCGTGGCGTGTGCAATTTCATTTGGGTCAACCCAACGATTTTGAGGCACTTCCTCTAACAATGCTGTACGTGCTGCATGATCGAGACCATCCGTCATTGAACCCGCGACGACACCAGGGGCAATCGCATTGACGGTCACTGATGTACGAGCTAATTCTTTGGCCAACGATTTTACAAAACCAATTTGTGCCGCTTTCATACTAGAATAAATCGTTTCAAAGCTAGCCCCCGTTTCACCCCAAATAGACGAAATCGCTACAATTCTGCCGTGTGGACTTTGAATGAGTTGGCTAACAAAATATTGTGTCATTTTAATGAAATGAAAAACATGGACTTGATACGCTTCATGAATATCGGTATCTGTCATATCTTGTAGCATGCCAAATAAACTATGACCACTCGCATAAATGAGTGCATCTAAATTGCGCACAAAACCTAATTTTTCCTCGAGTTTTACAGGTTGAGACAAATCCAGTTGCACAAATTGCACAGGTTGCCCTTGAAATTCATCCATCAAAGTTGCTAACGGAGTGTGATGATATGTCACAATCACTTCATAACCATTTGAAAGAAGATCATGCGTTATTGCACGACCTATTGTTCCAGAACCACCGATGACGATTGCTTTCATGGCTTTTTAATCTCCAAACGACTATCGACAAGTGCATTCATATCGATACGACGGCGAACGGTTTCATTCATCGTATCTAACGTAATACTATCGATCACATTCAATAATTCAAATAAACTCACACCATCAAAATAAAACTTCGTGGATTGATTCGCGATATATTCTGGTGCATTTAAGCTCGAGATATATTCACCAATAAATTGACGTTTTAACAAATCGAACGCGTGTTGGTCATCTAAGGTACCGATTCGTGCACGTAATTCGTCTAATAGTAACGTTTTTAACTCTTCAGGTTCTGTCGTTGCCGATGTGATTAATGAAAAACTGTATGTCGGCTCAATGACTGTTTGATAGCTGAACGTATCATCAATTAAATCTTGGCTCAATAACGACTGATAAAAATTCGTTTCTTCACCATAGATCATCTCAAAGAAAAATGACATTTCGATATCTTCTTTGACACCTTGACGGCGAGACAAATCATAGACCGGATGTTTCAAGCCGAGCATGATTCTTGGCGATTGAAGGGCCATCGATTCAACGACTTGGTGCTCAATCACTTCGATAGGTTCATTGAGTGGATCACGTTCAATCTCTGGTTGTGCCACGATTCCGCGTGCATCTTCATGTGTACGAACTAAATTTTCAATATGCTCAGGATCAACATCACCAACAACAAATAGCACCATATTAGAAGGGTGGTAAAACGTTTCATAGCATAAATATAAATCGTCTTTCGTAATTTCATAAATGCTCTCAACTGACCCTGCAATATCGACACGTACGGGATGATCTTGATACATCGCACGTAACGTATTAAACATCAAACGGTATCCCGGCTGCTCTTGATACATTTTAATTTCTTCTGCAATAATGCCTTTTTCTTTTTCTACTGATGCTTCTGAAAAATAAGGTGACTCTACCATTTTTAATAAACGTAAAATGTTGTCGTCAATATGGTTTGTTGCGCTAAATAAATAACTCGTACGGTCGAAGCTTGTAAATGCGTTCACTTGCGCATCATGTTCGGCAAATTCTGTAAATAAGTCGCCTTCTTCCTTTTCAAACAACTTGTGCTCTAAGAAATGAGCAACACCATCTGGGACTGAAACGAATTCATCTGCACCATGTGGTTTAAAACGATGGTCTAATGAACCAAACTGCGTTGTATATGTCACAAACGTTTTTTGAAAATCCTTCTTTGGAATAATGAACATGTTCAAGCCGTTCGCCAAAGTAGAATGATAGACCGTTTCATCAATTTGTTGATAGTATGTTTTATTCATCTGTATCATCCTCCTTTGTCAAAATATAAATCGTATCAAGATGCGCATTTTGACAGAGACGTTGAATGTCTTCATGTTTAACGGCTTGTATACGTGCTTCATATTGGTCATCCGTTTCTGGAACTTCGAGCAACAATTGATTATGCATCATTTCAATCATATTTTTCGGACGGTCTTTCGATTCCTTACGTCCCGATAAAATGATTTTCTTCGCTAATGCCATTTTGTCCTCTGTAAAGTCACCTGATTTAAAACGGTTAAATGCCTCAATAATCGTTTCTTTGGCTAATTGGTAATCTTTGGCTGAAACGCCGCTCATGACGAATAGGAAACCATTTTTGCCATCAATTTGTGAATGAATTGAGTAAGCAAGACTCTTTTGTTCTCGGACTTCATTGAATAACACTGATGAAGGATCTCCACCAAACATCATATTGAACACAAGAAATGCATAAAAATCTTTTTCACCATATTGGGTAGGAAAACGAAAACCCATGTTTAATTTTGCCTGATCTACACTGTCTTGTTCAATCACTTCATTAACAGGTGCATCATGCTGAATATGTTGACCGAATTGTGTCGCTTGATATGTAAAAGGTTGAATATTAAATTCTGATTGTATATGTTGAATTGTAGCTTCTTCCTCAACATTGCCTACCACGTATACTGAACAGTAGTCATCATTTAACATCGAACGATATGTATCATATAAGTCTGTCGCTGTAATGCTATCAATTTCATCTAGGTCGCCTGCTGCCATATAACGGTAAGGATGCTCACCAAACATATGCTTAAGTAAACGTAAATACGCAATTTGTGATTTATTATCTTCAATCGCTGTCAGTTTTTTCTTCAATAAACTTTTCTCTTGTGCAACAAACGTTTCATCAAAGGCACCATTTTTAACAAGTGGATTCAGAATGACCTCTTTTAATAATGCGATCCCTTTGTCAAACAATGATTCATCATCTAACAAATAACGTTCATTTACAATTTCAAGTGTAACAGTAATGACGTGGCGGTCTTTGTACTTCGACACGTAACTATTAACATAAGCACCATACAATTCAGAGAGATATTGATTGAATACTTTATCTGTTGGAAATTGTTGTGTGGCACGGACGAGTAATTTACTTAACAAAGAACGTTGAGTCATCGTTTTTTTATCTAATGGGGCCATGAATTTAAATGTCATCGTCGTCGTTTTAAATTTGTTTGTTGATAAAACGGATATACGTTGATCCGGGTAATCTTGAAGTTGTTTCATGCAACTCCTCCTTTAACAATGGTTTTGATATAGTTATAGACGTTTTCGAATTGTTCGAAACTTCACTAGGCTACTTTTAAAATAATTTAAAGAATAGAGTATCGGCGTGCCATCTTCTGTGTAATGGACTTGTCTCAATAACATGAGCCCGTCTTGGGGGTCAGCTTCTAGTGCGTCTGAAATATAAGGTTCATAACTAATGGCTTCCATTTCAGTTTCAGCATAAGCAATCGTTTGGTGACTCTCAGCTTCAATCGCTTTTAAAATGGACGTTTGTTGATTATGTGTCCCAAAATGAGCCAATACGTTTGTTGTCACCTTATCCAAACAATATACAACAGGCTGACTATTAGCTGTGCGTATACGTTCAATCACTGTAATCGGTGAATTCGGTTCTAATTGCATCACTTTACAGTCGTCGAGAGAAGCGATTTCTTCATCAAGACTTAAAAATACCGTTCCGCTTTCATAACCTTTATCAGAAATCATCCGGCCAATGCTCATCAATTCATCTAAAGGGTAGAAAAACGGTTGCGGAATTTTAACACGTGCACCCTCTTCAAAATTTTGTGTAATAATTTGTTCGGTCACAAGCTCATGAATGGCTACTTGTACATTATCCGTTGTGACATCGAGTTGACGTGCAATGGCCAATAAACCTGGTAACGATTCGCCAGGTTTAATGTTTTCTGCCTCTATTTCTTTAAGAATCCATTCTTTTACAATATTCACATCAGGATTTACAGACATATGCGTTACACCTCTCCACCATTTAAATCAACTAAAATCTGTCTCGGTTTACTACCTTTTTGCGGGCCAATCACTTGATTACGTTCTAAATCATCCATAATTCTTGATGCACGATTATAACCAATTCTAAACTGGCGTTGAAGCAGTGACGT
This sequence comes from Staphylococcus pseudintermedius, assembly GCF_001792775.2. GTDB lineage: Bacteria > Bacillota > Bacilli > Staphylococcales > Staphylococcaceae > Staphylococcus > Staphylococcus pseudintermedius. The sequence continues at coordinate 40,360 of NZ_MLGE02000004.1, forward strand.
ACTCGCCTTTTGTTGTTCAAGTACGAATAAATAAGCTTCTTTGTAAAGCGGATCATCACTTTCGCTTGCTGTACTACCTTCTGTTACCGCATCTGGTTCCATCTCTTTTACATAGTTCGCTTTTTGTTGTGCCACGACGTAATCAACGATCGTTTGTACTTCTTGGTCACTTAAAAAGGCACCTTGGACACGTGTTCTCGTCGAACCGCCATTTTTAATAAAGAGCATGTCCCCTTTACCTAACAGTTTCTCAGCACCACCACTATCAATGATTGTACGAGAGTCTGTTTGCGAACTCACCGCAAATGCGATACGAGATGGGATATTATTTTTAATCAAGCCGGTAATGACATCGACTGACGGACGTTGTGTTGCGATAATCAAATGAATCCCTGCAGCACGTGCCATTTGTGTAATACGTGTAATGGCAGTTTCAACATCTTTACCTGCTACCATCATTAAGTCAGCTAACTCATCGACAATGACGACAATATACGGTAATAACGCCTCTTTTTCTTCAAGCTCTTTATTTTTTCGCGTAATAAAGTCATTATACCCTTCGATATTTCGCGTACCAGAATGTTGGAATAAATCATAGCGTCTTTCCATTTCTGCCACAACTTTTTCAAGTGCTTGTGCAGCTTTATGTGGATTTGTGACAACTGGTGTTAATAAGTGCGGAATACCGTTGTACACATTTAATTCTACCATTTTAGGGTCAATCATCATGAGCTTGACTTCATGTGGCTTGGCATTCAACAAAATACTCGTAATGATACCGTTAATACAAACTGATTTACCACTCCCCGTCGAACCTGCGACTAATAAGTGCGGCATTTTATTCAGTTCTGCTGTAATCGGTTCACCTGAAATATCTCGACCTAATGCCACTTCTAATTTATTTTTAGCTGGGAATTTTTCATCCAATACTTCTTTTAACGTAACAATCGCTACTTTTTGATTAGGCACTTCAATCCCTACAGCCGATTTACCTGGAATAGGCGCTTCAATTCGAATATCTTTAGCGGCAAGTGCGAGTGCAATATCGTTATGTAAATTGACGATACGACTTACTTTAACACCTTGTGCCGGTTGAACTTCATATTGCGTCACTGCCGGTCCAATTTTAATTTGCGTCACTTTCGCATCGACACCAAAGTTTTTTAATGTCGTTTCGAGTAACTTTCCTTTACGTTGAACTTCAGTTTTAGAAGTCGTTTGTTGACGTTTCGGTTCTTTTAGTAGCGACAGTGGTGGGATTTCGTATTGTAGATTTTCTGCTGCACCCGCTTCAGTAATACTACCTTCTGAGCCGCTTCTCTCTACTTCACTGTGTGTTTCTGTCTCAGCTTTATGACGCTTTGGTATATCGGGTTGCGTCGGTGGTGTCATCTCATTTTGCACTGGCTGACTTGGTGCATCCACTTCTACAGAATGATGACCGAAAATAGGAATCGAAGGATAATCAGTCGGTTCCTCTTCTGGAATGTCGACTTCAGGAAAATCCGACACATCTTTCGGCTCTGCTGCACGTTGTTGTTCGCGCTCGAGTCGCTTCTGTTCTTTTTTTTCTTTTCTTGTCACACGTCGTTCAGATTGATGTGCCTTCACCTTTTCATATGACGAGGCTGTTGATTGTTTAAATTGTTCCAACCACACTTTTGCCACATCACGATGGCGCTTTTTCAGTAATAAAATGCCACTTGAAACGAGTAACACAAGTGTAAGTAAAACGACACCAGCAAGCGAAATGAGTGGCAACACCACATGCATCAAATAAAAACCGAATAACCCGCCGCCAAATTGCATATGCTCAGCCGCATCATAACTTTGGAACACATAAGATAACACAGGCTCACGTTTCGCTCTCATACCGCCAGTTGCCATGAAGTATAATTGCGCAACAAATAACAGCGCAATTTGTAAGACAATCGAACCAGTCAATCGACGCGTTTTAGGTAATTTGCCGTTATATGCGATAAAACCAAGCGCTATTAAGAGTAAAAAGTATGTAAGATAACGTGTTAAACCAAATAAGTAATTAAAAAAGCTATCAATGGCAATTCCAACGAGTCCGAGTTGAAACACGCCTAACATGATGACAATCGCCATCACAATAACGAGTGTAAATCGCATAGGCGTATCATTTTGTTTCTTTTTCGAAGTACGCTTTCTATTGCGCGTCGTTTGGGATTTCCGTTTCTTGGTTTGCGCCATGCTTCGTCACCTTCTACTTTCTAAAAAATGATGTCATTAACCTGTATGATGAAAAAAGCGAATCTCCTCTTTAAAAATGGCGTGGCTTTCAAAGAGTAAGATTCGTTTTCTTGTTTGAACTTCACACTGATTTTAAAACTATATTTCTGAAATCACTGGAATAATCATTGGTCGTCTACGTGTACTTTCAAAGAGTAATTTACTCACTTGATCACGCATATTTTGTTTCATTTCAGACCATTCAATACGCTTTTCTTGTAAACCAGCTTCTACAATTTCACGGACTTTCTCCTCAGCTTCTTTCAATAACGCTTCACTTTCACGTACGTAAACAAAGCCTCTTGATTGAATTTCAGGACCCGCCGCAATTCTTCTGTTCTTTGGATCAAGCGTAACGACAGCGATAAAAATACCATCTTCTGCAAGTAAATGACGATCACGTAATACAATATTACCGACATCACCGACACCAATACCATCGATCAGCACATTCCCTGCATTCACTTTTTCATTCAAGCTCATATCTTCACCATCGTAATGAATAACGTCGCCTGCTTCAGCTAAGAAGATTTTTTCAGGATTTACACCTGCTTCACTCGCAAGTTTTGCATGCGCGATTTGCATCTTAAACTCACCTTGAATTGGAATGAAGTATTCAGGTTTCATCATATTGAGCATTAATTTCAACTCTTCCATACAACCATGACTTGATGCATGAATTTTTTTGTTGTTTGGTATAATATGGGCACCCGCACGTACAAGTTCATTCAAAGTATTACCAATAATGACTTCCATATTGGCTGAAGCGGTAATCGCAAGAAATACAGAATCCCCTTTTTGGATGTTCATAATTTTATGTTTTTGACGTGCCATTTGGCTTAATGCTTCAACAGGTTCACCTTGCATCCCTGTCGCAATGATAATCACTTCATTTTTCGGATAATTTTCAACTTCGCTCATAGGAATTAATAGATCTTTTGGAATGTTGAAATAGCCCATCTTACGTGCAATACTAAATGAACTTTCTAATGAACGGCCTAAAAATGATACTTTTCTATTTAGTCTATTTGCGATATTTAACACTTGTTGAATGCGAATAAAGTTCGATGCATAACATGACACGATAAGACGTCCAGTCACCTTCGCAAACGCATCAAACATATGACTTTCAATGACGTTTTCAGGTGTGTTGTAGCCTGGTTTTTCAGCTTCAGTGGAATCACTTAATAATGCGAACACACCTTCCTCGCCTAATTCAGCCATCTTCTTCATGTCAGGTGCATAATGACCGTGTAAACTTTGGTCGAATTTAAACTCACCTGTATAAACGATGGCACCATATGACGTATGAATACATACACCTAAACTATCAGGAATACTGTGCGTCGTATTAAAGAATGTAATATTCACACCTTTAAAACGCATGACAGATTCGTTATTGACCACATAATAACGGATTTTCTTATTAATTTGACGTGCTTTTAAGTTTTCTTTCACTAAACCAATCGTTAATTTAGAACCATAAACCGGCGCTTCAACTTGTTCTAAAATGTATGAAACTGCACCAATCGCATGTTCATGACCGTGTGTTAAGAAAATCCCTTTTAATTTATGTTTGTTTTCTAATACGTATTGGATGTCAGGAATAACGATATCAATCCCTAACATTTCATCTTCAGGGAACTTTAACCCTGCATCAAGCATAAACATTTCATCATCTACTTCGACGATATACATGTTTTTGGCGATTTCTCCTACGCCACCGAGAGGGATAATGCGTATGTCTTTATTTTTCTTCTTTACTAAATTCAAAATTTTACCTCCTAATAAATATAGCCCGTCCATTTTACATTCATATTTTATTATAGTGGATAATGGAAACTCTGTACACTATTAAAGTGTTTCTCGGACGACAGGTTGAGGATTTTGTATACACAATAAATGATTGATGTTGCTTTACAAATGATCCTCCTACATTAAAAAATATGTATCAACGTATTATAATTAGTCTTAAGCATTGGTAACTATTTCTAAACAATCCTCAATTCCGAGATGCATTTAAAAAAAGTAACATCATAATGACAAAGGCAATCAGGTTATACATCACCACAATCAGTTCAGAGTGGTGTAAAAAATCCAGCAAAATCCCACCGAGTAATAGTACAAGAATGATTATACCTGACAAAATGTTTATTTTCCTCAAATATACCGCACTCCTTAGAATTGTCTCTCACTATGCAAAAAACAGAAGTCAATGCTCATATGTCACATCTACTTCTGTTTTTTAAGTTCATCTATTTAAATGTCATGCTTTGTTAATTTTAAAGCAACACTTTATGAGAAGCGTTCACACGACCTTGTTTGTCAATCTCAGTCACTTTCACTTTCAGTGTATCACCCATGTTCAATACATCTTCCACTTTGTTAATGCGTTCGTTCGAAATTTGTGAAATATGAACTAATGCATCTTTACCTGGGAACAGTTCCACAAACGCACCGAATTTTTCAATGCGCTTTACTTTTGCATCATACACTTGACCGACTTCTGCTTCACGCACGATACTTTCAATCCATGCACGTGCTTGATTGATCATGTCTTGCTCAGTTGAACCGATGAAAACTGTACCATCTTGTTCGATATCAAGTTTAACACCCGTCGCATCAATAATTTCGTTGATTTGTTTACCACCTGGTCCGATGACATCACGGATTTTTTCAGGTTTAATTTGCATGATTTCTACTTTAGGCGCATAAGCACTTAATTCTTTTCTTGGTTGGTCAATCGTTTGCATCATATGCTCTAAAATGGCTAAACGACCTTTACGCGCTTGTTCTAACGCTTCTTCAATGACCTCTTTCGTTAAGCCGTCGATTTTAATGTCCATTTGAATCGCAGTAATCCCTTCAGTCGTACCTGCAACTTTGAAGTCCATATCACCCAGTGCGTCTTCCATACCTTGAATATCCGTTAAAATCGTGTAGCTTTCTTCGCGCGTAACAAGACCCATCGCAATCCCTGCAACTGGTGCTTTAATCGGCACACCCGCGTCCATTAACGCTAAAGTTGAACCACAGATAGACGCTTGTGATGAAGAACCGTTAGACTCTAACACTTCACTTACGATACGCACTGTATAAGGGAACGTCTTCTCATCTGGAATAATATATCTTAATGCACGTTCACCTAACGCACCATGACCAATTTCACGACGCCCTGGTGCACGTACTGGACCTGTCTCACCTACCGAGAAGTTCGGGAAGTTGTAGTGGTGCATAAAACGTTTGTGCTCTTCTTCACCTAAACCATCGATAATTTGATATTCAGAAATAGAGCCTAACGTTAACACTGACAATGCTTGCGTTTGTCCACGTGTAAATAATCCTGAACCATGTGCACGTGGTAATAAGCCCACTTCTGATGATAATGGACGGATTTCGTCAGGTTTACGACCGTCTGGACGAATTTTTTCATCTGCAATTAAACGGCGTACTTCATCTTTAATTAAAGTATTAATAATTGTGCCAACTTCTTTTAATAATGCTTCATTTTCAGGATCTTCTTCGTTTTCAAAGTTCGCTAAAATACGTTCTTTAATTGCATCAAGATTCGCGTCACGCTCTTGTTTGTCGAACGTTTGAATCGCACCATTTAAATTCTCATCTTTTGTCATTTGCGTCACTGAATCGATGAGCGTTTGATTTTTCTCTTCAGGAATAAATTCACGTTTTTCAGGTTGTAAATGCGCAATAATTTCTTCTTGGAATGCACATAAACGTTTGATTTCTTCATGGCCAAATAAAATTGCTTCTAACATTTCTGCTTCAGTAATTTCACTCGCACCCGCTTCAACCATGTTCACCGCGTCTTTATGACCGGCTACTTCTAGATCAAGACGTGACTTTTCGCGTTGTTCTAAATTCGGGTTAATGACATATTCGCCATCAACATAGCCTACATTCACACCCGCAATTGGGCCTTGGAATGGAATATCTGATACACTTAACGCCATTGACGATCCGATCATCGCTGCCATTTCAGGTGAACAGTTAGGATCCGCACTCAATACAGTATTAATGATTTGGACATCATGACGATAGCCATCTGGGAATAATGGACGGATAGGACGGTCGATTAAACGTGCAGTCAATGTCGCTTCGTCACCTGGACGTCCTTCACGCTTTTTGAAGCCACCTGGAATTTTACCCGCGGCATACATTTTTTCCTCATAATTGACAGTTAATGGGAAAAAGTCGCCATCGCGTGGTTCTTTTGATGCTGTCGCTGTAGACAAAACAACTGTGTCCCCGTAGCGTACGAGTACAGCACCATTCGCTTGTTTTGCGAGTTGTCCTGTTTCTATTGTTAACGGCTGGTTTGCCCATTCCGTCTTAAAAACCTTCTTTTCTTGAGACATTATAAATCTCCTCTCCTACCTCTTTAAACATTTCGTAGCCTTTTACATTTCAATTATATCTTACATAAACATCTTTTAATAGTTAAAAAAGGAGCCGGATACGATAAATGTCCCAGCTCCTTCCTGTAATGCCACTAGCACGTGCGCAATGATTAAAATTAACGACGGATACCTAATGACTTGATTAATTCACGGTAACGTTGGATGTCTTTGTCACGTAAGTAGTTTAATAAGTGACGACGACGTCCTACCATTTTTAATAAACCACGACGTGAATGGTGGTCTTTTTTGTGAATACGTAAGTGATCGTTTAATGCAGTGATTTCTGCAGTTAACACAGCGATTTGAACTTCTGGTGAACCAGTGTCTGTTTCGTGTGTACGGTATTCTTTGATTAATTCGTTTTTACGTTCTTGTGAAATTGCCATTTGTCAATTTCCTCCTTTAAATTTTTCGTGCCTTTATCTGAGTCAGGCGTCGGAGTTTCAACCTACCAAGATAAAGGTCGTGTGCTAATCTTTATTAGACTTATACATTATATGATACATCGTCACCAAAATCAACCGCTAATAAATGTTTGGCACGTGCTTTGTCATCGTTCATTTGCGCAACGAGTGGGTCAATCCCATCGAATTTCAACTCTGGTCGGATGTAGTGGTGCCAATAAATCGTAACACGTTCGCCATAAATGTTTTCCGTAAAATCAAAAATATTCACTTCAATGACAGCTTGAGGTAAATCATCGTGGAACGTCGGCTTCACACCAATGTTAGCAACACCACGGTAAATTTGATCACTTGAACCAATCGTCATACTGACCGCATAAACACCGAGCGTTGGCCAAACATAGTCATCACTTGGTTCAATATTCGCTGTTGGGAAACCAATCGTACGGCCGCGCTTTTCACCTTGCACGACGGTTCCTTTCATTCGATAACGGTAACCTAATTGCTCATTCGCCTTCGCAAGATGACCCGTTTTCAATGCTTCACGAATCGCTGTCGTTGAAATTTTTTCACGGTTCAAATCTTGCTTACCAATTGTAATACTTTCAAATTGCGCTTGATATTCTTGAAGCATCGCCATATTCCCTTTACCATACTTACCAAATGTAAAATCAAATCCAGCAATAATAACACGAGCATGATTTTTCACTAAATAGTCTTGAACAAATTCATCAGGTGTCACTTCCGCAAATCGTGAAGAAAAATTCACAACAAGACAATAATCAATATTTTGTTCGCCTAATAATTCAATTTTATCATCTAACGGCGTAATATAAGTCGTGCGTTTTTGTTTAGGATTTAAAACGACTGACGGATGTGGATCAAAAGTCATGACCGCTTTCTTCAGATCCTTTTCCTTTGCCACACGATCTAATTCATCAAATAATGCTTGATGCCCTCTGTGTAGCCCATCGAAAAAGCCAAGCGCCATTGCTACATCCTCTTGAATATATTGTTCAGCTTGAATAGGATGTGTAATCTCAATAACTTCCATAACCAAGTCTCCTTTTAATTAAATACCTTTTTCGGTTTAATTTCATCTTGTCGTGATGGATGCACTTCATAAATTGCTAATACATCATCATTGTCACTATCAACCATGACAAGTTGCTGCTCAAATGGCACATTAAAATAACCTTTAGCAAACTTTTGTCCATTCTTTATCTTCATTTTATCACTTTCATTTTGAACATGGAAAGATGGAAGTCCTTTCAAGCCGTATGCAAGTGGTAATAATTGATTTTGGAGTGTGTCGTCATGATGCGACTGTTCAATCAATGCTAAAGTGAGTGCTTGGTCTAAACTGAAGCCACCACTCATCGTCCGTGTCAACAATGACATATGCGCTGGTACATGGAGTGCTCGACCAATATCCGTTGCGAGTGTTCGAATATATGTCCCTTTGCCACAAGTCACTTCTATTGAAAAACGTACGATGTCATTTTCAAAAATTAAGTCCGAAATCCGTGCAATATGCGAAATATGAATTTGACGTTTAGGGCGCTCTACCGTTTCACCATTGCGTGCGTATTCATACAATTTTTTGCCATTTACTTTCACAGACGAATACATTGGTGGAATTTGTGTCGTCCACCCTTTAAATGAGTGTAACACTGCATCAACTTGATTGGCATCGAATTGGTCAACCGTAACGATTTCACGTGCCAAGACGTCACCCGTTTGATCCTCTGTCGTCGTTGAAAAACCTAATGTCACTTCAGCGCGATACGTTTTTCCCATTTCCATCACATAATCGCTCACTTTTGTCGCTTGACCGATACAAATAGGAAGGACGCCATCTACTTCAGGATCTAATGTCCCGGTATGGCCGACTTTTTTCGTCTTTAAAATTTTGCGCAATTTAAAAACGACATCGTGACTTGTCAACCCTCGTTCTTTATAGACCGGTAAAATACCATGATACATCCACCAACACTCCTTTTCATAAAATAAGCTAGACTACGTGGACTCCACAATTGCAGATCATCTCACGCACTCTAGCGCACATTGTTAGTCATTATGATTTAAATCTTGAATCAATCGTTCAATACGGTTGCCATATTCAATCGATTCATCATATTCAAATTGCAAATCAGGGACAATTCTAAGTCGCATACGCTGACCAATTTCTGATTTAATGAATCCTTTTGCCTTTTCAAGACCTTTGAATGTATTTTCGCGTTCTTTATCACTACCAAGTACTGTTAAATAAACCTTTGCTAATGATAAATCGTTTGTTGGCTGTACATCTGTAATCGTTAGAAAACCGACTCTTGGATCTTTTAATTTGTTATTAATAATATCCATTAATTCTTTTTTCATTTGTTCGCCAACACGTTCTGCACGCATATTCATAAAAAGTGCCTCCTTTCGATAAAATATCGTAGCGTTATCCTCAATAAATCATTATAAAGGAGAGTAGGAAGAGGCGTCAATGAAACAGAGTAGAAAAGATGATTGGTTTTCATTTATTTTCAAAAGACGTGGTTGAAATTATTTTTGATTGTTGTCAATTGTAATTCTACCTGCGTGGTGCTTGTATTTATGTCAAGCACATGCTATGATTAAAAAAAGAAAAAACTCCTAACCGTCTTTATGAGAGTAGATTAGGAGCTAAAAACATAGCAACATATAAGTGAGTTCGAGCTCAACATATGTTTTACTATTACAGCCTATTATTAGGGTACCCTCGTTAATTGCGGTAACGGGGGTTGTTTTTTTGTCTTTTTATGATGATATCTTACCAAAAAATAGACAATGATACTTAAACAGATAGATATATCTAAGTGTATAATTATCGTCACCATATGTATCACCCCCTACTATTACAAATTTAGCAAGCTGTAGGTGAAAACATATGACTCATAGGCTCCTATGTTTTTATAGATGTATTATACGCGCATTGCATTTATTTTGAAAGTATATTGAGGGCCACAGTGTAATTTTATATATACAATAACCATTAAAAGACTCGGATCACTTAATATCCAAGTCTCGAATCTTTGTCAGTTTTGCAACGTACTATCAAAACAGATGTATTTCTACACCTTCTAACTCATTCTACATATGTAAAGTCATTACCGGATCCTGACGCTTTATTTACTTATCCTCTTTCTTTGAACTCCCTACATCAAACACAGTGACAACAAGGGCAAATAAAAATGCAATCATGAGCCAATTGTCATAAATGCGATTCTCAAAGAAATGCGTTACAGTAATCTTATCTACAACATTGAATATGCGCGGATTCGGTGGCACGTAACCGATCCAGTACATTAATAATATGCCAGCCACACCGATGATAAAAGTGATGAAAAAATCTTTTAATAACTTTTCCATCAACGTCCTCCTTTGTTTGTCTTTATTATACAAAAGTTTAAAATTTAAAGGAATAAAGTTTTAGTTTTTTGCTACTTTTAAAAGGTGCATATAAACGCTAAAGTAACAACAATAAGCAAGTGAATGAAAAACAATTTAAAATTCATGCGCCATTTTTTACATAACAAAACCTCCTTCAACCCATCATAGACTCAAGGAGGTTTCATTCAGTTCATTATCTTTCTACTTCTACCATGACAAATGCTTCAATAATATCGCCTTCTTTAATATCATTGAATTTCGCTACTGTGATACCACATTCGTAACCTTGTGCAACTTCTTTCACATCGTCTTTGAAACGTTTCAATGTATCTAATTCGCCTTCAAATAATACGACACCATCACGGATAACACGGACACCTGCGTCACGTGTGATTTTACCTTCAGTGACATAACTACCGGCGATTGTACCGACTTTCGATACTTTGAATGTTTGACGTACTTCTGCTTGACCGATGACTTTTTCTTCAAATTCAGGATCAAGCATGCCTTTCATTGCGGATTCGATTTCTTCAATCACGTTATAAATGACACGGTGTAAACGCATATCGACATTTTCAGCGTCTGCTGCACGTTTTGCCCCTGCATCTGGACGGACGTTAAAGCCGATAATGATACCGTTTGACGCATGTGCTAATGTCACGTCAGATTCGTTGATTGCACCTGTTGCTGTATGAATAATACGCACGTTTACGCCCTCAACATCAATTTTCATTAATGACGCGGCTAATGCTTCCACTGAACCTTGTACGTCACCTTTGATGATGACATTCAAGTCTTTCATTTCACCTTGTTTCATTTGTTCGAACAAGTTATCCAATGTTACGTTTTTGCTTTCTTGACGTTGTTGAATAATATTTTCTTGTTCACGTGCTTCACCGATACGACGTGCTTTTTTCTCGTCTTTGAATACGACGAAGCGGTCACCTGCTTGAGGTACGTCGCTTAAACCAGTGATTTCAACTGGTGTTGATGGACCTGCAGTTTTAATACGTTTACCGAGGTCGTTCACCATTGCTCGGACTTTACCATGTGTGTTACCGACTACAAGTGCATCGCCGACATTTAATGTACCGTTTTGCACAAGTAATGAAGCGGCAGGACCACGTGATTTGTCTAATTCAGCTTCGATGACTGTACCGACTGCTGCTTTATTCGGGTTCGCTTTTAATTCTTGTACTTCAGAAACTAAGATAAGCATTTCAAGTAAATCGTCAATACCTTCACCACTTAACGCTGATAGTGGTACGAAAATCGTATCGCCACCCCAGTCTTCAGGGATGAGATTGTATTCCGCTAGTTCTTGCATCACACGGTCAGGGTTCGCTGTTGGTTTATCAATTTTGTTGACTGCAACGATAATTGGCACATCTGCTTCTTTCGCATGGTTGATTGCTTCAATTGTTTGAGGCATCACACCATCATCAGCAGCGACAACTAAAATGGTAATGTCCGTCACTTGAGCACCACGCGCACGCATTGTTGTAAAAGCGGCGTGTCCTGGCGTATCTAAGAACGTGATTTTTTTGCCATTGTTCGTAATTTGGTAAGCACCGATATGTTGTGTGATACCGCCTGCTTCTCCTTCAGTAACACGTGTATTACGAATTGAGTCAAGCAATGTCGTTTTACCATGGTCAACGTGTCCCATGATAGTCACAACTGCTGGACGTACGATCGCGTCTTCATCTTCTTCAACGTCTTCAAAATAAATTGACAAGTCGTTATCATCAATGACCACTTCTTCTTCAAGTTCCACACCGTAATCAGATGCAACTAATTCAAGTGCTTCAATATCTAAAGATTGGTTGATGTTCGCCATAATGCCAAGCAAGAATAACTTTTTAATAATTTCTGATGAATCTACGCCGAGTTTGTCTGATAATTCACCCACTGTAATACCTTCAGTGTAAGTGATTTTTGATGGCAGTTCTTTAGGTTCACTTGGTTGTTGTGGTGCATTTTTCTTGTTTTGCTTTTTGTTTTTATTGCCTTTGTTGTTTTTCTTGTTTTGTTTAGGGCCGTTATTTTTACCCTTTTGTTGCTGATTGTTGCCTTGTTTTTGGTTGTTACCTTGTTTTTGGTTTTTACCTTGTTTTTGGTTTTTGTGATTTGATTGAGTATTTTTTTGCTCTTTTTGTTGTTTCGGAGCTTGGTTTTTTTTGAATACTTTATCCAACGCTTTCACTTGGTCATCTTCTAAAGTTTGCATGTGGTTGGACACTTCGATTCCCGTTTTCTTTAACTCATCAATTACATCTTTACTTTTAATATTTAAATCTTTGGCATACTCATAAATTCTTTGTTTACTCATTAAACCACTCCTAACATTATTCATCTATCATTGACATCAACTTTTTTGCAAACCCTTGATCAGTAATACCGACATTGACGCGTGCACCTTTACCTAATGCATCTCCTAAATCGTTACGGTTACTAACAATGCGATAAGGTGTTTGATAACTGTTACATTTATTGATGATATTATTTTTCGTACTCTCAGACGCGTCACTTGCGATGAGCACAAGTTTTAAACGACGCTTTTTCACTTCAGTAAGGATGACAGATTCGCCTGTCTTCACTTTTCCCGCACGCATCGCCAAACCTAAAAAGTTTAAAAATTGTTGTTCATTCATTTTGTCGGAATCTCTTCTCTATAGATCAGACGTATAATTTCTTTGTAAACAGGTTCAAGTGATTCTTCTGACGCTTTAAAATAATCCTCTAATTTGTGCGCCTGTTGTGCCCTTTCAATTAAAGCGATGTCTTTTGAAACGTAAGCCCCGCGTCCCGGCATCTTTCCTGTTACGTCAGCTGAAATTTCGCCTTCTTTATTTTTGACAACACGAATCATCTCTTTTTTAGGTTTCATCTCATTAGATAAAATACATTTTCGCATAGGAATTTTTTTCTTTTTCATAAAAATCCCTCCTAATTCTCTTTACTTTCATCCTCTAAGCTTGCATTGTCTTCAATGTGTTCATCCGTCGTTGCTTCTAAATCCAGCTCTTCAGCTGTCATCGCTACAGGTTCAGTTTCAACAGTTGTTGTTTCTTTTTCACCGATACCTAACGCTTTTGCATCTGTTTCTGATTTAATATCGATTTTCCAACCTGTTAATTTTGCAGCAAGACGTGCGTTTTGACCACGTTTGCCGATTGCTAATGACAGTTGATAATCTGGAACGATTACAGTCGTCGATTGATTTTCTTCGTCTACAATCACATCAATCACTTGTGACGGGCTCAATGCATTACGTACGAATACTTTCGGATCTTCACTCCATTGAACGATATCGATTTTTTCGCCACCTAATTCAGCCACAACCGCTTCTACACGTGCACCTTTCGCACCCACACATGCGCCAACTGCATCAATATCTGGATTTTCTGAGTACACACTAATTTTCGAACGGTCTCCCGCTTCACGCGCAACAGATTTCACTTCCACAGTACCTTCAAAAATTTCAGGCACTTCTTGTTCAAAAAGGCGTTTTAATAAACCTGGATGGCTACGTGATACAAAAATTTGAGGCCCTTTTGTCGTTTGTTCCACTTTATTCACATACACTTTGATGCGTTCATTTGGAAGATACGTTTCATTCGGGCTACGTTCTGCTTCAGATAATACTGCTTCTGTACGTCCTAAATTCACATAAACATAACGATGGTCCACACGGTCGATCACACCTGTCATAATGTCATCTTCTTTATCGATGAACTCTTCGTATAAAATTTCACGTTCTGCATCACGTAAACGTTGCATGACAGCTTGTTTAGCTGCTTGTGCACCGACACGACCAAAGTCTTTCGGTGTCACATCTTCTTCATAAATATCCCCAATTTCGTACGCTGGGTTCTTTACTAATGCTGTCGATAAATCAATTTCTTCACGGTGATCAAACACTTCTTCGACAACCTCTTTACGAGAAATCACTCGGAATGTCCCGCTGTCTAAATTTAATTCAACACGGACATTACGTGCGCTGTCGTAGTTTTTCTTATATGCCGTAATTAAAGCTGCTTCAATTGCATCAACTAAAACTTCTCTAGGAATTTTTTTCTCTTTTTCTAAATATTCCGTTGCTAATAATAATTCGTTACTTTCCACTCATTTTCCTCCTTACGTCTTTAAAGCATAACTGCGTGACGTGCTTTAGCGATTTTATCACGTGGAATCGTGATGGTTTTCGTCTTTGCTTTGACTTTCACTTCCATAGTAATGGCATCTTCAGTGACTGATTTCAAATGACCTAACCATTCTTTGTCACCTTCAATCGGTGCATATAACGATACAAAGATCGGTTGTTCAATCGCATTTTGAAAGCCTTTTTCATTTTTAATTGGACGTTCTGCACCTGGTGATGACACGTCTAAATAATACGCTTGTGGAATCGGATCTTGTTCATCCATCACTTCACTAATGCGTTCTGATGCGAGTGTACAATCATTCAAATCGACGCCACCCGGTTTATCAATGGCGATACGCAAATAATGATCGCGACCTTCTTTAGCAAACTCAACGTCTACTAATTCAAAGTTCAATTCGTCAAGGACAGGTTGTATTATGGTTTCAACTTGCTCTGTAACTTTACTCATACGAGCCCCCTTATGACTGACAAACAAATAGAAAAGAGCGGGTAACACCCACTCTTCCCACTTGAGTCTAATTTTATAAGCAACATCATTATACCATAGATTGCATCTTCCGACAAATTTATCTCTACATATCAAAGATGGACAACTGTGCTTTGTCAGGCATATTCGGTAATGAGCCTAAACTATCGAGGTATTCAATGATTTTTTGTGACACACCAGCTTTTTTGTTCAAATCTTCTTTCGATAAGAACGGTCCTTCTTCACGCGTTTCAACAATACGTTTCGCTACGTTTTCACCAAGACCCGGCACAGCAACGAATGGCGGAATTAATGTATCACCTTCAATAATGAACTCATATGCCTGACTTTTCTCTAAGTTGACAGGTTGCATCCGGTAACCACGATGCGCCATTTCATTCATAATTTCTAGCACGGTCAATACATCTTTTTCTTTTTTACCTAAATCCATGTAACGTGCATACATATCTTTTACAGTTTGACGAATACTGTCTTTGTCTTTCACCATCGTAATTAAATCAAAGTCTGACGCACGGACAGTAAAGTAACTTGCATAATAATAAAGTGGATGATGCACTTTGAAATAAGCGATACGTACAGCCATTAGCACATAAGCTGCTGCGTGCGCTTTCGGGAACATGTATTTAATTTTCTTACATGAATCCATATACCAATCTGGCACGTTATTTTCTTTCATCACTTGTTCAAATTCCTCTGTTAAGCCTTTACCTTTACGTACTGCTTCCATAATTTTAAAGGCGAGTGACGGTTCTAAACCAGCGTACATTAAGTACACCATAATATCGTCACGACAACCGATACAGCTCGATAACGTACAAGTTCCACTACGAATCAGTTCTTGTGCATTACCCAACCATACATCGGTACCATGTGACAGTCCTGAAATTTGTACAAGCTCTGAAAATGTCGTCGGTTTCGTGTCTTCTAACATTTGACGTACGAAACCTGTCCCAAATTCTGGCACACCGAACGTTCCGGTTTTCGCTAAAATTTCCTCTTCTGTTACACCAAGCGCTTCTGGAGAACTGAAAATCCGCATCGTTTGTTGATCGTCAACAGGAATCGTTTTTGGATCGATACCTGACAAGTCTTGCAACATCCGAATCATCGTTGGATCATCGTGCCCGAGAATATCAAGTTTCAGAACGTTATCATGAATCGAATGGAAGTCAAAGTGCGTCGTCATCCAACTTGAACTTTGATCGTCTGCTGGATATTGAATCGGTGTAAAGTCAAAAATGTCCATATAATCTGGAACGACGATAATCCCACCTGGGTGCTGACCAGTTGTACGTTTAACACCTGTGCAACCTTTCACGAGACGATCCACTTCAGCACCACGTTTATGAATGCCTTGATCATTTAAATACCCTTTCACGAAACCAAATGCCGTTTTTTCAGCGACAGTACCAATTGTTCCGGCACGATAAACATATTCTTCACCGAACAAGACTTTTGTATAGTTATGTGCTTTCGGTTGATATTCACCACTAAAGTTCAGGTCGATATCGGGGACTTTATCCCCTTTAAAGCCTAAGAACGTTTCGAACGGAATATCTTGTCCTTCTTTGATCATCTCTGTGCCACATTCACACGTTTTATCAGGTAAGTCAAAGCCTGAACCGACTGAACCATCATCGAAAAACTCACTCTTTTTACAACTTGGACAAATGTAATGCGGTGGCAGTGGGTTCACTTCTGTAATTTCCGTCATTGTCGCAACAAAGCTTGACCCGACCGAACCACGAGAACCTACTAAATAGCCATCTTCTAATGACTTTTTAACGAGTCTTTGCGAAATTAAATAAATAACCGCAAATCCGTTACCGATAATACTTTCTAGCTCTTTCTCTAGACGGTCAATCACAATCTGTGGTAATTCTTCACCGTACAACTGTTTCGCATGACGATAACTCATTTCACGAATTTCTTCATTTGCGCCTTCCATATTGGGCGTATACAGTTTATCTTTAATTGGAACGACCTTTTCAATGCGCTCTGCCAACGCACGCGTATTTTCAACGACGATTTGGTGCGCACGTTCTTCACCTAAGAAATGAAAAGCATCTAACATTTCATCCGTCGTTCTAAAATGTGCTTCTGGTAACGTCGAACGGTTCAACGGGTTACCAGGTTGAGCGGCAATTAAAATACGACGTGCAATCGCATCATGTTCATGTAAATAGTGGGCATTGCCTGTCGCAATTACTGGAATTTGATTCGTTTCTCCCACTTTTAAAATACGTTCATAAATTTCGACAAGCGTTTCATTATCACGAATCAAGTCACGATCTAGTAAATCTTGGTACAAAGCAGGCGGTTGCACTTCAATATAATCATAATATTTCGCAATCCGTTCAACTTCAGATTGATCTCGCTGCATGACGGCAGTAAATACTTCACCTTCATCGCATGCGGTACCGACTAACAAGCCTTCACGATGTTCATCTAGTAATGACCGTGGAATACGTGGTGTACGGTAATAATATTGCACGAGAGACGCACTGACAATTTTAAACAAGTTTTTAAGACCGGTTTGATTTTGCACAATTAATGTGACGTGTTGCGGGCGTGCACGTTTATAAGCATCTTCATTCGATAATTTTTTGTTGATATCTTGGTGGTTGTGCACATCTAACGCTTTTAATTGCGCCAACATCTTCACGAAAATATAAGCTGTTGCTTCCGTATCATAAATCGCACGGTGATGTTGTGTGAGCTCCACGCCATATTTTTTAGCTAAAAAGTTCAAGCCGTGTTTGCCATAACTTGTGTTAATCGTACGTGACAACTCAAGTGTATCAATAACCGCATTTGCCGAAGGACCAAACCCGAGACGTTCATAACCGGTATCGATAAAGCCCATATCGAACGATGCATTATGTGCAACGAAAATCGCATCGCCTACCCATGCTTTAAATTCAGTAAGCACTTCTTCAATTTCAGGCGCATCTTTTAACATATCATCTGTAATATGCGTCAAGTTTTTAATCGTTTCAGTTAACTTTTCATGCGGATTACTAAATCGTTCGAACTTATCAATAATTTCACCATTTTTCACTTTCACGGCGGCCAACTCGATGATTTTATCGTACTGATTGGATAATCCGGTAGTCTCGACGTCAAATACAACATATGTCGCATCTTGGAGCATAATATCCGACGGTTTATACGCAATCGGCACACCATCATCAACGAGCATGCCTTCCATTCCATAAATCATTTTAATACCATGCTTTTCAGCTGCAGCATGTGCATCAGGATAAGCTTGTACGACGTTATGATCCGTCACTGCAATCGCATCATGTCCCCATTGTGCAGCTTGTGCGACATAATCACCAATATGCGTCACACCATCCATTTGACTCATTGATGTATGCAAATGGAATTCTACACGCTTTTCCGCAGCTTTATCCATTTTTGGTGTGCGTTTAATCGCTTCAATGTCAGACATCATCATCACGAGGTCGCGAATGAACATATCTTCTTCAATACGACCTTGTGCACGCACCCATTGACCTTCTTTTAATGATTTGAAATGGTCTAAGTCGTTTTTGTTTTTACGTGTAAACATTTTAAGTACGAGTGAATCCGTATAGTCTGTCACCTTTAATTCAACGATGTGACGGCCACTTTTCAACTCTTTTAAATTAATGTCGAAAATGACACCTTCAATTGCCACCTTAAACTCTTCTTCAATAATCGATTCAATCGGTCGAACATTTTCAACTTGAATCGGCTTACCAATTTGACAACGTTCGACGGCCACTTCATCATCTTGTTGTGCACGTTGTTCTTTCATTTTTTCAATTTTAGCAGTTGCTTCGCGTGCACTTAGTTCATCTTCCTCTTGAATATGAGCTTCTAATGATGCTAAATCTTCGTCGTGACCACTTTCATCTGTTTCAAATACAACTTTTTGAATATTAAAACCACATCGTTGCATCGCGCGCACTAAGCTGCCGTTGCACACTTTATTGAAATGGTTCCCCTCAATATCATTTTGGACGAGAATTTTAACAACATCACCTGAGACAATCATACGTTTTTGTTTTAGTTGCCCTTTCACTTTAGGCGACAATTGTGTTTGTTCTATACAATCACCTAAATATTTCAGTAAATATTCATCTTGTTGTGACACATCATTGACCGTAATTTTCCAATCTACATCTGCAATATGTTGGAAGCTTTCTTTCATCGCATGGGTAAAGACTGCATAATCTTCATATTTTAACAATCGTGGCAACCGAATATAAAACGTCCATTTTCGTGATTTTGGGGATACATCTACACGTGTCAATTGGCCTTGATCAATGAAGTCTTGATCAAAATGGTCTAACATATTCACTTGTTTAAGAAGAATCTTAAATTTTTCTTGATTCTGTAATGTCAATTTTCTAACCACCTTATTTGAATAGCCGTGTATGCGTTGGATTCATTAATGTTGAACAATTTTCATGAATACGATCGGTTCATTTTTAGATTTGCTTTTCTTTTAATTGCTAAACTTATCTATTTTGATATGATTGCTATATTAATTACAATTGCCGCCATGGATTCGCTTTCCCAGGGACTGAAACCTCCAACTAACCAACGCTTAATTGAACTATTACATTGTTGAAGCGTTGGTGGATTTTCCGGTTCAGCTGATCCCTCGGGAGTCTCATCCATTTTAGCAATTTGATACCAAGGACCACTAATCAATGAAATCAAAAAGTTGGAATTAAGCTCAATTGAGTATCAAAAATTTGGTTTCCATTAATAATAATTTGATTGTGCATTTTAATTTTACACATGTACATGAAAACAATAGAAAAGGCTGGACAAACTGAATGTCCCAGCCTCTAAAATCAATTTAAGCCTTACACTGCACTAGGGCTATTCGCGTTATCAACAATGCATCACTTCACCCTATCCACTTTTGAATTTCAATAACACTTTCTATGTTTGTAAGAACTGTCCAAGACGTTAACTTTGCTATTCCTCAAATGATATCAGTTAAAATTGTGAAATACATTGACAACCATGATATTTCAAATTTTATTGAAACAGCAAACGATGATGATTCACCTGGACTGATTGTATTG
This sequence comes from Staphylococcus pseudintermedius, assembly GCF_001792775.2. Classification (GTDB taxonomy): domain Bacteria; phylum Bacillota; class Bacilli; order Staphylococcales; family Staphylococcaceae; genus Staphylococcus; species Staphylococcus pseudintermedius. Next base: position 60,600 of record NZ_MLGE02000004.1, read on the forward strand.
TGAATCTGGGCGAGACTCCTGAGGCATAGAGCCGAAACTGAAAATCCACCAACGCTTCAAGAATATAATAATTCATACAAGCGTTGGTTAGTGGAAGTGAGGCGCCTAGGAATGCGAGCCCAAGTGAACAACCAATAAAAACAAAATATCAAATGTTCATCCATCATACTTCACATTGTTCAACGATTAATCGTATTATAACAAATTCAGTCATGATAGCTACTAAATTTGTTCGTATAATTTTTCAAGGTGTGTCACTAAATCGTTCACATGCACATCTTCACTGTCGCCAGTATCACGACGCTTCACTTCTACGATACCTTCTGATGCATTTTTACCGACAACGACACGAACTGGAATACCTATTAAGTCTGCATCGTTAAATTTCACACCTGCACGCTCATTTCGGTCATCATACAATACATCATAAGTACCTAATAATTGATCATACAATCGATCTGCACATGCACGTTGTTCGTCTTTTTTAGGATTCACTGAAATTAAATGGACATCAAATGGCGTCACTGATTTCGGCCAAATAATACCGTTATCATCATGGTGTTGTTCAATAATCGCACTCAATGTTCTTGAGACACCAATGCCATAACAACCCATCGTTAAGTTTTGTTCACGCCCTTGTTGATTTAACACCGTCGCTTTCATCGCTTCAGAATATTTTTCACCGAGTACGAATACTTGACCCACTTCGATACCTTCCGCAAATTGCGCTGGGCCAGAACCATCTGCCAATGGCTCGCCTTCAAGAATGAAACGGAAATCGCCATAACCTTCAATTTGGAAATCACGCTCAACATTTGCATTCACGTAATGGTAACCATCTTCATTTGCACCAATCGCTAAGTTGCGTAATGATTGCACGAATTGGTCTGCATATACTTTGACATCTCGATCTGTCACAGGGCCTAATGAACCTGGTGATGCACCTAATAAATTACGAATTTCATCATCCGTTGCCATAGCGACATCATCTGTTTTAAAGTAATCCTTAATTTTAACGTCATTCACTTCATGATGACCACGAACGAGTAATAAAATAAACGCGCCATTCACTTTAAAGACCATCGTCTTAATGATATTTTCTAACGGTTGGCCTAAAAAGTCTGCAAGCTCTTGCGCCGTTTTAACATTAGGTGTCTCTACTTTTTCTAACGGTTGTAATGCCTCAGCAGTGTTTACCGTTTCATAATATGTCACTTCAGCTTTTTCAATGTTCGCAGCATAATCACTGTTATTGCTATATACAATCGTATCTTCACCAATGGCACTTAATGCATGGAATTCATGTGTATGATTTCCACCAATCGCACCTGAATCTGCTACAACTGGGCGCACATTTAAGCCAACGCGTTTGAAAATTGTGCTGTATGCGTTGTACATATTTTGATACGTTTCCATGAGTGATTCTTCATCAGTGTGAAAAGAATACGCATCTTTCATAATGAATTCACGACCACGTAATAAACCGAAACGTGGACGCTTTTCATCACGGAATTTTGTTTGAATTTGGAACAACGTTAATGGAAGCTGTTTGTATGAACGTAATTCGTCGCGTACGAGTGATGTTACGACTTCTTCATGTGTTGGCCCTAATGCAAATTCACGTTGGTTGCGATCACGTAAACGCATCAATTCCATACCGTAAGCATCCCAACGTCCTGATTCCTTCCATAGTTCAGATTGTTGCAATACCGGCATCACAACTTCTACTGCGTCAATACGTTCCATTTCTTGACGGATAATATCTGAAATTTTATGGATGACACGTGTTGCTACTGGCAAATAACTGTATACCCCCGCAGCATTTTGTTTAATTAACCCTGCTTTTAATAACAATTGATGGCTTATTGCCTCAGCTTCAGCAGGTACTTCTCTCAATGTTGGAATAAAAACTTTTGATTGCTTCATCCTAGATTGTTCCTCCTTGTCCTATCATAAGAAATAACGTTGTATATCATTCCAAGTGACGAGCACCATGATGATTAATACAAAAACCGCACCTGCTGCAATAATAACTGTTTCTGCTTTTTTATTGGCAGGTTTTCTAAATATCGCTTCGTAAATCACGAATAAAATACGCCCACCATCCAGTGCAGGAATCGGTAATAAATTCATAATTCCCAAATTCACACTTAATGCGGCCGTCCAACTGATTAAGTTAATAATTCCCGTTTTAACTACCGTATCGACATTTTTGTAAATACCGACTGGACCATTTAACATATCAAAACTAAAGTCACCTGTAAAAATACTCGCAATCATACTGGCTACAGCAACGAAAATAATTTTACCGTATTCTATCGTCTGTTGGATACCGAATAGAAGCGGTTCAAACAGCGAACGCTCTCTTTCAGGCATAAAACCCAGCTGATAATCTGTTTGTTTAGTTGTTTTTGTCGTTTGAATTTCTACTTTTTTCGGTGAGAATTCTTTTTCAATCGTTTTACCGTCACGTTCAATGACGATGGTTGTCGGCTTGCCTTCTGTTGCTTCAAGTTGCTTTTTCACATCATTAAAACGATGGATCTCATGATTACCGATTTTTTTAATTTCATCACCTTTTTGCAAGCCAATTTGTTGCGCTGGTGATTTTTCTCCAACTTGCGCAATTTTAGGCACAGGGACACCTTCATAATACGCCAAACCGATAATTAACACAAAAGCTAAAATAAAGTTGAATAATGGACCAGCAAAAAGTGTTAAAAACTTTTGATACGGCTTTTTATGCGTAAACTGACGATGTCGTGGTGCAATTTGGATCAAACTCCCATTTTGTACGAAGAATGCTTTTTCAGCAATGTTAAAACGATGACGTGCATCATCATCAGCCGTTATACCTTCAATAAATAAGTCCTCAGTTAAATCGACTTGTTTCACTTCTAGCGCTTCGATCTGTTGAAATTTATGTTGATCATCTAAAATGATGTGCGTCACTTCATTCGCGTCATTTGTTTTGATTCTCACATGCATACCAGGTTGAACAGGTTGCTCTTCCATCCCGTCTCCCGCCATACGCACGTAGCCACCTACCGGCAACAAACGAATAGTATAAAGTGTTTCATCTTTTCGAAAACTAAAAATCTTTGGACCCATACCAATCGCAAACTCAGGACACATAATGCCCGCACGTTTCGCGAAATACATATGACCAAATTCATGTACAAATACGAGTACACCAAAGACAATAATAAATGCAATAAGGGTTATGAGCACAGTTACTTACACCTCATATTCTTTTGTTTTATAGTAATAATCTAATTCTAAAATTTGTTCCAGAGTTGGATTTTGAATGACCTCATGTGCGGCCATTTCACGTTCGATTATTTTTTCAATATCTAAAAAGGCAATTTCTCGGTTTAAAAACTTAGCCACTGCTACTTCATTAACAGCATTTAATACGACCGGCATCGTACCACCGATACGCAGTGCATCATACGCATATTGTAAACAGCGATAACGATCAAAGTCCATAGGTTTAAAATTCAATTGCGCTACTTCTGCAAGGTTTAATGATGGCGCTTGATGCTCTATACGTTCAGGGTATGTGAAAGCGTACTGAATCGGCATGCGCATATCTGGCGTACCTAATTGTGCCATCACACTCGTATCAACAAATTCGACCATTGAATGAATGATACTTTCTTTATGCAAAATGGTTTGAATTTGATCAATATCTAAGTCAAACAGCCATTTCGCTTCAATCACTTCGAAGCCTTTATTCATCATCGTTGCAGAATCAATCGTAATTTTATGACCCATAGACCAGTTCGGGTGATTTAAGGCATCTTCCACCGTAACTGAAGCCAATTGATCACGTGTCAAGTCACGGAATGAACCACCACTTGCCGTAATGACCACGTTTTTCACTTTGCGCATCTCTTCGCCATTTAAACATTGAAAAATCGCAGCATGTTCTGAGTCTACTGGTAAAATATTGACCCCATGTTGACGCGCATGTGCCATCACTAATTCACCTGCAACGACTAACGTTTCTTTGTTGGCTAATGCGATATCTTTCCCTACTTCAATTGCTTTCATCGTCGGTTCAAGCCCTACGCTACCTAGCAATGAATTTAACACTAAATCATTTTTATTGTAAGTCGCAACTTCAATTAACCCTTCACGACCACTGACAATATGACTGTGATAAGGTTTCAATTGTGCAACTGCGCTTTCTTCCTGTACAGCAACAATCTCAGGATTAAATTTTTGTATCACTTCAATTGCAAAATCAATGTTTTTTCCTACAGTGAATGCGATTAAATTAAAGTTTTCAGGATGACGTTCAATGACATCAATAGCCTGTTGACCAATAGAGCCTGACGCACCTAAAATAGCGATATTTTTCATCATTTCTCACTTCTCTTTACATTTGAATTAAGAAAATATTCATTAAAGGTAATACGAACATAAAGCTGTCAAAGCGGTCTAAAATCCCACCATGTCCTGGTAGTAAACGTCCTGAATCTTTGACACCAAAATGACGTTTGAACCCTGATTCTACTAAATCGCCCAATTGTCCGAACATACTCAATACGACGGTGATGAGTAAGAGTCCTACCATTGGATAATCAAAATCAACGAAAAACATAAATGCCAGTGGCACAATTAAACTACAAATTAACCCACCGATAAATCCTTCAATCGTTTTGTTCGGGCTAATCGTTGGCCATAATTTACGTTTTCCTAAAAGGCGTCCAAATATGTATGCCCCAGTATCTGTCAACCATACAATCAGTAATCCGAATAAGATAAATTCTAACCCTGCTTCTCGCGTTACATAAAAATACATAAAACCAATACCTACGTATGCGACAGACATCAAACAAAAGGCAGAGTCCATAAAGCTAAATCTATTTTTTGACATCACTGTATAACTTAAAATAATAAAACTCATCGCAATCAGTGATTTTTGTTGCAAAACGATAACCCACTCCCCAAAATCTTGCGGGAGCATCATAATGACTAATGCCAATGCACTCAAAAGACCAGGTATTGACAATAATTGGATTCTATTCATGTTTAAAAGTTCTTTTAACGCAATTAATGCAAGTAAAAATGTAAAATACATCCATGTTGATCCACCAATGAGCAAAATAGGTAAAAAAACAATGAGTGCCACTATCGTTGTGATTGTTCTAACCTTCATCCCACTACTCCTATCTACAATCCTCCAAATCTTCTTTGTCGTGATTGATATGTTTTAATACATGCTTTTAACTCTTCCTCATCAAAATCTGGCCACATTTTAGAATTAAAAATAAATTCACTGTACGACAATTGCCAAATCAGGAAATTACTAACGCGTTGTTCCCCAGACGTACGAATCAATAATTCTGGATCAGGATAATCACGAGTCATGAGATACTTTTGAAAATGTTGTTCTGTTAACGCATCGATATCTTGATCAGACGCATGACGCATCTCTTTCATCAATGTTTGAATACCATAAACAATCTCCGCACGACCACCGTAATTAATCGCAAATATTAAAGTCAATCCCGTATTGTCAGCTGTTTTAATTTTCGCTTCTTCAATCGCCTGAATCGTTTTTTCTGGCAATTCATCAATAAAGCCAACCGTTTCGACTCTCACATTTTTCTCAATCAATTCTGGCAAAAACGTATTTAAAAAATTAACAGGTAAGCCCATGATGTAGTTGACTTCTTCATCCGGTCGCGACCAATTCTCCGTTGAAAAAGCATAAAGGGTCAAATACTTAACCCCTAAATCACTTGCCGCACGCGTAATTGTTTTGATCGTTTGCATGCCTTGATAATGCCCTTTAATTCTTGGCATTTTACGCTGTTTCGCCCAACGCCCGTTGCCATCCATAATAATTGCAATGTGTTCAGGTATATTATGTAGATCGAGCGCTTCGATATGGTTTTGAGTGTCATTTTTTTTCATAAATTTCTTAAACATGCGTGTTCCTCCGAGCCTATTTCGTCTCTTAAAATATTATAATCTCATAAGCGTACAATTATCTACCATTTTATCACACTCAATACCCGCATTGAATAAACAAAGAAAAAAACTGTACCAAAGTCGTATTCGGTACAGCTTAAAAGTAGACAAACTTTTTCTACAGTCTTCCTATTAAATTGGACTGAGTTCACACACCTTACATAGATTAAGCCAACATGATAAGGTGAATGACAGCGCGATTTAGACTGACATGATATCTTTTTCTTTGTCTGCCACTAACTGATCGATTTCTTTGATTGAACTATCAGTAATTTTTTGCACTTCGTCAGATCCGTTACGTAACTCATCTTCAGAAATATCGCCATCTTTTTCTTGTCTTTTTAACGTATCGTTCGCATCACGACGAATGTTACGGATAGAAACTTTCGCGTTTTCACCCGTTTTTTTCACTTCTTTAACAATCTCTTTACGACGTTCTTCAGTTAAAGCAGGTACCATAATACGAATGACATCACCATCACTCGTTGGGTTAACCCCTAAATTTGCTGCGATGATTGCTTTTTCAATGTCAGCCAAAGACGTTTTGTCATATGGAGATACAACGAGTAAACGTGCTTCGGGAACGTTAATACTTGCAAGTTGTTGTACAGGCGTAGGCGCACCATAGTAATCGACTTGAACACCTGCTAGTAAGTTTGAGTTCGCACGGCCCGCATTGATTTGAGCTAATTCACGAGATAAATTCTCAGTTGACTTTTTCATACGCGTTTTTGCATCTTGAATAATTTCTTTCATTGTTTCGCACCTCTATATTATTTTGTAATGATTGTACCGATATCTTCACCTTGAACAGCACGTTTAATATTGCCTTCTTCCATAATAGAGAAGACTTTTAACGGTATATTGTTGTCCATACAGAATGAAGAGGCTGTTGAATCCATTACTTGTAAACCTTCTTGTAATAGTTGGATATAAGTCAAGCGATCATACTTTTTAGCATTTGGGTCAACTTTAGGATCTGCTGAATAAACGCCGTCCACATTGTTTTTACCCATTAAAATCACATCTGCTTCCACTTCGGCTGCACGTAATGCTGCAGTTGTGTCTGTTGAGAAATAAGGGTTTCCAATACCAGCTGCAAAAATAACGACACGGTTTTTCTCTAAGTGACGAATTGCACGACGACGAATGTACGGCTCGGCAACTTGTTTCATTTCGATTGAAGTTAATACACGTGTGTCGCAATCCAATTGCTCAAGACTATCTTGTAAAGCTAATGCATTCATGACAGTTGCTAACATCCCCATATAGTCAGCTGTACCACGATCCATACCTAAATCGCTACCTGTTTTCCCACGCCAAATGTTACCACCGCCTACGATTACAGCAATTTGAGTGTCCATTTTAGCTACTTCTGCCACCTGTTCTGCGATACTCTTAATAATCATTGGATTAATACCAAAACCTTTATCGCCTGCTAGTGCTTCTCCGCTTAATTTCAAAACTACTCGCTTATATTTGGAAGTTTCAGTCATTATTTTTAACCTCTCTATTCGTAATATGTAAAACAATACAAGTAAAGAAGACACAATAGGTATCTTCCTTGTACACGGCTTCAATCATGCATTGAAGTCATGCTAAGGAGGACACGAAAGGTGTCTTCTTTCTTATACAAAACCGTGTTAATTATTTCATTTGTCCTTTAACTTCATCAGCAAAGTTTTCTTGGCGTTTTTCAATGCCTTCACCTACTTCGTAACGTACGAAGTCAACAAGTTTGCCACCTTTAGATTTAAGGAATGCTTCAACTGTTTGATCAGGGTTTTTAACGAAGTTTTGATCAACTGCACAAATTTCTTGTAAATATTTACGTAAACGGCCTTCAACCATTTTTTCAACGATGTTTTCTGGTTTACCTTCATTTAAAGCTTGTTGTTTTAAAACTTCTCTTTCGTGGTTAAGTTCTTCTTCGCTTACTTGCTCAGAAGATACATATTTAGGGTTGATTGCTGCGATGTGCATTGCAACGTCTTTCGCTGCGTCTTCATCAGTTGTACCTTCAACAACAGAAAGTACTGCAATACGACCACCCATGTGTAAATAAGCACCGAATGCATCGTTATCAGTTTTAGTTCTGATTTCGAAACGACGTAAGCTTAATTTTTCACCGATTGTTGAAATTGCTTCAGTCATATGTTCAGAAACTTTTTTACCATTTGGTAATGTTGTTTCATTTAATTCTTCTACAGTTGCTGCTTTTGTATCAAGAATTTGGTTAGCAATTTCTTTTACAAGCTGTTGGAAACCTTCGTTACGAGCAACGAAGTCCGTTTCAGAGTTGATTTCAACGATAACTGCTTCATTACCTTTCACTTCAACATGTGTGATACCTTCAGCTGCAATACGGTCAGCTTTTTTAGCTGCTTTGGCAATACCTTTTTCACGAAGGTAGTCAATCGCTTTTTCGATATCTCCATCTGTTGCTTCTAAAGCTTTTTTACAGTCCATCATACCCGCGCCAGTTCTTTCGCGTAATTCTTTAACAAGTTTAGCTGAAATTGCCATTCATAATTCCTCCAATTTAAAAAATGCTTAATTTATTTTAAAAAAAGGTGATAAGCATATTTATCTTATCACCCATTTCAAGATGCGTCTTAGTTAGATTCAACAGTTGCTTCAGTGTTTTCTGTCGCTTCAGTTGATTCGCCTTCTGCTGTTTCATCTTCTGTTAAGTCGATGTCTTGTTCAGCAGCCACTTCTTCGTTTGATACACCTTGTTGACCTTCTAAGATTGCGTCCGCCATTTTACCAGTTAATAATTTAACCGCACGGATTGCGTCATCGTTCGCTGGGATAACGTAGTCAATTTCATCTGGATCACAGTTTGTATCAACAATACCTACGATAGGAATGTTTAATTTACGCGCTTCTGCAATTGCATTACGCTCTTTACGTGGGTCAACTACGAATAATGCTTGTGGCATTGATTTCATTTCACGAATACCGCCTAAGAATTTAATTAAACGGTCATATTCTTTTTTAAGTTCTACAACTTCTTTTTTAGGAAGTACATCGAAAGTACCGTCTTCTTCCATTTTTTCAATTTCAGAAATACGTTGAACACGTTTAGAAATTGTTTTGTAGTTTGTTAAGATTCCGCCTAACCATCTTTGGTTGACATAGTAGTGGCCAGCACGTTCTGCTTCAGCCTTCACTGATTCTTGCGCTTGTTTTTTCGTACCTACGAATAAAACTTTACCGCCTTCTTCAGAAACTTGTTTAACAAAGTTGTAAGCTTCTTCAACTTTTTTCACTGTCTTTTGTAAGTCGATGATATAGATGCCATTTCTTTCAGTGAAAATGTACTTTTTCATTTTTGGGTTCCAACGGCGTGTTTGGTGACCGAAGTGAACACCAGCTTCTAATAATTGTTTCATTGAGATTACTGCCATAATATAAATTCCTCCTATTGGTTTACATCCGCCACGTCCACTCGTATAAAAACGATAAATAACCTTATCGCACCCTCTTATACTTTGATGCACGTGTGTGTTTTGACTTTTTCAGCCGCATATTAATATATCACAAGATGTGACAAATTGCAACAAGTCAAGCCATTTATTCTGTGCGAGATAACTCGTCTAAAAATGCTTCTTTTTTAACTTTAATGAATGTCCCTTTCATACCGAGTGAACGAGACTCAATCACGCCCGCACTTTCTAATTTTCTTAATGCGTTAACGATCACTGAACGTGTAATACCTACGCGGTCAGCTACTTTAGAAGCAATCAGTAAACCTTCTTTACCACCAAGTTCTTCAAAAATATGATCAATTGCTTCTTTTTCTGAATAAGATAATGAGTTAATCGCCATAGAAATTGCTGCTTTATCACGCGCTTCAGATTCAATTTCTGAATGTTTTTCACGCAATATTTCCATACCGATTACTGTTGCAGCATACTCACCAAGTATGAGGTCATTATCTTCAAACTCGTCAGACACGCGTCCTAAAACGAGTGTACCTAGACGTTCGCCACCACCAATAATTGGGAATACAGTTGTTTTTGAATCTTTAAATACTGATTCATTTTCTGGTGGGAATACAGATAATTCATCATCAATTGAAATGTTAGATAACGTTTCATAAACATGCATTAACTTTTCGGTATATTTTTCAGGGATATGTCGGTCTTCCAACATTTTAATAATACGTTCGTTCTTAAGTAATTCATTTAAGCTAGAACCTAATATTTTACCGCGACGAGAAACAATGAACACATTAGTTACAGTCACTTTACTAATTGTTTGTGCAACATCTTTGAAATCTACTGAGATGCCCTTATGTTTTTGTAACAAACTACTCAATTCTCTTGTTTTCGATAATAAGCTCATGTCATTACTCCTTTTTTTCTTATAAAATAAATTCGCTTAAATCTTTGTTTGTCGAAATCGTTTTTAATTTATCATCAACATATTGTGGTGTGATGTCCACTTGTGCATGCGGCATATTGGGTGCTTCGAAAGACAAGTCTTCTAACATTTTTTCTAATATCGTATGCAGACGACGCGCACCGATATTGTCCGTTTCTTGGTTGACATGATATGCCATTTCCGCCAGTCGATAAATGGCTTCATCTGTAAAGTTCACAACAACCTCTTCTGTTTTCAATAACATTTCATATTGCTTAATTAAGGACAATTTCGGTTCTTTAAGAATACGTACAAAATCATCTACTGATAAATCTTGTAATTCTACGCGAATTGGAAAACGTCCTTGTAGCTCCGGAATTAAATCACTTGGTTTCGATACATGAAAAGCTCCAGCGCCAATAAAAAGCATGTGTTCCGTACTAACAGTACCATATTTCGTCTTAACTACGCTACCCTCAAGGATAGGCAGGATGTCACGCTGTACACCTTGTCTCGAAACATCTTGACCACTATTTTGATTTGACGTTGCAACTTTATCAATTTCATCAATAAAAATGATACCCATTTGCTCTGCTAAATCAAGTGCTTCTTGGTTCGCTGTTTCGTGATCAATCATCTCATCAGCAAATTGGTCAACTAAAATTTTACGTGCTGTTTTCACCGGCAATTCTTTTTCAACTTTTTTCTTCGGCATCAGTTGATTCATCATTTCTTGCATCTGCTCATTTTGGTTCGTGCCGAGCATACCTAGGGCGCCCGGGTCTTGCTCTACTTTCACTTTAACTTTCTCTTCTTCAAGCTGTCCGTTCAGTAACTGTACACGAATTTCAGAGCGCTTTGTTTTAATATCTTCTGTTGGTGGTTCTTCCTCATCTTCTTCGTTGTGCTGTCCAAAGTTCGGGATGGCGCCACCAAATAAAGACTCTAATGGATTGTTGGTATTTTGACTTGCTTTTTTCTTTAAACTCGGCACAAGCAATTTCACTAATTTATCATTCGCTTTTTGTGTCGCTGCTTCAACAACATTTGCTTTTTTCTGATCTTTAACTAAACGAACAGCAACGTCAACTAGGTCTCGGACCATACTTTCAACATCGCGACCGACGTACCCCACCTCAGTGAATTTCGTTGCTTCTACTTTTAAAAACGGTGCACCGACAATTTTGGCCATACGGCGTGCAATTTCAGTTTTCCCTACACCTGTCGGCCCCATCATCAAAATATTTTTAGGTGCAATTTCTTGTTTCACTTCATCATCAAGCAAACTACGACGATATCTATTTCTCAATGCAATGGCAACTTTCTTCTTAGCTTCTTCTTGACCTACAATATATTCATTTAATCGATCTACAATATCTTTGGGTGTAAATTTAATCGCATTACGATCCATGCTCGATACCTCCATTAAAGTTCTTCCACTGTGATATGGTCATTCGTGAATACACATATGTCTGAGGCTACTTTCAAGCTTTCATATGCCATTTCACGTGCGCTTAAGTGTGATGCATGTCTTTTAAACGCGCGACCGGCACTTAACGCAAAATTGCCACCTGAACCGATTGCAATCAAATCATCATCCGGCGCAATGACTTCGCCTGTCCCGCTCACGACGAGGATATGTTCTTTATCCATCACAATGAGCATCGCTTCCAGTTGACGTAATTGTTTGTCGCCACGCCACTCTTTCGCAAGTTCTACAGCTGCTCTTTCAAGATTACCGCTATATTGTTGTAATTTGGCTTCGAATTTTTCAAAAAGTGTAAAAGCATCTGCCACGCTACCAGCAAAACCTGCAATGACCTTGCCATTATATAGCTTTCTTACTTTTTTGGCAGTTTGTTTCATAATCACTTTTTCACCTAAAGTGACTTGGCCATCACCTGCCATCGCTGCGCCACCATTATGTCTCACTGCATATATCGTTGTTGCATGTATTGATGAACTCATGTATGATTACTCTCCTTTTTTCGCACGTGGATGTGCCTGTAAATAAACATTTCTTAATTGTTGATTCGTCACATGGGTGTAACGTCCTGTTGTTGATAAATTAACATGTCCAAGTAGACTTTGAACAGTTCTAAGGTCTGCCCCTTCATTCAACAAATGTGTCGCAAATGTATGTCGCAGTTTATGTGGATGTATCGATGTGACACCCGCTGTACGTTTGACAATATCATTTAACACATAACGCACACCTCGTTCTGTAATCGGCTGACCTTTTAAATTCGTAATTAAATATGGGTGCTGTACATTTTGAATCGGTGCAAACTCCGCCAAATACTGTTCGATACTTTGTCTACAAAATTCTCCAAAAGGTACGATACGTTCTTTGCCACCTTTACCCAACACTTTAATCCAACACATTTCAAGGTCAACGTCTTCTGTTTTTAAAGACACTAATTCAGAAACACGAATTCCTGTTGCATAAAACAACTCTAAAATCACTCTGTCTCTCAATCCTTTGTGTGCGTCTTGCATGACCGTTTGAAACAAGGCTTCCATCTCTTCAGTATAAAAAAACGTTGGCAAATATCGTTCTTTTTTCGGGTGGACCAACTGAACAAATGGATTCACTATCTCGTGGTCTTGCGTCATCCAAAATGCATAAAAACTCCGTAATGTAGATATTTTTCGAGATACTGTAGTCCGTTGAAGTCCCAAATCATAAAGCGTCTGTAAATAATTTCTTGCATCTATATATTTGAATGCCGTGAGCGATAATTGTTCTTGTGCAAGAAATCGATTAAATTGGACGAGATCATCATGATAAGCCTTCAACGTGTGGTCTGAGAAAAAACGTTCCCTTTTTAACATATCTAAAAATTGCTCTTGGATTTGTTTCAATTCAAAAAACCCCTCCATCATTAGCATTGTAGCATAATGATGAGGGGAACTGCATTGATTATACATTGAATTTTTATATTTATCAAAATTTTGCTTATTTTGCCATTAATTACAGTTTCATTACAACGTCTGTTTAAAGTGATCCAAATGTTCTAATGCACGATTTGCTAAAGTTTCATAACGCTCTTTTTTATCTTTAATACGTTGTTCAAGCGGCGGTACGAGACCAAAGTTCGCATTCATCGGTTGGAAATTTTTATTGTTCGTTGCATGTGAAATGTAATACGCCATACTACCGAGCATTGTTTCACGAGGGAAGACGACATCTGCTTTACCTAACATACGATGCGCTAAGTTAATTCCCGCAATCATACCACTTGCAGCACTTTCCACGTAACCTTCCACGCCTGTCATTTGACCTGCAAAGAATAAGTTTTTGCGATTTTTAAATTCATAAATCTCACTCAACACTTCTGGAGAGTTGATAAATGTGTTACGGTGCATCACGCCATATCTTACAATATCGACGTTTTCAAGTCCTGGAATAAGACGAATCACTTCTTTTTGTGCGCCCCATTTCAAACGCGTTTGGAAACCTACAATGTTGTACAAAGTCCCTGCAGCATCATCTTGTCTTAATTGAACGACAGCATAAGGACGTTTTCCAGTTTTTGGGTCTTCTAATCCGACTGGCTTCATCGGTCCGAACAGTAACGTTTTTTCACCTCTGCCTGCCATCACTTCAAACGGCATACAACCTTCAAAATACTTTTCTTTTTCGAAATCATTCATCGGTGCGACTTCAGCTGCGAGCGCGGCTTCATAAAAACGGTCAAACTCCTCTTTAGTCATTGGACAGTTTAAATAAGCGGCTTCACCTTTATCGTAACGTGATTTCAAATACACTTTATCCATATCGATAGAGTCTTTTTCAATAATCGGTGCAGCTGCGTCATAGAAATACAGTTGGTCTTTGCCTGTTAATGCAACGATTTCTTTCGCAAGTGGTTCTGTCGTTAATGGACCGGTCGCGATAATCGTTGGACCTTCAGGGATAGACGTCACCTCTTCATTACTCACAGTCACATTCGGATGATTTCTTAGCTTTTCAGTGATATATCCTGCAAAGTCATGGCGATCTACAGCTAACGCACCACCCGCAGGTACACGGGCATGATCCGCTGCTGCAATAATCAATGAATCTAAACGGCGCATTTCTTCTTTTAATACACCGACAGCATTCGTAAGCGCGTTCCCTCTTAATGAATTGGAACATACGAGTTCAGCAAATTGATTCGTATGATGCGCCGGTGTTTGTTTCACTGGTCGCATTTCATAAAGGTTCACGTGAATGCCACGTTCCGCCAATTGAAATGCTGCTTCAGACCCTGCTAAACCAGCGCCGACAATATTAACAGATGTCATGGTTTTTACCTCACTTTAATACACATATTATTTTTGAACTTCTTCTTTATAGTCACAATTCGAACATACAACTTGTGTCGCACGTCCTTTTTTATTCTCTGCCAAGTAATGTTGACATTTCGGACAATCACGGCCAATCGGTTTATCCCAAGTAACAAAATCGCACTCTGGATAATTTGAACAACCATAGAAAATACGGTTTTTCTTAGATTTACGTTCAACGACATCGCCCTTTTTACATTTCGGACATGTCACACCAATCGGCTTCGTAATCGCTTTCGTATTACGACAATCAGGGAAATTAGAACATGCCATGAACTTACCGTAGCGTCCCATTTTAATGACCATTGGATTGCCACACACTTCACAATCTTCGCCTGCGGGTTCGTCTTTAATTTCAACCTTTTCCATTTCTTTTTCCGCGCGTTCAACGTCTTGTTTAAAGCTATTGAAAAAGTCACCCACCACTTTTTTCCAAGCTACATCGCCATCCGCAATTTTATCGAGTAACGTTTCCATGTTCACAGTGAAATCGACATCGATAATCTCAGGGAAGTACTCTTTCACTTGTTCATGCACGATCTCTCCCAATTCAGTTGGGACGAAACGTTTACTTTCATTCTTCACGTAATTACGCTTCTGAATCGTATCAATTGTTGGCGCATATGTTGAAGGACGACCGATTTTAAGTTCCTCTAATGTTTTAACGAGACGTGCTTCTGTATAGCGTGGTGGTGGTTGTGTAAAGTGTTGTGCCGGATCAATTTTAGTCGCCAACACTTCATTACCGACTTCAAGCTTTGGCAAACGATTTTCTTTTTCTTTACCTTTGTCATCATCTGTTTCAACATACAGTGTCATAAAACCTTTAAACTTAATCGTCTGACCGTTTGCTCTAAATTTCACATCATTTTGCGTTAAATCGACAGCAACCGTATCTAAAATTGCAGGTGCCATTTGACTCGCCACAAAGCGTTCCCAAATCAATTTATACAAGCGATATTGATCACGTGTTAAATAGTCTTTCATCTCAGCAGGTGTTCTTAACGTACTCGTTGGACGAATCGCTTCATGGGCATCTTGGTCACCTTGTTTACCCTTTTTCGTCACTTTAGATAAATACGCACTACCATATTCTGACTCGATAAATTGTTTCGCTTCATTTTGCGCATCTTTCGAAATACGGGTCGAATCCGTTCTCATATAAGTAATAAGCCCAATTGTACCTTTACGCTTCAAGTCAATACCTTCATAAAGTTGTTGTGCCACCATCATCGTTTTACGCGCCTTGAAATTTAATTTCCGAGCCGCTTCTTGTTGCAAAGTGGAGGTTGTAAATGGGTTGGCAGGTTTACGTGTTTTTTCTTTTTTCGTCACATTAGATACTGTGAATTGATTACCGTCTAACGCTTTCGTAATGACTGTCACATCATCTTTCGTCGCTAACTTGAACGGTTTATCTTTATAATGAAGAAACTTGGCATTAAACTTTGATTTTCCATAACGAAATTCGCCTTCAATCGACCAATATTCTTCAGGTTTAAAGTTACGAATTTCATTTTCACGGTCAATCACAAGACGTAACGCTACAGATTGTACACGTCCAGCTGATAAACCTTTTTTTACTTTTTTCCATAATACAGGAGAAATATTATAACCTACTAAACGGTCCAATACACGTCGAGCTTGTTGCGCATCGACTAAATCCATTTCGATACCGCGTGGGTGTTTAAAACTTTCTTTTACAGCGTCTTTCGTAATCTCGTTAAAAACCACGCGATTTTCTTTACTATCTTCTAGTTCTAAAATGTTTGCCAAGTGCCATGCAATTGCTTCACCTTCACGATCGGGGTCACTTGCGAGAAAAACTTTTTTTGCTTTTTTCGCATGTCTCTTCAAATCTTTAACAACTGGCCCCTTACCTCGGATAGTAATATATTTAGGTTCATAGTCATGTTCAACATCTACGCCCATTTGACTACGTGGTAGATCTCTCACATGACCCATTGATGCAATCACTTTGTATTTTTTGCCTAAATATTTTTCTATTGTTTTCGCTTTTGCAGGCGATTCAACAATGACAAGATTATCTGCCAAAGTAGTTACCCCCTTGCTTTTTCTGTTTACAAAGATAAATGATAAACGGTTATTTTTATATTTGTCAATCTTTTGTATTTATTTCACAAAGCGTTAACATTTAAATTTGCATAATCTTTCAATATATCCTGGGCACATAATACAATTTCTGCTCCCTCTTTGACACGTAGCATATTACCTTTCGTATGCACGTTGAACATATCCCCCGGCAGTACATAAACATTACGATTTTGTTCTAATGCCTGATCCAACGTAATGAGCGCGCCACTTTTTTCTTTTGCTTCAGTGATAAGTATTCCTTTCGACAAACCACTAATAATGCGATTGCGTTCAGGAAATCTAAATTTAGCAATAGGCGTGTAAGGTGGATATTCGCTTATAGTCAAATGATGTTGTTCCATCCTCTGGCGTAATGCTTGTGTGTTTTTAGGATAATGATGAAAATGCCCAAAGGCGAGCACACCGATCGTGGACAAGTCATGTCGAATCGCATAATGATGTGCGAGTGCGTCTGTACCGTGTGCCAGCCCTGAAATAATCGTTAGTGGAAAATGTTGAAATGTGTTAAAAAGTGTTTCAAGCGCTTGTGGCGTGTATGCTGTATGTTGCCTTGCGCCTACAATGCCAAGACTATTAGTAGAATGTTGAAGCAGTTCAAGTCGTCCTTTACAAAATAAAATCAACGGGGGATCATAAATTTCTTTTAACAGTGGTGGATAAAGCGGTTCGTCTATCATAATCGGGACAATTTGATGTTCATGTAACGTCGCTTCAATCGTATGAATATTAAGCATATCGAGTCGTATGAGCTTTTGTTGTAAATGGAATTGCGACATGTGTGAAAGCATCGATTTGAAGGCTTGAATGCGCTGAGGTAGATTTCCTGTTAAAGTACAAAGTTTAGGGTAATAGTATTGAATTTGTTGTGTTGAAAATCCAGCGTACAGTAATAATAGTAGTAATTGTTTCATACGTGGTGGTCACCTCTTGATGTAGAATAAGCGTGATGGATGATGCGGAAAATAAAAGAAGTTGTGCCAAACATAAACGGCATGTTTAAAGGGGAATAAAAAAGGATATCAAAATCAAGCTATCATCACACGCCCTGTTAGTGATGATACATTAACAGCCCATGTATGAATAGCTTCAAAATCGCGGTGTATCAGTTCAGTTGCCTGACACACCGCTGATGTTTGTATTGAAATTCAATTATTTAACAGTAAGTAATGATTCGTAAATGCCTGCTTCTTTAGCGGCTTCAATTAAAGTTGAACCGATTTCAGAAGGCGTTGCTGCTGTTTTAACGCCACATTCATTTAATGTTTTGATTTTTTCTGCAGCTGTCCCTTTACCACCTGAAATGATTGCACCAGCGTGACCCATGCGTTTTCCTGGAGGTGCTGTTTGACCACCGATGAAGCCGACAACAGGTTTGGTCATGTTCGCTTTAATCCACTCAGCAGCTTCTTCTTCTGCCGTACCACCAATTTCACCGATCATCACAACAGCTTTCGTGTCATCATCATTGTTGAATGCTTCTAACACGTCGATAAAGTTTGTACCGTTAACTGGGTCCCCACCGATACCTACAGCTGTAGATTGGCCGATACCTTCTTCAGTTAATTGATGTACCGCTTCATATGTTAAAGTGCCAGAGCGTGAAACAACGCCGACATGGCCTTTTTTGTGGATGTATCCTGGCATAATACCAATTTTCGTTTCATCTGAAGTGATGACACCTGGGCAGTTTGGTCCAATTAAGCGCGTCTTTTTACCTTCAAGATAACGTTTAACCTTAATCATATCAATAACAGGAATATGTTCAGTAATACAAATTGCTAAGTCTAATTCAGCGTCGATACATTCTAAAATCGCATCAGCTGCAAATGGTGCTGGTACGTAAATAACAGATACGTTGCCGCCAGTTTCTTTTTTCGCTTCTTCAACAGTATTGAAAACAGGTACGCCTTCAACAACTTGTCCACCTTTACCTGGTGTTACCCCTGCAACAATTTGCGTACCATATTCCAACATTTGCTTAGTATGGAAAAGGGCAGTTGACCCTGTAATACCTTGTACGATTACTTTTGAATTTTTATCTACAAATACACTCATTGTAGTTGTCCCATCCTTTCCTTACGCTTCGTTTACAAGTTTAACAATTTTTTGTGCACCTTCAGCCATTGTATTCGCTGGTTCAATTGCTAAACCTGAGTCTTTTAAGATTTGTTTACCTTCTTTAACATTTGTACCTTCAAGACGTACAACTAATGGCAATGTTAATTCCACTTCTTTTACTGCCGCTACAATACCTTCAGCGATAATATCACAACGCATAATACCACCAAAGATATTAACGAAAATACCTTTAACGTTGTCATCGCCTAAAATAATTTTGAACGCTTCAGTAACTTTTTCTTTAGTTGCACCGCCACCTACGTCAAGGAAGTTAGCTGGGTTACCATTAAAGTGATTAATCGTATCCATTGTTGCCATCGCTAAACCTGCACCGTTCACCATACAACCGATATTACCGTCTAATGCAATATAAGATAAATCGTATTTAGAAGCTTCAATTTCTTTTGGATCTTCTTCTTCTAAATCGCGTAATTCAACGATATCTTTGTGACGGAATAATGCGTTGTCATCAAAGTTGATTTTAGAGTCAAGTGCTAAAACATCACCTTCACCCGTTAAAACAAGTGGATTAATTTCAACGATTGAACAATCTTTTTCAATGAACACATTATATAAAGCAATTAAAAACTTAACCGCTTTGTTAATTGATTCTTTAGGAATATTGATGTTAAACGCGATACGGCGTGCTTGATAAGGCGCTAAACCAATGACTGGATCAATTGTTTCTTTGAAGATTTTTTCAGGGTTTTTCGCTGCAACTTCTTCAATTTCAGTGCCACCCTCTTCAGACGCCATTAAAGTCACACGGTCTGTCGCACGGTCAATAACAAAGCCGACATAATATTCTTTTTGGATATTGGCACCTTCTTCAATGTAAAGACGCTTCACTTCTTTACCTTCAGGACCTGTTTGGTGTGTCACGAGAACTTTTCCAAGCAACTCATTTGCATATGCTTCAACTTCTGATAAAGACTTAGCGATTTTCACACCACCAGCTTTACCACGTCCTCCCGCATGGATTTGCGCTTTAACAACATATACATCTGTGACTAACTCTTTCGCTTTCTCAACGGCTTCTTCAGCAGAAAAAGCCACACGCCCTTCTGGTACTGCTACGCCCATTGAGCGAAAAATTTCTTTTCCTTGATACTCATGGATATTCATACTCCATCCTCCTGTTTCTTAAGGTTAAGTTCAAGTACAATTATAGGAAATGTAAGCGCTATTGTAAACAGATTCCCTTTCGTATCAAGATGTTTTATAAAGGCTAACACCTCTTGCATCACACACAATACATTGTTTCAGCAGATATCAAATGATAAAAATTATTTTTTAGCACACAGAGCTTAACGCAAATAAAATGTTCCTAAAATAAAAACTAGGACAAAACGGAAACAACTCCGCCTCATCCTAGCCTATGATACACTACACTAACCCTCATCATTCACCTGGAACGAAATTTGTGTATCATCATCCATCGGTACTTGCACAATCTTTTGCTCATCCTCAGTTGACTCCACCACAAACTGATGCTCCTTCAACAAACGAATCAACTCCGCCTGCTGTTCATCCTCAATCGAAATATTCAAATTCTCTTCAATCTCTTCTTTAATCTTCTTTAACTTCGCTTCATCTTCAGTAATTTCAACTTCTTTTTCTTCAAAGTGTACGAGCACTTTATATAATTTTCGCAATGTTTCATCCATGAGTTTCTTATTCCTTTCTTTATTAGAAATTACTACTAGTAAAACATAATTCTAACTTTTTGAAAACTTTTTATATGCTGATCTATTTCGTTTAAAACTTTGAAACCATTGATTTAATAGGCTCGAAAGTCTTCCTGTGAATAGTTGTCACGCCGTATTGTTTCAAACCATCTAAATGTTTTTGCGTACCATAACCAGCATTCTGTGCAAAATCGTAACCAGGATATTGTTTTGCATATTCTGCCATCAAGTCATCACGATACACTTTTGCGATAATACTGGCTGCAGCGATGGACACACTTTTCGCATCTCCTTTAATAATCGCTTGTTGTGGTGCAGTCAAATGATCGAGCGTCATCGCATCAATTAAATAATGTGTCGGTGTGACTGACAAATTTTCAATCGCACGGTACATCGCGATTTGTGTTGCCACATAAATATTGTGTTCGTCAATTTCTTCAGGTGTTGCAACTCCCACTGCCCAAGCACGCACTTGCTCTTTTAATGACGTGTTCAACAAATTCCGTTGTGTGACAGACAACTGTTTGGAGTCGTTAATACCTACAAAGTCATGTCCGGGCTGTAAAATGACTGCACTTGCGACGACAGGTCCAGCAAGAGGCCCGCGTCCAACCTCATCTACACCACAAATCAATGCCTCTGGTTGCACATTTAAAATTTCTGTTTCGTATATACACATGTCACGATATTTTTGTTGTTGTAACGCTATTTTTTCAAGTTGACGTTGACGTTGCACAAAAGCTTGTTGGACCCCTTTTCGTTCATCTTGGAAATCAGGATGTTGCGCTAACTCCTTTAACGACGTCAAGTGTTTCAATTCTGCTTTAATCGCTTGAATTGTTTTTCCTTTACGCATCGGTCTCAGCCTGCCACTCAGAATATAAGTCAAAGCAATATGTCCCGATTTTTGCATTTCTGATGTCATAAATCAGTGCCTCAATGACCGCTTCATAATCCACTTCATTTCCACGTTGTAACAGCCCACGTTTACGTCCTATCGCATCAAACCAATCCAGCATTTCTGCATCTCGCAGGACATCAATTTTAAAATGGGCGAGCAATGCTTCATAATCATGTTCAATGAGAAATTCTAATCCGTAAATCGCCACTTCATCTAAATGGACGATGCTATCTTTAATTGCACCTGTTAAACTCAGCTTTTTACCAATCAGTTGGTCTTCAAACTTTGGCCATAAAATCCCCGGTGTATCTAACAACTGTAAAGATTTGCCCACTTTAATCCATTGCTGTTGTTTCGTTACACCCGGTTTATTCCCTGTTTGTGCAATCGAACGGTTCGCTAACTTGTTAATCAAAGTCGATTTCCCCACGTTAGGGATACCGACGATCATTGCGCGTATGGCTCTCGGTTTTAACCCTTTTACCTTTTCACGTTCAAACTTTTCACGTGTTGCTTCAATCGCAGCCGCTTCTACATTTTTCAAGCCCTTACCATGTTTCGCATCAACGGCTACAGGATAAGCCCCTTTTTCTCTAAAAAACGCATACCATTTTTCCATTTCTTTTAAATTGGTCATATCTTTTTTATTGAAAATGACGACGCGTGGTTTTTGTTGAATCACCTCATCAATCATAGGGTTTCTTGAACTAAAAGGAATGCGTGCATCAACTAATTCAAAGACCACATCCACTTTCTTCAGTTGTTCCGTTACTTCTCGTTTCGCTTTGGCCATATGACCTGGATACCATTGAATCACCATAGTTTTAACTCCTCTTAATTATTCTTCCAAATCGTTTTTTTTAATGTTATATGTTATATTAATTGTTAGTTTTAAAGATATAAACATATGATATTGCATGACGAATTAAAGCATCCGCATCATGTATTGTATAACAAAATTTGATATACACCACTTTAAGTATAATCAACTTTATCGTCAATAGCTATTTACAATCACATATCGTTGAATAAAGGTAGGTATATTAAATGGTGAACTCAGCACGTTTTTTTGAAATTTTCCGTTTTGTATTAGTCGGTGGTGTTAATACACTGAATTATTATATCGTATACTTAATATTATTGCGTTTATTTGATGTCCATTACCTCATCAGCCATATTGTCGGTTTCATTTTTTCGTTCGTCGTTTCTTTCTATTTAAATTGTTACTTTGTCTATAAAGTACGACCGACGTTAAAGAAATTTCTAGCCTTTCCACTCACACAAGTGGTCAATATGGGGACACAAACGTTACTCATTTTTATTTTTGTGGACCTCATGCATTTCAACGCAGCCCTTGCACCGTTTGTAGGACTCATCGTTACGATACCAATTACTTATATTTTATCTAAGTTTATTCTTAAAGATCGATAATCAAAGTGAGGTTCGGATTATGAGACGTTACATTCAACCCATCAGCTTTATTGTTTTATTTTTATGCATGTCACTTATAGGGCATGCTTATATTTTGTATCGTTTTTTTGCAGACGGTCTGTTATTTACGGGTCCCAATGACGGTATGGAACAAATGGTACCGATTCAGATGTTTTTATACGAAAAATGGTCTGAAGGTACCTTTTTCTATGCCACCGATTTTGGACTTGGCGGTGATTTTTTTACAGATCTATCGTATTATTTTTCGACAAACTTCATATTTATTTTAACTGCAGGCATCACATGGCTTTTATCCATTACACATCTTGTAGATTCTAAAGACATGATGTATTGGTTCACCCAAGCATGGGTTGTTTCAATTTTAAAATGTACCGGTGCCATGATTGGAACGTATTACTATGCACGTCAGTTAAAACTTCAACACGTCTCATCGGTCGTATTTGCGGTGTTATTCGCCATGTCGCCCCTTTATTTCCGATTCACCGTGTACTGGCCTTTTTTTAGTGATGTATTTATTTTATTACCATTACTCTTGCTCAGTATTGAACGTTTTTTGAAATCAGGTCAGTTAGGTCTATTTATTATCATGACAGCGATTTCTTTTGCGAACAATTTTTACTTCGCCTATTATCAAGTGTTGATGGGACTCATTTACTATAACCTGCGCATGTTTCACGCACATCCTGATGATCAAAAAAGAGGCATGAAAACTGTTCTACCACTTAGCGTTGCAGCTGTTTTAGGTGTCGGTTCAAGTTTATTCTTTTTCTTTCATGGGGCACGTAGCTTTTTCAACAATCAACGTATCCCTTTTGAAGGTGACATTCCATTCATTGAACCATTCAATGAAAATACGAATCTTTTTTATGACAACTATTTAATCGTCATTTCATTTGTCGTGATTCAAGCGTTACTCTCATTCAAATTGTACCGTCACTTTTACTTTAGATTGTTCGCAATACTGAGCATTTTAACCATTATCGCAGCATTTATACCGTATGTGGACAGTATTTTCAACGGCTTTTCAGCACCACAAAAGCGTTGGCATTACTTATTAGCATTTGTGACAAGTGGTTTAGTTGCGACTTATGTACAACATTTCAAATCATTATCACGCCTTACATATAGCTTAACCGCGATACCGACAATGGCTGTCGTTTTCATCAGTGCATACGCGTATGATCGGGTAGTCTGGTGGGTTGGTCTCATTCCTATCGTATTTCTCATCGGATTACTTGTCTTAACGATTGCACGTCATGATAATAAGCCTCGTCATTTCGTAACAGTAAGCTTTGCATGCGCACTCATTATCTTACAATTTGCGATATCGGCAGTGTTTATTAAAAATCAAGTTTTCCATACAGATCATGAAAAACGTGCCAATACGTTTTATGCACAGGCCAGTTTGTACAATACACCTTTACAGCAGTCGTTGGTCGACAAAATGAATACCGAAAAACACGAAGATGAACGCATCGATTGGCGTGTGAATGAGCAGGATAATACACCGATGTATCAACATTTTAAAGGGTTAAGTTTATATTCGAGTATTTTCGACCGACAGCTCATTGAATTTTATTATCGCTATTTAATGATTAACTTAAAAGAAGAATCTGTCAGCCGTTATCAATCAACAGGTGGTCGATCAAACATTGCGAGTCTGTTGTCTGTGCGCTATCAAATGGAGAAAGACTATCAGCACCAGCAACCTGCGAATTTTGAAAAAGTGCATCAATATGGGCAATATGTCATATACGAAAATCAATATCCATTACCTGCTGTACGTGTGAGCCATCAATATTATAACGGGGAAGATTTAACGACACCGATTGATCGTGAACATGCGATGTTAGATGGCGTCGTATTAGATCATCAAGGTCAAACATATCCTAAAAAAGCGCAAAACCTTATTCATGAAGTTGAAATGACGACCTATGATGCCCAATGGACGCGCTCAGATACGTTAACAGTTACTGAACTGAATGGCGGTGTGACGCTGCAACTTCCAGAAACATTGCGCGAACAGTACGAAGACTTTTATCTTGTTGTCTATTTTAAACGTAATGCGCCAGATAGTAATAGCACACTCGATGTCAGTGGCTATAAAAATCACCGCCTATTTAACAATTCGAAATATCGTACAGGTCAAAACACTTTGCTGTATCGTGTGCAACCTGACAACAATGGCCAAATTCATCTCGGTATATCACCAACAGGATCGTACCAATTCAATATACAAGGTTTATACGGTGAAGATTACGATACGTTAAAACGGGCATATCATAATCAAGCCCCTCATCACTATGAAGCACATCAAGGAAAGATTAAAGTTCAGTTAGCCGAACATTCTGGGGGTGTGGCGGTCATCAATATCCCTTATCGTAAAGGTATGACCGCTATCGTTGACGGACACGCTGTCACACCACAAAAGGTCAATGGCATGATGACGGGGATCAAAATTGGGCCGCATGCGAAACAAATTGTCATTCACTACCGGCCACCTTATTTCAACACGATGGTCGTCTTGTCCATTATCTCTATTATCAGCAGCATCATTTACAGTCGCTGGTATCAACATAAACAATCGAGAAAGAGTGAAAAACATTGAAAAAACAGAAACAAAAAAGTCATTTATCACGCGTTTTAATCGTCTTTATTGCGGCCTGCCTCGTCGGATGTATCGTATACGTACCGGTCGCGTTTCGTTTCATACATGACGGCATCATTTATAGTGGAAACGGCGATGGTTTTAAACAAATGATGCCTTTCCAACGCTTTTTGTATGAACATTTTTCTCATCTCCGCTCGCTTTATGACAATGGTTTTGGACTCGGTGGTGATTATTTTACAGACCTCGCCTACTATTACACGACCTCACCTATGATGTATGTGAACTTCATTTTTGTAGGTCTCGGGCAATGGCTATTACATATCAATCCGAGTGACATTGCATTTTGGCCAGGCAACCAAATTTTCACGGCGTATTTGCGATGTGTCATTACATTTCTTGCCGCTTATGGCATGTTTCGTCAATTTAAACTCGAACGCTTTTATTGCTATTTAGGTGCCATCCTTTATGCCACTTCTACTGTGGTCTATTACTTTAATTTTACATGGTCATTTTTTGGCGATATTTTAATTTACTTGCCCCTTTCAATTTGGGGAATTGAACGCTTTTTCAGAAGTCGGCGCATCGGATTATTTATTATCGCAATTGCATTAACATTATTTTCTAACTTTTACTTTAGTTATTATGAAGCAATTATTTTAACAGTGTACTTAGTTTATCGCATGATTTGGCCGCATCGTGATGATCAAGTCGGTCGCTGGCAAAAATTGTATTTACTGATTCCAGCTGTCCTTTGTAGTTTGTGTATCGCAGCGTTAGGTTTTTTAACCGGTGTCCGGTCATTTTTAAATAATGATCGTCAAACGAATGATGTTTTTATTTCACCGATTATCGACTTTTCTCAAAAGTACCATATCTTTACAAATGGTTTTTACATTACAGTGACGTTTATTGCACTCGTCGCACTGTTTTCGTTCAAGCTGTATCGTCATTATCATTACAAAATGGTCGCGATTTTCACTTGGATTTTGTTAATCGGTTCGTTTTCACCCTATTTTGACAGTGCATTTAACGGCTTTTCATTCCCCCAGCGTCGTTGGGTGTATATCCTTGCATTAACAACAAGTGCATTAATCGCATTATGGCTCAAATATTTGACCGAGTTGACTATACAATCATTTCTACAATCACTCATTCCGATTGCGGTACTTGCGATTGCAACAGTATTCTTTTCACGCGGAGCCATGTGGTGGATGCTTGTCAGTGTCATCATTTTAATGGTGGTTGCTTATCATATTTACCAACGTCGTCCACTGACAGGTTGGATGCAGGGCGTCATGTTATTACTCTTTATCGTGCAACAATTCATTTTATTACTGAACTATCATCACAACAATATTGCCCCGTATCAGTCAACGATGGACGATATGAAAGCACCGAATTATCATAGTGCAACTTTACAACAGCAGATCGATACGATAAAGCATGACCAGTCACCGTTACAACGTATCGATTACATGAGCACTTACGCTGTGAACTCTAGTATGATTTACGACTTTAATGGGGTCGCACTGTATTCCAGCATTTTCGACGGCAATATTTTTGATTACTATGACCGTCAAATGCAAATTAACATGGAATATGACAGTAACAGTACCTATCGTTTATTAGGTGACCGTGAAAATTTATATGCATTATGGGGTGTGACAGACCGTATTAAAGATGCATCCGACCGTACAATGCCGTATGGAATGAAAAAAGTGCAAACGATTCAAGATGACAACCATGCTTGGATCCATTCGCATCAAACAATCGATTATCCAAGCGCACATCTGACCTCACGTGTTTATGATGCCAAAGATTTAAAATCACCGTTAGATCGTGAACAAGCAATGTTACAAGGTGTAGTACTCCATCATCAACAAGCCAATGAAACATTCCAAGCGAATCCAAACTTGTTATCCACAGCGACAGTGACACCTCGAGATGCATCGATGAATGGTAAAATTTTAACCGTTCACGAAAAAGACGGTGGTGTGAATATCGATTTACCTCAAAATGTAAAAGCACGGTACAACGACTATTATGTAGAGATGGACATCGAACTGTTATCACCGAATCAACCGCACTATTTAAAACTGGATGACTTTTATCAACGTCGTACCAAACTCAACTATGCCTATCGTCGTTTTATCACACCAATTACCGTGCGTGTACCGGTTCGTGACACGATGCAACTGAAGTTAAAACAAGGTGATTATCGTTTTGAGCTTAAAGGCATTTACGGCGAAGATTACAGTACGCTTAAACGAGCCGCTTCAGAAGTCGAACCCGTACAAATTGAGCAGGATCGTCAACACATCCATGCACATTTCAAAACAGACAAAGACCAATACCTTGTACTCCCGATACCTTACAGACAAGGTTTACACGCTGAAGTCAATGGTGAACCAAGACCTGTACTTCAAGGCAATGGCTTAATGACCGTTGTGCCTGTCGAAAAAGGGGATCGTGACGTAACGGTGACCTATTCACTACCATATTGGCATATTTTAAGCCTGCTGACTATATTAGGTGTTGTAGGTGCCATCGTTTATCGCTGGTGGCTCCGTCGAACAATCAAATATTAACCGAATGCGCGATGCTTCGTCGACTCAGTATGTTAGAATTGAGCAAATTCACAAATTTTAGCTACTATTGAGTTAAGTCGAGGCATCGCTTTTGATTTATCATACATTCCCTATCGCACATTCCAAATTCACCAAACAAATATTTTTTTATCGTATCATTGTGGAATTTTATATGTCTAAAGGTTAAAATGATGTCACATGACAAATAAATAGAGGCGGTGATTTTTTGAACCACACTGAAAATGTTTTTCTAGATTTTTTACTTCAAAGTTTAAGTGGACTCTCTCATGTTTTAACATCCTTATATGAACATTTTAATTTTCCTTGGCTCATTTTAATCGTCATCATTATTTTTAGGAAAGATATTTCAAAAATGCTGACGCGAGTGAGTGGCGTTGATTATGAAAGCAGTGCCGGTAAAGTGAGTGTGTTATTTTCAAATATGAAGCAATTGGAATCACAAATGGAAGGGTCAGAACATGAACAAATTCGTGAATACGGGGAAGATTTAAGGAATCGTGTGAATATCGACCCGAACCCGATGTTAGAAAATGAAATGACACCATATGATTATTATTTTAATCTCGTTCATACACCTGCATTCACGTGTCAATCGATCGCAAAGTACGGCTACTTCAAAACGATTGAAAATTTGTACAACGCTTATCTTTTCCTTACGATGGATTATGCGAAAGACCATCACCGCCCGAGCGAAATTATAGCTAACATTTATGACACAGCCATGGATATTAAAAGAAATAGTGGCGTTTTATTTGATGAGGCCTTTATCGCGAAATATAGACGGTTTATCGAATTAACGTATATGGGGCTTGCAGAAAGTCATAAAGAAAAGAAGTAAATGGATTTTGGAATAAAGATTATAGCGGAGGAATACGAGCTTTATCATTATACTCCGATTTTCACATTAATCAATCGCATATTCAAAATAAGAAAAACCCCCTCAATATCAAAATGAGGGGGTTCATAAAAACTTGAGTTATTATTTTATCTAAAATAGCGGCATTAATGACACTGTTTTAAACTCTCTAATGTTTTTATTTCAAAGTGATTAGGAATTTTTCTTATTTCTTCGTCGAATGTTGGATGATGGCTATATTGTAAAACAAAAGTAAACAAACTAACTTGTGTTCCTTCTTTAGCGTATTCTTCCTGAACTTTACACATAAAATCGAATTGTGCTGTTTTAAAATAAGGTTTAGTTTTACATTCATACAGATGTACATGAAAGTCTTTATAGTAAATATCGGTAGTTTTAGTCTTACCAACGCTTATACATTTATTGTTATTAAAAAACGAACAATCCCAGATAAGATTATTCTGAGCTCTAACATCTCCTAAAAAAGAACACGCAACAGCTTCTGTGAGCAATCCTCTAATATCATTTACTTCTCTCTCACTCAGTGTGTCTAATTCATAAGCAATCTTTTTAATCTTTTTAGATAAATTTGGAAGATGCATTTTCAGTCCCGCATGTTTCCAATTAAGGTGGTTTAATTCGAAATCATCTAATTTTTTTATTATAGCTATTTCAGTTTTCCTAGCCATATTTTCTTTGCATCTATTTTTATTAAAAGAGTGTAGGTTTCTAACTATCCCATTGATCAAATCTAAAGACTCATCATAGATAACTTGAAATTTATTTTTTAAGAAATTCAAACTAATTGCTACACTTTCTATTTCATTAAAAAACCTTTTTTGTTTACCTAGACCAGATTTTTTGGCTTAATCATATGATTCCAAATGTCTTTGAATATCTAAAATAGGCAAAAATACAGCGTTTAAATTAGATTGTAATAGGTTTTGGTAAATAATAGGTCGAGCAAGTGGCAACATAAGCGAAAGTGCTATTGAACTTAATTTCTTATTGTCGATGCTTTCATTGTTAATATCTTTAAACACACCTTTAAACATTGCATTCAAATTATACTCAGCTGTTTCAAGAGTGACATGCAAAAATACTATTTTTACGGAAGACGTATTTTTTTCTATAAAAACCTCATACTTAGGGTCTTTATCTTCACTTTTTGCTGAATCAAGAGACTCATCGTAATTATCAAATTTAATAAAGTTAATAGCTTGTAAATTGAACTCATCTAACTGAATATGAAATTTATTATCCATTTAACTTGCAACGCTTTCTTTTCCTAAATTAGCATATCTTTCATAATTCTCATTGCTCACAAAATAAGCCTTTATATCATCTTGTTTTTGATTTAAGTATTTTACTTTATTAATTAAATTAATTACCAATTCAATAAAATCAAAGGCTTTATCTTCGTCATCATCATCATAATCAATGAGTAACTCTAATTCTGAAATGGCCATTTCCAACAAACTTTTTTTATGTTTCCTTTGATCTATTAGACTTATATCTTTAATTAAGGATATAAAGTGTTGATTAATCCATTTGATTTCTTTTTCTAAATATCGTTCTCTAGTTTGAAATGAAATCAGTACTTCTTCTGCAAGACTTAAAAATTCTTTAAACAACCTATCCTTATTATTATCGAAGTCTATCATTTCATACGTTTTTATGAATGAATGATTCATCATATACCCCTCCCTTATAACGATAAAGTTCTGTTTCATTTCTAGATCTTCACTGTGTCTCAACAATAATTACAGCTATTTAGTCTCTATGTTACATGCGTCCTCTAAATTAAGTTGCCAAAGATACAGTTACAATTTGTGTACTTACGAAATGGTTTCAGTATAGTCAGTTTATATATAATATACACCATAGCATGGACTTTGGGAAACATTCTATATTACAAAAATAGAATGACTTAATATGTTTATTGAAATGTATGCTCTATTCATTTTCAACTTATTAAAGAATATCAATTAGTTCTACTTCCCCCGAAAACGCTATTCATCACATTCAGTTATGCACTCTATATCGTCTTCATTTTCGACATTTAGGCATGCCTTAACGTATTTTTATATAAAATGATTTGCATTTAAGCATATTATATTTCTAACTATGAAATAATCATAAATTTATGTATAAGAGGATTTAAAATAAAGTTATACAATAAAAGGAGGTGTTTCGAATGGGTGATTTGTTTGAGTCAATCACAAACATTGTAACTTCTGCCATTCAGCACGACTGGGTGAACATGGGTGCTGCGATTGTCGCTACAGTACAGCACGGTGTCGAATTAATCGCAAAATTATTCGGTTTGGGTTAGGAATGCAAACTATAGAAAAATCTCCTAATCACGCCCACTGGAGAACTTGGAAAATGAAAAGCATAAAATGCAAACACACATCAGAGATATGAACTGTAACTTCTGATTCAATCACATTTGGGGGCTAGGGTGAATAAATATCCTAGCCCTGATCACAGTCCTCAAACAACAATAATGCATTGCAATTAAATCGTTACATCAATAAAACAGGGTTGAGACACTGAATTGTCCCAACCCTGTTTGATATGCGTGTCCTTAAGACTCAAATTAACGAATTTCTTGGATACGTGCAGCTTTACCACGAAGGCTACGTAAGTAATAAAGTTTCGCACGACGTACTTTACCGCGACGTTTCACTTCGATTTTCTCGATTTTTGGTGTGTGTAATGGGAACGTACGTTCAACACCTACACCTGATGAGATTTTACGAACAGTGAATGTTTCAGAAATACCGCCACCACGACGTTTGATGACAACACCTTCGAATACTTGGATACGCTCACGAGTACCCTCGATGATACGTACGTGTACACGTAAAGTGTCACCAGGACGGAATGATGGGATATCGTCACGTAATTGTGATTTTGTTACTGCTTCAATTAATTTGTGATTTGTCATGATTAATTCTCTCCTTCAACCTATGTTCTTGCCTCGACAATATATAGCAGCGGATCATAGTGATATTCGTGTTTCCACACTTAAAATATACTAGCATACATTCGGTCTTATTTCAATGTTCTTTTTAACGTTTGAATAAATTTCTGGTCTTGGTCTGTCAATGGATAATGGTCCAATAAATCAGGACGTTTCAACCAAGTACGTGTCAATGATTGCTCATGACGCCATTGTGCAATTTTCGCATGATCTCCAGACAATAGCACAGCAGGTACCGTCATCCCCTCATAATCACTAGGACGCGTATATTGTGGATATTCTAATAAGCCGCTCGAAAATGAATCATCTTCATGCGACACTTGATTCCCTAGTACACCCGGGATGAGACGCACAATCGCATCTGTCATGACCATCGCAGGCAACTCGCCCCCTGTCAGCACATAATCGCCGACAGAAATTTCATCTGTAACTAAATGTTCGCGAATCCGTTCATCATAGCCTTCATAATGGCCGCAAATAAAAACGAGATGTTCCGCTTCAGCAAGAGATTCCGCCAACTTTTGATTGAACGGTTGTCCTTGTGGCGTCATCAAAATCACGCGTGTGTCATCTGAAACTTCCAAATCTGCCATCGCATTAAAAATCGGTTCTGGCTTCAATACCATGCCTTGTCCGCCACCGTAAGGATAATCATCGACTTGATTGTGTTTATTGTTGGCATAATCACGAAAATTAATCAATCGCGTCGTTAATGCCTCATTTTCTCTTGCACGTTTTAAAATAGACTGATTGAGCACACCTTCAAACATTTCTGGGAAGAGCGTTAAGTAATCGATTTTCATTCGTTTAACAACCCTTCTAACGGTGTAATGACGATACGACGTCCTTCAATGTCGACTTCTTTCACAACATCTGCAATGTATGGAATGAGATGTTCTTTGTCACCTTTCACGACCCACACATCATTCGCACCTGTTTCAAAAATTTCCGTGACGCGACCAATCGGACGATCACCGTCAAACACCGTACACCCGATAATGTCTGAGTAATAAAATTCATGTTCATCTAATTCAATCGCTTCATGATCACGCTCTTGATAGAGATGTGTCCCTTTCAAATGTTCGATGTCATTAATATTCGTATAACCTTCAAACGTTAACATATGTAATCCTTTATGCATACGATGGGACTTCACCGTTAAAAGGAGCGTTTGACCTTGATATTCTGCTTGTAACACTTCGCCAGGTTGAAAGCGAATCTCTGTAAAGTCCGAATGAGACTGAACTTTGACTTCGCCTTTGATCCCGTGTGTGTTCACAATTTTACCCACTTCTATTTTCATATCGGGAGCCTCCTATTATCACTATTTATACAAAAAAGAGATGAGACCGAAGCACCTCTCATCAAGTCACTTCTCGTCTCACCTCATGATTGGTGATTCCATTTATGTAGAGTTTCAAAGCATCTCTCAACTTGAACTCTAAAAAGGCGACTCGATTTTTAAAACTTGAAATTTACTGTTTTAAAGTCAGTCACTTCTTGCACGACTACGCTTATCGACCCTGTCATGCCCTATCCGCTTGAATCACCGCGACGTCAACAAACGTTAACGCCTAAAATCAAATAGGAAAGGTGTCTATCCCTTCCCCGTTGATACGCTTACATTATTTTGCTTTTTTCTGTTCGTCAAAAGTTTTTAAAATACCTTCACGTGATAAAAGATTGTGAACTGTATCTGTTGGTTTTGCACCGTCTTTTAACCATTTAAGTGCTAATTCTGCATCGATTTTAACTTCCGGTGCATTTACCGCTGCTGGGTTGTATGTACCGATTTGTTCGATGATACGACCGTCACGTGGTGAACGCGCGTCTGCTACTACGATACGATAGAATGGGTTTCTTTTTGAACCTAAACGTGTTAAACGAATTTTAACTGCCATTTATAATTCTCTCCTTTAATGTCATAAGTTTTGTTATCTACAAGAAATTATAATAACAGGAACTCATGGTTTTGTAAAGAGAAAATACTTTACCATTTTAAAATTTCTGTCGCACTGTGCTACATATGTAGATGGGACACAAAAATTTTCTATATCCCAATCCCTTTTTACCGTCCATACAATCATCCGTCTCACAATGACATCATACGTTCATCACGCTTGTATAATCTTATGGTCGTCATCAATTGTATATAAAATTTCATCCATAGGCACTTCAACATACCGATAATCAATCTTTTTTATATCAGTGAGATAACGCTCCTGATAGACGTGCCAATACTCTGTAAGCATGGATTTCCCCATTTGCGTCACATATACAGACAAATCATTGTTCGCTTGTCTATAACCATTCAACAGTCCTGCCGCAAACAACCGCCTCAAATATTTTTGAAACGATTCTGACACCGTATTCATCTCTTTATGGTTTCGATTAAAATATCGAATTTGATAGAACAACAAGCCCATCAGCGCGCCATCGTATATCCCCATTGAGTTATCAACGTAAATCCTTAAATTTTTCATAGTGAGCTTCGTTAACATCTTAAGTGTGAAGTAGTCTTCATATTTAAATATATACCAATCACTATGATCCAAATGTGTTCTGATTTGATCGAGTAAAACATCTTCTTCTATTGTCGTATAAAAAGTTTTATTGGAGAAATACGAATGATTTTTATGG
Source organism: Staphylococcus pseudintermedius (assembly GCF_001792775.2). Classification (GTDB taxonomy): domain Bacteria; phylum Bacillota; class Bacilli; order Staphylococcales; family Staphylococcaceae; genus Staphylococcus; species Staphylococcus pseudintermedius. The sequence goes on from NZ_MLGE02000004.1 coordinate 95,267, forward strand.
TTGCTAATACGAATCGGTATATACGCAAAAGCACCCTTTCGAAACAACACATAAATCGAACCATTGGAATCAGACTGCGTTAGCGACAACATCCACTCATCCTCATGTAAAACACTTTGCAATTGAGACGCAATATCTTCCACCATTAGACATTCCCCCTTACTTCACCCTACGACATTGATTCCCTCAATCAATGACACACTTTTTCTTCATTAGACTCATCATCACGTTTCAACGGCAATTTATCACGTAAAATACGCGCACTTTCAAAAATACCTTTACCATTAATCATCGTTAGTAAGCGTTGAAACTCTTTATCTGACAGTGGTTTGCCTTCTAATTTATCTGCATGGCGTTCGTTTAATATTTGACGAAAATTATCCAATAGCTGCTGTTCATTTCGAATGGTCACAGGTTCATAGCCATTAGATTTTAATTGTGCCATCATTTCTTTTTCTAATGCGAATTCTCTTTGGTAAACCATAAGATCCCCTACCTTTGTTTCTCTTACAATTTATTATAATATATTATGCATTTGTGTGGTGGGATTTTTATATTTATTCGTGCTTTAATCATTAGAAAACGATATATTGTGTATTGGAAAGGTTTGAAGTGTTTTAGACCATTTCCGTAACATATGTATTTACAACCTTATTAATTGCTGAACGATTCTTCATTGATATTTAGAATAAGCCCTATTGATATAATATAGGGAGCGTGTTATTGTTTTAAAAAAATATATAAGTGACACAGGATAGATTTTCAGTTACAACCAAAGGCTATGGAGTCTCATTTTAGTTTCATCACATAAATGTAACCGTATTTTTTCAGCGCTGCATTTTTTTTACACACTTTGAGAGGTGTAACTGGCCACAAAACTTCCATTATTCATTGTATTCTTATGATGAAAAGAAATCACTATAACGCCATTTAAATGTTCAATCATGATGCTTTAGAGATTTATAAAGGGTTCTTATTTACATTACAAAGAGATAATAGAAGATAAAACTATCACATTAACTTAGGGTACAGGTCGGTCAGCAGTAGATCAAAAACAAGATAGTTAGAGCAAAAGATGTTTTTCCATTTGGACAACTCTAATTTTTGAACAAAAAACGCATCGATTAGAGGCGTGATAGGTCAAACATATACTTAATTACAGGTATTTGAGCATGAGTGATTTTTATAAAATTTATAAAGTTAGTGCTTTTTAAAATCTAACCCATCGCTCATAAGTAGTATAGTGAATGGGCTAGATTTTAATAATGAAAAAAATTAAATGTGTTCATATGCATCTTTAAATTTTATCTTGAATATAACTAATAAAATAAGCATACCTATCGAACAAAAAAAGTAAATTAAGAAATAATTCAATGGAATTAAGAAACCAAATAATACATAAGATACTGGAGTTATTGATGAACTCATACTTTGAATTATTGAGAAAACTCTGGATTTATAATTTTCATCAACAATCTTTTGTAACATGACTTGAAAAGGTATATTATTTAATGCAACTGAGAAACCCAACAATAGATTTGATATTAATATAATAATAAATATGTAAAATTTAGTTATAGTATCAAAATAAGTCAGGGAGACGATAAATAAAGATATGGCTTGTAGTAGCATTGAAAATAAATATAAAAATTTCAATCGATTTTGGATATTTAATATTGAAATTAATAGTGATGAAGCTACTATTGCACCCCCTAAAGTACCTTCCGCTAATCCCAAATATTTAGCATTCATATTTAAATGATTAATGATTATAATCGGCAATCCTACAATAAGAGAATTACACAAGAAATTAATAAATAAGTTAATGATAAAAATAATCTTCAGGTTATTTATAGAAATCAAATGCTTTATCCCATCCAAAAAACTATGTGTGAATTTCTGGCTTCTACTTGTTATATTTCCTGATTTAAATTTTAAAAGTAATAATAAAAGAAATGCGACAAACTCTGTAAACGCATTGATTAATGCCAAATATTTCAGATCAATTAGAGTGACAATTAAACCTCCCAATAAAGGTGTAATTAGAACTGACGATGATTGTATTGTTTGTCTAATTGACACCACTTTTTCTAAATAATCTCCGGTTATAAATTTTAAATTAGAAGAAATGGCTGTTTTTACTATCGAGTCCACGAAAACTAAGACGGCCATTACAAGAAATATTGCGTAAACTTCATCATTGTATATTAAAAAGAAAACAAACAAAATACTGATACTTAAAAGTTGGCCTATTATTAAAATTAATTTATTTGAATTTCTGTCAATTAAATTACCTAAAAAAGGTGATGAAACTGTTGTTATTACAGCAAGTATAGCTAAATAAGTACCAAAAGTAGAACCAGAATGAGTTATTTTAAGTACATAAAAACCACATGCGAAGGTAAAAATTGAAGAAAAAAATATAGATATTGTTTCAAAAGTTATTAATATTATTGATTTATTCATACTATCTCCCCCTTTATAATAGTTTAATCTAAAAAAATTTTTTTGAAAGCCTTTATATTTCCGAAAATTCCGCCAATATATATTGCGTGGAATTTTAATGATAAATATGATAATGACTCACAATAAATTTAGCTGAATTATAAAAATTTGAAAGGGGAAATTATTATGACATTAGTTTTCAGTCAACGCATATTATACCGTTTAAATAACTCACCAAATACTAGTGATAATATAGTTATAGATACACCAATAATAAAAAGATTAAATGGATTGTTTGGATTTAAAACCACAGAAAAAAATCCTGTACCAATCGGCATAAAAAGAAAAGCAGCGGTAAATATGATTCCAAAGACCCTACCAAGAAACTCATTGTCTACGTCTTTTTGAACAATAGAGAAAAATTGGATATTAAAAATGGAAAGGAATAAACTAAATAGTGCAGGAGAAATAGCTAGAATAATAATGTTAGGGAATATATAATAAATCGGAGTTGTTAGCATTAACATCAAACCCGAACATGCTAAAAAGACCATTAAACATTTGATCGACAAAGATTTATTGACAAAACCACTTAATATTGCTCCAACAAATCCACCAATTGCCTCCGCCGTTAGAAATGTCCCATAAAGTCCAGATGAAATTTCTAAAAACATTTGATTACTATACGGTAACAATAAATTATAGGCTGCTAGAAAAAAATTAACAAAAGCAGATAGAGTGATAATCATCAAGATTGGCTTGTGGCTATAAACATACCTAAACCCTATTTTTAAATCATTAAAGATTCCACTTATTGTCATCTTCTCCTTACTTGACACCTCTTCATTAATAGGTACAATAAGGAAAATCAGTAACGCAGCAATTAAAAATGAGAATCCATCCAATAATAATACACCATGTATGCCCAGTATATTATATAAGAAAATTGCGACCATAGGGACCGTAACTTTTATAAGTGTACTAGTTGTTTCCAAATAGGAATTTAGCTTCGTTATATAATCTTTCTTCACAATTTCTTTCGTAAATGCCTTATATGACGGCGCAGAAAAAGCACTCATTAAAGCCAAGAATACATTTGTTATAACTATCGCATAAACCAACCATTGTTCTTGGGTTATGAACGAAAGGACCATACAAGCTATGCCACTTAAGACATTAGTTCCAATAATAATTTTTTTACGTTTAAAGTTATCAGCAATAACCCCACCATACAAATTAAATAGAACACCTATCACACTTTCTAATGATTGGTAGATGGCGACCATCGATAAAGATGTTGGATTAAGGCTAGCAAGAAACGTATTGTTAGCAAAGTCAAATAAAATATCTCCAATTTTTGATATCCCTTTACTCGTGATAAGATAACTTACATTCTTAACCTTATTTTTCATCAACATTACCCCATTTAATCTTTTGTCAGATCAGCCATTACCAAAGTCTAATAGGTGTAATAATTTATGCCAAGCACTATCTAATTCCATAGTAACTTTACAACAAAAAATTATCACTAAAAGATATCATCACTATTATGGTGCGGGATAAAGTAATTCAATTATAATAATTCTTGAAAGAAGAAAATATTTGTATTACCAACGAGCTACACCAAGTTAGTTAAACTATATTTTATAATTACTATTGAAAAATCGATACACTTAATCTTTAGGTTTAACTATATTTTTAATAGCTTAGTTGGGCTTTGCAAAATAACAGTGCGAACCTAAATTCTAAGTAGTAAACCACGTATCGATAATAGTTTCCGACCAATCAATCGACTTGATATAAAAATTTTTTATATAAATAGCTTTATGAAGAAGTTCTTTCATATCATTCCCAAAAAAACTAACAGTTAACAAGTAATCCATCTGTTTTTCTAATCCAGTAAAACGAACATTCTTATATTGTTTAGTTCTTATATCGATAAGCCCTTCCAAATCTAATGTTGGGATAGATTTTACATACCCATTTTGTGCTGGTATCCATGTAATGAGTGATTCTACTTTTTTTAATCTAGCAATTATATCAACAGAGAAATAATTTATTTTCCTCATGTTTTGCTCGACTTGTTTCCTTTGGTCGTCATTTAAATCAGTGTATCCTAAAGAAAGAACAATATCAGAAGAACGCATACTAAGCTCTCTAATGTACGACTCTGAAATAGTTTTTCCATCAAGCAAAAAAGCCATTTCTCGAAGAATTCTTTTTTAAAAATATCCGTGTTTTTTGTTTGATACAACGCCTAAACCACCATGAATTAATAAAACTAAAATTCTAAAAAAAGCGTAAATCTAGCTTTATTACTAGTATTAATTTCCAAATTTTCTATTACTGGTGCTAAAAAGTTAATTTCATCTATCTGCCAAATAGCTTCTTTTCTTTCAAGTATCATTGCAAGACGCCCTGCATAAAAAGCTATATCGAAATAATAATTATTCTGTTTTTTAATGATAGCTACTGCTCCAAAGGGAACAATTCCGTTAAGATACTTATAGACAAATAAGAATAATTTCCAGTTGGTCGATGTTTACCAATATGAAATTTTTCAATATTTTCCCATTCATATATGTTATCTTTCGGAATCCCCGTATTGACATACCATCCCAAAAAATCGACTTCTTTATCACATCTAATATACATTTTGTCTTTGAGCAACCCTATAGTTTCTATAAACCCTAACGATTGATTTACGATATCTATCGGATATTTACTGTTTTTAACTAGAAATGATAGTCCTATTTCCATTGGATTGGTTAACCTATTAAACCCAACGCCATCTAGCTTATTTGGAAAATAAGATAATTGCTTTGTTACATACTTTTCTAGAGATTCTGTTGAAGAGAGTTCATCAAACAAATCAATGCGTTCTGATATAGCAGACATGTTAAATACTGTCTCGGAACCATATTCTCTAACTACTTTTCCTTCTTTTAGTTCATGAAATCCCCTACGCTTTCCATAGAGGTAAAATTTATCAATTATCTCTTGTACGTTCATTTTTTTCTCTCATTAATTGTACATAGCCCTTTGTTTCAATTTTTGAATTGATAAATTCAAACTCTGTCTCTGTTTCTTTTACAAAGGAATCGTAATCATCCTCAGAAAAGTCGCCTAAGATTTCAACTTCAATATAATATCCAAGCCCTTCCACTATGTCAGCGTTTATAGTTCTATTTTTTTCAAGATTAGTATATGATTTTCTATCTTTGTCAATAGTCATGATATTAGAGAAACCAGCATCTAGAATATTTTTCACAAAATCCATTTGTTGCGATTCTAATACTACTTCATCTTCCTTCCAGAAACCAGGTTTCACTGTGTCTTTCCTAGTAAAAACACCTATTGTAGAATCATTTTCTTGACGAAATCGATAAATAAAACTCCCCGAAACATCTTCTTCTGTTTCTTTTCCACGGTCTTTATAATACTTATCTATTTGTCTATTCTCTGATTTAAATTGATAATTTTGATTTAAAAATTCAATCACTTTAAGATAATCATCTTTATCAGCAATTGAAAACCTAACTTCTAATTCTTTCATTAAATTTCTCCTTGTCACTCACTAAAAGCTGATGAATATTTAAACTCACTCAATCTGTAATATGTTTCAGGGGATGTCTTATGGACACAGAGCCTTATGTTATAATTTCCCATCAGGTTTTCTAAACGTATTCCATAAAAATATTCTCCGCACTCCCCTTTTTCTCTATCTTTACAATCTTTACACATACTTTGTAAATAGTTTGAAATCAATATCTTAAAACCTACTTCACCAATTTCAGGAACATCATAAAATATTGTACCGGATGAACTGCCACGAATATACTTCCGATATTTCTCAATTCCCCCCCTAACGATTCAAAGAAACACTTAATAGCTTCTAGCGATTCTTCATTTCTTTCTAACTCATTAAGGATTCTAATACCAATTTTTCTCTTTGTAGCCCATCTCATCACATCATAAGCTCTCTTATAATCATCTGATGAAGCTACGACAGTATTTATTTTAACGTATACACCTCTAGAACTTACATACTCTATCAACTCTATCAATTTTTTATGGTTCTGTTCTATCCATCGCTCAGAACGATCAATTTGTCTGCTATACATTTCATATTTATCTATCGCATATAAACTGAATTTTATACCATCAATTCCTGATTCGATTATTTTGTCAAAGACGCGTTTGTTACCACCAATAGAAATCATTTTGCGATCAATCCGTTTTCCTTCAACTTTCTGATTATATAGTCAATTTTAGTATGCAAACTAGGCTCACCCCCTGTCAGGCGAACCTCATAATATTTATTTTTTTAGTAACTTCAAGAAAATGTGAGAAAAATGCTTTATCTAAAAAGTCAATATTTTTTAAGTTTCTGATTTCTATTATGGCTTCCTTCATTATGACACCACCAACAATTCCAGTTACAGCTATCTGTGATTTTTATTCTAATACTGTTCAACGGTGCATGAACAAAATCTTTCTTTGGTTTTATAAAATCTAATATACTCAACACAACTCCTTATTTCTTTCGCATGAAAATTTCGAAATTTCATAGCTATTTAGACAATTTACATTCGTTTTCTAGCCATAAATACATTTCAAAGGTACTCACTATATATACTAGAAATGTGAATATCTTAATAATTCTATATTGTATCTAAAGATTTAGGTGTAAACCTATGCATATAGCCACCGACAATGATAATAACATCCATTACTAACAAGGAAATAGAGAGAATTTTTAGAATTTTCTTCATGTTTAGACTTCCTTTCAGTTTTTATTCATTGTACAATAAATAAAACATAGTCAACTTTTTGTTGGGAAAATGGGAAAATGGGAAAATGGGGAAAATTATGAATTCAAAACTTGGCATCACACTTAGAAAAGTTCGCAACGGCAAACAAATCAGTCTATGCTCTCTTGCTGATGAGCATCTTTCAAAATCGCAAATATCTCGTTTTGAACGTGGAGAGTCAGAAATATCATGTATCCGATTGATTAATATATTAGAGAAATTACACATTACTTTGGATGAGTTTCTTATTTTACACAATGAAGGCTACTCAAAAACCGAATCATTCGCCAATTTGGTCCAGTATATTCGTAAACAATATTTATTACAAAATATCGATAATATAAAATCTCTACTTTCTGCTCCGTCAAATTACACTTTAAATTCTTTTGAAAAAACAATGGTAAAATCAATTCTTTACACGATGGATTCAAATATCTTTCCAACGGACGACGAATTGCTCCAACTAACAGATTATCTCTTTAAAGTTAAAAAATGGGGGTATTATGAAATCATTTTGTTAGGCAACTGTGTGCGAACAATTAACTACAACTCATACTTTCTATTGACGAAAGAAATGTTAAACAATCACATATACTCTTCATTGAACAAAACCAATAAACAACTTGTCACTCAACTTGCTATAAATTGTTTAATCCTTAGCATAGATACGGAAGAATTTACTAATTGCTTCTATTTAATTGATGAGATAAAAGCTTTGTTAGATAACGAATTAAACTTTTATGAACAGACAGTTTTTCTCTATGCAACTGGTTACTTCGAATTTAAGCATCGCCAATCAATTAGCGGAATTGAAAAAATGAAACAAGCTATACAAATACTTCATATTTTAGGAGAAGACAAGTTAAAATTACGTTATACTAGCCATTTTGATAAACTGGTAAACAATAAATAAACGAAATGATTATCTACTATTTATATTTCATCCTTTCTGGTGTCAATAGCGATTTGAAAATGTCGTTTATTCGCGGTTTAAGAATGACGTATGTATAGCATCTTTTCATAGCATCATCAAAAAGGAATTGATACATCATCAGAACTATAATACCAGGAATGAAGCGATGTTTAGCATTGTGGCATATCTCCTTACTTTTTACAATTTTAAAAGCGTGCATTCAACGTTAAATGATATGAGCCCCATTGAATTTGAGAAGAAATACGCAACAAAATCACCTAGCCCATCATGTACTTTTAAAAATCAAAAAGTACATGATGGGCTAGGACAGCAAGCGAAGCACGGTAGAATCCTCTTTTTTCTGTGTCCGATTTCTTGACATAGATCAATACATGCTTATTTAAGCACAATTGTACATATTTATCTTGACGTTTATATATTATCCATACATGTCTAACAACTCGCTCCCCTGTTTTTTCATTCCGACAATCTCACACCAGGTTGTGAACTCAGGCGAGGCTCTTGAGGGATAGACTTCAATACAAATGCATGTCTTTAAACCTTGAAAGTGGTTAATGGTTTTCGCAGTAGCTGTCTGACTTCTCAATACGCTTGCTTTTGAGAAGCCTAGTCAGCCTTGCGGGGGCAGTACAACGAAATCTTTGTTACACATGATATTACTGTACTGCTCCCAAAATCCAATTCGGTTTCATTACAATGTTCACCTCAATCAAGCCGAATTTAGTTGAGGCAAGTCCCCTAAGAACGCGAGCCTTAAGGTTCACAGCCTGAAAGATTCCTGCTAAAATCAATGTAACTGAAATGTCAAAAACTCCGCAAAAAGCCGCAAAAAAAACACCGAGATGCTTCACACACCTCGATGTTTCTATACTGAAATTAAAATGGCAAATTCATACCTTTTAACATATTTTGCAATTGCGCTTGCTTGCCTTTTTTACCTTTACCGCCACCTGTAAACTGCTTCATCATCTTCTTCATATCATTAAACTGCTTCAATAAACGGTTTACTTCTTGCAATGTGCGCCCTGAACCTGCCGCAATACGACGTTTTCTTGAAACATTCAATTTATCTGGGTTTTCGCGTTCTTCAGGTGTCATGGATTGAATAATCGCCTTAATATGATCAATTTGTTTGTCGCTCATATTGAGTTTGTCGAGCCCTTTCATCTTGTTCATACCTGGAATCATTTTCATAATGTCATCTAGAGGTCCAAGATTTTTCACTTGATCGAGTTGTTCTAAAAAGTCTTCTAATGTAAATGAAGAAGTACGCATTTTTTTCTCTAAATCTCTTGCTTTTTCTTCATCGACATCTTGTTGTGCTTTTTCGATCAGACTCAATACATCACCCATACCTAAAATACGTGATGCCATACGTTCTGGGTGGAACAACTCTAAACCATCTAACTTTTCACTCATACCTACAAATTTGATAGGTTTTTCTGTGACGGCACGGATAGAAAGTGCTGCACCCCCACGTGTGTCCCCATCTAATTTCGTTAATGTCACACCTGTGACGTCGAGCTGTTGGTCAAACAATTCTGCAACATTGACTGCATCTTGACCTGTCATGGCATCAACCACGAGCATGATTTCGTCAGGCTTCGAAATTTCTTTGACTTCTTGTAATTCGTTCATCAATGCTTCGTCAATGTGTAAACGACCTGCTGTATCGATAATGACAAAGTCTAAATGTTCAGCTTTGGCATGTTGTAACGCGTTTTGGACGATTTGTTGTGGTGGCACTTGATCGCCTTCGCTATATACAGGGATGTCGATTTGTTTCCCAACTGTTTGTAATTGGTTAATCGCTGCTGGACGGTAGATGTCACCTGCTACCAGTAACGGCTTTTTGTTATACTTTTTGCGCATGAGCAATGCAAGTTTCCCTGCTGTTGTCGTTTTACCAGCACCTTGCAAGCCGACCATCATGATAACGGTAGGCGGTTTTTTCGCCATCGTAATCGACGTGTTGTCGCCACCCATTAATGTTGTCAGTTCTTCTTGTACGATTTTGATGACTTGTTGCCCTGGTGTTAATGACTTCATCACATCAGATCCTAATGCACGTTCTGAGACTGTGTTGACAAAGTTTTTAACGACTTTAAAGTTAACGTCCGCTTCGAGTAAAGCAAGACGTACTTCACGCATCATTGCTTTGATATCAGCTTCAGTCACTTTACCTTTACCTTTTATTTTCTGCATTGTTGCTTGCAGTCGATCGGATAATCCTTCAAAAGCCATAAAGTGACCCTCCTTATTCTAGTTCTTCAAGTTCTTGGATATATTGTTGAATGTGTTCTGGTTCATGAATATGGTTTCGTATTTGTTGAAAAATCTCTTGTCTGCGGGTAAAACGGCGATAAAGTCCTAACTTTTGTTCGTAATCCTCTACTAAATCACCAGTTCTTCTTATGTTATCATACACCGCTTGACGACTCACTTCAAATGTCTCTGCAATTTCACTGAGCGCATAGTCTTCTAAGTAAAAAAGACGTAAATAGTTACGCTGTTTTTCAGTGAGTAGTGACTGATAAAAGTCAAAAAGATAATTCATTCGGACGGTTTTAATTAAATCATCGTCATGGTGCATCGTTTATCCCTCATTTTCAGGTTGATTTTCCGCTACTTCTGGTACATTTTGTTCAATCATATCTGCAAATAAACCGTAAACATAACTTTCTGCGTTGAACGGTTGTAAGTCATCCAGTTTTTCACCTAAGCCAACGTATTTCACTGGAATATGCAATTCATTTCGGATGGCGAGGACGATACCGCCTTTAGCTGTTCCATCAAGTTTCGTTAAGACGATACCTGTCACGTCTGTCACTTCTTTAAATGCTTTCGCTTGTGCCAATGCATTTTGTCCTGTTGTCGCGTCGAGTGCCAGTAATACTTCGTGAGGTGCATCAGGTACTGAACGGCTAATGACACGTTTCACTTTTTCAAGTTCGTTCATTAAGTTTTGTTTATTTTGTAAACGACCCGCTGTATCACAAATTAAAATGTCGACACCTTTATTTTTCGCAGCGTTGATCGCATCGTACATGACAGCGGCTGGGTCAGAACCTTCACCTTGGCGAATGACATCAACACCAACACGTTGCCCCCATACTTCAAGTTGCTCAATCGCACCTGCACGGAATGTATCTCCAGCAGCTAACATCACTTTTTTACCTTGTGCTTGATAGCGGTGTGCAAGTTTACCGATAGTTGTCGTTTTACCAACACCATTCACACCCACCATTAAAATGACATTCAAGCGGCCGTCTTCAATATTCATCTCTTCTGACTTTTCATCGTCTTGTTGATAAATTTCTACAATTTTTTCGACGATTGCTTCACGCAAATCTTCTGTTTCAGTAATATTGCGACGTTTTGCTTCCATGCGTAATTCATCGACCAGTTCCATCACTGTATTGAAACCGACGTCGGCTTGGATTAACATTTCTTCTAATGCTTCAAAGAAATCTTCGTCGACTTTACGATAATGTGCTAATAAATTGTTTAATTGATTTTGGAAGTTTTCACGTGATTTTTCGAGTCCTTCACGGAATTTCGCACCAATTTTTTGTGATTCGAGCTCTTCAAATTCCTCAATCGACATCAAGCCATCATCAAATTCATCTTCAACCGAAGTTAAATCATTGTCTTGATGGACAGTTTCACTAGGAGCAGTATGTTGTGTGCGTTCAGGTTCCTGGTGTTCAACCGCATCTTGTTGCAAATCTTGTTTGAGTTGTTGTTCATTATCAGGTTTCGCAAATTTATCCTTTAATCGTTTAAAAAAGCTCATATTATGCTTGTTCCTCCTTCAATACTTCATCTATCGTATTTAAATTCACACTTACGAGTCGTGACACGCCCATTTCTTGCATGGTCACGCCGTAAAGACAATCACACATTTCCATTGTACCTTTACGGTGGGTAATGACAATGAATTGCGTCTCTTTCGACAATGTTTTCAAGTATGTCGCATATCGAATGACGTTCGCCTCATCCAGTGCTGCTTCGACCTCATCCAATATAACAAACGGTGCGGACCTTACTTTCAATATCGCAAACAGTAAGGCGATGGCACTTAACGCACGTTCTCCTCCACTTAATAACGACAAGTGCTGTAACTTTTTACCTGGGGGTTGGACTTTAATATCAACACCAGCTGTTAAGTAATCTTTTTCCGTCAATATGAGTTCCGCTTGACCGCCACCGAATAAATTTTTGAACACGCTCGCAAAGTGGTCTTGGATCGCATGGAATGTCGTACTGAAACGTTCCGCCACTTCTGCGTCCATTTCTTGAATAATTTGTTCTAACGTCGCTTTGGCTTCTCTTAAATCATTGCGTTGCTCCGATAAGAATGTATAACGTGCAGACACTTCTTCATATTGCTCAATCGCATTCAAATTCACATGGCCTAATTCATCAATCGACATTTGTGTAAGCTTCACTTTTTGGCGTAATGCATCAATATTCGCATCGGCTAACGAATAAGACGATTTCGCATGTTCGAATGTCATATGATATTTTTCATTCAAATGTTTCAACGCTTGATCAATGAGGACATCTAGCCTTGATTGTGCAGACTTGATATTTTGATACTGGTTTTCAATTTCTAACAATTTTTGATGAATGGACTCTAACGCTTGTTCATTCGATTCAATCAAGTCTTCAATATCTTGACGCTGTTGTCGTAATTGTCGCTGTTGTTCGAGATGACGTGTTTTAGCGTCTTGATATTTTGTAATTTGTGCTTGAATTTTTTCAAGTGTCGAACGGTCATTGACTTCATCTGAATTAATCAGTGCCAATTGATCCGTTAGTTTTTGTTGTTGTGCATCGATTTGTTGTTGTTCTTTTTCCATACGTTTGAGCTGTTGTTGTTGTGTCTTGATACGTTCAACAACGACAGCGAGATCAGACTTGTATTGATGAAGTTGTTGTTGTAATTGTGATGCTTGTGCTTGAGACACTTTGCGCTGTTCTGTCATTGCTTTAATTTGTTGCTCCATTTGTTCGAGCTGTTCCGCAATTTCAACTTGGCGCGCTTGTTTATCTTTTAATGTCGCTTCACTTTTATCACTTTGATACCCATCATTTTTTTCAAACTCAAACTCTTCATGTTCATTTTTTAAACGTTGTTCGATTTCACGATAACGATCATGTTCTAATGACAAATCGTGAAGTGCTTGTTTATACGTGTTGAAATCTTGTTGTGCTGTGACATATTGTTCACTCAACGTATCTTGTTGTGATTTTTGATTTTGACAAAACAGTTCCAATTGCTTCGTCTTTTCGAGATATGTCTCTAACTGGGCTTGCAGTTGTTGCAGTTCATCTTTTTGTCCGAGTAGGCTTTGACGTTGTTGTGTACCGCCCCCAGTCATTGAACCACCTGGATTAACGACATCACCTTCTAATGTGACGATGCGCGTTTGATATTGAATCGCGCGGGCCATGTCATTCGCATTTTTCAAGCCATCTACAATTAAAGTACGGCCTAATAAATTGTCGATAATCGCTTTGTATGTCGTATCAACTTTTACCGCTTCACTAGCGAGCGTCACAAATCCCGTCATTTGTTGGGCTGTTTGGACGACGCGTGGGTCTAATGTTTTTGCTTTAATGACGTTCAACGGTAAAAATGTGGCGCGCCCTAACTTTTTCGTTTTCAAAAATTGAATCGCTTGGCGGGCTGCTGCTTCATCAGATACGATGACATGTTGCATGCTCGCACCTAAAGCCGTTTCGATCGCTTTCGTATATTTTGAAGGGACATCGATTTGTTGTGCTACTGCACCATGAATCCCTTGTAATTGTTGAGCTTTCGCTTTTAAAACTGCTTTAACACCTTGATAAAAGCTACTCAAATCGTCTTCTCTCATTTTCATCGTTTCAATGCGTGCTTTCAACTTATCATTGTAACGGTAAGCTTGATACAGTTGTGATTCTGCCTCGGTTTGTTCAGATTTCGCTTTTGATAATGATGCCTCAATTTGTTTGCAATCATTTTCGATTTTTGTCATTTGCCGCTTTTTTTGTTGTTGACGTTGCTCGATGTCGTGCATATGTTGTTGGGCATCTTTTAACTGCGCATATGCTTCAGTCAATCTAGAATCGATACGAGATTGTTTCGCTTTATGTTCTTCAATCGTTTTCGTCAAAAATCGAATGTCATTGTTAATATCCGCTTGTTCAGTCATTAATTGATAATACGTATCTTTTAAGGTCTCAACATCTTCTTCCATCGTTTCGTCAGACTGATACAATTGTCCTTCGAGCGTTTGAATGTGTTGATTTAATTGTTGGCGCTTTTCTTTTAATTGACTCAGCGTTTTTTCAGTTTCTGCCACATCTTGATCTAATTGTTGCTGATGTTGTGCAATAGACGCTTGTTCTTCTTCAATACGCGCATTAGATTGTGATTGATTCTTTTGACGCTCTTCAATCAATTGATATTGCCCTGTCAACTTCTCCACTTGTTCTGTCGTTTCAATCAGTTGTTGGTTGACTTTTTCTAATTGCTGATCGACTTCAAAACGTTCACCTTTTGCCTTTTGCATCGTATGTGAGATTTGCGACTTTTTATGATGCGTATCGGCTTGCTGACTCTTTAATTCATTCAATGCCGTGTCATGTTCCGCAATTTGCGTTTGATGCGACACGATGTCATGCACCGTTACACGAATATCACTTTCTTTTAAAATGTCACTCAACTGCAAATACTCTTTCGCAATCGCCGCTTCTTCTTTTAACGGTTCCACACGACCTTCTAAATCGTACAAAATGTCTTCCACACGCGTTAAATTGTCTTCGGTATGGGACAACTTTTCTAATGATGCTTCTTTGCGCTTTTTATATTTCAATACTCCTGCAGACTCTTCAATGATTTGACGGCGATCAGTCGGTTTCGCGTTGAGCACTTCATCGACACGGCCTTGTGAAATAATGCTGAACGCTTCTTTACCGAGTCCAGAATCTAAAAAGAGCTCATGTATATCTTTCAGACGACGACGTTCATTATTGACATAAAATTCACTGTCACCATTCCGGTAAAGGCGTCTCGTTACGATAACTTCTGTCGCATCAAAATTCAACAAACCCTTGCTATTATCGAGTTTCAACTGTACTTCAGCAAAGTTTTGAGCATTGCGATGCTGTGCACCAGAAAAGATAATGTCTTCCATTTTACTGCCACGCAATGAACGTGCGGATTGTTCACCGAGCACCCATTTAATCGCATCAGTAATGTTACTCTTTCCACTACCATTTGGCCCAACGATGGCAGTGACACCTTTGTCAAATTGAATTTGAGTGGCTTCCGCAAATGATTTAAATCCGTATGCATCAATTGACTTTAAATAAACCATATTCTACTCCTTATGCGTCATCAATAAGTATGCTTGTTCGGCTGCTTTTTGTTCAGACTCTTTTTTCGTACGACCTTCACCTCGAGAGACGGCTTCCCCATTTAATAAGATTTCGGAGGTGAACGTTTTGTTGTGTGCAGGTCCCTCTTCTTTTGCAACCCGATACTTAATCACACCTAAATAGTTTTGATGAACATATTCTTGAAATTTTGTTTTAAAATCGACGACACCGATCAGTTGGCGTCCTTTAACGTGTGGGAAAATGACTGCTTCTGCAAATTGCCACACTGCTTCAAGCCCTTGGTCTAAATACAGTGCACCAACAAATGCTTCAAAGACATCCGCAACTAACGATGGACGTGTTCTCCCACCTGTTTTTTCTTCTCCTTTACCGAGCAAGATAAGCGGCATTAAATTGATATGTTGCGCGAAAACAACGAGCGAGGGTTCACAAACGATATTCGCACGCATTTTCGTCAATTCTCCTTCAGGCAACTTAGGGAATGCATCGAATAAATAACGCGATACAGTTAATTCAAGTACCGCATCTCCTAAAAACTCTAACCGTTCATTATGTTCAGTACGGTCCATGTTAAAGTCATTAATAAAACTAGAATGTGAAAAAGCTTGTTGATACAGTGACATATTATCATACGTCAAATTCAGTGCTTTCATTTTTTTCGCAAAATTCTCTTGAAACTCAGCGATGAGCGTTTCCTTACGCACTTTTGTCATGCCATCATTTCCTCCTTTATTTCTTTCAATCAGATGCATGGACATTTTCAATTTGATTATCCGACCATCCTCAGTTGCATATCACATTGTTAACACGCACATGGGATACTACAAGTTGTGACGACCGCTATAGTTGAATACGCTCTCAAACTTTTAGTGAGCACATCACATTGTCATCGTGTTCAATAAAAGTGAGACCCATCTTTTCAAAATCCATACCCATTACCATTATACGTGATATCCAAACCGAAACCTATCCATTCACTAAAACTTCTCATACTTTAAACTTCATATCAGGATAGGATTGGGATATAAAAAATTGGATGCTATTGATGCAATATTTTTGTTAAACTTCCCTTCCTATGATTTATGACTTTAGATTGCCTTCATGGCTTCGCGTTCCTAGGGGCTAGCCCTACAACTAACTCACGCTTGATTAAACTATTACATTTGATGAGGCGTTAGTGGATTTTGGGAGCAGTACAGAAATCTCATGTGTAACAAAGAGTTCGTCGTACTGCCCCCGAAAGACTGACTAGACTTCTCAAAAGGAACGCATTGAGAAGTCAGACAGCTACTGCGATAAATAGTACCCACTAAATAAATATCAGAAATCATATTTAAGTCTTTGATTCATCCCCTCAGGAGTCTCAGCCTTCTGAGCAATCTTAAATCAAATATCGTGAACTGAAGGCAAGTTTATGAAGTCAAGAAAACAATAGCATCAATTTTTATCCCATTCACCCTCATTTTCCGACCGTATTAAAGTCATTAATGAATCAGCAATCTATGTATGGCTTGAGGCTTAATTTTTCCAAGCCCCATTCCTCGGTATACACAGCAAAATATAGTAAAGGAGCTGAGGAAACTTAATGTCCCAGCTCCGATAATCATTATTTGTCAAGTGTATTAATGTAATTAACAGCGTCTCCCACTGTGTTGATTTTTTCGGCTTCTTCATCTGGAATTTCAGTACCGAATTCATCTTCTAATTCCATTACTAACTCTGCGATATCAAGTGAATCAGCGCCTAGATCGTCTTTGAAAGATGCATCTTCAGTGACTTTGTCAGCGTCTACGCCTAAACGGTCAACGATGATGTCTTTTACTTTATCGAAGTTTTCCACGTTGTTTCACCTCCTTATAAAATAATGCTTTGTTTATGTAACGCATGTTGCGCGTTTTTTTATCGAATTGAAGTACTCGACTGTTATATTTTGCCATTTTATCGACTTAAATACAACCCATTTCAATGAAGTTCACCGCGTTCTACATACATTTCATTAACATCTTATGTGCGTTGAACAAAAATCTCTGTTTTCACTCAAGATTTCATAATCGATACGCTGTCATGATTATTCCATGTGCATGCCACCATTGACATGAATCGTTTGGCCAGTAATATATGCTGCTTTATCTGAAGCTAAAAATGCTACTGTATGCGCGATGTCTGTATCTTGACCGAAACGACCTAATGGAATTTGTGTTTTCATCGTCTCTTTCAAGTCATCGTTTAACGCATCAGTCATATCTGAAACGATAAAGCCTGGCGCAACAGCGTTGACAGTAATGTTACGTGATGCCAATTCGCGCGCTGCAGTTTTCGTCATGCCAATAACGCCTGCTTTAGACGCCACATAGTTAATTTGACCTGGGTTCCCAACTGCACCAACAACACTTGTTAAGTTGATAATGCGTCCAGCACGTTGTTTCAACATTTGTGGCGTTGCTTTTTGGATACAGTTAAAGACACCTTTTAAGTTTGTATCAATCACATCATCCCACTCATGTTCTTTCATTCTCATGAGTAAGTTGTCTCTCGTAATACCTGCGTTGTTCACAAGCACGTCAAGTGAACCGAAAGTTTTGACGATTTCTTTAATCATGGCTTTCACTTCATCACCATTTGCAACATTTGCTTGCATAGCAACACTTTCGACACCTTTATTTTTAATTTCTTCAACAACGGCCTCTGCTTTTTCTTGGTTACCCGCGTAGTTAACGACAACATTGTATCCTTCTTCAGCAAGTTGTAAGGCAATACTACGGCCAATTCCACGTGAAGCACCTGTCACTAATGCAACTTTACTCATTTCCAATCCATTCCTTTACATCTTCGAGCGTTTGAATCGAAGTTATTTTTACATCTCTACTCATTTTTTTAACTAAACCTGATAATACTTTGTTCGGACCGACTTCAATGAAATGATCCACACCTTGATCGATTAACCATTGAACAGAATCAATAAATTGCACCGGCGAATACAATTGTTTCACCATTTGTTGTTTAATCGTCTCTGCGTCTGTTTCAGGTCTTGCATGAACATTTTGTACGACGGGGGTTGTCGCATCATGCCACTCAAATTGATTGATATACGTTTTAAATTCATCTTCAATGACTTGCATCATAGACGAATGAAACGGTCCTGAAACGTCTAATGGCATCACTCTTTTCGCACCAAGTGATTTACCTTCACTCACTAAACGATCCACAGCAACTTTATGACCTGACACAACGATTTGTCCTGGTGCATTAATATTCGCAGGCTCGACGATAGCATCTTCTGTTGAGATTTGATCACAAATGGCTTTCACTTCATCAAATGATAAACCTAATACTGCAGCCATACCACCAACACCATTTGGAAATGCTTGTGCCATCAATTCGCCACGTTTACGAACGATTTGTACGGCATCTTCAAACTTTAAAACACCGCTCATCACAAGGCTTGAGTATTCGCCTAAACTGTGACCAATCGTGTAATCAGCAGTCGATTGACCCATCGCAGCATAAAGTGCCATGCTATGTGTTAACAGTGCAGGTTGTGTATTTTCAGTTTGCCCTAACACTTGATTGGGATCTTCAAACATCGTCTCAAGTAAATTAAATGGCATGTGTTCAGCGGCTGCTTCTAAAATTTTCGTCGCCGCTTCATCTTGTTGATACAAGTCTTGTGCCATCCCTACCTTTTGTGCCCCTTGTCCAGGGAACATCAACACAGTTTTACTCATCAGTGTCGCCTACCTTTGCTCTCATATTTTCAACAATTTTTGTTTCACCCGCAATTTTCGCTTGACGAATCGCTGAATAAAACGCCTTTGCATTTGAACTGCCGTGCGCTTTGACCACGATACCGTCCAATCCTAACAACACTGAACCGCCATATTCGGAATAGTCCAACTGTTTCGCGATACGTTTAATGTCATTTTTTAAGACGAGTGCTGCTAATTTATTCTTAAGGCTCGATAACAAATCATTTTTCAAAATTTTACCGAATGATTTGGCAGTGCCTTCTAGGTTTTTCAATACGATATTACCTGTAAAACCATCTGTCACAATTACGTCAGCTTCATCTTCCATAATCGATTTTGCTTCAATATTGCCGGTAAATTTGAATTGGTCTGTTTCAGACATTAAACGAAATGCTTCTTTTGTTAAGCTATTCCCTTTTTTATCTTCTGTCCCAATATTCAATAATGCCACTCTCGGTTCTGCAATATCTCTTAACTTTTGCGCATAAATATGACCGAGTACTGCATTTTGATACAAATGATCCGCTTTCGCATCAGCATTTGCACCGACGTCTAAAAATACGACACCTTTACCGCTCACCGTCGGCAAAGTAACGACTAACGCTGGTCGCGCCACCCCTGGCAAACGCCCTACAATAAAGAGGCCTGCCGACATGAGTGCGCCTGTGTTACCTGCTGAGACACATCCGTCTGCTTCTCCATTTTTCACTGCTTCCGCCATACGGACCATAGAGCTGTCTTTTTTGCGTTTAATGGCACGCACTGGCTCATCTTCCATTGAAATCTCTTCAGTTGTATGACGTATTTCAATTCTTGGATGGTTCAAATGACATTGCTTTTCATCACCGAAAAGAATAATCTCCAAATCATCGAAATCTTGTACCGCTTTTTCAACAGCTTCAAGTACGATGTGAGGGGCATCGTCGCCACCCATCATATCTACAGCTAGTTTTACCATCTTATTCATCCTCGCTTATGTAATACATTTTAAATAGGCCTTCAAAGACTTTTTCTTGCGCAACGAATGACGTCACACTCATTTCATAATATTTATCATCATGAAATTGGACTTCCGCTTCTGCAACAACGACATCACCCAATTGTACAGGTTTGACAAAGTGGATGTGACTTTCTTTCGTCAGTACGGATGCGTGTTTCACAATCGCGACACATAATGAATTCGCTTGTGCAAACAACACATGTCCACGTGCAATCGCATTTCGCGTAAAGACATCTTTTTTTGAAATCGTCATAATTGACTTCCCAGATAAATTAGGTTCTAGTGACACGATATCACCTATAATGTCTTGATCTTCAAGGGCACTAATATTTTGATATTGATCTTTTGCTACATTTTTCACGCGTTCTCGAAGTTCAGGAATTTGTAACTGGCTTCGATCAAGGCGTATCGTCTGTATGCTCACTTCAAACATATCACTCAAAGCTTGATCAGTGATAAATGGATTTTGCTGGATGGTAGTTTCAATAAGTGTCCGTCTTTCATCTTTCGTCTTTTTCACATCATCGCCACCCAAATTTAGTACCAAGTCTTAATCGACTCCATTTTATTTTAACATGTTTACAGCACAGTTCAAAATGATTTCATGTCACATCAACACGCGAATATCAGGTCATTTGACTACCGATTAATCAAAGCTTTGGTACAACACTTTATCTTCAATAAATGTCCGCAACCGTTCAAATTCATTCGTAAAAAACACACCTGACTGCATTAATTGAGCTGCTTCATCTCTCGCTACTTCTAACATGCGATAATCCTCGACCAAATTGCCCACTAAAAAGTCAGGCAAACCACTTTGTTTCACACCAAAGAAATCGCCGGGCCCCCGCATTTCTAAATCTTTCTCACTCAATTCAAACCCGTCCGTCGTTTGCGTCATAATTTGCATACGTTCGATTCCTGTTTCTGTTTTAGGGGAAGCAATGAGTACACAATAACTTTGAAAATCACTACGACCTACACGACCACGCAATTGATGTAACGTCGACAACCCGAAACGATCCGCGTCATAAATCATCATAAAAGTCGCATTGGGCACATTCACACCGACTTCAACAACGGTTGTTGCAACAAGGACATCGAGTTCATGTGCACTGTACCGATGCATGACGTCATCTTTTTCATCTGCGCTCATTTTCCCATGTAATAAACCGATTCTTCGCTGTGGTAACGCTACTTGTAAATTTTCATACAGTGCAATCGCGTTTTGGACGTCTTCTAAATGTTCCGAGCTTTCGATAAGCGGTGAAATGACATACGCCTGTCTCCCTTGTCGCAACTCGCGTTCCATATGTTCAATGACTTGGGCGTATTGCTCATGTTTCACCCAGTAAGTTTCAATCGGTTTACGGCCTTTTGGTAAACTTTTAATTGAGGAGACATCCATTTCACCAAATACTGAAATGGCGAGCGTTCTAGGAATCGGTGTTGCAGTCATAAAGAGAACATTGCTGAGTGCACCTTTTTCACGTAACTTTTGACGCTGTTGCACCCCAAAACGATGCTGTTCGTCCGTAATCACAAGACCCACATTATGAAACGCCACATCATCTTGAATCAATGCATGTGTACCAATCAAGCAATCAATTTCGCCATTTGCTAACCGTTCAAGCAAGAGCTGACGTTTTTTCCCTTTGACAGAACCAGTTAACAGCGCTACGTTCATATACGGTCCAAATAATTCGACCAAACTTTCCGCATGCTGTTCCGCTAAAATCTCTGTCGGTACCATCAATGCTGATTGGTATCCTGCTGTTTTCATCGCATACATACAAATCGCCGCTACGACCGTTTTACCGGAGCCCACGTCCCCTTGTAATAAACGGTGCATACGTATTGGTGCTTTCAAATCACGGAAAATTTCATTCACACTTTGTTTTTGCCCCTCTGTCAGCTCAAAAGGCAACGTCTCTATAAACGTTTTAACTTGCTGAATATCATATTGTACTTCTATCGCTTCTTCTGACATTTTTTCCATACGATTGAGCCACTGCATACGAAGCTCAAACATAAAAAATTCTGTAAAAGCAAACGTCCGGCGTGCACGTAATAACGATTGCTGATCTTTCGCTTCATGAAGGGCATGTATAGTATCATGTAACGTTTCTAACTTGTATTGTTCACGCATCGAAGCCGGCAACCATTCATGAATTGTAATGTCTTGTAGTGTTTGTTGAATCATATCGCGCAACGTTTTTTGTTTTAACCCTTCTTTCACACGATAAACAGGTGTAAACTGCGCATCCGCTAACTGCGACAGATCAAAAAACATTTTCTGACCATTAATTTCTTGTTTACGGCGAGACCATTTTCCTTTAATAACGACCGTCTCATGCAACTGAATTTTATTTTTCAAATAGGGTTGATTGAAGAACACTGCTTTGACCGCAATCCCATTAATCATGAGATGAACTGTCAATTTTGAACGATTTCTTCCAAAAAAAGCGACAGTGGGGGTTGAATATACTTCCCCGCGAACTGTCACATGAGATTCATCTTCAGCCGTCGTCAAATCAACCAACGTATTATCTTCATAACGCGTCGGTAAATAAAGCACCAAATCTTGAATGGTATGAATATTCATTTCGTTTAAAATGGCCAACCGTTTAGGACCTAACCCTTTGATGTCCTTAAGCGCATAAGGATTTTCAATGAGGTTTAACTTTGTCATTATTAATCACCAAAAATCTGTTGTTTTAATCGCTGACCTGTTGGTGTACCCGCTAAGCCACCACGACCTGTTTCACGCAAAGCAGATGGCATCGTTTGACCAATTTTATACATCGCATCAATGACTTCATCTGTTGGAATGCGAGATGTAATACCTGCCAATGCCATATCCGCTGACACAATCGCATTGGACGCGCCCGCCGCATTACGTTTTACACAAGGTACTTCCACTAAGCCTGCCACTGGATCACATACGAGACCTAACATATTTTTAAGACAAATCGCAAAACCTTCTGCAGATTGTTGCGGTGATCCGCCAGCTGCTTCAACAATTGCCGCAGCTGCCATTGCACTTGCTGAACCGACTTCTGCTTGACAGCCACCTGCCGCACCAGAAATAGACGCATTGTTCGCTACAACAAAACCAAAAGCACCCGACGTGAGTAAAAAGTTCAACATATCTTGTCGGTTTAATTGTAATCTATTTTTAAGTGAAAATAAAACACCAGGAACAACGCCAGCAGAACCCGCAGTAGGTGTTGCACAAATTTTCCCCATCGCTGCATTCACTTCATTTGTCGCTACTGCTTTACTTACTGCATCTAACACTAGATTACCTGCTAATGCTTGGCCGCTTTCGATGTATTGTTTCATTAAGACCGCATCGCCACCCGTTAATCCTGTTTTAGAAGTGACCCCTGCTAATCCTTCTTCAAGTGCATTTTCCATCGTTTGTAAATTACGATCCATGTGCGTATACACTTCTTCAGCTGTCATACCCGTTACAGCCATTTCTTGCTCTAACATAACTTCATAAATCGCTTTATTCTCCGCTTCACATCTCTCAATTAATTCTTTGACACTTTTAAACATTTTCACGTCTGTCATCATTTAATTATCCCCCATCAACGAAACTGTTACGACACCTGGAACTTGTCGAATCGCATCTAAAATCTTGTCATTCACTTCATCGTCCAGTTCACACGTCATTAACGCTTGATCACCTTTTTCTTTTCGTGACACTTGCATACTGCCGACGTTAATACCGTCATCACCTAAAATATTGGCAACTTTACCAATCGTACCAAATGTATCTTGATGAAATACGAGTAATGTCGGATAGTTACCACTAATGGCTAATGGAAAACCGTTAATCGCGACAATTTCAATTTTACCGCCACCAATCGATACGCCTTCAACAGAAATATTTTTTACTCCATCGGTCATGTCGATAATTGCTGTGTTTGGATGTGAACGTTCTTCACTCATTTCAATAAAGTGTATGCGCATGCCGGCCTCTTTTGCAGTTTCGAGACTCGTTACAATGCGATCGTCATCTGTGTCATAGCCGAGTAATCCCCCGACTAATGCGACGTCTGTACCGTGCCCTTTGTATGTTTCCATAAATGAGCCGTATAGATAGATGTCTGCCCGTTCTGGTTGTTTGCCGAATAGATCTCTTGCGACAAGACCGATTCTGACGGCACCTGCTGTATGTGAAGATGACGGACCAACCATTGTAGGTCCGATAATATCAAATACGCTTTTATATTTCATTTTTGCTCCCCCCGTTTTTGACCATCAAATGTGTCTCTTTATTATATCAATGTTCTTTGTAGAATGTAATTTTTGTTGTTTTTTATTATTTGTGTTTGATTGTGTTGTTTTTCCTATATGGTTTTGAACATTTGGTGTTTGTGATACGTTTGGTTTTGATGCGGTGTTTTTGATACATTTCAGGTTATAATGTCGCGTTGGTTTTGACATTGTAGCTCACAGAATACTATTCCTTTAACATTTCAGTTATTTGGATTGCTTGCCACCCTCACGTTCCTAGGCGCTCGCTTCAACTCAATTCGGCTTAATTGTGGTGTACATGGGGTGGTTGCCGAATTGGATTTTGGGAGCAGTACAGTAATCTCATGTGTAACAAAGATTTCGTTGTATTGCCCCCGCAAGGCTGACTGGGCTTCTCAAAAGCAAGCGTATTGAGAAGTCAGACAACTACTGCGATAACCATTAACCACTTTCAAGGTTTAAAGACATGCATTTGTATTGAACTCTATGCCTCAGGAGTCTTGGGTGGCTTTGGCAATCTCTGGCATCGTTTTTGAGCCGTCATGATACATGGAAGGCATGTCCACTTGTTGCCTAAGAACAGTTCAATAGACTTAATGCCTACACCATTACACTTCTGTACCAAGAAGCACCTTTGAAAATCAAAAGCAGTCCATTTTAACTACAGTTTCAAAAAGGCATATGCTCATTTTCAATACCCTTTTCTAGAATTATCAAGACACACGATGCAAATCAAAAAATATACTACATTTACTAACATTAAGTAAACATCAAGTGGTGAGTTGATTTCTGCCCTAGGAATGCGAAGGTTAAGTTCGTCAATCTGTTAACAACGCTCTACTCCGTAATACGGAAAACCCAACGACCATTAAAAAGCATCAAACAACGATGATACGTCGTCTGATGCTTTTTAGGTTCTATCAATCAAACTATTCTACTGCAAATAAGTATGGATAAATTGGCTGTTGACCGTCTTGTACTTCAACTTCAACGTCTTCATAGTGCTCACCTACGAATGTTTCAATCCAATCTGTTAATTCGCTCTCCGCTTCTTCACCTGTGATAATCGTTAAAATTTCACTATCTTCGCTTAACATGTGATTTAAAGTATCTTTCAATACGGTTTGCTTGTCTCGGTCACTTGCGATGATTTTATCTTCTACAAGTCCCATGAAAGCACCTTTTTCAATTTCGATACCGTCAATTTTCGTATCTCTCACGGCATAAGTCATCGCACCTGACTGGATGTCGTCAATAGCTGCAGTCATTGCTTCTTCGTTAGTCGCTAGGTCCGCGCTTTCATCATAATGGAACATGGCTGCGATACCTTGTGGGACAGTACGTGTTGGAATAATGATCGTTTCAACTTCAACAATATCTGCTGCTTGTTGACTCGCCATTTGAATATTTTTATTATTCGGTAAAATAATGGCACGCTTACAACCACTGTCGTTAATCACTTTGACAATGTCTTCAGTTGAAGGGTTCATCGTTTGACCGCCACTAATGACATGTGTCGCACCCATTGATTTGAACAGCTTTGTAATGCCGTCACCCATTGAAATGGTAATGACCGCTGTTTCTACAGTTTGTGTTGTATCATTTATATTTTTTGTTTTAGATTGATGTGCTGCTTCTTTACGTAAAACTTCACGGTGTTGTTCACGCATATTTTCAGCTTTAACTTTAATCAATTCACCGTACTTTTGACCGAATGAAAAGACTTCACCTGGTGTTTCTGTATGAACATGGACTTTCACGATTTCGTCATCACTAATTACCAATAATGAATCCCCAAACTGGCTCATTTCTTGTCTAAAGTCAGCTTCATCAAACGGTGCTTTATCTGCTTCGAAACGCACCATCATTTCTGTACAATAGCCATAGACGATATCATCTGTATCAATAACCCCATGAAAATCGTGTTCATCATTAAAGAAAGCTTCACGATCGACTTTCGGTGCTTCTGCGACAATTTTTTCACCTTTCATCGCTTTAAGGAAACCTTCATAAACTAATGTCAGGCCTTTACCACCGCTATCTACAACGCCGACTTCTTTCAGCACTGGTAATAAATTAGGTGTATTTTCAAGTGACTTTTGCGCTTCTTCATAAACATACGCCATCACTTCCAAACAATCGTCTGTTTCTTGCGCTTTTTTAACAGCTGCTGCACCGGCATCTTTAGCGACAGTCAAAATTGTCCCTTCCACCGGTTTCATGACTGCTTTATAAGCTGTTTTAACACCAGCTTCAAAACTTTCCGCGAATTGTTTGACATCAATTTCTTCTTTATCTTCTAATGCTTTTGAAAATCCGCGGAAAATTTGAGATAGAATAACACCAGAGTTGCCTCGTGCGCCCATCAATAATCCTTTAGAAAAAGCTTTACCTAAGTTCCCAATATGAGCCGTCAAATGGGCCTGTACTTCTTCACGTCCAGAAGTCATTGACAAGTTCATATTTGTACCTGTATCCCCATCAGGCACAGGGTAAACATTTAATGCATCCACCATGTCCGCATTATTTGATAAATTTTGTGCCCCTTGTATAATCATGTCGGCAAATAGATTACCGTTGATCTTCGTTATCATGCAAATATCCTCCTATTTGTCTTTCCCGTCATTATTAAAGCGCACGCCCTGAACAAAAATATTCACAGAGTTGACTTTAAGTTTTAATGTATTTTCTAAAGTATATTTCACAGTTGATTGCACGTTTTGCGCAACTTCTGAAATTTTCACACCGTAACTTACAATAATGTGCATATCTACGTCTAATACACCATTATCTTCCCTCACTACGATCCCTTTCGCATAGTTTTCATGTCCTAAAATTTCAGCAATACCGTCTCTCACTTGTTGACGTGAAGCCATTCCAACAATACCATAACATTCTACAGCTTTACCGCCTACAATTGACGCGATTACTTCATTTGAGATATCGATACTTCCATAATCATTTGTAATTTCTAAAGCCATCCTTTTCGCCTCCTATTTACAAATTCACTCTTTTATATCATCTATCACTATATTTATTAAAATTGATTACCAATCATTAAAAAACACTCTGATTTCTAATAATATTATATTACTATATCTGACGAGTCGTTGCCAATATACGTATGTGCACGATTACATTTTCTCATATTTCAGTTAATCACAGTTTCAAATTATATCAGAAAGTGCATAACACAAAAAGTGATTTATGAAAATATAACCTAACTTTTTATTGCATGTCAATTATTAATGTGGTATATTACCTTAGTATGTAGTAGAAAAGTGTATTTGTATTTCTTAAAGGAGGTACGATGATGGGTAAAGAATGTTTCGTAACAGGACGTAAAGCTTCAACAGGTAACAGACGTTCACACGCGTTAAACTCAACTAAACGTCGTTGGAATGCTAACTTACAAAAAGTTAGAATCCTTGTTGATGGTAAACCTAAAAAAGTTTGGGTTTCAACTCGTGCTTTAAAATCAGGTAAAGTTACTCGCGTATAATTAACAACATATATCGAAATAAAAAACAGGTCTTTATGTGGGAGACCTGTTTTTTTATTGCTACTCATTTTTACTTATCTCGACTTCTCATGACATAGACGCCACCTCGATGAACGATGACCTCTCCTTGTTTTGCATCAAATTCGTTTGAGACTGTTAAAGTTTCGCCTCGATTCAACTGCTGCTCGCACAATTCATATTTAAACCCTTTTAATGAAAGTACGACTTGATCCACCCCTTGCATAAACGAAACATAACGATAAGCTGTATCATTTTGTAATACATGCTGACCTTTAGTTAAATATTCGATTTCATTTTGTTGATCAATGAGTTGAATACGCACCGCTTCAAAATCAGGGTGTTGCAGGAGTTCCATAGCGCCCATAAAATGATCTAAACGTCCACCTGTTGCCCCAAAAATTTGAATATGATGATACCCTTGTTCCACTGCAGTGCGTACAGCAAGGGCTAGGTCTGTATCGGCTTTTTCGGCTGGTACGGGCTCAATGGCAATGCGTGATTGTACCCATTCGCGTTCACTTTCAGAAATTGAATCAAAATCGCCTACCGCAAAGATTGGCGTAATATTGTGTTGTAATAAAATCATCGTCCCTCTATCTACGCCCCCCCATGTTTGATGGCGTTGGTTGTCGAACAATGCTTCTGGCAATTCGCGATCACTACAGAGCAAGCCAATGACTTTATCATTCATTACAGTTCACCTTTTAAACGTTGGTTCGCTTCTTTATAGTCTGCTCGGCTAAAGAAATACGAACCTGCTACTAACCAATCTGCACCTGCTTCAATGACTTGTTTCGCTGTTTGATCATTAATACCACCGTCGACTTCAATTTTAAAGTCAAGTTGGCGATTTTTTCGTATGTCATCTAATTGTTTAATTTTATCTACGGCAGCTGGAAGGAATGCTTGACCGCCAAAACCTGGATTCACAGACATGACTAAGACGAAATCCACCTCCTCAATGATCGCATCTAAAGCATGTACAGGTGTCCCTGGATTGATGACAACGCCCGCTTCAACACCATGTTTCTTAATATTTTGAACCACTCTATGAATATGTGGATTACCTTCCATGTGCACTGAAATTTTGTTCACACCTTTTTCCGCAAATGCTTCGACATAGTCATTCGGCGTCTCAATCATCAAGTGTGCATCAATCGGTAAATCCGTTGCCGCACGAATCGCTTCAAGCACTGGAAAACCAATTGAAATATTAGGTACGAATTGGCCATCCATCACATCAAAATGTAATGCATCAATCCCACTTTCTTCTAATTTTGTTAATTCTTGTTTTAAGTTTAAAAAATCAGCTGATAATAAAGAAGGAAAAACTTTTGTCATTAGTATCTTACCTTTCGATTTGATATTTCATTATATAATTGTACGTAATGGTCATAACGGAATGCTGGCAATTTTCCTGCATCTAACATCGCTTTGACATGACAACGCGGTTCATTAATATGATAACAATCTCTAAATTTACAGTATGCCCCTAATTCGGCAATATCGATAAAATAGTCTCGCAAATCTTCTTTTTCAATATGATCAAAATCGAGCGCACTAAAGCCAGGTGTGTCGGCGATATGACCTTGCTCGCGTGGATAAAGTTCGACATGGCGCGTCGTATGCTTGCCTCGGTTGAGTGATTGTGAAATTTCATTCGTCTCCAACCCAAGACTCGGCGCATAACGGTTGAGTAATGTCGATTTCCCTACCCCTGATTGTCCACTCAATACGGCAAGTCCAGGTGCCCAATGTTGAAATACTTCAGCCACATCATCATCTTTACCAATAAACTGTGTTTGATAACCAATTTTTTCGTAATATTTGAGAACTTCTTCAATAGCTGCTTGCTCTTCTTTTGATGCAAGATCCTTTTTCGTAATGAGTATACTCGGTTGTAACCCATATGAATGACCAATCACGAGAAAGCGATCTAACAATTGTGTTGAAAAATCAGGAGACACCGCACTCATCACGACAATGAGTAAATCGATATTGCTCACTGGTGGCCTTTTTAATTCATTACGACGTTCATGTACGTGTTGGATATAACCCGATGCATGTGTTTCCACATCAATATCCACAATATCTCCAACGATAGGCGTAATTTGCTTTTTTCTGAAGAGTCCGCGTGGTTTTGCATCAAACATTTCACCGTTGACGTCAACGCGATAGACACCGCTGATTGATTTAATAATTCGACCTGTTTTCAAATTCACACCTCTTTTTCGTTAATATCCTCAATTATTATATCAAAGCCTTATAGACAATGATATGATTTAATACTTGCAACAATTTTTGACATTAATGGATGCCATGTCATTTAAAAAAGAGACTGAGAAAACAATGCCCCAGTCCCATCTCGCTTTATTTCAGCCTATTCATACACACAAATTAAATTCTTGGATATACATTTTTAATCATCGTCCCACTTGTCACTTTACCTGGGAATTGACTTAACTTCACAGACAAGTCTTGTGGAGGTGCTACGAAATCAATTTTATTCGCAAAATATTGAATCGTTTCTTCCATCACAATTACTGTCATCCACTCACCCGCACAACGATGATTCGTATAGAAATCTCCGCCACCTTGTGGAATTAAATCAAATGGACTGCCATCCCAATTGTCAAAACGGTCTGGGTTAAATTGATATGGATTTTCAAATAATTCAGGGTCATGTGTCGTCCCAAAAATATCCAATACCGTCAATGTGCCTTTTTTCAGTTTAAAACCGTCAAATTCAACCGTTTTCTTTAATCGACCTGGTAAAAATGGCACAAATGGGAAAATTCGTCGCACTTCTTGAGCGAATTTATAAGCGTAATTCGGATCGTTAGTCACTTGTAACTTTTTACGTTCTTGATCAAATTCAATCAACGCTTTCACACCATAGCTCACAAAGCGATTCACCGCAACAAGTGGACGTACAATATTCATTAAATCTACTGCACATAAGTGAGGGTCCATCGGTTGATCATTCAAATCTTTCCAATGCGCAAACTCATATAAAGCCGTTCCTGGTTCTGCATATTGCTGACCCACTCGCACCGCTTCGATTTGCTCTTGTAAAAACTGTTCAACACGTGCACGCGCCTTTTTCGCTTCACGATACCCTTTCAAAGATTGGCCGAGCCCGCTAAACGAATCAATCATCGTATTCATATCTTCCGCATTTTGCACTGCTTGTTCATCTGTTTGTCTTAAACCTGCCCAGCGAAAACCGACTTTTGTTAAAATCAGTCCCGCTTCTTGGTAGACGTTAACTTCATCCTTATTTTGCATGCGTTCTGTATGCATAAACCAATAATTTCGTGTCAATTCACGTAAATATTTCAAATTTTTCTCAGTCATCAAAGACATAAAAAGCGCTTTACGGTCGACATGCACTTTACCTTCTGTCGTATGAATCGCACCTTTTCCGAATAAAGTATGAACAATACGTTTCGGCAACGTCCCTTTTCTTGAAATCTTATCGTTGTCATAAAATAGTTCTGCCGCTGCTTTACCACTGATTACAACAATAGGTTTCATCCCTAATGCACGCGTTTCAAAAGCTTTCGTTCCAAACTTTTCTAGACGCTTAGGTACATAAGTATAAGCTTCGTTGATCATTTTAAGCGTATTGTCTAATCCCGTATCTTTTGGTAATTTATTTGCCACTTTAAATCCCCCCGAAAAACAATTTTTTATCTTCTCCCCCATTATACGTGGTTAACAGCGAAATGTAATCCCAAAACCCAACTTTCAAAAGCATTCTTAGCAAATTAATCTGTTTTCTTAATCACAGATATCAGAAAGCCATTTTCAACATAAAAAACAACCGTCAAAACGAACCCCACGTCCATTTTCACAGTTGATAAATGATATGCTATTAAATGTCAACAATCTCCAATATCTCACCCACACATAATAGTGGCGAAAGATGATAAATTTATTTTTACCGAGCACAACGCAATCTATGTCTCCCTATACAAAAAAACAGATTGCTAGAACGATGCTTCCTAAAAACAAAATAGCCTTATTGATTAACAATCCTGGCAAGACTCCTGAGTGGTTATGTTAAAGGCAAAATAATGTTACTTAACTTCAAAAGTAGTTACTGTTTAACGCAGTAGCTGTCTGATTTCTCAACGCGTTCGCTTTTGAGAAGTCTAGTCAGCCTTGCGGGGGCAGTACGACGAAATCTTTGTGACACATGAGATTTCTGTACTGCTCTCAAAATCCAATTCGGCTACCACCAAATGTACACTATAATCAAGCCGAATTGAGTTGAAGGACCCACCCCTAGGAACGCGAGCCTTAGATTGCATCAATAAGGCTAAATCAATATAACAACGAAGCATCGTTCAGCAATCTGTAGGATTAAAACACACATGTCACCGAAATACTAAAAACCTAACAAAAACAACACTTCATCTTCTAAAAATCATCAAAATCAATCGTCTTTCTCGCCACTGTTTTACCATCCACTTTAATCACATATTTCGCCGATTTATTTTTCTCTATCACAAATTGCATCGTTTGCGGCGTATCTCGTGTAATATTAAACGTTTCAGCAGGGCTTTGACCATTATCATTTTTATCTGTAATAAAAACTTCTACTTTTTGAGGCTTATCATTTTCACCTGTATAAGGAATGTTCACCGTCTCACTGTACGCCTTCACCGCTGAATCACTGTCCTCATCATCTTCTTTCTCACCTGTAGATACGATAAAGCTCACCGTATCGCCTTCTTCTACATTTGTCTTTTTAGGCGAGTGATTGATAATATGATGTTTTTTCACACGGCGGTCTGAACGTTCTTTTTCAATTTTAACGACAAGTCCTTTTTCTTCTAATTCTGCTTTCACATCATCTATGTCTTTGTTCGTATAATCACCGACATATACTTGACGTTTACCGAGTGATTCTGTGACTTCAACTTTATCTTGCGTCACTGCCACGTTTTGACCTGGCTGAATACTTTGCGACTCAATATGACCTTTTTCAATATTATTCTTAGTATAGGCCGTTGTAAATGTCACATGCGTGA
The DNA here is from genome assembly GCF_001792775.2 of Staphylococcus pseudintermedius. GTDB lineage: Bacteria > Bacillota > Bacilli > Staphylococcales > Staphylococcaceae > Staphylococcus > Staphylococcus pseudintermedius. The sequence goes on from NZ_MLGE02000004.1 coordinate 128,429, forward strand.
AACCTAATTCTTTTAATCTTCGTTCGGCATCTTGTTTCGTCATACCTACCAAGTTCGGCATGGCTTCCACACGTTGACCTTTTGAGATGACAAGGTCCACACTGCTTTCTTGTTCCACCTTACTGCCTTCTTCTGGATCGACGGTCATCACTTGATCTTTACTGTAACGGTCACTGTAATCATATGTGACGTCACCTACAGTCAATTTATTATCTTTTAATAGTTTTTCGGCTTGAGCTCTCGATTTGCCGAGCACTTCAGGCACTTGACTATATTTATCTCCAGTCATCGCTGCACCCATAAAAATAAACAAGCTACCTAATAAAAGTAATAAAATCACACCGAAAATCCATTTTTTGCGTCCCGAGCGCTTCGGTGGCGGACTATAATAAGCAGGTTGTGGTTTCGGCTTAGGTTGTCCCTGAGGTTGCTTCTCAGGCGTGACAATTGGAATTTGTGCCGTTTCATCAACAGCTTGACCTTGTTTCGCTTGCTCAGCTTTTAACGCATTTTTATTGATGGGTACAGTTTTTGTTGCTGTACCGTCCACTTCGTATATTGCTTCATTTTGACGGGTCGGATCTAAAGTCGACATGACATCGTGCGCCATTTCTGATACTGAACGGTAACGGTGACTTTGATCCTTTTCTGTGGCTTTTAAAATAACATTACTTAACGCTTGAGGCACATCTCTTCGCGTATCTGTCACGTTCGGCACAGCTTCTTGTATTTGTTTAATTGCAATACTCACTGCCGTTTCGCCACTAAAAGGTGGATGCCCCGTCAACATTTCATACAATACAATACCGATTGAGTAAATGTCAGAACGTTCGCCTGTTTTTTCACCTTTTGCTTGTTCAGGCGATAAGTATTGGACAGTGCCAACAACATGATTCGTTTGCGTCATCGTTGTTTCACTGAGCGCTTTCGCAATACCAAAGTCTACAATTTTTAACGTTTGATTCCTGTCAATCATGACGTTTTGCGGCTTAATATCACGATGCACAATGCCACGTTCATGTGCATGACGAATCCCACTTAAAATTTGCTCGATAAAATAGAGCGCTTTTTCAGGCTTTAACGGCCCGTTCGCTTTAATGTAATCGGCTAAGGTGGGCCCTTCAATATATTCCATCACGAGAAAGAAAAAGTCGACTTCTTCACCCACGTCTAAAACACTGACAATATTTGGATGTGTCAGTATCGTCGTGTTTTGAACTTCTCTTTCAAAGCGTTGGATCGTCGCTTGCTTTTCGTTCGGTGGAATATGAATGAGTTTCACAGCGACTTGACGATTCAAAATAGTATCCATTGCGACATAAACATTCGACATGCCACCGCCACCAAGAATTTGCTTCAACTCGTAGCGGTCATCTATTAAACGCCCAATCATACAGGTTCACCTGCAATTTCAGCGAGTATAAAAGAAACATTATCTTTTGCTTCTTGTTCTTCAGCAACTGCAAGCATGTCATCACCAATCTCTTGAATAGTCTTACCCTCATTCAAGAGTTCATGCAATTGGTACGGCTTCACATAATCTGTTAAACCATCAGAATTTAAAATCAGATATTGGTAAAATTGCGTACGTTTAGTGAAAATATCAGGTGTCACAAAACGATTTGTACCCATCACTTTCGTAATAATGTGTCTTCTCGGATGTACGAAAGCTTCTTCTTCGGTAATTTCACCTAACATCACGAGCTGATTGACAAATGTATGGTCAATTGTAATTTGGTCCATCGTTCGACCATTCGTTAAATACGCACGTGAATCGCCTACATTTGCGACAACAATATGATGATCAAATACTAATGCACATACACACGTCGTCCCCATGCCATGGTACTCAGGATTTTGTTGGGCTTGATCGTATAAATCACGGTTGACGATTTGAAGTTGATGTTTCAACCAAGCTTCTGCCTGCTCAGGCTCAATATAGTTTTCCGCTTCAAACCTTTCCTGTAAAGCATCTACAACAAATTGAGATGCAACTTCACCTGCTTGATGACCACCCATACCATCACATAATACTAAAAATTGTTGTTCTGTTTTATTGTAAAACACGCCACCTGCATCTTCATTATTTTCACGAAAATCCCCTGCTACTGAAAAAAATTCTGCATTTAACATTATGTTCTACCTCGTTTCTGCTTGACGTTCCTTTGCTCTAAGTTGTCCACACGCTGCGTCGATATCTGCGCCTTGTTCACGTCTAATTGTAGCATTAATGCCTAATTTTTTTAATTCTTTTTCAAATTTAAAAATGTCATCTTTAGGCGTTTTAACATAATTACGCTCCGGAACGTGGTTCACTGGAATTAAATTCACATGACAATTTAATGGTTTAATCAATTTTGCCAGTTCACGCGCGTGCTCAAGCTGATCATTCACACCGCCAAATAAGCCATATTCAAACGTAATACGACGCTTTGTTTTTTCTTGATAATATTGAATCGCTTCCATCAATTTATCCACATCGTATGCTCGGTTAATCGGCATTAATTTTGAACGAATTTCATTATTCGCTGCATGTAAGCTCACCGCAAAGTTAATTTGAAGTGATTCATCAGCAAAATCATAAATTCTCGGTACAATACCTGATGTTGAAACTGTAATATGACGCGCACCAATGTTTAAACTGTGATCATCGTTCACTATTTTCAAAAAGTCCATCATTTCATCATAGTTTTCAAACGGCTCACCAATCCCCATAATAACAATAGAAGAGACACGTTCGTCTGTTTCATCTAACGCTTTTTGCACAGTTAAGACTTGTGAGACGATTTCACCCGCTTCTAGATTACGCTTCAGTCCGCCTAATGTTGACGCGCAAAACGTACAGCCAATACGACAGCCCACTTGTGTCGTCACACATACAGAATTTCCGTAGTCATGACGCATTAATACCGTTTCAATCGTATACCCATCTTGTAATTCAAATAAAAACTTGATTGTACCATCGCGACTTTCTTGGCGGACAACCGTTGCCAAAGTCGTTATCGTAAAGTGATCCGCGAGAAGTTGACGTAATGCTTTCGATAAATTTGTCATTTCTTCAAAAGAATCTACACGTTTATCATAAAGCCATTCGTAAATCTGCTTAGCCCGGAAACTTTGTTGGCCATTCTCTTTCAACCAACCTTGCAATTCATCAAATCTAAGTGAATAAATCGATTGTTTTTCAAAGTCTGGCAAAAATTTATTCTTCTTTTTCTTTTCTGCAGTAATCATATTGTCTACCCTTTCTTCCTTACTCTCGTTATAAAAAAGCCATCTGCATGCATATCTTGTGGCAATAGTTGCAATGTTTTCACTGGTTCATGTGTCCGAGGGTCTTCTATAGGATCAAATTCGAAATCAGGATGTGACTTTAAAAAAGTATAAATCACATTATCGTTTTCTAGTTGTTCAATGGTACATGTCGAATAAACCATTGTTCCCCCAGCTTTAAGATGCTTTGAAACATTGTCAATGATGCGTAATTGTAAGTCTACTAATCCCTTAACATCTTGTGGCGTTATCACATATTTAATTTCTGGTTTATGTCTCAAAACACCTAGCCCACTACATGGCGCATCGAGTAAAACTTTGTCAAACTGCTGGTCGTATGGTTGTGTTGCATCATGTTGCATCGCACGAATCCCTGTTAAATGCAACTTGCGGATGTTATGGTCAATGAGCTGAATTTTATGCGCATGTACATCTGTTGCGAGCACTGTTCCTTGATCATTTAAAATTTCAGCCATGTGACACGCTTTACCGCCAGGTGCACTACAGCTGTCTAACACGGCGTCACCCGGTTGTAATTCCATATATTCAGCGACAAACATAGAGCTCTTATCCTGGATACTGATCAAACCTTTTTGAAACAGTTCAGACGTCATCACGCCATGACCTGACACGTGTAGACAAACGTCAATATGAGTATCTGATTGAACGTCAAAACCTTCAGCGCGTAATTGTTCGATAGCTTCATCTACAGTGATTTGCGTACGGTTCACACGTACAGTTTGTGTTCCTGGGAGAAGCAAATTCGCCGCAATCGCTTCAGTTGTATCAGCTCCGAAATGCGTTAACCAATGTTTAATAATCCAAGTTGGTATGCTGTACTGAATTGAAAGTCTCTCAGGTTGCTTTTTAATCGCTGTGATGTCTGGTAACGGCTGCGATGTCATTTGACGTAAAATCGCATTGACCGTATTGCCTGTTTGTGCACCACCGCGCTTCTTTGCGATATTCACGGCTTCGTTAATTAAAGCATGCGTCGGCACTTTATCTAAATAAAGGAATTGATACAGACTCATCCATAACAAACGACGCACCCAACCTTTAATTTTTGTTTTCACGAATGGTTTTAAATAATAATCTAAAGTCAGTTTGCGCTTAATTGTCCCATACACGAGCTCTGTATATAAACCGCGATCAGCAGGATTTAATGGATATGTCTGTAACATCTCATTCATTTTTAAATTACTGTAAGCGCCGTCTTTCAACACTGCTTCAATTGTCATTAAACTTAATTCACGAACTGTGACCATTTAGATGAGTTCCTTTCCAACTAGAGATGTTTGGAAACCACTTAAAAATTGTGCAACAGACATTCTTTTCTTACCCGCTAATTGAATTTCTGTCAGTGCAATCGCATCGTCTGAACCTGTACCGACAATGATATGTTTTTTCGTAACATCGATTATCTCACCCGGACGCCCAGATTGACCTTTTACAAATTGCGCTTCATATAACTTCATATTTTTATCTTCAAATGTCGTGTAAGCCACTGGCCATGGAGATAAACCACGAATATGGTTGAAAATCGTGCGTGCATCTTGTGTCCAATCTATGCGTTCATCTTCACGTTGAATATTGGATGCAAAGCTCACTAACGCTTCATCTTGTGGTGTACGGTCGTTCGTCCCATTTATAATTGATGGGAGCGTTTCTTTCAATAACTCCGTACCAAGTCTACTCAACTTATCATGCATAGTCCCCACATTGTCTTTGTCTTCAATAGGAATCGCTTGTTGTGAAATGATATCACCGGCATCTAACTTTTTCACCATGTACATGATTGTCACACCTGTTTCTGCTTCACCATCAATAATCGCTTGGTGAATCGGTGCACCGCCGCGATATTTTGGCAATAATGACGCATGTACATTGACCGCGCCAAATTTTGGATGTTCAAGTAATGATTCAGGTAATAATTGACCAAACGCCGCTGTCACGATTAAGTCACATTCCGTTTGAAGTAATGTTTCAAGTTCTGCTGAGCCACTTAACTTTTCAGGTTGGTACACAGGAATATCGTGTGCAACCGCAACCTTTTTCACTGGAGGTGGCGTGAGTACCCGTTTACGTCCTACGGGTCTGTCGGGTTGAGTGACAACTGCAATCACCTCTTCAGTGTCGATTAACATTTCTAAAATTGCGGTTGAAAAATCAGGTGTCCCCATAAAAATAATTTTACTCATCTTCTAAATAAGCCTCCAATTCTGCATTTGAAATTTCTCGATCCATCATATCTACAAATAAAATGCCATTTAAATTATCAATGACATGTAAAATCATCCGAGCAATGTCATCATAAGCCGTCATTTCAACTTCATTGCCATTTAAATCGTAACTTCGAACCGTAATCATACGACTGCGCGTCACTTCACCAAAACGCCCTGGCACACTCAAGCACCCTTCAAGTTCCGTCGCTGTTTCATCTGATTGGGCAATGACTTCAGGATTGATCAGCTGCAACAAACCATCTTGCTCCATGTCGACAATTGCGACACGCTCACTCACACCAATTTGTGGTGCAGCTAACGCCTGACCTTCTGCATCATATAACGTATCTTCCAAATCTTGAATGAGATCTTTCAAATGTGCATCAAAATCAGTTACAGGCGCTGCTTTTTTCCTCAAAATCGGATGCATATGTGTTTTAATTTTTCTGATCATATCCTTCATCGCCCCTCACGAAAATTTATCATTATATTATAGCTTATTCTCACCTAAAATGCGATAGTCTCTCATCGACATCATAACAAAAAACACATCATTCATCATTATGCGTATGCAAAAAAAGGGACAAACTACTCAATGATCAATTAAAAATCTATCACATTAAGCTATTTGCCCTTTTGTTGCATGAATCATATTCGATTACCATATCACTGTATCAAAACACTGGCATATGAATACTTAGTCCAATCTATTACATCATCATATAAGGATTGATATCTATTTTAAGCCCCAACTTATTTTTCACAAACATTTCGTGGTAATAGTCATCTAAATACGTCAATGCATGGATGAGTGACGGTTCACTTTTGTATTTCACTAATATTTGGAAGCGGTACTCGTTGTTAATACGCGGAATAACTGACGGTGACGGCCCTAATATGAATGCTTTATCTGTTAAATGTTGCAACAAAATTTGATGAATATGTGTTGCTGCTTGTAGGACTTCTTTCGTCTTTTCATGCGTGATTGTAAAGTTAATTAAATAATAGTAAGGCGGATATTGTCCTAACTTACGATACTGCATTTCTTTTTGGTAAAAATTCAAATAATCATTTTGTTGTACGTCTTTAATCGCGTAATGGTCCGGATTATACGTTTGAATGATCACTTCCCCTTTTTTCTCATGACGTCCTGCACGTCCTGCGACTTGCGTCAAAATTTGAAAAGTCCGTTCACTCGAGCGAAAATCAGGCAAATTCAACATCGTATCTGCATTCAGTACGCCAACGAGGGTAATATTCGGAAAGTCCAATCCTTTCGCTATCATCTGTGTGCCTAACAATATGTCGCCGTTCCCTTCACCAAACTGTTTCAATAATTTTTCATGACTGCCTTTTTTGGTCGTCGTATCAACATCCATGCGAATCGTTCGGGCGTCAGGGAATTGTTGTTGCAGCAATTCTTCTACACGTTGCGTCCCTGTCCCCATTTGACGAATATGTTCACTTTCGCAGTTCGGACACTGAAACGGTGCTTGTTCTTGATAACCACAATAGTGACATTTCAATTGGTCACTCGATTTGTGATACGTTAATGAAATATCACAATTCGGACATTGTGGCACATGACCACAGTCGCGACACAACATAAATGATGCATACCCACGACGATTCAAAAAGAGGACGACTTGTTCTTTGCGCGCAAGTCGTTGTTCGATCGCTTCAACGAGACGTGCTGAAAACATGGAACGGTTTCCATTTGCCAGTTCTTCTCTCATGTCTAAAATTTCAACATCAGGTAATGGCTGTTGGTTGACACGTGACGGCATTGACAATAACGTATAAACGCCTTTTTCGGCGCGTGCATAACTTTCCAAACTTGGTGTCGCACTGCCTAACACGAGTGGGCATTGATGATATCGACTGCGCCACTCTGCAATATCTTTTGCATGATAACGCGGATAATCTTCTTGCTTGTATGTCGATTCGTGCTCTTCATCAATAATAATCATGCCGAGATTTTTAAACGGCGCAAATACACTCGAACGCGCGCCAACACTGACACGTGCACGGCCATCACGAATTTTTTGCCATTCATCATAACGTTCGCCGTTCGACAAAGCAGAGTGTAGGACGGCTACTTCATCACCAAAGCGTCGTTTAAATCGTAATACCATTTGCGGTGTTAAAGCGATTTCTGGCACGAGCATCATCGCCTCTTTACCTTGTGTGAGGACATCTTCAATAATTTGGAGATACACTTCTGTTTTGCCGGAACCCGTTACGCCATGTAGTAAAAACGTTTCAGCTTGTTGTTGACGGACCGAATGCAGTAAAGTGTCATATGCGACTTGTTGTTCTGGCGTGAGCTCACGTTTTTGTTCTTTCTCAAAAACACGTCCTTCATATGGGTTTCGTTCCACAATCGCATCATATTTTTCGATTATACCTTGTTTTTCTAACGTATTGATGGCTGAAGTAGAAAATGCCATTTCTAATAATTCTTGCAACAATACATCACGGTGACGTTCATCGAGTAAAAATACGAGGACCTCATACTGCTTTTGTTTCTTTTGCGCGGTTTCCAAATACGCTTCAGCCATTTCTGTAGACACCACTCTGACCGCACGTCGCTTTTTCTTCGTCGTATTTTGCGATAATATCGTAACAGCTTCAATATAGCCTTCTTTCAAATACGGCATGAGCTGTTCAATATTTTCATCTTGTTGCGCGTCTTTATAATAGTACAGCCCTTCATTATTAAAATACGCCACCACTTCATCAGGCAAATCCGCATCCTCTTTTAACTTGAATGCTTTTGAATATTTCGCTTTAATCGCACTGGGCAACATCGCTTCAAGAATAGAGATGCGCTTCGATAAAAAATAGCGGCTATACCATTCACTTAATTGGACGAGTTCTGTCGTCAGTTCTGGCTGAATATCTTTCACTTCTAAAATCGGTCTTAATTTCTCCAAATCATATTCCGCTTCTTCATCCGGTACACATCGCATGACGTACCCTTGAATTTTGCGCGGGCCGAATGGCACAATGACACGAACCCCCGGCTGAACGATATTTTCTAAATCAGCGGGTATGGCGTAATCAAACCTTTTATCTACACTTTTCGAGGCAACGTCTACAATGACTTGCGCGATCATACATCCCATCTACTTTCTAAAATTGATAAGATTTGGAAAGCCAATTTCTTTTTAGGGCCTTTTTGAAGCGTTTCAAATGTCCCGTCTTTAAAATAAAGTGACACTTCATTGTTGTCTGAACTAAAACCAATAGACGTATCGCCCACATTGTTCGCAATAATGACATCTGCATTTTTACGCGCGAGTTTGTCTTGTGCGTAGCTTTCCATATTTTGTGTTTCTGCAGCAAAGCCTACCAGTTTTTGTGTCGTTTTGTGTTCACCTAAATATTTCAAAATGTCTTGTGTACGTTTGAACGTGACAGTCACATCACCGTTTTGCTTTTTCATTTTATGTGGCAACGGATCAACCGGTGTGTAATCTGATACGGCAGCAGTTTTGAATATAATATCTTGTTGCTTGAAACGCTGCCTTACCGCTTGAAACATATCTTCAGCTGTCGTCACTTGTACGACTTCGACATGACGTGGTGCTTCGATTGACGTAGGTCCAGTTACTAGAGTTACCTCTGCACCGACTTTTTGAAGTGCCTCTGCGATGGCGTATCCCATTTTCCCTGATGCTCTGTTCGATACAAAACGTACAGGGTCAATCGTTTCGATAGTTGGCCCTGCAGTAACAAGCACTTTTTTATCACGGAAATATGCCGATTGTATCTTTTCTGCATTTTTCTGACCTTGTCGATCGATGACTGCTTTAATTTCGAGAGGTTCCGCCATACGTCCTTTCGCTACGTAACCACATGCTAAAAAGCCTTCTCCCGGTTCGATAAAATGATAACCATCGTCTATGAGTGTTTGAATATTAGCTTGAATTCGCGGATTTTCAAACATATGGACATTCATTGCAGGCGCCATAAATTTAGGTGTCGTCGTCGCTAATAACGTCGTCGTCACCATATCGTCCGCAATACCGTGACTTAATTTTGAAATGATGTTCGCTGTCGCGGGTGCAACGACAATCGCATCCGCCCAATCTCCTAAAGCAATATGTTGGATTTCAGCTGGATTCTCTTCTAAAAACGTATTCGTATAAACTGCGTTACGACTAATCGCTTGAAATGATAATGGTGTTACGAATTGTTGTGCATGCTCTGTCAACATGACGCGCACATCATAACCCCCTTGTGTCAGTTTACTTGTTAAATCTATGGCTTTATATGCAGCGATACCGCCTGTTACAGCTAGCAAAATATTTTTCATCATTTCCACTCCTGTTTTTTTCACTCTTAAAAGCATTATAATATATTTAACGTTTTGTTTCATATGACGTTGCTTTTTAGAATCATAGCATCGGACATAAAAATTTTTGGAGAATCTTAATATAATTTATAATCCAAACTAACCGATATCAATCTTCAATAGACACAATGAATCGTTAATGAGGTGCCCATTTTAATACTTCATGATGAATGATAAAAAACGCCTTTCAAATTCATCTCAACGGATAGAGACAACTTTGAAAAGCGTATTTTAAATGTCATATGCATTTATCGATTGTATTGAATTAAAAGTGTGATTCATCAACGTGTGGATGAATTTTGCTTGCGGCGATTTCTTCTAACGCACGGCCTACTGTTTTTTTGCTTTCATAACGATCTAATAATAAATGATCAGGGTCAGCTTGTAACTCACGTGCACGTTTAGCGGCTGTTGTCGCAATTAAATATTTTGAGTTAATTTTATCTTGTAAATGGTGTAACGGTGGGTATAACATTATTTTTTGGCCTCCAATAACATTTTTCTGTATTTCGCTTCAATGCGTTCTCGCTTTAAATGTTCAGCTTCAACAATGGACTGAATGCGGTCTTTCGCTAGATCCACTTCATCGTTTACGACAACATAATCGTAAAGATTCATCATCTCAACTTCTTTTTTCGCTTCTTTTACGCGACTTTCAATTTTTTCTTTTGATTCTGTTCCACGACCGATTAAACGCTCTGTTAAATGGTCTAGACTTGGTGGTGCTAAAAAGATAAATAGCGCATCTGGAAATTTCTTGCGCACTTGCTTGGCCCCTTCAACTTCAATCTCTAAAAATACATCATGACCTGCATTCATCGTATCTTTAACATATTGCACGGGTGTGCCGTAATAATTTCCTACATACTCTGCGTATTCAATAAACTCATCTGCTTCAATGAGTTTTTCAAATTCTTCTCTCGTTTTGAAAAAATAATCAACGCCATCTTGTTCACCTTCTCGCATTTGACGCGTTGTCATCGAGATAGAATATTTATAAGATGTGTGTGGATCATCAAAAATACGTTTTCTAACTGTGCCCTTGCCAACACCAGAAGGGCCTGAGAGTACTATTAGTAAGCCTTTTTCAGTATCCATGCCTTACGACCTTTCTTCGCTATTCTTCTATTTATTAACATATCTTACCACAATTTTTATTGAATTGCATAGAGGGCCAAGCGAAAACTTTAGTTCTGACGTGCATGGATAGGCATGTTATAATAATGTAATGAAAATTTTTAAAGGTGGCAGATAATTATGGCATTTGATGGTATGTTTACAAGAAAAATGGTAGAAGATTTACAATTTCTCGTTTCTGGGCGTATTCATAAAATCAATCAACCGGAAAACGATACAATCATCATGGTTATAAGACAGCAACGCCAAAATCATCAATTGTTGTTGTCGATTCACCCGAATTTTGCACGGATTCACCTCACTACAAAAAAATATGATAATCCATTTGAACCGCCGATGTTTGCGCGCGTCTTTCGTAAACATTTAGAAGGTGGACGTATCCTTGCCATTCGCCAAATCGGAAATGACCGTCGCATCGAAATGGACGTGGAAAGTAAAGATGAAATTGGTGACACGATTCATCGTACAGTGATTTTAGAAATTATGGGCAAACATAGTAATCTCATTCTCGTTAATGAAGAACGTAAAATTTTAGAAGGTTTTAAACACCTTACACCAAATACGAATCAATTTAGAACCGTGATGCCAGGTTTTCAATATGAAGTGCCGCCAACACAACATAAACAGAACCCTTATGCATATACTGGTGCGCAAGTGCTCCAACATATTGATTTCAATGCGGGCAAAATTGATCGCCAACTGCTTCAAACGTTTGAAGGTTTTTCACCGTTAATCACAAAAGAAATCACATCAAGACGCCATTTTATGACCACACAAACTTTACCTGAAGCTTTTGACGAAGTGATGGCCGAAACGAAAGCGACACCCCAACCGGTATTTCATAAAAATCACGAAACAGGTAAAGAAGACTTTTATTTTATGAAGTTACATCAATTTTACGATGATTGCGTCACATATGATTCACTCCATGAACTGCTCGACCGTTTTTATGATGCACGCGGTGAACGTGAACGCGTCAAACAACGTGCAAACGATTTAGTCAAACTCGTCCAACAATTACTTCAAAAATATCAAAATAAATTAAGTAAGCTCATCGATGAACAAGCGGGGACTGAAGAAAAAGAAAATCAACAATTGTACGGCGAGTTAATCACAGCGAATATTTATCAACTCAAACCTGGAGATCGCCAGTTAGAAACAGTAAATTATTATACAGGAGAAAACGTGACTATTCCGTTAAATCCACAAAAGTCACCTGCTGAAAATGCGCAATACTATTACAAGCAATACAACCGAATGAAAACACGTGAGCGCGAATTGACCCATCAAATTACTTTAACAGAAGAAAATATCGCTTATTTTGAAAATATCGAGCAACAGTTGTCACACATTCAAGTTCATGAAATTGACGATATTCGTGAAGAACTAGCAGAACAAGGCTTTATCAAACAAAAGAAACAGCAAAAAAAGAAAAAGCAACAAAAAATCCAGTTACAATCCTACGTTTCGACTGATGGCGATACAATTTTAGTCGGTAAAAATAATAAGCAAAATGATTATTTAACGAATAAACGTGCGCAAAAATCGCATTTATGGTTCCATACAAAAGATATTCCAGGAAGCCATGTCGTGATTTTAAATGATGTGCCAAGTGACAAAACGATTGAAGAAGCGGCGATGATTGCAGCGTACTTTTCAAAGGCGGGGCAATCGGGACAAATTCCAGTGGATTATACAACAATTCGCAATGTGCATAAGCCGAGTGGCAGTAAACCTGGATTTGTAACGTACGATAACCAGAAGACGCTTTACGCAACGCCGGATTATGACATGATTCGTCGATTGAAAGCTGAAGAAGCGTAAAAGATTAAATATCAACATAAAAATCCGAGCCTTTTCGTCACACGTAACGAAAGACTCGGATTTTTGCTTATCTTATTCTATTGTTATTTCTTTGATTCTGGTAAGGCGAGTTGGAAGTTCACGCCGAATTTATCTTGAACCCAGGCGAATTCACGAAATTGTGGTGGCATTGCTGTTTTCGGCATTAATATCGCGCCACCATCTTTTAAACCATGATATAATGTATCCATTTCAAATTGATCTTTCACTGTCACATACAATGACATCGCTGGGTTCATTTCAATATCCGTGCCATTCATATTATCAATCGCCATAAAGACTTGACCATTTAATGTAAAAATAGAATGTTGTACTTTTCCTGCTTGTTCTGGGATCGTGTCATCGTATTTCACCATTGTAATAATCTCGCTATCTTCAAATAATGATGTATAACGTTGAATTGCTTCTTCAGCGTCACCATTAAACATTAAAAACGTCGTAATTTTAGGTATTTTCATAACCGGTCCTCCTCAAATGTCAAGCGATACTTTCATTTTGAAATTCACAATCATCAGTTACAACTGCGTCATACTGTGAAGTGTTTATTTCTATTTCTATTGTTTTTGCTTTCACTCTATATTATAACCGGTTACAATAGTGTTAAATCATTTTTGGAGGTTATTTTATGATTAGTATGCATTTATTAATCCCTCTTTTAGTATTTTTATTGATCTTAATTGGCGGTTGGCTCTTTTTACGTTGGTACTTAAGATAATAGTTTACACGTTTAAAAGAAGTCATCGAACGCTAAACCTAAACGATGGCGTATAGGAGGATTTTCTTCTCATCACAATAGGTTTTCAGTAATGTTTTATTGTGCAGTTCGCAACTAATTCGTTATATTAACAAATACAAAAAGAAGCTGGGGATATGAACCAGCTTCTTTTTCTGCTTATAATTGATTACGCCATTCGACTAATGTCTGAATGTCATCTTCTGAAATTTGGTCTTCTTCACGTGCGACTTCAATTAGCTCGTCATAGTTGCTTAACGTATAGAAAGGGACACCGGCTGCTTTAAACGTTTCGCCAGCTTTATTTAAACCGTATGTGAAAATTGCAACGACACCTAACACTTCAGCACCCGCTTCTTGTAAGGCTTCAACAGCTGTGATGGAAGAGCCACCAGTTGAAATTAAATCTTCAATGACCACTACTTTTTTACCTTCACTGCGCACGCCTTCAATTTGATTTTGCTTGCCATGACTTTTACTTTTTGAACGCACATAATTCATTGGCAAATTCATTTTATCTGAAATATATGCCGCATGTGGAATGCCGGCTGTTGCTGTTCCTGAAACGATTTCGACATCAGCAAAATGTTGTTCAATCAGTTCAATTAAGCCGTCACGGATCGCGGTACGTACTTCTGGATATCCGAGTGTGACACGGTTATCACAATAAATAGGTGATTGAATACCGGAACTCCATGTATACATTTCATTCGGTGATAATGATACGGCTTCGATATCTAATAATGCTTTTGCGATTAATTTTGACATGCATTTAACCAACTTTCTTTAATTTGATGATAACTTTGTACTGGATTGTCGCTTTGTGTAATCGGGCGACCGACAACAATATGTGTCGAACCGAGCTGACGTGCTTTTTCAGGTGTTGTGATGCGTTGCTGATCGTCTTTTGCACTATTAGCTAGACGAATACCTGGTGTCACTTTTAAGAAGTCGTCGCCGCAATGTTCGCGAATCATTGTCGTTTCTAACGGTGAACATACGACACCATCTAAGCCTGCTTGTTGCGCAAGGCTAGCATAGTTTAAGACGGCTGTTTCCATCGACGTTTGGATATTTTGTTCTTCATGCAACTGTTGTTCAGATGTAGATGTTAATTGTGTGACGGCGATGATTTTAATAGCTTTGTTGTGTCGACGTAACCCTTCCACTGCACGTTGCATCATGACTGTACCACCAGCTGCATGGACATTGACGAGATCCACATTCAACTTTGCAAGACCTTCCATCGCTTTACCGACCGTATTCGGAATGTCGTGCAATTTTAAGTCTAAAAAGATGTCATGGCCAAGTGCTTTAATTTGATCAATGAGTGCTGGTCCCGTCTGATAAAATAATTCCATACCAATTTTGACGAATAATGGTTCATCAAATTGCGCTAAAAATGACATCACTTCTGCTTCGGTTGCAAAATCTAAGGCGATAATCGGATCTTGTCTCATGTTACTGCAATCCTTTCAATGTACGACCTTTAAGTTCTGAAATACGATGCACATTTAAGGCATCTAAATATTCAGGTAAAGTATCGATAATTTCTTTGCAGACCATTGGATTTTGGAAGTTTGCTGTTCCGACTGCCACTGCATCTGCACCGACTGACACGTAATCAATGACGTCTTGCGCATTTTGGACGCCACCCATTGCGATAATTGGAATATCAGGTAAAGCTTTACGAACGTCATGCACCATTCTTAATGCGACTGGCTTAATCGCTGGCCCACTTAAACCACCCGTAACGTTATAAATAATTGGTTTGCCTGTGCGTGCGTCAATTCTCATACCGACAAGTGTATTAATCATCGTTAATCCATCTGCATACTGTGCGATCGCTTCCGCCATTTCAACAATGTTTGTTACATTAGGCGACAGTTTCACATAAACAGGTACTTCAGACACTGCTTTTACTTTACGTGTTAATTCAGAGGCGATGGTCGGGTCTACACCGAACTGCATGCCACCTTCTTTTACGTTTGGACAGGAGATATTCAGTTCTAACGCTTTCACATTTGGTGCTTTGGAAATGTGTTCAGCTACGTATACATAGTCTTCTTCCATCGAGCCGGCTACATTTGCAATAATTGGAACGTCGTGTTGTGCTAATGCTTTAAGTTCATGATCAATAATATGATGGACGCCTGGATTTTGCAGTCCAATCGCATTCAACATCCCACTATCTGTTTCCGCGACACGTGGCGTTTCATTGCCAAAACGTGCTTCTTTCGTTGCAGCTTTAATCATGATGGCCCCTAACTCAGACAAATCGTAAAACTGACCGTATTCCGCACCGAATGCGAAACACCCACTTGCCGGCATAATCGGATTTTTTAACGATAATCCTGGAATTTTTACTGCTAATCGACTCATAGTACAACCGCCCCTCTTTCAAATACTGGTCCATCTGTACACACTTTCACATAATCTGTTGGACTTTCTGGTACGTGACAAACACACGCAAAGCATGCACCGACACCGCAGCCCATGCGCTCCTCTAATGAAATGTAACCCGGCACATCTTTCAACGTTTCTAACTGTGTTAACGCCTTTAACATGGGTAACGGCCCACACGTGTAAAAAATGTCATAATCGACTGGAAGTGCATCAATGACCGTTGTGACAAAACCTGTTGTACCTAATGAGCCATCTTCTGTAACAATGTGCGTTTCTCCTAATGCCTCAAATTGTTGTTGATAAAACACATCTTTAGCAGAACGGAAACCTAAAACATGTACTGTTTCGATGCCTCGTTCATTGAGTTGTTTCGAAAGTTCATAAAGCGGCGGAACACCGATGCCCCCTCCGACGAGTAAAGCTTTTTTCTTCGCTTTGTCTACTGGAAAACCATTACCTAGTGGTGCTAAAATATCAATTTCGTCGCCTTCATTTAAGGCAGCAATACGCTTTGTGCCTTCCCCTTCAGCACGAAATAGCATTGTAAATTGTTGTTGCGCTTGATCGATATGACAAATCGAAATCGGTCGACGCAACATGTGTAATGAGCCTTCTCCAGCTTTAATATGCACGAACTGACCAGGTTGCTGAAGTTTTTCAACAACCGGCCCTTTGACTGTTAATTCATAAATGCGTTCTGCAATAGGTGCATTTGAAACCACTGTTAATTTTTCCACCGCTTTTGACCTCCTACATATTTCTCATTGAAAATGTCATGCTTTCAATAACATTTGTTAATGCGTTCGCTGTATCGAGTGACGTGAGACAAGGCACCCCATTTTCAACTGATGCACGGCGGATTTGGAATCCGTCACGTTCAATTGTTTTACCTTTTGTCATCGTGTTAATGACAAGTTGGACTGAACCGTCTTGAATTTTTGTAATCAAATCGTCGTGGCCTCCAATTTTTCCTACCGTTTCAACGTTGATGCCATGATCTTTCAACGTAGCCGCTGTGCCTGCTGTTGCCACGATTTTGTAGCCTACTTCACTTAAACGCTTCGCAATTTTAACCATTTCTTCTTTATCTTTATCGCTGACGGTAATCAATGCTGTACCGTAATCTTTGACTTCCATCCCTGCTGCTGTTAATCCTTTATATAGCGCCTTTTCTAACGTAATGTCGCGACCCATCACTTCTCCTGTTGATTTCATTTCAGGTCCAAGTGTGATGTCGACATTTTTCAATTTATTAAAGCTGAATACCGGTGCTTTAACAAATACCCCTTCTTTATACGGTTGAATGCCTGGTTGATAACCGAGCGCTGTTAGTTTTTGACCTATAATCGCTTGCATTGCGAGTTGTGCCATTTGAATTTCTGTAATTTTACTTAAGAACGGCACAGTACGGCTCGCTCGCGGATTCACTTCTAGCACATAAACCCCATCATGTGCGAGGACGAATTGGATATTGATTAAACCGATAACGTTGAGCCCTTTCGCCAATTTGATTGTATAAGCTTCCAACGTATCAATGACGTCTTGACTTAACGTTTGTGGCGGATATACTGCGATAGAGTCACCTGAGTGAACACCTGCACGCTCGATATGTTCCATTATCCCTGGAATCATAACTGTTTCTCCGTCAGAAATGGCATCCACTTCAATTTCTTTACCTGTTAAATAACGGTCCACGAGTACGGGATGTTCTGGACTGGCTTTCACCGCTTCATTCATATAGTTTTCAAGTTCTGCATCATTGTACACAATTTCCATCGCACGACCACCGAGCACGTATGATGGACGGACCACAACAGGATAACCGATATCGCGTGCATTATCGAGTGCTTCTTGAGCCGATGTCGCTGTTTTCCCTTTCGGCTGAGGCACGTCGATTTTGTTCAGTAACGCTTCAAATTCTTTACGGTCTTCAGCACGGTTTAAATCTTCAAGTGATGTACCTAAAATTTTTACGCCGTATTTCGCTAATTTGTCCGCTAAGTTGATCGCTGTTTGACCACCGAATTGCACGACGACGCCTTTAGGTTGTTCTAGATTAATGATGTTCATCACATCTTCTTCTGTGAGTGGCTCGAAATACAACTTGTCTGAAATTGAGAAGTCTGTCGATACCGTTTCCGGGTTATTGTTAATAATAATCGCTTCATAACCAGCATTTTGAATTGCCCATACAGCGTGCACTGTTGCATAGTCGAATTCTACCCCTTGACCGATACGAATAGGCCCTGAGCCGAGTACGATGATTTTCTCTTTTTCAGTGACGAGCGATTCATTTTCTTCTTCATAGGTACCATAAAAGTATGGTGTTGTGGATTCAAACTCTGCTGCACACGTATCGACCATTTTATACACAGGGCAAATGTTGTGCTGTTGACGTAACTTATACACTTCTGCTTCTGTCATTTCAAAACGATGTGCAATGACGCGGTCGCTAAAGCCAAAACGTTTCGCAAATCTTAAGTAATCAATATCGCCTGGATGTGCCTTCAATGCATGTTCCATATCGATAATATTTTTGAATTTATTTAAGAAGAAGTAATCGATTTTCGTCATTTCATGTAATTCTTCAAGTGTTGTGCCACGACGAATCGCTTCACCAATGAAGAACAATCTTTCATCATCTTGCGCTTGAATACGTGCCTTAATGTACTCTAAGTCAAAAGATTCACCATTAGGTAAGCCAAGATGATGCACGCCGTATTCTAAAGAGCGAATTGCTTTTAATAAAGATTCTTCGTACGTGCGACCAATCGACATGACTTCCCCTGTCGCTTTCATTTGTGTACCGAGTTCGCGTTCACCTTTTTCGAACTTATCGAATGGAAAACGTGGGATTTTCGATACGATATAGTCTAAACTTGGTTCGAATGCCGCATAAGATGTGCCAGTAACTGGATTTTTCATCTCATCTAGCGTCAGACCTACCGCAATTTTCGCAGCGAGTTTCGCAATCGGATACCCTGTTGCTTTTGAAGCGAGTGCCGACGAACGGGACACGCGCGGATTCACTTCGATAATGTAAAACTGCATCGAATGCGGATCCAAGGCGAGCTGTACGTTACATCCCCCTTCAATTTCCAGTGCACGAATGACTTTTAATGACACGTCACGCAACATTTGATATTCCACGTCTGACAATGTTTGACTTGGTGCAACAACGACTGAGTCACCCGTATGAATACCGACTGGATCAATGTTTTCCATGTTACATACGACAATCGCGTTATCATTTTTGTCACGCATCACTTCATATTCAATTTCTTTAAAGCCTGCGATCGACTTTTCAATTAAACATTGCGTAGCCGGACTATATTTTAATCCGTTAGAAACGACTTCACGGAGTTCTTCATCATTATGACAAATGCCGCCCCCTGTACCGCCCATCGTAAATGCTGGACGTACGATTAACGGATAACCGACTGCTTCTTTAAATGCAAAGGCTTGTTCAAGTGTATTCACAATGTCACTTTCAGGTACTGGCACATTCAAGTCATTCATTAACGAGCGGAACAATTCACGGTCTTCTGCTTGTTCAATAGATGACAATTTCGTACCGAGCAGTGTGACGTTATTTTCAGCTAAGACCCCACTATTATGTAATTCGATCGCCATGTTGAGCCCTGTTTGTCCACCGAGCGTCGGTAAAAGTGCATCCGGTTGTTCTTTACGGATAATGCGTGCAATAAAATCGTGTGTGAGCGGTTCGATGTAAACTTTGTCAGCAATTTCTTTATCCGTCATAATCGTCGCAGGGTTTGAGTTAACTAAAATGACACGGTAACCTTCTTCTTTGAGTGCGAGACATGCTTGTGTCCCTGCATAGTCAAATTCTGCTGCTTGACCAATGATGATAGGACCTGAGCCAATCACTAAAATCGTTTGAATATCATTTCTTTTAGGCATGTGTAACGCGCTCCTTTTGCTTATTTTGCTGCATCATTTCTACAAATTGATCAAATAAGTAATTAGAATCTGTTGGACCTGGACAAGCTTCTGGATGGTATTGTACCGAAAATGCTGGTAACGTACGGTGTTTCAAGCCTTCAACCGTGCCATCATTTAAGGCGATATGTGTAATTTCTAAATCTGTTGCAGCCACAGAATCCGCGTCGATTGCATAACCGTGGTTTTGACTTGTGAGTGCGATTTTACCTGTCGCCAAATCTTTAACAGGGTGGTTGGCACCTCGATGTCCGAATTTCATCTTGAACGATTTCGCACCTTGACTGAGCGCAAAAAGTTGATGACCAAGACAAATGCCGAAAAATGGAATGCGCCCTAAAATACCGTTAATCATATCAAGTGCAACTGTCACGTCATCCGGATCACCAGGACCATTTGATAACATGACACCGTCTGGCGCCATTTTAATAATTGTATCTGCAGAAGTGTCATATGGTACGACCGTTACCTCACAGCCACGTGCATTCAATTCACGGACAATATTTTGCTTCTTTCCGAAGTCCACAAGTACAACGCGCAAGTCAAATCCTGTTGAGACGTAAGGCGTTTTCGTAGAGACAGTTGGCACTTCAGTTCTTAGAAATTCTGCTGTTTTGAGTGCTGTCACAGTTGTTTCAATTTCTGATGGATCATCGACAAATGCTGCTTTGAGCACACCATGTTGACGAATTTTTTTCGTGATGCTGCGCGTATCCACGCCACTAATACCTGGAATATCATATTCTTTCAATACATCGTCAAATGATTTCTGTGCTCTAAAGTTACTCGGCATTGTGCACGCTTCTTTCACGACGACACCATTAAGGCTTGGTGTAAGTGATTCAAAGTCATCGTGGTTAATGCCGTAATTACCGATTAAAGGATACGTAAATGTAATGATTTGGCCTGTATATGAGGGGTCAGAAATGGTTTCTTGATAACCTGTCATTGCAGTGTTGAATACAATTTCACCGCGTGTTAATTTGTCAGACCCTAACTTAAAACCTGTATAATGTGAACCATCTTCTAAAACAAGGTAACGTTTCTCAAACATGTTTATTTTGCCTCCTCGTAACGAATGTTGCCTTCAACCATAGTTAAAATAGGATTACCGTATACTGTTTCACCTAAGAATGGTGTGTTAGACGCTTTTGATAAGAAATCTTCTGCTTTAATTTCGTACGCATCGTCTAAGTTGATTAATGTTAAATCTGCAAGTGCACCCTCTGCTAACTTGCCATAAGGGAGACCGAACACTTCAGCTGGTTTTGTTGTCAAGTAATCAACGAGTTGTTGTAATGACCAATCCCCATTTTTCACAAAGTGTGTATAAAGTAATGGGAAGGCTGTTTCACTGCCGACAATGCCGAATGGTGCACGTGTCATCGGTTGTGCTTTTTCGTCTGCTGCATGTGGTGCGTGGTCTGTCGCAATACAGTCAATCGTACCGTCAAGTAAGCCTTCTAATAACGCCGCTCTATCTTCTTGACTTCTTAAAGGCGGATTCATTTTATAAATCGCATTATCTCCTGGCACATCATCTTCTGTCAGTAATAAATGGTGTGGCGTCACTTCCGCTGTCACTGGAATACCTGCTTTTTTCGCATCACGAATGACACGCACGCTTTCTTTCGTTGATACGTGGCACACGTGATAATGACATCCTGTTGCTTCACTCAGTAACACGTCACGCGCGATTTGTACCGATTCACAAATATTTGGAATACCTGGAATGCCAAGCTCTTGACTGCGGCGGCCTTCATGCATGGCACCACCATAGATAAGACTATTATCTTCGCAGTGTGCAACGACTGCTTTATTTTGTGCCTTCGCTTGTTGCATCGCTTCATACATCATCGCCGCTTCTTGAACACCGACCCCATCATCTGTGAATGCAAATGCGCCATTTTCAGCTAACGCTTTGAAATCGACATGCTCTTTTCCTGCTTGACGTACTGTAATAGAGGCATACGGTAGGACACGAACTTGTGCATTTTTGTCAATTAATTCATTCAGCTGTGTTAAATGTTCCAACGAATCAGGAACAGGTTTCGTATTTGGCATAGGACAAACCGTTGTAAAACCTCCACGTGCCGCTGCTTTGGTGCCTGTTTCAATCGTTTCTTTATATTCGCCACCTGGCTCTCTCAAATGCACATGGACATCGATAAAACCTGGCGCTAAAAAGTGACCTTTTGCATCAATGACTGTCATGTCTTCAGTTGGTTCAATCGTTTCTGCAATCTGTTTCACTGTCTTGCCTTCGATTAATACATCAACTTTTTTCAACGTACCTGCTTCTAACATCTTTGCATTTTGAATTAATTTCATCATCCTAATCGCTCCTTAACCATTTAAAATTTCAGTTAATACTGCCATTCTTATGTACACACCATTTGACATCTGTTCAAAAATACGTGACTTCGGTGCTTCTACTAATGTATCTGCAATTTCTACATCGCGATTTACTGGTGCGGGGTGCATCACAATCGCATGATCTTGAAGTGTGGCATATCGTTCTTCAGTCAAACCATAACGACGGTGATATTCTTCTTTTTCAAAACCTTGTGAAACGCCTGCATGTCGTTCATGTTGGACACGTAATAACATTACAATGTCGACCTCGTCAATCACATCATCTAATTCAACGTAATCTGCAGCCATGCTGTCATCTTTCCAAACGTCAGGACTTGAGAAAACGACCTTTGCACCAAGTGCAGTTAAACTATGGTAATTACTACGTGCCACTCGTGAGTTTTTAATGTCACCGCAAATGACCACTTTTAGTCCTTCAAAACGACCATATGTTTCGTAAATCGTCATTAAGTCCAATAAGCTTTGCGTCGGATGCTGGCCACTGCCATCCCCTGCATTAATAATCGGAATCCCCATATTCAACAAGGGTTCGTAGTAATGATTTTGTTCGTGTCGGATGACAAGTGCATCACAGCCAATGCTTTGTAATGTTCGGCATGTGTCATACAGCGATTCCCCTTTTTGTACAGAAGAGGCACTTGATTCAAAGTTGATTTGCTTCATATCCAAACGGTGTTCTGCCATTTCAAAACTACATTTCGTACGTGTCGAATTTTCGAAAAACAAGTTCGCAATGTAACGTCCTTTCAAATTCGGTACCGCTTCTCCTGCTTTATACTGCATCGCTTTTTGAATTAAGTTTTCAATTTCTTCTACAGCTAAATGTTCCATTGATACGAGATGTTGCATAATAATCAAGGCCTCCTATAATTAACTTTTTGGTAAAATTAAGTTCAGTAAAATCCCTGCTGTTGCTGATAATGCCATCCCTTCAATTGTGAGATGTACACCTAAATCAGATAAATTCAACATCATGTTACCGATACCGATGACGAGAATGACTGACGCGATGACTAAGTTACGGTTTTGCGCAAAGTTGACTTGACTTTCGACAATCATACGTAAGCCACTTGCCGCGATAGTCCCGAATAATAAGATAGACACACCACCCATTACTGGTGTAGGGATAGATGAAATCAGTGCTGTGAATTTCCCAACAAAGCCAAGCATAATGGCGATAACTGCCGCACCGCCTATGACGTAAATACTGTAAATTTTCGTAATCGCGAGTACACCGATATTTTCACCATAAGTCGTACTCGGTGGCCCCCCGATGATACTTGAAAACATTGTCGATACCCCGTCACCGATGATGGAGCGGTGTAGTCCCGGATCTTTAAAGAAGTTACGGCCGACGATTTTGTTGATGACCATTTGGTGTCCGATATGTTCACTCACCGTTACAAACACGATTGGGAGCATCACTGCAATTAATCCGAGATGCACGGAAGGTTGATAATCTGCAAATGGAATGTAAATATCTGGGAACTGGAACCAAGCGGCCTCTGCGACAGGTTTGAAATCTACAATGCCAAACACTATCGCTGTAATGTAGCCGACGATGATACCGATTAACACTGGAATGAGCGAGAAAAAGCCTTTCGCAAATCCTTGAACAATCAATGTCACAAGTAAGGTAATCCCTGCCACGGCTACAAAGCTTAAATTGTACCCTTTCATCTCAGCTGAACTTTCAAACATCGCCATGTTGACAGCAGTCGGTGCTAAACTTAAACCAATCACCATAATGACTGGACCGACAACGACAGGTGGTAATAAATGCATGAGCCAGTCTGTGCCACTCACTTTGATCGCAACCCCGATGATAACGTACATAACACCACTCATGAATAATGCAACGAGCATATCACCTAAGCTATTCGTACTTAAACCGGTAATAATCGGTGTGATAAACGCAAAACTTGAACCGAGATACGCTGGAATCTTCCCTTTTGTAATCAAGATGTAGAGTAATGTTCCTACTCCTGATGCGAGTAACGCTGATGATACAGGTAAGCCTGTTAAAAACGGTACTAATACTGTTGCACCGAACATCGCAAATAAATGTTGAAGGCTTAAAAATACCCATTGCCCCGCTTTTGGTTTTTCATTCACATCGAGTACCGGTTGAACCGTTCTCGTAAACATTTGTTCATTTTCCATTGTTTTCTTCCTTTCTTATAAAAAAAGCCTCTTCACCAATTAAGGTAAGAGACTGAGGTGATTACAAACAGATATACACACATACACCGACTATAATCGGCGGCCTACATCGTACGTCATTGGCTCTATTTGCAATTATACCTTTGTCAGTCTCTCGTACTGAATTAAAAGGTGTCATTATGTGATGACAACCGCATTGCGATCGTCTATTTCTTCTAGGTAAACATTGACAGATTCTTCATGAGACGTTGGAATATTTTTCCCTACAAAATCTGCACGAATCGGTAGCTCTCGATGACCACGATCCACGAGTGTCGCTAAACCAATCTTTTTCGGTCTCGCATGAAGTAAAATCGCATCAAGTGAAGCACGTACTGTACGTCCAGTATAAAGCACATCGTCCACAATAATAACCACTTGATGATTCAAATCAGTGTCGATGTTAAATCCTGGTGCATCTTGTTGTTGCCGCGAATCGATATCATCTCTAAAACTTGTAATATCGATTGCTCCTGTTGGGATTTGGACCTCTTCAATCTGTTGAATCTTTTGTTGTATACGTTGCGCTAAATACTCACCGCGCGTCTTAATACCGAGTAATACAAGGTTTTCTGTGCCTTTATTGTATTCCAATATTTCATGGGCAATACGTGTTACTGTGCGTTTGATAGCAGATTCGTCTAATACAACGCGTTCAACCAATCCTTTCACTCCTTACGTAAAAAAACTCATGTCTTTAAGTAGACATGAGTTTTAAGCAATTTAATATGATAGACTATCAAAAACTGTCCCATTACGTCTCTCGTACGTACAATGCAGCATCTATATGATAGTTCTCTAAATTGAATGATTGATATCATGTCTTTTGAGCCTCACTGGACTCCCTCTTAAAGACGATTCAGTTTTTATTCGTTTTTAACTTGTTCTTATGGTAACGTTTTTAACACCAAAAGTCAAAGCAAATCTGGCTATTTTTTAAAATTTTACTTAAATATCTTCTTTACGCACTTGTTCAATGACAGCTTCAAATTCTGCAGGAAGCGGCGCAAAACGTTCAATGTATTCCCCTGTTTTAGGATGTTCAAAACCGATAAGACCCGCATGTAAAGCTTGTCCGCCTATTTCTAACGTCTTTTTCGGACCATATTTCGGATCGCCTACAAGCGGATAACCGATATACTTCATATGCACACGAATTTGGTGCGTACGTCCTGTTTCTAGTTCACATTCAACCAATGTATAGTTTTTAAACGTTTCAATGACATTAAAATGCGTCACAGCTTCTTTACCGTCATCAACGACAGCCATCGATTGACGGTCATTTTTATTGCGTCCGATAGGTGCATCAATCGTTCCAAACTCATGTGGAATATGGCCATGTACGAGCGCAATATACTTTCTTTTCACAGTTTTTGCCATCAATTGTTCAACTAAACTGCGATGTGCCACGTCATTTTTCGCAACCATCAGTAACCCTGAAGTATCTTTATCGATACGGTGCACGATACCTGGACGAATTTCACCGTTAATACCTGATAAATTTTTGATTTGATACATTAAACCATTTACAAGCGTCCCAGTATAATGCCCTGGCGATGGGTGAACGACCATGCCTTTAGGTTTATAAACAATCGCCACGTCGTCATCTTCGTAGTAAATGTCTAAATTTAAGTTCTCTGCTTGAATATCTGCTTCTACCACTTCTTTTTCAGTGATTTCTATACGGTCACCTAATTTTAGTTTATAGTTCGACTTGACAGCTTTACCATTAACTTCAATTAATCCTTCTTTAATCCACTCTTGTAATTGACTGCGTGACCACTCCGAATTGAATTCAGGCAATATTTTGTCAATACGCTGTAAATGATGCGTTGCGTCTTCAATATTAAATATATGTTTTTCCATTACGACACCTTACCTTTTTGATTCTGATCTTTTAATAATACAATAATCAACAAGACCACACCTATTGTCAAACTCGCATCTGCAATATTAAAAATAGGAAAATCATAACCGAAAATGACTGTATCTATAAAGTCCACCACTTCACCGCTACTGACACGATCAATAAAATTACCTAACGCGCCCGAAAACAACAGGCTTATCGCAATTTGCATCAGCATATTATTTTTCGCTTCTTTAATATAAAAGACAATGAGCGCAATTAAAACGATTATCGTAATAATATAGAAGAATGTCATCTTCCCACTTAGTATACCCCAAGCGGCCCCATTATTGCGATGAGAAGTAATGTATAAAAATTTTGGAACTACTGCAAATGACTCACCCAACGTCATTTGTGTACGGATAATGAATTTAGTCAGTTGGTCGCCTATCAAGATGATTAATGTAATAAAGAGCGATAGGCCAATGTAATATTGTTGTTTCATACTTTTTGTCCTTTCTGTTAGTCACTGATATATTATAACACGATATATTTTAACTATGTAATTATTTCATGATAACTACATTTGAAATACATCCTAGGGTTGTCAGTGATACAGTGTTGGACCGTTTACAAAAGATTGATTTAAATGGAGTAATTTGTAACTCAAAGTTATGTATGTTTCACACAAACAAAAAAGACAATGTTAGCACTTAGCCAGTACCAACATTGCCTTCTTTAATATTTCATTGATTCGATTATACTAACGTTTTTACGACTTCTTGACAGCGTGGGCATAAATCATCTAATTCACCCACACTACCTAATGATTCGCTGTAATTCCAACAACGTGCACATTTCTCTCCATCAGCTTTTGCGATTTCGATTGTACCGTGTTGATATGCTTCACCTTTTGTATCTTCTACTAATTCAACTTGAGACACGATGAACAATTGATGTAAATCATTAAAACCTTCTAAAAATGCAAGCGTATCAAATGAAGGGCTGTTGCCGATTTTCACTTTAGCTTCTAAAGATTTACCGATAACTTTCTCATTTCTTGCCGCTTCTAATGCACGGTTCACATCATCACGTAAAGCCATGAATGTGTTCCATTTATCTAATAACGCTTGGTCCACTTCTTCTTTAGCCGGCATATTTGTTAAATGAACACTTTCTTCGTCTACTTGTTCGATATGTGACCAAACTTCTTCTGCAGTATGCGGAATGATTGGCGCAAGTAATTTAGTCATATTCACTAAAATTTCGAACAATACTGTTTGCATACTACGACGTTTATGCGCATTTTTTTCTTCAATATAAAGAATATCTTTACCATAATCTAAATAGAAGTTACTTAATTCAACGTTGATAAAGTTTTGAACCTCTTGGTAAATATTTAAATAATCAAATGATTCGTAATGATCTAACGTACCTGCTGTAAATTCACGTAAGCGATTTAAGATATAGCGGTCCACTTCTAATAAATCCGCTTCAGCAATTCGGTCTGTTGCTGGGTTGTAGTCGTTGATGTTACCTAATAAGAAACGTAAAGTATTACGGATTTTACGGTATACGTCAGCAACTTGGTTTAAAATTTCGTCTGAGATACGTACGTCAGCAAGGTAGTCCACTGAGCTCACCCATAAACGTGCAATGTCGGCACCTTTTTGTTTCACAATCGTATCAGGCACGATCACGTTACCTAATGATTTACTCATTTTCTTACCTTCCCCGTCCATTACGAAACCGTGTGACAATAACATTTTGTATGGTGAACGGCCGCGCGTCGCAACGGATGTTGTAATTGAAGAGTTGAACCAACCACGATATTGGTCACTGCCTTCAAGATACATATCTGCTGGGAAACTTAACTCTGGACGTGTTTCAAGGACACCGCGATGTGATGAACCAGAGTCGAACCATACGTCCATAATATCTTGTTCTTTTGTAAATTCACCGTTAGGGCTACCCGGATGTGTAAAGCCTTCTGGTAATAAGTCTTTCGCGTCACGTTCGAACCAAATGTTAGAGCCGTGTTGTTCGAATAAATCTGCTACGTGATAAACCGTTTCTTTCGTCATAATGATGTCGCCGTTTTCAGCATAGAATACTGGCAATGGCACACCCCAGACACGTTGACGAGAGATGACCCATTCGCCACGGTCACGAATCATGTTGTAAATACGTGTTTTACCCCAGTCGACTTTAAACTTTGTATCTTCAATCGCATCTAAAATGTCTTGGCGCACTTTAGAAATCGACGCAAACCATTGTGGTGTCGCTCTGAAAATCACTGGTTTTTTCGTACGCCAGTCATGTGGGTAACTATGTGTAATAAAGTCTAATTTGAGTAATGCACCTTTTTCAGTTAACAATTCTGTAACAGCTTGGTTGGCTTTATCGTAAAACATCCCTTCAAATGGGCCACCTTCAGCAGTGAAAACCCCTTTATCATCTAATGGGCTAATGACTTCTAAACCGTATTTTTGACCTACAATAAAGTCATCTTCACCGTGTCCAGGCGCTGTATGCACACAGCCTGTACCAGCATCTGTTGTGACATGCTCACCATTGATGATTAATGAAATACGATCAATAAATGGATGTTGTGCTTCGATATATTCTAATTCTGAACCTTTGAAATCTTTTTCGCGAACAACAGCTTCTTTATCCCAACCTAATTGTTCAGCAACTGCATCAACTAATGCTTCGGCGATAATGTAACGTGTACCGTCCACATTCATTTGAACATATGTCAATTCGGGATGCACTGAAATGGCTACGTTTGACGGTAATGTCCAAGGTGTTGTTGTCCAAATGATAAACTTCGCATCATCCGCAACGATACCTTTACTGTCTTTCACGTCAAATGCGACATAAATAGAAGCTGAACGTTTGTCGTGGTATTCGATTTCCGCTTCTGCTAATGACGATTCACTTGAAGGTGACCAGTAAACCGGCTTTTTCCCTTTATAAATTAAACCTTTGTCAGCCATTTCACCAAATAAGCGAATTTGTGCCGCTTCGTATTCTGGTTTTAACGTAATGTATGGGTTGTCAAAATCGCCGTTAACCCCTAAACGTAAGAAGTCTTTTTTCTGAATATCGATTTGTTCCATCGCAAAAGCTTGACATTTATCACGAAATTCTGCAGTTGTCATTTCTTTACGTTTAACGCCTTTTTTCGTTAACGCTTGCTCAATCGGTAAACCGTGTGTATCCCAACCCGGAACATAAGGTGTATAAAATCCTTGCATCGTTTTGTAGCGGTTGATAAAGTCTTTCAAAATTTTATTCAACGCATGTCCCATATGTAAGTTACCGTTTGCGTATGGCGGACCATCATGCAAAATAAATGACGGTTGTCCTTCATTTTTTTCTAACATTTTGCGGTATAAATCTTTCTCTTTCCACTCTTGTTGAATTTGTGGTTCCTTTGTTGGAAGTCCTCCGCGCATTGGGAATTTTGTTTTTGGCATGAGTAACGTATCTTTGTATTCCATTTTAAACTACACTCCTTTAACTGAAAAAGAACTCTAAGCTCAGATATTCAGGGACGGACATGCCGCGGTACCACCCTGCTTAACTCAGCTTAGAGTTCTCTCATTGATTTTAATATGACACGGCGAATCAGTGATATAAAATAAGGTCATCTGTTAGGCTCTCACCACTTCCTAACTCGCTGTATGGATGATTATCTCTTTTACTTGTCTGTTTCGCTTGATGATGTTTCGTTTGGTTGTTGGTTCGCTTGTTCAGCTTGTCGCTTCTCTTGTGCTGTAATGTCTTGTTCATTTAAATGTTGAAAGTTTTCTTCTGTCACTTGTTGTGAATCTAAATCATAGTTCAACAAGTATTCCCAGTCATCACTTTTCAACAAGTCAAGCTGTGCTTCTACAAGCATTCTAAAACGTGAACGGAACACTTTAGATTGACGCTTCATATCTTCGGTTTGGAAAGATAAACGACGCGCCTTTTCTATACCATCATTCACAATTTGACTTGCTTCTGCTTGTGCTTTTTGAATGATTGCATCTCGCTCTTTTTGTGCTGCTGCTTTTGTTTCATCGGCAGCGCGTTGGGCACTGACAATCGCTTCACCGACTGATTTTTCAACCTCTTTGAATGATTGAATGTGTGCATCACGTTCTTCTAACACTTTTTCTAATTGTTTTTTATCCTCTTTTAAACGTTCGATTTCATGGCTTAACTGTTCTAAATATTGTTCTACTTCTGTAGGTTCGAAGCCGTTTTTAATACGTGTGAACGCTTTGTTTTTAATCTCGCTAGGTGTAAAAGCCATTTCTTGCCCTCCTCCATCATACACTATTTAAATAAAGTTTGATAGGTGATTCTTAATTTATCTTTCTTCGTACGATTACCAATTTCTGTAATCTTTGCGCGGCCATATCCTTGTATGGACAACAAATCGCCTGCTTCAAGTTGAAAATCCGCTGCCTCAATAAGCGTATGGTTCACTTTGACACGTTTTCGCTGAATGTGTGTCTTGGCAATTGTACGTGACTTCCGAATCATTTCCTTTAATACGACATCGAGTCTTGTTGCGCTCACTGTTGCTTCATGCGTCTCCCAATACTCTTCTGATTGTATCATATCTTCAAACGGAATCACATGAAGTTTAATTGTTGCCCCTTTAATACGTGTTAATTCTAACATAATATATGATTCTAATTGCTTTGTCAAAACAAATTGGATGCGTTCAGCTACGATAATATCACCGACTTGTTCACGTTCTATACCTAAAGACATCAATGTTCCTAACACATGTTGATGTTGCAATGTCACAAACTTTGTCGGATAATCAATTTCAATTAAAGCCAATTCAAAGTCATCCCGCGACGGTTCATAATAGCTTGGCGCAATAACCGCCCGACACCTCTCCGCATCACGTCCCCCATCAAATGAAACGTGCAAATCGTTGAAACTGCCTGCTATCACTTCTAACATATATTGTCCACGAGGATCTAAAAAATAAGTCAGTACTGGGGCATATTGTGTTTCAGCCTGGCGCACTTTATCTAATAAATAATCAATTTGTTCATGCTCTTCAGGTCTAAAATGTTGATAAATATCCAAAGGTGGAACTCCTTTTCCTCATTAATCCTAACTTTCGATTGTCATTCACTTTAATAAAGAATGTACAAGTTTTACCTATACAGTTTATCATTAATTGAAGTATAGAAGAAAGGAGAATAGCTAATTCACAAACATTTTAATATAAGTTACATGACTTGTCTTTGGCTAACAGTTCCTACTACCAAGCCTGTAATGGACTTTCACCGTCAAGGTGTTACCCATGCCGGGCGCACTAGAAAAAATAAAAGGCTCATAATTCAACGAGCCTTTTACTTTCTAGATATTGAAGATGAACGCAAAGATAAAAATGATGCGCACCGCCTAGTTTAACGCACATTTGCACATTTTCCTCCTCTTAGTTCAAAACTTTAATCACAAGTTTCTTCACAGTTTGATCATTGACGCGCACTTTAGGTTGATGTAAATCTTCTTCAAAAGTCACAAGAAGGTTCGTTTCATTCAATTCTACAATTTGATATTTTTTACTATTGAACAATTCAAAATCATTTTCTACATCGAATTCTGTTTTTGAAGATGCATCTTGAGGTGTGCTCACCGCCATTTTTTCAGTGTTACTGATGACAAGATGAATATCTAAATATTTTTTATGGTTTTCAAATTGCTCCCCTGCAACGCCATCTGCAATATAAGTCATGCAGTTTGCAAATACGTGATCTCCGTCAATTTCAATCCGACCATCTTCTAACTGTGACAAATCCGTATGTTCTAAAAAGTCATTTACTTTTTCAAAATGTGGATTAATCGTAATATATCTTTTAAAATCTTTTCTTTCAGCAATAATCATTACAAACATCCTCCTTAATTAATGACGTTTTGCCCAACTCTTATCTGCAAGAATTTCAGGAATGTCATGAATCGTTGTAAATTGTGGTGCTGATGTTTTGTTTCCAGTTAATAATGACACAACATAACCTACCACTAAAGACACACTGATTGAAATGAACGAATACGCCCAGTAGTTTACCGCTTCTGGAGGCAACACGTATTTAATGCACACCATCACAATTGTCGCAACAATTAGCGCCGCATAAGCCCCTTGTTTATTCGCTTTTTTAGTGACAAATCCTAAAATGAAAATCCCACCAAGTAAACCTAACACCAGTCCCATAAAGCCGTTGAACCATTCGTACGCAGATTTAATATCAGAATGTGCCATCACGATCGCCACGACAATTGAGAAAATACCGACCAATAATGAGACGATTTGTGCAATTCGTGTACGCACGCTATCCGACATTTGTTTCGCAACAACTTCTTGAATATCTAAGGTCCATGACGTCGCAACTGAGTTTAAACCTGTCGAAATCGTCGACTGTGCTGCGGCATAGATCGCTGCTAAAATGATACCTGTCACCCCAACTGGTAGCTGGTAAGCGATAAAATACATAAAAATTTGGTCACGTGGAATGGCTTTCGTTGCTTCACTCACATTTTGAAGTTGGTAAAACACATATAAACCTGTTCCAATTAAATAGAATACTGTCGCTACACCTAATGACAATACCCCGTTTGTGAACAACATTTTATTTAACTTTTTAATATTTTGTGTTGTCGTAAAACGTTGTACTAAATCTTGAGAAGAAGCATAAGATGAGAAAATCGTTAAACCAGAACCAAACACGATTAAGAAAATCGAGCCTGATAATATGTTTGGATCAAACCATTTTTCTGTCGGTGCAATAAACTTCCCGTGAGCCAATTGTTCTGCAATCGCGCCCATACCGCCATCGATATCTTTAATCAATACGAACAATGCGATTAATGCCCCACCAGATAAGATGACGCCTTGAATAAAGTCCGTCCAAAGTACAGATTTCAAACCACCTGTATACGAGTAAACAATTGCGATGACACCCATTAAGATGATTAAAATATTAATGTCAATACCTGTTAATTTTGCCAAACCGATTGAAGGTAAATACATAATAATGGACATACGCCCGAGTTGATACACGATGAACAGTAACGCTGAAATGACACGTAACGATTTCGCTTCAAAACGGCGTTCGAGATAATCGTAAGCCGTATCAATGTCCATACGCGCGAAAATTGGCAGTACATATTTAATGGCTAATGGAATCGCAATGAGCATCCCTAACTGCGCAAACCATAAAATCCAACTGCCTGCATAAGAGTTCCCAGCAAGCCCTAAAAACGAAATCGGACTTAACATCGTTGCAAAAATAGATACTGACGTCACATACCACGGGACCGAGCCATCCCCTTTAAAGAATTCTTTCCCTGACATTTCTTTTTTCGAGAAGTAGAGCCCCGCTACTAACACAATGAGTAAGTAAACAATCAACACAAATAAGTCAACTAATGTAAATCCAGTTGTACTCATAATCAACGCTCCTTTATGATGCATTCACTATGATGCAAGAAATTGTTGTCTTGTCGCGACAATCATGTCAGCTGCTTGTTTTGCAATAATTTTATCTTCCTCTGTCAATGGTTCTAACGGCGCACGCACTGAGCCTAAATCCACATTTTCATTAATTCTTAACACTTCTTTTGCGACTGCGTACATATTGCCATAGCCAGACACTAATTTTGAAATGATATCATTAATCGCAAACTGAAGTGCTTGTGCTTGTGTAATATTACGTGTCTTAAATAATGAATCTAATTTCAAAAATAAATCAGGCATCACACCATATGTACCGCCAATGCCAGCTTGCGCGCCCATCATTCGACCACCGACAAATTGTTCATCTGGACCGTTAAATACGATATAGTCCTCACCCGCTGCCGCTGCAAACGTTTGAATGTCTTGTACAGGCATAGAAGAGTTTTTCACGCCAATCACACGAGGGTTTTTACGCATCGCCGCATACAACTGATTCGTCAACGCAACACCCGCTAATTGCGGAATATTGTAAATAACAAAATCTGTATTCGGTGCCGCATCACTAATCGTATTCCAATACTTTTCGATTGAATATTCTGGTAATTTAAAGTAAATCGGTGGAATCGCCGCAATCGCATCGACACCGAGTTGTTCAGAATGCGCTGCTAAAATCGCACTCTCTTTGGTGTTGTTACACGCGACATGATTAATCACGGTGATTTTACCTTTCGCGACATCCATCACTGCCTCAATAATTTGTTTACGCTCTTCAGTTGTTAAATAAATACATTCCCCAGAAGAACCATTCACGTAAATCCCTTTTACACCTTTATCAATTAAATATTGCACTTGTTGGCGTACGCGTTCTTGACTGACTTCCCCGTTTTCGTCGTAACATGCGTAAAATGCCGGAATAATGCCTTGATATCGATTTAAATCTCTCATATCCATTCTCCTCTTCTTAATGATTTTAGTGAATTTTATTAAAATGTTTATATCAATATTTTATTGCAAAACACTTATAAAACGGTATAACACGCCCTAATCATGATGATGAGATTGCGCTTCTTTATCTATAATCGTTTGATCGTAATACATCCCCCTTTGAGGATCCTCCAAATAATAAGAAAACAAACAATCTGTCATGAGTAATATCGGAAATTGCGGTGAAATGACATTGCCATACGATAAATGTTTAGCTGCTGCTAACAACAAAATTTCATCACATCCGAATTCATGTGCATTAAAATTTCGGGTCGTCATCAAAACAGTTTGTGCACCTTGTGCTTTGGCACGTTTTAATGCATGTAGGACGGAACTTGTTTTGCCTGAAATTGAAGCACCAATCACGAGACATGACGCATCTACTAATAAATTATTCCAGACAAGCATGTCATTATCTTCAATCACTTCACAAATAATGCCGAGTCTCATAAATCTCATTTTCATTTCTTTTAATGCCAGCGCCGAACTTCCCTTTCCATAAAGATATACACGTTCAGCTTGATTAATCATCTCTTTAATATGTTCTAACTGACTTTCATTGAGAATCGAATAATTTTTACGAAGCATCTCTTCATAATCAAACAAAACTTTTTGTATTAAATCTTTGTATGCGAGAATGTCCTCTTTTTCACGCATCATTTCTCTATAATGAAACAAAAATTCTCTAAAACCCGTGAAACCACACTTTTTCGCAAACCGTGTTAATGTTGCTTTTGACACGTGCAGTTGGTGGCTAAACATTTCAGACGATAAATCCTCAACAGTTACTTGTTTCAGAAAAAATTGTGCGACCTCTTTTTCTGTTGTTGTCATATTTTCAAGATTCGATTCAATCATAGGAACGAGTACCTTATAAAATCTCATTGTTCACACCTCATCGTTGCAAGCGTTTACAAATTTAATTGTATGCCGTTTCGTTCTACTTTTCAAGCAATACTATTATTTTAGAAACGAGTTTCAGAATAAATATAATATCGTTTATAAATAACTTTCTGATTGGCTTTCGGTTCATTTTTAATTCGTTAACTGACACTATTACCCAAATCCCTCTTCTTAGCCGACATGTGTGACAAGTTTGTTTCAATCCTTAAATTTCCCAAATAATAGTTTTGAATTTTAGTAAATGTTAGTTTATATATTCATATAGAAATGGTATATTTTAAAACGTGGACTTGTTAATGAAAGACAAAATGTTTAATAGAAATAGAGGAGTGTAAGTAATGAACATGGTCGCACTATTAATTGGCTTAGGACCGCTCATTGGTTGGGGTCTTTTTCCTACAATCGCATCAAAATTTGGAGGTAAACCAGTCAATCAGATTATCGGCGCTACTGTTGGGACACTGATTTTCGCAATTGCCTTTTTTATATTTTCAGGGCGTCAATTCCCAACAGGACTAGATTTGTTTTTCGCCTTACTCTCAGGAGCTGGCTGGTGTTTTGGTCAAATTATGACTTTCAAAGCATTTGAATATATCGGGTCTTCTCGTGCAATGCCTATCACAACAGCTTTCCAATTACTCGGTGCATCACTTTGGGGTGTATTCGCATTAGGTAACTGGCCAGGTGTTACAAATAAACTGATTGGTTTTGCCGCATTAATCGTGATTTTAATTGGCGCATGGATGACAGTTTGGAGTGAAGATGCACAAGAAACAAAAAGTAGTAACTTGAGAAAAGCAGTCCTTATCCTATTAATCGGTGAAATTGGATATTGGCTTTACTCTGCTGCACCACAAGCGACAGACATTGGTGGTAAAGTAGCATTTTTACCACAAGCCATTGGAATGGTATTGTCGGCCATCATTTATGGTTTAATGACAATGAAAAAAGACAATCCATTCAACAAGAAAGTTACATGGTTGCAAATCATTTCTGGTTTCTTCTTTGCTTTCGCAGCATTGACATATTTAATCTCAGCACAACCTGATATGAATGGTTTAGCAACAGGTTTCATCTTATCTCAAACTTCAGTTGTTTTAGCTACGCTAACAGGTATTTATTTCTTGAATCAGCGTAAAACTTCAAAAGAAATGTTTATCACAATCATTGGTTTAATTTTGATTTTAGCAGCCGCAACAGTCACTGTATTTATTAAATAATATCCAGAGGTGAAGAGAATGAAAAAAGCAGCTTTACTTAACAGCCACGTTTCTCAAGTTATTGCAACAATGGGTCACTTCGACTTGTTGACCGTCAATGATGCAGGGATGCCAATTCCTAATGATGACAGAAGAATCGATTTAGCTGTAACAAAAGCATTACCGCTCTTTATCGATGTATTAGCAACAGTGTTAGAAGAATTAAAAATCCAAAAAATTTATATCGCCGAAGAAATTAAAACACATAACCCGACACAATTGAAACAAATTAAAGCATTGATTGATCAAGATGTCGAGATTGCGTTTATTCCACACTCAGAAATGAAATCATATTTAAGTCACCCATTGAATAAAGGTAATATTCGCACTGGTGAAATCACTCCGTTTTCTAATATTATTTTAGAATCTGACGTGACATTTTAAATCAATCTAAAATAAGCCCTTCCAACGCGTTCGTGATGATTGCGTTATGGAGGGGCCTTTTTGTTGAGGGGGGACAGTTGCTGTTGATTTTATGCGCTTAAGCATTAGATCACTGCTGATTATATCGTATTAAACTTGATGCCTATTTCTTAACATC
Organism: Staphylococcus pseudintermedius; assembly: GCF_001792775.2. Lineage (GTDB taxonomy): Bacteria > Bacillota > Bacilli > Staphylococcales > Staphylococcaceae > Staphylococcus > Staphylococcus pseudintermedius. The sequence continues at coordinate 165,971 of NZ_MLGE02000004.1, forward strand.
ACCACCCAAATAAAAAATAGACTGTTCAAACACGTCGTCATCACGTCTGAACAGTCTTTTGATCATATTGTATTTTATGAATAGATTTGATGCAAAATAAGATTAAAAATGGCTACAAGTCCACGTTCAAACAAATTGAGCACTAAAAAGGCTACAATCGGTGAAATATCAACTAGACCTAATGGCGGAATGATACGTCGAAATGGTTCTAAAAATGGCTCATAAATTTTTGACATCCATCTTCCAACTGCGCTTTCTCTTGCACCTGGTAACCACGACATAAAAATGTAAATAATCATTCCAAATGTGTAAGCTTTAACAATAAACAGTAGAAATTCAAGGATGGATGTTAATAACTCGATGTTCATAGCATACTCCCTTATTTATAATGATTTTCCATAGATTCGATATGATCGGTAATACTACCCGCAACTTCGACATTGTCTGGTGTACATAAGAAAATATCTGCACCAACACGTTGAATATCGCCACCAATCGCATAAACGGTACCACTTAAAAAGTCGATAATACGTTTTGCAGAAACTTGATCAATACGTTGAAGATTCACAAGTGTGGCACGACGATTTTTCAATTCATCTGCAATGTCTTGTGTATCAGAAAATACACGTGGTTCAAATAAACACATTTTAGAACTCCCATTTTGATAAGTATCTTGTGTTGGGCTCATATTCACCACATTCCCTTGCTCTTGTTTTTGGGCAACTTGCAACTGTTTATCATTTTGAGAAGATTTGGAACGTGAAGCTTGACGTTTGGGTACGGATTGGACTGCTCTTGGACGCTCAGATTGTTGTTTGTTCGCTTGTTGTTGCACTTGCTGTTGCTCACGTTCACGACGGCGTTCTTCTTCTTGAATGAAATCTTCATCTTCCTCTTCTTCAATTGTGAAAAAATTGTTGAACAAATCTTTTATAGCCAATGGATTCACTCCTCTTTTCCTACAAGACGCGTTCCAATTCTAACAAATGTGGCACCCTTTTTCGTGGCAATATGATAATCATTACTCATACCCATCGAAAGCTCTGTACAAGGTGCATATGTAAGGTTCAATGATTGGACTTCATCGCGTTTATTTTTAAGTTTTTCAAAAATGTCTTCTAATTCAGCTTCATTATCTGTGTATGGTGCCATCGTCATCAGACCTACAACACGAATATGGTCATAGTCCACTAACTTTTCAATGAAGGGGATAACCTCTTCTAAAGCAATGCCATGTTTAGATGCTTCACCAGAAACGTTCACTTGGACAAAACATTTGATTTCATGTTCTGCGCGTTTACTAATTTCTTTGGCCAAACTTTGACGGTCTAATGCATGTAAATAGTCAATATCATTAATGACTTCTTTCACTTTACGTGACTGCAAAGAACCAATAAAATGCATGTGGACATCGTCTGGTAAAGCTGCTTTTTTCTCTAAAAAACCTTCGATGCGGTTCTCACCAAAATGACGAATGCCTGCTTCATAAGCTTCTTTCGCTCGGTTTATTGTAACATATTTTGTGACAGCAATCACGTGAGGTCTTGTTGGGTCCTCACGAAAAGTCACATTTTCAGTTATGGTGTGCTCTATTTCTGCTAAGTTTGTCTTCACTGACATTTAATCATCTCCACTTTCATTCAATGATTGAGAAATAAATGCTAACATTCTTCCCGTTTTTCCTTTTTCTAAACGATACGAGAAAAATAAATCCAAGTCTTCGGAAGTTGCATATTCTGTACGATAAATATGGTCACGTGGCACGCCGTATTGTTCTAACAATAGTTGGTTCGCATATTTCAAATCAATTCCATGACGGTCTTCATCACGCGTTTCAATATAAGCTGCACTGTCAATCGGCAGTTGCTGAAATTGTTTGAAAATATCATCATTAATTTCATAACTATCTGATGTTGCTGGACCAATAACCACGTATAAGTCGTTGTAATCATAAGGAAATTGGTCTAATACACGATGTACAATAGTTGCGACAGTGCCCCGCCAACCTGCATGTGCCAAAGCAATAAAGTGATGAGAAGGGCTATAAAAGTAAATCGGCACACAGTCTGCATAACACATCGTCAACATCGTATCCTCATCATATGTGAACATCGCATCGATACCATAAAGTGTGTCTTTCGAAAGTGCATCGATATTTTTACCACGATCCGCTTGAGTCACTTCTACGACATTTGCTTCGTGTGTCTGTATTGGAAAGACCCATTGCGCTCTCGGAATACCGATTTCTTGTGCCAATACTTCCTGATGATGGGTAATATTTTCCGGCTTATCATCAATATATCTTGCCATGTTGAATGCTGCATTTGGATATGCACTCACGCCATCACCTCTTGTCGTGATGCCAATTTGAACACCTTGTACTAAACTCGGCTGGTAAGATAAATGATGTCCCTTTTTCGTAAATAATTCCATCTTCATCCCTCCTTTTTTACTTTTATCTATTAAAAACTGCTAGGACATTGATGAAGTGACAATTGTCCTAGCAGTTCTTGACATCCTATGTAAGATAAATATCACACTTTATCCTGTTGATAGGTGTACTTTATATTTCAACATATCACACGATTAACGACGTGTTCTTCTTGAGCGTCTTTCTTCTCTGTTACGAATAAAGCTTGGAATATCGTCGTCCGCTGTCGTATGGCTACGTCCACTTTCAACTTCTTTATCTTGTGTTGAAGTTTGACCAGTGTGCCCACCACCGAAGCTAGATTCTTTTGAGCTTGTTGGTGTAGCACTTGCACCGAAGCCAGAGTGACCTTGTTTACGGGCTTGTGATGAAGGCTTATCTTCAAAACCTGTTGCGATCACAGTAACAACAATTTCATCTTGTAATTCTGGGTTAATGACTGTACCAAAGATCATGTTCACATCTTCATCTGCAGCGTCTTGTACGATGTCAGCAGCTTCTTGTGCTTCGAATAAAGATAATGATTCGCCACCAGTAATGTTCATTAACACACCTTGTGCACCTACGATTGATGTTTCAAGTAAAGGAGAAGAAATGGCTTTTTTAGCCGCTTCAACTGCACGGTTTTCACCAGATGATACACCGATACCCATTAATGCAGAACCTTGGTTTGACATGATTGTTTTAACGTCAGCAAAGTCGAGGTTCACTTCACCAGATACTGCAATTAAATCAGAAATACCTTGTACACCTTGACGTAATACGTTGTCAGCTTCTTTAAATGCTTCCATCATTGGTGTAGATTTGTCTACAATATCTAACAAGCGATCATTAGGAATGACAATTAATGTATCAACAGCAGCTTTCATTGCTTCAACACCCGCAGCAGCTTGTGTTTGACGTTTACGACCTTCGAAACTGAATGGACGTGTCACAACACCCACTGTTAAAGCGCCCATCTCTTTAGCGATTTTGGCTACAACAGGTGCTGCACCTGTACCAGTACCGCCACCCATACCAGCAGTTACGAATACCATGTCTGCACCTTGGATCGCATCTTCAATTTGTTCACGTGATTCTTCTGCAGCTTTCTTACCAATTTCAGGGTTCGCACCTGCACCTAATCCACGTGTTAACTTTTCACCAATTTGGATTTTAGATTCTGCTTTAGATAAGTTTAAAGCTTGTCCATCTGTGTTAATTGCAATAAATTCAACATTGTTCATACCGTGGTCAATCATTCGGTTAACAGCATTATTACCGCCACCACCGACACCGATGACTTTAAGTGTCGCTAAATGATTAAATCCTTGTTCAAATTCTAACATTTAAATTTCCTCCTAATCTTTGTAGCCAATCAATCAAACAGTGATTTCATAATCTTCTTGAACTTACTTTCTTCTTGTTTAGGTTCTCCGTGTTCATGTCCATCAATGTCTTCATATACCTCTTCCGAAGTATCATCGTCGACAAATTCAGAATTTGCCGTGTCTTGTGATTGTTGTTTTTTTGGTTTTTTCTTGAAGAATGACTCAAAACCACTTGATTTATGTTCTTGTCGTTTTGAATCGCTTTCAATGATTTCTTCTTCAATTTCTTCATTATCATGATTACTAATTGTAACATAATCCAATAGCTCATCGAAAGCAATACTACTAGAAATTGTGGAAATTGCTGAAGAAAATTCTGGTTTTCTTACTCCCATTTGTGAAGGTGTATGAATGCGTACTTTTTCATTCACCATATCGAGAAGTAATTCTTTCACACCAAGTAAGTTAGCAGAACCACCTGTCACTACAAATCCACCATTGACTTTCGTTAAACCTAACTCTTGTAAAACATCGAATACTTTAATGAGAATGTCTTCAACACGTGCTTCAATGACATCACTCAGCTCTTTTTGTGTAAATTGTGCAGGTTCATCAGAGTCAAGTTGGTTTACAGTAAACACATCTTGGTCTGAAGCTGAATCATAAAATGCATGTCCGTATTGTTGCTTAATCTTTTCTGCTGTATCATATGTAGTATTTAAAAATTGAGCAATATCTTCTGTGATATGACGCCCTGCCATGAAAACGACATCCGCATCGACGAGTTCTCCGCGTTCATAAAACGCAATCTGAGTTAAATCTTCACCGATATCAATCACACATGCACCAAGTTCTCTTTCAGTTGCAGTTAATGCGGAACGGTAATTCAATGCATCAGAATAAACGTCTAATACATCCACACCACAAGCTTCTACGCATTTAATCATATTAATTAAAATCGATTGATTAATCGCAATGACGCCCGCATCCACTTGTAAAGAGTGACGCGCGACAAGCTCTTTTGGATCTGAAACTTCATTGTTGTCATCCACGATAAAGCGAATCGGGAATGTATCAATGACTTCCGTTTCAGGTTCCGTATTTTTTTCACGAATTCCTTCAAGCACCTCTTCAATATGTGTGCCGTTAATTTCTGTATCTTGATGAAATTCGATTTTATTTGTTTCATCAAAAACTTCAGTACTAATGATTGGTAGCTTTAAAAATACTTCTTTAATATCCACACTTGAAGCGATTGAAGCTTTCTTTATCGTATCTTTAATGGCCTGTTTAGCAAGGTCGAAATCATCAATCAAACCATTCTTGATTCCATTTGTATAGGTCTGCCCTGTACCTATCACATTAATTCCGTTATGAAATTTTTCACCAACAATCGCTTTCACGCTTGATGAGCCGATATCTACACTAACATAATAATGCTCTTCCATAGATAGGCACCTCCTGACATTTCTTTACATAATTAAGCTATTTTAAGTTTACAATAACACACTATCAATGTGAACTATAAACACAGTGGAATTTCAACTTTTTATCACATTTATATATTAATGTAATCTTTTTGTAACGCGCAATCATCTATTTACAAGGTAGATGGCGGCTCAAAATCATTATGATAACAAAATATTTTTGAGCCTCAACTTTGCTATTCCGATGATTCTTCATCTTTAATCTTGTTCAAAGCCTTTTGTAAATCATCTTTAGCTTTGTCTTCACTCGCTGTACCACTTTGAACTTCTTTGGCGCTCGCCGAACTTGTTTGTCCGTTGTTCACATTGTCATAAGGAATAAATGTCGCACCAACTGATAAATCTATAAAACCAGATTTTTTCAATTTGCCTGTTTCATCTTTTTCTAAAGCTTGTGACATACTTGGATAGTATTTCAACTTTTCAGCAATGGTGTTTGTATTCCCAACGACTTCAATCCCATCACGCATGAACAGTTTAATTAAATGGGGTTGATCTTTTTGTGGTGCACTCACAATTTCTGAAATTTGTGCCCGCGTCGTTCGATCCATTTTTTGTAAAGCATCAATGAGATTGCGTTTTTCAGCACCTTTAAACCCTTCAATGTAAGGTGCTTCATTCGGTACTTCCTGTTTATAATCTTTTAACACTTTGCCATTTTCAATCATTGGGACCACACGTGACTTTTCTGTCGTGATTGCGATGATAGTATGTTCTTTCACGTTGACCTCGATCGGATTGAACAGTCCTTTTTCAATCGTCACTTCATCAATCAATTCGTTTTGTTTCAAACGTGTCTCAGCATCATCAGAACTATAGGCGTAAATGCGTGGATGGTTTTGAATATCCAGCTCTTTCAAGATATCTTGCTTAGACACATAATGGTTCCCTTTAATGTCAGCACTTTTAATGTGACTGATAGGTGTAAACATATAAACCAGGATCAATAAAACAATGACAACGAGTATCCCGACAATCATACGTTGAACACGACGTTGCTGAATACGTTGCTTTTTTCTCTTTTCTTTTAAATATTCGTTATTAATCTTGGGTATTTCTTTTGTCATCAATCGTCACATCCTTTAATGTGATGGCAAATGTGCTCTGAAAGCTTCAATAAAACGTTCTCCACGTTGTTCAAAGGTGTCATATTGATCCCAACTTGCACAAGCAGGGGATAATAATACAACATCATTCGGTTCGATGACAACTTGGACTTTAGCTACAGCATCTGTCACATCTTTTGCTCGAATGACATACTTTCCTTGACTCTCTCCTAGCTTCACAAATTTATCTTGTGTTTCACCAAACGTCACCATTACGCGCACATTGTTCATATACGGAATCAGTTCGTCAAAACCATTTCCACGGTCTAAACCACCACATAACCAAATGACAGGTTGCTTGAATGAACTTAACGCAAATTGTGTCGCTAATGTATTCGTTGCTTTAGAATCGTTGTAGTATTTATTCGTTTTGTTATTGCCAATGTATTGCAGACGATGTGCAATGCCTGAAAACGTAGACAACGATTGGACGATAGCACTAATGGACACCCCTGCTAAAATCGCCGCCATGACTGCTGCTAAAATGTTTTCTAAGTTGTGTTCACCTGGTAATACGATATCATCTAAATGAATGAGACGTACACCGTTATAAACAATATACTCTTTTTCAACATAAATACCGTCTACACGATGTTGCGTAGAAAAGTATAAAATTTTAGCTCGAATTTTCGATGTATCAATGAGGTGTCTTTGTTTATCATTGAAAATTAAATAGTCGCTCTCAGTTTGATTTTCAAAAATACGTTTTTTCGCATTTTGATAGTTTTCAAGATTTTCATGGTAATCTAAATGCGCTGAATAAAGATTTGTGATGATCGCGATGTGCGGACGATAATGTTCAATACCGAGCAATTGGAACGAAGACAATTCCGTCACTAAATACTCATCTGTCTTCACTTCTTGTGCGACTTTTGATGCAACGAAACCAATATTTCCCGACAAACGGCCATTTTCACGGCTTTTGTTAAACATGTCACCGATTAATGACGTTACTGTCGTTTTACCATTTGTCCCAGTAATGCCTATAATTGGTGCTTCAGAAATTAAATAACTTAATTCTACTTCTGTTAAAATTTTCAATCCTTGTTTTTGTGCTTCTTGAATAATAGGTACTGTATATGGAATACCTGGGTTTTTGAAAATGATCGGTGCCTCATCTAATAACGCAAGCGGATGTGCACCACTGACGACACTAATGCCTAAGTCCTCTAAATCTTTCGCGTGAGCATCGTTTGATAAATCATTGCCATCGTTCACCGTCACCTCAGCGCCTATACGATGTAACAATTTCGCTGCTTCATAACCACTTTTCGCCATACCGATAACGAGTACTTTTTTACCTCTAAGCCCTGTATAATGTATCAATTAATTCACTCCCATCCATAAACCGATTAAACCAGTAATTAATCCTACTGACCAGAATACAGTCACAACTTTCCATTCACTCCAACCGACTAATTCGAAATGATGATGTAATGGACTCATCTTAAAGACACGCTTTCCTGTTAACTTGAATGATGTCACTTGAATCATCACTGACAATGTTTCTAGTACGAAAACGAGACCGATGAATAACAAAGATATTTCTTGGTTTAACATAATTGAAATTGTAGCGAAAATACCCCCTAGCGCTAAACTTCCTGTATCCCCCATGAACACTTTCGCTGGGTTAATATTATATGGAAGAAAGCCGGCTAAAGCTGCGACCATGATAATACAAAATACGCCAATTGCTGGTTGTTCAAGCGCAAAACTCATAATGGCATACATCGTAAAACCAATAATAGATAACCCTGTCGCTAAACCATCAAGACCGTCTGTTAAATTAACTGCATTAGAAAAACCAACTTGCCAGAATACGATAAAAATTACATAAGCAAATGATAACGGGATACTCACATCTGTAAACGGAATATGAATATCTGTAGAGAAATTAAACGCGTTAAAACCTTTAGCGACAATAAAGAAAATGACTGCGATTGCGATTTGCGCTAAAAATTTCTGCTTACTTGTAAGCCCTTGGTTGTTTTTCTTCACTACAATAATATAGTCATCAATAAAGCCAATTAAACCAAAACCAATTGTGACAAAGAGTAGTAGCAGCAATGGACTTGCTGGTTCTACAAAAATACTTGCGATTATCGTTGTAACAATTGCACCAATTAAAAATGTTAACCCACCCATCGTTGGTGTACCTGTTTTTTTCATATGACTTTGCGGACCTTCTTCACGAATGCTCTGACCAAATTTCATCCTTTTTAATGTTGGAATCAAAATCGGTACTAAAACTGCTGTAATAACAAATGCGATAATTGCGCTAATCAATCCCATAATATTCTCCTTATCTTATCTTCTCTTCTTTTGCTCACATTCTTAGTCATTCTAAACATGATGCGATCACTTCAATGCGCGTATTCGTATAAGTCGACTGAAGTGATTGCATTCATGGCCGTTCTTTTCAACTTACGCATCGTCATAAACATCAACATGCCGTGATAGCCTTTCGCACAGTGTCTGTTTATCACGTTGCCTATTCTGTTTTTTGGGAATCTAATGTTACTTCAAGTTTAGTGTTTTTATCTATCGCTGACTGTGGTGTTTTCGATTGCGACTTCACAAAACCACTGCCTTTGACATCAATTTTGATATCTGTCAATGATTGGAAGGCGACAATATCATCTCTTGTCCATCCTGTCATATCTGGCATTGTTAAATCACCTTCAGTTAACAAGAGGACATTACTATTTGGCAATAATCGACCATTTGATGACGGCGATTGACTCACAACTTTTTTACCATTACCAATGACAATTGGGTTGAGTTTTTTACCTCTAATCTCATCTTCAGCACGTTGTACACTACGATTTTCAACATCTGGAACATTGCTGATCTTCGTTTTGCTGTCATCTACTTCATTATCGCCGACATTTAAATATTGTAAAGTGTTTTTCATAATCGGATTAAATGCTTTGCTGACACCCATTTCGTATGCTTCTTGATCGTTCTTTTGCGCTAAGCTCATCCCTGCATAAACAACAACACGCGGATTTTTACTTGGCGCATGCCCCATAAAGCTCACAAAATATGGATTAGGTCCTTTCACATAGCCGCCATTTTCAGGGTCAGCCACCTGTGCAGTACCTGTTTTACCACCAATACGATATCCGTCTACACGATAGTTTTTCGCATGGCTATCTTCACTGTTCACCACTTCATCCAATTGTTTGTTCACTTTCTTCGCTGTATCGTTTTTAATCGGTTTGCCCGTAACTTCGCGTTCACCTTTATAATATGTGTTTTTAGTCACAGGATTTACAATGGATTGGACGAAGTATGGGCGTAACATTTCGCCTTTATTGAAAAATGCCGATTGCGCTTGCAACATTTGTGCCGGCGTGACTGTTGTCGATTGACCGAACGCAGATGTTTTTTGCATCAATTCATTTTCCCAGGCAATATTGCCGGATTGTTCACCATCAAACAAACTTCGCGTTGACTTGCCAAAACCGAACTTTTCATACCAAGACTTCATTTTGTCTGCACCGACAAGGTCTTGAAGGCGCATCATCAAAGTATTAGATGAATACGTGAAGCCGAGACTCATATCAATTTCGCCCCAACCTTTTTTATTCCAGTCATAAATACGTGACCCTTGAATATCTCTGTAACCCGATTGATATTTACGGTCTGGTTTAAATTCCCCTTCTTGAATCGCTGCGGCTAAACCAAAACTTTTGAATGTCGAACCTGGTTCATACGTATTTTGATATAAATCATTCGCCCATTTTTTACCAAAATCTTCACCTGTATCTGGATTGAATGTTGGACGCTGACTATAAGCTAAGATTTCACCTGTTTTCGCATCCATGACAACGGCGAAGATGTCTTTTGGTTCATAATGCTCAACCATTTTATCTAATGCTTCTTCCACAAAGACTTGAATATTAGAATCAATCGTTAAATGCACATCATCGCCACGTTGCGGTGCGACTTCATTTTTCGAATTCGGAATAATGTAACCCCAAATATCTTTTGTAAATGAAGTATGGCCGGCTTTACCTTTAAGATAACTGTCGAAAATCTTTTCAACGCCTAAAGCCCCTTTTAATTTGCCGCTATCGGGATCTTTTTGTGCCATCCCAATCAAGTGTGAGGCGAACTTACCATTTGGATAAAAGCGCTTCACTTCTGGATAAAGTGTAATCCCAGGTAAATTCGCTTTTTCAATTTTTTCTTTATCTTGATAAGTCAGATTTTGACCCGATCGGCCGAACTCGACTTGGAATGCCTTTTTCGTGTTGAGACGCTTCTCGATGTCCTTTTCAGGCATATCGATAATTTTAGCGAGAACTTTAGCTGTTTTTTTCTTATCCACAACGTGACGTGGTTTGTCTGAATCTTTACTTGCTTGTGGATCAATAACTGCAGCCAAACGGAAACGGTCCACGTCTTCTGCCAAAACTTTACCGTTACGGTCATAAATCTTACCTCGTTCAGCATCTTCATCTAAATGAGATAAATATTTTTCATTTGCTTTGGCGATCAAGTCTTCTCCTGACGAGTGTCCTGTCAACATGACATAGCCATATCTTAAAACCAAAAGAAAAAAGAGCAGCCCGAAAACACCCATCAGGAGGACTGCTCCTAGCTTATTTTTTTTAATTTTAATTTTTCGTTTCGCCATCTTTACGCACTACCTTTACATTGTCGTTCTTCAAGCTCATCCCTTGATCTTCAGCCTTTTTATAAATGCGTTTGTACGATGAATTTTCCATTGTTTCAGACTTTAATGCGCTATTTTGACTTGTTTGCTTTTCTATTTTTTGATCTAAATCTGCAATTTTCCCTCTCGTATCATATGCATCCATTTTTAAAGATAGCATATAGATACTGATGACAGCAATAATCGTAACTAGCGTTATGTATAACATCTTTTCAAATCGTGTTAATTTGACAACAACTTGCTTCTTGATAGTTTGTTTTTGTGTCGATTGTTTTCTCTGTGGTTCGACTTGCGGTTGATAGGTATCATATATTCTTTCTACAGCCATAGTCTCTTTTTCGCCCCTCTATTTTAATATTTCGGCTACTCGAAGTTTTGCACTTCTCGCACGATGATTGTCTTCTAAGTCTGTCGCATCCGCTACGATTGGTTTTCGGTTCACACGTTTCAATTTAGGTGTGTACGCTTCTGGAAGTACGGGTAATCCTCTTGGGACGTCTGGCCCTTTTTCATACTCTTGAAACATTTGCTTACATAAACGATCTTCTAATGAATGGAAGGTGATAACAGAAATTCGTCCGTTCACTTTCACATGGTCAATCGCTTGTTCTAATGAATCTTCAAATGCAGCAAGTTCATCATTCACTGCAATACGAATCGCTTGAAATACACGTTTCGCAGGATGACCACCTTTACGTCGTGCTTTTGCTGGAATCCCTTCCTTAATACACGCCACTAGATCAAAAGTGGTTTCAATCGGTTGTTGCTGTCGTCTTGCTTCAATTTTTCGTGCGATTTGTTTCGAAAATTTTTCTTCCCCATATCGAAAAAAGATTTTTACGAGTGTTTCATAAGACCACGTATTGACAACTTCGTAGGCGGAAAGAGGTTGCGTTTGATCCATTCTCATGTCTAACTTGGCATTATGTTGGTAACTAAACCCTCGTTCTGGTACATCCAGTTGCGGGCTCGAAACACCTAAGTCATATAAAATGCCGTCCACTTTGTCTATGTTTAATTCAGCTAAAATATTAGCTAAATTTCTAAAGTTGTTATGTACAAACGTGACTTTATGTAAATCTTGTTGCAATTTTTCTTTAGCATGATTGATTGCCGTCATATCTTGATCAATCGCAATCAATCGACCTTCATCCGATAATTGATTCAGAAGATATTGCGAATGTCCTGCGCCACCTAACGTGCAATCAACATAGACGCCATCTTCTTTAATATTCAGTTGGTCTACAGTTTCTTTTAATAACACGCTAATGTGATGAAACACCGCGAACCCTCCGTTTTTTAAAAATCAAAATCAATTAAGTCTTCTGCAATCTCTTCAAAGCTCTCTTCAGATTCATCATAGAAATCATTCCAAGTGTTGCGATCCCAAATCTCAATTCGATTTGACACACCAATCACCGTACATTCTTTGTCAAGATGTGCGTACTCTCTTAATTTAGCTGGGATGTTAATTCTCCCTTGTTTATCGATTTCCACTTCGATAGCACCTGAGAAGAACATGCGCACAAACTTACGTGCATCACGTTTAGTTAAAGGTAAGGATTTCATTTTCTCCTCAATCGTTTGCCATTCTTCAAGTGTGTAACCAAATAAACATTTATCAAGGCCTCTTGTGAGAATAAAACGTTCATTTAAGTCATAACGAAATTTTGATGGTACTATCATACGGCCTTTAGCATCGAGTTTATTTTCGTATTCACCCATGAACATTCTATTATCACCTCACCTTTATTCTAATTTACCACATCTCACCACTATCCTCCACTAATTCTGTAAAAATCTCCAATATTTATCAAAATAGACACAAAAAAAGAACCCTGCTCATATTAAGAAGGGTTCTCAAACCGTTGATATTATCATGTTTTAATGACATATTGATCAAAAGAGTAACGAAGTGGAGGGAAAGTGGAGGACGTGTACATCTCCATCCCAAATTCATTTAATAATTGGAGTGGGTTCCAGATACGTTCTTGCAATCCCCCCATCGGATGTAACGTTTGTGACAATAAATGGAAGTGTCGCATACTAATTTCATTTTCACGCTCAATATTTTTAAGGTAACGTGACTGTAAATATTCATATTGATGGGTTTGGATTTGATGATTCTTCTTCAGTAACTTGCGCTGATCTTCCGAATCATTTAACTGTGCTTGCAAACGCTCATAAAAGGCATGTTGCTGGTCGAGCATTTGTTGCATATCCACAAGCACCTCTTCAGAAGCTTGAGCACGTACAAAACGTTGACGTGCTGCTTCCGTACCATTCGCAATCATATCTGCTAAATCAAGGTCATATGAAGCTAACAATTTTTCGATTTTAGGTGTCACATATGTGAAACGTAAGCGCGGCAATACAATCGGCATTTCAATGCCCATTTCATGAAAGACCGTTTGCAACTCTGCCCAGTATTTAATTTCACTCGGTCCACCGATAAATGCAACAGTGTTAAACAACCATTCTTCGGTAAGCGGACGCGTGACCACATTGTTAGAAAAATCTGTTGGTGTCGCTTCAATTTTTTGTAATAACGCTGCTTGACTGAACGTGACATCCGATTTACTTAAACGATAGACACCATCTTCATACTTTAATAACTGACGTTGCCCATCTTCATGCATGAACAAGTGGACATTTGTATCGGTTTGAATCATTGGTGTTAACCCAGCAGCACCTGTACGTTGTTGTTGCGTTCGAAAAGCGTTGTCAATCTGCTCGTGATGTTGAATGATTTGTTTGAACAACGGCACTTCTATTTCACGTAACGCTTCAAATTGGGCATCAATCAATAATAAGCCTGACTGACTAAAACATTCATGTACGATTTGTTTGAATAACGATGTCCAATTGTCTGCTTGATCGATAAAATGAGCAATTTGTTGATACAATACTTTCGAATGCGGTGTTTCAGGTAATGCTGCAAAATAATCAGTCAATGCTTGTTTCAATGCCGCTTTATCAGGGTCATAGCGGGACACATTGGACTCTGGTGGTGCCATCGTGTGATATTTCACTTTTTTCAGCGTCCCAGTTCGTTGTTGCATCACATACGTATGATTGACTTCATCAAAGTCGTGGTCCTCACCTGCAATCCAAAAGACTGGAACGACAGGCGTCTCATATGTAGATTCCAGTTCGTTGGCCTTAACGATGATAGAAATAATTTTATGGAAAGTATAAAGTGGACCAGTAAACAACCCTGCTTGTTGACCACCTACGACGACTTTCGCGCCATTTTCTAAAGCATCGAGTGCACGTTGTTGGGCTTCAGAAAGGTTTAAATCCGCCATATACGCGCGCACAACTTTCGCCATTTCATGTTCTCTACCATTGTTAGGTTGTTGCATACGGCGTGCATAACTTTCCTCTTCAACCGGATCATAATCAAAAAATTGCAATATATTTTCATCTTGTTGTTTTAAACGGTTTATAAATTGATCCGACTCATTGACTGTAATATTTAAACAATCCATGCTCATTTCTCCTTAAACAGTATTCCATAACAGTATAAAGGTTCCACACGCACATGACAATCTAACGGCTTGCTTCAAAATTTAAAATAAATAGGCTATAATTAAATTATTAAAGACAAGGGGGTAATCACATGACAAAAGTTGAGCACCTTGACATTAACTACAAAACAGAAGAACTTTTTGAAGACTTTCGTCAAAATTTTGGCAACAAAGATTTATACATGGTGAACGAACTGCACGGTGAGATGATTGATGCCAGTTCTGAGTCACCATTTTATGGTATTTATGTTGGGGAAAAAATTGGCGCACGTATGGCACTTTATCGAAAAGGCGAAGTTGAAGAGACATTTTTTCCGAACTTTGACGATTATCTCGTCGTTTGGAAACTCGAAGTACTTAAAAAATATCAAGGCAAAGGTTACGGTTCTGCATTAGTCGCATATGCAAAATCATTCGACCTTCCTATTAAAGCGATTGCGAGAAATGAGTCTAAAGACTTCTTTATTAAAAATGGTTTTAAAGATTTAGAAGTCAAAAATGACGATGGGCACGATATACTCGTTTGGGAACCCCAAAAATAATAACAAAAGTTGAAGGGTGCTGTTCTCAGTTGAAAAACTAAGAACAGCACCCTTCAATTTTAAGACAATCCTGAATCCCTTCTAAAAAATTGAGGAGATTGGATTTCTGAAAAATGATAATCTAGTTTTTGGAAATCTAATCATCTTCCACTTACATTACAACCATACAAATGATGGTAGTTACTTGAATTACTTTAAAATCTCTTTTAATGCTTCAATATGGTTAATCGTATACGTCGGTTGAATAGACGTTTTATTTTCAAGCTGACGGTGGTTAAACCAGCAAGTATCAATTCCAGAATTAATACCACCTTGAATATCAGAAGTAAGTGAATCCCCCACGATTAGGAAGTCCTTTTTATCATACTGATGAAACACTTTAAAGACCTCTTCAAAAAATGCGACATTCGGCTTCTGTGCTCCAATTTTATCTGAAATAAAAATATGATCCATCATGGAGTGAAGGTCCGTTCGTGCGATACGTCGTTCTTGTGTATCTGTTACACCATTCGTCACTATCGCTAATGCATAATTTGATTGAAGTGTTTTCAACATAGGAATGATACCCGTGAGCCATTTAATGGGAGCACGTGCAAGACCATCACGAAAGACAACATCCGCTTCTTGACCATCAACTGTCATGCCATATGTCGCAAATGTTTCGATAAAGCGATGACGCAATACTTCCGCTTTCGTTATTTCTCCACGTTGAAATGCTTCCCAATGATTTTGATTAATTTCCTTAAAACGGTGATAGTCATGTAGTTGAGAAGGTACGGCATAATGACGCATTAAATGGGCATATGCCTGTACTTCAGCGTCATGAAAATCTACCAATGTATCATCAAAATCGAATAAAATTACTTTATAACTCAAATTTCACGCCTCCCGAAAGTCAAAAGAATCTTTCTAAGTGTATCAAAATACGTATGATCTGTCATACGATTTCACTGATGGAGTAAGAATGGGCCGATAAAACTATGACAGAGTGGACTACTTGATTGCACACTTCGACATGTCATTCAACGTAAAAAAAGATGATACATTCCAGTGCCCACGTTCACCCTATGCGCACGAAATCTATCATCTCTATCAATAGTCAAGTTCATCATCTTAACTGATTCGACATTTGAATTTATTTATTGTTAAGGAAAGTTGATATTCAATTGTCAAAAGTAGAAACGATTAATTAACCAAAGAAGCCACTAATTACATTAATACCATTTGCTACGATATCAGCAATGCTTGTGCCTAATGTGACCCAATCATGGTTAATACCTGCCTCGATTGTGTTTTTAATTGCGTCAAATAATTCTGTCATAATAGAACCCCTCCATAAAGATAATTTATATTACAAAGCATTGAACGGTTTGCTTTGTTAAATTAACTATAACGTGTTTTATAAATATTGCCGTCAATCTTTCTCAACTTGTTGGTTAGCATTCCTAATCGTCTGAAACCATCGTCATTTTTCACAGTTAAGATGCCCAACTGTTTTCTAAAAGATAATAATTACTTTTGATAAACATCTATAAAATATAATTAAGATTACTTACAGATTTAACTTATCAATATATTTAGTTTCTTGATTATCATTAACATATTGGCAAAGATATATTGCCTAACTGTAAAATGAATTCATCTTTATTTACACTTAAGCATTCAAATAAACGAGTTAGGCCATATCCTCCTTTTAATCTCCCACATCGTTTAAAATATGGTTACAGTATAAATAAAGAGGAGGTCATCGCTATGATGTGGGCAGATATCATTTTAGGCATTGTTAAATTAATTAAAGGGTTAATCGATACATTCAAAAAATAATCCGACATGATAAAGGCTGAGACATTCAATTGTCCGGCCTTTTTTTAGTGAGTAAAATAGTACTTCGATTCCCTTACAACAATCTGGCTCAACATGCATGATGTTCAAATACTACTCTGCACATTGACCACCTTACACCCCTTATACTACCTCACCCGCTTACCATTTTCGTCCGTAAACTTTTCACATGCGCATCCATGCAAAGCTTATGCTTCACACCGTCCCTTCATTATGAAGCAATCTATATGTTATCACTACAAAATACATACAAAACCTGCGCTCGAAGTGACGATTCAAAGCCGATTTGATATACTTTTGAAAAATAGTGATTTGTTTTTGAAACATATCGTGATATTATAACTTCAAAAAGAACCGAGGCGTCAAAGATGTATAGTAAAAGGCAACCTATCTTGTTTTATCTTATTTTATTTTTAAGTACTACTTTCATTGGTAGTCTTCTTCTTTACTTACCTTGGACTGGTCAAAAGCCGATTTCTTTTGTCGATGCTATGTATGTAGCGACGAGTGCTTTTACAGTGACCGGCCTGACAACCGTGGATATTACAGAGCAGTTTAACGTTTTAGGTCATACTGTCATCATGCTTCTCATTCAAATTGGCGGTATGGGAATTGTAGCCGTGTCTCTATTGACACTAATGATTTCACAAAAGAAGATTACATTTCAAAATAATCAATTATTCAAGTTAGAACTTAACATCGATGAGACCATCAATGTTGTTAATTTCGCAAAATTTATTTTCATTTTTACGGTAGTATTTGAAGCGCTAGGTGCCATGATCCTCGCAACAGTATTCGTGCCTGAGTATGGATGGTCTAAAGGCATGTTCATTAGTGTCTTTACGTCTATTTCAGCACTCAATAATGCTGGATTTTCTTTATTCAGTGACAATTTAGTTTCTTATGCGAGTGATCCCGTAGTCAATTTGATGATTGCGATATTAATTATTGTCGGTGGGATAGGCTATATCGTGTTATTCGACCTAATGACAACACGCCATTTAAAACGACTTCACGTTCATACGAAGGTCACATTATTTGTCACTTTTATTTTAATTGTTGTTGGGACACTCGGCTTTTTAATATTAGAACATCATCACGCATTAAAAGGGATGTCTTTTCCGCAACAAATATTAGTTTCATTTTTCCAATCCGTCAGTACACGTACAGCCGGTTTTAACACGATAGACTTTTCACATCTCGCGCCGGGTACACTCATGTTGACCATGATTTTAATGTTTATTGGTGCAGGTCCGATTAGTGCAGCCGGCGGGATTAAAGTCACAACATTTACACTTGTACTATTATATGTGATCACCTCATTGAAAGGTCACCGCTATACACAAGTCTTTCATCGTTCGATTGATCAAAAACAAACACAAAAAGCAGTTGCGATTACATTAACAGCAATGATGTTCATTATCTTTATTATATTTTGGTTTGCTGTGGCGCAACCGAACTTACAATTTGAAGCGATCGCTTTCGAAGTCATTTCCGCATTTGGAACAGTGGGCTTATCTACAGGCATTTCTACAGAATACGATACCTTTGCGAAGGCACTGATTATTATTACAATGATTGCCGGTAAAATAGGTGTACTCACATTGTTAGGTGTTTTACATAATCGCACAAGAGAAACTTTCCATTACGCGAAAAGCCATTTATATTTATAAAAAATCAAAACACGCCATCACACTGTTTAAAATGTGATGACGTGTTTTTAGTTGATGTGATTCCTAAGTATGCACCGGACAATATCTCAATGATAGCGCACTGCCCTATGCGACTACTTTGAATTATTGTGCCGTTGTATCTTGACCGTGAATCATCCAACGAATACCGTATCGATCTGTAAATACACCCATTTTCCCGCCCCAGAACTGTTCTGCTAAAGGCATTTCGACTGTAATACTGTTATGATCTTTTACGCGGTCATACAGCGCTTCAATTTCTTGAGCATCTTCCCCAACATTCACATCATAGTCTAACATGAGTGAAATCGCACCGTTAATTGACGCCGCTTTACCAAATGAATCAGACGCAAACAATTGCGTTGAAGCAATAGTGAATTCCGCATGCATCGTCGCATCAGTTGCATCCTCTTGTGACAGTCCAAAATGACCTGCTTGTTCTTTTGTTACTGGTAAACGATTAATCTCAGTGGCTCCGAAAACTTCCTCATAATATTCTAACGCTTCTTTGGTATTTTCAAACGCAATATATGGATATAATTTTGTCATAGTCCCTATCCCTTTCATATCACTTACTTTATTACTATATACCTTTTAGTTAGATAAAAGAAACAAAGTGTATGATAAGGGCCATAACTGTCATACTATGGATTAAAGTCTTATCAAAAAATTGAAAACTAACCTAAAATATTTTAAAGGTATAGTGAAAAGCATTGTTCATTTTTTAGTGATAATTTAAATTTTACTATCTATTTGTTGTAATTTTTTGTATTAGGTGTTAAATGTTTAATTTTTTTCTTAAGCTTATGTTGATTTATAACGACCGATTCGCTATAATTATCCTTGTGTTGAAAATGTCCTGGTAGCTCAGCTGGATAGAGCAATGGCCTTCTAAGCCATCGGTCGGGGGTTCGAATCCCTCCCAGGACGCTAATTACTCCCTCTAACGCTTGTTGTTAGAGGGATTTCGTTTTTTACGTGTCAATTATTAAACCCCACCTATTGCAGGCAGGGTGGTTTTCGTTCTTATGTGAATTGAAACAAATTACAGTCTCAACGTTTACTTTAATCACAGTCTATATGTGTCATTTATTTCTGATTTCATCTATTTATAATATTGCTAATAGGGTTGTATTCGTTGTATTTTTTATAATACTAACAAAGTCATTATTTGAATCATTTTATATTATTTGTTATAATTCAAATGAAAGACAGGGAGGCAGTGTCAATCACACATAGTGGTTAGGGGCTGTCTTCTTTGTTTTTCAGTATATCATAGAGTAATAACAATCTTCTTAACTCTGTAGTCAATTGTATTTCCCCATCTTCTTTTAGTTCTTTCAACTCATCAACTAAAAACTCTTTAACTTCATTGATACTTAATTCTCTAATGTTATATGAAATTGTTTCATATATTTTAGCCTTTTTATACCCCGCTTTAATTAGTTTTGTCAACGATAAGTTCGAGTTTTTAATGACAGAAGATTCATTAATAGAATCATAATGTTTGGAAAAATTTGATAATGTCGGAATTTTATTTCGTAGCTTTTCTTTTTCTGTATTATGTAGTTTTGAATTATTGATATTTTCAATTGTTAAAAATTTATTGCATGGAAATCTTGCATTTCCGTTTTGCATATGAGCATATCTCAATCTCGTTTCATTGCTTATTTCATCCTTATCGGAGATGTAATCTAGGCAATATGAAATATTATCAGGTATCTGAAATATATATTTACTATCACCTATAGCTATAGCTATATTATTGTGTTGCATTTTCTCTTCAATTTTGTCAATTTCTTCAGGTGATATCAAAACAGAGTTCAAAGTACCCTTTTTCCCGCTATCAATAATTAGTTTTTTCATTACGTGCTTATATTTTCTGACTTCCGCTGGCGCTACACCTTGATTTATCTTTGATATTTTATTAAATATTTCATAGAAATTACTTGTTCTAATAATCCTGATACTGCAACCAAGATCAGAATCTTTTACTCTTTCTTCTTTTATTTCATGTTCATTTTCGTCATATTCAATTAATATAAGTCTTTTTTCAAACTGTATTAATTCTTCGTTATTTAATGATTTAGTAAAGTCCCTTATTATACCTCTTATATTAACATCAGTTAATGAATAACCCATAAAAATAATAGGCGAATTGATCATCATAGAGATGATTTTTGCACTTATAAGTACTGAATTTTTATGAAAAAAACTATAATCAGCTTCGGTTATTACAATACTTTTAGGGTCTGTTATACAACCATGGACTTTATATATTTCAGAATAGTTTTCTGTATCCTCAAAAAAACCTCTTTGACCAATATACTTTTTTATTTTATACTTATTATTTTCATTATATACTTTTTCAATAAATTCATCATAATTAGTGGTCAAAATTATTTGTGCTTTACGTAACATTTTTTGATAAACAATTCGTTCATTTTCCATTTCTTTATTAAATTTAATGTTTTCAAACTTATTTGACAAAAATTTTTTGAATGGTGAAATATCAGATTGGTAGGCATCTTTGGCTGAAAAGCCGTTGATACTTATTTCATTCTCATAAAACTTGTTATTAAATCTTTCTTCAATTTTAGTAGCTATTTTTATATTAACCTCATGAGATACTTCATATTTATTCTTTTCTGGATTTTTATCTTTAATGCTACTTCTTAGTTTATTTAATTCGCCGTAAAAATTTTCCAATCCGGCTTTTTCCCAACATTCCTCTAACAACTCATTCCAAGAAGGTGATTTTTCTAAAAATCTTTTAGAAATACCTGATCCAATAAATATAATGGGAAATTCGTTTATTTCAATTAATTCGTCTAAAACATTGTTCATTTTGAATAATGCCCCCCTTTTAAAAATAGCTAGATATAGGTTGTTCAAGTTAAATATTGTATAGACATTTATTAGTAAAAAAACTTTTGCATTTACTGATATTAGTCGTATCCATAATATAAGTGTTTACAATATAGCAAAAATACCCCCACATCAGAGCGTATCTGCCTAAAAAGGAGTGGAGGCGTTATCACCAAAATTATAACACAAAAAAACAGGGCAGTCGCAATGACTGCCCTTAATATAATATAGTATGAACTTTTTAACTTATTACTTAACTTCTAACTTGCCCCACAAGGCTTTTTCTTTCAACAATTTACCATCCTTGTCAGTAATTTTACCAATAGGCATATAAAAATTATGGTTCTGTTGCAAAGTTGAATTTATAGTATAATTTTAACAAAAAAGAGTCTTCTGTATGAACTATTTCAGATATAAACAATTTAACAAGGATGTTATCACTGTAGCCGTTGGCTACTATCTAAGATATGCATTGAGTTATCGTGATATATCTGAAATATTAAGGGAACGTGGTGTAAACGTTCATCATTCAACGGTCTACCGTTGGGTTCAAGAATATGCCCCAATTTTATATCAAATTTGGAAGAAAAAACATAAAAAAGCTTATTACAAATGGCGTATTGATGAGACGTACATCAAAATAAAAGGAAAATGGAGTTATTTATATCGTGCCATTGATGCAGAGGGACATACATTAGATATTTGGTTGCGTAAGCAACGAGATAATCATTCAGCATATGCGTTTATCAAACGTCTCATTAAACAATTTGGTAAACCTCAAAAGGTAATTACAGATCAGGCACCTTCAACGAAGGTAGCAATGGCTAAAGTAATTAAAGCTTTTAAACTTAAACCTGACTGTCATTGTACATCGAAATATCTGAATAACCTCATTGAGCAAGATCACCGTCATATTAAAGTAAGAAAGACAAGGTATCAAAGTATCAATACAGCAAAGAATACTTTAAAAGGTATTGAATGTATTTACGCTCTATATAAAAAGAACCGCAGGTCTCTTCAGATCTACGGATTTTCGCCATGTCACGAAATTAGCATCATGCTAGCAAGTTAAGCGAACACTGACATGATAAATTAGTGGTTAGCTATATTTTTTTACTTTGCAACAGAACCGCCTTTTTGTATACCCAAAAAACCGTGAGAGTATTATCCTCTTACGGTTTTTTCGGCACTTTAACTTGATGAAAATAATAATTCATCTAAATCAAATATCTCAATATATTTATGCGTATGTTGTTTAATTAAACCCTTTTCTTCCAATGCTGAAAACTTTCGACTTATTGTTTCAGGAGTTGTACCCAAATAAGAAGCTAGATCCTTCTTTGACATTGGTAAGGTCACATAAGTATGATTTTCTTCATTCTCAACGTATTCTGATAGAAAATCAATAATACGAGACTCTACTTGCTCCATACCAACCTGCATCGTTTGCTTTTCTGATACCTGTAAACGTTTCGTAACGTCTGATAGGATTCTTCTCATAATTTCTGGGTAAGCATCTAAATAGTCATTCATATCCTTTTTATGAATTCTACATATACTTACTTCTGATATTGCTTCAGCATAATTAGAATGGTAACTTTCAGTTTGAAAAATAGCCACTTCTCCCATAAAATCACCAGGATTTAGTATGCGTACAGTTTGTTCACGACCGGATTCATTTAAGTTATAAATACGTACACGCCCATTATTTACGATATATAGTGTGTCATCTTTATCACCACTTCCAAATAACAACGCATTCTTTTCATAATGTACTTCATGCGCTGATTGTGCAATTAAACTCATTTGTTCTTCATTTAGGTGGTTAAAAATCGGAACTAAACGTATACAATCTACATGACTATGGTGATGATGGTGTGCCATACAACTTTCCTCCTAATTAATCATTATCTATATAGTCATCGTCTTCTAGCGCATCCTTGTTAACAAAGGCTTGAAGTTGCCAAATATTTACATCTAAATAATCTTTATAACTAATTAGTAAATCCTCTAACGCATCATCTGCTTCTTCTTGGGCTAAACGCATTGCACGAATGGTAAATTCACGGTTAGATCTAAAATCCTCTACTAACTGTAAGACCATTTTTTCAGCAGAATAATATTTTTCAGACAGATCTTCAGAAATCGTTGTGAATTTTTGGAATTCGGTAGTTGTTGATGCTGGCTTAAATCCTGAAGCTAGTAAACGTTCTGCAATTTTATCAAACCATGTTTCATTTTCATTATATAGTTTTTCAAATACCTCATGCAATGAATAAAAATTTGTGCCTTTTACATACCAATGATATTGGTGTAATTTTACATGAAAGGTATGAATATTAGCCAGTACATGATCTGTAACAGCTGCTGCATTAATCTTAGTATGATGAATGTGTTCTTTATAGGCTTGTTCAGCAGCTAATTTTTCTTGTCTTTCATTTACTGTTGTCATTTTATACACCTTCCTTTACTTTTGAATTAATAACGGAATATCCTAAGTTTTCAATAGCTTTTTCAATTGTATTCAAATTGACTTGTTCTTCATCAAAATCCACTTTTACCTTACTTGCATTGAACAGCACTTTTACAGAATCTTTTTCTACACCAGCAGTCTGTTTTAAACCACTTTCAATTTTTTGTAAACATGATGGACAAGTTAATGTTTCTAATTTTAATGTTGCTTTAGTCATATCTATCACTCCTTTAAATAAATTATACAAGGTATTTTTTTAAAAATAATTGACACGGATCAATTATCTTAATTGATAACTTCTTAATCTCATTGCATTTAAAATAACGACCAAAATACTTGCCTCATGAACTAACATACCAATTGACATAGACATCCATTCACTAAATATTAAACTACCCAATAATATTATCACCACACCAACAGCAATGAGAATATTTTGTTGCATATTCGCGTATGTCCCTTTAGCTAAACCTAAAGCATGGGGGAGACGATTAAAATTGGAATTCATTAGAACAATATTTGAACTTTCAATAGCCACATCTGTCCCATTTCCCATAGCTATCCCTACTTCTGCAATAGCTAGAGAAGGGCTATCATTCACACCATCACCAATAAAAGCAACAATTTCACCAGTAGACTGTCTTTCTTTTAAAAATGCTTGCTTCTCCTCTGGTAGCATATCGCCATGGGCCTCGGTTAATCCTATCTCCTTTTTAACTAAATTAACTGTACCTTGATTATCCCCTGATAATACAATGATATTTTTAACACCAAGTGATTTTAATTTTTGTAGGTCTTGTTTAACGCTTGGTCGAACTTGGTCACGGATTCCCATTAAAATGATTAACTGACGATCAACTGCCGTTAATACAATTGAACTACCGGCTCTTTCTAATTTATCTAATTCTTTAAGAACATCATTAGATAGTGGAATACTTTCTTGTTCCATTAAGGTTTTATTCCCTACTGCAACAATGTGTCCGTCAACGTGAGCAATTATACCCCCACCTTTTATAACCTGTGTACTCTCTACAGGTCTTAGTTTATATTGCGCTAATTTATTTGTAATAGCGACAGCTAAGGGATGGTCAGATTCCCTTTCAATCGAGTATATTAAAGATAAATCCTCCTCTTGATTATTTCCATAGTAAACGAATTCGCTAACTTCAGGCTTTCCTTCAGTTAAGGTACCTGTTTTATCAAATAGGACTGTATCTACATTCGCAAAATGACTAATCACTTCAGAACCTTTAAACAAAATACCATTCTTTGCACCATTTCCTATACCCGCGACATTTGAAACAGGTACACCAATGACCAAGGCCCCTGGGCAACCAAGTACTAATACAGTAACTGCAAGTGCTGTATCTTTAGTTAATACCCAAACTAATAGCCCAATGATAAGTACTACAGGTGTATACCAACGAGAGAACTGGTCAATAAATCGTTCAGCTTCCGATTTAGAATCTTGTGCTTCTTCTACTAACTCAATAATTCGGCCAAATGTAGAATCTTCCCCAATTCTATCAGCAACTATTTGAATAGTCCCATTATCCATAATGGTACCGGCAAATACTTCATCACCTTTCTCTTTCTTTAGAGGTAAAGATTCACCGGTGATATTAGCCTCATTTACATGTCCTTTTCCAGTAGTTACCTTACCATCTACTGGAATCTTAGCCCCAGTTTTTACTATGAGAATATCTCCTTCCTCTACTTCATCAATATCTACTTCTTCAAATTGTCCGTCGTACAATTGCTTAAAAGCAGTCTCTGGAGCCATTTCCGTCAACTCTTTAATAGCAGACCGTGTTTGCTTAAGTGTACGCTGTTCTAAATATGATCCAAATAAAAATAAGAAAGTAACAATAGCTGACTCTTCGTAATTTTGAATAAAGAAAGCACCAATAACCGCTATAGTTACTAAAACATCAATACTCACTACTTTTACTTTCATAGCCTGATAAGCCTGTATTGCGATTGGTATAACACCCAATATAGAAGCAATTATAAAAGCACTATTAAAGATAACCATATTGCTAAAGATAAAATGTGCAATAAAACCTATAATAATAAGTAAACCACTAATAACAGTAATATGATTTTTATGTTTCAAAATAGTCTGTTGCATATAAACCTCTCCTACACTTTAGTTTAACCATAGTGTATTCGTTTTTAAGAAATATAAACTTGACCTATATCAATCTTATCTAATAAATATAGCGAATAATATTTAGGCTTAAACAGATAGATATATATAAATAACTAGGACATATACTCATGACCTAATTATTTTCATTATTGACTATTTACTCTTTCATATAATTTTTGTTAGCATTTAATTCCTTTTTATAGCTCAAATGATCATTCATCTTAAGCTTATTCTCTAAACGGCTAGCAGTCGCAATGCTAGCCGTTTTCTTTTTATTATTGTTTTTAACTTGTACTTTCTAATTCTTGAGGGATTAATATAATTGTAAACCCCTTTTCAAAATATTCTGAACTATCACTAATTAAAATAAGTAAATATTCATTATCTTTTTTCTCAATAGTATATTTCATAACTACTTCTTCTGATTTATTTCCAGTATAACTAGGTTTATTAAGTGTAAATGTTATTTCTGTTTCTTCTTCATTTAATGTATATTGATAAGCTGTTGTTATTGATAAAATATTAGAAGAAGAAAATATAACGGTGTCATCAGCGAAATCTGCTTCACCTGAATTACCATTACTTTGGACAATATTCCAATTATTTTCTTGTAAATCATCGTTTTTGAGACAAAACCTCCTACTACAGAATTAGGAGGTTTTTCTTACATACTTTAGTTTCTAAACTTGTGTTATAATCAATGTGTCATAAATATCAAAAAATACGAGTTTTTAGACGATGAGAGTCGTGTTTATTTGCATCGAGAACCAGATTTCATTAGTAAGTACCTATAAAACTATTAAAAGAGGTGGTATTCAAATGGCTAAAATTGGTTATGCACGTGTATCAACACAAGATCAAAGTTTAGACGGACAAATAGATACACTTGAAGAATATGGTTGTGAACGTATCTTTAGTGAGAAAGCAAGTGGATGTAAAACAAAAAGAACGGAACTTGATAAATGTTTAGATTATTTACGTGAAGGCGATGTGTTGGTTATTTACAAACTCGATCGTCTTGGTCGTACAACGAAACAACTCATCGAACTTTCTCAATGGTTGGACGAAAATAACATCGATTTACATATTATTGATATGAACGTATCGACCAAAGATGCGATGGGAAAAATGTTCTTTACCATGATGAGTGCATTTGCGGAACTTGAAGCTAACTTATTAAGTGAACGTACAAAACCTTTTTCTTTTAACATATAAACCTCCTTAACATATTAAAATAACCAAGATATAGCTTCCTTTAAAGTCACTCCTAGAGTATGGACTTGTGACTCAGATAAACCAGCTGCACGACCCGCTCTAATAGCAGCATCTCTAACTGCATTAGCAGGGACTTCACTCCATTTCAACAAATGCTTTAACTCTTTTACTAAAGGAGTGTATGCTTTATTAAAAGCATTAACCGCTTTTTTTCACCTACTTTTCTACTAGTGCAACCGCCTTGCTTTTATTGTTAATGATTAATTTAATAGCGGTCTTAACAATCTTTGTAGTCCCAATTCGATTTTGCGCTTTTGGGTTAATAGCCAAGTCAGAATTTTTATTTATTTTAACTCCATCGACACTTACATATCTGGCTTCCGTACTATCATTGGCTGTTTTAAAAGTCTGACTGTTCACATTGCTTGCTTTAGCATCTGCTAATGGACTCATCTCCATTAATAAAACTGCACTCGCTAACAATGTTCCAAATGTTTTTCTTAGTTTCGAATTTAAAAACCCTTAGTTTTAATTTTACTTCCAAGTTTTAATAACATCTCCTTCGTAACCATAATATAGTTTAATCTTATTACAAGTAATTTATTGCCATGGGTTCACTTGAAATAATAATTAAATAATTTAATGTCCCATGGTTTATCACCGAAATATGTATAGCATTAAGAAGCTAAAACGTCATTTCCTAACACACAAAAAAAGCAATCTATATAGGGATAGTCCCAACTTACAATTAAAAAACTTCTTTAGCGATTAGTCATTCATGCCAGATCCATTCATTATGATTTTTCCAATAGATGCGACACCAACTATCAATGATTTCAAACACATAAATTAACGCGCCTAGTACGTATTCGGCTTGTCCTACATTGAATTGATAATTAGCGCGATTCTCTCCATAGCGTGTTGCTGATGTAGCACCTAAACCGTCCACTTTTGCATTAAAATATGCACCTTTTGACCATTTGAGGTGATAAGGCGTTCTACTTCCACTGATAATCTTACTAGCTGAGTTATTTACAGCTTTGTGCAATGGTGGGTTAATCTTATTAGCGATTTTAGAAGTGGTATTCTCGCTTTTGTAATGAGGGCGGATAAAATGAGTGCAACCATAGTAATTGTTTCATCTTAATATTGCGGTCATGTTTGCATTGCCATCAAAATTTTGCTCTAAAATTAAAAACTGCTTCGTATTACCACCATTGTAAACAGTACCGGCCGTATTGTTTATAAATACCGTCTCTATATACCGCCACATCACCCACTTGCGGTACGATACACTATGCAAACACTAATTTCTATTTTTATTTAAAAAGTGCAGGCACTGTGCTATATTATTTGTGAGGTGATAAAATGATAAAAGATACTAACACGAGAATTAGCGTTACAGTTTCAAAAGATAATCGAGACAAGTTGAAGGAACTCGCTAAAAAAGAAAACAGAAGTATGTCGAACATGGTTGAGCATTTGATTACATCTTACATCGAGAGAAGTTCAGAAAAATGAGGTGAATTGATGCTAGACTAAGAAACGGACACAGTAAATTGATGAAGAACTTGATGCATCATCAAAGAAATCAATTGGTAGGCGTGTCAGTGATGGGAAGAAGAAAATAAAATCTTAACACGTCTCTATTTTCTCGATATTGCGACTTTTAAAATTAAATCCACTAAAAGGATCATTGAAGCCATTTAATCATCCACTTTCCGAAAATTTTTCGAATCCTTATTGATATTCAACGTCTTCATCATGGTAGCAACACTAAAATAAACGGAAGCCTTTCATTTTTCGGACATTTCGGCATGCACAACTGTCTGTACTTTTCATTATTTAAACAGTTGCGAATGAATTTAAACAACTTGAGGACTTTTCAAAAATTAATGCCTTACGTGATTTATAATGACATTAATCAAACATTAGGAGGTGAATCGACATGTTTATCATCGACTTAATCAAAAAAGTTATCGAATTCTTGAAAGGTTTATTCGGTAACAAATAAGACATCGTTTGACTGAGTTTGAGGCTGAATCATACTAATGGAGATACATATCTTCATTCCGATTCTCACCTCTAACGTCACCCTACTACGTTTCATTTCATATGAATCGTTAGTAGGGTGGCTTTGTTTTCATCAATTAAAAAGCAATACAGTGATAGGTCTGAATCCCAAAACTGTACTGCTCAATGATTTATTCCTCTATTTGAAATGTCACTTTATCGATGATGTCATGGTGACGATTGCGGAAATTCACAAAACTGTCTGTACCCTCTAGTATAATTTCAGCATACGTTTCTTCAATGTCGCTCCGTGATTGTGAAATACTTCCCGGATTGATCACATGTACACCATGAATTTGTTCATATTTTGCGACATGTGTGTGACCATACAAGGCAATGACTGCTTCATGTGCAATTGCGGCTTGTGCAAGTTGTTGACGTGAACTGTTAACACCATAGAGATGTCCATGCGCGAAAAATATACGATGACTACCAACCGATGTGACTTGATTGTCAGGAAATTCAGGATAAAAGTCCATATTCCCTTTCACACGTAGGAATAGACTTAACTCTGTGTCATCATATTTAAATTCTGAATCACCTAAATGAAAAAATGCATCTGCGTCTTCATGTTGTTGGTACACATCATATAAAATACCTGTTTCTGAATGATTGTCACTCAGGACGATAAGCTTTTTCATTTCCCCTCACCCTCAATATATGCTTTTAATTGGTCAATGGCTTTACGACGATGACTGATTTCTGATTTTTCTTCGGCAGTCAGTTGGGCCATTGTTTTTTGGCGTTCAGGAATTAAGAAAATCGGATCATATCCAAAACCATTCTCACCAATTTGACTTAACGTGATTTCTCCTTCAACCGTGCCTTTAAACGTTGTTGTTTCTCCAGTTGCTGTCGTCATACTAATCACACAT
Organism: Staphylococcus pseudintermedius; assembly: GCF_001792775.2. GTDB lineage: Bacteria > Bacillota > Bacilli > Staphylococcales > Staphylococcaceae > Staphylococcus > Staphylococcus pseudintermedius. Next base: position 196,250 of record NZ_MLGE02000004.1, read on the forward strand.
ACAAAACGGGCTGCACGGTTCTCTTCATTTTCTAATCCTTTAAGCACTTTTTCAATATTCGCTTCGTCACTTTTTTGTACCCCTGCATAACGTGCTGAATAGACGCCGGGTTCGCCGTTCAATGTAGCAACTTCTAAGCCACTATCATCAGCAATCACCGTTGCATTCAGTAACTTTGCGGCTGCCTCTGATTTCAAGCGGGCATTTTCTTCAAATGTCGTGCCTGTTTCTTCAACATCAAAATCTTCAATCATCTCGTTGATTCCAATGACATTGTCTTCAGAAAAAATGACTTTAAAATCATTAATTTTCCCTTGATTTGATGATGCAATGACGATATCTGCCATATCTACCTCTCCTATCCTAGCTGAATTCTTTCAACTTCAGCGTCTATTTTGAGCCACTCTTGAATAATATAAGTCATATGACGTACTTCACCGTTCGCAAAAAAGCGATGTTTTGGCTGAGGCGTGTAGTGCGCATGTTCATGACTAAATGTAAGGAGTGCACTGACCTCTCTCGCTGTTTCTAACCCTGATGAAATAACGGTTTTCGTCTTTCCAAAGTAATCAAATATCGGTTGATAGAGTAACGGATAATGTGTACATCCTAAAATGACCGTATCTGCTTCTGTTTGACGCCAACTTTTCAATGTTTGGTGAATTACGATATTTGTAATCGTCGGGTCTTTGTACTTCATCTCTTCTACTAATGGTACAAACCCTGGACATGCCACACCGTATACATCGACATGCGGGTTAATTTTTTTAATATGCGTACGATAAGCTTCTGATTTAATCGTTCCTTCTGTACCAAGTACGAGGACATTTTGATTTTTAGTCGTCATAATTGCTGTTCTCGCACCGGGTTCAATAACGCCGATAACTGGAATTTTCAACTGTTCTTGTAAGGGCTCCAATGCAACAGCTGTTGCCGTATTACATGCGATGACAAGCATTTTTATATCATACTGTACTAAATAATTGGCCATTTCGATTGTAAATTTTTTAACTTCCTCTTGATCTCGAGGACCGTATGGGCAACGAGCGACATCCCCTAAATAATAAATGGTTTCATTGGGGAGTTGTCTCATAATTTCTTTTGCTACTGTGAGTCCCCCGACCCCTGAATCCATAACTCCAATTGGTCTATCCATCTCTTTCATCCTATTCGTGTTCATTATTGCTTTTTATTTTATCACATCTAATATGAAGTTGAACAATCTGACATTCCGTAAAACTACACTGAAAGATACCATTTTAAATATTTATTGATATTCATTACACTCATAATAGGATATATATTGATATATGATTGACTCTTCTTTTACACACTTGTATACGAAATTGACTTTTTTCATAAAAATAACGCATGCTCTATTAAGAACATGCGCCATTTTAATATACTTATTCTACTTCATGATCAGAACCAAAGAATGATTTGAACATATGGAATGATGTTTCACGGTTCATCGCTGCAATAGAAGTTGTCAACGGAATACCTTTCGGACAAGCTTGCACACAATTTTGTGAGTTACCACAAGCTTGTAAACCACCTTGATCCATTAACGCATCTAAACGTTCGTCTTTTGTCATTGCACCAGTCGGATGTAAGTTAAACAAACGCACTTGAGAAATGGCTTGAGCACCGACGAAACTATTGGTTTTTGTGACGTTTGGACATACTTCTAAACATACCCCACATGTCATACATTTTGATAATTCGTAAGCTGTTTGACGTTTTTTTTCTGGCATACGTGGACCAGGACCTAAGTCATACGTACCATCAATCGGCACCCATGCTTTCATACGTTTCAAGTTGTCAAACATACGCGTACGATCTACTTGTAAGTCGCGAATGACTGGGAATGTCGTCATCGGTTCAAGACGAATCGGTTGTTCTAATTGATCGATAATCGCTGAACATGATTGACGGGCTTTACCATTAATGACCATTGAACATGCACCACAGACCTCTTCTAAACAGTTCATATCCCATGTTACCGGTGTTGTTTTTTCACCTTTTGTATTGATTGGGTTACGACGAATTTCCATTAATGCTGCGATGACATTCATATTTTCACGATAAGGAATTTCAAAAGATTCTTCATATGGTGATGAATTTTGATCCTTTTGTCGTTTAATAATTAACTTAATTGTTTTATTTGAAGTGCTATTTTGAACTTGTTGTGATGTTTGTTGTTTCTCTTGTGTTTCTGCCATTATTTTTTACCCCCTTTTGACTTACTTGTGTAGTCACGTTTACGAGGTGGGATTAAGCTGACATCAACAGGTTTGTACGTAAATGCTGGTGGTGCATCTGGCCCTTTATATTCAGCTAATGTGTGTTTTAACCACTCATCGTCATTTCTTTCTGGGAATTCCGGCTTATAGTGCGCACCACGAGATTCATTACGATTATAAGCACCGATTGTGATTACGCGCGCCAACACAAGCATGTTCCACAATTGACGTGTGAAGAATACAGCTTGGTTACTCCATTGCGATGTATCTTCCATATCAATATCTTGGTAACGTTTCATCAATTCAACAATTTTCTTGTCAGTTTCTAACAATTTGTCATTATGACGAACAACCGTCACATTCGCAGTCATAATTTCACCAAGTTCACGATGCAATTTATATGCATTTTCAGAACCTTTCATGTTTAACAACTTGTCAAAACGTGCTTGTTCTTCATCCACACGTTTTTGATACATGCTATCATCCATGTCAACGTAAGATTTTTCAATGTTTTCTACATATTTCACAGCATTAGGTCCTGCAACAGTACCACCATAAATAGCTGATAATAATGAGTTGGCACCTAAACGGTTACCCCCATGTTGTGAGAAATCACATTCCCCTGCCGCAAATAAACCATCAATGTTCGTCATTTGATCATAATCTACATAAAGACCACCCATTGAGTAGTGTACTGCTGGGAAGATTTTCATTGGTACTTTACGTGGATCGTCACCTGTGAATTTTTCGTAAATTTCGATGATACCCCCTAATTTTACATCTAATTCATGTGGATCTTTGTGTGATAAGTCAAGGTATACCATGTTTTCACCGTTAATACCGAGCTTTTGATTCACACAAACATCGAAAATTTCTCGTGTCGCAATATCACGAGGAACGAGGTTACCATAATCAGGATACTTCTCTTCTAAGAAATACCAAGGCTTACCGTCTTTATACGTCCAAATACGGCCACCTTCACCACGTGCTGATTCACTCATTAAACGTAATTTATCGTCACCAGGAATTGCTGTTGGGTGAATTTGGATAAACTCACCGTTACCATATTTTACCCCTTGTTGATATACGATAGATGCAGCTGATCCTGTATTGATCATAGAGTTTGTCGTTTTACCAAAAATAATACCTGGACCACCAGTTGCCATAATCACTGCATCAGAACCGAAAGATTGAATTTCAGAAGTTGTGATGTTTTGCGCAACAATACCACGCGCCGCATTTTCATCATCTTTAACGATACCTAAAAATTCCCATCCTTCATATTTCGTCACAAGTCCATCCACTTCATAACTACGCACTTGTTCATCTAATGCATATAATAATTGTTGACCTGTTGTCGCACCAGCGAATGCAGTTCTGTGATGTAATGTTCCACCGAAACGACGGAAATCGATAAGTCCTTCAGCTGTACGGTTAAACATGACACCCATGCGGTCTAATAAATGGATGATTTGTGGTGCTGCTTCAGTCATTGCTTTAACAGGCGGTTGATCCGCTAAGAAGTCCCCACCGTAAACAGTGTCATCAAAATGAACCCACGGAGAGTCACCTTCACCTTTTGTATTTACCGCTCCGTTAATACCGCCCTGTGCACATACTGAGTGAGAGCGTTTTACTGGAACAATTGAGAACAAATCAACATGTGCCCCTTGCTCCGCTGCTTTAATTGTTGACATTAAACCGGCAAGACCGCCTCCGACAACAATAATTTTCTTCTCTGCCATAGAATTGTCACTCCCCTGAAATGATTAAACGTTTATACGAAAGCTAAAATTGCACTTACACCGATATAAGAAATCACAAGGAAGATGACAAGGGATACCCAAGTGAATACCTTTTGTGATTTTGGTGATTGCAAAATGCCCCAAGTTACTAAAAATGACCATAAACCATTAGAGAAATGGAATACGACCGCAATGATACATATGATGTAGAACACTAACCAAATCGGATTCGATACGATATCATGTACCATATCGTAGTTCACTTCTTGACCAAAAAACTTTTGAATACGTGTTTGCCACATGTGAATCATTACGAAAATAAACGTTAAAATGCCCGAAATACGTTGAAACAAGAACATCCAATTTCGCATATACGAATGATGCCCGATGTTGTGGCTCGCTGTAAACGCGATATGTACGCCATAGACTGCATGATACAAAATTGGAATATAAATCATGATAATCTCTAAAGCATATAAAAATGGTAGCGACTCCATCATGCTTGCCGCCTTATTAAATGCTTCCACCCCTTGAGTTGCTTGATGGTTAACCAATAAGTGAACGAGTAAAAAGCCACCTAACGGAATGACACCAAGTAAAGAATGTAAACGTCTAAGGTAGAATTGGTTCTTTGAATGTGCCAAAGGAAGTCCCCCCTGCGATACTATTAATTTTTTTGATTTCTTTTTGTAATTGACTATCGAGAAAACGTTTGCATATCATATAAAAAAAAGAAATCAACTCTCTATTATTGTAACATTAATTGTGACAAATTTGGGTATGAGAATGATTCTCATACCAAATTTATCTAGCCTTCCTCTTGTAATGCTTTAAAAAGGACCTCCGCCGTTTTTTTCGGCAATCCCGCTTCTTGTAGTGTCTCTACAGATGCTTCACGCATTTTTTTTATTGAACCAAATGTACGCAATAATTTTGTTTTCCGCTTTGGCCCGATGCCTTCAACTTGATCTAAAATCGAACGCAATCCCGTCTTTTGTCGTGTTTGACGATGAAAAGTAATCGCGAATCGGTGCACTTCATCTTGAATGCGTTGTAATAAATAGAACGCTTGACTATTTTTCTTTAATGGGACGACTTGCGCAGTTTCTCCATATAACAATTCTGAAGTTTGGTGTTTATCATTTTTTGCAAGTCCTGCAATTGGAATGTCTAGACCAAGTTCATTTTCAAGGACATCTGCCACACTCGACATATGACCTTTCCCACCGTCAACAATGATTAAGTCTGGCAACGGTAACCCTTCATTCAACACACGTGTGTATCGGCGACGTACGGCTTCTTGCATTGATTTATAATCATCTGGTCCTTCAACAGATTTAATCTTATATTTACGATACCCTTTTTTATCTGGTTTCCCGTCCACAAAGCTAACCATTGCTGAAACCGGATCCACACCTTGGATATTGGAGTTATCGAAGGCTTCAATACGAATCGGTATCTGTATTCCCATCGCATCAGCAAGTTGTTCAATTGCTTTTACCGTACGGGATTCATCACGCGCAATCAGTTCAAATTTATTCTCTAATGATATACGTGCATTTTTATTGGCCATATCGACCAATTGCTTTTTCTGTCCACGTTGCGGTGTGACGATGTTTGTATCCACAACAGTATGCACCATTTCTACATCTAGCTGTTTCGGAATATGCACTTCTTTAGGTAGAAAATGTTGATTTAGCTGATAAAATTGTCCGATAAAAGTATAAAACTCTTCTTCAGGCGTTTGTTGTAACGGAAACATTGTTGCTTCACGTTCAATCAAATTCCCTTGTCGAATAAAGAATACTTGAATACACATCCAACCTTTATCGACGTGATAACCAAATACATCTCGCACCGTTTGATCGACAGACATAATTTTTTGTTTTTTCGTCAAATTATTCACGTGTTGAATTAAATCGCGATACTCTTTCGCTTGTTCAAACTCTAGATTTTCACTCGCCTTAATCATTTTTTCTTCTAAATTTTTTAAAATCGTTTTGTCTTCACCATTCAAAAAATCAGTAATTTCTTTCGTCATGCGTCCATATTCTTCTTGCTGAACGGGATAAACACATGGTCCTAAACATTGCCCAATATGATAATACAAGCATAAACGGTCCGGCATTTTATCACATTTTCGAAATGGATAAATCCGATCTAATAACTTTTTCGTTTCATGTGCAGAGTAGGCATTCGGATAAGGACCAAAATATTTTCCGCTTCCTTTACGCACTGTTCGCGTCACAATCAATTTTGGATGACGTTCTTTCGTGATTTTTATAAACGGATAACTTTTGTCATCTTTAAGTAAAATATTATAGCGCGGTTGATATTTTTTAATTAAATTCAGCTCAAGCAACAATGATTCCGTTTCACTTGAAGTGACGATATATTCAAAATCAACAATCTCTCGAACTAAACGTGTCGTCTTTGTATCATGTGCGCCTGTAAAATAAGAACGCACACGATTGCGTAGCTTTTTCGCTTTGCCAACATAGATGACTTGGTTTTGCCGGTCTTTCATTAAATAGCAGCCCGGCTCCATTGGTAACACACCTAACTTTTGTTTAATTCGACTTTGGGTCTCCTCCATGCATCATTCACCTTCTTTACATCTCCTACCTTAAACAAGCTCATTTTCAAATAACACCATCATCATTATAAACAACGAAAAGGAGTGAAACGAACATCATCGCAATACTTCAATGACTGTTTCACTCCCGCAACGGTGATTCACTTCATATTTACAAGCACGCGGAGTCACTTATCACCGACTGCGCTTTCCATTTAATAAAATAACTGTAATTTGATACTCTAACTATTTAAATTCATTTATTTTTATAAAAGTGAATATGAGATTATACGTGTTTATCTAATACTTGTGCTAAGTTTTCTTTTGGTTGGAATCCAACAACTTTGTCCACGGGTTGACCGTCTTTAAATACGATTAATGTTGGAATACTCATTACTTCAAATTTTGCTGCTGTTGCTTGGTTTTGGTCAACATCTAATTTTAAAATGTCAGCTTTACCTTCGTAGTCAACTGCTAAGTCTTCTAATACAGGTGCAATCATTTTACATGGGCCACACCAAGTTGCCCAAAAGTCTACTAACTTAACACCTGATTGAATTTGTTCGTCAAAATTGGAATCTTTCACTTCTATTATTGCCATAGGAAGTTTCCTCCTTAAATATCGTTTGATGTTAAAATTATAACAAATTGTATGCATGATTTCATTATCATTGCTCAATTATTTCAATGTTGCGACTGTAACACCAAATCCACCTTCACTTGGCATGCCGCCTCTGTACGTAGCCACACTTTTATGACGTTTCAAATGTTGTTGCACGCCTTTTTGTAATGCTCCCGTCCCTTTACCATGAATAATGTAAACATCTTCATAATTACTGAGCACAGCTTGATCGAGATACTGATCAAGTGCCACCATCGCTTCATCATAACGATAGCCTCTTAAATCCAGTTCCATTTTTACAGTAGAACGATTCGTACGTGTGACCACTTTTTTCGGTTGCTCTTTAGCCTTTTCTTTTTTCTCAAGGTCACTTAATGGTAATTTCATTTTAATAATGCCCATTTGAACGACCGCTTCTTCATCACTCAATACTTCAAGCACTTCTCCTTTTTGACCGTAAGAAAGCACCTTGACTTCGTCGCCTGCTTTAATTTCATCCCATTTTTGCTTTTGCACATTTTGTTTAATGGATTTCGCTTCATATTGATCTTCTAGGCGTTTACGTTGATCAATGAGCTCATGTTCTTTCACTTCTGCACCTTTTTGATCGCGCATATCACGTAATGATTTCAAAATATCATCCGCTTCTTCCATCGCTGCTTTGACACGCTGATTCGCCTTATCTTTTGCTTCTTCAATTAAACGGGATTCCATGTTTTGATATTGTTCATATGCACGTGATAAGTCGTTATGAATTTGTGAAGCTTCACGGACCAGTCGATCAAGTTCAATACGCTGATCATCCACACGTTTCGCATTTTTTTCGAGTGACGCAATCATTTCATTAATTTCTTGTTCATCTTGACCGATCATAGATTTCGCATGATTAATGATTTTCAAGCCGAGACCTAAACGTTTCGAAATATCAAACGCATTTGAACGTCCTGGCACACCCATTAAAAGCTTGTAAGTCGGGCTTAACGTATCCACATCAAATTCCACACTTGCATTCATGACACCTTCACGATTGTAACTGTATGCTTTCAATTCAGGATAGTGCGTCGTGGCCATAACAAGCGCGCCCATACCGTGCACGTGATCTAAAATGCTCATCGCAAGGGCCGCACCTTCACTTGGATCAGTCCCAGCACCAAGCTCATCAAATAAAATCAAGCTCTTATCATTGGCTTCTTCTAAAATATTTACAATCGTTTTCATATGAGACGAAAATGTAGACAATGATTGTTCAATCGACTGTTCATCGCCAATGTCACAAAAGACGTTGTCAAACACGCTCAACTGGCTGCCATCTAGTGTTGGAATTAACAAACCAGACTGTGCCATTAGAATAATTAAGCCTAATGTTTTTAATGTGACTGTTTTACCACCTGTATTCGGACCGGTAATAATAACAGTTTGAATAGAAGACTCAAATTCAATCGTATTCGCTACAACTGTGTCTCGGTCCAACAACGGGTGAAATGCTTTCGGTAAATACACTTGGCGCTCTACTGCAAATGTCGGCTTCGTCCCTTTAATTTTAGCAGCATAACGCGCTTTACCAATCAGAAAATCTAAATGCCCCATCACTTGTTCAGAAATCAAACATGCTTCTGCTTCTTCTGCTACTTCGGCCGTTAACTCAGCAAGTATGCGTTGAACTTCCGTTGCTTCCTCACTGCGTAAACGACTAATTTGATTGTTCAACTCGACGACTGCAGAAGGTTCGATATAAAGTGTTTGACCTGAAGCAGATTGATCATGCACAATCCCGTTAAAATCTTGGCGATATTCTGCACGTACAGGAATTACATTGCGCTCATTTCTCACTGTCACAATGGCATCGGATAACTTTTTCTGATTACTTGTCGACTTCACCATACGATCTAATTGTGCACGAACACGTTGATTCGTTTTAGCAATCCGACTCCGAATCGACTGTAACTCCATACTTGCAGAATCGAATAAGTCTTGCGTATCACATTTTTGATGAATCGATTGGTATAAATGCGTTAATACAGGTAATTGCTGCATCTGCCCATCTAAAATCTCATAATTGACCGTTTCTTCATCTTCAACAAGTTGGTTATAAAATGTTTTAAACTGGTTTTGAACTTGAATTAACGTTTTAATCGCATTCAGTTCTTGCACATTCAATGTCCCACCAATTTGCGAACGCTTAATATACGGTTGCACGCGTGACAAACCGCTCATACTTGGCAAACGATATTGATTATAGATTCGTGAAATTTCGTCCACTTCATCCATTTGATGGACGACCGTCTCATAATCAGACGATGGCGCTAATTGTTTTACTTTTTCAATCGCTAAATCACTGATGACCTCTTGCTCAATCAATGACTTCACTTTATTAAATTCCAATATTTCTAACGTTTTTTGTTTCATCCAATCCCTCAATTTCTATTCAACAGATTTGGGTTGCGTAATAAATTGTTTAAATGCTTGTCGAGACATCGCATTCACCACGTCCTCTTTTTTGACGAAGCCTTTTTGTGCTGTAGCGATACCATAATTCATAAAGTTGAGATGGTCGACATGGTGCGCATCTGTATTAATCGTTACTTTCAAACCTGGATTTTGTCGTAACACTTCCGCACTTAAATCTAAACGTTTCGGGTTCGCATTGATTTCAAGCACGGTCCCTGTTTCGCGACAGAGCTCAATCAACTTCGTCATATTCGGCGCATAACCATCACGACGCCCAATAATTCGACCAGTCGGATGTGCAATATGACGTACATAAGGATTGCGACATGCGGCTTCTAATCGCTTCATAATCTCTTCTTCCGATTGATTGAAACTTTGATGAATCGCCGCAATGACATAATCGAGTTGAGCGAGCACTTCATCATCGTAATCTAATCGACCATCAGGCAAAATATCCATTTCCGTACCTGAATAAATATCAATTTCTGGGTACGCTTGGTTTAATTTTTTAATCTCTTCATTTTGTTTCAATAAACGGTCCACAGACAAACCATTCGCCACACGTAAGCTTTGTGAATGGTCTGTAATACACATGAATTGGTAGCCTTTTTCGATATTTGCTTCTACCATTTCTCTTAATGAAAACGCACCATCACTCGCAGTCGTATGCATATGAATATCCCCATTAATATCATCGAGTGTGACAATTTCTGATAAATCTTTATCAAATTCTGTACCATCTTCGCGCATACTTGGCGCCATCCATTTCACACCAAAATGTTCATAAATCGCCGCTTCACTATCGAATTGTAACAAAGAGCCATCCGGTTGTTCGATGCCGTATTCACTTACTTTTTCGTTCGTTTGTTTCGCAATTTGACGTATTCGAATATTATGCTCTTTAGAACCTGTAAAATGTTGCAATGTATGATAGAATGCAGCAGGTTCAATTAGGCGAAAGTCCACACCAATCGTTTCATCATCAAAAGCCAGTTCCAGAGATACTTTCGTTTTTCCTACAGCAACCTCTTCCACTTTTTCAGGTATCGCTAACAATTGTTGTTGAACTTCAAGCGGATCATTTGTACTAATAATATAGTCTAAATCTTTACTCATTTCTTTCTTACGACGAAAACTGCCTGCAACTTCAAAACGTTCAATCGCTTCTATCGACTGTAGATGTTTTGTAATCAGCGTGTTTAATCCTTTCATCGTGTCGATTGGGTACGCATCTTTTTTCGCACCTAACTCACGAATGGCTTCTAAATATTTTTCTTCAGTCTTCTTACCAAAGCCGTCTAATGCACTTATTTCATGGTTTTCAGCCGCTTTTTGAAATGAATCTTTATCCGTAATATTGAGTTCTTGATAGAGTCGTGCAATCCGTTTACTGCCGAGCCCTTTAATTTTCAATAATGGAATTAATCCACTTGGCACTTCTTTTTTTAAAGCATTCAATGTAGGTGAGTCACCTGTTTCTAAAAATGTGTTGATGACTTCGCCTACACCTTTACCAATATTTTTTAATTCTGTTACATCATCAATTTGATCCATTGTGCGTTCATCTGCTTCTAAACTTTGGACAGCTTTACGATATGCAGAGACTTTGAACGCATTTTCTCCCTTTAACTCCATATAAGTCGCGATTTCTTCTAATAAACGAATAACATCTTTCTTAGTCATCTCATCACCTCATTAAAAAAGAGGGTGAAACCATGTGACAACACATATCCGTCTCAGCCTCATTCGTCTGTTTTATTTCAAATTCAATGTAAATTCTGATAAAAATGGAATGCCGTTAATAAACCATTGAGCCACTTGTGATTGTGCAAGTGCATATTGCATCATCTCATTCGGATACAATGCTGTGACATAACAAGTAAAATGGATAAAAATGATGCCCGAACAACAAGCGAGACATGCGCCTATAATTCTACTGGACCATCCGAGGCGTTGCAATGCAAACACACCATTAAAGCTGCCAATCACAAAATACAGCATCGTTTTTACAATCATCACGAGCAACAGGAATACGATGACATAATTGAATCGCACTTCTGGTTGCGCAATATCCATAGCAAATTGGGTATCGTATGCGACAGTTCGTGGATAAGGAATAAACAACCTAAAATAATGACTGAGTGGTTGATAAAATTGAGCTGCAACCCACAAAGAAAAAAATGTACTTCCCAAATGCAACGCACTGACATTCCAACCTCTATGAAATCCTGTCATTGCAAAAAGCAGTAAGACAATGATAATAAATAGTAGATACACATTAGTGTCCTCTATGTTTTAAACGTTGAATTTCTTCTCGTAACAGTGCATTCTCTTCTTCTAATAACACGAGTTCATGCATCACATTGACCGCAGTTAGTACAGCTTTGCGCACAGAATCCAGTCCTGCGTTTCTACGTCCCAACTCTCGAATTTTACCATCGACTAAGTCAGCGACATAACGAATGCGTTCAGGGTCATCTTCCCCTAAAATCGTATAGTTTTGATCATTAATCGTTACATTGATTCGGTTTTTAAACTCAGCCATTTCACTCACCTAGCCTTATTATCTTTTTGTTTGATCATGGTACATTATACACGAGTTAGGCTTATTTGTGTATCATTCATTGTTCCCGTCTTATCGATTCTATGTTACCATTTTAAAGTAAAAATAGAAGAGAGGGTATTGGATGACAAATATTGTTAAAAAGTTAAATGAAAACGAAATTGAACAACTTTTAAAGCACCTTCATCCCGACACGCAAGATCTCCCTACTGGCATGCGCGCACGGGCGAAATATGAAGGGGTCACGATCAGTATTTACAATTCACAAAAAGTCATGTTTCAAGGTAAAAATGCAGAAGCGTTATGGCGTAAACTGATTGACCACTCTGAAAGGAAGTCCCCTGCGAAGTCGAAATCGAAAAAGAAATCCGTCACATCGACACAGTACATTCGTTACAATACACATAGTTGTATCGGCAGTGATGAGGCAGGTAGCGGTGATTATTTCGGACCATTAACAGTATGTGCGTGTTACGTTTCTGCACAGCATATTCCTATATTGAAAGAATTAGGTGTAGATGATTCCAAACGTTTAACTGATAAAAAAATTGTTGCCTTGGCTGAGCAACTTGTTACATTTTTACCTCATTCTTTACTCGTATTGGATAACCCAAAATATAATGAACGCAAACAATTAGGCTGGTCACAAGTTAAAATGAAGGCTGTTTTACATAATGAATGTATTAAGAATGTATTGAAAAAAGTGGATGCAACTGAAGTGGATTATATTGTTATTGATCAGTTTGCGAAACAAGAGGTTTATGAACATTATGCGCTAGGTGCGATTCCAGAACGTCAGAAAACGCAATTTGAGACGAAGGGTGAGTCGAAATCTTTGGCGATTGCGGCGGCGAGTATCATTTCACGGTATGCGTTTGTGAAACATATGGATCAGTTGTCGAAGCGTTACCGTATGGAAATTTTGAAAGGGGCGAGTCATAAGGTAGATGTGACTGCGGCAAAGGTGATTGAGAAGTATGGGATTGAGGTGCTTGATGGAATGAGTAAAAGTCACTTTAGTAATCGAAATAAAGCGTTGGCACTGGTGAATTCAAAGCGTTAATTGGGGTTATGAACACTTGTTCACAGTAGGCGTTGCAACCTTAGATTGCTTGAATCGCGCTGCGCTTTCCTAGGGGCTGGCCCTTCAACTCAATTCGGCTTAATTAAAATAGATACTTATTCGAGGCCGAATTGGATTTTGGGAGCAGTACAGAAATCTTATGTGTAACAAAGATTTCGTTGTACTGCCCCCGCAAGGCTGACTAGACTTCTCAAAAGCATGCGCATTGAGAAGTCAAACAGCTACTGCGTTAAACGGTAGCCACTTTTAAAGTAAAGATGTGACTGCTAGCAGTATGCACGCGTCCCCTCAGGAGTCTTGCGCGATTCTTGCAATCTTTGGTACTTTTCTGTTTTTTCGACATGTGGATAACTCTAATCCTTACCCCTTTGATTCACTGTGCAGCTGGTTTTCTTTCGGTTACTATTTTTCTCAACCTACACTACTTTTTCTATTGCAGATACCCTCTCTTTTATTGTATATGATCCGTGCCTTCTACACCTTCTTGATTTTTGAGTCATGTTTATATTTGTCGGTGCTTTTCTGTTTTTGCGACATGTTGATGACTTTAATACTTACCTCTTTGATTCACTGTGTATCTGGTTTGCTTTCGAATACTATAATCATTGATTCACTTTTACGTTTTGATAGACGATTTTTCAATTTTATTCATTTCTGCTTTTTGCGTATCAAAATTTATACTTTCTTTGCTCGTTTGGACGTTTATATTTTACTTCAAAGTGTGTTTCCATATATAATAAATCGAAATAATTACGATTTGAGGGATTGACTTGAATTTTACCCAGGGTTTAACTGAAGCAGAGAATGACTCAAGACTTGAGATGATTCACTATATTTGCGACAACCCAGAAACACCTCTTAAAGTAAAGCCTGAATATCAAACACTCATCAACAAAAATGTTGTGGTTGCCGAAAATGGTGAATTGATTTCTATTTATCCGATTTCACTTAAAGCAACGAATAAAAAAGTATACACAAATCAAAATACGTCGCCAGTATTTGCAATGTGTGCGATTGATGCGATAGGTGTGCATTATACGATTCATTCGAATATCACGATTGAGAGTGAAGACGAGTTGATGCACACACCCATCCACCTTGAAATGAAAGACGGACATATCATCAATCGAAATGAACACGACATTTTTGTTTTATACAAAGATGTGCTAAAAAAAGAAAATTGCAATGTTGACTGTTGTCCTTATATTCACTTTTTTACAAGCGAGCAAAATGCCCTAGAATATCTTAAACAAGTTCAATATACGGGACCTTATCAAATATTAAATTTAGATGAAGCGAATGAAACAGCAAAGGCATTATTTCGATATCAGCCAGTGGAATGTGGTCGCTGTTGTCAATCATGACATGTACAGTTAAGGTTATCATTTGAAATACATCAATTTTCGATATAACGAGACAACTCAAAAAACACCAAGTAACTTCAATCGTTACTTGGTGTTCCCTGTTATCGTTTTTTATCCACGTAATGTTGCACCTTGTGCTTCTAACACTGCAAGAATCGCTTGATGAACTTTTGTCACTTGTTCTTCTGTTAATGTATTATTTTCATCTAAGTAAGTTAAACGAATGGCTACTGATTTTTTGCCTGGTTCCATATGTTCACCTTCATAAACATCAAATACACGGGCATCTTTTAAAATTGCACCACCATTTTGATGAATCGTATGAACAAGGCTTGCGGCACGTACTTCTGACGCTACAACAAGTGCAATGTCACGTGTCACGCCCGGAAATTTCGGAATCGGTTGATAGTTAATATAACCGACTGACTGTTGCATGATTTTTTCGTAATTGAGTTCAAAAACATACGCACGGCCTAAATCATATGTTTTCGCTACAGTTGGATGTAATTCCCCGATAAAACCAATCGCTTCACCATTTAACGTCACTGCTGCAGTACGACCTGGGTGAAGACCATCGATTTGGGTTGTTCCATATTCAAAACGTAATGCGAGTTGGTCAGCAATACGTTCGACAATACCTTTCACAAGATAAAAATCAACCACTTCTTTTTTACCTTGCCATGGATTAGATACATATTCTCCTGTCATAATCCCACTTAAATATTCCACTTGTTCTGGTAATGTTTGGCCTTCTTGACCGAAAAAGACATTTCCTATTTCATAAAGTGCAATATCTTGATTTTTACGCGCAACGTTATATTGCGTTGCGTCAATTAAATGTGGAATTAAGCTTTGACGTAATGTTGAATGGGCCTCACTCATCGGCATCAACAGTTCAACCGTTTGATGCGTTGTTGTTGTAAATGCGGTTGCACGTTCACGATCCACTAATGAATACGTAATCGCTTGTGATAAACCCGCACCTTCTAATGTACGTTTCACGACACGTGTTTTACGTTGACGGTCAGTCAGTGCACCACTTGTTACATCTTCAAATACTGGTAACGTCGATGGAATGTTATCGTAACCGTAAATACGTGCAATTTCTTCAATTAGATCCGCTTCAATCGTAATATCGCGACGACGCGATGGGACTTTTACATGAATGTCGTTATTCGTAATTTCAGTGTTAAAGCCAAGTTGTTCAAATACACGCACGATATCCGCTTCTGTCAAATCAAAGCCGACTGTACGATTTACTTTATCTGCTGTAATCGTAATATCTGTGACTAATGCACCTAAATCACCGTCTGTCACACGGCCGTCTAACACTTGACCTTGTGCCAATGTTTCAAGTAAGAAACATGCACGATCAACAGCTTCATCTAAAAATTCAGTCGCAATGCCTTTTTCGAAACGACTTGATGATTCGCTACGTAAGTTTAAACGACGTGATGTATGACGAATCGCAACTGGGTTGAAAATCGCCCCTTCAACGATAACATTTTTAGTTTCTGGTGTTACTTCAGAGAAATCGCCACCCATCACACCACCAAGTGCAATCGGTTGTTGACCATTGGTAATGACGATATCGCTTGATAATAATTCGCGTTCTTGATCATCTAAAGTTGTCATTTTTTCATTTTCATGAGCGAGTCGAACGACAATATCGTTTGACCCAATGTGATCTTTGTCAAACATGTGCAATGGTTGACCGTATTCTAACATGACATAGTTTGAAATATCGACAACGTTATTAATTGGACGAATGCCTGCCTTCATTAAACGCGCTTGCATCCATTCGGGTGACGGTGCGATTTGGACATTTTCAACGACGCGTGCACTGTAGTATGGAACTTGTGTCGTATCTTCAACTTTGACCGTCAATGTTTCATGCGCTGCTTTCGGCTGTGCTGTCACTGTTGTTTCTGGTTTGCGAACTTGCTTATCGTACAAGGCAGCTGCCTCGTAAGCTGTTCCAATCATACTTAATGCATCAGAACGGTTCGGTGTTAAATCAAATTCCATCATTTGATCATCTAAATATAACGCTTTTAATGCATCTGTGCCTGGTTCAATAGCAGTCGCAAATTGATAAATGCCATCTTCAAACTTTTTCGGTACAACATTGCTTGGCAGACCGATTTCTTGAAGCGAACAAATCATACCTTCAGATACTTGGCCACGTAATTTAGCACGTTTAATTTTAATACCGCCTGGTAAACGACCGCCTACTTTTGCGACGATGACTGTTTGACCTGCACCTACGTTCGGCGCACCACAAACAATTTGTACAGGGGTCTCTTCACCGATATTCACTTGGCAAATGTTAAGTTTATCTGCATCTGGATGTGGTGCAATTTCTTCAACATAACCGACCACTAAATTTTTAATCTCTTTCGTAAAGTCTTGAATATCATCAACTTCAATTCCTGTACGCGTAATACGTTCCGCCAACGCCTCAATTGAAACATCTAAATCGACATATGTTTCTAACCATTCTTTAGATATTAACATGTTGTTCACCTCTATCTTCTACTGCTTTAAATTGATTTAAGAAACGGATATCGTTCGTATAGAAATGACGGATATCTTCAATACCATATTTCAACATCGCGATACGATCAGGCCCCATTCCAAACGCAAAACCTGAATATTTTTTCGAATCAAAGCCTGCCATTTCAAGTACGTTCGGATGTACCATACCTGCTCCTAAAATTTCAATCCAGCCAGTATGTTTACACACGTTACAGCCTTTACCCTTACATTTAAAACATGACACGTCAACTTCCACAGACGGTTCAGTAAATGGGAAATAACTTGGACGTAAACGAATTTCACGATCTGCACCAAACAGTGATTTCGCTAATAATTCGAGTGTTCCTTTTAAATCACTCATTTTAATGTTTTCGTCGACCACGAGCCCTTCGATTTGTGTAAATTGATGACTATGTGTCGCGTCGTCAGAGTCACGTCGATACACTTTACCCGGGCAAATGATTTTCACTGGGCCTTGACCATTACGTTGCTCCATTGTACGCGCTTGTACGGGTGACGTATGAGTACGTAACAATACTTCTTCAGTAATGTAAAAACTATCCTGCATATCGCGCGCTGGATGTGATTTCGGTAAGTTGAGTGCTTCGAAGTTGTAGTAATCTTGTTCCACTTCAAATCCTGTCACAATTTCATAACCTAAACCTAAAAATAAGTCTTCAATTTCTTCAACTGTACGTGTTAAAGGATGTTGTGCTCCCGTTGCGACTGTACGCCCTGGTAATGTCACATCGATCGACTCTTCTGCTAATTGTTGATTTAATTGTGCTTCAGCAAGTAGCGTTTGACGTTCAGCAACCGCCCCTTCAATCGCTTGACGCACTTCATTGACTCTTTGGCCATATGCAGGTCTGTCTTCTTTCGGCAAGTCTTTCATTTGTTTCATCAGACCTGTCACTTGACCTTTTTTACCTAAATATTTGACCTTAACATCTTGTAACGCTTTTTCATCTTGTGCTTGTTCAATATCAGTCATTGCTTCATTTTTGATTTGAATCATTGCTTCATTCTGCACCATTGTCATTCCTCCTTTAATTCTTTAACGCCATTCATACTGAAACCTCTTTATCGCACTTCATTTTGTCAACTGTCGGATATGTCTTTTGCCCTCAATCACAGCGCACACAAATAAAAAAGACTCCGCCCGCACTATTGGGACGAAATCTCTTCCGTGGTACCACCCAGTTTTATGTATCCAAGACACATACACTCTGAATTCATATTGATAACGGATTTTACTTCCGACTTAAATCTCTTTAAGTAGCTAAAAAGGTGAAAAAAACTATGTAGATTGAGTCCAACTCACAGTTTATGCCAGACCTCCCTGAACAATCTCGATAATAGTTTACGTCTTTTTATCAGCAGTTTGTTGAATTGTTAATACGTCTATTATATACATGCGTTCATCAAGGGTCAACCCAAAGTCTAACCCTTTAAATAAAACATTAAAATCCCTGCAGCGACGGCAACATTTAAACTCTCAGCTTGTCCATAAATTGGAATAATCAAGTTTTGTGTCGTATGCGCTAATAAATCCATCGCGACACCTTCCCCTTCATTGCCGAGGATGAGTGCAAATGTATCTTGTTGGCTAGCGACTTGATGATACGTCGTTGCATCTTGGAGCGCAGTCCCATATATTGGTCCTTTAAACGATGACATCCAAGCTGACATGTCATCTACATATTGAATTGGAATGTGAAAGACGCTACCTTGACTAGCACGTAATACTTTATCTTGGTAGACATCAGCAGTTCCTTTCGTCATCACTATTAAGTCTAACCCTGCTGCATCAGCCGTACGAATCATCGTGCCGAGGTTACCTGGGTCTTGAATACGATCTAAAATTAACACTTGTTTTGCTGCAGTGACATCAACTTGCGGCTTTTCAATGATTGCAAATATCCCTTGAGGTGTGACAGTTCCTGATAATGTTTCAGCGACTTTTTGCGTAATTTCGTATACTTCCTCTGCCGCTTCAATGAGTTCTGTCGGCACACGGCTCGGCTCAATCATAAACAATTGCGTCACCTTAATTTGACTTTCGACCGCTTCTTCAATTAAATGAAATCCTTCTAGAATTGCAAGCCCTTGCTTATCGCGTTCTTTTTTCTTTTTTAATTTATTGTAATTTTTAATTTTAGGATTTTGTATCGATGTAATAGCTTCCATTTTGGGTTCATCTCATTTCATCTTATGTTCATGTACTGCTCAAAAAATAGGACTGGAACAGTGATTGTTCCAGTCCTATTTTACATTAATATCCAGTTACTGTAAAAAGTCTATTATTTAGAAACGACTTCTTCACCTTTGTATGAACCACAGTTTGGACATACACGGTGAGATAATTTTAATTCACCACAGTTTGGGCATTCTTGCATGCCTGGTATTGCTAATTTAAAATGTGTACGGCGTTTGTTTTTTCTTGTTTTAGAAGTTCTTCTTTTTGGTACTGCCATGGTTAGTTCATCCTCCCTTTTATTCGATTCATTTGACGCATCGTAGTTCAAAAAACTTAGCGTGCATGATTACTATCATCGTATAATTGTTGTAATTTCTGAAGCCTTGGATCGACATTCACATGTGATTCATCTTGAGATGGGTCGTTATCCAAATTATCTTCGTCAATAACTTCCCAACCTTGACCACCAGTAAGCATTTGATCGCTGTCATCCGCAACGACACGCATTGGTTTCTCAAGCATAACAATCTCTTCGGCAATTTCACGAAGATCAATCATACCATTAGTGACAAGATGATAATGTTCATCGTCCTCATCCTCATACAAACCATCTAAATCAAACACTTCCGTTGTTGTTGCATCCAACGGCACATCTACAGGCACTAACGTACGCGCGCACGCCATCTTATATTGCCCAGTTAAATGCATTGTCGCAACAACCTCATTCGATTTAACAATCAACTCACCCTCGATATCAATCGGTGACAAGTCTAATAGATCCAAGTTTTGAATCAGATGGTTAAACGTTACGGTCTGATTAAATTTAAAAGGTTGTCCTTGGTATTTTCTCAATTGTGTTATTGACCACTTCATATGGCTTCACCTCTAACAAGCACAAAATTTATTTTAACTATTGATAGTTAAGTTGTCAAGATTTTTTCTTAACATCTTAAGTTCTGATACAATATTCATAATGAGACACGAAAGGACAGAATGCAAATGAAAAGTGTCGCAATGATTACAGAGTATCACCCTTTTCATCACGGCCATCTCTATCATGCGCAACAAAGTAAAAAACTTTCTCAAAGTGACGTTGCAATTGCCATCATGAGTGGCCAATTTATGATGCGTGGGTTGCCCGCGATGTACAACAAATTTAAACGTGCACAAATGGCTACAGTAGGTGTTGATTTAGTAGTCGAAATGCCATTAGTCGGCTCACTATCATCGAGTGACATTTTCGCTCAAACCGGTGTTAAAGTAGCAGACTATTTACAAACTGATGTGTTAAGTTTCGGAAGTGAAAGCGGTGACCTATCACAATTAGAGCACGCCGCGCAACAACTTATTCAACTCGAGCAAACATCCGCTTTTCAAACAGCAATCAAATCAGGGAAAAGTTATGCCAGAATCGCAGCGGAAACATTGCAAAGCGACCTATTAAGTACACCGAATAACATTTTGGCTATCGCCTACTTGAAGCAATTGCACTTACAACGCAGTAGCATGCAACCGATGACCGTAACGCGTGCACACGCCCAACACCACGATTCCGAAATGCATCACACCTCCATCGCGAGTGGTACAGCGATTCGCGAAGGCATCATGAGTGGCGATCGGACATGGCAAAAAATGGTACCTGAACAAAACATACCTTTAATGACCATCCCATTTCACGATCAACAGCGTTTATTCGATTTGATTAAATTTGCGATTTTGCAACATACACCTGAAACATTAAAGCAAATTTATACGATGAGTGAAGGTTTTGAAAATCGTTTATACCGTGCAGCGTTGTCAGCAACAGATTACACAACTTTTATGCACGCATTAAAAACGAAGCGTTATACTTATACCCATATTCAACGTATTTTAATGAATGTGTTGTTGCATTTTCAATATGCTGATGTTACCGAAGACGTCCATGCCGTAAGAGTATTGGCAATGACGCCTCAAGGGCAACGCTACTTGAAATATTTAAAAGTACATTTTCCAGAACGCCGCATCGTCACATCGATTCATCGTGAGACGGCAAAGCTATTTCCAAACGAAGTGAAAGCAACAAATATTTATAACGTTTTAACGGGCGATACTATGACCGACTTTAATACACCTGTGTATATTCGCAAGCGTTAAATCATTAAAATATCATGCTGCCTTAAATATGTTTTATTTTCGGCATCAACTTCAACTATTTTAATTCGGACTGTCAACGCATTGTATTCTAAAATCTTAAGAAAAGGGCTAGAGGCAAAAAATATTTTTCACCTAGCCCTTCCTAATATATATCAATCGTATTAGCATAATCAAAATCCAAACTTATTTTGGCACAATACATTTGATAGTGATGACAATTTGACCTTTTACCGAATAAGATCTTAATGATGTCTCACCATCTTTTTAATGCTTAATTAACCGTATACTTCTATTGTTTTCTCAAAAGCAATATCTGGGTCATTCGTTTCCATTTTACTTATCAAGCTTAAACTTTTTCAACAACGCCTCTTCTACATGTTTCGGCACAAATTCAGAAATATCCGCATCATACTGTGCGACTTCCTTCACCATACTCGAACTAATGAAGGAATAGTCTGTCGAACTCATCATATATAAGGTTTCTACTTTGTCATTCAACTTTTTATTCATTGAAGTAATTCTCAACTCATATTCAAAGTCACTGACCGCACGCAATCCACGAATGATCGTTGTTGCACCAATTTCGTCACAAAAATCTACTAATAAGCCACTGAAGGAATGCACATACACATTCGGTAAATGCGCGACGGACTTTTCAATTAATTCCAAGCGTTCCTCCACTGTAAACGTCCCTTTTTTACTACTGTTTCGTAATACACAGACGTGCAATTCATCAAAACGGTCGGCACTTCTTTCAACGATATCGATATGTCCTTTTGTAATAGGGTCAAAACTTCCAGGAATAACAGCTTTCGTATTAACCATGACTTTCTCCTTTTTTCAAAACACAAGTGTCAGTTAAACCATAGTGATAGCGTTTGACTTCTTCAAAAAGTGAAGTATCAATGGATTCACGATGGCTATACTCACACACGATGATACCATTTTGCTTTAATAAATCAAATTGATGAATACTTTTCAGCGCTTCATCAATTAATCCTTTTTCGTATGGTGGATCAAGAAAAATTAAATCGAACTGAATTTCTCGTTTATTCAACGCTTTTAACGCACGGTCTGCATTATTTTTATATACTTCAGCTTGATGTGTTAAGTCTAACTTTTTTAAATTGTGTTGAATTACTTTAACAGCACGGATGTTTTGATCGACGAAAATGACTTTGTCCATCCCTCGAGAAAGTGCTTCAATGCCTAAACTGCCACTTCCAGCAAACAAATCAAGCCCCAGCCCTTCAACTGTATGTAAACTATTAAAAATACCTTCCTTCACTTTGTCCATCGTCGGTCTCGTATTGCGCCCTTCCAATGTTTCGAGTGATTTACTTTTATGTTTTCCTGCGATGACACGCATGTTTTTACACTTCCAATCCGATTTCATTTTTAATATACTTTGTTTTAAGAGGAGGAACCCAAATGCAACAATCTTTTATCGTTTTAGGACACGGATTGACGGATCTGTACGAATTTAAAACGCTCATTGAATATAATCATGAACGTATCGATCGCATCGTCTTTTTCCATACACCAAAGTCCACACATCAATTGACATCTGTGGCGATCATTATGCAGCCTACTGAAGGGCGTAAGTTTCAAGCCATGTATATCATGTTAGATGCCTTGCGTTATCCTTATCCCGAAAGCAATCGTAAATATGAGCTCATTCAATCATATGCAGCACCCTACCATATCGAAATGGTCGGTGTAGATGTCCATGCACCCGATGACTATCCTGAGCTTGATTTATACTTTAACTATTTAAAAAGTGTATTACGCTTGCAACATTGGATTCCCGCACTGGAATAAGGTTATTCATTTGCTTCTTTTGGATATTCTTGTTTCAAATCTTTATAAGGTGAGCCGACCACGCGAATGACATATTTCAGTTTCATCAGGCGCGTCACCACATCGTCAATATCCTTTTGATTCACATACATCGATACGTATTTTTGTTGTGAATTCGTATAGACAATGTGACCATATTTTCGAATATGACGTTCATGCTTCATGTTTTTAAGATAAATAATTATATTTTCACGTTGTATGATATCCATTTTTTCACCTCGAATTTCACATTATTATCGTACCATGTGCCGCTAACTACGGAAAGCATAAGTATCACTTTATTCTATAGGAGGTATTAGACTATGACACGCAAATCGCAAATTTTAAAAGGAATGCTATTCGGTGCTGTTTCCATGGTGACTGGTGCCGTATTACTTCAAAAGACTACAAAAACACCTACACTTCGAACGATACCGTCATTTTTTAGTGGCCAAGCGCCTTACCTATTCAGTCATCGTGGTGGCATGGGTGAACGTCCTGAGTCAACTGCACTGGCATTTGATTATTCTGTGCAGATGCAATTGACTGGTTTCGAAACAGATATTCGTATTTCTAAAGACGAACAAGTGATTGTCTTTCACGATGCTGAAGTGGATCGTACAACAAATGGTTCTGGGCCCGTTAGCGCACATACACTTGATGCATTGAAAGCGTTAGATGCGGGTTACCATTTTAAAGATATTAACGGCGACCGTCCTTACCAAAATCACCCAGATGCAAAAATTTTAACAATGGGTGAGCTTTTGTCGCGTTACCCTGAACAACTTGTGAATATTGATATTAAAGATCATCCAGATAGCTATGAAGGACAAATTGCTGCTCAACGCTTATACGATGTCATTGTACAACATGAAGCTAAATCACGGGTACTCGTCACAAGTTTTTATCGCGAACAAATTGAACGTTTCCATAAAATTAGCCAAGGAACTGTAGCAATTGGGGCAAGCCAAGCTGAAGTGACAGAGGGCATTTTAAAACTTTATTCAGGGTTGAAACACTTTTATCACGGAAAAGCGCAAACATTCCAAATGCCAACACACTTCCATGGTATTCCGCTCGTTCAACCGAAGCTGATTCAATGGTTGAACAACACGAATCGAATGCCGGGCTATTATGACGTTAATAGTGTCGATTTAATGCACCATCTTGTGTCGCTAGGTGTGCATACTATCGTGACAGATCGCCCATCACTCGGTCGTCAGTTTCTCACTGCCTATCGCCAACAATAGCCTTAATACAGTGAAGTGGTTAGGATAATATTTCCTAACCACTTTTATGATATATTCAATTTTCATTTACTTAAACTCGGCATTGACACGTCGCACCTGTAGCACATCCCCCACCTGTCGTTAACGCTTCAAACAACGGCGTTCCCGCATCGATTTTGACATGCTCTGATACGCTTGTCGCAATCATCGTAACAATCTCATCCAATAATTGTTGAAGTGCCGTTTCACTTTGCTTAAATGCGACAACAGTATCATGCATTTCATATTCCCGCTTCAGTCGTCTCGTCGTTAGCATCACTTCTTGATAATCAGGGTGATAACGTCCAAATCGTTGCACTTCATCATAATTAATCTTACTTTTCAAAAACTGACCATATAATCGTTGTGCTTCTCGATCTTCCACTAAAGCTTGTTTTGCTTTTTGATAAGTAATAAACAAATCAGATTGGCGAATTTGATCGGCTAAGTCATCGGTTTGATCAAGTACTTGCATCAACGGTTCATCGTACATGTTACGCGTTCTCCCCTTTCTCTAGAAAGATTAACATATAGTATTGGTACTGAACTTCTCCACCCATTTCAACATACTTTGCATTGAGCATACGTGAACGGTGAACATCTGAATTAATCCAACTGTGTACCAACGTAGGGACATCGTTAAAGTTATACCCTACATTCTGAGAAACAGATTGATAGTTAAGTGGTGTTTGTTTCATCAAATTAATCAAATTCTCTTCTGTAAATTCCGTATTTTTTTGATTACCATAATTAAACAAATCAACCGTTGCGACATTTTCAAGCGTATCATTCACTTTTAAAGGTTGACGTTCATTCAGTTGACGCATTTCATTCGTTAATTCGTATAACGTGAGTCGCTCATTCACATTTTGATCTGCAGGACGCGCTCCTTCTTCTGATGCTTCTGTTTCTTGAGACGTCGTTTCTTCATTATTTTGTGCATACGGATTCATATCTGCCAAAGCTTCTTTATCTAAATAGCGTAATCCGAGTACTTTATTTTTTTGTTGATCTATAAACACTTGCGCAAATGTATCATCAAACTGGATTAAAGCTTGTGTTTTAACGTCTTTATCCGATAGTTCGTAATGATACGTTTGTCCATTCACTTTAAATTGAGGCTCTGTATTGATTGAAAATTTATCAAACAAATCGGACGCTTGTTCATTAATTTTAATAGGCCCCGTTAATTTTTCCGTATTTTTGCCCGTCACATAAACAGATTTCACTTTGTCATCTTTAACCGCAAAAATAATATACCGTTTGTCACCTTTATAAATGTATTTACGATAGCCTTGCTGAAAAGAATAAATGCGATCCGGTGTTCCAAATTGTGATGTGATTTGATTAAGTGATTTGCCGATATACGTTCCGACACCACTTTCCAATGGCGGATTCTGCCCCTCATTTTGGTTCACATTTTTAGGCTTTTCTGGTTGTTGATGATTGGCGCGATTTGGGTTTTCTAGTACATCAAATTCAAGTTGAGGGGAATAAAATAAATAGACTAAAAAGCCGACTAATAACAACACCGCTAATACTTTAATCAATTTTCTTCGCATACGTTCCCCCCCTCATTTTCATTATCATTTTATTTCAATTAATATAGATAAAATCGTTCATATTGACTTATCCGACTTTAAAACTCACTTTTCATTATAAAACATTCAACCACTTTGTGAATGGGCAAAGTTAAAAAATAACCAATCCACTGATTTCACTTTATCGTATCACTGTTGAAAAAGACTTTCTACTATTAACAAAATAGACGTCGAAATTTTGTCATACACGCATATCAAACTTCGTCACCTTGTCATATGCTTCAATTGAAGTACAATGACAGTTGAGCTCTAAATGTCAGCACTATATACCTCATACGCTCTATAAATTCTACACATTTAATTAGAATCTCAAAATAGCTTGATGACTGACTTTATAAACAATCCCTTATTTATTCACTATGATTTTTCCAGGTTTTTAAAAGCCTTTTGATTTACAATTAATTGTATGGTTATGGAAACTGTTTAAAGTAAAACATGCGGCTGCGTTTTACCTCTTTTTTGTTTTTAACGGTATTGAGCGAAATTAAAATAGAAAACACTTACTTTTAAATTGGCTCTATTCATATCAATGATTCATCAAATGATTGACTTCAATGTGCAAATAAAAAAGCAACAGAATGATTTCCCATCTGTTGCTTTTTTATTATAAACCAAATGTTGCTTTAATAAGCGACGTCGTTTCGCCACCAGGATAAAGCACATAAAGTAAAATATATACCGCTACACCTGTAATCGCTGTAAAAAACCAAATCACTGATGCGACAGGTCCGATTTTACGGTGAACGCTGTAACGATCTTTTAAACCTGTAAAAATTTGGATTAAACCAAGTACTGCCCCCACTGTTGCTAGTGTAATGTGGAAAACCAAGAAAATCGTGTAATAAACTTTTACTGAATCTGGTCCTCCAAATGCTGTATTACCAATAAAGATAGTACGACTCGCATAAATTGTAAAAAAGACAACTGCGAAAATAGCAGCCCACAGCATCGTTTTTTTATGACGTTCAATTTGACGCTTCCAGATGAGGCGCCAACCGATAGCGACTAAAATGGCACTAATTACAATACAAGTTGTACTTAACGTAGGTAAAATAGGTACATTCATTTTATTCATTCCTCACTCGTAGATCTTCTAAATTAATTGTATTAAAGAAATCACGACAACAAGTGCAAAAAATAGAACAAGATAGTTTAATGAGTAAATAAACATTTTTGTTGCCCATTTTGTTTCATTCGCTGACGATTTAAAACTTGTAAGCCCTAATGCAATCCATCCGACATTCAGTAACGTGGCTAAAACGACGAAGACGACACCTAAATCTTGCATTAAAAATGGAAGTGGTAATAATGCGAACAACCATAAAAACATGCCGACACGTGTGCGCGAAAAACCTTTAACAGATGGTAACATTGGAATACGTGCAGTTGCATATTCATCTTTACGTTTAATTGCTAACGCGTAAAAATGAATGGGCTGCCAACAAAACACAACTAAAAATAATGCCCAGGCCATCAAACTTAAGTGACCTTCAATTGCAACCCAACCGATTAATGGTGGTACCGCTCCAGGCACACTGCCTATCACAGTATTCCATGTCGTATGTCGCTTTGACCAAATGGAATAAAATGAGACATAACCAACGATACCAACGAGTCCGATAACACCTGCTTGCATATTCAACATGAACAATAATATTTCACCAACGACCATCATACCAAAGCTTAATAACAATAAATGACGATCTGAAATACGATTGTTAACAGTTGGTCGATTTTGTTTACTTGGCATTAATTGATCAATATCTTGGTCATAGAAATTGTTCAATGCACATGCTCCGCCCATTACTAACGTAGAACCTATGATCATCACAATAATTTGTGGAATAGCAGCTAAAAATGCATGATGTGTCATGACGATAGCCAACCATGCGCCCGCAAATGATGGAATTAAGTTGCCTTGAACAAGACCTAACTTAATGATTTGTTTCAGCTCTTTATAAGTAATACGACCGGAAGTTTGTGATACAACCTCTGATTTGGACATCAGTTCCCTCCCCCTTAAAATAACATATACATTTATGATATATGAAAGCGTCGTGAATGACTAGGTTAAATAAGAAAAATTTGTGACACTTTAACGACATTCAAAAAACGTCATGATAAATTCACATTTTTTAGTTCAGTTTTTGTTATAATGTGGGTGGTATTGATGAATAGCGATTATTTAACTTTGATACATAATGAGGTGTTTGAGATTGTTTAAAAAGCGAAACCTAAAGTGGCTTGCTGTCGTAACGACGTTGATTATGACTTGGGTTCAGCTTGGTGGTGCACTCGTAACAAAAACAGGTTCTGAAGATGGTTGTGGTTCAGATTGGCCGCTATGTCATGGCGCATTATTACCACAAAACCTACCGATAGAAACAATTATTGAATTGAGTCACAGAGCTGTATCTGGATTATCTGTAATTTTTGTGACATGGCTTGTGATTACATCTTGGAAAAACATAGGGCATATTAAAGAAGTAAAGCCTTTAGGTGTGATTAGCATTGGCTTTTTACTCGTTCAAGCTTTAATCGGCGCTGCTGCCGTCATGTGGCAACAAAATGATTATGTATTGGCACTTCATTTCGGCATTTCCCTTATTAGCTTCTCGTCCGTTTTCGTGTTGACATTAATCATTTTCGACATGGACAAAAAATATGAAGCCAATAAAGTCCATATCCGTAAGCCATTGCAGCGCTATACGTGGTTGATGACCATTGTTGTATATTTAACGATTTATACTGGCGCACTTGTCAGACATACAGATTCAAGTCTTGCATACGGTGCATGGCCATTACCATTTAACGATATTGTGCCTCATGATGTACATGACTGGGTTCAACTGACACACAGACTGATGGCGATGGTAGCGTTTTTCATCATTATGTTCACGTATATCCATGCAGTCAAACATTATCCAACAATGAGAACGATTCACTACGGTTATACAGTGAGCTTTATTTTAATTATTTTACAAGTTTTAACAGGGGCACTCTCTATCGTGACTAACGTGAATTTAATCATCGCTTTACTTCATGCGTTATTTATCACGTTACTGTTCGGTATGATTAGCTATTTCATCTTGTTAATCCTACGTACGAATCGTGGAGATCAACAAGCTTAAAATGATACAAGTTTTAAAAGACATCAAACAGCAAAAATCGTTGTTTGATGTCTTTTTGATTGCTTTGTTATTCGGGTTTCCATATCCTGGATAAAATAATAAATGTCGGTTTTATCGTTAATCTTCCAAATTTACCTCTATACTTCTGGTTCAATTTCAATGAGTAAATCTTGGGTTTCGACGCTATCGTTTGCAGCCACATAAATTTTTGAAATCGTTCCTTTAAACGGCGCTTGTACTGTTGTTTCCATCTTCATTGCTTCACTAATAATGAGTGATTGCCCCGCTTCAACTTGATCTCCTTCAGCGACATTTACTTCAATAATCGTACCCGGCATTTGTGCACCGATATGGTTTGGATTGCTCTTATCTGCCTTCATTTTCGCTAAATGGGACGTTTGAATATTTTCGTCTTTCACTTGAATACGACGCGCTTGACCATTCATATCAAAGAATACAGTACGCACACCATTTTCATCAGGTTCTGTAATGGTTTTCAACTCAACGATTAAAATTTTACCTTTATCAATTTCGATTTGAATTTTCTCGTTGTTACGCATACCGAAGAAGAATGTTGGTGTATCTAACTTTGAAACATTGCCAAACATTTCATAAGTTTGCATATATTGTTCGTACACTTTTGGATACAATGCATAGCTGATTAAGTCTTGTTCCGTCACTTGAGCTTGTTGCTTTTCTTGTAATTCTTCGCGTAAAGCTTCGAAATCAATCGGTGCTAAATATTCACCGGGACGTGCAGTTAATGGTTGTTGGCCTTTTAAAATGACCCGTTGCAATGTCTCGTTAAATCCATTCACTGGCTGACCAATATCGCCTCTAAAGAAAGAGACCACAGATTCAGGGAAATCTAACTTATGGCCTTGCTCAATTACAGACGTTTCATCCAATTCATTTTGTACCATGTAGAGCGCCATATCGCCGACTACTTTTGATGATGGTGTCACTTTCACAATATCACCGAAGAGGAAGTTGACACGTCGGTACATGTCTTTCACTTCACTGAAACGTTCACCGAGTCCTAAACTTTTCGCTTGTTGTCGTAAGTTAGAATATTGGCCCCCTGGCATTTCATGTTGATAAATTTCTGTATGTGGCGACTTCATATCACTTTCAAAATCACTATAATACGGACGTACTGCATCCCAATAATGCGAAAGTGTTTCATGGCCTTCAATATCCATACGAATATTACGTTCAAAGCCACTCATGGCATAATACAATGAATTGCTACTTGGTTGACTTGTTAAACCTGACATTGCCGCAACTGCCGTATCAATGACGTCAACGCCCGCTTCGATTGCTTCTTTATAAGTGAGGATTCCGTTACCGCTCGTATCGTGTGTATGAAGGTGAATCGGCAGGTCAACAGCTGCTTTCAATTCACCGATTAACTCATAGGCGGCTCTTGGTTTCAATAATCCTGCCATATCTTTAATCGCTAACATATGGAAACCTTCACGCTCTAGCTCTTTCGCGAGTTTTACATAGTAGTCCAACGTATAAATATTAGAACGTTCAGGATTTAAAATATCACCTGTATAACAAATCGTTCCTTCAGAAATTTTACCGGCTTTTTGGACTGCTTCGTTAGCGACTTTCATTTGTTCTAACCAGTTCAATGAGTCAAATATTCTAAAGACGTCGATCCCTGCATCGGCACTTTCCGCAATAAACTTTTGAATGACATTGTCAGGGTAATTGCGATAACCGACTGCATTAGAAGCACGTAATAACATTTGGAATAACACATTCGGAATGGCTTTTCTTAATTTTTCGAGACGTTCCCATGGATTTTCTTTCAAGAAATTATAGGCGACATCAAACGTCGCGCCACCCCATAATTCAAGTGAGAAGTTATCTTTCATCACTTGTGCAGTTTCTGGGGCAATTTTGAGTAAATCATGCGTTCTCACACGTGTTGCGAGCAAAGATTGATGTGCATCACGGAATGTCGTATCAGTGAGCAATACGTCTTCTTGTGCTTTCACCCATGCTGTTACGGCATCAGGCCCTTTTGCATCAAGTAATTGTTTCGTACCACTTAATGAAGCAATCGCCTTCGTATCTGTCGTCGGAATATGAGGTTTCTCGAAATGAGGCTTCGGTCTTTTTTCAACACTTGGAAAGCCGTTAATTGTTACATTCCCGATATATTCTAACGTTTTTGTACCTCTATCACGTGACGTTTTAATTGTGAATAACTCTGGTGCCTCTTCTAAAAATTTCGTCGTGTAATCACCCGAAGCAAACTTGGCATGTTGAATCACATTACGTAAAAATGGAATATTCGTTTTCACACCACGAATACGCATTTCTTGAAGGGAGCGTGCCATTTTTTCTCTTGCTTCTTTATAACTGATTGCATGCGTAGACACTTTAACGAGTAGTGAATCGTAATACGGTGAAATTTCTGCCCCTTGGAATGCATCGCCAGCATCTAAACGGACACCGAACCCTCCACTCGATCGGTAGGCCACGATACGCCCTGTATCCGGCATGAAATCTTGCGTTGGATCTTCAGTCGTAATACGGCATTGAATTGCGTAACCTAACGTGCGAATATCACTTTGTTGCGGCATTGCAATCGCGTCGTCATGTAATAACTGGCCATCTGCAATCAAAATTTGTGTTTTAACAATGTCGACGCCCGTAATC
Organism: Staphylococcus pseudintermedius; assembly: GCF_001792775.2. GTDB lineage: Bacteria > Bacillota > Bacilli > Staphylococcales > Staphylococcaceae > Staphylococcus > Staphylococcus pseudintermedius. Next base: position 228,283 of record NZ_MLGE02000004.1, read on the forward strand.
ATTTCCGTAATGGTATGTTCAACTTGTACACGTGGATTCACTTCAATAAAGTAAAATTCGTTGCCAGAAACTAAAAATTCAACCGTTCCTGCATTCACGTATTGAATTTGGCGCATTAAATCGACAGCCGCTTCACAAATTTGTTCGCGCAAATTATCTGGTAAGCTGACTGATGGGGCTACTTCAACCACTTTTTGATGACGGCGTTGAACCGAGCAGTCTCTTTCATAAAGGTGAATGATGTTGCCCGCTTCGTCACCCATCACTTGTACTTCAATATGTTTTGGTTGATCAATAAATTTTTCAATATACACTTCACTATTGCCAAATGACTTTTCTGCTTCAGATTTAGCACGAGTGAACGCCTCTTGTAATTCAGATGGTTCTCTGACGATACGCATCCCTTTACCGCCACCGCCACTTGTTGCTTTAATCATCAACGGAAAGCCGGCTTTTTCCGCAAACGTTTGTGCCTCTTCAAATCCTGCCACAGGGCCATCTGTACCTGGAATCACAGGCAAATCAGCTTTAATTGCAGTGGCACGTGCTTTCACTTTATCCCCAAACATATCTAAATGTTCGACATGTGGACCGATAAAAACAATTCCCTCTTCAGCACAGCGTTGAGCAAAGTGCATATTTTCACTCAAAAACCCATAACCAGGGTGGATGGCATCAACATTTGCCTCTTTAGCAACTTTAATGATCTGTTCAATATTCAAATAACTTTCTGCTGGACCTAAGTTTTCACCGACTAAATAAGACTCGTCCGCTTTATATCGGTGTAATGACCCCATATCTTCCTTAGAATAAATAGCTACCGTTTTAATATTCAATTCTGTTGCGGCTCGAAAAATTCGAATGGCAATTTCACCGCGGTTAGCGACTAATAATTTATGTATACGCTTCATGAAGTGAACCTCCTTAATAGTGGGAAAATTCTAAAAATACAATCTCTATTATATCAATAAATGAGGTGTGATTAAAAGATTCTGGTGTAAAAATGATTTTAAATTTGAAATCAAAAACAACCAATGTGATAATAATATTTTATCATTTATAATAATTTAAACTAATGATTCATATTGTATCTATATTTTTTGATGATGTCAAAGGTTATACTGTATTGTCTTTTTTAACGTGACAACTCTGTCTCCCCCTTTTTCACTATACGCATGTCCAATTTCAAATTCTCGACAAAGGGCTTGAAGCAATGAGTTGTTATCCTTCTCCGTTCGCGGTATCGTTTGTATTTTGTCATCCTTCATCAATCTTTCCACAATTATGTCTATCCTAAATCCCCCTGTTACATGTTCTTTAGTATTAATGATAAGTTCGTTATTAGAAATTTCAGAATTTTGATGGTTGTATTATCCCTTTTCGAATCGAGTAGGAGAATAGTCATTAATTGACTACTCGTCCTCTCACACCACCGAGCGTACGGTTCCGTACTCGGCGGTTCAATATCTTGCGTAAGCCAACTCTGCAAGCTGGGCTAATGGTATTAATCCCCACTT
>NZ_MLGE02000005.1 GCF_001792775.2 Staphylococcus pseudintermedius
ACTCAAGAACTTTAAACGTGTGACTGCTCCTACTTTACTTTTCTCTTCATTGACCACCAACTTCAGTTGCTTTTCAATGAATTTCGTTACACTCGACATTACACGTTCGCCTGCTCGTTTTGTGCGTACGAAGATGACAAAGTCATCAGCATATCGTACAAATCGGTGTCCACGCTTTTCGAGTTCTTTATCCAGTTCATGTAGATAGATATTACATAGTAAGGGAGAGATAACGCCCCCTTGTGGTGCACCTATCTTTCTTTCTGCGACTTCGCCAGATAGGTCAATAGCACCGACTTGTAAACTTCTACGGATAAATGTGGAAATTGACTTATCTTGAACATGGCGTTCGAACAAATACATGAGCTTATCATGATTTAACATGTCAAAGCACTGTTTCAAATCACAATCTACGGCTATTTTATAGCCTTCTTCGTAGTAGGCAGCACATTGCTTAAGTGCTGTTCCTGTGCTACGATGAGGTCTGAAACCATGGCTATGGTTTGAAAATGTTCGGTCGATGCCTGGTTCAATCACTTGTCTAATGGCTTGTTGTATCACTCTGTCTCTAGCGACAGGAATACCAAGCACACGCATTTTCCCATTTGGTTTGGGAATTTGAACTTTTCGAACTGCTTGAGGTTGATATGAACCATCAAGCAGTTTTTTCGTTATCCGTGAAAAGTACTGCGCAAAGTGAGCATGAAGTTCACTGACTTTCATGCCGTCAATTCCAGGAGCACCTTTGTTTTTCTTAACTTTCTTGATAGCTTTTTCTATGTTGTCTGGTCTTACAACAAGCTCCATCAGTGATGGAGACTTACGATACATTTCTTTCATTTCACCTAAGATTTACTGTACACACTTATGTATTCTTTTTCGTTCCACTACTTATCCTTCCATAAGTTGCCGGTTAAGACCGTATTCTGCACGTCGTAAATCTATAACCTCCAATCTTTACTTTGTATTGAATATTGTTCAGTCCTTCGGTACATTTTCCCTACTATGACTTCTGCTGACTTCTCATCATTCGTTGTTACTACGGTTGAGATACCGCTGATGAGACCTCCCCGGGTAAGGTGTAACCTCTTTCCACTCATGTCACCGCATCATTTACTATGTAGAACTCGGGTAGTATCGGACTTCATCTTGTTCAGCAGATTCATCCATTCTACATAGCCTTAGTATGATATTTCTGTTCGTCAGTGCGAGTGTTTGCGTCCGACTTCCTTCAGATTCCACTTCGCAATGGACACCCTTGTCTTTCGCTAACAGTTCCTACTACCAAGCCTGTAACGGACTTTCACCGTCAAGATGTTACCCATGCCGGGCGCACTGCAAAAAACCATCCAATGCTTGAATCACATCGAATGGTTATTATTCAAAAATTATGCATCTTTATAATGACTTAACTGGTCAAAGTCAACAACGACTTGATCCATACGTTTAGCTGTATCTTTCAATACATTACGCGCGACTTTATTGCTCGGATCAAGTTTTAAAATTTGTTTCGAAACTTCGAAAGCTTTTTTATCAGAAATCACAGGTTCCGGAAGTGCATGTAACAATAACATTTGTAACAAGCTCTTCACCTCTTTACCCTTCGTCAAATCAATAGAAGATTCGGCATGATAATACGCGGCCTCGATTGCACCTGGAACGTCACTTAAAGGGTATACGAGTAATAGAAAAGCTAAGTCGTGGATTTCAGTTGTTTCTGCTTCTTTAATCATGTACAACAAACACGTGTAGTACATGACACTTTCATTTTCATATGCACTGGAAATATAGGCTTCTTCAAATTCTAAAAAATCAGTGGCAGACATTAAATTTTTCACTGCATTAAATTCGCCGTTTAAGACATGTCTCTTTATTAAATCTTGCATGGCTCGTCCTCCTGAATGTGCCATAGTCCAATCACTTTCATCTTAACATACTTGCTAAAAGAATACAGATTGGCGAATCACATTAAGTCCAATTTTATCAAATTTTTTAATACAATGAACATTTTAACATATTTTATAGAAATATACTTCAATCTTGAGGCTGAAATTATACAGAACGTGTGCGATACATCAAATATAAGAAATATGGCGCACCAATCACAGCAACGATTAACCCGGTAGGTAAGCCACTCGGTTGTAAGAGCATTTTTCCAAGCGTATCTGCAACAACGAGTAATAATGCCCCTATGATAATGGCTATCGGTAAGAAAAGCTGATGTCTCGGACCGACGATAGATTTCGCGATGTGCGGGCCCATTAAACCGATGAAACCTATTGCACCGGCAACAGCGACTGCAACACTTGAAAGCGTCACGGCTACTAAAACTAAAATGAAACGTTCTTTATTGAGTCGAATGCCCAATGCTTTAGACACTGTATCGTTCGTATTTAAAATGTTAAGTGTTTCAGACTTGATGAATAAAAATGGCACTAAAACGATGAGCCATGGTAAAAAGGCAAACACAAACGGCCATGTATCGCCCCATATATTTCCGGCTAGCCAAGTTGCAATAAATTCAGATTGCTCCTTATTAAAGGTCGCCATAATCGTGAGTGCCGCACCAGATAATGCAGTAGCCATTCCGACACCGATCAGCACCATACTTGCCGGAGAAAGCCCTTTATCGCCTTGGTAGCTTAATATAAAAATGGCGAGTGCTGTTCCTAAGCCCCCCAACATACTGACGATAGGTAAAACGTAGACAAATTGATCAGCGTGTATTTGACCTAAAGAGACGAATAACGCGATAGCAAAACCACTTCCTGCATTGATGCCTAAAATTCCGGGTTCAGCGAGAGGATTTTTAGTAACACTTTGTAATACAGCACCACTCATACTTAAAGCAATACCCGCTAACAACGTAATGACAACACGTGGCAAACGAAAGTCAATTAATATAAGTCGATCTGCCGCATCACCTTGCCCTAGAAATGTTTGAATAATTTGACCGTACGACATTGCATATTCACCCGTCGTTAAATTCCATACGATTGCGAGCATTAAAAGTATGAGTGTACTAATGAATGTCAACTGCTGCTTTCGTTTTAAACCCGGATGAATCATAGTGTACGTCCTCCTTTACGAATCAAATAGAAAAAGTAAGGGACACCGATAAAGGAGATGACGGCACTCATTGGCGCTTCACCTAACAGTCTCGCCACGAGATCCGAACCTAAAACGAGCGTACCACCTACTACTGCAGTCATTGGAAGGACTTTCATGTAATCCGTACCGACCCAAGAACGTACGATATGCGGGACGATGAGACCGACAAATGCAACCTGACCGACCATCGCTACAGAAACTCCTGCCAGTAGCATCGATAAAATTAAAGCGACTGTGCGGACCATCTTTATATTTTGACCGAGTCCTACAGCTAACGCATCGCCCAAACTCAAAATCGTCAACTGTCGACTCATCAATATCAATAAGATTAAAGTCACTAAAATAATCGGCACACTGATTTGAATTTGCTGCCAATTTGTGCCTGACACACCACCTGCACTCCAAAAGTTAATGGCTTGATTGAGACGAAAAATGAGCGCCACACCTTGACTGAGTGCCGTTAACAGCGCACTGACAGCAGCACCAGCTAAAATCAGACGCATTGGGTTAAAACCATCTCGTCTCGACGCACCAATCGTCATCACAATCGCGCCACCTAGCATCGCCCCGATAAAACCAGCAATAATATGCGCAATAAATGACGCCCCTGGAAACAGTGCGAAAGTGAGCGCTAAAGCAAAAGCAGCCCCAGCATTTAAACCAATTAAGCCGGGGTCTGCAAGTCCATTTTTAGAGACACCTTGAATAACGGCACCCGCTGTTGCAAGTGCCATCCCTACAAGCACAGCACCGATATTTCGAGGGATTCGAACTTCTGAAATCACATTGTGTGCTTGGATTTTCGGATTATAATGAAAAATCGCTTCAAAAATGGTACTTAAATTCACATGCGCTTCACCTAATAAAGTCGCAATAATAAATACAATACATAGTACGATAACGGCACAGATAAATTGTACCGCATCACTCCACTTCATGTTCACTCTTTTTTTCAACATGTTCTATACTCCGTTAATTCAACCTTTAAGCTTTTTCATAATGTTTACACAACAGGTTGTAGGTCACGAGCATCGGTTTACCTGTACGTGGATCTGTACTTAACTCTGCATCAATATTAAATACGCGTTCTAAAATTTCATTCGTCAGTACTTCATGCGTATCACCTTGTTTAATAATAGCGCCATCTTTCATTGCGATAAGGTGATCTGAAAAACGAATTGCTTGATTAATATCGTGTAATACCATAATAATTGTCGTGCCATGTTCAGCATTCAGTTCTTGTACAAGTTCTAAAATTTCAAGTTGGTGTGAAATATCTAAATACGTTGTTGGTTCATCAAGAAAAATAATGTCTGTCTTTTGTGCGAGCGCCATCGCAATCCAAACACGTTGGCGTTGCCCACCACTTAAATCATTGACTGCACGATGCTTAAAATCTATCGTTCCTGTCACACGCATCGCCCAATCAATCGCTTTTTTATCTTCTTCATTCAAGCGACCAAAGCCCTTTTGATGTGGGAAGCGACCATAAGAAACAAGCTCTCCAGCCGTTAAACCATCCGCCACATCTGGAGACTGAGGTAAAATCGCTATTTTTTTAGCTATTTCTTTTGTTGACTGGACATGAATATTTTTGCCGTCTAAATAAATTTCACCACTTTTTGTATTTAATAATCGAGAAAGTGCTTTTAATAATGTTGATTTGCCACAGCCATTTGGCCCAATAATTGACGTAATGGCACCATCTGGAATTGCGACATCTAAATTGTCAACAATGACACGGTCACCGTACCCAATTGTGACCTCTTTACCTGTTAATCTACTCATCGTCATCCTTCTTTCTTAAAACGATTACGCCCTAGGACACTATCCATCACGTGATTAAGGCGTTACTGTTCACACTCACCACGAATCGTGAGCTTTTCATTCCCTAATATTGCGAAATCTATATACATTTTATGCAATTGATAATCATTATCATGTTTATGCCAAGTATATCATCATTTATCAAAAATTTCTAACTCAAAATAATCTCAATTAAACTTCATCCATATCCTTATGTATACGCATGTATCTAAATATTTTGATTCACTCGTAGTCACAAACAATTTCAAACTTCTTTTCTGCCCAGATTACACATAAAAAAGAAGCTGAGACATCATGATATGATATGCTCAACCCTTCTTTTTACTTTTAATCTTCTACTAAAAATCCATTACCATAGACGTCACGCACGTCATGCACGACTACAAACGCACTATGGTCAATTTTACGAATTAACCGCTTCGTCCGTGACAATTGCGTTTTACTAATTACGGCATAAAGCACATCCGTTTCTTGTTTGGAGAAATAACCACGCCCATTTAAAATCGTCACACCTCTACCGATATCTTCATCAATCATTTTAGCGATGCGGTCAGGTTCTTTTGAAATAATCGTCACTGCCTTTTTAGGATTTAAACCTTCAATAACAAAATCCATCACTTTTGTGCCGATATATAAACTGACCACGGTGAACAGTGCGCGATCTAATGGAATCACTGTCAATGAAATCAACACGACAATTAAATCAAAAAAGAGCAATGCATAAGGTGTACTGACATCTAAATACTTATTCGCTATACGTGCCAAAATGGTCGTTCCAGCTGTCGTACCACCGGCTAAAACGATAATACCAATACCTAAACCGACTGAAAACCCACCGAACACAGCATTAATGATGACATCATCTGATTTGACTTGCCAAGTATGTGTTAAACTTAAAAATACAGAAATTAATATTGTAGCGACAATCGTTAAATACATACTTCTTTTACTTAAAAATTTGTAACCAATCGCAATCAATACCGCATTAACGACAAAGTTAATGATGGCAGGCGACCAATGAAACGCATAATAAAGTACGATAGCGAGACCTGTCACACCACCTTCCCCGAGATCACCGGCGATAACAAATGCATTAACCCCCGCTGAAAAAATAAATGCGCCAACGATAACTAGTAACAAATCTCTTATTGTTCTGCTCACCCAATGATTCCTCCCATTCTTTTATATCATTTCTAACTCGTCATAAGCCATACTATCACAACTTTGTAACAAAGCGAAACCCTTGACTGACAACTCTTTTCAGCAGTCGCAAAATAAAATTTTAAATTTCTGAATATTTCGTTTACTTTTGGCGAGAATATGTGTATAATAGAAACTACCTTATTTGTTGCTAGTCATCTAGTCAACAAGAGGCCATCTCCTTTGTGTTTTTAATAGTACAAGAGATTTTTTGCTCGAGATTGATATCATGCTCGAATATCAATCAAAATTATTCATTTCCCGTCTAAGGCAGTTCAGCATCAGCTGGGCTGCTCTATTTTTATTCACACTTCTCCTAACGCATGTCATTGAAAGTGTCTTGCCAACATAAGAAAGAGGCTCAGACATCATTGAGTCCAACCCCCTAGTTCCTATATTCAAAAACGTTGTGATTCATTCACAAGCGGTTGATTTTACCACGCGAATAAACCTACGAAACCAGCTGTTAATAACGATACTAAAATACCTGCTAATAACATCATTGGTACATATTTAGATACAAAGTCAGATGTTTTTTCATTCACAATACCTTTTAACGTACCGATAATCATACCGATTGTTGAGAAGTTTGCAAATGAGATTAAGAATGTTGAAATGACTGCACGACGGTGAGGTGCGTAATCATTCACTTCTCCTGCGATTTGACCCATAACAACAAATTCATTCGTTACAATTTTCTTCGCCATATTTTGTGCAACTAACCATGCCTCATCTAATGGTAAACCAAGTAATAATGCGAATGGATACATGAATACACCTAAAATTTGGTCAAGACCGAAGCTACCTTTTGCATTGAATAAGTGACCAATGCCACCAGTAACTAAGTGAATTAAACGGTCTGCTAATTCTGCTAATGCGACGAAACTGATAACGAAAGCGATAATGATCAATACTAATTTACCAGCATTTAGCACAGAGTCACCAAGGAATGAGAAGAATGGTTGACGTGCTTCATTTGCGCGTAAATCGTAAATCACATCTTCGTCTACTTCAACTTTCACAGGGTTTAAAATAGAAGCAACGATCATCGCGTTGACAATGTTTAACGGAATCGCTGTCAATACTAATTCACCTGGAATCATTGTCACATAAGCACCAACAATCGCACCAGAAACCGAACTCATCGACATCATGGCTAATGTCAGCACACGTGTTTCTTTCATTCGTTTTAATTGTTCACTTGAAACCGCAAGTGCTTCAGTATTTCCTAAGAACATCATTTCAATACCGAAGAATGCCTCGAATTTAGGTTGACGTGTAATTTTAGCAAGTACCCAACCAATTCCGCGCATAATCCATGGCAAAATACGTAAATACATCAAGATATCAAAAAGTGGCACAACTAATAAAATCGGGAATAGCGCCGCTACTGCCATGTCCAATTGTTTTGGCGCTGTGAAGCTATGGAATGCAAAGCCAATCCCCGTAAACGCTGCATCAATAACCCAAGAAATCCCTTCAGCAGCCTTTTTAACAAATAAAGTACCAGCTGGGAAATACACAAAAAACCATGCCAAAATCAAGTTAAGGACAACAAGTGTCGCAATAGAAGCCCATTGAATGTTTTTACGGTCACGTGAGAATAAAAATGCAACCCCTAAAAAGACAAACAACCCAATAATGTTAATAATCAAATACATAAGGAGATACCTTTTACCTTTCAACTGTTTTTTAACAACATTAGTATACCACGACGTTTACATACTGAGAATATATTTTTTCAGTCTCATTTAAGTTCAATTCATCTAAACACGATGCGCATGAGTCCGTTTTTTAATTTGTCACTTTAAAATGTTTAGATTGAAATTCGATATTTTTTCACATTTGATATCAAAAAGTTATTGCTTACAAATGAAAACAGGATTATTCTATAGTTAAGTGAAAATGATTATCATTAACGATAAGTAGGTGTGCGTATGTTACATATTGGAAATGCTGAGATCGGAAAACAATATCGTGTCAAAGCTTTAGATACAGACAATGTCCATTTAAAACATCGTCTACGAGCTCTAGGTTGTGTAGAAGGATGTCAAATTTCTGTCCATCAAAAAGGATTATTCAAAGGACCTTGTACATTAAAAGTGAACGGCCAACATATTTGTATTCGTAACTGTGATGCTTGCGAGATTAGATTGGAGTATGCTTATGAGTAATGCATATTGTATTTTAGGGAATCCGAACGTAGGAAAAACATCCCTTTTCAACGCTCTAACCGGTTCATATGAATATGTCGGAAACTGGAGCGGTGTCACAGTAGACAAAAAGGTCGGTCAACTTAAGAAAAATTCTGGTCATTTAATCGACTTACCAGGAATTTACGACTTAGTTCCCATTTCCCGTGATGAAACTGTCGTAACCGATTATTTACTGCATGAAAAATTCGACGGCATGATCAATATTATCGATGCAGCTCAAATTAAACGCAATTTTAATTTAACTGTACAATTGTTAGAGTATGGCGCGCCATTGCTCATCGGTCTGAACATGATTGACGTGGCTCATAAGCGCGGAATTCGGATTGATCATCAACGTTTAATGCGTCAATTGCATATTCCGATTATACCTGTTATTGCACGTACCGGTAAAGGGAGCGATGAAGTGCTCAATGCCCTTGCTGACCGTCATGTTTCTAGACAACGACCTTTAAAAATCCATTATGGTGATGACGTTGAAAATTTATTAACACAACTTGTCAAAGCATTACCTACCACACTTTCATTAGCACAGCGCCATTACCGTTTTTTAACCATTCAATATTTACTTAATAATCCAGCTGTATTGCGATATTTAGATGAAGAAACGCTACAACAGTTTGAGACATTGACGGCACAGTTTAAACAGTTCAATACGCTCGACCTTGAACAACATATTTTGACATGTCGGCAACAGTATATTGACATCATGCTTGCTGAAATTGTGACTTATCCTGAGGCAGAGCGCCAACATTTGACTGAACGAATCGATGCGTTGCTCACACATAAAATACTGGGTATCCCTATCTTTTTAGGAATGATGTGGCTCATCTTTCAACTGACGTTTACTTGGATTGGGACACCGCTTTCTGACCAGTTGGATGCATTTTTCGGAGGTCCTTTAACCGATCAAACGGTCAATATTATGGATAAGCTCGGTATTTATCCTGCCCTTCAAGACTTGGTGACAGACGGTATTATTGCGGGTGTTGGCGGTGTACTCGTGTTCATTCCACAAATTTTAGTGCTGTTCTTCTTCATTTCATTATTAGAAGATTCAGGTTATATGGCGCGTATTGCAGTGATTATGGACCGGTTGATGGAAAAATTCGGCCTTAACGGCAAGTCATTTATTCCGATGATAATCGGTTTTGGTTGTAACGTACCAGGTATTATGGCGGCGCGCAGTATCGAAGAAGAAAAAGAACGGCTGACGACCATTTTAATTGCACCGTTCATGTCATGTTCTGCGCGACTTCCAGTATATGGGTTGTTCGTAGCGATTTTCTTCGCACAACATCAAGCACTTGTCGTGTTAAGTCTATACGTATTAGGCATTGTTGTTGCGTTACTCGTGAGCTGGTTACTATCTAAAACGGTGCTAAAAAAAGATACATCTATTTTTGTCATAGAGTTACCACCATATCGATTACCTTCAATTAAAACATTATGGCGTAGCACTTGGGAAAAAGGAAAAGGGTTCGTTAAAAAAGCAGGTACATTTATTTTTGCAGGTTCTATTGTGATTTGGTCACTCAATTACACGGGCCCATCTGGTATGGATGTCCCTATCGACCAAAGTTTCTTACACATGATTGGTGCGGCTATTGCACCACTGATTACACCACTTGGATTCAGTTCATGGCAAACCGCTGCGACACTCATTCCTGGATTTTTAGCGAAAGAAGTTATCATTAGTTCCATGGCCATTATTTTTGCGGTCAGTGAAGAGAGTCTCGTCGCTACTGTATCAACACATTTCACAGCACTCTCTGCCTATTCATTCATGGTTTTTATTTTACTTTACACCCCATGTTTAGCGACAGTGGCTGCGATACGTAAAGAAACCCTTTCATGGAAATGGACGATGCTTGCTGTGACGTACCCCTTTGTCATTGCATACGTGTTGTCATTGCTAGTCTATCAAATCGGTTCGCACTTTATATAGGAGGCGTTGAAATTGACGTTATTCATTAATTTATTATTGATTGCATTGATATTAGGTTATGCAACTTGGGTAATGCTTAGTTTTTTCAAAAAGTCGAAGCAAGGAAAGTGTAGTGCATGTGAAAGTAGTAAGGGTTGTCCGATTGAAAGTTTACCGAAACATTTGCAGTGATGGGCCCAACCCACATCTTCGTTTCTGTTGCTCATCTATTTTTTGAGTGAGGATAAGTAAGCGAAGATACAAATGATTGACTATACAATAAAGAAGACTGGGTTGAAAACGCACTGCTTCAAGTGGTTTCAGGTACCCAGTCTTTTTGTTTTCGTTATCATTCTGTTTCAGTTTGTTCTGTTACTGCTCGATGCTGTGTTAAATTTTGGGTTTCAACAAATTGCTGATACATGGCGTGTGTTTGCATTAATTCTTCATGACGTCCTCTGCCTGTTACTTCGCCATGGTCTAAGAAAATAATCTGACCCGCTTTTTTAATTGTAGAGAGACGGTGGGCAATGACGATTGTCGTACGGTTTTCCATTAAAATATCTAATGCTTCTTGAATTTTACGCTCACTTTCACTATCTAAGTTTGCAGTTGCCTCATCTAATAACAGAATGTCAGGATTTTTCACAAAGCTTCGTGCAATATCGATGCGCTGACGTTGACCGCCTGACAGCTTCAAGCCGCGCTCTCCAACGATTGTGTCGTAACCTTGTTCAAATTCCATAATAAATTCATGACAGTTCGCAAGTTTTGCATAGTGAATCAATTCTTCTTCAGGCACTTCACGATCCACACCATATAAAATATTATCGCGTATCGTTCCGTTCATCATCGCATTACTTTGCATGACGTAACCGATTTTTCTACGCCAATCTGTTAACGATAACGCATCAATGGAAGTACCATCATAATAAATGCCACCTTGATCAATCTCATACATCCGTTCAATCAAACTGAACAATGTGCTTTTACCCGAACCAGACGGCCCTACAAAAGCAGTCACTTCGCCACGCAATACATTAAATGACACATCTTTAAGCACTGGTGTATCATCATATCCAAAGTAGACATGATCAAATTTCAAGTCACCAGTTGGAATCTCATCTTGTAAATTCGGTGCGGCGATGTTTTCAAGTGGTTCATGTAAAATTTCATAAATGCGTTGGCTCGCCCCTACTGCTTTTTTATAATCCGTTACTAATGTAGAAAGGTTGATCAAAGGTATCGATAAGTTTAAAACGTAAAAAATCATCGCTACGAGTGTCCCCGCTGAAATCGCGCCCGAAGCAATACGCATGCCTCCAAAACCTAGAATAATACCAATCGTAATCAGCATAATAATCCCTGAAATCGGTTGAACGACGGCCGCAATTTTCGCTTGTTTCAGCCCCAAGTTATAAATTGTCTTAAGATTGCTATGCGCCTTATCTAATTCTAGTTTCTCAGTATTGGCCACTTTCACTAAACGCATTTCTGTCAATACACGCCCGAGTAGCCCGCTAAAATTCGCAATTTCAGTTTGCGTATTCGTTGATATTTTTTGCATAATTTTACCGAGTGGCACAATCACTAATATGAATATAGGAATGGTAATAAATGTAAGGAGAGTCATTTGCCAATCCAAAACAAACAGCATAATTAATGACCCAATGAGCGTAATCACCGCGGGAAAAAACCCTGGTAACTTTTGTGATATAAAATCATTGATTACTTTCGTATCATCTGTTAAACGACTCATCAATTGCCCGCTTTCATTTTTATCAAAAAACGGCATTTTCAAGTGGATAATATGCTCCCATAACACAGAACGAATGGCATAAATAATTTTTTCGCCTATTTTATTAAGTAAATAGTAACCGAAACCACTTAACACGGCATTCACTAAAAATACCGCTACCAGTGCAATAATAAATACAGGACTAATCGATTCAAAAGTAAATTTGTCGACCACCTGCCCTGTAAATAAAGGAACTAATAATCCGGTCAAACTACCTATTGAAGCAATCGTCACGGCCACGATAATTAATCCAACTGGCCATGAAATTTTCTTTAATAAAAATACAAGTGGGTTGCGTGCTTTCATAACTTCATACCTCTTTTATTTTCGTTATAGTGATGCTATAAGACGCCCCTCAGTCTTCATTCACTATGAAGGCAGTCTTACCGCATTTACGATTACCTCTACTTTTACCCTTCAACAGATTGTTCTCAAAGTGACCACAACGGCTCAACTCGGTTTCATATCTTCTCTTATGCCCCTCATATCAGTCTGCATTAACATTTATAAACGACAAACTTTGTGGTAAAATGAATCTTGTTGTTTATCATTTATAGTTTTTTAGATTGAGGGAATACATATGAAAAAAATAATATTGTCCATTGTGGTTGTATTCTTCGCTTCCACTATTATAACACCTTTTGCACGTGCATATACACCCACACCGGTTGAACTTGCACAACAAAGTGGTTATCCTGTTACGTGGGCTTATCAACCTGAAGGCATGATCAACATCAGTCAAACAGGACAAATTTTGTATGAGTTTCAAAGCGAACAACAATGGTATCCTGCTTCTATGACCAAACTCATGACAATGTACTTAACGTTACAAGCTGTCAAAGAAAAGAAGTTATCTTTAAACGACACGGTCCAAATCACTGACCAACATTACCGGATGTCCACCTTACCAGAGTTGAGTAATACGAAACTTTATCCTGGTGAAACATACACCGTTGCAGAATTGCTTCAGATTACAGTCTCCGCTTCAAGTAACGCAGCTGCACTGATTTTAGCCAATCAAGTTTCAGATAGCACATCAGACTTTGTCGATAAAATGAATGACACTGCCAAATCTCTAGGTATGACGCACACCCACTATGTGAATCCTACTGGTGCAGAAAATCGCTTATTATTGGAATTCGCGCCAAAGAAATACCAACACGAATCATCTTCAACATCTTCAGCACGCGACTATGCCATACTTGCCCAGCATGTTGTGAAAGACACACCTAAAATTTTATATTTCACCAAACAAATTGCACCGACACAACACGGTGTCACATACTATACCTTTAACGATTTGTTAGAAGGTGGTAACATGAGCTTACCTGGCACAGATGGATTGAAAACGGGTTCGAGTGATATTGCAGACTACAACAATTCATTAACGACAAAACGTGGAAAATTCCGCATTTTCCATATTATTATGGGCGCTGGAGATTATAAACATCTCGGTGGCGAGAAACAGCGTAACATGATGAGCGCGAGTGCCATTAATTATACGTTTTCACAATATGACTATAAAAAGATAGTGTCTAAAGGTAAACACAAAATTGATGGAAAATCGTACTATGTGACAGAAGATTTATACGATGTCGTGCCGAAAGACATGTCTAAACCTTATCATCTTGTCGTCAAAGATAGTCAAGTACATCTCGATTATCCACGCAAGTTCATTACGAAAAACGACGGGCCTCCAACCGTAAAAGTTGAAAATCCGCTTATCTATGAATCTAAATCTGTTGTCGTCTCAAGTTGGCATGCATTTCCAATATTGACGTCACTCGCATTTCTCGTCATTGTACTCATCCTTGCATTTATTTTACGTCGCTTGTTGAAATTGCTATTCAGAAAATAAAAATCGTGATGTCGATTGATTTAACAATGTGATAACGATTAAACTGATGACTTTGAATAGGCTTGACTTATAAAAACTGAGCAGCCTCAAAACAGTGCACCCTTGTGATGAGCGGATGAAACGCATATATAACTACCACCATAAAATAAAGTGGATGGGCGTAGAATGTCATAATTTTACGGCTATCCACTTTTTTATGATGCATTTTTTTGAAACTTTATATTAAATAATTAATCAACATAAATCTATTTTCCCTTTGCTCTTCAGTCAACGGCACATGATCAACATTAACTTCTGTGAAAAACGTCCAAGGTAGATGATTTTCCTTTGCATATTTTACAGCTTCCAATGTATCTCGATAGTCCAGTACACTATCGTAGTCATCTTGGATAACGTAAACTTCTGTTTTAATATCGTTTATTAAAATTTTTCCAATTAAAAACTGTTTGTATATCTTCTACACTAAACCTTTCATTGAACCATTCACTTTCTAATGGATAGGCATTTATAATAGACTCCTTGTAACGTTTAGATAATATTGTTTTATTATTTAGCATATTTTTTCAATACTATCTTTATCACATATAATTTTATTCTCATACAAAAATATGGGTTTGTTTGCATCTGAGAAAGCCAATCATACAGGATTACCAAAACGACTATTAATGAACACTCCCCCCTTCCTTATAATGTCTTTTCATAGCAGTAAAGAATAATGGCAATAGAAAAGCATTGAATATTAATAGCGAGGTACATATGACTAATGCAATCGTGATGGACATATTGTATAAATAACCGCCAAACGTACCTCCTAAGGCGTCTCCTATAAAAAATGAAGATTGTGATAATCCAAAAAAGAAGCCTAAATGCGGTTTAGGAAAAAGCTCTAATTCTATCAATTCTTGAGCGATTGCCGATCCAGTATATAAAAATGCTCTAAACACTAAAATCAATAATATGATTAAACTTGGTAACGATGTTAAAAACAATAAGAGTAATAGACCTGCAACGAGTTCACTTATAAAAAATAGCCACTGTTTATAACGACTGACATTTTTACTTGCATAAATAGGCGCTGCAAAAATAGCTGTCAAACTAATCATCGCCATGAATAAACCTATCAGTGACACTGATATGCCTTGATGTTTTAAAATAACTGGAATGAATGGACTAATTAAACTGACTGACACGCCTGCAATCATTCCTAAAGCCACTATTCCATTCATCATTAACTTATATTCTTTTAAAGATTTTCTAGAATGTGTCTGATTTCCCTCAGTTTCTGTGACTTTTTTAGAGAATTTAGGAACTAAAAAAATAGTTAGACAACAGCATAGCGCCGCCAAAATGAGCACATATGCCATAGGACTTTCAACCAAGTAAGAAAACAACCACACTAGAATCCCGGATAGAGATGTCCCAATCATAATTCCTGTATGATTGCCCATTTCACTTATAGAAACCAAAGCTGGGCGATCTTCTTCTGTCCCTAAAGACACAATCCAAAATCGCATGGAGATAATCACAAGTGAAGCTCCTAATCCGGCAATAAAACCTGATATCCCTGCAATCCAGAAAGAAAATGTGAACATCCTTAATGCTAAACCAACTGCATAAACGGTTACACCAAGTCTTAATGCAAAGTGAGGCGAAATCTTATCCCCCAACTTTCCTGTAAAAAATGAAAGTATTCCTGCAACTGCCATCATGGTATACGAAAAACCAAATGAGGTTAAAGCATGGTTTTCTTCAAACCATAATGCATGTATCGTTTTTGAAAGATACATTGAGAAATAAAAAAAGAGACTAAACCATAAAAATTTTTGAGCTGAAGGGAAATTTTTTAATGTATTCAATAGTTTCATTATTTCGACTCCCTTTTAATAGATGCTAAATGATCTTTATTTTGCTTCAATAAATCGTTATGAGGGTATTTATTACAAACCTTTTCAAAAATATCAATTACTTTTGTAATATGATCGGTATTGAGATAGGCTTCTACTAATAAAATAACTAAGCTAATATAAATTTCCTCATCCACTGCTACTTCATCTAACATATTTTCATTAAGTGCATCTTTTACTACCTTCTCTAAATAGTCTTTATAATATTCTTCTTGAACAAGGTTTTCAAAATATATATTTCCTATTTCATATTTTCTATAAATTCTAAAAATATATTAGAACCAACATCTATTTGTCCTTTAGGATGTACATATATAAATCTATTTTTAATTGCCAGTAAATTATAAGAAATATAACGTTCCATCCGAGCTTTAGTCGAAAACCTGAGTTGATTCGAATAATTTTGTTTATCAGTTAAACTTCCATAATCATTCATTTTATTTTTTTAATAGGATCCATAAGTGAATACAATTGATATTCAAAATTTTTTCTTGGTTCGAAACTTATTCGGTGTATAAACAATCGTAGTAGCTGAAAGTTAACTAAATCATTAGAATAACATTTTTAATAAGATTTTCATTCAACATCCCTTTTCTCCTTTAAGTATCAAAAAGAAAAAGCTTCATTTTGATATGAGAAGCTTTTTCCTTTTTTTAACTTCAATTTTATAAAGTGATTATTTTACGACTTTCCCTGAACGTTTGACTGAAAATTTCGATTTTTTAGATTTCGGTGCTTTTTTTACCAATTCTATCATTATCACCTCATTATGTTATTAAAAAGTAGTTCGCGAGCTTCTTTTTTAATAATGCACCACTCAATAAAGCATTCTACAACAGTATTATAAAAATTATTAAATTATTTGTTGCTATCGTATATGAGAAAGCATATAAATTTGCTACGTCTTTATGAAAAAACAGTCATTTATGTAGCTTCACTTTTGAACATTTATTGTCATCAACGTGGACCTATAATTTTTGGAACGCTAACTGTGTCTTCAAATTCCGAAAAGCGAGGTTCACCTCTTTCTTGTGCTTTTAATCAAGTTGTATCGCTTTTAAATTTAAAAGGCACTTGTATGTAGAAATTGTGAAATCCTCCTCAACTTAGATTGATTCAATTTGTGTTATATTTCTCTAAAGATTGACTATAGAGGAGACATGCTAATGGAAAGGGGTCACAGGTTTTCTGTCCTTTATTTTTCGACATATTTATGTAAGTCAAACTTCAGAATAACAGTCATAAAAAAGGACCGAAAATGCGATACTCCACACGCTTTCGGTCTTTTTTTATTCCCATTATTTTGCGTCTTTACCGTATAATTCTTGTTTGATTTGTGTTGTAGAAATACCTTCCGTACGTTTCAAGTAAATCACTTCACATTTATCTTTTAAGAAATCAAATTCGCCTTCCCAATCATGCCCCATTACAAATGTATCGATTTCATACTTCTCAACGTCGGTTTCTTTTTGGCCCCAATCATTTTCAGGAATGACAAGGTCAACGTAACGAATCGATTCAAGCATCATTTTACGTTGTTCAAAATTGTAATATGATTTTTTGTTTTTAATGCGGTTGAATTCATCACTTGAGAGTGCTACAACGAGGTAATCCCCCATTTCACGTGCACGTCTTAGTAATTCAATATGTCCATAGTGTAAAAGATCATACGTTCCATATGTAATGACACGTTTCATCTTTACACCTCCTTAACATGTTTAATATTTTCTTCATTTTGTAGAATTATAGCATAAACATTTCTCGATTCCTAAAAATATCCAGTGTTTACGCTAAATTCTCACGAGTTTTTCTACATAGTTGACCACTTGATTTAAGCTTTCACTTGTATTGTATTGATGCCATTTTTGGAATAATGGTTGTAATTGACCTTCGTTGATACGTTCATACAATGTGCGCTCGTCATACGCTTTATATTCTTGCGGGATGTCATAATAATACTTGTTGAGCCCTCGTACGATTTCATAATCCGCCTCATCGTATACGTAAAATAAAGTTGGCGTATTGACAATGCTTGCTTCTATCGCTAAAGAACTGTAATCCGTAATAATTAAATCTGCCAATACGATAAGATCAAGCGTACACATTTTAATATTTTCTGCCGCTGCGGAAACAGTAGGATGATATTTACTTAACAACGTGTAGCCAGGCACCGCAGTCTCAAATGTTTCTTTGTCAATCGTACGGTTCGTTTGCCCGCCTTCACGATAAGTCGGTAAATAGACAGCGACTTTGTTTTGAATACCTAATTGTTTTTTAAGTTTTTGCTGATGCGCATGTCGGTCGATGTGTCGGTATGTCGTTAATCTCGGACTCCCAAAGCTGAGCAGCTGTTCATAACGTGCCCCGAACGCCTTTTCAAAGCAATCTGCCATCTGTTGACCACCGACTAAGTATTTATCGGTCGCTTGATACACTGCACAATATTGATCTACATGTTCTTTTTGAGTCAAATCTACTGAATGATCTTCTAAACCAAACTTCTTCAATGCACCTGCCGCATGCCACGTTTGAATGACGGTTTGGCCTTCTTTTTTGCGCCACCCTGCCATAATTAAATAATATGTGTCAATAAACACCACTTTTGCGGTAGCTAATGCGGCTAACTGCTTTAAAATAGAAGATTGTTTCAAAGGATAATACGTAATCTGTTTTCTATTTTCTAAATAGTGAAAATCTTTAGGCTTTGCAAAAACAGTAATGTTAAAACCGCGTTGACTCAGTTGATATATAATTGGTAATTGATCTTCTTTAAAAGTCATTAAAAAGACAATATGTTTTCTATCGATACGTAACGCACTGTACAGTCGACTTAAACACGCAACCATACAAATATAAAATGCTTTGATATAATAACGCATCATTTCTTCACCACCCTAAAATGTTATTTAAAACAAAACCCTCAACACAAATCTAATGTATTGAGGGACTGTTCTCATTACATAAAATCTGCGAAGTGATCTCTGTAGCGCATATGTAACATCGAACCAATAATAAATAACATCGCTGTAACGCACACATTGTAAAGTGCTAGTTCCCAATGCGTAATAAAGTACCATTCATGAAATAGTATCGCAGCACGGTAACTCTCCGCTACAAAATAAATAGGGTTAAACATTAAAATCTTTTCTGCTAACGATCCTGCTGGAGGCGTCCAAAGAATCGGTGAAGCATAGAAAAGAACCCTTAATAAAGCTTGCATTGCCATTTGCGTATCACGGACAAGCACGCCTAATGTTGATGTTAGGAGCGTCACTGATGCCGTCAAACAAAACGCAAACGGGATATAAATGAACAGTTGAAGAATATAAATCGTTGGTGTCATACCACTCACTGTACACAAAATGACAATCGCTACCACAAGCATAATGTGCCCATACAGTTTACTTGTGACGATGTATGTCGGAATGATAGAAAGTGGGAAGTTCATTTTCGCCACCTGTCCATATTTCATGGTTATCGATTTTGTTCCCTCTAAAATACCTTGATTAATGAAGAACCACATACTAATACCGACGAGCAACCAATAAATAAAAGGGACGCCATCAATCGGGTGGTTACTTCTGATCCCAAAACCGAAGACAAACCAGTAAACCATAATTTGTATCACAGGATTAATGATCTCCCAAGCAAATCCGAGATAGTTATTATGATTTGAAATCTTAAGCTGGAATTGTGCTAACCGCTGAATCAGATAAAAACTCTTAAAATGTTCTTTCATTACGGTAATAACAGAATTCATAATTTACCACGCTTTCACATGCTAGATAATCCATCTAGAGCCAATCATCAAAATCATATTATACATTAATATTTGACCTAGTATGTCTCATCGCCTATTCTTTAATTGAAAAGCTAAGTTGATTTAAGTAGAATTAAATACATTGTATCCATAATACTTTACAATAGCTTCACAAATTTAACAACCACTTAGTAATATATTATAATGTATAGACATAAGATGATGGAAGCAAAAACCAAATTTCATTTCAATATTATCAATGTAAGGACTGTTCACAGATGAATCCAACTGTCAGTATTAACGAAGTGACTAAAGAATATCGTATTTATCGTAATAATAAAGAACGTATTAAAGATGCTATATGGCCAAAACATAAAAACAAAACATTTTATGCACTCAAAGATGTCACATTCCAAGCCTACGCGGGTGATGTTATCGGTTTAGTCGGGATTAATGGCTCCGGTAAATCGACATTGAGCAATATGATTGGTGGTTCGCTCACACCGACACACGGGCATATTGATAAAACTGGCGATGTAAGTGTCATCGCAATTAACGCTGGACTCAATGGCAACTTAACAGGTATGGAAAATATTGAGTTCAAAATGTTGTGCATGGGTTTCAAAAAAAATGAAATTAAAGCACTCACACCCGAAATTGTCGAATTTAGCGAATTAGGTGAGTTTATTTATCAGCCCGTAAAAAAATATTCAAGCGGGATGCGTTCGAAACTCGGCTTTTCCATTAGTGCGACAATCAATCCAGAAATTCTTGTCATTGACGAAGCGTTGTCTGTAGGTGACCAAACGTTTACCCAAAAGAGTTTGAAAAAGATTTATGAATTTAAAGAAGATGAAAAAACAATCTTCTTTGTCAGCCACAACTTACGCCAAGTGAAAGAATTTTGTACAAAAATTGCTTGGATCGAAGCCGGGCAACTTAAAGATTTCGGTTCTGTGGAAGATGTCCTTCCTAAATATGAAGCCTTTTTGAAAGATTTCAAGAAAAAATCGACTGCAGAACAAAAGGCATTTCGTCAAGCTTTAGATGAAAATCGCTTTGTCATCAAATAACTTTTCCGTATACGTGTAATAATTGCAGCCCACACACTGCATCAATCACGTTGAATCTATGGGTTGTGTGGTCGATGCAGTGAATTTTTACCCCATTTCAACTGAGACTATGCCTCATTTTTTGTATTTATTGTGAACTTAATAAAAAAAGTGCGCTTCATCCCACTTCTAATCACAATCGAAATGGTCTGACGCGCGCTTTGATTATCTACACTATTTACCTAAATATTTTTGTTTATACACACCAACGACAAACTTAGGAATTCTTTTCAAACGGTGAATTCGCTTTATATCTGTCAACGCTCGGTAAGCCCATTCTAGATTCATCGCTCTCCATACGTAAGGTGCGCGTTTCACTTCACCACTATAAACATCGATTGAGCCGCCCACACCCATCATCAATGTATGGTCGAAATGATGGCGGTTATGTTGAATCCATTGTTCTTGCTTCGGATAGCCCATACCTACAAAAATAAAGTCTGGATTAAAATCACGTACTTGTTCGATGACGTTTTGATCAGTAATATCGATAAATCCGTGATGCGTTTGGATATCGATATGTGGGTACTGACGTTGAATGCGTCGTGCAGCTTTTTCAACAACTGGAGATGTTGCGCCAAGTAAAAACACTTTTTTACGCTCTAAATCTGCAATATTTAAACATGTTTCCATTACTTCAATACCCGGTACACGTTCTTGTAAAGATTGACCTAATATCCGAGCAGCTTTAACAATGCCTGTCCCATCCGGAACGATAAAGTCTGCTTGTTTCAACATTTGAGCATATAATGGGTTTTCTGATGCATAATGGACGATTTCTGGGTTAGCCGTCACAATAAATAAATTATGTTTCGTTTCAGTATGCATATATTTTAAAATATTTTGATGCATGTCCATCAATGTAACATTATCAAACATCACATTCATCACTTGGACTTGCGCTTTTTTCTCTTTAAACGTATATGTTCCCTCTACTGTAGTGTCACGACTAGGAAAAGTGCCCTCATGATGACCAGTAGGCAATGCTTTAGCCATAGTCTCACCTTCAATCTTTCATTTAATTTCAATTCAATTTGTTTTACATGGTATTTACAATATATTGATGTCACTTTAACACATTTTACACCAAAATCAAGCTAAATCCTACTTTTTATTGAAAGTTCATTCCAAAGTCCGAGATGATGATACATTATTTTTAATATTTTAGATGTCCGCTTTTTTGGTGCGTTGCGTATCATTTAAAACGACATTATGGGAAGGGAGTGCTCCTATGACTGATAACAAAAAATAATCAATGAATTACCTTATTATCCAAGCGATGCGACACCCTTACATGACCGTTAACAAACCGCATTAGCTCGCAATACCTACAATGCAAGGACCGACATCGCACAACGCGAACAGTATTTGACACACATGATAGGTCACGTACAAAATCATTGTTACATCGAGCCACCGTTCTACTTCGACGATGATTACAATATGCATTTAGGTGACAACGTTTATGTGAATAAGCACAACACATGGCTTGATATTGGCCTATTTTTATCAACAATAACGTCAAAAATTAGGCCAAATGTGCAACTGATTACTGTCAATCATCCACTTGATCCAACAAAGCGTCGTTCAGTGATTGAACAAGGACCAAAAATGACTGTTAAAGATGATGTATGGATCGATGCAGGTGTGCCCATCCTCCCCGGTGTTACAGTACATCAAGGGGCTACCGTTGCTGCTAGACGTATCGTGACACGTGCTGTGACTGCATCTACGGATGTCGCGGATAATCCTACAAAAGTAATACGTCAACTGAATGATACACTTTAGGACTTAAGTCTATAGTTCAGACGCAATAAACCCGTTATAATAGAAAGTAAGTTTTGCGAAAGGATTGACATCTATGCACGGATATTCGTGGATTACTTCACCTATCCCTATTTCATTTATTTTACTTTTATGTATCGCAGGCCTCTACCTTGTAAGCCGCCATTATGCATACCGTCCTATTTTTTCATTATTAGACATTGCGCTGAATTATATTCCAGTCTTGACGCATGAATTTGGCCATGTGCTCTTTAATCGTTTATCAGGTGGATGTGTACGAGATTTTGTCGTTGTCACAACAAGACGTGAACGTAACGCAACAGGCCAACAAGGCTACGCTGTCACCGCTAGTAGAAGTCGTTCAGGCCATATCATCACGACATTAGGTGGCTATCTCATGTCGCCTATCATGTTGATATTAGGTTTGTATATCCAAAGTAAGGGACAAGGCGCATTGTTTATTATGCTTTATATTCTTGTTTTCATTTACTTTACATGGAAAACGTCAAGAAAGGCTGTTCCGTTACTCATCATTGCCTTTTTAATACTCATTGGCTATTTAGGTATTCAGTCTGAAAATTTAACGAACTATTCATTCATTTATATGCTCGTTTACCATTTCATACTTGGGACACTGTTAGGTGAAATTATTCAGTCGACGATTACGATTGTACAACTTACATTCGCACGCCCTCAGCCTGAATGGGATGGGACAGCGTTAAAAATGTTGACGAAACTGCCTACTGTTTTCTTTTCAAGCTTATGGATTGTCACAAATTTTTTAGCCATTTATTATTTCATTCAATATGTCCTCCTCTAGTTATTGATGATTCTTAAATCTATGAATGGATAAAGACTGAAACTTTTCTATGTCACAACGTAAAACAGCTAGTGCGCTAAACAGTAACCACTTTTAAAGTTAAGTGACATTCCTTTGACCTTTAACATCATCCCTCAAGCGTCTCGCCTATTTGAGCCATTGTATCTCAAAGGGCGAGATTTCAATGAACCCTTTCTCAACAAAGAGTGACAAGAAAAACTGGGAAAACGTCATTGTTCCCCAGCTTTTTTACTTCATATGAATATAAATGATGATGCGCTTTACTCCGCTTCTATTAAATATATCTTTTCAGTATAGCAACGCATGCTTTCAATTTTCTTCTGTAAAAATGTATGCCACTGTTCCTGATTACCTAAATTGCTATTTTTCAATAAATGGAGCGGAACTTGTAAATTCAAACAACGCCCTGCAATGTTAAAACGTGTGACACCCGCTGGTACAGTTTGACCTCTTTGCACAACAGCTTCAATTTCACCAATTTGAAGGGGCTGATACTTCATTAATATATCATTGCTGTCGAGACACAAACAGGCGCTATGCGGAACACGTTCAACGTTGCAGCTCGCACTGTAACTGTTCACAACCTTTTTCCAAATATCTAGTTTATCTGCTGTTAAATCTGCTGCATATAAATAATGTTCGGTCTGTTGATCACACATCGTAATAAAAGGTGTTTCATCGCGAACTTCTGTCGTCCACGGTAATAGTTCCTCATCCGTTAACCCTTCGCACCATGCACCATTAGGAATTTTATGATGCCAACTGCCAATGGAGTACTGTGTGCGCTGAATCACTTGTACTGGAATAACTTCACAGCCGAGTGCTTTCAAACTCATAAATCGGTGTACACCATCAATGACCATATAGCGACCAAATAATGTTTTAACGACGAGCACTGGATGACGTAAATGCTGTTCTTTAGCAATGCTCTCTTTCGTTTTTTCTAATCGACTCGGTTCAAATGCTTCGTGGAGGTCAATCTTGTCGACAGGAATGAGTTGCAATGTGTCGTAAATCTGTTTCATGATTCTCCCTCCTTCTCACTTGACCAGTAAATGCATTGTGGATGCGGATGGCTTAAAAAGTCGTGATGTGAAATCGACCAACCATACGCACCGGCATATATGAAAATAACCGCATCACCTGTAGACAGCGCTGGTATCTCCACCGCTTTAGCAAACACATCTTTAGGCGTACACAATTGACCGACGAACGTCACTGCCTGTTGTTCAATCGTTCTTGGTGCAATTTGATTTACCTGTTCACCTAGCGGCAATATTTCAAATGGGTGATTATGTTGCCATGAGACAGGCAGCCTGAAATGTTGTGTGCCCCCTTTTAAAATAGCAAACCACGCGCCATGCACACGCTTAATATCCAATACTTCGGTTACGTAATAGCCGATATGTGCCACCATATAGCGACCACATTCAAAGTTGATGGTTATATTTTGTAGACCTTCTTCTTCAATCAAAGCGGACAGTTCTGTCGTGAAATACGTCCAGTCAAATTGTTCATTTAAGTCAGCGTAATTCACACCGATACCACCACCTACATTCAGGTGTTGCAATGTAAAGTCATGTTGTGCTGCCCATGCTTTTGCCTTTTGGAAATATAACGTCATCACTTGTAAATGCAAGGCGGCATCTAAGTTGTTAGAAATCGAATGAAAGTGAAAGCCTTCTAATTGGATACGTGGCATATTTTGCGCTGTTGCAATAACCGTGTCGACTTCTGTTTCATCAATACCAAATTGTGTCGGTTGACCTGCCATATGTAACGTCGCAGCTGGAAAAGGTCCGGCTAAATTCACTCTCAGCAAAATTGACATGGTCGCATTTTCTTGTTTAAGCAATGCATTTAATCGCTCTAATTCATATAAACTTTCAACATGAATGCGTCGAATCCCTTGTTGAATCGCGTATCGTAAAGATTCGTCAGTTTTTCCCGGTCCACCAAAAATGACATGTTCTGCTGTCGTATGTACCAATGCTTTTGCAATTTCACCTTCTGACGCCACTTCGAAGCCGGCGACATGGGGCTGAATCGCGGCTAATATCTCAGACTCACTGTTCGCCTTCATTGCATAATACATTTCACAATTGTCAGGGAGCTGTGATGTCACAGTTTCGAGATGTTGTCGTAGCCCGTCCATATCATAAATAAAATGGCAGAGCGGGCCTTGTTGTTTGAGCTGTTTAACTAATGTATGAATCGCCGTCATGAGCTGTCACCTCTTTCACCTGTGCTAAATTGTGTTTTAAATGACGGTACAGTTTCCCGCGGTCATCGCCCATGAGGAAACATTGCACGCCTTGCTGTTGCCATCGTTGCACTTGTTGGTCATCTCTCGGCAAAGCGCAAAACTGTTTGCCTGCAGTTGTCGTAGTTGTGTAGACATGCTGAATCGCTCGTTGAAGTTGATCATGGCTTGTTTCCCAAGGGATGCCGAGTGATTGGGATAAGTCAGCCGCACCTTCAATGACCATATCCAAACCTTCTACTTGCACTATTTCATCAATCGCGCGGACGCCTTGCATATTTTCTATCATTGCGATGACACATATCGATGCATTCGCTTCAGCCATCGCTTCTTTTAAAGGAATTTCGCCAAATCGTGCAACGCGTCCGCCATTCAAACTGCGCATGCCTTCTGGATAATAACGACTTAGCTTCACAATGCGTTCTGCTGTTTCGCGGTCATTCACATGTGGGACCACAATCCCTTTGGCGCCCATGTCCAACACTTTAATAATGTCGCGTTCAATTGCAGCTGTAACGCGAACAATGGGAATAATATTGGCTGTCTCAGCAGCACGAATCATATGCGCTAATGTTTCATCGTTAATTGCGACATGTTCCGTATCAATAACGACAAAATCATAACCACTTGCAGCAATGATTTCGATGACGAGTGGATCCGGAATCGAATTCATCAATCCGTATTGTACCTTTCCTTCTGCTAAGTTACGTTTCAGTGACAAAGATTTCATACTTCAGACCTCCTCAACGGATTGCGTACTTCGTGAAGACGTAATGCTACATCTTCGCGTAAACGGCGTGTCGTCAGTTTTTCCACTTGAATGGTCGGTACAAATAAATCGAAGTGGCGATAATTTTCAAGGTTTGGGAATTGCTGTTGATACTGTTCAATGACCGTACGTACCATTGTCCACTGTTCTGACGCTTTTAACTTATATTGACGTGCAACAAAGTCAATGATTTCTGCAATATTAATAAAGAAAAAGGCGTCATGTAAAAAATCACGGACGAGATTGACATCTTCTGTTTCGATAAATGAGTTTCGGTTCACTTTGCGATGCGCTTCAGGTGTGTCACGTAATCGTGGATTTTGTGCAACCTCACTTAACAAACTCGGCTTAAAGCGAACCCCGTCATGGAAATCTTTCAATGCTATACGTGTTGGCCAGCCGTTTTCATGAATTAACATCATATTTTGTGCATGCGACTCAAACGCAATGCCGTGATGATACAGCATATGAATCAATGGCGTCACTGCGACACTGAAAAATTGTGCCATCCACTGTTCTACACCGTATTTTGACATCCACGCATCAATGAGTGGGCGGTTATCAGCATCTACTGAATATAAAGCATTAAATGGAATAGCTGACTCATGCAATGCTAAATAATGATGAATATTTTCACGCCAAATGACACCGAGTGCACCGTAAATACGTTGTTGCTTCACCTCGGATAAGGTCGGATTGTGATATGCATGGCCCAACACTTCACCTAGAAATACCGTCTGTAAATGTTGTTGTAAATAGGTATCTTTTGACTGAATATGTTTTAACCAATCCGTAATTTGTGCTGCATTTTCAATCGTGTGTGGGGCTAACACACGTTTTGTTGATGTATTCGTTATACTAATCGGTGTTTTCAAATAATATTTGTTACGATCAGTCGGTGTGAGTGTTCGAATAGACTGTTGCGGCACATACATTTCGTCACTTGTCCCGAGCCATAGCATCTCTCCATGCATCCATGCTTCCGCAAATTCGACTTGAATGACATGTTCAAACTGCCACGGGTGTACCGGTATGAGCACCATCGTTTCAAGGGTATGCCCATGTTGCTGGAGGGTCTCTTCAAACGTTGCTAACGTCTCTGTACCGAGCTGACGTTGAAGCAATGCAACTGTATCGACACTCGCGGATACCGTCGTTTCCACATGATCCGGTGCAATCGCAATCCACTGCAGTTGAAATGAGGGGCGGAAATCCGGACCATAGCGTACATTGTCGTCCAGTGTAAAGCCGAGCCGTGATTTATAACTTGGGTGATACATATGGCCTTCCATAGCATACGATTCATAATCATCAAATGCCGTTAATGACATCTGTGATTGCTGTGCACGATAACGTTGCGCTTGCGTGTCTTTAAGTTCGGTTTGTAATAATTCAATGATAAAGTCTTCTAATTTTTGTTCATCTTTATCAAATGTAAAACGCACCTCTCGTAGCAGTTGCGCATAATCAAGAGTGACCGCTTCCTCTCCATCTGCAATACGCCAAACTGGAGCGCTGATCCTGAGTCGTTCAAAACTATCGGACTGTTGCAGTTGCACGCGATACGTCACGGCTTCCCCCTCAATAGTGTACGTATCACACTCGTCATCTTCGCTCGGTAGCTGTTCATAATGCACCACGTCTTCATATATAAGTGACGTGACCAACTGTTGCATGATACGTTGCCTCACTTGTTCAATCAGTTGTTTCATAAATACTGTCCTCCTCCTGACTAATCGGGTTAGGAATTTTAATATAAATCGGGTCTTCACCGCGTTCTTGTAATTTACTCATCAAATTCGCCTTCGCAGCAAATGTCGGATTATAACGTAAATCTTCCAAACATTGCATTAACACATCATGACCTTCTGCACGTTCTTGCCACGTTTCCAATGTGCGATTCACGGTTTGCCATAACATCTCTTCATCACCTGTTGCTTTACCCAACGTTGAAACGAGATGGCCCAAATGATTGACAATGACATAATATTTAAAACGGTGCCATGCTTCATGATGCGTATACACGACCGGACTGTCTGCGCTAATTTGGTGCGGAATCATCCCTTGTGCTGCGGCGATACGTTCAGAAACACAAATCCCTTCTAAATCGCGCACATAACAAACTGTCGGACGCCCTTCTTCTAGCGCAACGAGTGTGTTTTGGACGTGTGCTTCGAGACTAATCCCTGTATGTGCAAATAATTCCAACATTGGCCAAATGACTTGATTTAAATACACTGTCAGCCAATCTTCACGAGATAATCCACTGCGCAACCAAGCTTGGCCTAATTTTGACGTCGGCTCATCTGGCATCGTTTCAAATAAGCTTGCTAAGACGTGAATTTCTTCTAATGAGTCGTACTGTTCAATGCCTTCACGCACAATCATCGCACTATTGGCTAAAATATCTATCACCGCATCATTATCTGGTTGTAGCGCGCGGTAGCCTTGTTCAAACATCAATTTAAATGTCGCCGTTTCATATTCTGGTTTAATCGCTGCTATAATTTCTGCCGCATCCAATGTTCTCTCAATTTGTTCGAAGTCATTTGTTCTCACAAAATTCGTAATTTTAACTTGAATCGGCAACTTCAAATAAATATTCAACGCTTTTACGAATACTGTTCGCACAGATGACGTCGGATAAACGACATGGCCACGTTGTCCTAAGTCTTGAATCGTACCATTTGCGAGATGTTGCTGAATCGTCGGTTGTTGTTTGAGCACTTCAATTTGATAAGGATGCACTGGCAGTAAACGATAGGTTACGGTATATTCATCTTCTTCAATTTGTGCAAGTTGACGCACAGTTTCATCAACACGCGCTTCATAATTTGGCACATAACGTTCGACTAATAGAGCTGGATCCACCGCTAAGTAGTGCAGTTGGAACGCAACATGACATTCAGGCGCATATTGCTCAATATCTTCATCAGTAAAGCCTGTAGCACTTTTCGGCGTCGGGTGAAAAGGATGGCCCAGATAAAGTGATTGTTCTGATGCGATATAATGATTCTGATGAGGTGGTGCATGCCGTCTCGCTTGATCAAGATAACGTGTTGTTCGTGAAATACTGTTACATATATCTTGATAAACCGCTTCTACTATCGTAGTCTCAGTCTGAGAAGTTTCATCGTACGCAATCGCTTCAAGTATATATCTGATTGCCTCAAGTGGTGTCAGTTGCGACACATGGCCGATACTCTCTAAGTAAACGGCTGAATCATACATGTGATGCCCCATTGATGAGACATAGCGCAACTTTCCACGTAGCGTCAAATCATCTTTTAAATTGATGTGCCATTGAGACGTCCCTTCTTTTTTAGGGCTACAACCTTTTTCTCTAAAATAAATATTGAGCAGTCGTTCTAACGCAGCATGTTCCGCGCGTTTGTTCATCTTAAAGTTTTGCACGTTGCTCTTTAACCTCCCAAAAACCCGTCAATATAGGGTTGATTTTTTGATTTTTAATGTGTGACGTCCATAATAGTGTGCTACTCAATGCGAAAATAACGCCCATCAGGATAAATGTCGTCGCCGGTGCGGTATAACTTGTTACTATTGCGCCACTCAAGCTACCGACGATTTGACCAACTACTAAGAAGCTATTCGTCGAGCCTACAAACGTCCCTTTCAGTTGGTGGTGACTCGCATTTACAACGACAAACATGACACTTTGAATGAGCGCACTATAAGTTAAACCTTGTAACACACGTGCGATACCTAGCATCCACAGGTCTGTCACCACACCTTGCCAAAGCACACTGATGCCACATAAAATACTCGCAATAATATATACGTTTTTGACATAAGCTTTATCATTGAAGTAACCCCAAAAAGGGGCACTCATCATCGAAGCTGTCCAAAACGCTGACTGTAAAATTCCGACTGCCGCACGATCATCAATGTGAACATGGTTGACGCTACTCACTAATGGGGCCAAAGCAGTCATCATGCCATACATCGCAAAGTTCGCT
Source organism: Staphylococcus pseudintermedius (assembly GCF_001792775.2). Classification (GTDB taxonomy): domain Bacteria; phylum Bacillota; class Bacilli; order Staphylococcales; family Staphylococcaceae; genus Staphylococcus; species Staphylococcus pseudintermedius. The sequence continues at coordinate 30,346 of NZ_MLGE02000005.1, forward strand.
AATACCCCGACGATTATAAAGCGACAAGTCAGTTGCGTACACAACAAACATTTCATCGATTGTCGTACACTTTTTTTTACTTGTGGCCGTTCTGTATTCGCGTGCGTATGTGTCGTTTCAATTAAGAAAAAGACGCCCAGAATACTCATCAACAAAGTGATAAGACCGATCAAGAATAAGAGTGCTTGAAAACCGAGCACTGTCGCGAGCACGCCGCCAATCAGTGGACCTACGAGAGAGCCGGCACTCACAGCACTTTGTAATTTACCGAGTACCGCGCCACGCTCAGATTCCGGGGCTTCACCACTCGCAAATGCACTCGAAGCTTCGACCACGCCACCGAATAAACCTTGCAACAAGCGTACGAGTACAAATTGAAACGGTGTCGTACAAAAAGCCATTAATAAGAGACATAGCCCTAAGCCAAACAATGCACGCAACACCATCCATTTTCGGCTCAGTCGGTCACCGAGCTTTCCCCATAACGGAGAAGCTAACATCGTTGTGATTGCAGGCGCCGCAATAGCAATCCCACTCCACAACTGAATTTCAAAAATGTTTAACTGTTTCAACGACGCTATATAGATTGGAAGTAATGGAACTAACACGGTCAAACCCGCTATGGCCATAAACTGACCGAGCCATAGCGTTCTGAAATTACGTCGCCACGTTTGTTCTATGATTATCTGTCCTTTTCATTGGATTGGGGACACGACCGATACTCGATGGCATACTTCCACCACCGTCACCACGTTGATGCAACAATGGCAGTAAAATGCGTTTGAATGGCCATGTTTCTTGTGTAAAGATAATGCGTTCCACTTCTTCAGATGTCCCAGGTAACCAATCTATTGTGTCGAGGTGACGTTGCATCGTTTGTCTCAACTGTGTCATCAATTCCGTTTCAGATACTTTAAACACATCAACTAAAGCATCGACAATCGCATATAAATTAACACTCACTGCTAACGTTTGAAAATAAGCAAAAAATGTTTCGATATCTTCATTTAATAGTGTGTTCGGTGTATCTTTTCTCACCGCATAGTTCGGCAGTTTAAAGCCTTGTGCTGTTAACCACTCTGGGAAAATGCGGACCGTATCATGATCTCGCAATACAAATTCCGCCACATGCCCTTCTCGAAAGACAACTAACACATTTTGACCGTGCAATTCAGGCAACACACCATATTTCATCAATGCGAGTGTCATCTTTAAAAATGCATCGCTCACTTGTTCAAACAATGCATTGATTTGTTCAGTCGTTGGATGGTCCGTCTCTAAAATGCGTTCATAGAGTGTCGACTCATGTGCAGCAAGTGCCGCCATCGAAGTGACCATCTGTGCATCTTTTATTGACTCAGGATAGTGACGTAACTGCATAGTGAGGTGTCCCGATTGATCTTGAAAAATATCTTGTGCTTCATTCATGTACGACCACCACACCGTTTCATCACACAACTTCACACGACCGTTCAATGACGTATCTTGAGCGATAATATCACGCAATAACGTTTCTCCTGCTTCACCATTTTTCATGTAACGTGTCGGCGTCAGTCTTAACGCACCAAGTGATTGCATTGAAAACGGTACTTTTAAATGCGTGAACGGCGCGGCTAATGGTATCAATGTGCGCATAGATGAAGACGAGAGGTATTGTCCCATCGTCACATCAAGCAAGACGACGATACCTTGTTTGATCTCTGCGCTAAATTGAACCGGCAAGACATGTTCGTATTGCCAAGGGTGTACCGGAAAAATGACATAGTCCTCAGTGTCATACCCTTTCTCAATGAGTGCTTGTTGACACCGAAGCAATGTGTCACCCCAAAACTGTGCGTACTGCTCATCTGTCGCACCTTTACCTTGTATGACATGTGACTTTCGGATTGCCACAGTTTGTACGGCTAATGGTTGATGATATTCCGCTTGATACACAGCATAATCTTCTGCTGTCAATCCTCTTTTTTCTTTTGCGACCGGATGAAAAGGCCTGTCTTTCAAACTGGCAAACTGTTCTGACAAGATGAATGGATGTTCACTCGCTTTAAATCCGTCATATTGTGCCGTTAACTCGGTCACAGCTGCCTCCAGTCCCTCTGCAAAGCGCGCATGTGCCCACTCAGCCGCTAAATCTGCATTCATTGTGACAAATAATTCCCACAATTCATGCACTGTCAAAGGCATACACGTTTTACTTTCAATATGGAACACTGCCTCTCCATTAGAGCGATACACATTCAGTCCACTGTAATAAACTGGAATGAGCAACACAATCCCCTTTTTCTCATAACGTAAATACGTCTGTTGTTGTATCGTTAATCGTTCACTCGTCGATGCAATGCCACCTAAATCTTCAAATAATAACGCATCCACAAGGTCTTTTAATATGTATTGTTGTGCACGCGTTACATTGTGTTCGTGTTCACTTACCATATATGCCACTCCTAATAAAGACTTAATGTTGTGCCTATATTTTCAGCTTGCGCACGTTGATAAATGAAGTACGCACTCGCAATGTCTTCAATCGCCATGCCCATTGGGTTTAATAAAATAATCTCATCGTCATGTTCACGTCCGACTTTCTCACCTGTCACAAGTTGTCCGAGTTCAGCGTGTAACTGTTCTCGACTGAATAGACCGTCTTGAACGAGTTGATGTATCGTTTTCTTTTCGCGATTACTTTGTGACCAATCATCTACGACAACTTTATCTGCTTTAATGAACACTTCTTTATGCACATCCATAATCGAAATGTTGCTGACGAAAGCGCCTTGACGTAACCAGTCGTATTCGATATACGGTTGATCCGTTACTGTACACGGAATGACAACATCCCCATTTTCAACAGCTTCACGTGCAGATTGCGCTTGAACCCATGTCATATCTGGTCGTTGCGCTGACCATTTTTCAATCATTTTTTGTGATGCTGCTTCAAATTGATCATATAAATATACCTTTTGAATATGATCAAACTGTTCAAGCATTGTTTGGAGCTGTTTGTCACCAATCAAGCCGCAACCGATAATCGTTAGGTTTTCAAAACCTGGCCGTGCTAAGTGACGTGCCGCAATCGCTGAAACAGCTGCTGTACGCATACTACTGATTAAGCTTGCTTCCATGACCGCAATCGGGTAGTTCGTTTCTGGATCATTTAAAATAATCACCGCACTAGCACGTTCGATTTGTCGCTTTGAGGGGTTGTCGTGTTTACTCCCAATCCATTTGATTCCAGATACTGAATGATCACCACCGATATGACTTGGCATCGCAATAATACGGTCGGCGATATGACCATTTTCAGCATCTTGACGTAAATAAGGTTTCAACGGTTGGACAAAATCTTGATTTGCATGTGCCGTTAATGCTTCTGTTAATGCATCGACGTAAATTTGTGACTGTGCCCCTCCTGCTTGTTCAATGTCCGTACGATTTAAATACAATAATGGATGTTTCATATTAATAAGTCTCACTTTCTTGTTTATTTTTTAATTGTTCGAACCACTTTTCTGAATACACTAAATCTAAATAGCGATCGCCTCTATCCGGTAAAATCGTCACAATGGTAGCGCCAGGCTCAACCTTTTGCGTAAGTTGTTGGATGGCACTAATAATAGCACCAGTCGAACCCCCTGCAAAAATGCCTTCTTGATCCACTAATTGATGACACCCTAATGCAGATCGATAATCGTCAATATGTATCACGTCATCAATTTCAGCCGCATTCAAAATCTCTGGCACGCGACTGGCACCAATCCCAGGTAGTTCACGATTACATGGCGTATCACCAAAAATAATCGACCCTTTCGCATCCACAGCTACAATTTGCGCATTCGGATGATGCTCTTTAATTTTGCGACTCATCCCCATAATGCTACCTGTCGTACTCACGGGAGCAACGAAATAGTCAATCGGTTCCTCTACCGCTTCGACAATTTCTGTACCAGCACCGTAGTAATGCGCTTGCCAATTTAAATCATTCGCATATTGATTAATCCAATACGCGTTTTCTGTTTCCGCTAACAATGTTTTGACGCGCTGAATACGTGTCATCAAATAGCCACCATGTTCATCGGGTTCATCCACCATTTCGATATTGGCACCGTAACTTTCAATCATTTTCAAGTTCGTCGGTGAAATTTTAGGATCGACCACACATGTTAGCTTTAATCCTTTAATCTTTGCAATCATCGCTAATGCAATGCCGAGATTGCCTGATGTACTTTCTATTAAATGCGTCGACGCGTTAATTTCTCCAGTTGCTAACCCACGCTCTATAATAAATTTGGCTGGACGATCCTTCATACTGCCACCCGGGTTCATATATTCCAATTTCGCTAAAACACGATGTTCAGGAAATAATCGTTGCAGTTGTACGATAGGCGTCTGGCCAATACAAGATAATAACGAATCATATGTTGCTTCATTTTTAATCAAAAACGACGACCTCCTTGTATCGAATTGAGATGAAACTTTTATAACTGAGAATGATTATCATTATCGGTTATGGTGGCATTATATTGATATTCAATTTATAAGTCAAACATTTATAATTTTTGTTGAAAAGATAAAATTATTATTGACTTATGAGTTGAAATTCGACATACTTTAATTGATAATGATTCTCATTATTTTTGAAAATACCGATGATACATAGGAGGAAAGTTCATCTCATGAATAAACTTTTACAGCTACTCGTTTTACCTTTAGTCTTATTACTCGTCTTATCTGCGTGTGGCAATTCAAGTCACAAAGAAGCGTCAGACAAGAAAGCAGATACAACAACAATTAAACACGCAATGGGAACGACTGAAATTAAAGGCGAACCTAAACGTGTTGTGACTTTATATCAAGGCGCAACGGATGTCGCAGTTTCTTTAGGTGTTAAACCAGTGGGCGCAGTAGAATCTTGGACACAAGCACCCCAATTTGAATACCTAAGAGATGATTTGAAAGACACGAAAAATGTCGGTCAAGAACCTGCGCCAAACTTAGAAGAAATCTCAAAATTAAAACCTGATCTCATTGTTGCTTCTAAAGTGAGAAACGAAAAAGTATATGATCAATTGTCAAAAATCGCCCCAACGATTACGACAGATACAGTTTATAAATTTAAAGATACAACTGAAATGATGGGGAAAGCTTTAGGGAAAGAAAAAGAAGCACAATCATTACTTCAAAAATATGATGATAAAGTGAAAGCATTCCAAAAAGATGCTAAAGCCAAATATGGTGATGCATGGCCTATTTCAGCTTCTGTCGTAAACTTCCGTGCTGACCAAACACGTATTTATGCTGGTGGTTACGCTGGAGATATTTTACAAGATTTAGGCTTTAAACGTCCTGAAGGTCAACAAAAAGAAGTGGATAAAGGGAAAGACATTATTCAATTAACTTCAAAAGAAAGTATTCCGTTGATGGATGCTGACCAAATCTTCATTTTCAAATCAGATCCTAAAGCAGCAGATGCCGACCTTGTACAAAAAACTGAACAAGAATGGACATCAAGCACAGAATGGAAAAACTTAGACGCTGTGAAAAAAGGACATGTCGTTGATGGTGTAGATGAAATCACTTGGAACTTAGCAGGCGGTTACCAATCTTCACTTAAATTGATTGACGATTTATACGAAAAACTCGATATTAAAAAGCAATAACATAAGGAGTTACATTATGTCGCTTAAACCGATACATCACTTATTTATCGCAAGTGCATGTCTTGTCATTGTATTGTTTTTAAGCCTAATGATTGGAAACACGCTTGTATCACTGCCTCAGTTGATACAGGCGTTATTCCACTTTGACGGCCAAAACGATGTCCATACCCTTGTGACAGGTTCACGTGCTTCTCGAACAATCATCGCCCTACTTACAGGTGCTGCCCTTGCAGTTGCAGGTCTATTCATGCAAGTGCTCACACGAAATGCGGTCGCTTCACCTGGACTGTTCGGTGTCAATGCAGGCGCTGTCTTTTTTATCGTCACGGGCGTCACATTGATTCGTGTTCACTCATTTGAAGCACTCGTCGTGATGGCTTTTGTAGGCGCTATTCTCGTCACGATACTTGTCGTCGGATTAGGCATGTTTAAACAAGCGCGTTTTACACCACAACGCGTCATCCTTGCCGGCGCATCAATTTCAATGCTGTTCACTGCCTTTACCCAAGGCATTTTAATTATGAACGAAACGAATCTCCAAGGCTTATTATTTTGGTTGAGTGGTTCTGTATCGTTGCGAAATATTTGGGATATACCGTGGATGATAGTGATCATACTTTTGTTTCTCATTGCCGGATTTTTCATGGCACCACATCTCAATATTTTAATGACAAGCGATGAGATTGCGACAGGATTAGGTCAAAATGTAAAGCGCATCAAATGGGTGATCGTATTGATGATTAGTGTGCTTGCAGGGAGTTCCGTTGCACTTGCCGGTTCGATTATATTTGTCGGCCTCATCATTCCAAATATTGCCAAACTCATACTGCCCCCTCGCTATCAGTTATTGATTCCATACACAGCATTACTCGGGTCTTGCTTAATGATCAGTGCAGATATTGTTGCGCGAGTCATCATTCGACCGCTAGAGCTACCCGTGGGCATTATTACAGGCATTTTGGGCGCTTTAGTATTGATATATCTTATGAAGAAGGGGATTTACCGTGTATGAAAAATGAGCGCTATAGTAAAGACAACATCTATCTATGCATCGGCCTCATCAGTCTTGTCATCGTAGGCTTGTTAAGCATGATGGTTGGATCAGACGTCATTCGTTTTTCAGATGTCATCGCATATTTTATCAATCCAAGCGCGAGTGCTTATCAATTTACGTTAGAAGTTTTACGCCTTCCCCGCATTACACTTGCGATTCTTGCAGGGACAGCGCTCGGTCTGAGTGGACTATTATTACAAAATGTCCTAAAAAATCCTATCGCTTCCCCTGATATTATTGGGGTCACAGGGGGGGCGAGTTTAAGTGCTGTACTATTTATCACATGGTTTAGCCACTTAACCATTCACCTTCTTCCCCTTTTCGCCATCACGGGAGGAACGGTCGCGATGTTCATCTTGATGTCATTTCAAATGAACTATCAAATTCGTCCCTCGACACTTATCATTATTGGCATCGCATTACAAACAGTACTCATGGGCATCACACAAGGCCTATTACTCACAACCAAACAACTCTCGGCCTCTAAAGCTTATACGTGGCTCGTTGGGAGTTTATACGGCGCTTCTTTTCAAGACAGTCTCATCTTATGTGGCGCACTGCTCTTGATGACACCTCTGTTATGGGTCATCATACCACGCATGAAAATTGCTGCTTTAAATGAATCTGTCGCAACAGGACTCGGTCTACATATACAACAAACACGACTGTTACAAATTATCGTCGCGACACTACTCGTATCCATCGCTATTAGTTTTGTAGGGAACATTGGCTTTATCGGGTTGATTGCACCCCATATCGCTAAAACACTGATTCGAACAAGTACAATCAAACAATTCATCATGACCGCTTGTATCGGTGCCATTTCGCTTATGGTGGCTGACTTAATCAGTCGCACACTCTTTTTACCGAAAGAAGTCCCAGCCGGTGTATTCATCGCAGCATTTGGCGCGCCATTCTTTATCTATTTATTACTCACTGTCAAAAAACTATAGACGTCACGATATCACAAAAACGGTTGCAGATGAGAAATTCCCCTTCTCTCCTACAACCGTTTTTTTATGTGAGTTATTATTTTTTGACTTCGATATTGCTTAACTCAACCGAACTGAGTTGAGCCAAGACTCCTAGAATGTACGGCACAATTCTAATTGTCGTAATCACTCAACTTCCACTCTTCCACAAAAGAAAATGAAGCGTGATTGAGTTGAAAATGCAAACAAATACAGTAATTTCTACTTTACAAGTTTTCAACGATTAGATTCACCACACCTCAGATTGCAAAAACCAACCGCGACTCCTGAGGGATCAGCCCTAGGAAAAGCGTCGGTTGGTTTAGCAATATACAAAGATTCACTATCTCCATCATATAACCGAAAAATTGATAAAACTAAGCCTTTTCACCAAAAATCACTTCCGCATTCTGATAACTCAACACAATCTTCTCGCCCTTATTCTCAAGCTCCATCAAACGATTAATATCGTCTTTCGCTATCACTTTCACCGTATCACCAATCGACAGCGCCTTACTCGATAAAAACACTAACAATTCCGAACGATCTCTCACACGACGAATCGTCACGACATCGCCTTCTTCAAAAGAGAGGAGCGGTATTTTGTATATTTCTTCAAAATGATTATCACGCGGTATCACACCACCATGAGGACACGTTTTTGGATATTTTAGAAGCTCATCTAATCGTTCAACAAAGAGTTTCGACACTCGATGTTCTAACACTTCTGCTTCTACGTGTACTTCTTCCCAAGTATAATTCAACACTTCAATGAGAAACAGTTCAATGAGGCGATGGCGTTTAATCACATCTAACGTATATGACAATCCAAGCTCGGACAATTTAACACCTTTATACGGCTTAGTCATCACATAGCCTTCCTTTTCCAAGCGACCTACCATTTCACTCACAGACGGTGGCTTGATATTTAAAAAGCGAGACAATGTTTTGTTCGAAACATACTTATCAATACCATCATGACTCAAAATCGCTTTAAGATAGTCTTCTTTTTCCTCAGTTAACATATGTTCACCTCTCTCAAATATTCACTTTATTGTACCACGAAACGAATTCATGTTGACAATTTTCAATTTATAGTATAATTTTATTAGGGTATCCTAATTTCAAGTGAAGGTGGTGTTAATTATGCTGTCTATAGAAAACTTAAATTTGCATCTTGGCCAAAAACACGTCCTAAAAAACATATCTTTAGATCTACCTTTTAATGGTGAAATGATAGGTATTATGGGACCAAACGGTAGCGGAAAATCATCCCTCATCAAATCAATTATTGGAGAATTACCTGCAAAAGGAAAAGTTACGCTGAATCAACAGCCAGCACAACAACAATTGACAAATATGACGTATATTCCACAAAAATCTGTACTGGATTTGGACTTTCCAATTAATGTACAAGATTTAGTTTTGACAGGTTGTTATCAAGAAATTGGCTGGTTTCGGCGTGTTCCTAAAGCCATTCGAGAAAAAAGAGATACACTTTTAAAAGAACTCGAACTTTATGAATTAAGGAAACGACAACTTCATGCATTGAGTGGCGGACAATTACAACGTGTCTTTATTGCACGCGCACTGATGTCTGATAGTCTCGTCTACCTTCTAGATGAACCGTTTGTCGGTATCGATTTCAAAAGTGAGCGGATTATTTTTGAGAAATTGCAATATTTAAAGCAACAAGGGAAATTGATTTTAATTGTACACCATGACCTTTCAACAGCAGGACAATATTTTGATCGTATTCTTCTCTTGAATCAATCTATCGCATTTTTGGGAGACAGCGCTGAAGCATTGCAACCTAAAAACATCGAATCTGTATTTTTAAGTCGTTACCATCAAGCCAAAAAAGATACGCCTTTACACAGAAAGGAGTCGGCACAACATGTCGTTCGTTCAACACCTCTTTGAGTATCAGTTTTTATCACGTGCGATGTTAACAGCCATCTTAGTTGGTGTCGTTTGTGGTGTCGTCGGTTGCCTCATTATTTTAAGAGGTTTGTCACTGATGGGAGATGCGATGAGTCACGCAGTCTTACCGGGTGTGGCACTCTCGTTTTTAATGAATATTCCGATGTTTATTGGCGCAATGGTTACGGGGATGTTAAGCAGCATTATGATTGGCTATATTTCAGAAGCTTCAAAAACAAAAAAAGATGCTGCTATTGGGATTACTTTCACTACCTTTTTAGCACTAGGGATTGTACTCATTAGTGTGATTCATTCAGCCACTGATTTATATCACATTCTTTTTGGTAACATCCTTGCGATTACCCAATCTGCGTTTCATACTACATTAGCCGTCAGCATAGTCGTTCTCGCATTGATTTTAATACTATACCGACCACTTAAAATGTCGACATTTGATCCAATTTTTAGTCGTATGAGTGGCTTAAATACGACAATGATTCATTATTTTGTCATGTTATTACTTGCGCTTGTTATTGTCGCAAGTGTTCAAACGGTCGGTGTCATTTTAGTGGTAGCTTTACTCATCACACCCGCTTCAACAGCGTTTTTATTTACTAAAAAATTGTCTACGATGATGATTGTTTCTAGCATATTTAGTGTTATCAGTTCAACGTTAGGCATTTATATGAGTTTTAAATTGAATTTACCAAGTGGTGCCGTTATCGTACTCATTTCAGCCGTGTTATATGGCCTTACTTTTGGCATCATTAAACTCATAAATCTATTACAAAAAGGAGCATTTCAAACATCATGATGAAAAGAATTTTCGCCATAGCGATTCTCTTTGTGTTACTCGCTGCATGTGGTATCAATAAAGGAGACGAATCCGAGCATAAATTAAAAATTGTCACTACGAACTCTATTCTTTACGATATGACTAAAAATATTACAGGCGATAAGGCCGAAATTCATTCAATCGTCCCTGTTGGTCAAGATCCTCACGAATACGAAATTAAACCGAAAGACGTTCAAGCGTTAACTGACGCTGATGTCATTATTTACAATGGTTTCAACCTTGAAAGTGGTAACGGTTGGTTTGAAAAAGCATTGAAACAAGCAAACAAATCGATTAAAGATGATTCAGTCATTCAAGCTTCTAAAAATGTAAAACCGATTTACTTAAAACAAGGTGAAAAATCAGAGCATAATATCGACCCACACGCTTGGCTCAGCTTAGGTAATGGCATTGAATATGTTAAAACCATCAAATCAGCACTTGAAAATGCAGATAAAACACACGCAAAAGATTATGACAAACAAGGCACTGAATATTTATCAAAACTTGAAAAATTGAATAAAGAAAGTAAAGATAAGTTCAATGACATTCCGAAAGAAAAACGTGTCATGATTACAAGTGAAGGTGCGTTTAAATATTTCGCCCAACAATTTGATGTGAAACCAGGATACATTTGGGAAATTAACACAGAAAACCAAGGTACACCTGAACAAATGAAACAAGCTGTTGATTTTGTTAAAGAGAATCATATTAAAAACTTATTGCTTGAAACAAGTGTGAGTGATAAGAGTATGAAGAGTCTTGGTGAAGAAACAGGTGCTAAGATTTACGGTACAGTTTATACGGATTCAATCGGTAAGAAAGGTAGCGATGGGGATTCGTATTATAAGATGATGGAATCGAATATTAAGACGATTCATGAAAGCATGCAGTAATATTTTAGAATTCTACAGTTAACTTTAGCCGTATTGCTGAACCGTGCTGCGCTTTCCCAGGGCCTCGCTACAACTAACCAACGCTTTGATTGAAAGTTACAGAGAGGAGGCGTTGGTGGATTTTCCGCTTCGGCTCTATCCCTCGGGAGTCTTGTACGGTTTTTGCAATTTGAACCATAGTCATTCTAAAATATAATAGCTTATGAAAACGGCAGAAATCTAACAGTACTTTCATGCGAACTCCCCCTTCTCTATAGAGGGGGAGTTTGCGTTTTATTCTAAATATGCTAGGAGACTCGCCTCGTTCTGCAATCTTATGCGTCAAGATATTCGCATCAACGAAAATCGTTCTACAATCTTTTGAAAGTGTGACTTGTCGAACTAGGTTAGCTCCTGTTTGAAAACAATTTATCCTTATCCACTCCATTACTCTTTTGAGGATGAGGTGTTTTTTTTGTTAACTCTGCCTAGGGAGGTTCGTCTAGATTTGTCATCTATACTGACGACAAAGACTGATTCTAGCAATTTCAAATGCGTTACCCATACAATCAAAATAGAATGATAAAAATCCCCTCTCTATGATGTTGAAGTTTTATGCTTCTCATTCATAGAGAGGAGTACTTTTGTATCTTTTAACTAAGTATCATCTTTATCCAACCTTGAATAGATGCGTTTACGGCGTTTAGCACGTTTTTCGATACGGATTTGACGTTTGGCTTCTTCGTCCAAGTGTTCTTTGTTTAAATCTGTATTCTCTTGAGAGGCATTTTTTTGATACATATAAGCACCTGTACGATAAGCGGCTCTTGAGATCAAGTGACCACCCACTGGTGCAGTAATGTTGATAAATACTAATGCTAACAATGTCCGTACACTGTAATAACCTTGTGCAAAAATAAAGTAAATGAATACGCCAACGAGTGTTAATAGTACTGATGCTGTCGAAGCTTTGGTCGCGGCATGAATTCGTAAAAACACGTCTCTAAATCGGACTAAACCAACAGCACTGACTAATGCGATAAGGCTTCCCGCGAATACAAGAAAGGCTGCTAAAAGCTCAATGATATCATTTGTCATCGCCATGAAAAACATTGCCTCCTTCGATAAAACGGGAAATTGTGACCGAGCTTAAAAATGAAATAATCGCTATGAGCAATACGGAATCTAAAAATGAAAATGTTTCAAATAATAAACTGAGTACCCCTACTGTCGACATTAAAATCGCACTCATCGCATCAAAAGCGACCACACGATCTGCAGTAGTCGGACCTTTGACAAGACGAAATAATACGACGACTAACGAAATTGCAAAAATAACTAATGCGCTTGACAAAAGGAATTGCGTTAATGCCTCAATCATTTCGTCACCTCCACGATTAACTCCTCATATTGTTTAATACTTTTGAGTAAGCTCTTTTTCTCTTTTTCAGTCGTATCAATCGCATGAATTAAGAAAATGCTCGGTTCACGATTCACACGAATGACTGTTGATCCCGGCGTAATAATGATGAGAATCGTTAAAAACGTAATTTCCCAATCTTTATCTAATTGTGTTTCATATGTGACCAATCCTGGATCCATTTGATTCGTTTTGAAAAGAACATAATTCGTAATTGAAATCGTTGCCGTCAATAATTGATATAAATAAACAGCCAGAAACTTAATAGACACCCATACTTTTTTCGGATAAAATTCTTGATCGAAAAATTTATGCACGATATAGATGACTACAATACCGATAATGTAACCTGTCACAAATGTCGTGAGTCGAAATGCATCTTCATCTTGGAAAAGTACCCACAAAAATGCAATCATAACATTTAAACCAATTTGTCTCATCTAACTGCCACCTCGCAGTTCTGGATTCACCATTTTTTCATATTGATGCGGATCCATTGATAAATTTGTCGCTTGTTCAGTCACTTTATAAATGATGGGCGCAAAAAGACCCATTGCTAAAGTGACACCTGTCATAAACATGACAATGGTCTTACGATTCACTCTAATTGGTTTATAATCCATTTCTGCACCTTTCACGTCATTGCCCGCATACATATAAAAGAAGACGCGGAACAAACTAAACATCCCGATTAAACTCGTTAAAATCATCAATGTTAGGCCGATATAATGTTGATGTTGAATCGCACCCATGAAAATCAATAATTTCCCAGGAAAACCACTTAACGGCGGCACACCTCCAATAGCTAGTGTCACTATAATCAACGCCACACCGAGCCATGGTTCTTTTTTGGCGAGCCCTTTTAAATGACGATATTGACGATAACCTGTCGTATAAACGATGATACCAATAATGAAAAACAATAACGCTTTAACAATCATGTCATTCACTAAATAAAATATCGCACCATTGACGCCATAAAATGTATGCGTTCCAAGTCCAAATATGACGAAACCAATCGACAAGACGACCTGATACGCTGCAATTTTTTTAATATCTTTATACGCAACCGTCCCAATTGCCCCAATGAGCATCGTCAAACAAGACATGACAATGAGTAAGGGTTCGACAATGTCACCGCTCTGATTAAAAATAAGGGTAAAGAATCGAATGAGTGCATAGGCGCCTACTTTTGTCATTAATGAAGCAAACAATGCGGCAAGTTCTGTATTCAACACGGCATACGCTTTAGGCAACCACATAAAGAGCACTAATGCAGCTTTCGAACCAAATGCGACAATGAATGACATCGCAACTAAATGAATTGCGGTTGGATCATGTAATTCTTGAATTCTAATCGCTATATGTGTGAAGTTCAATGTCCCGATTTGGCGATACAACAAGCCAATGCCAACGAGGAAAAACCAAGACCCTATCACATTCAAAACGACATAAATGATACTCGCACGAAGTTGTTCTACAGATTGACCGAGTGTGACGAGTACAAATGACGCTAATAACATAATTTCAAACATGACATATAAATTGAATAAGTCTGCCGTTAAAAACGAACCGACGACCCCTGTTGTTAAAAATAAAATAAAGGACAGTAAATAGTAGCGACTAGCACGTTTTTCACCACGTCCAAAGCCGAATGCCACAATCATGAAAACGACTAAAAAGGTTGTCGTCACTAATATGAGGCTTAATGGATCTCCCACATATTGAATACCAAACGGGGCTGGCCAATCACCAAAGTCTAATGTCATCGGGCCGTTTTTCATGACTTCGATTAACATGATTAAAGAGACGATAAACGAAATCAAAAGCGCACCTAATGCGATACGTCGAGACAAACGTACTTGTCGATGCAAAATCACTAGAATTAAAGCACAGATGAGAGGCACAAGAATTGGAACGGCTAGTAAATTATCATTCATCTTCTTCACCTCCAGTTAGAACATCAATTTCATCTTCTTTCGTTACTTTAAACGTACGATAAACTAATACGAGTAAAAAGGCCGTAATCGCAAAACCAATGACGATCGCAGTTAACACAATCGCTTGTAACAATGGGTCGACAAAGTTTTGGTTACTCCCCACAATTAACGGTTCGGTTTTTTGAGGCGTATACTCACCCATACTCATAATGATTAAATTACCTGCATGTGTAAAAATCGCAATACCAATCACGATACGTATCAAGTTTTTCGATAACACCATATATGTGCCGATAAAAACTAAAAATCCGATAACGATGAGTAATATAATATTCATGATTTCCCTCCACTCAACGATAGAATGGTTGTAACAACGACGCCAACAACACTTAATGTGATGCCCGCTTCAAAAAACATAATGGTAGAAAGATGCACTTCACCAAAATACGGGAATTTGACGTACCAATCGGCCTGATACAAAATATTTTTACCGAAAAACACGGGAACAATCGCAGTCGTTAAAGATACTAAAGCACCGATAATCATTAACTTTCTAAAGTCGATGGGCAGCGCGTCTAACACTTGAGCGACATCAAAAGCTAAAAACATTAAGATAAATGCAGAACTTAAAATTAATCCCGCAATAAAGCCGCCTCCCGGATTGTTATGACCTGCCAAGAAGAGGTAAAAACCGAATGTCAAAATGATGAATATGACAATACGTGTGACTGTTTTAAGGACTAAATCATTCTCTTTCATCTTGACCTCTCCTATCTTTAAAGTTGAGTAATGTATAAATACCTAAGCCTGCAATAATCAGTACTAAACCTTCTGCCAACGTATCGAGCGCTCTAAAGTCTCCTAGAATCGCATTTACAATATTTTTACCACCAGACTTTTCATACGCATCATGGTAAAACACAGAAATCGTTTCTAATGCACTCGCTTGTTGAATCATAAAAACTAAGCCGACAACCGTGATGGCAGTCATCAATGAAATTGCGATTTTCACCGCTTCTTTTTTAAAGTTAAACTGGCCACGTGGGACATTCGGCAATCTTGAAAAACTCACAATAAACAGTACCGTTGTGATCGTTTCAGTCACTAATTGCGTTAATGCTAAATCCGGTGCGCGCATTAAAATAAAAAACAATGTCACAATATAACCGATACCACCTGTTAAAATGACCATGGTTAAACGTTGGCGAATAAATATAAGCGCAAAACCAATCAACATAATGGTCACAAGTAACAGAATATGAAAAATGTGGTAATCTGTCACTTTGATATCATAAAGTTCCGGTACACCCGCACGTATTAAGCCGTATATATTAATGGTGAAATAAATAAGTAGCGTTACAATAATGTAGGAATTGAGTCGGTTGTTCATTAAATGACGTAACCCATAACCTGACACACGCTCCAGTGACTCGTATGACGTATGGAAAATATTTTCAACTGATAATGCATTCTCTTGAGCAGATAAAAAGCGCTTGCGTAAACGATCAACAGAAAACACACCTACAATACCGAGCACAATCACTGTCACACTCATCAATAATGGCAAATTAAAGCCATGCCATTGTGCAAGGTGTGGTGCCGTTTGGACAATGGCCTCTGTATGCACGACACCTCTAAATGCTGGTGTAATCACATGTGTCCCTATCCATTGTGGCACGATAAAGATGAGCGGTAAACATAGAGCCAACACCGTCGCAGGTAGAATCATCAGACGCGGTTCATGGACATGACGTTCTATACGGAGCTCTCCGAAAAAGGTCGTTTTAATTAAATATAAGGCGTAAATGAATGTAAAAATACTTGCCAACCATCCGACCAATGCAATCACAATCATGAGTGGCACATTAAACGCACTTAAATGATGTGCTTCTATTAAACTTTCGAAAAACATCTCTTTGCTGATAAAGCCGTTAAACAATGGGACTCCTGCCATCGCTAATGATGCCGCAAACATAACGACCATCGTCACAGGTAAGCGGCGTCTCAAACCACCGAGCTTTCGTATATCACGTGTACCGGTTTCATGGTCGATTAAGCCTACACCCATGAATAATGTCCCTTTAAACAATGCATGATTGAACAAATGGAAAATCGCCGCAAACAGCACATACGCATATATTTTAATCATGTGCGTGTCTGTCGCTTGTGCAATACCACCGCCGAGACCGACCATCGACATAATCATCCCAAGCTGACTGATAGTGGAATAAGCGAGAATCCCTTTCAAATCATATTGTTTAAGTGCTGTCATAGAACCGAATATCATCGTCAGCAAGCCCACGCCTGTCACCAAATAAATGTACGCATCACTCAATCCGAGCAACATCGTATAGCGAAGTAACAAGTAGATACCTGCTTTGACCATCGTCGCCGAATGCAAATAAGCACTCACTGGCGTTGGAGCTGCCATCGCTTTCGGTAACCAAAAATGAAACGGCCACTGTGCAGATTTCGTAAACGCGCCTAGCAACAACATCAACATGATAGGGATAAATAATGGATGCCCTACAATGTCATGACGTTGATTCAGCTGTTCACTGATCACATTCGTTCCCGTCACGAAATACAACATGATCAATCCGACGAGCATGGCCAAACCGCCAAAGACCGTCACCATAAAGGACGTCACTGCCCCTTTTTGACTTTCTGAAGAATCATACCAATAACTAATTAATAAAAATGATGACACACTCGTCAATTCCCAAAACATATAAAGAATGATGGTATTATCGGAGAGGACAATGCCCAACATACTGAACATAAATAAGACAAGATACAAGTAAAAACGAGGCAAATCATCATGTTGGTGAGATAAATAGCGTGTCGCATAGAAAAATACTGCCACACCCATAAGTGAAATCAGTAGCGCAAAAAATAGACCGAGTCCGTCTAAGCGCAAGATGAGGTTAATATCTAGTGCAGGGAACCATTGAATTGTTTCAACGATTTGCTGATGATTTAAAACTTGAGGAGTATAAAAAATAAACACAATTGATGAAATGATAGGTGCAAGCATTGCAATCCAATGCGGTAAACGTGTTGTCTGCCATTGCATTGAGATGACAAGTGCACCCATCACAACAATCAAAATAAGTAACAAACCACTAAGCATCATCACGCCTCCTTTTCTCTATATTTATAGGTTTAAAGCAATTGTCGTATCCATTTCTTTTTTAGGCACACCGATAAATTTCATCGTTTCATGTGACGTTTGATGCCCGAGATACTTTTGAATCATTGAAATAGAAATGCCCGATTCATACGCGTGATAGGCAAAAGTTTTTCTCAAAGTGGTCAAGCCGATATGTTCGAGGCCTAATTGCTGTGCCGCTGTATTAATAATGCGATAGGCTTGTTGTCGACTCAGTCCTTTTTGCGTCCGTTTAGAGCGAAATAATAAGTCCGTCTTAATTAACGCCTCAGCATCGATATACGCCTTTAACTCTTCCCTTAAACTGTTCGGGATACGCACACTAACTTCCTGACTTTGAGACACATCCCATTTCTCAATGATAGTGCCATCATCATGCATCACTTGACTGACCTTTAAATTTAATAATCCGACTAACTTAACACCCGTATGAATCGCAAACTTAAAAAACAAATAATCACGTATCGAATGGGATTGTAAAAAATCATACATCCTATGAATATCTCTCATTTCACGAATTGGATCCACGCAATTCACTCGTTCCCCCTCCTTTATGTTTCTTATTTAATTATAAACTATATTTGAGTAACATTAAACAACTTTCACAAAATTTTTTCTCATGAGGGGTGTGATTTTTTGCGTTGGATTTCGATATATATAGTGAAAGGAGGTCAGAAACATGAACATCAATCACTTAACACTTATTCTGACGCAAACAACAACTTCAGCAGAGGGAAAACCTAAGAAAGCATCACGTCGCTTTACACAGTTAAAAACAGACGCTTCACACGAGGACTTAAAAGCTTTCAGTCAAATGATTGAGAAGTTGACTGGCGAGCAGTATGACGCTATCGAATTAATGACATCAGAAAATATTCAATAAAAAGGAGCAATTACGATGAACGTTAAAACTTTAGAAATCACTTTTTTAGACGCATTACAAAAAACTTTCAAATTAAATTTGCCTAACATTAAAGGGACAATCACAAAAGAAGTAGTTCAAGAAGAAGCGGAAAAGTTAGTGGCATTAAATGTATTGAAGACGATGCATGGCCCTGTCGTCAAAGTGGCAGGCGCTCAAGTCATTGATAAATCTGTCATTGTGTTGTTTTAATATGTCGCGTTAGAGAAGTGAAAATCAAAAATCAATAGCATCCATTTTTGTATCCAATTCACTCTCGATTTCGAATTAATGAATTACAAATCCATAAGTAGATAGAGGCTAGGAAAATTAAATATCCTGGCCTTTTTTGCGTTTATATCAATCTATCGGTATCTCCTTAATCTCAAAACCGAACATATTCAAAACAAATAAAAAAGACCGAGAGAGATTCCCCAGTCTTTGCACACTCAAATTCATAATAACTCCGGATGAATAGACACAATAATTTAAGATGTGTATCATCTCGGGCTAGCAAAAATTTGATGTCTCGCCACTTTCGTAACTTCTATATTTACACATTAGATTGATAGTTCGGACGAATTCTCACTTCATCACCATAAAAAATCTTAAACTTCCCAAGCTTTTGACAAATCGCATATTTTTCGTATACTTCATCAATACGTGCTAACGTTTTATAAGATTTAAAAGGATTAAGCACTTCAACATACTGCCCCTCTTCAAGCTTTGACGACGCATTAACATTAATAAAAAAGAGATGGTCATCAATCACACGTACGATTTCATGTTCCTTCAAAATATCACAACTTTCCTTTAACTTCATTCTTAGTCATGGTGCGGTTACCAATGATGATCATACATGTTCACATGCAAAATTTACTATAATCTATTACCGTTTTATAATAACCAATAGGTTTCAAACCACATCTTTTACCCTGTATGTCTCCCTATTGAAATTGTTCGCAAACAAATATAGCACTATCACATAGACATTTTGCTATAATGATAACACAGTTAAACAAAAGGATGGTTGATTATGCTTTCACTCTTACTGATTTTAGGGTTAGTAGCTGGTGCTGTCATTCCTGTACAGACCTCTATTAATTCTAGGTTAAGCCGGTTCACGCAATCTTCTTTATATGCTTCTGCCATTTCATTTACGGTCGGAACATTATTGCTCGTGATACTCAACTTTATACTCAATCCACACTTACTGACTGCAAAAGCTTTCGGACATTACCATTTTGATTATTACTGGTATGTTGGTGGATTGATGGGCGTGATTTATTTAACCGGTAATATGATTTTGTTACCACGTATTGGCGCATCGTTAACCGTTGTGACAACGATTACCGGACAAATTTTGATGAGTATGTTGATCGATACGTTCGGTTGGTTCAATGTAGATGTTCAAGCGTTACATGTGATGAAAGTGCTTGGGATTGTGTTATTACTCATCGGTATTATTTTGATGAATCTGCAAAAGAACGCTAAGCAATTGGCACAATCGGGTCATAATGGGCCATGGATGCTTGTCGGTATGATCATTGGTTTTACGCCGCCCATTCAAACAGCAATCAATAGTCATTTAGGCCAAACACTCCACTCCCCCTTCTTTGCGTCATTAGTTTCATTTACAGTAGGGGCATCAGCACTCATTATTTTGACGTTGATGCTACACAGACACGTTAAAATTCATACAACCTCTGAGCAGCATGGTCCATTGAAATGGTGGCACTTTATTGGCGGGGCATTAGGTGTCATTTTCGTCACAACGAATATTATTTTAACACCTGTGATTGGGGTCACTTTCACACTTATTACCGTGATGGTCGGACAAATTATTATGGGCTTACTCATCGACCATTTCGGACTATTCGGTGTACCACATCGTCATATTACGAAACAGCGCTTATTAGGTTTTATGCTCATTATTATTGCGATTATTATCATTCAGTTCAACTAAGCATACGCTATTTGATTCATTGTCTTCTCAAAAGTGTGTGAATCATGCACTTTTTTGAGGACGCTTTTTATTTTTTCACACCTCTATGTCATTTTATTATCTTATTATGCTACAAATTGCAATAAATGTAGCTCGTAATTATTTTATACCGCAATAAAATGTATATAAATACAAAAAGTATATATATAATGCTGTGATTTTTAATTAAATATGCCAAATTTTGATACAACTTAAAAAAGAATCGTATATATATAAGATATGCACTAAAGCATTGAGTCATGTTCATGTCAAGAAATATTCATTTTTTATTTCGCATTATTTTTACTTATCTGCTTATTTATACTGTATACTTATTTTTACAATTTCCAAAACCTCGTTATTTGAAAGCTGATGTAAAGACGACGCGGTATCCGCTTAAAACAGGCTGTATCGCTGTACTTACGATGCACTGTCACTTTTAACAGCTGCATCGTTGTTTCAATTATATAGGTGACACTTACCTATTTTTTTATGATTTTCCTCAAATCATATATGTAATAGCTCTATCCAATCATCTACAACAAAACTTAACATCATTTACGTCCACTTCACTAAAAATGAGTTGAATCAGCTCGCCACTTAGACTATAATGGTCATCACTGTTTTTGTTATTGTGCAAATGCATAAAATTTTCACTAGTACCAAGTTGCTCGTTCGCTCAAAATTTCATTCAAAGTCACAATAAATTACATTTTATATTTAAGATATTTTTTACTATTCTCACAATGAAAAACAAACCATTATACTCGGGGTTTATCAACTACACAATCTTTCTAAACCCTTTAGTTATCTATATTTCAAACCTATCTTGCTATTCAAAGAAAATCCCTTTTCACATATCAAAATAATTTTCATTCTCAAAGTCGTTACCAATTTGAATTCATTTTAACCTCAAAATCAAACTTCTCTTTACCATATGACCAGTTTAAATATGATTGAATCAGCCATTTCTAATTATATGTAAAAACTGTAAATTCATCAAATGCATAATAAATTATGATAAAATAAATAAGCAACTTTTAATTAATAAAGGTGTTTTTATTGGTGGAAAAGTTGTTAGGAATCCCAAGGCAAATATTTTAGAACCAAGTTAAAAACAACATTAAATTCTTTTTTGCTTTTTTGGCATTATTCTAGTTGTTTAATTGCAAATTATGGATTAATGACCATATATGACAACTTATCGTGCTCACTTCGAATATTGATTATGATCATTATAATGTTGTAAAACGTTGAAGTGTCTTGTTTTACAAATGCATGCCTATTAGATATAATATATTAAATAATTCCGTTCGAATTAAATATATAAAGATTTATACTAGTGCATTTTAGTGGTGTTATATACACTTCATTTGCTATAATATAATGTGTTAACGGGATTTTATTGAAATGTAATATATCGTGTATTATATTTCAAAAGACGTTTAAGGGTAATATATATGGGAGGTTATGAGTATGGCTGTTACAAGAGTCAAGGATTGTTTTGAGTTATTATCTATGGTGACATACGCTGATAGATTAAAAAGTGTGATTAAAAAGGAATTTAAAATTAGTTTTGAAGAGTTCGCGGTTTTAACACACTTAAGCTATAGAATAGAAGAGGAATATTATTTAAAAGATATCATTAACAACTTAAACTATAAGCAACCGCAAGTCGTGAAAGCTGTTAAAAACTTATCTCAAGAAGGATATTTCGATAAACGCCGTAATGAAAACGATGAACGTACAGTACTGATTTTAATTAACGATCAACAACGTGAAAAAATCAACGCTTTACTAGACCGTGTTAATGAAACAATCAAATCTACAGATATTCGACCACAGTAATTTTGGAACAAAGCATGAATTATGAAACGTATGGGGCTTATGGAGCATACGTACAAGTGTAAAGTAAAACCACTCATTGTCTTTTTATACGACTACAACGAGTGGTTTTACTTTTTTGCTCCGTTTAACCCTCACCAAAATACCCTTTCGAAGTGACATTGCTTAATGTAACACGCTTCGAAAGGGTATTTTATACTGCTTGGATGCCACTTATGTTCGTTTGCTCGCTGACAATTCAATTGTGTAGAAAATAATCAACACTAAAATCATCACCCAAATTGCAATGGAAATGAGCTGAGCCGCCTGATCATCAGCAACAATCACATCAATGGTCTTTTGAAGTAATAATAAGCCAATTCCTGTGTACTCTAAATACTTTTTATACAATCCAAAGCTCGTCACGATCACGCCAATTACTGCCATCGCGATATGTGCATAATGCGTCACAACATGAATACCTAAGTTCAAATCAAACGCATTCATTAAAATGAGTACGAGGGCAAAAACCGCTAAAGCTCCCCCTGCATAACTCTCTATTTTATTGCGATACAAATAATTTTTATGCATGATTCGTGTATATATAACGATCGATATCGGCAACATGACAAGCATATACACGAGTGATAAACCTGTGGCAGCACCGAAAGGCACCAATTGTTTATCATAGAGCGATGAAATTAATATAAAGTTGATGATAAAAAACACGACCGGGTTGAACTGTAATATAAATAAGTTTTTTTGTATTGTTAGTATCATTTCAGCCGGAGATTTTTGACGATATTCGATATAGTCTTTATCTTCCGCTTCTGATTTTTGAATATCTTTTCTCAAATTTTCTTTAACGTCGTCGATTAAACTTGGAGATACACCTTTGTGCGTAAAGTAATCTTCTACATTCTCCAGTAAAGTCCGATCATTAGGTCTCATAAAATCCTCCGTCTCATTTGATAGCACCATTATATCAGAAGTGAGACCTGGCGTGTAGACGCTTCCGTTTGTACAGTAGCGTCGTACATTACTCTACATCAATGCGATAAAGCTTCAATGTTTGATTTTTTGGTGTAGAAGTCGCAAATTGGTATGCCACTTTGCCATCTGAAATATAACCGCTACCCCCTGTGACATGATTATGATGTTCACGTTTAATCGCACGTGCACTCACTTGATCCTTCACCTCTTGATACTTCGGACCGTTCAGTTTATTGTAAATCATACTCACACGTGTCACCTTCGCATGTCGACCCGCGCCGCTCGCAGTCACAATCATCACACCATCTTTTGTATGAATTTCATAATAATGATGATGACCGTAAGCTTCTTTCGTATGAATCCCATGGCCTTTGTCTCGGAATACGTCACTCATTCGTTCGCCAATTGTCACACCTTCTACTGTGCGATCGCCGTGTTGTAATGATTTCACTGATTCTAATGTATTCCCTGACATCGCATCTGCTGTACCTGCATAAATCCCCGAAAATGTAAGTCCTGTTATTAACATTGCACTGACTAGTTTTTTCATAGGGCACACGCTCCTCTTTTGTCTCTCTTTTTTGTGCTCATTATCATCATACCCTAAATTGCAA
The DNA here is from genome assembly GCF_001792775.2 of Staphylococcus pseudintermedius. Taxonomy (GTDB): domain Bacteria; phylum Bacillota; class Bacilli; order Staphylococcales; family Staphylococcaceae; genus Staphylococcus; species Staphylococcus pseudintermedius. The sequence continues at coordinate 54,506 of NZ_MLGE02000005.1, forward strand.
TAAAATAACAGTTGTATTACAAAATGGTTACAAGTCCATATTATGTGTCGTTCTTTGCATAAAGCTTTTCACTGTTTTGAGAAATTTTTCCTTTTCTTCTACAAATGGATATACGCCTGACTTTTTAAATAATTCGTACGTCGCATTTGGCATCAACTCGGCAATATTTTCAGATTCACTCGGCGCGATACGTTCATTCGCCACTCCTGCAATCACGAGTGTGCGTACTTGCACTTCAGACAATGGTTCACCAAGTTCAAAATCTGTAAATGATTGGTCCACTGCATTTTTCTCATAATCTGTTAATAAAGCTGCTGAGTCATTGACACTTTTAAGAAACTTGCGCACTTTTCCTTTAGCATAGTATAAATGCTTTTCTAAAAACTTATCTTGTTCTGAATCGCTCCAAGTACGAATCGTTTCAGCGTATTTACGGAACAAGCGCTCATGTGGTAAGCCTTCTCCAGAGACAGTCGGATTAATTAAAATGAGTTCTGAGACTTTCTTTGGATCACGTTGAACGAGGTCTAATGCAACCGCACTTCCCATTTCAATCGCGATAAATGTCGCACATTCGATGTACAGAAACTCCATCAATTCTTTTAAATCTTGACTATAATCATGAAAATCAATCGTTAACGGTTTGTCAGAGTATCCGTGTCCTCTCAAGTCGACTAATATCACTTGAAAATAGCGTGACAAACGCTTCGCAATATCCTCAAATACTGTATGATTCATATACACTGAATGTACCATCACAATCGGATAACCTTTTCCCATTGAGCGATAATTCAATGCTGTCCCATCTGATGATCTAAATAAATGCATTACTTTTCAGCCTCCCGTTCGATGTTTAAAATATCTAATAATTCTTCCAGTGTTGTAATTTCAAAATCCATTTCCGATTCTAAAGGAATAACCTCATCTTCTCTTTCACCGTGACGATACCAGACGCTAACCATGCCCATTGCTCGAGCAGGTGCGACGTCATTCAACGCATCATCGCCGACGTACACCACCTCTTCTGGTGCGACATCTAATTTCTCAATAATTTCTTCATAAATACGTGGATGCGGTTTTCGAAAGCCCACCATTTCAGAAGTCGTCAAATGTGTCACGTAAGATTCGATACCTAACGCATAAACACGATAACGTTTAATTTTAGATTTCCCATTTGCGATAACACCAATTTTATAATCCGCTTCTTTCAGTTTTTGCAAAGTATAGGTCGTGTCATAAAATGGAAAAACGTAACGATAGAAGTGCATTTCAAAGTCGTTAAATAAATCTTTCCATGTTAAACGATCAATGTTGAATTGCTTGATGATTTCTTTGTATAAATCAGGTTTATCATGATCTTCGTCGTCATCAAGTTCGATAAATTTTTTGCGGAAGTCTGAGGCTTGTACACGTACTAAATAATCATGAAAACGTTCGTATTGCTCTTCAATAAATTTGTCACGTGATTTTTGTCGATCTAACAACGTTCCCTCTAAATCAAATATAATTGCTTTAATGTTTGTTAAGTCCATGGTATACCTCATTACTTATTCTTTAAAATTCATATAATACTATATTAGTCAATTGCTCAAGGTCGTTCAACTATCATGAGATAAAACATCAGTGGAATGCCTAAAATTGCTAAGACGACACTTGCGGGCAGTTGAATCGGGTCGAGTAATTGTGCACCTAAAACATCTGCCAGTACCATAGCTGTCCCACCAATTAAAATATTTAAAAGCATTTTAAAAGGTAATGTCCCTCGGCTCAAACGATGTACAAATTGTGGAATGACCATACCGATAAAGCCAATCACCCCTACAAAGCCGATAATGACTGTAGACATCATGGTCGCTAATATTAATACAGTCACCGATAAACGCTCGACATGAAGCCCTAACGCAGCACTCGAGAGCGTGTTCATTTGTAGTAATTTAACTTTCGGAACTAACATGAAGAAGATCAATGTAATAATGACAAAGACGCTCATCACCACGGCCGCTTCTCGATATTCCGTAGCACCAAACCCACCGAACATGTACGCCACAATATTTTGGAGTCTTTGCGGATTGAATTGGACGAGTAAAAACAGCACTGCATTCAACAACGAACCGATGAGTATCCCGGCTAGAATGAGCGATCGCGTCGGATAGCCCCTCGAAATGGTATAAGCGATAGTCATAACAACGACTAATGAGAGCATGCCCAACACCATCGCTAAAGGCGCAACCCATACAAAAGGTAAGCCGAGAAGTACAGCGATTGCCGCCCCCACTGTCGCACCGTTTGCCAGTCCAAGTGTAAAACTATCGGCAAGGGGGTTGTTCAAGATAATTTGAAACATTTGTCCTGCTATTGTGAGCCCCATGCCTGCAAACAATGCGAGTAGCATTCTAGGTAGACGTACCTCCATAACCAATGTCGATGTTAAAGGGGTGTGCCACTCTAATCGACTGAATAAACTGTATGTACAGACAACCATTAAAAGAAGGCTCCATGCACTGATGCTCATGAAGCCCTTCGTTACGTTATTTTTCATACACAGCATCTCTCAACATTTTCATCGCATCATCTAAACGCGGTCCAGGTCGTGATAACATGTCATCATTTAAAGCGACAACACGGTCTTCTTTCACTGCATTAACTCTCTCGAAACCACCACGTTGCTGTACATCATTGCGATAATCCTTTGTCGAAACACCTGACGTCGCAATCATCACATCTGGATTTTTCTTGATAATTTGTTCTTTAGACACTTTCGGCCAACCTTCCGTATCATCAAACACATTTCGAGCATGGAGTTGCTTTAACATATCATTCATAAAAGTCCCTTTACCCGCTGTATACATTTCTGGTTGAGATGCAATTTCAATGAACACGTGAGGTGCTTTTTTGTGCTTCGGAATCGTATCGACCACCTGTTGAATGTTATGTTTCGTTTCTTTCACTAATTGTTCTGCTTGTTGTTCAGTTCCTGTGAGCTTTCCGATTTGATTAAACGTTTCATACATTTCATTAATCGAATGCGCATCTTTGACATAAGCGACACGAATACCACTTTCTTCTAAACTATCCAACACTTTACCTTGAGATGCTTTTTGTGATTCATGCGCTAAAATCAAATCCGGTTGCGCTTTAATCAACGCTTCCTTATTAAGTTGCATTGCGTCAAATTGCTGCTTCTCTTTCACGCCTTTTGGATAATCATCTACCGTAGAAACACCTACGACCTTATCACCTAGTCCGAGCTCATATAAAATCTCTGTATTACTTGGCATTAATGAGATGATACGTTCCGGACCTTTATCAGAAGATTTGCCCGTCTCCTTCGACTGATTTGCATTGAAGTGACAACCCGCGAGCATGAAGACAACCATGACGATCACAAGTGCGAACCCTTTTAATTTCATCCTTCCACTCCCATTTTTCATCTTATTTTGTTTATCTTATCATTTTTTGTTGATTTTTGGCGCCTTAAATTAATTTTTTATGTAAATTTTTGAAAACTACCTAAATAGACACTTTCATCGACTGCATCATGATGGGGAACTTAAACAAAGAGCCAAGAAGGCAATCAAATACCACAAATCATGAGGAGTGCAAGTTAAACAAAATTAGCGCAGCAAAAGCATCATAAAATTTTAATGATCCATCCTCTTATGAAAGCGATAACAACAGAAATTTATATTTAATAAACTTTCTAATAAAATACATTAAAAAACTGTATTGACAGTATTTGCGCATCGGAATATAATTAATTGAAAATGATTATCAATTGAGAAAAACCGTTTATCACTATATACGACTTTTAGAACATTATTCTTCATATATCAAGGGCTTCGTTGTAGAGGGTGACATACATACAAGGTTTTATAATGGCAAATAATTTTTACAATTGATAGGACTTTATTATATCATGGATTCATATGATGACTTGTATCGCTAAAGGTGATTAGAAAAATTTTAAGAGAAGAAGGATTTTTATGCTAGAAGGTACGTTTGTTTTAGGTATGGCAAGTCCAACAGGCCTCATTATCATTAGTGTCATTGCGCTCATTTTGTTTGGACCGAAAAAGTTACCTCAATTTGGTCGTGCAATCGGTTCAACGTTACGCGAATTTAAATCTGCCACAGAACATATTACAGAAGATGACGAATCATTAGACACACCCAGTACAAAATCTACAAAACAAGAACACAGATGAGTTATCGTTACTCAATCATTTTAACGAACTGAGAGCACGGTTAATCAAAATAGGCATGACGTTTGGCCTCATACTCATTGTAGTCTACATTTCATCACATTGGTGGATCCAGCCATTCATACACGCTATAGCTCAAAATGGCGTCCAGTTACATGCCTTTAGTTTTACCGAAATGATACAGATTTACATTATGATTATCTTATTTTGTACATTGTGTATCGTTTCTCCCGTGATTTTTTATCAATTGTGGGCATTTATCGCGCCAGGTTTAAAAGACATTGAGCGCCAATTCGTTTATAAATATAGCCTCATTTCCGTGCTGCTGTTTTTGATAGGTATCGCACTGGCATACTGGCTCATTTTTCCACTTATCATTCAGTTTTCATTCAATTTGTCACAATTAATGTCGATTGATCCAGTGATTGGATTTAAACAATATTTAACCGAACTACTGCGATGGCTACTCTTCTTTGGCATTATTTTTCAATTGCCGATTTTGTTTATCGGTTTAGCCAAATTCGAGCTGATTGATGCGACCATGTTACGGCCTTATCGTAAGTATGTGTATTTTGGGTGCTTGGTCTTGGCCAGCTTGATTGCACCGCCTGATGTGCTGTTAAATATTTTACTGTCCTTTCCTTTGATATTATTGTTCGAACTGAGTATGTTTATCATTCGATTTACGAAACCTTATCATTAAAAAAGGCAACTTCAGCGCGATACTGAGGTTGCCTTTTGTAATTTACATTTGTTCTGGTGCAGTGACACCGACTAATTGTAATGCATTGCGTAACGTAATACGTACAGCATCAATTAATGCCAAATGTGCTTTTGTTTTCGCTTGATCTTCTGTTAATACTTTTTCTGCATTGTAAAACTTGTGGAAGTGTGCGGCTAAGTCTTGAATATAATTCGTCACACGATGCGGTGCTCTGGCTTCTGCTGCGCCTTCAATCATCGGCTCGAATTCCGCGACTTTCTTCAACAATTCAATGGCCTTATCGTTAGTAATTGTTTGATAATCGGCACCTTTTTCGACTTGATACCCCTGTGCTTCTGCTTGACGTAAAATCGAACAAATACGCGCATGTGCATATTGTGCATAATAAACCGGGTTGTCTTGAGACTGTTCCTTCGCAAGTGCCATATCAAAATCGAAATGTGTATCCGCACTGCGCATCGTCAAGAAGTAACGCGCCGCATCAATACCGACTTCATCCATAATTTCTCTTAATGTAATCGCGTTACCTGTACGTTTACTCATCTTCACTTCTTCGCCATCTTGCATTAAACGTACCATTTGCATAATTTGAATTTCTAGACGATCGCTATCCACACCAAACGTTTCGAGTGACGCTCTCAGACGGTTAATATAGCCGTGATGATCCGCACCGAATAAATTGATCAAATTGTCGTTACCACGTTGGAACTTATCGTAGTGGTACGCAATATCTGGTAAAAAGTATGTGTACGTGCCATCTTTTTTAATTAACACACGGTCTTTGTCATCTTTGAAATCTGTCGTACGTAACCACGTCGCACCGTCTTGTTCATACGTGTAACCATTTTCTTTCATACGTTCTAAAACAGCTTTAATCTCACCTTTTTCATATAAAGATGTTTCACTAAACCAATTATCGAAATGAATGTTGAAATCAGCAAGGTCTTGTTTTAATTTTGCCATCTCATAATCTACACCGAGTTGTCTAAATGTTTTCAGACGTTCGTCATCCGATAAATCCATTAAGTTCGGCTGTTTTTTAGCTAAATCCGCACCGATATTTTTAATGTCTTGACCGTGATACCCGTCTGCTGGCATTTCTGCTTTTTGACCTAAATGCTGTAAGTAACGTGCTTCGATCGATTTTGCTAAGTTCGTAATTTGGTTGCCTGCATCGTTAATGTAATATTCTCTTGTGACGTCATAACCTGCTGCATCTAAAATATTGCATAACGTGTCCCCTACTGCGGCGTTACGGGCATGTCCGATATGTAAGTCGCCAGTCGGGTTCGCTGAGACATATTCCACTAATATTTTTTTATTTTTCGATTCTGCTACACGACCAAATTGCGTATCTAGCTCTAAAGCTTGATCGATGACCGCATTTAAATAACTTGAATCAAGGTAAAAGTTAATAAATCCTGGTCCCGCAATATCGATTTTTTTAACATGTGCCGCTTCAGTATCTAAATGGTCCACAATCAGTTGCGCGATTTCTCTCGGGTTACGTTTCGCGAGTTTCGTCAACACCATCGCAATATTGGTCGCATAGTCTCCATTTTTCGTATCTTTTGGAATTTCGATTTTAATTTCAGGAATCGACTCAACAATATTCGCTTGTTGAATACTTTTTTCGATTTCTTGAATCAATGTCTGTTTCACTTGATCAATAATATTCATCTTATATCTCCTTATATTTCATTTCGTATTGATAGGTGCCCATTTTTTCATCACCTTGGAATAATGCATAATGCACTTTTAATTTACCGCCATCCGATGTCACAAAATGAAGGATGCTCATCGTATGCACCGTCAACACCATTTTTCCATGAGGCAATTCGTAAAAAGTGGTCGTATCTTGCCCTTCGATAAAATGCATGTTCATATGGATATCGCCTTTACGAATCAATTTGACACTCTCATCTGTCAGTTTAACCGTCACATTGACAGTCGCGTCTTCAATTTGCTCTTGGTAACGAATCCAATCCTCACCTTTTTTCAACCATTGGCCCGTTGTTTGGTGTGAAAAATGTTCTTTTTCCGCATCTCTTTTCACAATTTGATGGATATCAATTTTGACGTTATGCTCCATGGTCATTTTCACCTTACTTCATCAAATAATACTTGCCATTATATCACATCTCACATGTACTGAACGTATAAAATTTCACATTTGTCGCGTGATTTGAGACGAAATCATGACAAAAATGCACGAGGTGACCCCCTTCTAAAATCACTCTGCGTAAGTTATTTAGAAATCAAGTCACCTTTCGGCCGGTACGACGTAAACTACAATGAAGTCTCACCTTATTTCGTATCTTCAAACGCTTGGTGTAACGCTTCTGACGCATTAGCCCACATGTCAGGATTGTGCGTTTTAAGAAAATCTGCTAATATTTGACGATTTTCTGCACCAATATGATCCACAATGACTTTATGTTTCATAGATTTATCCATCATATTGACATGTTCTGGCATACTTTTATAGCCACGACGAATCGTTTTATTCACTAATAAATACGCCGCAGTCACCCCAGCATAGTAAGGACCTTGTTCACCGCGCTCTGTTGTCACCCAACATAGCCAGTACGCTTTTGCCCCTTCTACATCGACAGTCTCTTTATCACTAATCCATTTCACACCACGTTCTACTGCTGCACGTGCATGCATAGCACCAATGTCTATAAAGGCCTCTTGCGCTTCGATATCGATAAAAACGGGCGCAATATTATCGAGACTGATCGAACCAATATTTGTCCCTTTATGACCATCGAGTGGATCGTTCTTGATAATATTAAAGTTAAACCCTTTTTTCTCAACCATCTCATAATACCTCCAAATCTTTTCATACTTGTTAAAATGTATCGTTCAAGTTGTACATGTATTCAGCACTCAAACGGTTAATTCAGTTCATTTAATAAGTTAATGATTTTCCCTTTAAGCTCTGGGTCTTCAATTTTCATAATCAGTTCTTTCGGGTAATACAATTTATAATCTTCACGTTTAATCCCCGTAATACTTGAAATAATTAACGATTGACTACTAATTTCACGGATGCCACCATTATTTTGTAGTAAGTGGATCGGTTGTCGATTGGAACCTGGGCGATCGTAATCGTAAGGTAAATCGGAAAATGAATCACTCACAAAATAGTAATCCGGATCAATGCCTGCTTGTTCAAATAAATCACGAAGCTCCGTAATCGTAATAATTGAGCCATCAAACGGTAAAAATTTAAATAAATCGCGATGAATAAAGCGGCGTGCCAAATCACTTAAAATCGGGTCGTCTTCATCAATCCAACGTTTCAAATAATACGTCACATCCGCTTCATCTAATTGGACGTATTCTTCAACAGTCGCACGATTTTCGAAAAACGGCACAAAATCACGCGGTGGAATATTAAATTCATAACCTTGTTCGTACAAATATTTCGCACGTTTAAAACAATGATTCAAGACAACTTCACCACCACGGCTCACCGGATGGAAATAAATTTGCCAATACATTTGATAACGGCTCATAATAAAGTTTTCAACCGCATGCATCCCACTCTCTTTAATCAACACTTCATCTGCAGAAGGGCGCATCAGCCGCAATATCCGTTCCATATCAAACGTACCATAAGACACCCCTGTAAAATATGCATCTCGTTGTAAATAATCCATACGGTCCGCATCAATTTGTGACGAAATCATCGACACGACCAATGAATTGTGATGTGTTTTATTTATCACTTCTGCCACTTCAGCCGGAAATGTTTCACTCACACGGCGCAATACCACATTCACTTCCGTATCGCCCATAATAATCGCTTGGGTATAGGCTTCGTGATCAGTATTAAAAATCTTTTCGAAACTATGTGAAAACGGGCCGTGTCCTAAATCATGCAATAACGCCGCACACATCGCGAGTGGACGATCGGCATTATCCCACTCTGGGCGACCTTTAAACGTCTCATCAATCATGCGACGGACAATTTCGTACACACCGAGGGAATGACCGAAACGACTATGTTCAGCAGTGTGAAAAGCTAAATTCAATGTCCCGAGCTGTTTAATCCGACGCAACCGTTGAAATTCTTTTGTTTTGATTAAATCCCAAATCAGCTGATCTTGAACGTGAATATAGCGATGAATGGGATCTTTGAACACTTTCTCTTCTGATAACTTACGTGTAACATAAGCTGTTTCTGTCAATCAAAACCCTCCTTGTTCGCATTTAACTTAATGGCTTTTTCATGAGTGCGAGATTCATCGTTTCACCGTACATCACATGTTCGTATGTACGAATGATTTCAAAGCCTTCTTGTTCATAAAATGCGACACCTTTTTCATTTTTTGTATCGACTTCTAAATAGACCGCATCATATTGACCTTCATAATGTGCGAGGCCTTGTTCTAAAAGTAAGCGACCGTACCCTTTATTTTGAGAATGTGGGCGTACGTAATGCGCAGACAAATACAGCTCACTACCTTGAATAAAATTCGCAAAACCGACCACTTCTTGCCCTTCAATCGCAACCATGAATAATTGTTCTTCTAATCGTTTACGCAAATGCTCTTCGTTATATGAAGCTGCGAGGAGTTCATTCACAGTTGAAGCTGCATAAATATTTAAGTACGTATTGTACCACGCTTTTGTCGCAACATCGCGGATACCTATTACATCATCTGGTGTAGCAATTCTTACTTCATACATTCCACATTTCGCTCCTTATTGCTTGCTAGAATACTTTTTATTATATCATAAATCAAGTCCTAAACAGCGCGTAAAATGCTTCAGATTGCAAGTGCTTTCAAGTCGTGTAGCATTGAATGTTGATACATAGTTCCACAACACCTGTATAGAAAATTGTCGCTACTTTACTTTTCATTGCATTTTGCTTTTCATTATTAATGATTGTGGATATTTCATGCGCTTTTTAACTCAATTTGAATTTTTTTCAATTTCTTCATTATAGATTCTTTTTCCCTTAGCTCCAATTTTATATCCAGTCTGTTCATTTTTTGATGATTAAACGAGCCTTACGCATAAAAAAAGAGACGTGCCTTTTCAAAATTAAAGGGGCGTCTCTTTGCCTATGAATATATTGAATAAGTAATTGGGCTTATGCTTTACGATTTGCCAATTTCTCTTTTAATTTACGGTCTTGCTCTTCTTTCCGACGCTTTCGCTCTTCATTACGCTTTCTCAAACGCTCTTCTTCTTCAGGATCGCGTGGCTTTTGAAGCTGCTTCTGAACTTTTTCCATCAACTCTTCTTCAGTCGTTGCAGCAAGTGGCCGGTTATTAACAAACGCAAATGTTTTACGTCGACCTGGTCCACAATATGATTGGCAACCTACTTCAATCTCAGCGTCTGGGTCTAGCTTTTTTAGTTTTTGTGTCAACGTTTTGAGATTCACCGCTTGGCAATCATCGCAAACCAAAAATTTATTTTTCACCTCGACGTCCCACCTCTCAATTTTTTAACTCTATTCATTTTACTCTTTTTTCTCAATTTTTCAAGGTAGAAATATTCAAATAGCACTACGACTTGTTAAAATACACACCCTTTTCCCGCAAACCTCATTAGTCAATTGCCATAAATTTATGCTTCAAGTAGGTCGTGCTTGCCACACATCGATGTTCAATACGTTCTCATCTATCTGTCATTGTACGCTTTTTGATGCATTACTAAAGGTAAACAAACGTCTGCTCCAAACATAGCGGTAGACGCTCACAGTAAATATAGTGCATATTACCAAGTGACTTCAACCCGCTTTTGTTCAGCCATCCTAATTTCATCAACTGCCGCACTCACCGCCAAACATTGTGTAGGGGCTAAACCTGCCAAAAGAAGCGGTAGAATATATCCAGGGCTTAATGGAAACAAAAGGCCATTTGGTTATATGAATATTAGCACCTACACGCCACATCCAAATCCAAAGTATGATATTGCAATCATAAAAGGAACCGAAAGAGATCAAGATAGATTCTACAAATACTACATTAAAAAATTCACAACAACAGTTCGAGGTTATACCGATGATGAGTTGAGCGGTTTCGTTGGTGATGAAGTATACTCCTATGGTTACCCTAACAGGAAGCCAGCTCCCATAAAAGTACAATACCGTAGCGATGGCAATATTTATAAACATTTAAAAAGTCCAAAACCTTACCTTCTTACGGACATGCCTGGTTATGACGGGCAATCAGGGTCGGGGGTCTTCAAAAAAGATGGCAGTTTTATAGGCATTATCATCACAAGAACAAAGGATAACAAAGCCAATACACTCCCTTTTACCGAAGATATTGCAAATTGGATTAATAAAAATGCGAAATAACACGCTGTTTTTTCTTTAAGTTGCTGGAACTCTCAGCACGAAGAGGTTGGAACTCGATGTCCAGCCTCTTAATTATGTAGTGGATAAGTTTAATGTGCATTTGGTGATATCCCGTCATCATTTTATGAATACTTTTTATTCAGTCGTCTCCCCGCTCAATTTTTCCGGAAAACAATTATTCAAATGCCTAAACTTATCTTTCAGACTATTTTTGAATATCACGCTCAGCATTACGTACATTATCATCCACCTGTGATTTTGTGTTTTTAAATTAAGTCTTGAGGAAAAATGATATAACATAAAATAAACATAATATTTTATTCGTGTTAATATCTTTAATATAATATAAAATAGGTGTATAAAATGAAAAAGTTACAGTTACTTCTCTCATTGCCTTTAGCCTACCTTATTACGCCTGTAGATGCTGTTTATGGCAAAGAAACTGGAATGAACTCAGATGCAGTTTCTAAGCCCCACCAAGACATGGTTCCAGATACGGTTAAAGACTCTCATAGTAAATATGCTGCAAAATTCAAAATGAAGGATGGACACGTTTGTACAGCGATTTTAATTTCATCCACAGCGGCATTAACCGCGAGACATTGTGCAGGGACTGAACGACAAAAATATGTCGGTACAATATATCCTGGCGCTTCGGGAACAAAAACGCCTTTTGGCTATATGAATATTAGTGAATACATTCCACATCCGAATCAAGATCTATTTAAAAAGTATGATATAGCACTACTAAAAGGAACCGAAAGAGATCAGGATAAGTTCTACAAATATTACATTAGAAAATTCAAAACGTCAGTGACAGGTTATACAGATGATCAATTTCAGAAATTCAGCGGTAAAGAAATATACTCTTATGGCTATCCTTACAAAGGAAGCGATTTTTATCAATACCGGAGTGACGGTTCAATTACGAGATATGTTGAGCGCTTTAAATCTATTCAAACAGATTTACCAACTGTTGTAGGTCAATCTGGGTCTGGGGTTTTCACAAAAAATGGTGAATTTATTGGAATAGTTATTGAAAGTACTACTGACCGCAAAGGGATTGTACTCCCTTTTACTCAAGAAATTGCAGATTGGATTAACGCAAACGCGAATTAAGAACTTGCTTCTTCATCAATTTCTCTATCTCTTTGATTACGCATACTAAAAAATAAAAGCTCGTGCATGATTTCCAACCTCTTATTTTTGTTATGACTTAACTACAATAAAAAGTTCGGGTTATTCATCCTAACACCACTCTTTTTATTTCATAACTTCATAAGATTATTTATATATTCAATCATATCTAATTAAAGGAGTGATAATATGAAGAAATTACGATTAATAACATTACTGTCTCTCGTATGCTTTATCTTTTTGCCTGTCAATACTGCTTTTGCCCAGAAAGGAACACAAGTCGTTGTCTCAGATACAGTCAAAGACCCCCACAGTAGATATACTGCAAAATATGAATCTGGTACACATCAACATTGTACTGCTATACTCATTTCGTCAACTGTCGCATTAACTGCTAAACATTGTGGTGGAAATAATCGCAAATCTTTTAATGGGACAATTTATCCAGGAGAGTCTGGGTTAAGTACGCCATTCGGCTATATGAATATCAGTACCTATATTCCTAACCCAGACTATGACATCGCAATATTGAAAGGGACTAAACAAGACCAAAGTCGAGCTTACCAATACTATATTAAAAATTTCAGTACAAAAGTTAGCGGTTTCACAGATGCCGAATTCGATGGTTTCGTAAACCGAGAGGCATACTCTTATGGGTATCCTTACAAATTCAGCGGTTATAAGCAATACCGTAGCGACGGTCAAGTTACTTTTCATCAAAAAAATCCCGCTCTTCTTCGTACGACTTTGCCTACTCATGAGGGACAATCGGGATCAGGTGTGTTTTTAAAAAATGGTGAATTAACCGGAATTCTTATCACTAGAACACAAAACTACGAAGGAAATATCCTCCCTTTTACAAAAGGAATTGCAGAATGGGTTAACAAAAACGCAAATTAAGCTTTACTGTAGACAAGTTCACTGTCTTTATTTTCACATCAAAGAGGCTCACAGTTAATTTTCAACTATTGAATGATGTCACGACTTTAATACAACATGTAATACGCACCGTACATTGCTATTTAACATATTTACACACAGCTGTAACTTTGTCCTTATTATTTCATAACTTCACTGAATTATTATTTCATCAAAAGATATCATTAAAGGAGTCACAACATGAAAAAATTACAATTGCTACTTTTATTGTCCTTAGCTTGCTTTGTCCTTTTACCTGTCGATACTGCTTTTGCCAAAAAAGGTACACAAGAAGTCGTCTCTGATACAGTTGCAGATCCTCACAGTAAATATACCGCCAAATACGAGTCTGGTACTCGTCGTGTTTGTACAGCCATTCTCATTTCTTCAACTGCCGCAGTGACTGCTAAACATTGTGGAGGAACTCAACGCTTATCACCCGCTGGCACGATATATCCAGGCGCATCAGGACCACTTATGCCTTTTGGTTATATGAATATTAGGAACTACATTCCACATCCAACGCAAGATATTGCAGTAATCAAAGGAATTTCAAGAGATCAAAGTAAAGCCTATCAATACTATATTAGACCATTCACTACACAAGTTACTGGTTATTCTGATGACGCATTAAGAGGTTTTGTTGGTCAAGAAGTATATTCTTATGGCTACCCTTACAGAGATGGTGTTTTTAGGCAATATCGAAGTGATGGCATTATTAAATTTTATGTTAAACCTCCTCTTCTTGTTACGGATATGCCTGCTCTTGGAGGACAATCGGGGTCGGGCGTTTTCAAGAAAGATGGACAATTTGTCGGCATTATCATTGGAAGAAGGAGTGATGGCGAAGCAAATGTACTCCCTTTTACTCAAGAAATTGCAGAATGGGTTAACAAAAACGCAAATTAAGGTTGCTGTAATCGTGTAATCTTCCTATTCTTTATCATTCATGCCAAAGAGACTGGTACATCACCCTATCCTCTTACTTTTGTTATAACTTAAATGTAAAAAAATTGCGTCATTCACCATCGCACGCTTTTCATTTTATAGCTCCACAGGATTGTTATTTCATAAAATTTTAAGGTGATTCTTTTAATATATTAAATAATCAAATATTAAAGGAGTGATAACATGAAAAAATCATGCTCGATACTATTAATGTCACTAGTATGCTTTTTCTTCTTCCCTATTGATGCTACTTATGCTAAAGGAACACAAGTCCTTGTACCAGATACAGTTGCTGATCCTCACAGTAAATATACTGCAAGATACGAATCTGGCACGCATAAACAATGTACCGCCATTCTCATTTCTTCCAGTGTCGTATTAACTGCTAAACATTGCGGCGGAGATCACCCCACGACATATAACGGGACGATTTATCCAGGTGAATCAGGGTTGAGCACACCTTTTGGCTATATGAATATCAGTACCTATATTCCTAACCCAGACTATGACATTGCAATATTAAAAGGGACTGAACAAGACAAAACTAATGCTTATAAATACTATATTAAACCGTTCAAAACGCCAGTGACAGCATTCTCAGATGAAACACTAAGTTCCTTCATTGGCCAAGATGTTTATTCCTATGGTTATCCATCCAAGTATGGCGGATACAAACAATACCGTAGCGATGGCAAAATGAATTTTTACGAAAAAAATAACAAACTTTTTCTGACATCACTACCTACTTTTGAAGGACAATCTGGATCCGGCGTTTTCAAAAAAGATGGTCAATTTGTTGGACTTCTCATTACAAGAACACAAGACTATGAAGGAAACTTTCTTCCTTTCACTCAAGAAGTTGCAGACTGGGTTAACACAAACAGTAACGGGCCTGTATCGTAGATGGATGATTTCTCAACGTTAAGCTTCAAGTCTCAGCGTCTCATCTATGAATAGCGCCCTTGGACGGGTGTGATGACTTCAATATCGAAAGTGGTGAGTGCTGTGCAACACAATTCAACTTGTTATACTTCGTTACAACTTTGTCCTTATAATTTCATATCTTCCTGAATAATTATTCCATAAAAACAATTAGAGGAGTGACAAAATGAAAAAATTACAATTGCTACTTTTATTGTCCTTAGCTTGCTTTATCCTTTCCCCTGTTGACGCTGCTTTTGCCAAAAAAGGAACACAAGTCATCGTCCCTGATACAGTCGCAGATCCTCACAGTAAATATACCGCCAAATACGAGTCTGCAGATCACTCGCATTGTACTGCCATACTGATTTCATCAACTGTTGCATTAACCGCTAAACATTGTGGCGGGAATCATCCTACAACATACAATGGGACGATTTATCCAGGCGAGTCAGGATTAAAAACACCTTTTGGTTATATGAATATTAGCACTTACATTCCAAACTCGAAATATGATATCGCCATATTGAAAGGGACTGAGAAAGACCAAAGTAAAGACTATCATTACTATATTAAACCATTCAAGACAGCTGTTACAGGTTTCACAGATGACACGCTTGACAGTTTCGTCGGCCTTGAAACATACTCTTATGGTTACCCGTATAAATTTAGCGGTTATAAGCAATATCGCAGTGATGGTGAAATAAGTTTTTATCAAAACACCGAGCCTATCCTTCGTACAACATTACCCACTCATGAAGGCCAATCAGGATCGGGTGCTTTCTTAAAAGATGGTCGATTTGTAGGAATTATCATCACAAGAACACAAGACTACGAAGGGAACGTCCTTCCTTTCAACCAAGAAATTGCAGATTGGGTTAACAAAAACGCAAATTAGGACTTCACCGTTTCACTTGTCCCTTAATACTCATGGCAAAAAAGAGGCTGATGCATCACAATCAGCCTCTTCGTTATGGGGTCAACTGTAAATTAAAACAATGTGCCCTACTATTTTACACATAGAAAAGATGAATGTTTTCCTTATACAATAAGCTCTTTCAATTTCTTTTTGAATTGATGATACACGACAAATAGCGGTATCAATAAAATGAAATAAAGGTAGTATCCTAAAAAGCGCATTACCGCAAATGGGAACTCAAACAAGTATGCACGCCAAAACTGTGCACCTTCCATGTCCCACAAACCCGGCGTTAAAAAAATGTCTCTACTGTAATGATTTTGCGTCAAGTTCGTCACGAATAATGCGAAATATACTAAAAGCAAAGCATCCAAAAATTTCAGCCAGCGTTTGTAATAATTGCTTAAAGACTCTCGATCAGAAAACAACACTTCTGTCTCGTCCCCTGCCTTCATCCAATATTGTTTCGTACAACCGCCGCGGTACCCATGTACGTGCTCCCAACCAAATGATTCGTATAAAGCAAGATAATCATTCATTTTTTGGCGGCTATAAATTTCTTGATAATCTAAGCGTACGATATGCGATTCATTGGTCTTTTCGAAATAATAATTGCCAAAAAATGACACTCTGGTTAAACGATAGCCTTGTTGAAGTTGATCATTAAGCCATCGTTCTTCTTTGAGGGGATCAAAAAAACATTTCCACTTTTTATAACGTACTTTCATCTAAAGACCCTCCTTGTTGATAAAGTGACACTAAATGTTGCAAGCGTTCTGTTTCAAGTTTCAAAATTTCTTCGCCTCGTGCTGTGATTTGGTACACTTTGCGTCGTTCTTTCGGATCGCTAATCATTTGAATATAGCCATGTTTACTTAAATTTTCTAATGCCCCGTACAATGTGCCTGCAGCGATTTGTACATGTCCTAAACTTAACTCTTGGACATAAGTCATCACACTATAGCCATGCAAGGGTTGTCGTAATGCTAATAAAATGTAATGCATTGTTTCGGATAACGGGACAAGTTGAGGTCTTTTTTTCATTTATTTCACCACACATTATATAGTTCAACTGTATAGTTTGATTGTATAGTTCGACTGTATAATTGTCAACCAGTAAAAAATAGGCATTGAACACTGTCATCTGTCAATGAACTCAGACAATGGTTCAACGCCTATGGAAATATGCATTTGTATTATTTTTTCACTGGAATGCTATGAGTAATATCAATACCTAACACGAGCGGCATGATAAAGTACACGACGACGATAATCACGACAATACTAATTAAGTTCATGATAAAACCTTTGACTGCCATTTCTTTAATTTGAATTTTACCTGTACCAAAGACAATTGCGTTCGGTGGTGTCCCTACGGGCAACATGTATGCACAGTTAGCGGCCATCGCTGCAGGCGCCATTAACAGTAATGGGTGCACGTCAATCGCTACAGAAAGTGTCGCTAATATTGGTAAAATCATCGTAGCTGTCGCTGTATTAGATGTGATTTCCGTTAAGAACAAGATGAACACGGTAATGACAACGACGATAATAAGCGGGCTGACCCCTTTTAACAATGTCAACTGTTCACCGAGCCAAGCCGCGAGTCCACTTTGTTGAATCCCTTTAGCTAAGGCTAAACCGCCACCAAATAGAATGAGTACGCCCCACGGTAATTCTTTAGCGACAGACCAATCTAAAATGCGTTGATGTTGGTGTTTCGCTGGAATTAAAAATAGTAAAATGGACACGAACATCGCAATCGTACCATCTGCCACGAGTTCTGTGAAAGCCCATTTAGATAATAAAAATTCACGTGAAATCCATAAAAAACTCGCTAATAAAAAGACGAGAAATACGACTTTTTCTTCATATTTGATTTTACCTAACGCGTCCAATTTGTCTTTGATGACCTTTTGACCGCCTGGCAATGTCTTCATATCGTGACGGAACGCGATAAATTTGAAGTACAGCCATGCTAAAAATAACAGTAAAATGACTGTTGGTACACCGACAATCATCCATTTCGCAAAGCTCAGTTCGCCACCAAAGTTTGTCGCGTATTGCCCTTTTAAAATGATTAAAGGCGGCGTTCCAATAAGCGTACCCAAGCCCCCAATAGTGCCGGCATAACCGATACCGAGCACAAGTGAGCGTTCAAACTTTTGAATACTTTCATCACTATCCGCTTCTGTTTTCAATGCATTGGCTTCTTTAATAATCGCCAAACCAATCGGAATCATAATCATTACCGCAGCTGTGTTCGATACAAACATCGATAAACCACCCGTTGCGACCATGAAACCGAGTAAAATGCGCCCTGTACTTGTACCAATACTGCTAATAATCGTGAGGGCAATACGTGTATGTAAGTCCCAACGTTCCATCGCAATGGCTAGTATAAAACCACCTAAGAAGAGATAAATGATATCATTCCCGTATTGCGCGGACACGGTTGCACTGTTCATGACATGTCCTAACGGCAATAGCACGAGTGGCAATAAACTTGTCGCTGGAATTGGAATGGCTTCTGTAATCCACCAAATCGCAATCCAAGCTGTAATCGCAAGGACGTAAACCCCTTTGAAAGCTAAATCATCTGGTCGAACAAAAAGTAAAATCAATGCAAACAATAATGGTCCGAGGACGAGTCCGATTGATTGAGCCAATGTGTACGATGGATCCTTCTTTTTGTCCGTAAAAAAAGTTAACAATCTTGATTCGTTTGGATTGTTCATGATGCATCCCCCTTTGTTTTCAATAGAACACCCCAAATTGTATTAATTTTTTAAATAGTATAGCATATTTGACGATTGTGTATCTAGAGTAAGTTAAGCGCTTTCTTTGATGGCATATTTCTATTGAACACCCCATTTAAATATGATTCAATCCAATACAGAAAATATTCACTCAAAAATGGACCATCATTTAAAAAATAGGGTATTGTGATAAAGAGAACAACGATAGCAAAGTTTGATTGAAAAAAACACACAAGTTCATGTGTACTCAGTGCCACTGGACAGCGTGATAAAGAAGGTGATGGGATGGAGAAACTCATTTATGCACTTAAAATAGGGGTAGTCTATTTTTTAGTCTATTGCACAGCGCGCTATTTTAGGCCCACATTTGATTATTTTTTTGAGACCGTAGTGTTTTCTTTGGTCGTTGCCCTTTTAACTGTATTTATTTCTTTATTTTTAATCGAGAAGCCCAAAAGTTAACACATTACTAACGCCAGTATAGGTTGAAGTTTCATTCCCTCCATCTATACTGGCGTTTTTCTAGTGATATACAGCCACTAACCTGAAATCTTTACACTATTTTTTAGCAGGCAACTTCAATATCGCAATCGGTTTACGAATAAATGACTTCGCCACTTGATCCGAAATTAACAATCCGACCGCAATCGCGCCAGCAATCAATGTAGCACGAACGAAGATGTCACTCGCTTCATTAAAGTTCAATGTCAATAATTGTTGGGTCGCTTTAAAAAATATACTTCCTGGCACTAGCGGAATAATACCGGGCACCATGAATAGAATCACGGGCGATTTATATTGACGCGCCATGACATGCGAAATGATGCCGAGAACGAAACTACCATACAGACTCGCGTATATGCTATCGATGCTGAATATTTCAAAAGCGATATGAAATGTTAAATAGCCGAAACCGCCGCATAAACCAGCCGGTAAAAACAACCGTTTCGGCGCATCATATACAAATGCAAAACAAAAAGAGGTTAAAAAGCTACATATGAAAATAAATACTATCGTCATGGTTGCCACCTCCTACAAGATGAGAAACGCTGTCGTTACACCTGCACCAATCGCAAATGATGTGACAATCGCTTCTAAAAATTTGGCGGTAAACATCAGCATGTGACGTCCGAATAAATCTTGAATGGCTGTCGTAATTAAGACGCCCGGCACAATCGGCATCACCGCTGCAGTAATGGTGGCACCGATATTAGGACTACCCAACCAATGATTTAACGGTATCGCAATTAACCCAATCACAATGGCGCCTAAAAAGTCGGGAATAAATAATGTGAGTTCTTTACTTTTCATCCATTCTGTCACGAAATAGCCCATTGCGCCGGCAAGCACTGCAGGAAGTAGGTCAACCCATGTGGCACCTTGTAAATATAAAAAGCCCATCGAGATCAGTCCCGCAAACAACATTTTGTGCCCCAATGCATACCGTTGCTGCTTATGTTCTAATTGTTTCAACATTGCATAAGCTTCTTTAAAATCAATCGCCTGCCGTGCAATTTGACGCGAAACGTGATTCACTAAATAAATATTCCTTAAATTCGTGTCGTTCTTTTTAATCCTTACCATACGTGTTTCGTGGTCCGGGGATAATGAAAAATTAATAAAAATATTGAGCGCATAACCTTGTGTCTCTTCATATCCGTAACTTTGTGCAATTCGCGTCATCGTATCTTCCACACGCGTCGCCTCAGCACCACATTCTAATAAAATACGCCCTGCCAATGTCACCAGATTCGTAACCTCTCGATCTGTGGGTATGTATCGCGTCATCTCCGTCACCTACTTTTATGTATTTCTATCTGCATCCAAATTGGAAAGGCCTATACTCTGCCACTTAGTTTAAAAATTATAACCGATTTGCGTTGAGATTGCTATGATAGATGATAACGCCACTCACCCCTATCAAAATAGATGTATCGCTTATAGCATAATCATTTCCTCAAACCTTTCACTTTTTGTATTTACATAAGTAAGTACTTTTATTGTAATATGTTTATGGAGATGATAAAAATGACTCAAACATTTAACGATGTAAGTAAATCGACCGAACGCATTTTAAAAACGGAAATAGTCAAGCTATGAGTTAAAGTAAAAAAACGATTCAATCCGTTGATTTTGAGATTGGCGATACAGTTGAAGTACAAAAAATAAATGGCGGGCTGTTCATTACTAAAAAAGAAGTATCTATATAGTATCAAAAACTTCTTCCAAAATGGTAGTAAGTATCAAGAATCAGAAGTAGAGTTCGGCGAAAGTGTGGGTCGTGAAATATGAGTATTAAACAATTTGACATCATTTACATTGATTTAAATCCAACTCGCGGTCGTGAAAAACAAAACATAAGACCTTGTTTAGTGATCAATAACCAAATGATGATTGACGGCACTGAATTTGTATGGGTTGTACCTATCATAAATCGTGAGTTGCGTTATCCAACCGATATAGAACTTAAAACCAAAAAAGGACTGGTATCTGGCGTGATAGATACGATTCAAATACGTGCTTTAGACTTAAACGCTCGCCAACATCACTATAAAGATGCATTACAAGACAATCTAAAAAGTAAAGTTTTAAAAGCAATACAAACATATTTAAATCCAAACTACTAAAATGTGATAGAAATTTTTAAAAAATATAGTAATAGAAAGGATTAAACAATCAAACGCCATGATTGCTTTGATAATACTTAAGTCTAATGGAAATTCCAGGCAACGATTAATTCACAAGACCATTTAATCCAGCGAAAATGATCGATTTTTCTTCCATATCAAAAAAGACAGTGTCGCCCTTATATCGACGTACACTGCCTCCCTTCATTAATGTTCAATTGTCATTAACGCATCAAAACGTGCTGTATCTAAACGGTGACCAACGAAGAAGCTGCCAAATTCACCGTAACGTGCAGTCGTTTCATCAAAGCGCATTTCATAAACGATTTTTTTGAATTGGAGCACGTCATCTGCAAATAGCGTCACGCCCCATTCAAAATCATCGAAACCTACTGAACCAGTAATGAACTGCTTAATTTTACCTGCATATTTACGACCAATCATCCCGTGATCGTACATTAATTTTTTACGTTCTTCCATAGATAACATGTACCAGTTATATGTCTCATTACGACGTTTATTCATCGGATAGAAACAGATGTATTCTTTTTCTGGTAGTTCTGGGTACAATCTTGCTTTCACATGTGGGTTTTCGTATGGATCTTCATTGGAATCCCCTGCAAGATAGTTACTTAATTCTACAACAGATACGTATGAATACGTCGGAATGAAATGGTCTGAAATAGCTAACTTATTCATTTCGTTTTCAATTTCAGTTAAATCTTTCATTTCTGGACGTAACACCCATAACAGTAAGTCTGCTTTTTGACCTGTTACGTTATATAACACTTGGTCACCTTGTCCCTCTGATTGCGCCTGTTTCAACCGATCCATTAAACGATGAAACTCAGCAATCATGTCTGCTCTATCTTCTTGTGGCACTAAACGCCAAGATGCCCAATCTATCGCATAAAATAAATGTAAACTATACCAACCATCTAAAGTCTCCGCTGCATGACTCATTCAGAACACTCCTTTGAATTAATATTATCTATACAAACTAAATTTTATCATAAATGATTCAGACACAACGATTTAAATGATTACAAATTAGTGTCATGGAAATCTCACTATAAATGCCGTATAATAATAGGTGGAAAATCGATGAAGGAAAGCAGAGGAGGACCATTATGTCTAGTTTATTAGATGTACTTAAAGACAAACTTTCAGGTAAAAATGTGCGTATCGTATTACCAGAAGGAGAAGATGAGCGTGTATTAACAGCCGCTGTTGATTTACAAGCTTCTGACTATGTTGCGCCGATCGTATTAGGGAATGTTGACAAAATTAAAGCACTTGCTGCAGAAAAATCTTTAAATATTGAAGGTTTAAATATCATCCAACCTGATACGAGCGACCTAAAAGCAACACTCGTTGAACAATTTGTAGAACGTCGTAAAGGGAAAGCGACTGAAGAACAAGCACAATCGTTATTAAATGATGTGAACTACTTCGGTACAATGCTTGTTTATGCAGGTCATGCTGACGGTTTAGTGAGCGGTGCAGCCCACTCAACAGCAGACACTGTTCGTCCAGCGCTTCAAATTATCAAAACAAAACCAGGTGTTTCTAAGACATCAGGTATTTTCTTCATGATTAAAGAAGATCAACAATTTATTTTCGGTGACTGTGCGATTAACCCTGAATTAGCCGCATCAGACTTAGCTGAAATTGCGGTTGAAAGCGCGAAAACTGCACAAAGCTTCGGCATGGACCCACGTGTAGCGATGTTAAGCTTCTCAACAAAAGGTTCTGCAAAATCAGACGACACTGAAAAAGTCGCTGAAGCTGTAAAATTGGCACAAGAAAAAATCGACGCTGAAAACTTATCAGACGTCATTATTGATGGTGAATTCCAATTTGATGCTGCAATCGTACCAGAAGTGGCTAAGAAAAAAGCACCTGATGCAAAAATCCAAGGCGACGCAAACGTATTTATTTTCCCAAGTCTTGAAGCAGGTAACATTGGTTACAAAATTGCGCAACGTTTAGGCGGTTATGATGCCATTGGTCCTGTCCTACAAGGTTTAAACTCACCTGTGAATGACTTATCACGCGGTAGCTCTACAGAAGACGTTTACAACTTATCTATTATTACAGCAGCTCAAAGTTTACAATAATGGATTTAGCACATAAATATTTTAATGGTCACACATGGCGCTATGTGGACCATTCTTCTGGTTTAGAGCCCATGCAGTCTTTCGCTTTTGACGACACCTTTTCAGAAAGTGTCGGCGCGGACTTATCTCCTAGTGTTGTGCGGACATGGGTACATCAACATACGATTATTTTAGGCATTCACGATTCACGTTTGCCTTATTTGAAAGATGGTATTCAATATTTAACAGATGAACGTGGCTATAATGCGATTGTGCGTAACTCAGGCGGTCTCGGTGTCGTCTTAGATCAAGGCATTTTAAATATTTCCTTAATGTTCAAAGGGAAGACTGAAGTGACTATTGATGAGGCATTTACAGTCATGTATTTGTTGATGAGTCAAATGTTTGAAGATGATTTTACGGAGATAGCGACACATGAAATTACGCATTCGTATTGCCCAGGCAAGTTTGATTTAAGTATCAACAATCAAAAATTTGCCGGTATTTCACAACGCCGTGTTCGTGGTGGCATCGCCGTTCAAATTTACTTGTGCGTCGAAGGTTCAGGAAGTGAGCGTGCAGAACTGATGCGTGCCTTTTATGAACGCGCATTGAAAGGTGAAAAGACGAAGTTTACTTATCCAGACATTCATCCATCTAGTATGGCGTCATTAGAAGAATTACTTGGCCGTCCAATCACCGTGCAAGATGTCATGTTTAAACTACTCTATGCGATTAAGGATTTAGGTGGCAGTTTAAATATGGATCCAATGACCCCACACGAATGGGAACGGTATGAACATTATTATGAACGCATGCTCGATCGTAACGCGAAAATGAATGCAAAATTGGATTAAATCAAAACCACCCGTGTGAACGGGTGGTTTTGATTTGAGTCCAAAAGCATCTGTTACTGGCCATCACTTTTAAGGGCTCTGAGAAAATCAGCCAACTGTACTACTTTCTCAGCGATCCTTAAAAGTATTCTATTTTTCCTCAACTTTTTATTATCATCCCCTGTAAATTGTAAATGGTTCTATGTATTCCATAATTGTGAGCTGTTCTACTACGATATCCTCTTGTAGTTGATTTCGAATACATTCTTCTATTACCTTTTTATTTCTTCCAACCGTATCTACATAAAAACCTATGCACCAAAATTTTCTATTCCCATACCTATGTTTCAAATGTGCATGTTTATCAAAAACATTAAACACATTGAATCTACACTTATTTCTTATGATACCTGACACAGCACTGCATATTCTCATGATTTTACGACTAATTAGTTCTATCGTATTAATAATAGAATTAATTAGTTTGTAATAATAATATATGAGAGAAAAGCGCGCTAGCAAAACTTGCTTTAATGTATTTTATTATTTTTATTAACATTTTGAATAAAATAGAGCAAATACACAAAATAGCACATTGATTTTTACATTTCTGATTTACACAGAGTCATTAAAGAGGCAAATGACAAAGGTATCATATTAGTTAGTGCAGCTGGGAATAATTTAAATAGCAACAGTGATTTTCCAGCTCGTTTTAAAGAAGTGTATTCTATTGCAGCAATTGATAAGGACAAACAAAATTTCCTTTATTCTCCAAATAAAAATGTTGATTTTAGAACCCCTGGTGCGGATGTGTATACTTTAAATGGAGAAGATAAAATTGTTAAAGACAGTGGATCTTCTTTTTCTGCTGCTTATTTTACATCTTATTTAATTGCCAATACTGATTCCGCTAAAAATTTTATAGATATAATTAAAAAATACCCATTAAAGTATAAGGAGAATTAAACATGAAATTTAAAATTTTAGCTAGCATATTAGCATTTGTTGTAACATTTATATACGGAGGTATCGTTGATGCAGCAGAAGTATTAACTAAGAAGAATATAGAGAATGAAAACATACAAATAAAAGATAATCATGTTCATGTTAATTCGTACTCAACATCCGACTCTAATATAGTTGAAAATAATTACAATTCTAAAGATTTAACAATTGAAAGTAGACTAGAACATAATGAAGGCACTGATGCTATTACGGCCGATGCCAGTTTGAAAGATAAATACGGCAACGATATTGACAAAACTTTTGATATCAAATTTACTAGATTAGTTAACGAAAATGATTTCTCTGCTGAATTTATTGACAAAACCACAGGTGATAAGATTGTATATGATACACATAAAGTCAATGCTTCTGTTTGGCCAGTTGTTGGTGTTTTAGTTGGGTATTTAGCTAAGCATAGTATAAAACTTGCTATAAAAAAGTATGGTAAAAATGTTGTAACATCTATGATTCGTACAAGCCCAAAGGTTGCTGTTGAGGCTGCTAAAAAGTTAGGTTATTCGCCAACAAAATCTTATTCCCACGGTAAAAAAGTGTTTAAAAGAAATAAACGAGGTAACCCAATGTATATAACTCCCGACGCCGATAACCATAGTGGTGGAGCTTGGAAAGGAGCTAGTAGTATTAAGAAATTGGGCAATAAAAAAACGCGTAGTGGCACATATGATGCTAATTTGAAGAGAATTGGAGATTAATAATGGATATTAAACTAAAAAATCTAGTAATTCAATTCGACTTAAACAGTGAAAGTCCTTATTTTCAAGTTGAAGATAATTACAAAATAAGATGGGATATTAACTCGATTCAAAAGAGAGACCTTGCAGAAATAATGAGATTATCATTTAAGTCAAAAATTAATAGTTCATTCCTATCAAAAATTATCTCACCTTATTGTAAAAGAGAAGTGACTCGACTTGGATGGTATATTAATATAAAGAATTGGCATGAAAATATTCATTGCGATTATGAAAAATATATCATTTCTAGTATATATGATATAGATATTACAGAAGTGTTAAATTACTGCATGTATATCAAGAATAGTCAGATTCAACCTTTTATCATTTTTTATGATGATACATCTTTATTAAAAATTGGTGTTGATACTATTGATGTAATTAGCGCTTCTGAAGAATTGATTAAAATGTTAAATACTAAGTTTAATTTTTAATTCATATATCATGAAAACACTATGCAATTTGTAGTATCGTATTAGACTGTCGAAAAAGCCCTATGGAGCTGACCAAATATTATTCTAGCATGTTGAGGTGCCTGTTTTAATACAACGGTAGAACCTTTCCGGAACCCTATGCATAGCGCATCGTATACTTTTATTCAACTATAGAAAAAGCAGGTTCGGGAACATCCCCCGCCTGCTTTTCTTGTCATCTATTGATTGCGCCTTCATATCACTTCATAGTTATGTTATGCCCTGTCTATTGGCCTCAAAGGCATCACGTTAACATGATTCTAGCTTTCTGTATGTGCATGAAACACCTTAATTTTCTCGCCAATTTCATCTCGCACACGTTGAAATTCTGACCAATCTTTTCCCGCTGGATCATCAAAGCCCCAATGTTCTTTTTTAACGTGTGATGGTATCGTCGGACAATTTTGGTCTGCATCACTACATAGCGTGACCACTAAATCTGATTGTTGGATGATTTGAGGATCAATCAAGTCTGAAGTATGAGACGAGATATCGATACCGACCTCTTCCATTGCTTTGATTGCTTGTGGATTCACACCATGTGTTTCAATCCCAGCAGAATAAACATCCCAATCATCACCTAATATGTGTTTGCCCCATCCCTCAGCCATTTGACTGCGGCATGCGTTTCCAGTACATATAAAATAAATGGTTTTCTTATGCATCTTCAACCCTCTTCCTTAAAATAGAATGAATGTCAGGTATAAACCTAGAAGTGTAATAAATAATACGGGTATCGTCGTGATGATACCGATTTTAAAGTATGTCCCCCATGAAATCTTGACGCCTTTTTGAGTTAATACATGTAACCATAATAATGTTGCTAAAGAACCCATTGGCGTCATTTTAGGTCCTAAGTCAGAACCAATGACATTCGCATAAATCATGCCTTCTTTAATTGCACCTACCACATCAGCTTGGCCAATCGCAATAGCGTCTATTAAAACAGTCGGCATATTGTTCATCATAGAAGACAGAAATGCTGCAATAAATCCCATACCCATCACGCTACTGAATAAACCATAACTCGAAATATGCGTCAATATATCCGCTAAAATCGTTGTAATCCCTGCATTTTTCAAACCAAAAACCACCAAATACATCCCAATAGAAAAAAGAACGATATGCCATGGTGCACCTTTAATCACCTGTTTGATTCGTATAACTTTGGATTGGCGTGCGAACAAAATGAATATCAATGCAATACTTGACACAATGAAAGATACAGGGATTTTTACAAATTCACTCACTAAATAACCCACGAGTAGTAATGCTAAAACAGCCCACGACACATTAAATAATTTGTGGTCTTTAATCGCCTCTTTGGGTAATGTTAAATTTTGAGTGTCGAATGTTCGAGGTATTGATTTTTTGAAATATAGCCATAAAATGAAAATGCTCGCCATTAACGAGAAGAGATTAGGAATAAACATACGACTCAAATATTGAATAAAGCCGATATCAAAGTAATCCGCGGAAACAATATTGACTAAATTACTTACTATGAACGGGAGCGATGTCGTATCAGCAATAAATCCACTTGCAATCACAAACGGGAAAACCGCCTTTTGATTAAAACCTAAATGGCGGACCATCGCTAAAACAATCGGTGTCAATATAAGGGCCGCACCATCATTCGCAAAAAATGCTGCCACTACTGCACCCAATAACATCACAAAAACAAACATTTTCAAGCCATTACCGTTTGCTGCCTTGGCCATATGTATTGCAGACCATTCAAAAAATCCAATTTCATCTAATATGAGCGAAATCAAAATAATAGCGATAAATGTCATCGTCGCATTCCATACAATTCCAGTAACTTCAACTACGTCAGAAAAGCTAACAACACCTGAAACCAACGCCAAAAATGCACCGATTAATGCAGTCACACCGATATCTAAATTTTTAGGTTGCCAAATCACAAAAACTAAAGTGAACAGGAAAATAACAATTGCTAACAATGTCATGCGCCACATTCACCCGATATGATATCGTGACATATACAGCGTTCGTGAGCAGTGTGAATGAAGTTGATGTTTGCATTAACCGCTTCTAACAATGCGCGATTCAGTCGATACAGGCGTTTATTACCGCTTTTTCTTGTAAAAACCAACTCGTTATCGACTAAAGCCTTCATATGATAACTGAGCGTAGGTTGCGAAAAATCAAAGTGTGCCAACAAATCGCAAGCACACAATTCCCCACAAGAAAGAATATCGAGTATTTCTAACCGACTCGGATCAGCTAAAATTTTTAATATTTTGGAAAGTGCTTGATATGACATCTATATACCTCCTAAACTTCAAATAGTTTAACATCTATATAGACATTTGTCTATGTAGGTTTTTTTAAGCTTAAAAAATACGACTTAATAATTGGTGCTACTCATTCACCCAACATTTTGAATCATGTCCCTTTCGATTATGTTTGTGCCATCAGCCAGCTATTAGCTATGACATACAAAAAGAGGACCGACAAGATTTGAGTTCAATCTCACCAGTCCTCGTTTCATATACCCGACGTCAATGCCTCTGTCGCCCACTCCCTCGTACTTCATATACAAGTAGGAATGAGACATAAATTTTCAACAATTTATCTCTGCATAAAATGATCATTCATTTACATTTTATAATAGTCAAAAATCGAAGGTGAATAAGTCATAAAAATAGATGCTATTGTTTTGCCAGATTTCAAAAACTTGCCCTCAGTTTCGCTATATTAGGTGTAAGATTGCCCAGAAGGCTGACACTCCTGAGGGGAGGCGTGCATACTGCTAGCAGTCACTTCTTTACTTTAAAATTGGCTACCGTTTAAAGCAGTAGCTGTCTGACTTCTCAAGGCGCATGCTTTTGAGAAGTCGAGTCAGCCTTGCGGGGTACAGTACAACGAAATCTTTGTTACACATGAGATTTCTATACTGCTCCCAAAATCTACAATGAATGGGTGCGCTGGGAATCAATAAACGGTGTTCCAAAAGCAGGATTTTCGACAGAATCCCCGCGATTTCGGCAAAATTTGGAAAGCAATTTTGCTCATCGCTCGGTTCTGCTCAAATCCTAAGCGCTTTTGTCACAACCTCCCTTCATCCCCTAGGAAAGAGAAGCCATGAAAGCAATCAAAAATACAAATCGTACGGAGAGGGCAAGTTTAACAAAATACTGCATCAATAACATCAAAATTTTTACACCCATCTCTTAAACATATTGATTGACTACTCGTTTGAAATGTAATGTGATTTGCCCTTTAAGAAGAAACTTAAAATGAGTGCTAAACCACTTAAAGCCGTCGCGACCCAGAAAGCACTGTTGACCCCATCAACAGAAGCAAGCTGATTGACGAATTTAATTATAGCCCCCATCGCTTGCTCTTGGCCACCGAGTTGTTGGGCCAAGGCTTGCAAACTATCTTGAATCGTTGGATCTGTAAGGTCTAAATCTTGTTGGAATGTTGCCAAATGTGATTCGGTTTGTTGCGTCATCACTGTCACTAAGATTGCCGTACCAATTGAGCCGGCTAATTGTCTCATCGTATTGACTAAGGCATTACCATGAGAGATTAAACGTGACGGCAATGCGTTCATTCCTGCTGTCATAATCGGCATCATTACAAAACTCATACCGAACGAACGGATAATATAAATCATTAAAATACTACGATAAGGTGTATCCATCGTTAATTGTGTCAGTTCCCACGTGCCATATGTTGTAATGGCTAAACCGATAATCGTAATCGGCTTAATCCCAATTGTATCAAGTAATTTACCAGCTATAGGTCCCATCACACCCATAATTAATGCACCTGGTAACAGTAATAACCCAGAGTCTAGCGCTGAGAAGCCTCTTAAACTTTGTAAATAAAGTGGTAGTAAAATCATACCACCGAAAAGACTCATTGTGAGAATCATATTAATCACTGCAGTTAATGTAAATCCTGAATATTTAAGTACTTCAAAACTCAACATTGGCGCTTTCATTGTCATTTCGCGAACGACAAACGCCACCGTAAAGCTGATTCCGATTATAAACATAATGACAATTTTTGTTGACGTCCAGCCATCGTTACCTGCTTCACTAAAGCCGTATAACAATGCCCCGAAACCAATTGTACTAAAA
The DNA here is from genome assembly GCF_001792775.2 of Staphylococcus pseudintermedius. Lineage (GTDB taxonomy): Bacteria > Bacillota > Bacilli > Staphylococcales > Staphylococcaceae > Staphylococcus > Staphylococcus pseudintermedius. Next base: position 85,272 of record NZ_MLGE02000005.1, read on the forward strand.
ATGATACCCGGAATATCTGCTTTTGGATTCGTCGTTTTTTGATAAATGCCGAACCAAACAAATGCGAGCGCGAGTGAAATAATACCGACAATAAACATACCGAAGAACATCGTATGCCAGTCATAGTTTTCAATAATATAACCTGACAGTGTAGGTCCAATGGCTGGTGCTAAAATCATCGCAATCCCCATTGTTCCCATGGCCATACCACGTTTTTCAGGTGGGAAGATTGTCATAAATACATTCGTCCCTAATGGCATGAGCACCCCTGCACCCATCGCTTGAAGCACACGCCCGACCATCATAATCGAAAAGCTCCAAGCGAAACCACAGACGAGTGAGCCTATCGTAAATATCAACATCGCAGTTAAGAATAAGCGACGATATGAATATTTGTTAAATAAGAATGCACTAATTGGAATCAAAATCCCGTTCACTAACATAAAGCCTGTCATCAACCATTGTCCTGTTGAAGCAGAAATATTAAAATCTGTGTTGATTCGAGGTAGTGCTGTGTTTAACAAGGTTTGGTTCAAAATAGAAATGAACATCCCAAAAATCATCGCAGTTAAAATTTTTCCACGTGTGGCCCCTTTTTTAAAAACATAATTTTGTGTCGCATCTGCTACTTGTTCGTTGACCGGCCGAGGTGCAGTTTTATTTTGATTTACTGTCTCATTTTGGTGTGTGTGCTCACCTTTAGTAAATAAACTACTAGAGACATCCTCGTCACTTTGATTTTGACGTGTCGAAGTTGCTGCTGAATACTGATCATCTTCATCTAAACGAAAAGTATGTGTCGTCGGATGTGCATCACGTTCAGGTTGCGTGGTGTCTGGTGTGACGTCACGATGTTGTTGAGAAAGTGATCGTCTCTTTCTTCCTCGAATGATTGTCCAGTTCAGTATGATAATCACAATAAGAGCAACTATGGTGTAAATCATCATAAACATGTGATGACCCCCTCTCTTAATTTTTGTGAATACTTACTTCAGCATTCATGCCTGGAACAACACCGTTAGAAGGTTGGCTGTTTAATTTGATTTTAACAGGCACCACTTGTGTCACCTTTGTATAGTTACCGTCACTATTCGATGATGGCATTAATGAAAAACTTGAGGCAGTTGCATGACCGATTTGATCAACTTTACCTTTTACTTTTGCGTCTTGACCGTCAATCGTCACATCCACATCTTGACCATTTTGAACGTCTTTTACTTCTGTTTCGTCAATGTTTGCTGTGATATATAAGTCGTCAAGGTCATAAGCATAAGCAATCGGTTGACCTGCTTGCGCGATACCGTCTTCTTGACCATCTAATTTTGCGATTGTCCCAGCTTTAGGCATCGTAATCGTCATCGTTTGTGGCGCTTCACCTTGTCTTGCACCTTGTACTTTCGCGACAGTATCCCCTTTTTTCAATGTGTCGCCTTCACGAACATCTAAGCTACTCATTTTTCCTGACACTGGGCTGGCAATTTTAATTTGGTCCCCGTCCACTTGTGCGTTATCTGTTTTAATATAGTTCACGGATTGATTGTAGAAATAAAATCCTACAATCCCCCCGATAATTAACACGATAATCGTAACAATATTTATCATGATTAATTTCTTCATGTTTACTACTCCTTTTCTCAATCAATTTAACTTCTGTATTATAAGATAATTCACTTTTGAAAAATACAGACAATCTTGACAAATGTGTCGGATTGAAATTTATAATATAATAATGATGGTGATAATATGGGAAAAACAAAATCAAAAGCAAGACGACGCATTGTGAAGGCAATGATTGAATTATTAAAGACGGAATCCTTTGATGAGATTACCATTAAACAGATTTGTGCAGAGAGCGGTGTACATCGTTCAACGTTTTACGCTCAATTTGAAGATAAATATCAATTGTTTGATGTTTTGACGACATATCATATGGCAAAGTATGAAAAGCTTATTTTGTATACATCAAAAGTGTTTGAGTCTTACCCGTTAGAAGAGGCAAAAGCGCGTGTCATCCAAACATTTCGTCTACTGTTTAAATATATGAAACGCCACCAAACCTTTTTCACGACTATTATCGTGACACAACCGCAATTAAAAGCTATTCATCAATATTTAAAATTTACGCGTGACGCTTATGAAAAGTTATTAAATCAACTGCCTCAATTGCAACAATCCAAATATTTTATCAACTATACGATTGGCGGTGAACTTGCGCTTATTTACAGTTGGCTCATGCAAGGTTGTCAAGAATCTCCTGACGATATGGCGCAAATTTTGTATGCTAACATTATTAAAACGGGCAGATAGTTTCACTGTCGGACATGACACACATGTGATACAATCCAACTGACCTACATGATACAAAGCTTTGTCGAATTTTTAATAAAGAAGAAAAGTGAGGTTATGCATCATGGCTTCCACCCCCAAAAAGCAACGTATCATTGAGTTAGATGCGTTGCGTGGGATGAGTTTGTTTGGTATTTTACTCATGAATATTTTAGTGTTTAGTTTTCCTTATGAGCATGTCCGCTTAGACGTTGCACTCCAAGGCGTCAATGGCTTTTTGTTTCGAGTGGTGTCATTACTTGTTATTGGTTCATTTTATCCGATTTTTTCATTCTTATTCGGATTCAGTTTGATGCTCATATATCACAGCACACAACAACGCGGTATCGCATTTAAGCCCGTGATGATACGACGGCTTATTTTTTTGGCGTTACTTGGGTTAATCCACGGGTTTTTCTTTTATTCAGGAGATATTCTATTTACATATGCGGTGATGGGCTTTGGCGCGATGTGGTGCACAAAATCCTCTGTCAAAAGATTAAAAAATGCAGCGATCATTTTGTTTGCAATCAAAGTCGTCATTTGGGGTCTGCCCTTTCTTATCATGGGATGGATGACAAAAGCGAAATTACCGTTCAGTGGCGGGTCTCAGGCAGAATTGAACAACGTGTTACAAGCTCAAACGAGTGTGCATTATATTGATTTCTTCCTTTATAATGCACAAGATAATTTCAGCAACATTGCAGCAACACTGACGCTTGATTGGCTCGATATTTTCCCTTATTTATTGTTAGGCATGGCAGCGATGAAAGGGCATTTCGTCACCTGGGTCAAGGAACACCCGACACGTGCGATAAAGTGGGGCAGCCTTTTTATCATTATCGGGGTGCTCATCAAATTCTTAGGTGCATATGCTATCACGAACCCTGGCTATATGATGTTCAGTTTTACAGTGGGCGGTCCGTTATTATCTGTCGGTATCGTGCTTCTCTTTTTCCATATGATGCAATATCACACAGCACAAAAGTTCCTCGACCCGTTCCGCTATCTTGGAAAAATGAGTTTGTCCGTGTACCTATCTCAAACGCTTGTCTGTATGTTCTTTTTTGCAGGTTTTGGTCTTGGATTTTATAATCAATTACCGCTTTATCAAACTTATCTATTTGCGCTCGCCCTCTTCCTCGTACAAGTTGTGATTTGTTATGTCTACCAACGTCAATTCACACAAGGTCCCATCGAATGGGTGTGGCGAAAAGTTACATATTTCGGCGTCAAAACGATGTCATCAAAATAAGCGCACACGTTAAACAGGCCTGTTCAATCATTCATAGTCGCTACGCTATCAATGTGAAGAGGCCCTTTTATTGGAGAACTTTTTGAAAATGAAAAACACAAAATGATATGTTTACTGTCATATCTTTTGCTTACCCTTACTGTATCATGTTTTGCATCATTTTGGGATACAAATATTAGAAATTTATTGTTTTTTTATGAATTGTCTCACAAAAGATGTAATATTTACATATATTAAGTATCATCTCCCACATGATTAAAATCGCGTTTCAAACATTCATAATGATTCACACTCACATATTGCCCTTCATCGATGTCATCTTCATGTTTAACACCAACGAAACGAAATCCCACTTTTTCTGCAACACGATTACTACCAATATTACGTACATTCGCACGCAATTCTAATTTATTGAGGTGATAATCCGTAAATGCAATTTCGCATAATTTGCGTACTGCAGCTGTCGTTATCCCTTGACCATTTTCACTTTTCGCAAGCCAGTAACCGACTTCTGCCTTACGTGTTTTTTCATTCCAAGCATGCAAATCAATTGTCCCAATGAGTTGATCTTGTTTATAAATCAAGAAAAATAGCGCTTTCCCCTCTGCTACTAAGCTTAAAGTTTGTTGCATAAATGCCGCTTCTTTTTCCACAGAGGTCATCGTTTCTGCCCATGGTAAAAAAGTTTTGAGATGATCTCGATTTTGATTTATAACTTTATAAAGCGCTGGTGCATACTTAAGTGTTGGGTAAACAAAATCAATGTCGTCATTCACTGCGAGTCTAAAATGTTGCACCCCACTCACCCCTCACCTTTAGTTTTCAGATTATTATACACAAATACAACAATTAAAACAATCTGTCTTCAAACTGAATTTTACAAGCACTTGCGTCAATCGCAATCTATAAAACGCATTTTTTTAATGCAATTTTTCAATTTTTAGGTTATCATTTATTTTCCAACTGTCGAAATTCGTTGTTATAAAAAAATAAAACAGGGGTATAAGAATATTCAGGGGTGAAAAATAATGAAAAAAAAGAATCAAAAGCCTGATCGTGGTGACCTCCAACAAAACCTTTCAGAAAAATTTGTGTGGGCCATTGCTTATGGTTCATGTATCGGTTGGGGTTCGTTCATCTTACCAGGTGACTGGATTCAATCATCCGGACCTATTGCCGCATCAATCGGTATTTTTATCGGTGCCTTATTAATGATCGTTATCGCGGTAAGTTACGGTGCATTAGTCGAACGCTTTCCAGTGTCAGGTGGTGGCTTTGCATTTAGTTTTTTAGGGTTTGGACGTTATGTTAGCTTTTTCTCAGCATGGTTTTTAACGTTTGGATACATATGTGTCGTCGCGTTAAATGCGACAGCGTTCAGTTTATTAATCAAATTTTTACTGCCAGATGTGATTGAATTTGGCAAACTTTATACGATTGCAGGTTGGGATGTCTACATTACTGAAATTTTAATTGCATCTATCCTTTTACTCGTTTTTATGTTGATTGCGATTAAAGGGGCAAGCGTTTCAGGTTCATTGCAATATTATTTCTGTGTTGCAATGGTCGTTGTCGTCGTATTACTCTTTATCGGATCGTTCTTTGGTTCTAACTATTCATTAGATCATTTAAAACCTTATAATGGTACACATTATGGATGGTTCCAAGCGATTATTATGATTGTCGCAGTCGCACCGTGGGCCTACGTCGGTTTCGATAATATCCCACAAACCGCAGAGGAATTTAATTTCTCACCGAATAAAACATTTAAATTAATCGTTTATAGTTTACTTGCAGCGAGTTTGACCTATATCTTAATGATTTTATATACAGGCTGGCTATCAGGTGGTAATAGCGACTTATGGTTGACGGGTTCGGTAACGCGTGAAGCATTCGGTACGATTGGTCTAGCGGTATTGAGCATCGCGATTATTATGGGGATTTTCACCGGCTTAAACGGTTTCTTGTTAAGTTCAAGCCGCTTGTTATTCTCAATGGGGCGCTCAGGCATTATGCCGTCATTATTTAGTCAATTACACAAAAGATATAAAACACCATACGTTGCGATTATGTTCTTAGTTGCGATTACATTGATTGCGCCATGGTTAGGTCGTACCGCGTTAACATGGATTGTCGATATGTCATCTACAGGGGTATCTATCGCTTACCTTGTAACATGCCTTGCAGCAGCGAAATTGTTTAGCTTTAATCAAAACAGTCAAACTTACGGACCGGTTTATAAAGTGTTTGCGATTATTGGCTCAATTTTTGCCTTTATCTTTTTACTGTTACTATTGTTGCCATTTTCACCGGCGTCGTTATCTATGCCATCCTATATTGCGTTAGGTGGTTGGACGATTCTCGGATTGGTGTTCTTCTTTATTCGTTTACCTAAATTACGTCGTATGGATAAAGATGAGTTGACACAATTGATTTTGGATACGAGAAAACGTGATGTTGAAAAAATGATAGAGGAATAATTAATTGTGAAATGTTAAAAGCATTGGTATGAAAATTTTGGTAGACTTACACATTTTATTTTACATTATGTAAGAACACTTTTGATTGCCGCCATGGATTCTCTTTCCGAGGGGCTGAAGGGAGGTTGTGACAAAAGCGCTTAGGATTTGAGCAGAACCGAGCGATGAGCAAAATTGCTTTCCAAATTTTGCCGAAATCGCGGGAGTTCTGTCGAAAATCCTGCTTTTGGAACACCGTTTATTGATTCCCAGCGCACCCATTCATTGTGGATTTTGGGAGCAGTACAGAAATCTCATGTGTAACAAAGATTTCGTTGTACTGCCCCCGCAAGGCTGACTAGACTTCTCAAAAGCATGCGCATTGAGAAGTCTAGTCAGCTACTGCGTTAAACGGTAGCCACTTTTAAAGTAAAGAAGTAACTGCTAGCAGTATGCACGCCTCCCCTCAGGAGTCTCATCCATTTTGGCAATCATGTGTGATCAACAAAGAAATTAATCCAACGACTTACATTTCATAAAATCAATAACATTAAACATTTTGTAACACATCCAATGCAACTCACTCATGATTTCAAAATCATTTATTTTCATATAAAACATTGGAAGAGGCTGGGAATTAAGTTTTCCTAGCCTCCTTTTTGATTTCATCAGTATAAACAATGTGTTAATAAAGTTCAATTCAACAAAAAAGACAGACGTTTGCCTGCCTTTTCCAACTGGATTCGAATGAACTTATAATTTAAATGCTGCAATGGCAAGCATGAGCCAGCTAATGACAAACAAAATGCCACCAATTGGCGTAATTGCACCAAGCACGCTCACTTGTGTTAAAGATAAGATATACAGTGAACCACTAAAGAACACGATACCTAAAAACATGAGCCAACCTGCCCAGCCGACGTTAAGGTTAAGTGCACCACCAATAATACCAATAAGCACAAGACCTAACCCATGATACATTTGATATGTTGTCGCTTTTTCCCATACCGACATATAATGCTCTGATAACTTTCCGTCCAATGCATGTGCACCGAAAGCCCCTGTACCCACTGCCATTAAAGCGTTCAGTGCACCTAAAATAATAAATACTTTCACAATATTCCCTCCTCATCAAAGTGATCATTAAAAATCAAAAATTGAAGCACCATTTCCTATTTCATCATCCGTGACCATACGTTGATCAGATGTCGTTTGTGCGGTTGCGCTAGAAGATGATACTTTACCGCCCATCATCCGAATCTCTTCATCTGTCACTTGTGTCGACACTTGTCTTTTCGGTGTGACGGTTGAAGATGAACGTGATGGTGCGCTTGTCTCTTGCCCCGTATACAGCGCCGTTAAAGCATGAATGGCATAGATATGTTTTTCAAACGCAGCATCAGTCGTCGCGGCATCTGCTTGAACCAATTCATGTTCCAACAGTTGAATCAGTTTGTCTTTATTCATACGCTTCCTCCTTTTGTTCACACCAATGGATTGGCGCTAAACCTTGTGCTTCAAGATAGGCATTCGTTTTGGAATACGGTTTGGAACCAAAAAAACCTCTATGTGCCGATAATGGACTCGGGTGTGGTGATTTAATGACATAGTGCCGTGATGTATCAATCAATCTTTCTTTTTGTTGTGCCGGTCTGCCCCACAATACAAAGACGACACCTTTTTTATGATCAGATATCGCTTGGATAATTTCATTCGTAAATGTTTCCCAGCCAATATCTTTATGTGAATGTGCTTGGCCTTGACGCACTGTAAGCACCGTATTCAATAGCAGCACACCTTCCCTCGCCCAATCTTGTAAATGTGGCGACGTCCGTTGACAGCCAATATCGTCAGCGAGTTCCTGATACATATTGCGCAATGAAGGTGGAAATTTCGCACCTGGTTGTACTGAAAAAGCTAAACCGTGTGCTTGATTCGGACCATGATAGGGATCTTGTCCTAATATCACCACTTTGACATTTTCGAATGGCGTGAGGTCAAAAGCTTGATAAATATTTTCACGCTCGGGGTAAACAATTTGCGTCGTATATTCTTTTTCTAAAAAGTCATGCATCGCTTTAAAATCATGCTTTTCTTTAATTTCATGAAATATTGTTGACCAATCCATCTTCTTCACCTCAGCCACATTTTAACATAATTTCGCCTCGCTCACCGCTATGATTCAATAAACATTTTTATAGCAGCTGTTCAATGTGCATGCTAAAATGAGGAACATAAGCATATTGTAGCGTACAGCAGTTACCATACTCATTATGGTATGATGTAATAGATGTACAATTGAAGGAGTGAATGAACGATGGCTTTGAAAAAAGTATTAACGATTGCAGGATCAGACACAAGTGCAGGTGCGGGGATGCAAGCCGACTTAAAAACTTTCCAAGAGTTAGACACGTACGGTATGGTTGCACTTGCAGCGATTGTGACAATGGATAAAGAAACTTGGTCACATGATGTGAGCCCTATCCCATTTGATGTGTTCAACAAGCAACTTGAAACAGTCATTAGCGTAGGACCTGATGCAGTCAAAACAGGTATGCTCGGTAGCGAAGAAATCATCCAACGTGCTGGAGAAGCATACACAGAATCAGGCGCAAAAAATTTCGTAGTAGACCCTGTTATGGTATGTAAAGGTGAAAATGAAGTCCTTAACCCGGGAAATACTGAAGCGATGATTAAATATTTATTACCGAAAGCAACTGTTGCGACACCGAACCTTTTTGAAGCAGGTCAATTATCTGGTTTAGGCACGTTGAAATCTATTGAAGATATGAAAAAAGCAGCAAAAATCATCCACGAGCAAGGGGCACAACACGTGGTGATTAAAGGTGGTAAAGCGTTAGATCAAGATAAATCATACGACTTATACTATGATGGCAACAAGTTCTACCAGTTAACAACGGACATGTTCCAACAAAGTTACAACCACGGGGCAGGCTGTACATTTGCGGCAGCGACAACAGCCAACTTAGCGAATGGTCAAACACCAAAAGAAGCCGTGATTAATGCGAAAGCGTTCGTAGCTTCTGCCATTAAAAACGGCTGGAAAATGAACGATTATGTTGGCCCTGTCGATCACGGTGCATCAAATCGTGTTGAACAAATTGAAGTTGAAGTGACTGAAATTTAATTTCCTTCTCACTCAGATTCAAACTCCGTATTTAAATAAACATGGCTAAAACCTTGATGTATTATATTGTTGAGCTCCGTTATCTCGTTCACATTATGATACATCAAGGTTATTTTTTCGAGATTGGGCAATTCCCTTGCTCTCCTAGGACGCTTTTACTTCTATCACGATTTTCAGTTGTTCATCTATTCCCGACACTTGAATTTGCATGTTGTCACACTGCCAAGTGACCTGTTCATCAACCCCAATAGTATTTTTATAACGTACCGCTATCGGTTCAACTCCAGCCTCGACACATACATATTGGACGACGAGTTGGCCTGGGACAATATCCGTATGTATCGGATTCGTGTCATTCACCAGTGCTAAATAGTGCTGCACGTCTTCTGTTGAAAAACACATCATGACACCCTCCGACTGACAAAAGTTTGTATGATTCGACAATGGCATGTATCACCTTGATCGAATGATAATGCCATTTGATAACGTTGAAATGACTTGATTTGTTGGACTTTTAATACGGCCATTGTCACTTGATAATGCTCGCCTACTTTTAAAGGGTAATGTGTTTCAATTTCTGTAGCTACGAGTCGAATTGCTGTTTCTTTAAATGGTCGAAATAGCGAAAAAAGTGGCCATACGCGTGCAGTCATTAATAAAGGGACGGTGGTCGTCTGTGGCATATTAAAAAATTGTTGATAACGCTGGACTGCACTTTTGTCGAAACAGTAAGCTTTAACTTCACGGTCGCCAACGTTCAAAAAGTGCTGCATTGCCCATGCCCCCTCCAATGCCCATTGTCGCAATGGTACTTTGTGCATCTTTCATGTAAAACAGACGGGTCACTAACATCGCACCACTCGCACTATACGGATGACCGATCGCAATCGCACCACCGTAACGATTCAATTGCGCCTCTTGAATGTTCAACGCACGTGCAGACGCTAACACTTGCGCGCTAAAAGCTTCATTCAATTCTACGGCATCAATTTGGTCTATCGTCCGTTGTTGTCGTTCTAAAATGCGCTGCACTGCGGGTACAGGACCGATGCCTAATACATGTGGATCCACCCCTTCAACCGCATAATCCATAAACATCAGACCTTCCGACATACCGAGTTCGCGTGCTTTTTGTTCAGACATGACGACAACTAGACAGGCGCCGTCGTGTTTGAGACAACAATTACCGACTGTCACTGTCCCACCTTCATGTAATGGCTTTAACCGTGCAATCCGCTCATACTGAAGATGCGGCTTAACACTTTCATCTTGTATCATTTGCTGACCTTTCACTATTAATGGCAATATTTCAGCTGACATCGCACCTGTCGCAATCGCTTTACTTGCACGATGATGGCTTTGAACCGCAAAACGATCTTGGTCTTCACGTGACACATCATACTGTTTTGCCACGTTGTCTGCCGCTTCAATCATAGTCGGATCTTGACCTACTGGCGCAAATGGCGCACGCTCATAAAATGTCGGAGGTGTCGTTGGATACAGTGATGTCGGCTTTTCCATTTTCCAAGGTGCACGACTCGTACTTTCGACACCCCCTGCAATATAAAAGTCTCCTGCACCGCTTTCAACGAGTCGACTCGCCAAATGAATTGCTTCAAGGCCCGAACCGCATTGACGATCAACCGTGAGACCTGGAACAGACACATCTATCCCTGCCTCGAGCAAACTTTTTCGCGCAATATTGCCCCCTTTACCGACAATATTACCGAGAATGACGTCATCTAAATCATTGAGTGAACAAGATAAAGTCGCTTCAAAATGTTCGAATAACGGTTTCAGTAGATGCTCCGGCTCCCATTTTTGAAGTTGACCGCCATACACGCCAATTGGTGTCCGTTTTGCTGCAACAATGACTGCTTTCGTCATTGATAATCACCCCTTTCATAGCAAGTTTGTGCCATTTTTCTCGAAACTTTCCCACTCTCAGTATATGGTAATGTTGCGACGTAAATAAATTTTGACGGTATTTCATATCTCGATACACGTGATGACAACCAGTGCCGTACCGCTTGAATGTCCAACTGTTCCGGACCCGTATAAAGGGCAATCGCTAACTCACCTAGCTTATCATGTGGAAGTCGTACAATGACCACATCTACAATTTCGGGCCTTTGCTTGAGGTGTTGTTCAATCACAGCAGGATACACATTCTTCCCACCAATAATCAAGCGGTCTTGTACACGCCCTTTTAAATACAGCACATCATTCTCGATACGAGCGTAATCACCTGTCGCTATCCATTCATTAACGGAGGCCTCACCGAGATAACCTGAAAATGTCATCGGGCTTTTCACAAACAATTGTCCTATTCCGGCATCATCTCGTTCACGTAATGTCACTGTCACATTTGGAAATAGACGCCCCACAGAATCGAGTGGTGCAGTTTGATTACGATTGACACTAATAAAGCTCGCTTCCGACGTGCCGAAAAACTCATCAATCGCGCTTTCAGGAAATATCTTTTTGAGTTGTGTGTGACGACTGGCGGGCAATTTGTCTCCAGAAATAAAAATGTGACGTATCCACTGTGACTGTTCTCCTAAATGGATTCCATCGTACACCATTGTAGGTACGATAAACAATGCACACGTTTGTTGAAGTTCTGCAACATATACCAAACTTTTTGCCATATCATAGCGATCTTGCCCGATAAACGTTTTGCCATTCCATAACGCATAAATCAGCACATACAACGTTAACGAATGAGCATACGGACCGAGTGCCATATACGTCTGTGTAGAGGCATCGAGCAACGTATCATTCACTTCAAATGAAGCAATCCATGACGGTAAATCCCTCATAAACCCTTTCGGTAAACCTGTCGTACCTGACGTAAACCCAATATGTAAGCATTGCGGAATCATTGGCGCTTTATGTGCGGGTTCGTGTGAAGTAGATGTCAATCCTTCATCTCCCCATACATAAGGCATACGGTGTAACTTAATGAGCGCATCCCGTTGTTCCGTTGACCATTGCGGTCCGAGCACACACGGCACACCTTGACGTACGAGGGCCGCTAAATAAGCTACGATAAAGTCCAACGTTTGGGTATGCGTCAACATTACATTTTGATGCGATATATTCGTGGGCAATGCTTCACTTTCCTTTTGCACATCTCGCCACAACGTTTCATAGGTGAGCGTCACATCGTCCATCCTAATCGCAATATGTTCCGGTCTTTCTACGGCATATGTTTCAAGTCGCTTTAACAATTCCAAACTTCATCACACTACTTTTACAATTTTTCTTTATTTTAACATAGCGTGCACTTTCCACATATGTGGATTTCATTTTGTCCCTCCATCTTTCATATGTGGTCATCATGCAAAATTTAATGTGATGCCAACTCATCCATATTGATGCATTTCCATGTGAAAAGGCCGGGTCATCGTGAAATGCCCAGCCTTAAAATAATACAGTTGTTATAAATAATATTTGTCAATAACTTTTAAATCATCTGTCAATTCGTAAATCAGTGGCGCACCTGTTTTAATTTCATAGCCGACGATATCTTCATCTGATACGCCTTCTAAATATTTAATCAAAGCACGTAATGAGTTTCCATGGGCCGCTACAAGTACTGTTTTATCAGCTAATAATTCTTGAGAAATTTGGTCGTTCCAATATGGGATGACACGCACCAAAGTATCTTTCAAACTTTCAGATTCAGGCATCACGCGTCTATCTAATAATTCGTATTTGCGATCTTTTAAATAGCGCTCGCGTTGTGCTTCATCTTGTGCTGGCGGAGGTGTATCGTAAGAACGTCTCCAAATATGGACTTGTTCTTCACCAAATTGCTGACGTGCTTCATCTTTATTTAATCCTTGTAAACCACCGTAATGACGTTCATTTAAACGCCACGATTTAACAACGGGTACGTAGAGTTGATCAGACTCATTTAATAAATGAAACGTGGTCTTAATCGCACGCTTTAATAACGAGGTAAATGCAATATCAATATGAATGTCTTGTTCTTTCAATTTTTTTCCTGATGTGATGGCTTCGTTGTGACCTTGTTCGGATAAATCGACGTCTGCCCATCCTGTAAATAAGTTTTCAGCATTCCAGACGCTTTGTCCGTGTCTACATAAAATAAGTTTTGGCATGTTTTACCTTCTTTCTATATCGTGAACGCCAGTGTCGCAACATTTGTTGATCAAAAAAGACGTTCACGTACTCATATTGTACCAACAAATGCGCTTACTTTATTTTATAAATTGATTATAACAAGTTTTTTATGCTTTTTCATGATTCCAACATGATAAAATTTGAATATATTAAGTCATTTGCTCGAAATCGGATATAAAACTTTTCGGTCATCTGAATTGATATATTTCAATCAAGCCCTCCCCATTGATATCCATTTTTTAAATTTTACAATTGCCATCCTGGGCTTGCTTTCCTAGGGGACTTGCCTCAACTAAATTCGGCAGGATTGAAGTACACATTTGTAAGAAGCCGAATTGGATTTTCGGCTGCGTCTGATCCCTCAGGAGTCTCCCCCATTTTAGCAATTGAATATCGAATATTGTGAATCAATGATGGTCAAACATTTGATTATGAAGAGAACGAAAATTATCAAAAATTTTAATCCTGTATCATCTGACTTGATTTTATGGTTCAATATAACTGTTTTCAATTTTCATAGCAAAGCAGAAAAAATAGTAATGTTCCATTCTCATAGATATCCCCCTGTTTTCAAAAAGAATAGAGGCCTATCTCCCTATTCTTCATCACGTACCAATTGAATGGTTTTAGAAGCGATTGTTTCTACAAAATGTGCATTATGATCAATCCCAATCATGGTCGGTCGCGCATTGGCCAACATGTCAATCAGTTGGTCCACAACATAAAAGTCTAAGTAATTAGTCACTTCATCCCACATCAACAAACTACTTTGCTGAATTAGCGAATGGGCAATCAACACTTTTTTCTTTTCACCATCACTCCAGCCTTCCGTTTGTCGTGCCGTGAATTTTTTCTTTTCGACTCCTAATTGATAAAGTAAATGTAGAAACTTCTCCTTTTGAGGTTGTGGCAAAGTTTGAAACCATTGATTGTGATCATCTTGATACACATATTTTTGATCGACCACTGACGTCTTTTCAGGTAAATGAATGTCATACTCTCCCACAATATCATACTGTTCCGGATGTTGTATAAAGTTGAATAACATTGATTTCCCCACACCATTTTCCTACATTTTTTATTTTCTAAATTATATAATCATGTCTTAACTCAATATTTGAACAGAGGTTGTTTAATTGAGACATGATATATACGAAAGAGTGTTATTTTACAATTAAAAGAATAAAACCAAATGATGCTGAACTGGGTAGACATTATCATTGCGACCCCAGAACAGTTAAAAAATATTACGAAGCTGGAAAAGAAAATGAGTTAGAAAAAAAGCAAGGAAAACGAGAGCAACAAAATTAGAACCTTATAAAACGCTCATAGACGAAAAATTAGAGTTAGGTTGTATGGCTATGGCGATTAATAAATAGATTTCTAAAAAAGGATATGAAGGCAAGTATACGATTCTGAGAGAATATTGTAAGAATAAGAAAGAAAAGGAATTTAAAAAGCAATTATACGGGTAGAAACACACCCCGGTATAGCTGCTCAAGTAGACTGGAAAGAAGATATGGTCATGCGTGATAAATTTGGCAAACGTTATCAATTCAATATCTTTCTTTACGTTTATATAATATATGGTTCTTAGGCAATAGGGGTACCGATAAGACCCATCTAGCAATATCGCTAGGCATAGAAGTCTGTAAACAAAATATCAAAACTCGATTCTATACTTTTAAAGAATTAATTGAACTCTTAACCACTTCAGAGGAGAAAGGACTAACCAATAAAACTTTAAAACAATTAAACAGAATTGAACTACTTATTATTGATGAGATAGGCTATACACCCATTTCAAAAGAACAGGCAGACCTCTTCTATCAATTGATGTCACTAAGATATGAAATGAAATCCACGATCATAACGACGAATATCCCCTTTTCTAGTTGGGGAGATTAATTTAGGAACAAAATAGCGTCAGCAACCATTATTGATAAACTCATTCATCATTCAAAAATATTTAAAATTACAGAGGCTTCCTAACGACTTAAAGTCTATAAAAGTAAAAAAGTTTAAATATATGTCATCGTTCTTAAACCGCTAAAAACCGACATTTTCAAACCGCTATTGACACTGTTGACGAACAAAAAAGAACTTTATATTTTTCAGCAAGAACATATGACGAATCATAAAGTATCGATGTTCTTACTACTAGTACTGTAACAAACTTATTCCATCAAGATAACAAGCATACTCGGCAAAATCGAGTAGGAGATTAGTCATTAATTGACTATTCGTCCTCTCACACCACCGAGCGTACGGTTCCGTACTCGGCGGTTCAATATCTTGCGTAAGCCAACTCTGCAAGCTGGGCTAACGGTATTAATCCCCACTTTTAGAGTTATTTTGTTGTAAGTGCACGATGAACCTCGTGCGTATTCGATAATCGCCAATATTTTTTTGCGAGACTGTGCGATTTTCATTGCACTTCTATGGTCAAGCCCATATTGACGCAACATCTTATATTTAGTTCTAACTCTTTTCCACCGTTTAAGAATGAGTTGTCTAAGCCGGCGGTTCAACCAAGATTGCGTGGTTTCAATAAATCCTCTGATAAAACCTCTACCAAAGTCATTTATCCAACCTCGCGTCACTTGGTTAATTTCAATGATAATGTCTTTAAAGGTACCGGGTCTATTTCGTTTCGTTATTTTCCTTAAGGTGCGTATTAAATTTCTTTTTGCTTCCATAGTCGGTCTGAAACGACAAACCCCATTGACCTTGGTTATTAGACAACTCAAGAACTTTAAACGTGTGACTGCTCCTACTTTACTTTTCTCTTCATTGACAACCAACTTCAATTGCTTTTCAATGAATTTCGTTACACTCGTCATCACGCGTTCACCTGCACGTTTTGTGCGTACAAAGATGACAAAGTCATCGGCATACCGTACAAAACGATGTCCGCGCTTTTCGAGTTCTTTATCCAGTTCATGTAGATAGATATTACATAGTAAGGGAGAGATAACGCCCCCTTGTGGTGCACCTATCTTTCTTTCTGTGACTTCGCCAGATAGGTCAATGGCACCGACTTGTAAACTTCTACGGATAAATGTGGAAATTGACTTATCTTGAACATGGCGTTCGAACAAATACATGAGCTTATCATGATTCAACATGTCAAAGCACTGTTTCAAATCACAATCCACAGCTATTTTATAGCCTTCTTCGTAGTAGTCAGCACATTGCTTAAGTGCTGTTCCTGTGCTACGATGAGGTCTGAAACCATGGCTATGATTTGAGAATGTTCGGTCGATGCCTGGTTCAATCACTTGTCTAATGGCTTGTTGTATGACTCTGTCTCTAGCGACAGGAATACCAAGCACACGCATTTTCCCGTTTGGTTTGGGAATTTGAACTTTTCGAACTGCTTGAGGTTGATATGAACCATCAAGCAGTTTTTTCGTTATCTGTGAAAAGTACTGCGCAAAGTGAGCATGGAGTTCACTGACTTTCATGCCGTCAATTCCAGGAGCGCCTTTATTTTTCTTAACCTTTTTGATAGCCTTTTCTATATTTTCAGGTCTTACAACAAGCTCCATCAGTGATGGAGACTTACGATACATTTCTTTCATTTCACCTAAGATTTACTGTACACACTTATGTATTCTTTTTCGTTCCACTACTTATCCTTCCATAAGTTGCCGGTTAACACCGTATTCTGTACGTCGTAAATCTATAACCTCCAATCTTTACTTTGTATTGAATATTGTTCAGTCCTTCGGTACATTTTCCCTACTATGACTTCTGCTGACTTCTCATCCTTCGTTGTTACTACGGTAGAGATACCGTTGATGAGACCTCCCCGGGTAAGGTGTAACCTCTTTCCACTCATGTCACCGCATCATTTACTATATAGAACTCGGGTAGTATCGGACTTCATCTTGTATAGCAGATTCATTCATTCTACATAGCCTTAGTATGATGTTTCTGTTCGTCAGTACGAGTGTTTGCGTCCGACTTCCTTCAGATTCCACTTCGCAATGGACACCTTTGTCTTTCACTAACAGTTCCTACTACCAAGCCTGTAACGAACTTACACCGTCAAGATGTTACCCATGCCGGGCGCACTTAAAAAAGCGATGTACTTTCACTCATGAAGTAAATCGCTTTTTGAGATTATGTAATTATAGACCAAAAGTTTATAACCCTAGTTTTAGCCATCTCTTTTTAGATAATCCCAATACAATAAAATTAACAATAAATACAAAAGTGAAAAATAGTGCGATAGTTAATACATCATGGAGATTAATTGTCGGAATCTCACCATTAAGCACTTTTTCTACAGATACATACATCGAATTACTAGCTTCAAATGGTGCTAAAAACCCAAACATTTCTTTATTGATAGCTACCAAAATGATAGAAGCAATCCAATAAACAATACTTAATCCAATACTTATTAATACATTTGGAGAAACAATACTTATAGTACCTACTACTAATATATATTGCAGAACTACAAGTAAAAACATAATTATTAAGAAAAAATAATGGGAGAAGTCTGAAAAAACCATAGAGATAATGGTAATACCTACAACTATAATCGCTAAAGATTCTAAAAATAATATGGACGCTTTTTTATAGAAAAAGGAATATATATTTTCTTTTATGAGTTTGTAGAACAACAAACTTTTATTTGAATATTCCTTGTTTATAAAATAAGAAATAATAAACGAGAATAGTAAAAATCCGAATTCGGTTAAAACCGTGTAGGCGCTAAAAAAATATTTAGGGTAATCCAAATTTGTTACTTTATCTATGCCTACTGGTAAAAAATAGCCTAATAAAAATGAAAATACAAATAGTATACTTAAAGTCATTAAAATTTTGTTTGAAATACTTTTTTTAAACTCTAACTTCAAAATTTACACCTCTTTTATAAATTTATATAATCATCAATTAATTGATCTTTAGAATTATACTCTTCAATCTTTTGATTTTTAAATATAAAATATTTACCTGGTAAGCTACTAAGATCTGATAAATCATGAGTAATATTTACTACAGTTTTAGATGGATGTTCTTTTATAAAATCATTCAAGAAAATATAAATTTCATTAACTGTCTTCTTATCTAAAGCATTAGTGATTTCATCTAGTATAATAAGTGAGTTGTCTTCTAATAAAAAACTTAAAAATTTAAGCTTTTGCTTTTGTCCATCACTTAGATTTTTTATCAACACTTTAGAAGGAATGTCATTAATGTTAAGAATTTCACTAATTTTAGAAAATGTCTTTTGAGCACCTGGAAACCTTGCTTTCAATAAATTCAATAGAAATTCTTTTGTTATATCATGAGGAACATTAGATGAACTTGAAATTAAAGTAACACCTTTATTAATTGACTTTGGAATACTACCACTATTATTTAATATAAAGTCTTTTGCTAACTGTGATTTTCCCACTCCATTTTTCCCTACAATATGGTTAATTTCTCCAGAGTAGAATTTTAAGTTACAATTATTAATTAATTCCTTCCCTTTAACCTTCAAAGAATAATCAACGATTTCCAATGTTTACAACTCCTATATACTAATATTTTTAATCCAATAAAAAACCCAATGAATTATAGTATTTAAAGCAATAACTACCCCAATAGTTTGAAAAATTAAAATTAACCAATGGTTTTTAGTGAAATTATTAAATTCATCTAAGGATAATGCAACCATCATAATTTTGTATCCATCTGAATTCAATATGGGGACCAAATTCCATAATAATGTTGAAGAAAAAAACATATATGCAACCGTTAAAGCATAACTATCAATTATTAATATATTCATTAATTGAAGTAAATTAATCGATATAATATTAATAAACAATCCGAATGAATGAACAATTATTTTGTCAATTTTAGATAACATGTATGTCTCATTCATTTGAACATAGAAGGACGGAAAAACATAAAAGTTTAACCTAAATCCAAATTTATCTATTTTACGACCGAAGAATTTTAATGAATAAATATGCCCTAATTCATGTAAGAAAACACTAACCAAAAAATATAAAATCAAAACCACTGTAACTTCATTTTCAAAAATAATAATGATATTTTTTTGCAAATATAATGTGTAAAGAATATTTGTTATAATTATAATAACACTAAGTAACATATATGTAAAAAATAAAAAACAATTTACTTTTTCAGGATAACTGTTGAATTTTTTTAACATTTTTTCGTCAATAGAATTCATATTATTCCTATAATAAGAATTAGTTTTTTTATCCTTTATAAACACATGGTTCTGTATTAATATCTCATATTCCTTATCTTCATACTTCAATGGTTTCATAATAGTAGGCTTCCATAAATGGTTTAAAAAATTTAATTTTTTCTTCAGTGCTAAATAAGCTACCACATATGCTACAAACAGATGGGAAATCTGTTGGGATATCAAATTGATGTAACATATTCTCTTCTCTTAGTATATCTAAAAACCAATTAAATCCTTCTTTTCTAATAATATACAATAATAAATTAGAGTTCAGCTTTTCTACAGTTCTTGTTAAAGTTTGGTTTTTATTTTCTCTAAGAGTAATCGGAGTTTCAAAAATAGCTGGTGAGCAACAAGGATAAATTTCTCCATCGTGGTGATAGACTATTTCAAAGCCTGGACAATAAAGCACTTCTCTATCTTTATTTATATTGTAAAAATTATGTATATTTTCTTTTGATATTTTGTCTTTGGCAGCACCCACAGAAATCATCGGAAATTTAGTAATTTTCGCCCCCAATATTGAACTCCCTAACTCCCTTAAAATATTATCTGACATTTTATCTTTTGTGACTGCCATATTAAGTGACACTTGTATTTCTGGGTATTTCATTCTATATTCAAATATATTTTTTATACTTTTGAGTTTAACAAATGGTGAATGATATTCATCATAACTTATGGTTAAAGCTACTACATTATATTTGTAAAAATCTGAAAAGTATTTTTCCAAAAGCTTTCTGCTATTCCCCCAAAAACCATTAGAAATAAGAGTTACTTTTTTATTATAGTTTTTTGTAATTTTCAGCAGTTCTTCTAAGAATTCATAATTTAAAAATATTTCTCCACCTGTAAAAGAAATAACCTCCACATTAGAATCTTTAGCAAATTCTAATACAGTTTCTCTAATATAAAAATCTTCCATTTTAATTGTAGATTTTGGTGAACAAGAAAAACAACAATGATCACAAGTAGCATTACACTTTGAGGTTAGATTTATAGAGACACTTTTATCATACATAATTAATTCTCCCCCTAAAAAACTAAACGGAGAGATAGCTCTCCGCTTATTTGAATTAATGCCCACTGCCCACAATCCAACGATTTGATTGTGATTTAACAAAGTACCATAAATCATTAACTTTAGCTAATTTTTCAGAATCATTAACTAGTTTTTTGAATTCCAAATCTTTCATCGTATTCTCTTTAGTACTTTTGTAACTGTTAATTTCTTTTTTCATTTCCACTCACCTCCCATTTAAATCTATCTCTATTTTACTCCGCTTATTTGTTTTTTTCAATTAAATTAAAGATATTTTTTAAAAAATTCAAAATGTTTTCAAATATAAGTCCCAGAGTACATTAGCTTTAATTTTAAAAATCAAAAATTGTTTGAATGGTACAATACAATTGAGATTCCACTAGAACTCGTTAATTGATAAACTTACAATAAAAACAAGTTGTTCAAGTTAAAGTGCCCCACATGTCAAGGACACTTTAAAAGAAGGTAATTAACTTAATAATTAACTCCCACTATGATTGACATAGGAGGAGTTAAGGCAATGTGAGCCTATACTCAAAACTAAGAGTATGGACTTTTGCTTTAAAATTATAACTATGGAAATTATGAGTTTTAGTGAGTTTTGTATGGCACATGAGAATAGAAGGGTACCTAACTGGATGATTCGAGATTTTAATGGTTTGAATGATACAAATCTTTGGGATTACTATGAGTCATATAATTCCCTTAGATTGATATGTTTATCTGAAAGTTACTTACATGATGCCCTGAAGTTTGTGTTGAAGGATAACTCTAATGACCTTATTTATGACTTCTATGTCTTTCTAATGTTTGATGAAAGTGTGTGTGACATTGATTCAATTGTATTATCCGTAGAAATGAATAAACTCATTATTCAATATCACACTAAATTTGAGGCTGAGTTTAACTTCGATAGTGAGATATTGGGACCGCCGGGGGATTTTGATATTGAATCAATGGATAATCTCCCGTTTTAATGTACGTCTCAAATTGATTTGGAGATAACTTTGCCAGCCCTATTTGAAACCTATCAATGTTGTAGTAATCGATATAATCATCTATTAGTCGAACCAGATCTTGAAAAACATGAATGCCTTTGATGCTTTTGATTTCATCTTTCATATGACCAAAAAACGATTCTTGAGGTGCATTATCCCAACAGTTCCCTTTTTCTAGACATCGATTGTTTTAAACCACTTGCGCTAACTAATTCTTGAAATGATGTACATGTATAGTGAATTCCTTGGTCTGAGTGGATAATTAATTTTTTATTTTTTGATATATGGTGTTTCTTCATGAGTTTTGAAACCGTATTTAATACAATGTCTACTTTCAGACTCTCACTTAATTCATACGAAAGTATCTGATTTGTGTAAGCATCTTTTATAGTAGATAGGTATGCGATTTTGCCTTTTCCATAATATAAATATGTAATATCCGTAAGAAGAATTGTTTTTGGACCACCCATTTTGAAATGACGGTTAACTAAATTATCTTTAACACGTTGTTCATTAGAATACTTCATTGCTTGTTTATGCAGATTTGACTTTCTTATTGGGCATACTAAATTAAACTTTTTCATAAGTCTAATAATCTTTTTTCGATTCATGACAACGCCTTGGTGTAACAGGGTCATATGAATACTTCTTGAACCTTTAGAGTACCCTCGCTTATTAAACGCTGCTAGAATCAATTCAAAATCTTTTTCATCCTTTTTCTCACGCTCAATGCGCTTAGCGTTTCTCTTTTTCCACGCATAAAAACCTCATCTTGAAACTTGGACAATCTCACACAGCCAAGATATATTAAGTAAGTTATTGTCTCTTGAAATCAAGCTATCTATGAGTTCGAATTTTTCTTGCGCATAGCTTTTGAAGCACGGCGATTGATAGAATTCGTTTTTTTTAGCGCCTCTATTTGTTGATTCTGAAGTTGGATTTTATGTTTTAAATAGTTGTTTTCTTCTTCTAGTGTCATTTCTGATAATCTAGGTCTTCCAGAATTTTCTTTCCTCGTGTCTTGTAATCCTTCAGGTCGGTCTTTCATCATAAGTACGCGTTCTCTAAAGTTACTCATTCGTCTTCCTAAGATTTTCGTATTAAACCCAGCCTCTTTAAAGATTTGTGAAGGCGTCTTTCCATTTTCATATTCTTCAACAAAATGTTCTCTAAATTCTTCTGTATATGTGATTGCTTTAGGTGATACATTAAGCACGTATTTGTTGGATTTTAAATCTGCAATCTCATCTTCAGTAAATAAACGTTTACTCATCACTTTACACCTCTTAGTCAATGAAGTAGTTACTAAAATTATACATTAAAATAACCCTATAGACTGACTCTTTTTTAGTGTCTCATCTATAGGGGCCATTTTACTGCTACTACTACATTTTCCTGTGTCACTCTATCGCTGTCTGACTTCATTTTGATGCGCTAGCAAAGTATAGGTCGTTTCAATGTACGGAATATGAAGTTGATGCTTTTGACCTTGTCTATAAATATAACCTTGAATCGCTTCAACTTCTGTCACACGCTCATTCATCGTATCATAATACATGCTCGTCGCACTTTCATCAGAGAAAATACGATACGCCGCAATGACATCATCTACAAATGAATCTTCGTATGTAATCCCTTCTGCGTTAGCGACTTGCAAACCTTCTTTAAGCAAGTTTTTACATAATTCCAGCATACTATCGTCTTTTAACAGACGCGCTGTGTCTCGACTCAATGCAGTTAAAGTGTTCATGCCGAGGTTGAAAATCAATTTAAACCAAATCGCCTTCTCAATATTGTCTTCAAGTTCTAACGTGAGCGCTGTCGTTGAAATGACCGCTTTCAATTGTTCAGTAAACGCATCTTGCTTCAACTGAATGCGGTAATCTTTGTCATGTCTCACTTTATCCTCTTGCTTTTCACCGCTGATATATACGACCGCTTGATACGCATCATAGCCCTCTAATTTGGGAAGTAAGCCGCTACCATTTTGTGCTAAAATCACTTTCGATTGCGCGTGCGTGATTGTCTTCAGTTGTGGTAAAATCGTATCAATTTGATGGGTCTTCACCGCAATAAACACGACATCGAACGTCGTCGTTACAGATGACAATGCTTTGACAGGGATACTTTTGCGTTCTCCTGTGTCACGCTCTTCAAATGTCATGACTTTATCTTGTCTCCCTAACAATGTTACATCTAGCGTATCCAATGCCGAAGCGATTGCTGTTCCTACCGCACCGGGTCCAATGATGGCTATTTTCATCTCTATCATCCTTTCAATCGCAAAGTCTCAATGCATTTCTCATGCTTTTATACATAACTCAATATATTCTTTTTTTATTTATAAGTAAAGCGAGTTGATTGTATATTTAAATACAAAAAAGACCGGGACATGATACGTTTTCCCAGTCTTCCTTCAATGTAAAAATTTTAGTGCTTTTTTCACCACAGAAACTGAATAGCATACTTTTCTGCTACACGCTTTCTTTCGAGTTATAACAACGCTGACAATATACCTTTTCCAATGTCGCCCAAGATTTTAAGTTTGTGATACCTTGAAGTTCAGATACTTTGGTTTTAATCATAACTTCATCGTCCTTTGTTAACTTTTTTGTTACAATGGCTACATTTCAATTCAACTCAAAACATTGCTGTCCTCCTATGAAACTTTAGAATAAAACTTAAACATTCCTAAGATTTTTCATTATTTTGTTTAAATGTACCTGTAAGCATGCAACGACATCACTTAATGGTATCGGAGGCACGCTTATTCAGTTGTATTATCGAAATTACGTCCTTCGAGTCCTGCGAGTTCTTCTTTTGTTGCGGCTGGCGCTTTCATTTCAAAAATTTGATCCACTACTGTGTAATCATAATAACCGAGACGTGCAATCGGGCGAATAGACTTAATATCTAACTTCCCATTCTCCATAATCACTTTGTCATCGATGTGAACTTGCGCGACACGACCGATAACAATGTCCACTGTAGACACAGGATCTCCCGTTGGAATACGAATAGTTTGTACGTACTCGCATTCAAAATGGACCGGTGATTCTTTAACACGATATCCGGGTGCTTCAATACATGCTTCTTTCGTGACACCTGCAAACTCAAACTCGTCTTCTTCAGGTGGTAATGCCTTAGACGACAAGTTCACCGCTTCTCGCAAATCATACGTGGCCATATTCCAAACAAACCAACCTGTCTCTTCTGCATTCTTTACTGTATCTTTACGTTCATGCTTGCCGAGTACTGATTGATTCGCTGCAAACATGACCATGGGTGGATCCCAAGTTAAGTTTTGATACTGACTATAAGGTGCCAAATTATCTTTGCCATCTTTTGAAACCGTTGAAATCCAACCAATCGGACGCGGGACTGTACTACTCTTAAATGGATCGTGTGGCAAACCGTGACTTCTAACCCCTTGTTTTGGTGAATACTCCATCCTATTACCTCCTTCATCATTGCCTTTACTTTAATCTAACAAATGGTGTCATCCGTTGCTAATACATGTTTTCTATTTAATTATTAGGCAGTTCTATTAACAGAATCTGATGTACGTTGAACAGAACTGTTCCCTATCTCCACTTCTATTTCAAGTAAACATACTATTTGAATTTTAAATAACAGGATAAATACTTCTCTTGTTCTATACATAATAAAATTATCTGCTTTCTTTATTTAACAATACTCCCCTCAAAGCAGTTGTCCGATTAAGTATAAACAATTCAGTATATTTAATTTACTTTTTTATTTTTTTTAGGTACTATGAAAAAAAGGAGGAATTGATATGCATGTGATTATCCTTACACTTTGCTTACTCCCATTGGTTTTGGTTAATTTGTACTTTTATTTTAAGAAAAAGAAAGAAAAATCCTAGTTATAACGATTTTTTAAGTTCAAAAATTTTAAAGAAACATACTAAGATGAGCTGTTAAAAAAGCTAGTTCCTACAACCGTATTGTAGAAACTAGCTCTTTTTTACATATCATACGATTTTTACAATTGTACTATTCTAAATTCGCATGATTATTTTGCATCGTTGTCTCATCGACATCCCATGCGGTCATGAAGTCTAACACGACACCATCTAACATCAACTGTGCACTTTGTTCAAACAAGCTGCCGAGTGGTTGTTCAGAACCTTCAGCCTGATATTTCGTGCCAGCTGGTAGGATGAGTGTCACGTTTGCCAATTCACCGATTTTAGAATCCGTTGCTGTCGTAACCAATGCAATCGTCGCGCCGACTTCATGCGCTTTATCGGCTAACAGTTTTAAATGTGTTGTCGAACCTGAGCCCGAAATGACAATGAGCACATCCCCTTTTTGAATGGACGGTGTCGTCGCTTCTCCAACGACGTGCGCCTTTTTACCAAGTTGATTCAAACGCATCGCAAAACCATTCGCGACGAATCCTGAACGGCCCTTACCTGTCACGAATACCGCTTCTGCATCAGATACAACTTGTTCGAATTGCGCTATCGCTTGGTCATCCACTTGTGATAACGTCTGTGCAATCTCACGGCGAATCCGTTCAAGCTGTTGTTGAATGGCCATGTTATTTACCTTCAATCGCTTCTCGGATTTGTTTAGCCGCTTCACGTGGATCGTCAGCATTTGCGATACCGCCACCGACGATAATTAAATCCGGGCCTTCATCCGCAACTTCTTTAACTGTTTCTGGTTTAATTCCACCAGCGACAGCAATTTTTGCATTTTTGATGACCGACTTTACTTTTCTTAAGCTTTCTAAAGGTGATTGCCCTTCAGCTTGTAAGTCATAACCGATATGCACGGCGATATAGTCTGCACCTAATGCGTCAATTTCTTTCGCACGTTTTTCTAAATCTTGAACAGCAATTAAGTCGACAAGTAATTCTTTACCATGTTTGTGTGCTTCTTCCACCGCATTTTTGATGGATGCATCTTCAGCCACACCTAAAATTGTGACAACATCCGCGCCAAATTTCACTGCTTGGCTCACTTCATAGTCTGCCGCGTCCATAATTTTTAAGTCAGCTAATACTTTGACATCTTCATCTTTCACGTTCTCTTTTAAATGCTGCACAGCTGGTAAGCCTTCATTAATGACGATAGGTGTTCCGATTTCAACAATATCGACATAGTCCGTTACTTTTTTCGCAAGTTCTGCTGCATCTTCTTTATTTAATAAATCAATGGCTAATTGTAATTCCATGATTTCATCAATCCTCCGTCATGTTTTGTCTCTTACAACTCGTGCTATACCCTTTAGAAAAGAGATTAAACATGTCGGATTTATAGTTCAACGCGACTTAATTGTCAATTTCAGGCATTGCTGCATCATCTACATACACTTCTACATGGGGATGACGATGTAAAATCGTCGCTGGCACATCCGTAGTCACTTCTTGGCTCATTAAATGACGAATCGCTTCACGTTTTTGCTCACCAAACGCTAACAAAATGATACGTTTCGCTTTCATAATAGAACTTAATCCCATTGAAATGGCTTGTTTTGGTACATCATCAATCGAATCAAAATAACGACTATTCGCTTTAATTGTGCTTTCAGTTAAATCGACACAATGCGTTAAACTTTCAAACGGTGTCCCTGGTTCATTAAAACCAATATGACCGTTTTGACCGATGCCTAAAATTTGAATATCTAACGGACCGCCTTCTTCTAATAGCGCTTCATAACGTTGAGATTCCGCTTCAATATCTGATGCTTCACCATTTGGCACGTGAATATTTTCAGCAGTAAAATGAGGATACGCGCCAAATAAAACATGTTTCATATATTGGCAATAGCTTTCCTCATGATCTGACGCTAAGCCGACATACTCATCTAGATTAAATGTTTCCACTTGAGACACGTCGAGTTGGTTTTTTTGAAGTAATTCCACTAAATAGTCATACACTTTAACCATTGTGCCACCCGTCGCTAATCCTAAACGACTGTCTTTTTGATATAACATTTGTTTAAATAATTCGCTCGCAACGTAAAATGATGCATTCGCTTCACGACCTAAATTAATGATCTTCATTATGCTTATTCCTCCTCAATCATTTTCACGAAACGTTTCGTAATATCACGTGGTCTCGTAATGGCACCACCAACAACTGCAGCATACACACCTAAATCCATGACTGTTTTTAACATTTCAGGCGTAATCACATTCCCTTCAGCGATAACTTTTTGCGATACATTCGCTAGCACGTCTTTTAAAAACGCAAAATCATTGGCGTATAACACTTGACCTGTCGTTTGCTCTGTATAGCCATGTAACGTCGTACCAATATAATCAAAGCCGAGACGTTCTGCATTTTGCGCTTCTTCTACCGTCGCAATGTCTGCCATAATTTCAACATCCGGCGCTGCTTTACGGATATATTGTACTAAAGTTTCTAAATCTTCAGCAGGACGTTCACGTAATGTCGCATCCATCGCAATCACTTCACATCCGCTTTCAATAAGTTCATCTACTTCTTTTTGTGTCGCAGTAATAAATACGGAAGAGTTGTCATAGTCTCGCTTCACAATACCGATGACTGGCAAATCCACCTCTTTTTTAATCGCTAAAATATCTGCTTTCGTATTCGCTCTAATCCCAACAGCGCCCCCTTGCTTTGCAGCTAACGCCATTTTCCCCATAATGAATGATGAATGGAGTGGCTCATCTGGTAACGCTTGGCAAGATACGATTAATCCTTGTGTTAAATTCATCTAATGACTCCCTTCTAATTGTTCTTCTACTTCATTTTTAATGGTCGAAACGTGAGGTCCATAGACAATTTGGACGCCGTTTCCTTTCGTAATGATTCCTTTAGGTTCAGTACCTTGAATCAAGCTTTCATTTACTTTTTGTGTATCTTTTAACGTGACTCTCAGGCGTGTCGCACAGCAATCGACTATTTCGATATTTTCATGTCCACCTAAACCTTGAATAATGGTTGTCGCACGTTCATTTGTTTGTACGCTTTGTTGCGTTGTCTCATCTTCACGCCCCGGTGTTTTAAAGTTAAACATTTGAATTAACATTCTAAAAATCACATAGTAAAGTGCGAACCAGACGAGACCGATTGGAATAATCCATAAATAATTCGTTTTCGCTTGGCCTTGTAAAACACCAAACAAGATAAAATCTATAAAACCACCGCTAAACGTCTGCCCAACCGTAATGTTAAAAATATCTGCCATCATAAACGCTAAACCATCTAATAATGCATGAACAACGTAAAGTAATGGGGCAACAAATAAAAAGCTAAACTCTAACGGCTCCGTAATACCTGTTAAAAAAGACGTTAAAGCTGCAGATAACATTAAACCACCGACCACTTTTTTGCGCTCAGGTTTTGCTGTATGATATATCGCGAGTGCCGCACCTAGCAGTCCAAACATCATTGTAATAAAACGCCCTGACATATAACGCGAAACGCCTTCATAATAATGTGCCGTTGCAGGGTCACCTAATTGTGCAAAAAAGATATTTTGCGTCCCTTGAATCAGTTTGCCATTCAATTCGAGTGAACCTCCGAGCGCGGTTTGCCAAAATGGAAGATAAAAAATGTGATGCAATCCGAAAGGCCCTAGCATTCTCAATATGAAACCATATAGGAACGTACCAATGACGCCTGTTTGCTTCACAATTTGACCTGCTCCCATAATCGCATGTTGAAATAACGGCCAAATAAAGAACATCACTAAACCTAATACAATAGATGCAAAAGCTGTCACAATTGGAATAAAGCGCGAGCCCCCAAAGAAGCCTAAAAACTGCGGTAATGTGATTTTGTAGTATTGATTATGGAGCATTGCCGTTATGATACCCACAATGATCCCCCCAAACACACCTGTCTCTACAGTTTGAATACCTAAAACCATCCCTTGCCCAGCCTTAGCGAGTTGGTCAGGCGCCTCCACCTGTTCTGTAATCGTTAAAAGGCCGCTCATCGTTGCGTTCATAATTAAAAAGCCCAACATCGCAGCTAACCCAGCAGTACCCTTATCTGCTCGTGCCAAACCGACTGCAACACCTATCGCAAACAATACTGACAAGTTTTGAAACACAATACTGCCAGCCGTCCGCATTAATATAAACAAATGTTGCAACAATGGAATATTTAAAAATGGATACGCTTCGATAGTGTTCGGATTACTCAGTGCGCCTCCAATACCGAGTAATAATCCTGCTGCCGGTAAAATCGCAATCGGTAACATAAAGGACTTCCCAAATTGCTGCGCTTTATCAAATAATGTATTCAATCTTGTCCCCCTCTTCTTCCCTGTTCACTCTCAATATATCACTAAGAAAATTTCCGTCAACAAAATACGTTGTTTTGGAAATTATTTTCAAATATACTGAGTTTAAAAGGAGGATGACGATGAAAATTGAAAATCGTATTCAACAAAATCAACATCATTTCACAAAAGTCGACCAGCAAATCGCTCAATTCATTTTGTCGGTAGATGATCATACGGACTTAGGTGCAATTAATCAGTTAGCGGATGCGATTGGTGTGTCACCTTCTAGTATTACACGCTTTGCACATAAATTAAATTATGATAGCTTCCAATCGTTTCGTTTCGCCATCCAACACGAACTGCAAACGGAACCGATTCACAATAGTCCTTCCATTCAAATTTTGCATCAACATTATCGCGCCATCATGGATCACACGGGTGAATTTCTCATTGAAGATGATTTGATGTACCTCGTCAACACGATTGAACAGAGTGATAAAATCATTTTTATCGGTATTGGTAGTTCTGGATTAAGCGCGCAAGAATTGTACTTTCGCACGTCGAGAATGGGCTTCAACACGCTCGCTATTACGGATGCGCATTTAATGACAGTCATTGGGCACATGTGTCATGGCAATACTACGATTGTCGCTTTTACGAATAGTGGCGCAACGAAGGAAATTATGGATAGTTTAAGTCATGGTCGTGAAAACGGGGCGACTGTGATAGCCATTTCTCATTTTCGGACACCTGCACTGGAACAACATTGCCATCGCATCATTATGACCGCTGATCGCAATCAAACACATGATGCTTACTTTATTAATTCTCAACTCGCCAATCACTTTATTATTGATTTATTGAGTTATCATTTACTACAAAATGAAGAACGCTTAGCCCATTTTACGTCGAGTTATGAACAACTGTTAGCGAAAAGAACGCACACGACTTATTCGACGCATGATTTTCGCCGTCTATAAGATTAAACTGAGCAGAGCTATATTAATTTTGAGTTATTTTTAGTAAAATAGATAGATAATCATAATCAGGAAGGCAGTGAATCTTTTGCAACCGATTACAGAAGAAGCCGTACAAGCACTACTCGACGAATACGCAAATCAACCTGTCTATCTGCACGTTGAAACGACAAATGGCGCTTATGCCAATCACTTTGATCAACGTGTGTTCAACGCAGGTACTTTTTTAAGAAATATCCAAGTCACTTACCAACATGCACAACTTAAAGGGGGACATAAAGATCCTTACCGTGTAGGACTGAAGCTTGGCGAACATAGCTGGGTATATGTTCAAGGTTTAACGCATTATGAAGTGACTGAAGATGGGATGTTTTTATTGGCAGGATTCAATTATGAAGGACAACTTGCGGCAGCACTTGAAATGAGCCACAAGCCTTTTAAAGCATAGAAAGGAGTATTGATGATTATGACAACTGAACACCATATCCTTGTCATCTTCCCACACCCGGACGATGAGACATTTTCTTCAGCAGGTACGCTTGCACGTTATATCGATGAAGGTGTGCCCGTAACTTATGCATGTCTGACACTCGGACAAATGGGACGTAATCTTGGGAACCCGCCTTTCGCTACACGTGAATCACTGCCAGACATTCGCGAACGTGAACTCGACGACGCCATGAAAGCAATCGGTATTACAGATTTACGTAAAATGGGCTTACGTGATAAAACTGTGGAATTTGAACCCGCGGAAGAAATGGATGCGATGGTGCAATCACTTATCGATGAAACACAACCTTCCACGATCATTTCATTTTATCCCGGTTATGCCGTCCATCCTGATCATGAAGCAACAGCAGAAGCGGTCGTGAGAACTGTTGGTCGTATGGATGTTGCGCGTCGTCCAAAACTTCAATTAGTCGCATTTAGTAATGATGCCGTTGAACAGTTGGGCGAACCTGATATCGTCAATGACATTTCAGCTTATCAAGACCGTAAATATGCCGCATTCGAAGCACATCGTTCACAAACGGGACCTTTCTTGGAGCAACTTGCCAACCCACAAGGTGACGTTTCTGGTGCGCCAAAAGATGCTGCAAACTTTTTAACAACCGAAACATTTTGGACTTATTCATTTAAATAAATAACGTATTGCACATGCATGTGACATTTTAGTGGAGGAAGATACATGACTGAATTCGATTTATCGACACGTGAAGGTCGTTGGAAACATTTTGGTTCAGTAGATCCTGTCAAAGGAACAAAACCAACAACAAAAGATGAAATGACCGACCTTCAAAGTACACACAAGAATTTTTTGTTTGAAATAGAAGAAGTAGGAATTAAAAATCTCGTGTACCCTGTATGGATTGATCAATATCAAACCGCTGGGAACTTTAGCTTTTCAACAAGCTTGAATAAAGACGAAAAAGGCATTAATATGAGCCGGATTTTAGAATCTGTAGAAGCAGAATATGACAACGGGATTCGTCTGGAATTTGACGCATTAACACAATTATTAAATCAGTTGAAAAGTCGCATGAAGCAACATAGTGCCGGTGTGGATGTTAGTGGTAAGTGGTTCTTTAATCGCTATAGCCCGGTTACACAAATAAAAGCAGTAGGTCACGCTGATGTGACTTATGGTTTCGCGCTAGAAAATGATGTAGTGTCTCGTAAAGAAATCACCATTGAAGCAGCTGTTACCACGCTATGCCCTTGTTCAAAGGAAATCAGTGAGTATTCTGCACATAACCAACGTGGCATCATTACAGTGAAAGTGTATCTCGATAAAACGGCAACACTTCCAGAAGATTATAAGGAAGTTATTTTAGATGCAATGGAAGCCAATGCAAGCTCTATGTTGTATCCAATTTTAAAACGTCCGGATGAAAAGCGCGTGACAGAACGTGCTTATGAGAATCCGCGTTTTGTGGAAGATTTAATTCGTTTAATTGCGGCAGATTTAGTCGAAGTCTCTTGGTTAGAAGGCTTTGATATTGAATGTCGTAATGAAGAATCAATTCATCAACATGATGCATTTGCGAAATTGAAATATCGAAAATAACGGGATGGACTAAAAAAATTTAATTATTTTTTAGTCATTAATGAACCATAAAACCATGACAAAGACTGGGAAAGCTAATGTCCCAGTCTTTTCCTTTTTGAATCAGTACAATAAACTTGCTTCTATTGTTGAATACGGAAAATCAGTTTATTCACGACTAACTCACTTTCTCATTCAATGCATTAAGATCTATTAAACGGTCAGCTTGTTTAGCCTGCTCAATATTATGTGTGACAAGTACAATGGTCTTATTATCAGTATCCCGCAACTCTCGTATGAACTCAAAAGCGATGTCAGCGAGTTTTGGATCAAGCGCACCAGTCGGCTCATCTGCTAAAATGATGTCACCTGGTTTTAAAATTGTTCTTGCTACCGCTACACGTTGTTGCTCGCCACCCGATAAAGTATTGATTTTGTCATTCAATAATGTATCAATTTCAAGTTTCTGTAACACTTGCTGAATTTTGTCTAGCTTCTCTTTCTTGCTGATTTTGACATACTCCAACGCAAGTAATAAGTTGTCTTTTACAGTCATATCAGAAATGAGCGCATAGGATTGAAATAAATAGTTAATCGTATGTCTTCTCAATTTTGTCGCTGTAGCTGAGTTAATCTTAGGAATCGCCTGGTTGTAAATTTTGACTTCACCCATTTCTATCGTCTCTAGAAGCCCTATCATATTGAGCAATGTCGACTTCCCACAACCCGATTTCCCAACAATTGCAACAAATTCTCCTTGATGTATATCAAGTGAAAAATCACGGATAATTGTTCTACTTCCAAATTTCTTCGTTATATGATTGATTTCAATTGCTTTCATTATGATTTCTCCTTAATTGTAAGAAGTAATTGTTTAATATCATTACGCGACATATATAGGTAAAAAATGAGTAACTGAATCGCACCGTAAATTGTAATAGAAACAATCCCTGATTTTGACGGCCAGAATAAAACGACAAGCATATCAATCGCCCAAATACTTAAAATCAAAATCATCGGAAGGCTGTACATTTTAAAGAAACTGAAGCCTAAAAATTTTGAAATATAAAGACGTTCATAATGTGTTAATCGATACACATAAGCCAATGATATGAGTAAAAGAATGGATAGCAATAATGCACCAACGATAAAACTACCAAACCAAACGATGGTTTCTGCTAAGTCTTTTTGAAGTCCATCAATAAAGACTTGAATAGGGACAAATTTCAGTTCATTGTCTGCCAAATGATATTGTTCCAAGTAGCTTTTCGTAGTATAGTTTTCTGCTGTCTTTCGATCCTTAAACTTGATATAACTATTCAAATCATTACTTCTCAAACTTTCTGATTGCAAGTCATTCATATTTTCTGGTGTAATGATATAAATAATCGGATCTTTTACCATCACTTCGTCATTCGGGGTATTGTTCCAACTAAATATTTTTTGTTGAAAATGGTAAGTTATAAATTTAAAACGATTTTCCTGATTATATGCAGTCGGAATATCATTTTCATTTCGTTCAGTTGACTCACTTTCTTTAATCCATTGTTCAAATTTTTCTTTCTGCTGTTTCGTATAACTATCAGGAATTAAAAACACTTTTGTACCACTCTCAGCATTATCGATATATTGCTGTGCTACATTGAGGTGAATATTCTTTAAATAATTAGGTGAAAATGTCATATACCAAAATGCTTTTTCTGGCACATTTTCATAAATCGCTTGCTCTCGATAATATTCAAGCAAGTCTTTATCAAAATATTCAGAATGCGCAATGAATACGTTAGCATCTTTCACGATAGATTGATACCAATGATAAATATCGCGATCTAGCGCATTAGATTTTCCAGCTATGGTCGAAAGATCTTCCCCTGTTTGCATATCTTTTAATGTATAGTAATTAGAAACATTTTCCCATTGTTTCGCAATCCGAAAATTTTGTACGACCTCTTTGATTGGTTCATCTAAACGGACACTACCGAATACGAGTAAAATACTTAGAAGTACATAACCTAATGCGCCCATGCCATAGAGTGTACGGTGAGGCACTTTCCCTTTAATTGCATCTACCGGTTTCATTGAGAACACAGTCAACACCGCTATGCCAGTCATGAAGAGTGTGAGTGTTAAATTGATGACGCCACCTAAAAAGAAATAAGACAGAACTTTTAATGTTATCGAATGCCAGCCACTCACATACCATAAAATAACTGCAAAAACAGGAATAATCAGGATTGAAAACACCACAAATTGACGCAACACTTTATTCGCAACTGCCCATTTTGACCACCCTAAAAGCGTTAAATGCCCTAAATTTTTAAGGTTCGCAACTGTAACAGCAATAAATAATATAAACACTGCTAACATCGTCATGATTAATAAACATGACAATACAACAGTGACTGTATTGTCCATTTTAGCAACGCCGCCATTAATCGTGGTCAAAGCCGTTTCAGATTGATGCGTCACTACAGACAAAGCTTTGATCAACTGTTTGAATTGTTGTTCTGAACCATAAACTGTGTATGAGCCATTAATACTTTTTGTCGTATGAATATAAGACTGCAAATCGACAATAGAATGCCTTTTAGCAAAATATGGCGTATTGAATTCTTTAATGTTATGAATAGAACCATTAAAATCTCCAATCGTTGCTTTTTCATTTTTACTATTTAATAATTTTACTATATCCTGTTGTGACATGATTGTATGATCATACAGTTGAATTTCTGGAAATTGTTCCGCTTTACCTGTTAAACCAATCAATTCATGATTTGTCTCTTCATCAACCGTCGATGTCAAAATCAATAGTTCAGGAAACTGTTTTAATACATCCATGACATCTTCTTTTTGCTCGATGGTGATACGGTTTAAATAAAACTGATGCTGATTAGCCGAATTTTGTACCTCGTCCCATTTTTCATCATACCATTCATCCAAACGAAAAGTTGTCATCATCAGAATAATGATGGCTTGTATAGCAACTAATGCAAAGATGAGATACCGTATCTTTCCTACTAATTGTATATTTTTCATTTATTCTCACCTATTGTGCTTATCTACAATTCCAATAAGCTACAGCCGATCTCCATCCAACATATTGTTTTGCCACTGCTTTAACACCTGGTCTTTTCCAACCAGAAAAAGTTGAATTAGCCGTTGCCGAGTGTGTAAATCTACCTGTTTGAACTATAGAATAACTGTAAGTAAAAAACGTTCTTCCATACTCCCAATGTATTTTGACACCATGAAATGTTGGACTTTTTAATTTCATATTTTCCACCTCTTAAAATAGAATTAATAAGCGCTTACATTGACACTATACTACATTATCCACTAAAGTAAATAATTATTTTATTTAGTTTAAAATTATATTAGGATTCAAGCAACTTTATAGTCGTATACCTTTGTCAAACACATAAAAGCCATTAATTATTCACAGCAAATGAATTTTAATGGCTTCATAAATCGTATTTACTTATTTTTAAAACTTTACTCTTCTTTCCCTAATGCACGATAGATGGCTTTGGCAACACCGCTGTTTTCATTCGAATCTGTCACAAATGTTGCAATATCTTTCAATTCTGGCAAGGCATTTTCCATTGCGACGGCAACACCAGCACGTTCTAACATCGATTTATCATTTAAGTTATCGCCAACTGCCATCGTATCCGCCATATCGATACCGAGTTGTTCAGCAATGGCTTGTAAGGCTAGCCCTTTTTGTGCATCAATATGTGTAATTTCAATGTTACCGAGTGACGATGAGGAAACTGCTAAGTTGCTACTTTCTGATAATTGTTTTTTCACACGCTCAATTTTAGCTAAATCTTTGTCGTACGCCAAAACTTTCATGATAAGTTCACCAGGTACAGATTCGATTTTGTCATAATTATCAACGACTTTTAATGTTCCAAGATCGATGCGATGTTGAATATGCTTTCTGATTTTCTCTACATCGCCTTTTTGACCTGAGTGTTTCGCAATATCTAAATATATGGCTAAATCTTTTTCGGGGTCTTCTGTATAAATACCAAAGTTCGTATACACTTGATAGTACATATTCTCATTGTTTAATGTTTGTCGAATGCGTTGGTACAAACCGTGATTCAAACTGGACGTATGTACAATGTCAAAACTTTCATCTCGCACTTCTGCACCGTTCAAACAAATATATGGTACTTTTAACCCTGTCGGAATAATTGGATCGTTTGCTTCATAAAATGCACGTCCAGTCGCAATGACCACTGTCACTCCTTGAGACTGCGCATATTGAATCGCCTCAACATTTTCTTTTGATACTTCATGAGCTGCATTCAACAATGTCCCATCCATATCTGTTGCTATCAGTTTCACCATCTTTATCCCTCTCTCTACTTTTCGTTCTTCCTTTACTCGTTTTAAATATAATCTCATTTTAACAAAGTTACATAAGGAAGTACCGTAAAATGAATTCCTATCACGCTTCTTACCATTCGCTCATATAGAGAAATCACACTTTGAAATGGTAAAACAATAACTTAATTCTTTTGTCGTTTTTTATACAAGCGTAATGCTCTAAAAAATTGGCGTAATATTTCTCCACATGAATAAGCCAACACTCCTGACACAACAGACGCACGGTGATTCATTCGACTATCTTGAACGAGATTCATCAAACTCCCCACACATCCCCCTTTTGGATCCATCGCCCCAAAAACAACTGTATCGACACGACTCATTACAATCGTGCCCGCACACATCACACACGGCTCTAATGTGACATACAACGTGCACCCTTCTAAACGCCACGTCCCTAGTTGTGCGGCTGCTCGCTCCATAGCCAGATGTTCCGCGTGGGCGGTTGGGCTTTGATCAGTTTCTCGTAAATTGTGAGCACGTGCTATAATTTTTCCATTTTTAACAACGACAGCACCAATTGGCACTTCCCCTTTTTTAGCAGCTTTTCTCGCCTCTTCTAGCGCAATTGACATATAATATTGATGACTTGTCATACAGAAATAGCCTCACTTATGTTAAAATTTATAATACTGAATAAATAAAATAATACTGGAGCGAAATATATGAAAAAACCGTTTATCGCAATTGAAGGTCCTATAGGCGTTGGCAAATCTTCATTAGCACACCAGTTGAGTCAATCTTATCACTTTTATGAAGCGAAAGAAATTGTCGGTGAAAACCCCTATTTGTCAGATTTTTATAGTGATATTTCGAAATGGAGTTTTCAAACTGAGATGTTCTTTTTATGCCACCGTTACAAAGATTATCAAGACCTTGCAGAACACACAGATGGTATAGTCAGTGACTATCATATTTATAAAAATAAAATCTTTGCACGTAATACGTTAAATGATGCAGAATACGATAAATTTTCAAGAATTTACGATATTTTAACAGAAGATCTCATCTCACCAGATTTTACGGTCATTTTAGATGCAGATTTAAGTGTACTCAAACAACGTATCGCTAAACGTGATCGTAGTTTTGAAGCCAATATTCAAGATAGTTATCTATTGAAATTAAAAGAAGATTATGCAAATTACTACCATTCTTTAAAAAGCGAAGGACATGCAGTGTTATGGGTGGATACGACCGACCTTGACTTTGTCCAAAATGAAGCAGATTATACATATGTATTTAACCAAATTAATGAACTCATTGGAGGCCATAATCATGAATCAATATAATATACCCTCAAACGCGATTATTACCATTGCCGGTACTGTCGGCGTTGGCAAATCATCTTTAACCCGCGCAATAGCAGAAAAACTTAATTTTAGAACATCTTATGAAAATGTAGAACATAATCCCTATTTAGATAAATTTTATCATGATTTCAAACGTTGGAGCTTTCATTTACAGATGTACTTTTTAGCAGAACGCTTTAAAGAGCAAAAACGTATGTTTGAGTATGGGGGTGGCTTTGTTCAAGACCGTTCAATTTATGAAGATGTCGATATCTTTGCAAAGATGCATGTAGAACAAGGTACGATGACGCCTGAAGATTTTAAAACATACTCCAACCTTTTTGAAGCAATGGTGTTAACACCCTATTTCCCTAAACCTGACGTCCTCATTTACCTCGAGTCAGATTATGAAGCAGTTCTTGAACGCATCCAAGCACGTGGGCGTCAAATGGAAATCGAAACAAATCCTGAATATTGGGAAATGCTGTTCCAACGTTATGAGAATTGGATTAACCAATTTAATGCTTGTCCTGTTGTTCGTGTAAATATTAATGAATATGATTTATTGAGTCACCCTGAATCGGTCGATGTGGTATTGAAAAAAATCGGTCATGTAATCCATACCTATAGACAAGTCGATCAACGTTCATAAATGTTTTAATCAACGGGTCTTTGTGGCCGACATATTGCGGCTCGCGTTCCTAGTTGGTTCACTTCAACTAAAATCGACTTAATTGAAGCGTACATGAGATGGAGGCCGAATTGGGTTTTAGGGCAGTACAAAAACCTCATGTGTAATAAAGAAATCGACGTACTGCCCCCGCAAGGCGAACTAGACTTCTCAAATGCAAAGTGCTTGAGAGATTAGACAGCTACTGCGTTAAACATCAGTCACTATTAAACATCAGAAATCGCGTTAAGCCTTTGTTTTGGCCCTCAGGAATCTCACCTCGCTTTGTAGTCGCTATTCTACAGCTCTTTATTAATGCTTGCCCCTTTATCATTTTAAACATTTCTAAATCAAATATGTAAGAAGGAGGAAATAACTTTTGAAGATATCGTCTTTCTTTTATTTATTCAAACACTCAGATTGTAAAATGAACAGGCTGGAAGATTTTCCAGCCTGTTTTCTTTACGAATCTGTTTTGAATGTCCACCTCACTACATACGAAATGAAAGCAACACGCAATTTTATTGGCTTGATTTATTTTGCTTTGGGCAAAACGTTTTCCAATAAACCGACGTGGTCAATGACGACATCTGCCGCTTCAAACTTCGCCTCTTGTCCTAATCCTGTACGGACGCCTACATTCAGCGCACTTTTCATATTTTTACCGGTCAACATATCATTATCTGTGTCGCCCACCATTATTACATCTTCTCCACGCACACCGCGATTCCATAATGGCTGAAGTAAACGAATATCCGGCTTTTCATACTGTCCATCATTCGTTGAGATGACCATATCAAATACATCCGTTAATTGCGTTTCTTCCAAAAATTGCGTCACGCCTGTATGATTATCACTAGTTACGATGCCTAACGCGTAACCTTGTGCCTTTAAACGTTGCATTAACGATGCTACACCTTCATAAAGGTTGATTTCAGGTACACGTTGACTGATTAAAGTTTGACTACGTTGTGCGACCCAATCAGTAATATTTTCATTCGTAAACTGTTGAAGAACTGCAATTAAATCTTTCAACGTCCCCCCATTCATGACACTATTCACTTCGAACCGTTCATCTTTAATCCCGATTGCCTGATATACTGCTAGACGATCTTCAAGCTTAAAATGGTCACAGATATCATTAACTAATTGTATCCCTATTTTTGTCCAACTATCATCAAAATGTATCAGCGTTCCATCTTTATCAAATAAAATCCACTTCGGTGAAATCATTTTTTTGCCTCCATTTATGTCTTTGTATCAAACTAAAAGTGAAAAAATAACGCATTGACTTTCCAAAAAGACTCTCTTGAATCATTCCATCACATTCTACTATTTCTTATGTTACAAAATCTATCTATTAATGCAAATAACATCTCAACATTTATTCAATTTTTCATAAACAGTTAAGAATCATTTAATTTTTTTATTTTATATATGATGTAAAATAAAATAGAAGGAGTGATGAACATGAAAAAATTAAAACAAAAAAAACGATTAACATCACTATTATTAGCCACTACAATGCTTTTAGGTATCATGAATACTGGCGTTAGCCATGCTGCTTCAGACGAAAATCAAGCGGAATTAAAATTAGCGACGCACAATGTTTATATGCTTTCTGGTTTCCTTTATCCTAACTGGGGGCAAAGTAAGCGTGCAGATTTAATTTCAAAATCTAAATATATACAAGATAATGATGTCGTAATTTTCAATGAAGCATTCTATCCTGCTTCAGCAAATCAACTGTTCAATAATCTAAAATCTTCTTATCCTTATCAAACTGCGGTACTTGGCCGTTCCACTTCAGGATGGGACCGCACTGAAGGTCATTATTCAAGTACGACTTTTGAAAATGGTGGTGTTGCTATCGTAAGTAAATACCCTATTAGAGAGCGAATTCAACATATCTTCCAGCACGGATGCGGCTTTGATAATGATAGTAATAAAGGCTTTGTCTATACTAAAATTGAAAAAAATGGAAAATTCGTTCACGTTATCGGTACACACACACAATCTGAGGATACACGCTGCTCAGTAGGTCAAGATAGAGCAATTAGAGCTGAACAAATGAAAGAAATTAGCAATTTTGTAAAAAGTAAAAATATCCCTAAAGATGAAGTAGTTTACATCGGTGGTGATATGAATGTAAATAAAAATGCTGGAAATGGTGAATTCCAAGACATGTTGAAAAACTTAAATGTCAGCGATGTAACTTATACAGGTCATTCAAGCACATGGGATCCTCAATCTAACTCAATTGCCAAATACAATTATCCTAATAGTGCGCCAGAGTATTTAGACTATATTTTTGTAGATAAAGACCATCGCCAACCAGGCCAACTCATTAATGAAGCTGTAGCTGAAAAATCACCAACTTGGGATGTTTATAAATTCCCATACCTTTATGTCTACAATGACTACTCTGATCACTATCCAGTAAAAGCGTATAGTAAGTCATAGAAAGTTTAATAGTCGTATTGACTCTCATAGACTGTGGTTATAGGATTAACCCATAAATATACTCACAATACCTTTACTAGTAACAAAACAAGAATAAATAACATACCCGTATATAACCGAGATGTTTCGCCATCCATCACGAAGCATCTCGGCTTTATATTGCTTAAAAGTATTT
Source organism: Staphylococcus pseudintermedius (assembly GCF_001792775.2). GTDB lineage: Bacteria > Bacillota > Bacilli > Staphylococcales > Staphylococcaceae > Staphylococcus > Staphylococcus pseudintermedius. The sequence goes on from NZ_MLGE02000005.1 coordinate 127,131, forward strand.
AGAAAATGTCATTGAATGGCATAGATAAAGGTATGCTTACTATTTAAATACACTAAAATCACCTTTAAAAAATTTAGGCTCTTTCCTATTTCAGTCAGACGGGGAATCATGTGTCCTGTTTTGAATATAAAAAGAGCGCAATGCTTTCCTCCACTACTCGTAATTAAAAAAATCATGCGCGTATAGCTCACATTATGTCGATTTCACTAGAGTTTTATCACTTATAAAGAGAAGGTTGAAGAACAGAAATACAAAGTAGCTGTATTTTTATTTTACCTTCATCCAATGATTATCCTTAAAACTTAATAACGGATGATTTCAAACGTGTATAGAACATTGATGTTAAGATGATTTTTATGATTGCAGAAAGCACCACATATCAATGCGCAAACCATCTTCAATCATTTTAATAGCGTTTAGGTTTTAAGTCGAGTTCTGAATTGGACTCGGGTAAAACAGTCATGAACTGTATTGATAAAATGCTTAAAAAACTAGAAACCCCGTCATATCAGGATTCCTAGCTTTTCATTGTTATTATCTTTCATAATGCGGAACCACAACGCGCCAACCGTGTGGATCCTCTAATTGTCCACTTTGAATGCCTGTATAATGATCATATAGTTTTTGCGTAATTGGACCTGTTTCATTATTATTAATCACGATTTCTTCTTCTCTATATTGCAACGTACCCACTGGCGAGATAACAGCGGCCGTACCTGTACCAAATACTTCTGTCAAGGCACCGCTTTGATGTAATTCATACAATTCATCAATAGAAATACGGCGTTCTTCAGTTTCATAGCCTAATGATGCAGCTAATTCTAATACTGTTTTACGCGTAATACCAGGTAAAATACTACCATTTAATGACGGTGTGACCACTTTCCCATCAATGACGAAGAAGATGTTCATGCTTCCCACTTCTTCCACATATTTTTGCTCCACACCATCTAACCATAACACTTGGTCAAAGCCGAGTTGATTTGCGTTGGCTTGGGCGAGTAAGCTTGCTGCATAGTTGCCAGCTACTTTTGCAAATCCGACACCGCCACGTACTGCACGTACATACTCATCTTCTACGTAAATTTTCGTTGGACGTAATGAATCTCCGCCATAATATGAACCAGATGGCGATAAAATGATTAATAAGCGATACTCATGTGAAGGATGCACCCCAAGAGCGCCTTGTGTAGCGAAAACAAATGGTCGAATATAGAGCGATTGACCTTCTCCACTCGGCACCCAATCACGATCGATATCGACGAGTTGTTTTAATCCTTCTAATAATAACGCCTCATCAATTTCCGGCATTTTTAAGCGTTCTAATGATTGATTAATTCGTTTAAAGTTTTCCTCAGGTCTAAACAAGACAACTTCGCCATCATGCTTATATGCTTTTAATCCTTCAAAAACAGCTTGTCCGTAATGGAGACTTTGTGCAGCTGGTGACAGTTCAATTGGACCATAAGGAATAATCTTTAAATCGTGCCATCCTTCTGCTGTTGAGTATTCAAAACTTAACATGTAATCGGTAAAGACTTCACCAAAAGTGAGTTGATTCAAATCAGGCTTTTCTTTTAATGTTTGGCTCACTTTTAATTCGATTTTTTCTGACATGATTATTCCTCCCATATGTAAAATATAATATTAACCATTATAGCAATGACTGACCTATAATTCAATGAGTATTCCGAAAATTAAAATAATTAATGTGGATTTTAATTCTTTTTATACAATGACACTTATAATTCTCCTTTTTTATTGATATAAGTATAATTCCCTTCAAATCTTTTTTAATTTCTTATTTTTCAATAAACATGTTACATTAAATAACTTGTTTATAAAATGTACATCATGTGAGACAGCAATAATGGTCCCTTCAAAATCTAATAACGCATCTTCTATCGTTTCTTTGATTCTATATCTAAGTGATTAGTAGGTTCATCTAAAAGTAGCAGTCCAGTTGGTTTAATCAATGATTGAGCGATGCCAATTTTTGTACGTTCACCCCCTGATAAGTCACCCCAATTCATTTCAAGTAAATATTCTATATTTCATCCGTGTACAACTTTTCTGATTTGAGAATCTATTTCATCACCACCTCTTTCCTCAAAGTAATATTGTAATTCTCCATAATAGGAAATTACAATATCAATATCTTCTGTAGGTTCACTCATTTTTAACTCTAACTTTCTTAATTTATCTGATATGGCATTTAACTCAGTAAAAACCGACTTTAAACACTGATAAATCGTTTTGTTATCTTCATAATGAGGCGATTGTTCTAAATAGCTAATTTCTAACCCTTTCTTCCAACTAACATCACCTGTTGTAGGACTTTCTATACCTGATAAAATTTTTAATAATGTTGTTTGTCCTTCTCCATTGCGACCAATCAATACTGTAATATCACCTGTGTTAATTGTTAATTTTATATTATCGAATAGAAGCTCATCCAAATAACTTTTAAAAACATTAGATGCATTTAATATATTCATGTTTTTCTCTTAAAACTCCTCCATTGATTTTCTAAACAAACTATAAAGTGTTCTCTTAATTCTCACAATTGGAAATTGTCAGTCTTTTTAAGGTGTGATACTATTTCATAGAAGACTATAAACAATCTATAAGGTGAGAATTATGATTTGGAGAAATTTAAGTGTAACTTTAAAAGTAAGATTGATAAGTAACTTTTTTCAAGAACTCATCACGAGTGCTTTTTTACCTTTTATCGCTCTATATTTAAGTGATATGGCGAATCCCAAATTTGCTGGCATCTTTCTCACATTACTTGTGGTTGCCAATTTTCCAGTGTCTCTGATTGGCGGCTATTTGATAGAGACTTTTCCTAAAAAGAAAGCTGTCTTAATCTATCAATTCGTCATGGCCATCATGCTGCTTTTGATGGGCATAATGATATTAAATGGCTCTTCATATATTATATTCTTTAGCATTTGTTATGCGATTTATAATATTGTGTGGGGAGTTCAATATCCCGCAATGGATACCATTATTATGGATGCAATCACAGCTGATGTTGAAAGGTACATTTATAAAATTGATTATTGGTTGACGAATCTTGCATTAGCATTTGGTGCTTTAATGGGGGGAATACTTTATCATAATAACAAATCGACACTTTTCTTTATTGCATTTTTGATTTTTATACTTGTATTTCTTTCTTTATTAAGATGGCTCCCAAAAGAGACCCATGTGACTGAAAAACGATCACTTTCAATGCACCCTTTCAATGTTTTAAAAAGTTATGAACAGGTATTCAAAGATCGGCGTTTTATGGTGATGACCTTAGGGTTTAGCATTATGATGATGGGCGAACTATCTGCGTCTTCGTATATTGCTATTCGTTTAAAAGCAGAATTTAATACTATTTCGGTTGCTTTTTTTAATATAGACGTCGTTAAATTGTATTCTCTTCTTATGATTGTGAATACAATTGTTGTGATTACATGTACATATTTCGTGACAAAAATTATTTTAAAACTCTCAGTCAAAAAATCATTAATACTTGGTCTCATATTTTACGTCATCGGCTATGCGAGTATAACCTATTTAAACGAGTTTTATTCACTCATTTTATTGATGTTCATAGCTACCATTGGAGAAATCATTTATTCCCCAATTTTAGATGAGCAGCGCTTCAAAATCATTCCAGAAAATAAAAGAGGCACATATTCTGCTTTTAATGCATTGGGTTTTAATTTGTCAGAACTCATTGCACGATTAGGGATTATTTTAGGTGTTTACCTCTCCTCTATAGGCATGGGCATCTATATGTTTATTTTTCTAAGTATCGGTGCTTTTTTCATCTATCTTTCAATATATGGGAACTTTAAACTTCAAACCCCTTCTCAAAATAAAGTTGAGTCCATAGAGTAACTTTTTATGACCATCAGAAGATATTGCTTTCTACAATGTTTACAATTCTTCTGGCTGAATCAAACCCTCTGTGTGAACGGGTGGTTTGTTCTTCGGCTGAAATCCTCTGTTACTGACCATCCCTTGTAAGGGCACTGAGAAGAGCAGCCAACTGTACTACTTTCTCAGCACCCCTTAAAAGGGTTCTATTTTTTTCTCAACCTTTTGTTCTCTTCCCCTGTAAATGAATCTATATATTCCATCATTGTGCGTTTTTCTGCTACGATATCCTCTTGTAATTGATTTCGAATGTGTTCTTCTATTACCTTTTTATTTCTTACAACCGTATCTACATAAAATCCTTTGCACTAAAATTTTCTATCCCCATATCTATATTTCAAATGTACATGTCTATCAAAAATCATTAAACTACTTTTACCTTTTAAATATCCTACTAATTGAGAAACACTTAGTTTTGGTGGGATACTCACCAGCATGTGTATATGATCTTTACATGCTTCAGCTTCTATTATTTCTACACCTTTTCTTTCACATAGTTGTCTCAGAATTAAACCTATATCTCTTTTTAATTTCCCATATATTATTTGTCTTCTATATTTAAGTGCAAAAACTATGTGATACTTACAATTCTGTTATTAACAAAAACTAGAACAACAGCGAAGTGCATCATGTCCTAGTTTTTCATTTTCAACAACTTTTTATTGGAATGAGAAAAAATCTGCGCCTCTCTTTATATCCTTACCCGTATCTATCTTGTATGGTGTTGAAAACCTTTTATCAAAGCTGAACCCTATCAACTTATTCTTTATCTACGTCTCTTCGTTTATGCTTTATGACTTTCTTTTTCACGAATACCTTCAAGCATACGGACTGTCATTTTCTCCAAGTCATACTGTGGATTAAAGCCCCATTCGCCACGTGCACAACTCGTATCGATACTATCTGGCCAACTTTCCGCGATATCTTGACGGACTGGATCAACATCATACGTTAATTTAAAGTCTGGAATATGTGCTTGAATCGCTTCCTTAATCATTTCAGGTTCAAGACTCATCGCACTCAAGTTATAGGCATTGCGATGGATGAGTTTGCCACCATCTGCTTCCATTAATTGAATAATCGCATCAATCGCATCATCCATAAACATCATATCCATATACGTGTCTTTTTGAATATAGCTCGTATATTTACCTTCTCTCACGGCTTGGAAATAAATATCAACCGCATAATCCGTCGTGCCACCACCCGGCTCTTTAACGTATGAAATGAGCCCTGGGAATCGCACGCTACGAGTATCCACACCAAACTTAGTAAAGTAATAGTCACATAACAATTCTCCTGATACTTTGTTGACGCCGTACATTGTATTTGGACGTTGAATGGTCACTTGTGCTGTATTTTTCTTAGGTGTGTCTGGTCCAAACGCACCGATTGAACTTGGTGTAAAAAATTGTAAGTTGTATTCACGTGCTGCTTCTAATGCGTTCACTAAACCACCCATGTTTAAGTTCCATGCGAGTAACGGGTTTTGCTCACACGTCGCTGATAACAATGCCGCCATGTGCATCAACGTGTCTGGTTTAAATGATTCCACTAATTGAACCATTTTGTCTGCATCTGTGACATCAAGAATTTCAAATGGTCCCGCTGCCACAATAGAATTCGCTTCCGGTTCACGAATATCTGTCGCTAACACATTTTCATTGCCGTAGATTTCACGACATCTCGCAACCAATTCCGTTCCAATTTGCCCTAACGCACCGGTAATCATAATTCTTTTCATCATCTTCCATCTCCAATCTGTTTCTCTCATGTGGACATATGTATTCTATGTACAATCATTCCATGTCATATACACTCAGATTATATCACTTAAGCGCTTTCTTGTACACGTATCATATACATTAAAATACAGTAGAACCCGTAAAACTTCAAATAAAAATAAAAAGAGGCAGCCCACCCTCAGATGCACTCCCTCTACTTACTTATGCTATTCGATAATGCCGAGTTCTTTACCGACACGCGCATACACTTCTAATGCTTGATCTAACATTTCTGTTGTATGTGCAGCAGTTGGCATGTTACGTACACGACCCGTACCACGCGGAACTGTTGGGATCACAATCGATTTCACGTAAATGCCTTCTTCCATCAAACGTTTACTGAATTGTTGTGTTTTCTTTTCATCCCCAATAATCACAGGTGTAATCGGTGTTTCAGATTGACCTGTATCAAAGCCTAGGCGTGATAAGCCCTCTTTTAAGTAATTCGCATTTTCCCATAAACGGTCATGCAATTCTGTTGAAGCCATTAACTTTTTAACTGCTTCAGTAATCGCCTTTGTATCTCCAGGCGCTAATGAAGTTGAGAATAAGAATGGACGTGATTGCGCTTTTAACCAATCAATCAATTTTTGTGAACCCGCAACATAACCGCCAACAACACCAATCGCTTTTGATAATGTACCGATTTGGAAGTCGACTTTATCTTGCAAGCCAAAATGTTTCACCGTTCCTGCACCTTTACCCATCACACCTGAACCGTGTGCATCGTCTACATACACCATAATGCCATATTGTTCACAAATTTCGACGATTTCAGGTAATTTTGCAACGTCGCCGTCCATACTGAAGACACCGTCAGTAATGTACATCACTTTGTTGTATTGTCCCGATTCAACAGCTTCTTTCGCTTTTTGACGTAAATCATCCATATCTGAATGGTTCACACGAATAATTTTCGCTTTTGATAAACGACACCCATCAATAATTGATGCATGGTTCAATTCATCAGATAAGATCGCATCATTTTTATTCATCACGGCTGAAATAGCTGCCATGTTACAGTTAAAGCCTGATTGATATGCGACAGCTGCTTCTGTCCCTTTGAACTCCGCTAACGTTGATTCTAACTCATCATGTAAGTCTAATGTCCCGTTGATTGAACGTACCGCACCAGCACCGACACCATGTGAATCAATCGCGTTTTTAGCAGCAGTTTTTAAATCTTCATTTGTCGCTAAGCCTAAATAGTTGTTTGATGACAAATTGATATATTTCTTGCCGTTAATTTGAATTTCTGGCCCATTTGCACCTTCAACTGTATCAATTTCATTATACAGTCCATTTTCTTTTAAATGATTCAAATTTTCATCAAGAAAGTCGTTTAATTGTTGTACCACCTGAATTTCCCCTTTCACTTTTAAATCTCCTTAATCATAACGCATTTTGAACAAACTTAAAAGCAGGTGTATAATAAATGCCATAATCAAATTGAAGGAGAGAACAAGCGTGACGGATTGGTTCCAATTGGCTTATGACAAAGAACAGGAGATGGTTCAAACACGGCGCTATCTGCATCAAAATCCTGAATTGTCATTTCAAGAAACAAAAACACATGCCTATATTTTGCAACGACTTCAACAATTAAATTTTGAAATTGAGGAAAAAGTAGGACGCAACGGTATTATTGCACGAATCACAGGGGATGAATCAGGTTCAACAATTGCATTACGTGCGGATTTTGATGCACTCCCGATTGAAGATTTAAAAGAGGTGCCTTATCGTTCTCAAGTTCCAGGTGTCATGCATGCGTGTGGTCATGACGGCCATACGACGATTTTATTGACCGTCGCTGAATTACTACATGCGCATCAAACTCAATTAAAAGGAACAGTCGTCTTAATTTTTCAATATGGTGAAGAAGTGATGCCTGGCGGTGCGCAAGAAATGATTGCAGATAACGCCTTGATGGGTGTCGATAAAATATATGGCAATCATTTATGGAGCGGTTATCCGACTGGGACGATTCACACACGACCAGGTCCGATGATGGCACAACCTGACGAATTTAACATCACTATTCACGGTAAAGGCGGTCACGGGGCTAAACCACACGAAACGATTGATCCGATTGTCATCCTTGCAGAGTTTATTTTAAGCGCACAAAAAATCGTTTCTCGTACATTAGATCCTGTCAAACAAGCCGTAATTTCTTTCGGTAAAATTGAAGCCGGTGAAGCAGATAATGTGATTCCTGATACAGCGACTTGTCGTGGCACCGTGCGCACTTTCGAAACAGATGTCCAAGCCCATATTTATCACAAGATGGATTTGTTACTCCAAGGACTCGCGCTCGCTAACGACATCACTTATACATTTGACTACATTAAAGGCTATTTACCTGTTTACAACCACGAAGCATCAGCAGAAATCGTTAAAAATGCTGCTCATGCGTTGAACTTCCGATACCAAGAGTCCGATTTAATGATGGTTGGTGAAGACTTTTCATTTTATTTAAAAGCAAGACCTGGCGCATTTTTCTTAACTGGTTGTGGTAGCGCTCAAAAAGGCACGGATTGGCCACATCACAGTCCGCATTTTGATATTGACGAAGATGCGATGAAATACGCCGTGAGCACATTTATGAAGATTTTAGAACTTGAAGGGATATTCAAAGATGAACTGAAAAGAACATGACGAAGATAGGATACAAAAAGTTTTGATGCTATTGCTGCAATCATTTCGTTTAACTTTCCCTCTCTCTATGATTTATATTTTTGATTGCCTTCACGGCTTCGCGTTCCGAGGGGTTGGTCCTTCAACGCACTAACGCTTGATTAAACTGTTATATGGGTTGAGGTGTTATTGGATTTTGGGAGCAGTACAGAAATCTCATTTACATCAAATATTTCGTCGCACTGCCTCCGCATGGCTGATTCGACTTCTTAAAAGTGTAGACATTGAGAAGTCATACAGCTACTGCGATAAACAGTAACCACTATTAAAGAGAAGAGATAACTGTCAGCAGTTTGCACGCATTCCCTCAGGAGTCTTAGTGTACTGGGCAGTTTGATATCAAATACAGCGAAACTGAGCCCAAGTTTATCAAATCAAGAAAGCCATAGTATCAATTTTGTATCCCATTCGCACTCATTTTCCAACAGTTTTAAAATCATTAATAAATAATCAATCTATAATTCGTTGAAATGGGGCTGGGAAAACTTGATGTCCCGGCTCCGTTTCCTTTTCTCTATAAAATTTCACACTGAAAGGAATGTTACGATGGGAGATATACTCTATCAACATGGGACACTGGGTACACTCATGGCAGGATTATTAGAAGGCACTGCAACAATTCAAGACATCCTCAAACAAGGTGATGCGGGTTTAGGCACGTTAGCTGGATCGGATGGTGAAGTCATTTTTATAGACGGCCAAGCATTTCACGCCAATGCGCAAAACGAATTCACGCAACTCACTGGAGAAGAACTGACGCCTTTCGCGACGATCACACGATTCCGAGCACATCATACGTTTAAAACGACCAATCAATCCGCACAACATGCATTATCACAGGTCCGCACCAAAATGCGTAGTCAAAATGCCTTTTCAGCAGTCAAAATCACTGGAACATTTCAACATATGCATGTGAGAATGATACCGGGACAGACCCCTCCATACCGTCGCTTAATTGAATCCGCTCAGCAACAACCCGAGTATACACGATCCAATATTTCAGGCACACTCATTGGCTTTTATACACCCGAACTGTTTCATGGCATTGGCGCTGGTGGCTTTCATATTCACTTTGCCGATGATGCACGAACATTCGGTGGACATGTATTAGATTTTCACATTGAAGCAGCTAACGTCGAAATTCAAGATTTTGAGACGCTGACACAACATTTTCCAGTCAATTATCGTTCTTTCACAGAGGCTGAAATTGATTATGAGGATATTAATGAAGAAATTAGAGAAGTTGAGTAAAGTTTTAAAGCAGTGTCTAAAAATGGACGCAAATATCCCCCTTTTCAACTTTACAGGCTATAAAAAAAGAGCTGGCCGAGGCCAACTCTTTTTTATCTATATTTGTGATAGATTATTGTTCGATGTTAGTTACAACGCCTGATCCTACAGTACGTCCACCTTCACGAATTGAGAAACGAGTACCGTCTTCGATAGCGATTGGAGAAATTAATTCAACTTCCATTTCAACGTTATCGCCAGGCATTACCATTTCAGTACCTTCTGGTAAGTTTACAACACCAGTTACGTCAGTAGTACGGAAATAGAATTGTGGGCGGTAGTTAGAGAAGAATGGTGTATGACGACCACCTTCGTCTTTTGATAATACGTAAACTTCCGCTTTAAATTTTGTGTGTGGTGTGATTGAACCAGGAGCAGCTAATACTTGACCACGGTTGATGTCTTCACGTGCAACACCACGTAATAAAGCACCAATGTTGTCACCAGCTTCAGCGTAGTCTAATAACTTACGGAACATTTCTACACCAGTAACAGTTGTTTTAGAAGATTCTTCAGTTAAACCGATGATTTCTACTTCGTCACCAACTTTGATTTGACCACGTTCAACACGACCAGTAGCAACTGTACCACGACCTGTGATTGAGAATACGTCCTCAACAGGCATCATGAATGGTTTGTCTGAGTCACGGTCTGGAGTTGGAATGTAAGTGTCTACAGCTTCCATTAATTCTAAGATTTTTTCTTCGTATTGTGCATCGCCTTCTAAAGCTTTTAATGCTGAACCAGCGATTACAGGTACGTCATCACCTGGGAAGTCGTATTCAGATAATAAGTCACGTACTTCCATTTCTACTAATTCTAATAATTCTTCGTCGTCTACCATGTCAACTTTGTTTAAGAATACAACTAATGCTGGTACACCAACGTTACGTGATAAAAGAATGTGCTCACGAGTTTGTGGCATTGGACCATCAGCAGCAGATACTACTAAGATACCACCGTCCATTTGTGCAGCACCAGTGATCATGTTTTTAACATAGTCAGCGTGTCCTGGGCAGTCAACGTGTGCATAGTGACGTTTGTCAGTTTGGTACTCGATGTGTGAAGTATTGATTGTGATACCACGTTCTTTTTCTTCTGGAGCGTTGTCAATCATGTCGTATGATTGTGCAACTGAGTCACCATGTTTTGCTAATACAGTTGCGATTGCAGCTGTTAAAGTTGTTTTACCATGGTCAACGTGACCGATAGTACCAATATTGGCATGTTCTTTTGAGCGATCGAATTTTTCTTTTGCCATTATGAAATCTCTCCTCTTTGATTAAGAATTATTATTTTAATATCTCTCATGAAAGTTACTCACCAACATGAGATAGATAATGTTATTTCCTTTATAAATCATTTCTTGGAAAAAATCAATTTAAAAACCAGTCGCTATTTGAGTTACCCTCAAGGGCGACGTGTCAAACTAAGATGATGAATTATTCACCTTTGTTCTTTTTAATGATCTCTTCAGAAATTGATTTAGGTACTTCTGCATAGTGATCGAAGTACATAGTGTAAGTACCGCGACCTTGCGTGTTAGAACGTAATGAAGTTGCGTAACCGAACATTTCTGAAAGTGGTACATAAGCGTTAACAACTTGTGCGTTACCACGTGGTTCCATACCATCTACACGTCCACGACGAGCAGTAACGTCACCCATGATGTCACCCATGTATTCTTCAGGCATTTCGATAGTGACTTTCATCATCGGTTCTAAGATAACTGGATCACATTTTTTAGCAGCTTCTTTAAGTGCTAAAGATGCAGCAATTTTGAAGGCCATTTCAGATGAATCGACATCATGGTATGAACCATCAAATAATTTAGCTTTAACATCGATTAATGGATAACCAGCTAATACACCATTTTCCATTGCGTCTTTAAGACCTTGTTCAACTGATGGGATGTATTCACGAGGAACAACACCACCAACGATAGCGTTTTCGAATTCGAAACCTGCGCCTGTTTCATTTGGTGTGAATTCAATGTGAACGTCACCATATTGACCACGACCACCAGATTGACGAGAGAATTTACCTTGAACGGCTGCAGAAGATTTGAATGTTTCACGGTAAGATACCATTGGTGCACCCACGTTTGCTTCTACATTAAATTCTTTCTTCATACGGTCAACAATGATGTCAAGGTGAAGTTCACCCATACCACCAATGATAACTTGACCAGTTTCTTCATCTGTGTGCGCTTTGAAAGTAGGGTCTTCTTCTTGAAGTTTCACAAGCGCTTGAGTCATTTTATCTTGGTCTGCTTTTGATTTAGGTTCAACTGATAAGTGAATAACTGGCTCTGGGAATTCCATTGACTCAAGGATGATGTCATTTTTCTCTCCACAAAGTGTATCACCTGTACCAGTGTCTTTAAGACCTACAGCTGCTGCGATATCACCAGAATATACAGTGCTGATTTCTTCACGTGAGTTGGCGTGCATTTGTAAAATACGACCTACACGTTCACGTTTACCTTTAGTTGAGTTTTTAACGTATGAACCTGAAGTTAAAGTACCAGAGTAAACACGGAAGAAAGTTAATTTACCAACGTAAGGGTCAGTCATAACCTTAAATGCTAATGCAGCGAATTCTGCATCGTCGTCCGCTTTAGCGATAACTTCTTCATCAGGATCATCCGCACGATGACCAACGATTGGTTTAACGTCTAAAGGTGATGGAAGGTAGTCAATTACTGCGTCTAACATTAATTGAACACCTTTGTTTTTGAATGCTGTACCACAAAGTACTGGGTAGAACTCAACATCTGTTGTTGCTTGACGGATTGCGTCTTTAAGCTCATCAACAGTGATTTCTTGTTCTTCAAAGATTTTTTCCATTAAGCTTTCATTTGTTTCAGCAACAGCTTCAATCAATGCTTCACGTGCTTCTTCAGCGCGCTCACGATAGTCTTCAGGAATTTCAGTTTCTTCAATTTCAGTTCCTAAATCGTTCGTGTATTTGAAACATTTCATTGTTACTAAGTCAATGATAGCTGAGAATTCATCTTCAGCACCGATTGGTAATTGAATTGGTGCAGCATTGGCTTGTAAACGGTCATGTAAAGTGCTTACAGCGTAATCGAAGTTAGCACCGATTTTGTCCATTTTGTTTACAAATACGATACGAGGTACACCGTAAGTTGTTGCTTGACGCCAAACTGTTTCAGTTTGAGGTTCTACACCTGATTGCGCGTCAAGAACTGTTACCGCACCATCAAGTACACGCAATGAACGTTCAACTTCTACAGTGAAGTCTACGTGCCCAGGTGTGTCGATGATGTTTACACGGTGATTTTTCCATTCAGCAGTTGTAGCCGCTGAAGTGATCGTAATACCACGGTCTTGCTCTTGTTCCATCCAGTCCATTTGTGAAGCACCCTCATGTGTTTCACCAATTTTGTGGATACGTCCAGTGTAATAAAGAATACGTTCAGTCGTCGTCGTTTTACCAGCATCGATGTGCGCCATGATACCGATATTACGAGTGTTCTTTAAAGAAAAATCTCTTCCCATGGGTATTCTTTCTCCTTCCAGAATATAGGATTATATGATTAGATATAGCTTTACCCTAAGCATGTATAGAACTGTTCAATCAACGGCTAAAAAGCAGGTTGATGGCACTATACAGAAATTGCTCAGGGAATTCGCAAATATCTTACCAGCGGTAGTGAGCGAATGCTTTGTTCGCTTCAGCCATTTTGTGAGTGTCCTCACGTTTCTTAACTGCACCACCAGTGTTGTTAGCTGCGTCTAAGATTTCGTTAGCTAAACGCTCTTCCATAGTTTTTTCACCACGAAGACGCGCATAGTTTACTAACCAACGTAAACCTAAAGTAGTACGACGCTCTGGACGAACTTCTACAGGTACTTGGTAGTTTGAACCACCTACACGGCGAGCTTTAACTTCAAGTACTGGCATAATATTGTTGATTGCTTCATCGAAAACTTCCATTGCATCACGACCAGAACGTTCTTGAACTAAGTCGAATGCTGAGTAAAGAATACGTTGAGCAGTTCCACGCTTACCATCTAACATAATCTTGTTGATTAATTTTGTTACTAACTTAGAGTTGTGAATTGGATCTGGTAACACATCTCTTTTAGGTACTGATCCTTTACGAGGCATAATACAAGTCCTCCCTTCCTATTATAGTATATTTGATTTCTTTCATCATGATTAAATGAGATTTTTACAATCTTTTAATCTTATTTTTTAGGTTTTTTAGTACCGTATAATGAACGGCTTTGCATACGACCGTCAACACCTGACGTATCTAATGCACCACGAACGATATGGTAACGCACACCAGGTAAGTCTTTTACACGTCCACCACGTACAAGTACAACACTGTGTTCTTGTAAGTTGTGTCCGATACCAGGGATGTATGCGTTGATTTCGATGTTGTTTGATAAACGCACACGCGCATATTTACGTAACGCTGAGTTTGGTTTTTTAGGAGTCATTGTACCCACACGTGTACATACGCCACGTTTTTGTGGAGAATTCAATTTAGTGAATTGTTTCTTTTGACTGTTAAAACCTCTATTTAAAGCTGGTGAATCAGATTTTTTAGTTTTGCTTTGTCTTGGTTTACGTACTAATTGGTTAATAGTAGGCATTCAAGTTTCCTCCTCTCTTCATTTCTTAATCCCACACATCCAGGTGGTTCATTTTTGGGTTAAATAAAATTTAGTAAGCATCATACTTACTAATCTCACTTGAGCAAAGCAACGACTGTCGCCTTTACATTTATACCAACATATTCTCCAAGTGCTTGTCGACTTGAGAAGAATTCGATAGGTATCATATTTTGATTGGCAAAGCTTAACACGCGCGCGAGCAAATGCACATTCACATCTTCGCCGATAATCAGTTTGTTTACGCGTTGATTACGAAGCGCTTTTAACGTCTCCTTAAGACCAACCACGTAGGCTTGTTTGTCAAAGCGTGTGACTTTTTCATTAGACATTTACATATCCTCCAAAGTACTGCTTGCATCAACCTTTACTATATTATCATTTTAGCAAATCGTTCGTCAACAGTTATTCGAAAATATTCTGTGATTTTGTTGAAGATTTTCACAGTCAGTTCGAACAAGAAGTCACCGATATTGATGACTTCTGTTCAACTCACTGGAAATGAAAAGTTATTCCACAGTCACTTGATTTTCAAGACCTGGCTGTGTCACTTCATCCTTTTCAATATCAACTTTACTGTAACGTTTCATACCTGTACCTGCAGGGATTAGCTTACCGATAATAACGTTCTCTTTAAGACCGAGAAGATCATCACGTTTACCTTTAATCGCTGCGTCAGTTAAGACACGTGTTGTTTCTTGGAATGATGCTGCAGATAAGAAGCTTTCTGTTTCAAGAGACGCTTTTGTAATACCAAGCAATACTGGTTTGGCAGTTGCTGGACGTTTACGCTCTTTAAACGCTTCACGGTTTGCATCTGTGAAGTTGTGGATGTCAACAAGTGAACCTGGTAATAATTTCGTGTCACCAGCTTCAATGATACGCACTTTACGTAACATTTGACGTACCATAACCTCAACGTGTTTGTCGTCGATTTCTACACCTTGCATACGGTAAACTTTTTGTACCTCTTTAAGTAAGTACTCTTCTGTTGCTGTTAAACCAGCGATAGACAGGAAGTTTTTCGGCTCGATTGAACCTTCCGTTAAGACTTCACCACGTGCAACTGATTGACCGATTTCGACTTTCAGACGTGATGTTCCTGATGCAAGGTAAGAACGTGTTTCGTTAGCACCTTTAACAACGATTTCTTGTTGTCTGTCTTTACCTACTGTGATGTTATCAATGACACCTTCAATTTCAGTAATCACTGCTTGACCTTTAGGGTTACGTGCTTCGAAAATCTCTTGGATACGAGGTAAACCTTGCGTGATATCGCTTCCGGCTACCCCACCTGTATGGAACGTACGCATTGTTAACTGTGTACCTGGTTCACCGATTGATTGTGCAGCGATAGTTCCGACTGCTTCACCGACTTCTACTTTTTCACCAGTTGCTAAGTTTTTACCGTAACATTTTTCACATACACCGTGACGTGTGTTACATGTAAATGCAGAGCGGATGTACATTTCTTCAATACCTGCATCCGTAATCTCTTTCGCAATTTCAGGTGTAATCAATTCATCCGGACGAATGATGATTTCGTCTGTCTCTGGATGACGTACTGTTTCTTTAGAATAACGACCTTCAATACGTTCGATAAATGGTTCGATCATTTCTGTACCTTCTTTGATATCTGAAACGAGTAAACCACGATCCGTACCACAGTCTTCTTCACGTACGATAACGTCTTGAGCAACGTCAACGAGACGACGTGTTAAGTAACCTGAGTCGGCAGTCTTAAGTGCTGTATCGGCAAGACCTTTACGCGCACCGTGAGTAGAGATAAAGTACTCTAACACCGTTAAACCTTCACGGAATGATGATGTGATTGGAAGTTCGATAATTTTACCTGATGGCGCGGCCATTAAACCACGCATACCAGCAAGTTGCGTAAAGTTAGAGGCGTTACCACGGGCACCAGAGTCACTCATCATGAAGATTGGGTTCGTCTTATCAAGAGACTTCATCAATTTCGCTTGGATTCTATCTTTCGCATTTGTCCAAATTTCAATAACCGCATTGTAACGTTCTTCTTCTGTTAATAAACCACGGTTAAATTGTTTTTGGACGCGTTCAACTAATTTCTCAGACTCGTCTAAAATCTCTTGTTTATCAGGTAATACCACGATGTCAGCTACACCAACTGTAATACCTGCTTTTGAAGAATATTTGAAACCTAAGTCTTTCATTAAGTCAAGCATCATAGACGTATCTGTAATGCTGAAGCGATTGAACACTTCTGCGATAATGTTTCCTAAGAATTTTTTGTTGAATGGTGGCACGAGTTCAGTGTTTTCAAAGTATTCAGCTAAGCCACCTTCTCCAAGTTCAGATGCATCAACGAAATATTTATCAGGTGTACTCTTTTCTAAGTTCGTCGCTGTTGGTTCGTTAATGTATGCAAATGAATCTGGAATAATTTCGTTAAAGATCACTTTACCTACAGAAGTTGTTAAGATTTTGCGATTTTGCTCTTCGGTAAATGTTGGGTTGTTGAATGATGACGCTTGAACACCGATACGCGTATGCAAGTGAACGTGCCCATTCGCATAAGCTTTAATCACTTCATTTGTATCATTGAACATCATACCCGTATTGACTGCATCTTTACGCTCTAATGTTAAGTAATAGTTACCTAAAACCATGTCCTGAGACGGTGTCACAACTGGTTTACCATCTTTAGGGTTCAAGATGTTTTGAGCGGCAAGCATTAACATACGTGCTTCAGCTTGTGCTTCTTTTGATAAAGGTACGTGAACCGCCATTTGGTCACCATCAAAGTCGGCGTTATAAGCTGTAGTTACAAGTGGGTGTAATCGGATCGCACGGCCTTCAACTAAAGTCGGCTCGAACGCTTGGATACCCAATCTGTGTAATGTTGGTGCACGGTTAAGTAATACTGGGTGTTCGATAATCACATCTTCTAATACATCCCAAACTTCATCTTCTGTACGCTCAATTTTACTTTTCGCGTTTTTGATGTTTGTCGCAATTTCACGTTGTACAAGTTCTTTCATGACAAACGGCTTGAACAATTCTAATGCCATTTCTTTTGGTAGACCACATTGATACATTTTCAAGTTTGGTCCTACCGCGATAACTGAACGACCAGAATAGTCTACACGTTTACCAAGTAAGTTTTGACGGAAACGACCTTGTTTACCTTTCAACATGTGTGAAAGTGATTTAAGCGGACGGTTACCTGGACCTGTTACTGGACGACCACGACGACCGTTATCGATTAATGCGTCAACAGCTTCTTGTAACATACGTTTTTCGTTTTGTACGATGATGCCAGGCGCACCCAAATCTAATAAACGTTTTAAACGGTTGTTACGGTTGATGACACGACGATATAAATCATTTAAGTCACTTGTCGCAAAACGGCCACCATCAAGTTGTACCATTGGACGGATCTCAGGTGGAATAATTGGTAGTACATCTAAAATCATCCACGCTGGGTTGTTGCCAGAGTTACGGAATGATTCCACAACTTCTAAACGTTTAATGGCACGTGTTAAACGTTGACCAGTCGCAGATTCTAACTCATCACGAAGCATTTTCAACTCTTCATCTAAGTTGATTTCTTCTAATAAGTCTTTAATCCCTTCTGCACCCATTTTGGCAGTAAATTGACCAGGGAATTTGTCATAGTAATCACGGAATTCTGCTTCTGAAAGTAATGTTTTCTTCTCTAAACCTGTTGGGCCTGGATCAACCACAACGTATGAAGCAAAGTAAATCACTTCTTCTAATGCACGTGGTGACATGTCTAATAAGAGACCCATACGGCTTGGAATCCCTTTGAAGTACCAAATGTGAGACACAGGTGCTGCTAACTCAATGTGTCCCATACGTTCACGACGTACTTTTGATTTTGTAACTTCAACACCACAACGGTCACAAATCATACCTTTATAGCGTACACGTTTATATTTCCCACAACTACATTCCCAGTCTTTTGTTGGTCCGAAAATTCTTTCACAGAAAAGACCATCTTTTTCTGGTTTTAACGTACGGTAGTTAATTGTTTCTGGCTTTTTGACCTCACCATATGACCAAGAACGAATTTTTTCAGGTGAAGCGAGTCCTATTTTCATGTAATGGAATTTATTTACATCAATCAAGGAGCCTACCTCCTTTAGTTTAAATTAACTGTGCTAGTTGATTGATTTACAATTTATCTTAAAAATGTTGCAGTATCGGGCATGCATCGAAACCCAACCCCTCTCGTTGGATTCCGAGCACATTGCCGAAACGATTAATCGCACATCACACTTGTTGCATTCAAAGTGTGATATTTGAATACAAACGCAAGCTTCATCAAGCGTTTCTATTCCGCTTAATCTATCTACAATTCATCATTGTTCGTTAAATTCTTTTTGTGATTCTGGAACACTTGACGGTTGCATGTTGACTTTGCGATCTGGAATATCATCATCGTCTAAGTCACGCATTTCAATTTCGTTATCTTGTTCGTCCATCACTTTAACGTCAAGACCTAAACTTTGTAATTCTTTCATCAATACACGGAATGATTCTGGAACACTTGGTCTTGAGATGTTTTCACCTTTAACGATAGCTTCGTAAGTTTTCACACGGCCTACTGTGTCGTCTGATTTGTATGTGAGAATTTCTTGTAATGTGTATGCCGCACCGTATGCTTCAAGTGCCCATACCTCCATCTCACCAAATCTTTGTCCACCGAATTGTGCTTTACCACCAAGCGGTTGTTGTGTAACAAGTGAGTAAGGTCCTGTAGAACGTGCGTGAAGCTTGTCATCAACCATGTGTGCAAGTTTCAACATGTACATCACACCTACAGAGATACGGTTGTCG
This sequence comes from Staphylococcus pseudintermedius, assembly GCF_001792775.2. Classification (GTDB taxonomy): domain Bacteria; phylum Bacillota; class Bacilli; order Staphylococcales; family Staphylococcaceae; genus Staphylococcus; species Staphylococcus pseudintermedius. Next base: position 146,326 of record NZ_MLGE02000005.1, read on the forward strand.
AATGGTTCACCTGTACGTCCATCGTAAAGAACAGTTTTACCATCACGTGCCATACCTGCTTCTTCAATTGTAGACCATACGTCATCATCGTTCGCACCATCGAATACTGGTGATGCAACATGGATTCCTAAGTTTTTAGCCGCCATACCTAAGTGAAGCTCTAAAACTTGTCCGATGTTCATACGAGATGGTACACCGAGTGGGTTCAACATGATATCGATTGGACGACCGTCTGGTAAGTACGGCATGTCTTCTTCAGGAACAATTTTAGAGATGACACCTTTGTTACCGTGACGACCACACATTTTGTCCCCTACATGAATTTTACGTTTTTGAACAATGTACACACGTACGAGCTGGTTGACACCTGGTGAAAGTGAATCATCGCCTTCTTCACGATTGAACACTTTAACATCAAGTACAATACCGCCAGCGCCATGAGGTACACGTAATGATGTATCACGAACTTCACGTGCTTTTTCACCAAAGATGGCATGTAATAAACGTTCTTCAGCAGTTAATTCCGTTACACCTTTAGGCGTTACTTTACCTACTAAAATGTCGCCGTCTTTAACTTCTGCACCAACGTAAACGATACCTCGATCATCTAAGTTTTTCAGTGCATTTTCAGATACGTTTGGAATATCACGCGTAATTTCTTCAGGTCCAAGTTTAGTGTCACGTGCTTCAGATTCATACTCTTCAATATGAATAGACGTATACACATCGTCTTTAACTAAACGTTCGCTCATGATAACGGCATCCTCGTAGTTGTAACCGTCCCAAGTCATGAAACCAACGACAACGTTACGACCTAATGCCATTTCACCAAGTTCCATTGAAGGACCATCAGCAAGGATTTCACCTTTTTCTACAATGTCACCTTTTGCAATGATTGGACGTTGGTTATAACATGTACCAGAGTTTGAACGTTTGAATTTCGCTAATGGATAACGATCTAACGTACCATCGACTTCTTGACCGTTTTCTTCAACTAAACGACGTACTAAAATTTCGCTTGATTGCACATGTTCAACACGACCGCGATATTTAGAAATCACAGCAGCGCCTGAGTCACGTGCAGCAACGTGTTCCATACCTGTTCCTACAAATGGAGATTCAGGGTTTAACAATGGTACCGCTTGACGTTGCATGTTCGCACCCATTAACGCACGGTTAGAGTCATCGTTTTCTAAGAATGGGATACACGCTGTCGCAGCAGATACAACTTGCTTCGGTGATACGTCCATGTAGTCCATTTTTTCTTTAGCCATTGTTGTGTTGTTACCACGGAAGCGACACACAATTTCATCATCAATAAAGCGACCGTTTTCATCAAGACGTGAGTTCGCTTGTGCGACAACGTAACTGTCTTCTTCATCAGCAGTTAAGTAGTCGATTTGGTCAGTGATCGTGTTTGTTTCGATATCGACTTTACGATATGGTGTTTCGATAAAGCCAAATTCGTTCACACGTGCATAACTTGATAACGAGTTGATTAAACCAATGTTTGGACCCTCAGGTGTTTCGATTGGACACATACGACCATAGTGAGAGTAGTGGACGTCACGTACTTCCATTTGTGCACGTTCACGCGTCAAACCACCAGGTCCTAATGCTGATAGACGACGTTTGTGTGTCAACTCAGCAAGTGGGTTCGCTTGGTCCATGAATTGAGATAATTGAGAGCTACCAAAGAACTCTTTAATTGACGCAATTACTGGGCGAATATTAATTAATTGTTGCGGTGTGATAGAATCTGTATCTTGGATTGACATTCTTTCACGTACCACACGTTCCATTCTTGATAAACCGATACGGAATTGGTTTTGTAACAACTCACCTACTGAACGTAGACGACGGTTACCAAGGTGGTCGATATCGTCTGTGTAACCAATACCATGTAATAAGTTGAAGAAGTATGACATAGATGCCACAATATCAGCCGGTGTAATACATTTCACTTCTGAATCTGGGAATGCATTACCGATAACTGTTGTTGTACGTTCTTCATCATCATTTGGTACATAAACTTTAATAGACTGAATTTCTACAGGCTCATCAATGATACTATTTGGAAGCTCATAGACTTGTGCATTCGCGTTTGTTTCAAGAACGTCCATAATTTCATCTAATTTACGACGATCTAAAACAGTGCCCTCTTCGGCAACAATTTCACCTGTTTCTGTATTAACGATAGGTTCAGCTAATTTTTGATTGAATAGGCGGTGTTTTAAATGTAATTTTTTGTTTGCTTTATAACGTCCAACGCTTGCTAAATCATAACGTTTAGGGTCAAAGAAACGTGAATATAATAAGCTTTTTGCGTTTTCTACAGTTGGTGGTTCACCCGGACGTAAACGTTCATAAATTTCAAGTAACGCTTGTTCTGTATTTTCTGTGCTATCTTTTTCTAATGTATTACGTAAATATTCGTTATCCCCAATTAATTCAATGATTTCTTGGTCTGTTGAATAACCTAACGCACGTAATAATACTGTTAATGGTAACTTTCTCGTTCTGTCGATACGCACATAAACGACATCTTTTGCATCTGTTTCGTATTCCAACCAAGCACCACGGTTAGGAATCACTGTCGCATCATAATTCACGCGTCCATTTTTATCTAACTTTTCATTGAAGTATACAGATGGTGAACGAACTAATTGTGATACGATAACACGTTCTGCCCCGTTAATCACAAAAGTACCCGTTTCTGTCATCAATGGGAAATCACCCATAAATACTTCTTGATCTTTCACTTCGCCTGTTTCTTTAATGATTAAACGAACTTTCACACGTAATGGCGCCGCATAAGTAGCATCACGGTTTTTTGATTCTTCTAAATCATACTTCGGTTCACCTAATCTATAATCAACAAATTCTAATGAAAGATTACCCGTGAAGTCTTCAATAGGAGAAATATCACGGAACATTTCTAATAAACCTTCTTTTAAGAACCAATCATACGATTTCGTTTGAATTTCAATTAAGTTTGGTAACTCTAAAACTTCCGAAATTCTTGCGTAGTTTCTACGTTTACGATGTCTTCCATATTGGACAAATTGACCTGCCAAACAGATTCACCCCTCAAAAATTGTGCGAACACTTTTCAGCCCTCATCATGTAACAAGACAAAAAGAAAACGGTAGCACATAAAACGATGACACCATTTTCTATTCTATAAGTCTTATTTTGAAATGTTACAATGAAACTTTAACCGTAAAAGTACACACTTATTGAACATAATTATTTCATCTTACGACTATACCATAAACAAGCATTAAAATCAAGATTTAACGCTTTTTAAAATATGATAGCCCTTACTATTTTTAATTGATTCGACATTGCCAAAAACAACTTCCATTTTTTTCTTCGCGGATGGCATGCCTTGTTTCTTTTGAATCACGACGTACAATTCACCATTTGCTTCAAGAACACGATGCGCATCAACGAAAATTTGATGGACCACTTTCTTCCCTGCACGAATAGGCGGGTTTGTGACAACATAATGCTGTGTCTCGTTAGCAACCTGTGATAAGCCATCACTTTCTTGGATTGTCACATTCGATAGTTGGTTGCGCTGTGCATTTTTCTCTGCCAAACCTAATGCACGATGATTGACGTCTAACATGGTAATATGATCGTGTGGCGCGACTTTAGCGAGCATTAATCCGATAGGTCCATAACCACACCCTACATCCACTATCGTCTTCTTTTGACCTGGAGGATGTGCATTCAAAAATGTATGAACGAGCAGATCAGAGCCAAAGTCGACTTGATCTCGAGAAAAAACGCCTGCATCTGTAGTGAGATGGAGTTGATGTTGTTGATATGCGTATGTAATTTCTTTTTCGTCTGTTGCTGCATCGGGATGTGCATCATAGTAATGACTCATAGGCGTTGCACCTCTTTATTGTTTAATATTCAAAAACCCGCTATTACGTAATAGCGGGTTTTTCACTTATCAATGAATTATTTTAATTCTACTGAAGCGCCAACTTCTTCTAATTGAGCTTTAAGTTTTTCAGCTTCTTCTTTAGGCATAGCTTCTTTGATGATGCTTGGAGCACCGTCAACTAATTCTTTAGCGTCTTTTAAGCCTAAACCAGTTGCTTCTTTAACTGCTTTAACAACTTTGATTTTTGATGATCCAGCTGAAGTTAATTCAACGTCGAATTCAGTTTTTTCTGCTGCTGCGTCTCCGCCTGCTGCACCTGCTACTGCAACTGGTGCTGCTGCAGTTACACCAAATTCTTCTTCAATTGCTTTTACTAAGTCGTTTAATTCTAAAACTGACATTTCTTTAATTGCTTCAATGATTTGCTCTTGATTAGCCATGTTTATTTTCCTCCAATTGATTAATTTTTTAATTGATTAATTATTCTGCGTTCTCTTCTTTGCTTTCTCCAACAGCTTTAACCGCATAAGCGAAGTTGCGCATTGGTGCTTGTAATACAGAAAGAAGCATAGATACAAGACCTTCGTGTGATGGTAATGAACCAACAGTTTTCACTTCGTCAGCAGTGATGACACTACCTTCCATGATACCTGATTTGATTTCTAAAGCTTCGTGTTCTTTAGCGAATCCAGCGATAACTTTAGCTGGTGCAACCACATCTTCAGTTGTGAATGCGACTGCTGTAGGACCAGTTAAGAACTCGTCTAAGCCTTCAATACCAGCTTTTTCAGCTGCACGACGTAACATTGTGTTTTTGTACACTTTGTACTGAACATTTGCTTCACGTAATTGCTTACGTAATTCTGTTACTTCTGCTACTGTTAAACCACGGTAGTCAACAACTACTGTAGAAACAGAACCTTTAAGTTGATCAGCAATCACATCAACTTGTTGTTTTTTCGCTTCAATGATTCCAGACATTTTGACACCTCCATAGATAAGTTTTGGGTGCTTTTATAATTAAGTGGACACTTAAATTAAAAAAACACTTTTTACCCACGGCAAAAAGTGCTTGAATGCGTTAACGTTCAAGTCCATTTTAGCCTCGGTAGGATGTTGTTTTAAGTTCTTTATGAACTCCTACTGTCTTAGGTAAAATATTCAACAGAATTTAATATAAAGGTTTTCGCGTCATTCGTCAACCTTTTTTATATTTTATGATGCACTTAATGATTAAACTAAGTGTCAATCATTAAGTGCGCATTGAATTATAGTTTGAAAGTTGCAGTATCTACTTTGATACCAGGACCCATTGTAGTTGTCACTGCAACAGATTTGAAGTAAGTACCTTTAGCTGAAGATGGTTTTGCTTTTGTTAACACATCTTGTAAAGTTTTGAAGTTTTCAACTAATTTTTCAGTTTCAAATGAAACTTTACCGATAGAAGCGTGAACGATACCTGCTTTTTCAGCACGGTATTCAACTTTACCAGCTTTGATTTCTTCAACAGCTTTTTTAACGTCCATTGTTACTGTACCAGTTTTAGGGTTTGGCATTAAACCTTTAGGTCCTAATACACGACCTAATTTACCAACTTCACCCATCATGTCTGGTGTTGCAACAACAACATCAAAGTCGAACCAACCTTGTTGGATTTTGTTTACGTATTCAGCATCGCCTACATAGTCAGCACCTGCTGCTTCTGCTTCAGCAATTTTATCACCTTTAGCGAATACTAATACACGTTGTGATTTACCAGTTCCGTGTGGTAATACTACTGCACCACGGATTTGTTGATCGTTTTTACGTGTATCGATACCTAAACGGAATGCAACTTCTACTGATGCATCGAAGTTAGCGATAGACGTTTCTTGAGCTAAACGAATTGCTTCTTCTACAGTGTAAAGTGCTTGGCGATCAACTTTATTTAAAGCTTCTTGATACTTTTTACCTTTTTTAGCCATTTTTTGTCCTCCTTTAGTGGTTTTATCGGAATGTCCTCCCACGTTAACTTGCCTTAATAGCAAGTTGAGCGCAGATAGCCCTTTGCGTCAATACGCACAGAATGATGAAATATGTCATTAATCATAGGCCTACCTGCGTTCGTTTTCGAAAATTTATCGTATCATTTTGTTAATTGTCAATATGTTGATTATTACTCAACAACAATACCCATACTACGTGCAGTACCTTCAACGATACGCATAGCTGCTTCTTCGTCAGCAGCGTTTAAGTCAGGCATTTTAGTGTTAGCAATTTCACGTACTTGATCTTTAGTTACAGTTGCAACTTTGTTTTTGTTTGGTTCACCAGAACCTTTTTCAATACCTGCTGCTTTTTTAAGTAAAACTGCTGCAGGTGGTGTTTTTGTAATGAATGTAAATGAACGGTCTTCATATACATAAATTTCAACTGGAATAATTAAACCCACTTGTTCTTGTGTACGTGCGTTAAATTCCTTTGTGAAAGCCATAATGTTCACACCGGCTTGACCTAATGCAGGACCAACTGGTGGTGCTGGGTTTGCTTTACCTGCTGGAATTTGTAACTTAACTACTTTTTCTACTTTTTTAGCCACGATGTGCACCTCCTTGATATCGTGATGTGGTCACAGGGCTCATTTTTGCCCTCCCACTCTTAACATTTCGTGACGAAATGTAGCGCTATGAATGCGCGACCTCGTTATTATAACATTTGCGTTAACTTAATACAACACATTTTTTGTAACATATTATACTACAATTAAAGTTTTTCGATTTGATCGAATTCAACTTCTACAGGCGTCTCTCTTCCGAACATGTCTACGAGAACCGTCAATTTAAACTTGTCCGCTTCAATTTCGTGTATTTCACCGACTTGACTTGCGAACGGTCCAGACGTAATGCGCACTTGTTCACCTAACTCAACTTCAACATCGATAGATTTTTCGTTCATTCCCATTTGTTTCAGGATGAAACGGACTTCATCTGGTAACAATGGATTCGGTTTTGACCCTGCACCTGCTGATCCTACGAAACCTGTCACACCAGGTGTATTTCTAACGACGTACCAAGATTCGTCAGTCATCACAAGTTCAACTAAAACATAACCCGGAAATGTTTTCTTCATTTGTTTTTTCGCTTTACCATCTTTAACTTGTGTTTCTTCCTCTTCTGGAATGACGACTCTAAAGATTTGCTCTGTCATATTCATTGATTCGACACGTTTTTCTAAATTCTTTTTAACTTTGTTTTCGTAACCAGAGTAGGTATGTACTGCATACCAACGTTTTGCACCTAGCTCTTCAGACATGCTGACAACTCCTCGTTCCTATTTTATCATTTCAATTAACTGACCAATTCCGATATCTAAACCCCAGAAAAACAACAAGAAGAACAATACAGTCATAACTACAATTGTTGTATACTTAACAAGCTCGGGCCCTGTTGGCCAACTTGTTTTTTCCATTTCGGATTTAACGCCTTGGAAGAAACTTTCTTTTTTCGGCATAATCAATTCCCCTCCAATTATTTGGATTCTTTATGAAGTGTATGCGTATTACATTTCACACAAAACTTTTTCAGTATTAATCGCTCCGTCACGTTCGGTGATTTCGGTACGTGATAGTTTCGGTTGCCACATTTCTCACAATTTAACGGCACTTTTTTCAACATTTCTCACCTTGCTTCTATAATACCAGTTTACTATACATAAGTTTACATTCAATTGTCAAACCACTTTCTTATGTGAGGAGACTTTTCAATTTTTGACGAATTCGATACAGCGCATTATAAACTTTCTTATCTGAAACATTCAGTTCACGTGCAATTTCTGCAGGTCGCCATTCTGCAATAAGGTAATCTAGCACGCGCATTTCAAATGCACTCAACTGTTGAAGTAACTGTTGTAACGTGTCTTGAATATAATGAAGATATTCGTGACTATGGCGTTGCTGCTCGGCCAACTGTGTTCGATAACTGATTGCATAGCCATCGACGTAATCTTCAAAAATGCGCTGATGGGTCAGTTTTTTGCGTCGATAGTCAAGTTTACGCCGATAAATGGTCCGCTTAATGTAATGTTCGAATGGAACACCAAAATAAAACTGCTCGCTTTGTATTTTTTGATAAATTGCGAGAACAACGTCTTGTACTAAATCATCACAATCTGCTTGGGCTACACTAAAATCACCAAAACTTTTTCGCGCGATACGCTCAATATGGTGAACCAACTTTTCAATTGCTTCGGGTTGTTGCTGTTGCGCACGTTGTATGGTTTCTGAAACAATATCGTTTGGATTAGGGATTTGTGCCATGAAACTTTTCCTCACCTTCGACCAATGATGTCTTATCATATCTGTCAAAGGTGTCTCTCTACAACTTGCAAAACGATTAATCTCGAGACTTGCCCCGTCTTATTTTTTCAAATTCAGATAACAACTCTTCTGATAGCTGAATACGTGTACGCGGCTTCATTTCACCAAATTCGTCCATCGATTTGGTCACACTCTCTTTGTTCTCTTTTAAATGGCGCCACATTTCTCTTGAGGATAAACGATAAGCACCTGTTCCAAAAATGGCATGTTGTTCACTCATATCACTCGTCACTACCGTAATATGGGTCGTATGCTTATTATAAATATTATAGACATAGCGTTCGATAAAACTATCTGCTGTTTCGTGCTCTTTTGTAAATACGACATGCACCCCGTGATACTCATATTCAGACTGTGGTGTGCCACGATCATAAGCATCAAACACACACACAATTTTACCTTTTGTCACTGCACTATAGTTGGAAATTTCGATGAGCAATTGTTCTCTCGCTTCTTCTAAACTTTCTTTAGCGACACGACTCAATTTTTGGGACTGACCAATCATGTTATAACCATCTATGATTACGTAATAGTCCTTCATCATTTACTTGTCACCGCCGATAGGTTGACGTTTACGAAACACTTCATACATCATCAAACTCGCTGCGACCGATGCATTTAAACTGTTCACATGGCCAACCATTGGAATTTTAATGTAAAAGTCACATTTCTCTTTCACACGACGACTCATCCCTTGACCTTCACTGCCGATGACAATCGCTAAAGGCATATCGGCTTGCATTTGACGATAATCTGTCGCATTGCTCGCTTCTGCACCTGCAATCCAATACCCTTTGTCTTTCAACACATCCATCGTTTGCGACAAGTTTGTCACACGAATCACAGGCACATGCTGAATTGCACCTGTTGACGCTTTCGCTACTGTTTGCGTCAAGCTAACCGAACGACGTTTAGGAATAATAATCCCATCCACACCTGTCGCATCAGCCGTTCGTAAAATAGAACCTAAGTTGTGTGGATCTTCTAACCCATCTAAAATCAACACGGTGGACAAGCCTTCTTTTTGCGCTTGTTCTGCTAAAAATTGATTCAAGTCTGCATATTCATATGGTGCAACGAATGCCGCAACACCTTGATGGGGTGCATTCGCAAGTTGATCTAATTTTGATTTTGGGACCGTTTGGACAACGAGTTTTGATGATTTCGCAACTTTTAAAATTTCTTCAATTTGTTGCTTCTTAATCCCTTCTTGAATTAAGATTTTATTAATCGTATGTCCTGATATGACTGCTTCTCTCACTGCATGACGCCCCACAATAATTTCCGAGTCCATGGATTTCAACGCCTTTCTTCAACATTTTCAACAATCACTTTTAACAATGCTTCTAATCGTTCTTCTTGATGCTCTAAATATAAAAAGCCAATGATCGCTTCTAAACCAGAACTTTTTCGATAGGTCTGGACATCTGTGTTCTTCGCTTTCGTATAACTTTTCGCATTTCGTCCACGCTTCACAACCGCAAGTTCCTCTTCATTGAACCAATCTTGCGCGATTAAATGTTCTAGCGTCACTGCCTGGCTTTTAGCTGATACAAATCGTTTAGCCTCTTGATGCAGACGATTCGGTTTACTTTGAAGCTTTAAAATAATATACGTACGGACATATTGATCAAGCACCGCATCCCCGACATAAGCGAGCGACAGTGGGTTGAGTAGTTTGGCATTTGTCGGCTTATCCACGTTTATATCTCACACCTTGTGGCGTATCTTCTAAAATGATGTTTTGGGCTTTCAATTGATCACGTATTTCGTCAGCACGTGCATAATCTTTTGCTTGACGTGCAGCGTTACGTTCTTCAATCAGCCGTTCAATCTCTTCGTCGAGTAACCCTTCTACATGGTTTGAAGTTAACGGCACACCTAGCACATCACTAAAGATCGCGAACACTTCTTTAAAACGTTGAATCACTTGTGTTGAAGTATTGTCTTCTAATAAATATTTATTCGCGAGCTTCACTAAATCGTACCAAGCTGTAATCGCATTTGCTGTGTTGAAGTCATCGTCCATCACTGTCTCAAACTGCGTCAAAATCGCATCAATTTGTGTTAACATCGTTGCGTCATTTGTTAAGTCCGTCGCCACAGTTTCACGTTCCGTCAATGCTTGATAACTATTGCGAATACGTTCCAAACCACTTCTCGCTGCTTCAACAAGTTCTAAATTGTAGTTGATTGGACTTCGATAATGAACACTAATCATGAAAAAGCGTAATACATCTGGGTCCACTTCTTTAATAATGTCATGGACTAAAATGAAGTTTCCTAAAGACTTACTCATTTTTTCATTATCAATATTAATAAAACCGTTGTGCATCCAGTAGTTCGCAAACGTCTCATGGTTATGCGCTTCTGACTGTGCAATCTCGTTTTCGTGATGTGGGAATTGCAAATCGCTTCCCCCAGCATGAATATCAATCGTAGGGCCGAGCTTTTCAAAGGCCATTACTGAACATTCAATATGCCACCCCGGACGGCCTTCACCGAATGGACTCTCCCAACTAATTTCACCTGGTTTCGCTTTTTTCCATAGTGTGAAGTCGAGTGCATCTTCTTTGTTTTCGCCTTGCTCGATACGTGCACCGACTTTCAGATCATCAATCGACTGATGGCTCAACTTACCATAATCTTCAAATTGACGCGTTCTGAAATAAACGTCGCCACCACTTTCATATGCATAACCTTCATCAACTAACTTTTTAATAAATTTAATAATGTCATCCATATGATCCATCACGCGCGGATTCGACGTCGCTTTTTTAACATTCAGGGCCTCTGTATCTTCATAAAAGGCTTGAATGTAACGTTCCGCAATCTCTGGAACTGTTTCGCCCAACTCTTGTGAACGTTTAATCAATTTATCATCAACGTCAGTAAAGTTTGAGACGTAATTCACTTCATAACCTTTATATTCAAAATAACGACGGACCACGTCATAGTTAATCGCTGGACGTGCGTTCCCAATATGGATGTAATTGTACACAGTTGGGCCACACACATACATTTTCACTTTTCCTGGTTCGATAGGCTGAAACACTTCTTTTTGACGTGTTAATGTATTATATAATGTAATCATCTTTAATCTCTCCATTTTTAGTTTGTTCAAGTTGTCGTTCTAGTTGTTTGAGTTGCTCATAAATTGGATCTGGCAAGTTAAGATGATCGAATGTCTTACCGATACGTCTACCATCTTGCTTCACAATACGTCCTGGAATACCTACCACCGTAGAATAACTTGGAACATCTTGAAGCACGACCGAATTAGCACCGATATTAACATTTGAATGCACCTTAATATTACCTAACACTTTAGAACCTGCTGCGATAAGGACGTTATCACCAATGTCGGGATGACGCTTCCCTTTTTCTTTACCAGTTCCACCTAACGTCACACCTTGATATATCGTCACATTGTCACCAATAGTACATGTTTCGCCGATGACCACCCCCATACCATGGTCAATAAATAAACGGCGCCCAATTTTAGCACCTGGATGAATTTCAATACCTGTAAAAAATCGTGAAGCTTGAGAAATCGCTCTTGCAAGTACATAACGTTTCTTTTGATATAAGCGGTGTGCAATCAAATGACTCCAAACCGCATGTAAACCCGCATAAGTTGTAATCACTTCTATCGTTGAGCGTGCTGCTGGATCTTGTTCAAATACCATTTTGACATCATCCATCATACGTCGGAACACTTTAACCCCTCCTTCAAACAGCATGACAATACTTATTCTTGTAAACTAACTGAAAAACGACTTTCACGGACAACCCACTCCTTGGCTTCATTGTCCTCCTTAAAAAGTGTGATCAGAATTGAAAAAAGCACCTCTAACATGTCATATGTCAGAGGTGCGATATGTGCACGGTTCCACTCTTAATTAGTACATGTTCAAAGCTTAAACTTTGCATCCATATACTCACTCAATTGGTTATTCAATTCTCATCCTAAAGGTGCATTCAACAAATTTTGTGGTGCACTCTCACCAACCGTACACTCTCTGATTCACACGCTGTTTGCTTACTTGTCCTTTATTCTATTCAAATCCACTTTAATAGTAGTCGATTTTCAAAGTGATATCAAGTACGAAAATCGAACATACCCTTTTTTATAATAAACTTTGAATACGACGAAGCACTTTATCTTGTCCTAATACTTCCATTGTGTTCGGTAATTCAGGTCCATGCATTTGGCCTGTTACTGCAACACGGATTGGCATAAATAATTGCTTTCCTTTAATGCCTGTTTCTTTTTGGACTTCTTTGATGATTTTTTTAATCTCAGCCGCTTCAAAGTTTTCTAAAGCTTCTAACTTACCGTATAATGCTGTCATCAATTGTGGCACTTGTTCACCGTTCAATACTTCTTGCGATGCTTCGTCCAACTCTTTTTCATCGCGGAAGAACAACTCAGATAACGGTACAATTTCACCCGCATAGCTCATTTGTTCTTGATAAAGCGCAACTAACTTGCGACCCCAATCTAACTCCGCTTCTGATGGTGACTCTGGTAATAAGCCTGCTTTGATCATATGCGGCAATGTCATTTCAAATACTGTTTCCGCATCTTTTTCTTTCATATATTGGTTGTTAATCCACTCTAATTTTTGTTTATCGAAAAATGCTGGTGATTTTGATAAACGCTTTTCAGTGAAGATTTTGATGAATTCGTCTTTAGAGAAAATCTCTTCTTCACCTTCTGGAGACCACCCTAACAATGCGATAAAGTTAAATAACGCTTCTGGTAAATAGCCTAAATCGCGATATTGCTCAATAAATTGTAAAATTTGACCGTCACGTTTACTTAATTTTTTACGTTGTTCATTAACGATTAAAGTCATATGCGCAAAGCGTGGTGGTTCCCAACCAAATGTTTCGTAAATCATTAATTGTTTAGGTGTGTTAGAAATGTGGTCGTCACCACGAATGACGTCAGAAATTTCCATGTAGTGATCGTCCACGGCTACTGCAAAGTTATATGTTGGTACACCGTCTTTTTTCACGATGACCCAGTCGCCGAAGTTGTCAGATTCAAATGTGACAGGCCCTTTCACCATATCATCAAACGTATATGTTTTATTTTGCGGCACACGGAAACGGATTGCTGGCTTGCGTCCTTCTGCTTCAAACTGCTGACGTTCTTCTTCAGTCAAGTGTGCATGTTTCCCACCGTAACGCGGCATTTCACCACGTGCGATTTGTTCTTGACGTTCTGCCTCTAATTCTTCTTCAGTCATATAACATTTATACGCTTTATCTTCTGCTAATAACTGCTCGACTAAAGGTTGGTAAATTTCACCACGTTCTGATTGGCGATAAGGTCCATAGCCTTTATCTTTGTCTACAGATTCGTCCCAATCCAAACCTAGCCACTTCAAATTATCGAACTGTGATGATTCACCGTCCGCTAAGTTACGTTTAGAATCTGTATCTTCAATACGAATGACAAAATCACCATCGTAATGTTTCGCGAATAAATAGTTAAATAATGCCGTACGTGCGTTCCCAATATGCAAATAGCCTGTTGGACTTGGTGCATATCTTACTCTCACTCGGTTACTCATTTCGTTCACTCCTGTTTCATTGTTCAATTGTTATATTATAGCATGTCATCCCCATTTATGCATATCACAGCTTAGGTTAAGTTGTTGCCGTTAATGACACAATCGCTTGAGCGGCAATCCCTTCTTGACGCCCTGTAAAACCTAACTTTTCGCTCGTCGTCGCTTTCACATTCACACGCTTAATATCGACAGCAAAAAGACCTGCAATGATTGCGCGCATCTCATCGATATAAGGTCGGAATTTCGGTTTTTCCGCAATAATCGTTGCATCAATATTATTAATGACATAACCTTCTTTTTGAACTTCTGCGTACGCTTCTGTTAATAATTTTTTCGAATCTGCATCTTTAAATTGTGGATCCGTATCTGGAAATAGCTTACCTATATCACCTAATGCACATGCCCCTAACATCGCATCTGTAATCGCATGTAACAAGACATCTGCATCACTATGCCCTTTCAAACCATGCGTATGTGGCACTTCAATCCCGCCAATAATTAAAGGGCGTGTCGCATCAAATGCGTGCACATCGTATCCTAATCCAACTCTAAACATGATGATGTCGACTCCTTTTTTCTAAAATTGCTTCTGCATATGTTAAATCTTCTTCAGTCGTTAATTTAATATTATCATAATCCCCTTCAACCATATAAATGCGTTGACCGTAAGCTTCAATTAACGAGGCGTCGTCCGTCCCCATCATTTGTTGCGTTTTTGCATGGTCATAGGCTGAAGCAAGCAGTTCAAATGTCGCACCTTGAGGCGTCTGCACTTGCCATAAAGTCGCACGATCCAATGTTTCCGTCACAAATTGGTCGGACACGCGTTTAATCGTATCTTTTGCCTTCACACCGACAATCGCCGCCCCATATGTTCGAATGGCAGCCGTTACCTCATGAATCGTGTCATGCGTGACAAACGGGCGTGCCCCATCATGCACAAGGACAATGTCATCATTCGTGAACTCAACGTTTTGCAGCACTTGATGAATACTATCTTGACGTGTCTCACCGCCAACGACTAAACTTTTTACTTTTGAAAATGGTCCTGTTAATACCTCAAGTTGATCCCGATCTCTCTCGTGTATCGCCAAATGAATGCCTTCACACTGTACATCGGATTGAAAAACGGAAAGCGTATGCTCTAACACACGGCGCCCCGCAACTTCAATGAACAGTTTATTATACGGACGTCCCATACGACTGCCTTTGCCTGCTGCTGGTATAATGACGTGATAATTTGACATTTATGCTTCCACCTTCTTCGCAAAAATAATTCGCCCTGATGCAGTTTGTAACATACTGATTACTTCAAGTGTAATGGTTTCATTCACGTATTGCTTTGCATCATCCACGACCACCATTGTGCCGTCATCTAAATAACCGACACCTTGGCCAGGCTCTTTCCCAACTTTTGTAATCATCAAGTCAAAACGATCGCCTTGATGCACCTCAGGTCGAATCGCATCAGATAGGTCATTGACATTTAACACTTTGATTCCTTGGATGCTGCATACTTTGTTCAAGTTATAATCCGTTGTAATCACGTGCGCGCGATAATGTTGCGCTAACCTTACAATTAAGTCGTCAATGTCTTGGTGTGTACGTTGCGGGTGAATAATACGTGTCGGGTGTTTCGACAGATGAATCGCACTTAAAATTTCTAAACCACGGCGCCCTTTATCACGCTTAATACTATCATTCGCATCCGCGACGACTTGCAACTCATTAATGACACCTTGAGGAATGAGAATTTCGCCATCAATAAATCCCGCTTCCATAATTTTTAAAATACGGCCATCAATAATCGCACTCGTATCAATAATTTTCGGCACAGCATTGCGGGCATTAATCGCCATCGAACGCGCCATATTTTCTGGTAAAAACAACAGCATTTCATCACGTTTTTTCAGACCAAATTGAAAACCGAGATAACTTAAACTTAATGTAAGTAGGATAGGGACGATACGGTTAATCAAATCCGTCCCAATAAACTCAAGAATAAAGGAAATCATGACAGATATGAGTAGCCCCATAAACAAACCAATCGTTGCGAAGATAATTTCAATAGCACTATACCCCAACACAAATTGCTCTAAATCTTTCATCGCATACGCAATACGGGGGATAAACCAACCAAACAATAAAAACATGATAGCAACACCCATGATCGACGTCACATAACTATTCTCCATCATTGGAGGATGACTGACATTAAAATCAATCATGACAGCAGGGATTAAGAGTATGCCTAACACACTACCAATAATAATATAAGACACAATCACTAATAATTTAATAAAATCCACCTCTATCATCCCTCCTTTCTAATTTTTTAATGCGTATTTCAATGCTTCATTGACAGAAGTCACGCCAATCACTTCAATACCTTCTGGGAAGTGCCATCCGCCAATATTGTTTTTAGGGATAATCACACGTTTAAAGCCCAATTTTGCTGCTTCTTGCACACGTTGCTCAATGCGCGAAACACGGCGGACCTCACCAGTCAATCCAACCTCGCCAATATAACAATCGAGGCCGTCTACTGCTTGGTCTTTAAAACTAGAAGCTGTCGCAATGACGATACCTAAGTCGACAGCAGGTTCAGAGAGTTTGACGCCCCCAGCCACCTTAATGTAAGCGTCTTGTTGTTGTAATAAATAACCTTCTTTTTTCTCTAACACCGCCATTAACAAACTGAGGCGATTATGGTCAATACCTGTCGCCATACGTCTCGGATTATTGAACGTCGTCGGTGTGACAAGCGCTTGTACTTCAATTAACAATGGTCGTGTCCCTTCCATCGTTGCGACAATTGTCGAACCTGCAACATTGGTCGTCCGTTCTTCTAAAAACATTTCTGACGGGTTAAGCACGCTTTTTAAACCTGACTGTTTCATTTCAAAAATACCCATTTCATTCGTAGAGCCAAAACGGTTTTTCACCGCTCTTAAAATACGATACGCATGATGTTCATCACCTTCAAAATAAAGCACCGTATCCACCATATGTTCAAGTAAACGCGGCCCCGCGATTTGGCCTTCTTTCGTCACATGGCCTACAATAAACGTCGCAACATTCATTTGTTTTGCGATGTGCATCAAGCTTTGTGTACTTTCACGAACTTGAGATACAGAGCCAGGCGCCGAACTGATTTCGGGATGGTAGATCGTCTGAATAGAGTCCACTACAATTAAATCAGGTTCGACCTTTTTCACCGCTTCATGAATAACCATTAAGTCCGTTTCCGCAAACACGTTAAGTTGACTCGCATCTTCATCCAAACGATCCGCTCTAATTTTAGTTTGATTGAGTGATTCCTCACCAGTAATATAGAGCACCCTTTTCTCTTTAGATAAAGCCGCGCACATTTGAAGTAACAATGTGGACTTCCCTATTCCTGGATCGCCACCAATCAGCACGAGTGACCCTTCTACAATACCGCCACCGAGCACACGGTTTAATTCACCACTATTCGTTTGGATACGTGGCGCAAGCTCTTGTTTAATGTCATCGAGCTTTTGTATTTTTGCTGAACTTGTTTTTTGCGCCCGTACACCGTGTTTAGGACTCGCAGTTTTTTGTTCAAAAGATTCCTCCATTGAATTCCAAGCACCACAATTTGGACATTTCCCCATCCATTTAGGCGATTGATAACCACAGGCCGTACATTCAAAAATTGTTTTTGTTTTTGCCACTCAGACACCTCCATCTCGTCATATAACATATCTATTTTATACTTGAAAAATGTTTCTGACAAATGTTGCCCTTTATCATTTAAACGCTTTAAATATCCGTTCTCATCGAAACACACTATCCAATTATAAATAATATACAGCAAATACTTAAAAATGTAGCCTGTACAACACAAAACAGGAAATAGAAAGCTCAAATAACCAGCTCTATCATCAGTAAAATAAACTACAACGCACTTGACGCACTAAAGACAAAGACAAAAGACGATTACAACTGACATAGCAAAGGCTATACCCCATTTGTAACCGTCCCTTTTTTGTTTCTATTTTAAATACAGCGTAGGTCCATTGCAGTCAATCGCATGACTTGTGCCATTGAATAAAATAGTTTATTTATTTTTGCCATTCACCTTCGATAGCACTAAAAAGATGATGAAGAAAAGTATCGCATAACCTATTAAATATAAAACGTCCTCAATATGGATACACCCTTCACTTAAAATGCTCCATCCAATATGCCCGTATCGATATGAAGGTAATATCTCAGCAAAAGCTTGCATATGTTTCGGCATCGCATCGATAGGAATCCATAGCCCCCCTAAAAAAGACAAAAGCAAATAAACAATGGTACCTATCGGCTGCGCGGCTGAACCGAGTTGGCCAATGATTAAAGCTAAAAATAAAAATGCAAAACTGAAAACATTCAACAATATCACGATTTCTACCAGTTTATAGAAGGCGATATGAATGTCATTATAAAAATAACCTAACAAAATCATTGCGACGGAAAAGATGAAAGATATAAGAAAGTATGAGAATAAGTAACTCATCATATAGGCATTCGGATTAATGACAGACACTTTAAGATATGCATACCAGTTATCATTTTTTTCATTTGCTACCTTTGTTCCAAGTAAATTAATCGCGTTTCCCATTATACCAAAGCAGATCAGAGAAATGAGTGAGTATTCCTTCCAACTGATACCATTGACTGCTGCATTTTGTGGAAAAATCTCAGAATATATAACATAGAAAAACATTGGCAATGCGATAATTAATAAAACATACTTAAAATCCCTAAATATTCTTCGCGTATTGAGTTGAGTTAAGTATAGAAATGATTTAGCCTTTTTCATATAAAACTTTCTCCTTAAAAATTTTCTTCAACTTGTCACCTTTATGGTCAAAGGTATTGAATAAAACTTCTACCTGCTCATTCAACACTATTTTACCTTTATGGAGAATCACGATTCTTGTAGCGAAGGCGGCTATTTCTTCTAAATCGTGACTAATCAACAACACACTCATCTTTTCTTCTTCGACTTTCGAGCGAACGTGTTCCCAAAATAACTCTTTAGAAGCAACGTCCATGCCTGTCGTTGGTTCATCAAGCACTAAAAACTGAGGGCAATTCACTAGAGCTGCTGCATATTGTAGTCTTCTTTTTTGTCCCCCTGATAAGCGCGTGCAATATTGATTTTTTTCCTTCACTAAATCGACTTCTTTTAGTATGTCATCTGTATCTTGTTGATGCTCTGAGTAACTTTTTAAAAGCTCTAACCATTCTTTCACTTTCATTTTTTCAGGCATTGCCACTTCTTGTAACACAACACCACATTGTTGTTTGAAATCGATATTTTTTATCACCTTACCTGAATTTTGTTTGAGTAGACCTAGCACTATTTTAATCAGTGTGGATTTTCCCTGGCCATTCAACCCTAAAAGACCTACAATTTCACCTTGATTGACCGACAAGTCAACAGCATCCAGCACTTTGTTTTTACCAAAAGTTTTACTCACATCATTAATTTCAAATATATTGCCCATATTATTCAAACTCCTTAACGGATTATCTTTTGAATCATTTGTTGCGTAATCCGAATAGCTTCTTCATTAACTGGAGGGATAGAATTCATTAAAAATTTAGGGGAAAGATAAATCACTGAAAGATTTTCTTTATACGTATAAGCCTGTTCTCCGTTATTGATATCTATTGATTCATGAATATCGTATGCATCTAACATTTTTTCAATGTCTAAATTAAAATCCCGTTTCACGTCTTCTGTAAAGGAAATAAGTAGAAACAATTCAATCTGCTTTCTACTGTACATAGGAAATGCAATACTATAATATATCCCTTCGCTTCTTAAGTTCGCCATTTTCTTATTGATGAATCCGATTAATTTTTGAATGTAAAAAATAGTTGATGCTTCTTGGATAGAATGAACTGAGATATTAATATACTTGAAGAAAAACTCGACTTTGTTGTGTGATAGCGTTCCACTTTTCGCTGTCATCGGTTGTGTCACCTTTTCTATCACTTCATCTTTAAAAAAAACATGATGAGCCACTTCATTACATATGTCATTATTGATGAAGATGAACGAGAAAGTATCCAGCGTGTTTTGAAGTAGTCCGTTATAATATTCTAAATCTTGATTCACTATTGCATCTTGTTTCAGACCTCTCATCTTGTTCATAATATTTTTGATTTCCTTGTTTTCAAGTGCACGCTCTTGTTTAATTTCACTCAAAGCTCTGTTGAATTCTTGCTGATTAAATTCATATAAATATGGAGCGGGTTTAAAAAGCTCAATATCAAAGTCATCTTTCAAAGTGATTTTGATGTAATCTTCTGTCGCATGTGCACCTAAAATATGAAAACCGTCATCCTTTACTCTTGCCGTTAAAATGTGCTCGAGTACATGCGCAAAGTCACTGTTCATTTTTTCATAGGGTCTAAGGAATAATGAAATTTCTTGTAATGGCGTTTCTCTTTTAAAATATATCATTTCCTTCATCATAAAACCGCCTCTCTATCTTTAGTTATAAATACACAGTCAACGATACTTTCATGATTACCATCAATTTTTAACATTTCTTCTACTTTAAAGTCGTCAGTCCCCCCTATAGAGGTACTCACTAAATTGTAATGGGTTGCCATAAGTGAAATATTTTGAGCCACAGCGCCTGCTTCTAGCAAAATATATCTGTATGCCCTGTCGTCATACTTAAAAGTAGCCCTTGAAAAAACAGCTGTAATAAAAAATATAATAGAAGGATGTTCCATGTTTTGATATCTCATAATATATTGGGAGATATCAAAAACATGCGCGCCATTGTCTAACAGACTGAGAGTATGCGTCGAAGGATTGTAATGGTAGAGTCCTTTTTTAAAATTTTCGTAATCATTAAAAACAATGCCATATATTTCTAACGGATATAAAGCGCCCGCTGAAGGGACAACCCGTTTATTTTGACTATTCTTTCCATAAGCTGCCCAAAACAAATCTGAAAGGACATTTAAATCGATAAAAGCATCTTTATCCGGACTATGAACTTGAGATCTTCTCTTATCTAGGTATTCTGTTAGCAAACCAGATGAATGTGCATTCAATTTGAAATGTTGTTGTGTTGGAAAATAGCGTTCCGGACTTTGTGTCGCTTTAAGAAAATTCGGACTATTTAATAAAACTCTAGATTGATACATATTGCTCATTAAATATCTTTTGCTATGCTTTGTATTTTGATGATATGTTTGACTCAATACACATTTTGAACTTAATCGAGTCGCATAATCATTACTGATCATTATAGATTTGAAATGTTCCATGGCATACTCCTTTAAAATGTTATGGGAAAGGATGTGGGACAATCGGTTGACTATTTTTTAACTCATTAGGCTGCCTTTTCTTCATTTTAATTAGATTCCTATCGACTTCATTAAGGCGGCTACTTTCTAGATGTTTAATAAAATGTGGCTCTATATCAAGCATTCCAGGGATAATCGTTTTCCCTACTTTCCAATCCGTATGTTTTATCTCTTCAGAAGTCACATCTACAAAATACACCTGCTTATCAATAGACTTTATTTTTTCTATAAATAAAGCTACCGCCTCATCGTCATCTGGTTGTATCTCGTTTTCAGGAATCCGAAAAATGTGCTGATGGCCATCAAGAAACGACAAATGTTGCGACATACGATCATTGAAATATAAAAGAGAATGGTCCTGATATTCTTTCACTTCATCATAACTATGAACCTCAATATTTTCATCAACTTTAAAAATAATTGCCGCATACCCAACAATACTTTGTGCTAATTCTAGTAAAGTTTTTTTACACGCCTCAATCCATGTAGGTCTCACACTCGCGGCGACAACACACCCTTTGTTGGGAAGAATAGCCACTCCAAAAACAGCGGGCACATCCCAATCCATATCCATTTTATATAACTTAAATTGAATATTTTCAGATTTGATATAACGATTAAAATAACTTCTTAATTCTCTGTTATCATTGATACGAATTTGCTCACAAGCAATTTGTCTTCTCCAAATATACTGGAAAGCATCTCTTTCAAATATTTCTGCAATACCTTTCCAAAAACATGCTTTGAGATTCGGTCCACACGCAGCGCCAGTTGCTGTCGTCATCCAACTTTGCTTCTTATTACTTCTATAAGTGAGATACACTGCATCTACAGGGAGTGCGACGGTTCTTTTTTGAATCAAGTCATAACCATGAATCCACTGGTAATCATCAAGGTTCGCACTTGCAGACGCATTGATTTTTTGTGGATTGATTTTTACTACCCCTTTACTTACTTTCATGACACGATGAGGATGCAAACAAGAATAGCGTTCGATGTACTCTCCTACAGCCGAATTTACAGCCTGTGCTTCTGTAATACCGGCACCACTCGCATTAAATCCTGCAGTATTATACTGACCCCCAAAGGCCATTTTCACATAAACTTTAGGTAGTCCATAATATGTCGGCAAATCATATATATTTTTAATAATACCGTATTTTTCGTCCACAAAGTTTTGGGCCTTTAATTTCACTGTCATAATCTCACCTCAAAAACTTGTGTATTCACTGATTCTGGGAAGCACAATTCACAGTTGGGGTGTTTGAATAAATTGTGCGTGCGCCATCCTTCATTTAATAAAGAATAAGCGTACACTGTTTGGATCAGTTCATTTTCAACACTCAAGTCATTCATTTGCATTGCTTCTTTTAACATTTGTACTGCCGCAAAACTCAATGCCAGTTGAATGATTTCTTCTGGTACGTATTCTTTACTTTCGTGAGATGAATCATTGAATAGCGAAAAAACTTCGCCATATACATTATTTTCAGTTTCTCGTAACCGCTTACAATTCAAACAACTCGTTTCTTTGGGTATCGTATAAGTGACCTCGAAAGAAACATTATCAAAAATGACACTATTATATGGTACGCCATTGTTAAACATCATTTCATTACATTTTGTAATTCTTTTTCTATTAAATTTTCTCAGTATGATTAATCCGATATCATAATCATCCGTTACTTCTTCATTTAAATTCACTACATTTTGAGAAGGTGATTTTCGAATATACAGTTCGACTAAATCATCGTCTCCACATATACCTATGACATGATTTTCAAACGCTTTATGCTCCATTTTTAATCCAATCATCTGCAAAAAGGATGCTGTATTGGCGACATCTTCAAATGCATGAATTGTTTTGAGGAATTCAATTATTTTTTTCTTCACCACATCTTGTTCCTCACAATGCAAATGACCTTCTTGGATTTCATTCCATATTTTAATAAAAGACTCTTGAGAGATACCACTTAATTCAAAAATCTGCTCGTCACTTTTTATGTATATACTTTTATCTTTAAAAACGTAATCGATGTTTGTTTTCATGATGTGCTCTCCTCTCATTTTCAAAAAAGGAATTGAAGCTATGGTTAACTTCAATTCCTTTAAAACATATACTTTAACAACAACAGCAGCAAGGGCAACAACAAAGTGTTATTGTCCAGTTCATTTGTTCGCTTGATAAAAAGTCTTCAGTGTTCAATTTTTTGATTTGTAATTCGTTGGCTAACATTGTAACCACCCCTTTTCAAATTTTAAAAAACAAAAAGGAAACTGTATAACAATCCAATAATCAAAGCGCCTAAAACAATAAATAGTTTTTTATTCTCTTTAAAAAACATATTATAACGCCTCGTTTCATTATCTTTACATTTTTATAATACTACCACTCCATTCTAAAGGCAATGTATTATAACCCTTATATTAGAATATTAATCATTAATTAAGAATTGTGTAATAAGTAATTTACTTTGTTTAGAAAAAAGACATCTCTCGACTGTTCAACGTAAAGAAAGCATTAGATATTGATTTTATTCCTTTTATTAATATTACTTTTATCTGTTAAAAATCAATAAGGTTTCGATTAATTCACACCTCACGCCAAACATCATCAACTGACTCTTATTAAGAACACAGTCGACTTTGCAACATTGCAAATTTCACACAAAAAAAGCAGCGGAGACATCTCAAAAAAGAGAATGCCTTCACTGCTTTAATCGAGTAACTTATGATTCTGTGACTTCCTTATCTTCATTCGTTTCACGTTCATGAATATCATATTGGAATGTTTCTCCATCATAGTCTACAGTCACATTTTTACCTTCTAACTCTTTACCTTCTAAAATCAATTCACTCAAGTTATCTTCAACCGTTTTTTGGATCGCACGAATCAATGGACGTGCACCATACTCTGGGTCGTAGCCTTCTTCAGCAATCTTGTCTTTCGCCGCTTCTGTCACACGTACATTAATGTTTTGTTCAGAAAGACGACTCGTCAATTTGCCGACCATCATTGTAACGATTTCTTTCAATTCGTCTTTATTTAATTTATGGAAAACAATCGTGTCATCCACACGGTTCAAGAACTCAGGACGGAATGCACTTTTCAGTTCTTTCATCATCGTTTTGCGAATTGTTTCATAGTCTTGACCTTCTGAACTACCACCGAAACCTGCAAAACGTTGGTCTTGAAGTTCTTGCGCGCCGACATTGGATGTCATAATAATCACTGTATTTCTAAAATCCACACGACGGCCTTTTGTATCAGTCAAATGCCCATCATCTAATACTTGTAAAAGAATGTTAAAGACATCTGGGTGTGCTTTTTCAATCTCATCAAACAAGATAACAGAATAAGGTTTGCGACGTACTTTTTCAGTCAATTGACCGCCATCATCGTGACCAACATATCCAGGAGGCGCCCCAACAAGACGACTCACCGCATGTTTCTCCATGAACTCACTCATATCAACACGAATCATCGCATCTTCTTCACCAAACATCGCTTCAGCTAATGCACGTGCAAGTTCGGTTTTACCGACACCTGTTGGCCCTAAGAAGATGAAGCTTCCGATTGGACGTTTCGGATCTTTCAAGCCTGCACGCGCACGGCGTACTGCTTTAGAAATAGCGATTACCGCATCATTTTGTCCGATTACTCGCTCATGCAATGTGTCTTCTAAATTCAGTAAACGTTCTGACTCCGTTTCATTCAAGCGTGTTAATGGGATACCTGTCCAACCTGCGATCACTTCAGCAATATCTTCAGCAACTAGTGTTGTATGTTGGCCCCCTTGATGATTTTGCCATTCGTTTTTTGCTTCTTCATATTGTTTTTCAAGTTTTGTTTGTTTGTCACGTAAGTTTGCAGCATTTTCGAATTCTTGTGCGTGCACTGCTGCATCTTTTTCTTTTTTCACTTGCTCGATTTGTTGTTCAATTTCTTTTAAGTTCGTTGGTGTTGTATGGCTTTTCAAGCGCACTTTTGAACTAGCTTCATCAATCAAGTCAATCGCTTTATCTGGTAAGAAACGGTCTTGTACGTATCGATCACTTAATTTTGCTGCCGCTTCCACCGCTTCATCTGAAATATTAATTCTATGGTGCGCTTCGTAACGATCTCGTAAACCTTTTAAGATTGCAATTGTATCTGCCACGCTTGGTTCATTGACTTGAACAGGTTGGAAACGACGCTCAAGTGCAGCATCTTTTTCAATATGCTTACGGTATTCATCTAAAGTTGTCGCACCGATACATTGTAATTCACCACGTGCAAGCGCTGGTTTTAAAATATTAGACGCATCAATCGCACCTTCTGCACCACCTGCACCAATGAGCGTATGCATTTCGTCAATGAACAGAATCACATTGCCCGCATGATGAATTTCTTCCATAACTTTTTTCAAACGTTCTTCAAATTCACCACGATATTTTGTACCAGCCACAACAGTCCCCATATCTAATGACATGACACGTTTACCTTTCAACGTTTCTGGTACTTCGTTGTTGACAATTGCTTGCGCCAAACCTTCAGCAATCGCTGTTTTACCAACACCAGGTTCACCAATCAACACAGGATTATTTTTTGTGCGACGACTCAACACTTCAATCACACGTGTAATTTCTGAATTACGACCTACAACTGGATCTAAAGTACCATCTCTAGCAATCACTGTTAAATCACGCGCTAGGCCATCTAATGTCGGTGTGTTATTTGATTTTGCAGATTGTGCATTTTTATTAGACATTTCTGGGCTACCTAACGCTTTCACCACTTGTGCACGTGCTTTTGTAATATTGAGGTCTAGGTTTGCAAATACACGTGCGGCAACACCTTCATTTTCGCGGATTAAACCTAACAAGATGTGTTCAGTACCGACGAAGTTGTGTTGTAACTTACGTGCTTCGTCCATAGAAAGTTCGATTACTTTTTTGGCACGTGGTGTATAGTGTAAAGCACCCATTTGCTCTTGACCATGGCCAATGAGTTTTTCAACCTCTTCGATCACTTTATCTTCTGTAATGTCAAAGCTTTCTAATACTTTTGCAGCAATGCCTTCAGGTTCTTTCATTAACCCGAGTAATAAATGTTCCGTCCCAATATTCGAATGGTTTAAACGAATTGCTTCTTCTTGTGCATGCGCGAGTACACGTTGCGCACGTTCTGTTAATCTTCCAAATAACATATGCCAACCTCCTATTTATATATATGTTCTTAAAATCTCTGCTCGTTTTGCTTCAATAGATTGTTCATCTGTCTCATCTATCAAAAATGGTGACTGTATCGCGACCATTAATTCATTAAATCGAAAATCTTCCATATCTAAAATGCCTAAATCGACGCCCAACTTAATATCACTTAAACGGTGGGACGCTTCTTCCACCGAAATTAAACGACTATACTTCAATATACCCAAAGAACGATATATTCTATCTAATGTCTCGGTATGATTGTGTTCATTTAATCGCTCACGTAAAGCCAGTTCTTCGTGAATAATTTGATCAACTAATTCTGTTAAAGCATCAATAATCTCTTGCTCACTTTTTCCCAACGTCAGCTGATTTGAAACTTGATAAATATGGCCATAAACTTGTGAGCCTTCACCATAAATCCCTCGAATCGTAAAGCCAAAACGGTTAATCGTCTGCGCAATGCGGTTCATCCGTTTCATAATGGATAAACCAGGCAAATGCAACATGACACTCGCACGCATCCCTGTACCGACATTCGTTGGACACGTTGTTAAATAACCGAGTTGCTCGTCATAACTGATTTGTAACGTACGATCTAATATATCATCTATGGCAGATGCTTTTTGATAAAGTTCATTTAATGACAAATCATTGCCCATTGCTTGTATACGAATATGATCCTCTTCATTCACCATCACACTTACCGACTCATCTTCATTCAACAGTACTGCAGATGCCGGTTGTTTCGTCAACTCAGGACTGATTAAGTGTTTGGCTACTAGCTTATATTTACTCAACTGGTCGAGCTCATCTAAGCGGAGTACATTTAAGTCTGTTAATACATCTTGCACCTCATTAATGACGCGATGTCCCTCAGCTTCAGATGGAAACATGAGTGGGTGCACATAATTTTCAAGGTTACGTGCTAAACGAATACGCGAGGACATAATGACCGGTTGCGCATTCACCTTTTTCATCCAATCACTCATATGTTGGTCTAAATTATGCATCATCTTGTTGGGACACCTCGCTTTGTTGCTCAAGTGCTTGAATCTCATCACGCACAATCGCCGCTTCTTCAAAGGCTTGTTGCGCGACTAATAATTCAAGGCGTGCACGTTTTTCTTCTAGTTGCTTTTTCAGCGCACGTTTATGCTGTGATGACTTCGGACATTTCCCTGAATGTTCGATATGACCGCCTTGGACACGTCTCACAATGTCATACACGTCTTCTTTAAATGTTTCGTAACATTGCGCGCAGCCGAATTTGCCGACATGTGCAATGTCCTTCAACGTCATTTGACAGTTCGGACAGCGTTTTTGCTCTCGATAAACAACTTGATCCACATTCAGACCATGTTTTGCTGCCAAATGTTGCAAAATTTGTTGAATGACGAATGTGCCTTCAACGTCATCACCTTCATGCCATTGTTCGTCAGATTGATCATAACCTGATTGATCGTACGCTTGAATAGGATGAAATTCAAGGTGTTTGTTTTGCTGTTTATCAAGTTCACGCTTATCGATTTTCATTGCACATCACCTTCTAATAATAATTAATTACGGGAAGTAACCGTTTTAAAATATTTGCACGGATAATATCTCTCGACGCGACATCCATTTTTAATGTTTCCCGATCCACCACCGCCGCAATCATTTTTGCTTCTCGGTCCGTAATTAATTGATTTTCACGCAAGCCATCAATAATATACAAAGCTTGTTGTTGAGAAAGGGCCGGACCAATCAACTCCATTAAACGTTTAATGTAATTGTTTTGATCTTTCGTTTCAACTTTTGTGATCCGAATATAACCACCGCCGCCGCGTTTACTTTCAATTTCATAACCGTGTTCGTTAGTAAAGCGCGTCTTAATAACATAATTCAACTGAGATGGTACACAATCAAAACGTTGTGCAATATTGGCACGTTGAATTTCAACTACATCATCTTGTGCCTCTTCAAATAATTGCTTAATGTACTGTTCTATGATGTCAGACATATTATGCATGGTATCACCCCTTTTGACCATCTTTGACTATATTATAGAACCCACTTTGACCTTTTTCAACCAATTTGATTTTAAATTTGATAAATAGTTATGTTACTGCTTACATTTTTGTTGTATGATAGTCTTAGTAAAAATTATTTAGAAAAAATAGAGGTGGAACACACATGCATATTTTAATTGGGGTCATCGGGATTGGTGTTTTCTTAGCCCTCGCTTTTATTGGAAGTTCTGATAAAAAGGGCATACGTTGGAAATACATTGGTATTATGTTTGTTATTCAGCTCATCTTAGCATATGCTTTACTGAAAACAAAAATTGGGATTACCATTGTAGGTGGTATCGCAACAGGATTCGGTTACTTACTCAAACAAGCCGGTGTCGGTATTGATTTTGTTTTCGGTGGTCTTGTCAATAACGGTCAAATGTCATTTTTCTTAAGCGTTTTATTACCTATCGTTTTCATTTCTGCCTTAATTGGTATTTTACAATATACAAAAATATTGCCTTTAATTATTAATATTTTAGGTTTCTTAATCTCAAAAATTAATGGCATGGGACGTTTAGAATCATACAACGCTGTTGCTGCAGCCATCCTTGGACAATCAGAGGTATTTATTTCACTTAAAAAACAATTACCTTACATTACGAAGCAACGTTTGTATACATTAACAGCTTCGGCGATGTCCACTGTGTCTGCATCGATTATTGGTGCGTACTTCACATTAGTACAACCTAAATATGTGGTAACTGCGGTCGTCCTTAACTTATTAGGTGGGTTTATCATTGCTTCCATTATTAACCCTTATAAAGTGGATGAAGAAGAAGATAAGTTATTGCTTGAAGAAGAAAAGAAAAAGCAATCCTTCTTTGAAATGTTAGGGGAATACATTTTAGATGGATTTAAAGTCGCTGTAATCGTCGGCGCGATGTTAATCGGTTATATCGCCCTCATCTCATTATTGAATGGACTTGTTGGTGGTCTCATTAGCCTCATTTCTGGCGGCGCATTAGATTGGAACTTCCAAACATTAATCGGCTTTATCTTTGCACCACTTGCTTTCTTAACAGGTATTCCATGGAGTGATGCAGTAGAAGCTGGCTCGATCATGGCAACAAAACTATTATCTAATGAGTTCGTAGCGATGACTGAACTCGGCAAAGCATCTGGTTTATCAGAACGTTCATTAGGTATCGTGTCGGTATTCTTAGTATCGTTTGCTAACTTCAGCTCAATCGGTATCATCTCAGGTGCTATCAAATCATTAAATGACGAAAAAGGCGACATGGTAGCACGTTTCGGATTAAAATTATTATTCGGTGCAACACTCGTATCATTCGTATCCGCAGCAATCGCAGGCTTTTTCTTGTAAGCTGCATCTAAAGTATGGGAAAAGATAAACAAATATAACACATATTAAGAGACTGAGTCATGATGGCTGAGTCTCTTTTTTGTTGTGCATTTTCAAACCATTTTAGTTGGGCGACAGATTCAATTGTTAAAGAAGCATTTTCATTTTTTATTATGAACATCTCGGATTTTTAGTGAAACATTTAGGCAGTATTATTTTGATTGTTAAAGAAATGTCCATAGTACGCTAAAATATAGTACAATTTTTCTCTATTATCAAATAACATAAATACTTTTTTAAATTTAAGTGGATTAAATAAGATAATCATTATATAATTTAAACATGTGATTGTGTATTTTTATTTTTTAATAAATCATTAGGAAAATATTTTTATCAAATATGCAACAAATGAGGACTTCAACTTTATTTAAAAGGCATCATCAATACATACAGAATTAACGGACTAGTTTAATGCAAATAAATCATAGAAAAGGAAGACAACAATGAAAAAATCATTTTTAAAATTCAGTTCAACATTTTTACTTTTAACAACTATCGGCATGACGGGCACTAACGCTGCGAATGTTTGGGGCGCAGAAGAAGGAACGAAAATCCTCGTGGAAGATATTCAAAATGATCCGCTCGCAAAGAGAACAGCAATCTTCCAAGGTCCAAAAGGTCTGCCGTGTACTACTACAATGTTGACTTCTAACTTTGGACTCACTGCCGCACATTGTGGCGACGGCTTTCTAGAAGGATCGGTCGGTACGGTATACCCTGCTCAATCAGGACTATCAACACCTTTTGGATCAATGTCCATATCTTTATTTAATCCTTATAACGACAAAGATATCGCCTTTATATATGGTCAAGATAGCGGGAAAAGTAAGGACTATATTCATTATCAAAGAGATTTCGCACAAACTGAAATAAAACTTCAAGGTTTCACAGATGACGAATTAAAAAAAATGGTTGGAAAAAAAGTATATTCATATGGATATCCATATAACTACCACGCTCATAAACAATATAGATTCACAGGAGAAATCACTTTCGCGAATAGTGATTTTATTAAAACAAACTTACCTGCATACGGTGGCCAATCTGGCTCCTCTGTATTTTTAGAAGATAATGACCAATTGGTTGGCATATTGGTCAAAGGAGGAGATGACGATAAAAATGCAATCTTGGAACCCATAACGAAAGATATCGCTCGATGGTACAAAGGTAAAAAAGATATTTTAGAAAATCCTGTTCAATAAATCCGTAATCTAAAGTGACACCTCACCATGTTTGTATGAAAACGTAATTGGGGGATTTACCCAATTCTTTATACACACCATATCGTTTTACAACAGTAAAGGCTAGGACCATTTGAAAGTCCTAGCCTACTTTTATCTATTCCTACTGCTGCATCACATGTTCTATAAAATATTGTGTCATGCGATAATCATCTGTTAATTCTGGGTGGAACGATACGCCTAAATAACGACCTTGTTGTACAGCGATAATTTTGTCATCAATCGTCCCTAATACATCAACGGCTGCTTCTGTTGATTGAATATGGGGTGCACGAATAAAAACACCTTCAATCGGTTGATCAATACCTTTAATGTGTAGTTCAGACTCGAAACTATCGACTTGGCGCCCAAATGAATTACGCTCTACTGTAATATCTAACTTTTGCAGATAGCCTTCTTCGCCTACGATATCTTTCGCAAGGACAATTAAGCCTGCACACGTACCAAACATAGGTAATTGTGATGCACGTAACGCCTCTTTAAAACCATAAAGATTCATGAGACGGCGTAAAGTTGTCGATTCGCCACCAGGGATAATTAAGCCATCGATTTCTTCTAATTGTTCAACTTTTTTAATTGCGACACCTTCATGACCCGCAAGTTCAATATGACGGATATGTTCACGTACCGCACCTTGCAAAGCTAATACACCGATTTTCATTTTACCAACCACGCTCTTGCATACGTTCTTCTAATGAAAGTTGATTAATATCGATACCTTTCATTGCTGTACCTAGTTTTTTCGCTAACTCACCAATTAATTTATAATCTTGGTAATGTGTCGTCGCTTGTACAATCGCTTTAGCAAATGTTTCTGGGTCTTCAGATTTAAAAATACCTGAACCTACGAATACACCGTCAGCACCTAATTCCATCATTAATGCCGCATCTTGAGGTGTTGCCACGCCACCTGCCGCAAAGTTCACGACTGGTAAACGACCATGCTTTTTAATGTCTTTTAAGATTTCATATGGCGCGCCTAAGTTTTTCGCTTCAGTCATCAATTCGTCATCACTCATTACTGTGATACGTTTCACTTCTTGATTCACTTGGCGCATATGACGTACCGCTTCTACGATATTCCCTGTACCTGGTTCACCTTTCGTACGTAACATCGCAGCACCTTCACCGATACGACGCGCTGCTTCACCTAAGTTACGGCAGCCACAAACGAATGGCACTGTATATTCATCTTTTTTCAAATGGAACACTTCATCTGCAGGTGTTAACACTTCTGACTCATCAATGTAGTCTACACCCATTGCTTCTAATACTCTTGCTTCTGTAATATGACCGATACGACATTTCGCCATTACCGGAATAGATACAGCATTCATAACTTCTTCTACAATAGATGGATTACATGCACGCGCAACGCCACCTGCTGCACGAATATCTGATGGGACACGTTCAAGTGCCATCACTGCAACCGCACCTGCTTCTTCCGCAATTTTCGCTTGTTCTGCATTCACGACGTCCATAATTACGCCGCCTTTTTGCATTTCTGCCATTCCTCGTTTAACACGTTCTGATCCGACTTGTTTAGACATAGGTGATGAAACCCCCTTTTATTATTTACACATGTAGCTTATACTATTATCTGAACCGCTTAAAGTGTCAGAAACGCAAAATATTAAAGGGTCAGATTGAGGTGCGATGATGGAAATGTTGATGTTTCATATTAATAAACGAGAAGGGCAGCCGATTTATATTCAATTATACGAAAACATTAAACAAAGTATTATGAATGGACGTATGCATGAAGGCGAAAAGTTACCTTCTAAACGTCAACTGAGTCAATATTTGTCAGTCAGTCAAACGACCGTGGAAAATGCCTATGCGCAACTTGTCGATGAAGGTTATATTTATAGTCAACCGAAATCAGGCTTTTTCGTCAGTGACATCGAAACATTGCCGTTCACTAAAAAGACATCACGCCCAACATTGCCTACATATCAAAGCCCGACGACTGAACAAGCTTATGCATTTAACTTAGGAATGATTGATCAAGCGCACTTCCCTTTCGAACAATTTCGGAAATATGCGAAGGAAGCATTTGAAGAATTACAGTTTTATCTCGTTGAACCTGGACATAAACAAGGCGATTACACTTTACGTGCACAAATTAGTCGCTATTTATTTCATAGTCGTGGGGTTCAATCCACACCCGAGCAAGTCATTGTCGCTTCGTCTACAGAGCAGTTGCTGTCTATCATTACAGATTTACTGCCAGGACCTAAAGGAATGATGTTAGAGGACCCGATTTACCCTCAAGTCCATCAGCTTTTAACCCGTAAACATATTCCTTATCAGTTTGTGCCCGTGGAAAACGATGGCATCGCGATGAATACGGTTGAAAATGCGTCACATCATATCGTTTACATTACACCAAGTCATCAATTTCCAACAGGTGTGACGATGAGCCTCAAAAAGCGGATGCGTCTTCTGAAATGGGCCAGTGAAGACCCACATCGCTATATTATTGAAGATGATTATGACTCAGAATTTCGGTATGAAGGTAAACCTATTCCAGCCCTACAAAGTTTAGATCAAACAGGTAGCGTTATTTATGTGAGTACATTTTCAAAGTCCATCTCTCCAACAATTCGGATTGCTTACGCCGTGTTGCCAGAAGCGTTGTTACATCATTATCAGCAAGCCGAAAACATTGAAGGTGGCACCGTACCACGCCATACGCAATTTATGGTGACCACCTTTATGGAGACGAATCAATTTGAACGCCATTTAAATCGCATGAGAAAAATTTATCGTCAAAAGCGAGACATTATTTTACAACAACTACAAAAGTATCCATCCATTTTTGAAGTTTCTGGTGAAAAAACAGGTATGCATTTAATTATTACGATTAAAAATGGCTGGTCAGAACAACAGTGTCTTGAGCAATTACAACGATTTGATATCGATATGAAGCCCCTTTCCCAATACGTCTACCATCAACAAGAGACTGCCCCTCGTTTTGTAGTAGGCTTTGGTGGGATTCCAATAGAAAATTTAGAAACGCATATAGAAAGACTCATCACTTGTTTTAAAGAAGAATATTGCATATAAAAAAAGACATGCTCGACTGAACATTTCATTCAGCCGAGCATGTCTTTTTTACGTTTAATCTTTCAATAAGTGTGGGTTTCTCACATTCTGATAATCGTACAACTCAATTTCTTGCAATTGCATCAGTGAACGTCTCAGTTGTGCGTAATGATTCATTTCAGGTAGCGTTACAACCTTCTCTGGACGCTGACCTTGCTCTAATAATTTAGCGATATTCTCAAATACAACCAAATACTGCCCCATAGTCTCTTCACTAATCAACATGCGCTTCTGGATCTCCATCACTTGCATTAACTTAAAGCTCATTTGTTCAAGAATAAACATCGCAGGATAAAAATATTGCGTTCTTTTCTTGTTCGATAACAACTCACCATACGCATAACGATACATCACTTGCATATTCTCAATATTAATTTTCAGTCTCAGTTTTTCCCTTTGACGAAAATATTCGACATTGTAATGTACATTCGAAAATAACGTATGGAAAATTCGGGCTTCAATGCGTGTCACATCTGCCATAAATTCCGGTAAACGTTTAGAAGCAAGTCTTCTCCCAATAATCATCACACCAATAATCGCAAGCCCTACCCCCACTGTTGTATCTAATAAACGTGGAATCGCAATAGCAAACGTCAAGCTCCCTTGAGCCAAACCACCTAATAAAATGACTTGAACCGTAATTGCCAACATCGCAAGCGCATAATTGGCACCGACTAAAATTTCAGTAATCGCACCACTTAAACTAAGCACAATGACCACCATTAAACTATTGGGTTCTAGAAGTAAAAAGCCAATCACAATGCCAATACCAATAAGCGTCCCAATCCATCTTGCACCAGCACGTTCAATACTTGCAATCGTCGTACCACCAAGAAGAACCGTATGCGCACTTAACGGAATCCAGTAAGCACGTTCAAAGTTAAATATCAGTGCCACAAAAATGGCGATACCGATGATGACTGAATATTTCGCAGCTGAAATAAAATGCATCGACTCCGGTGTTAAGTGATAACGTAACCTTCTTATATATTGTGGAGATTGTCGTGTCACATGTTTTTTAACTTGTTCATCAGGCGCATCAATCATTTCATCCACCTTAAAAATTAAACCTACTAGTTCTTCAAATGCAGTAGGTACATTAACTTCTTTTCTCCAAACATTTTTTGACGTTTGCCTTTGCGTAATACGGTGCACAACGTCTGTCATCATTTCATTTATAATAGGGGGGATGGGACGATGACCTTTTGCATTCAATTCAAGTAGTTCTGAATATACCCCTTCAGCAGTACGATGTAGCAATGACAACCGCTGTACTTCTACAGACTTTCTCTTCAATACCGATCTTGAAGTTTGAAGAATTTCAGAAGTTGAAATCAAGGTTTGCACGGTCGTTTTGGTCAAGGCATTAAACGTCACTTGCTCATTAAAATGGTGAATCAATGCTTGAATCTCCTTGAACTCTTTAGACACCGCACTAAATTCAGGTTGCTCATGACCTATCTTAATTTCGATGAGCACAAATATAAGCGCAAGAAGACCACCGATACCTACAATAGCCCCTCTCCATAAAAATGCATGCGGATCAGGGGGCATAACGCTTGCCAAACTATAGGCAATAATAAAAAACGTAGAAGAAGGACCAGGGATATTTAAAGTATTAAAAACATAAAACGGCACAACAGCAACAATTAACAAAAAGATGCCAAAAAGCAAAGGCGTACTTGCGGTTAATGTCCCGATCATCATCGTTACAACTAAACCAATGGCTGCGAAAGTGACTGAACGCAAGCGCGAATTAAATGTTCCTTTGAAAACATAAATACTTGCAAAAGTGCCAATCGTTGCTAATAAGGCACTTGAAAAATCATGAAACATCAAGCCATAGAGTAAAGGTAAAAACATTAATAACCCTTGACGTAAACCACGTTGTAAATCGATTTTATCAACATCGATATGTGCGACATTTTTGAAATAAGTCAACATGACAGACACCACCTTTGTTTAAATAAAAAAAAGAGACCTACTAAAGGGTCTCAATTCGGCTCATCGCATCCTATGCGTTTTATTTCTGCTTGGCAACGTCCTACTCTCGCGGAACGTAAGTCCGACTACCATCGGCGCTAAAGAGCTTAACTTCTGTGTTCGGCATGGGAACAGGTGTGACCTCTTTGCCATAGTCACCAAACAAAAATATGATTGAATGTTATACATTCAAAACTAGATAGTAAGTATATTTATCACAAGCATTACCTTATGAACAATTATATTGATTAAGTCTTCGATCGATTAGTATTCGTCAGCTCCACGTATCGCTACGCTTCCACCTCGAACCTATTCACCTCATCATCTTTGAGGGATCTTATAACCGAAGTTGGGAAATCTCATCTCGAGGGGGGCTTCATGCTTAGATGCTTTCAGCACTTATCCCGTCCATACATAGCTACCCAGCTATGCCG
>NZ_MLGE02000006.1 GCF_001792775.2 Staphylococcus pseudintermedius
AAATAGGACAGCTTGAGCGCGTATCGCACGACAATGTTGTCCTATTTTTTAACGTTATTTAATTTTTTTCACAACTTCAGATTTTAAACCAATTTGTCCAAAACCAGGAATTTTACAGTCGATATCGTGGCCGTCTTCAGGGTCAACGAGTTTAATATTTTTTACTTTCGTTCCTTGTTTAATCATTTGAGAACTGCCTTTGATTTTTAAATCGCGAATGACTGACACCGTGTCACCATCTTGAAGTGGATTACCATTTGCATCACGGATGACGGCTTGTTCAGCAGCTGCTTCGAGTGTATCGTTTGTCCATTCATACGCACACATCGGGCAAATGTAAAGTCCGCCATCTTCGTAAGTATATTCAGAATCACACTGCGGACAGTTTGGGATTGCGGTTGTCATGTTAGAATCAACTACTTTCATTAAAAATATAAATCTAATCTAACACATTCTGAGTGAAAAGTATGTAACAAATTTAACGACATGTTACGATAATTGTATGAGACGCAATGAAGTGTCATACGGTCACTAACTAAAAGAAAGAGGGATGGAAGATGACAAAGTTTGATGTAGAAAACCCTTCAACAGGAGAAGTTATTAAAACTTATGCATTTACAGAAGAAGCTGAAATTCATCATAAAATTGAACGTGCGTATGAAGTGTATTTATCATGGCGTGAAGTCGATGCGCATGAACGTTCACGTTTATTATGGCAATGGTCAACTTTAATTAAAGAGAACCGTGAAGCATTAGCAGAATTGATTACACTTGAAGGGGGCAAGCCTTATCAAGAAGCATTAGGTGAAGTGGATTACGCTGTTGGTTATGTGGATTGGTATGCTGAAGAAGTGAAGCGCATTTACGGTAGAACGATTCCGGCTAATTCGCCAGATAAGAAAATTTTAGTGGATAAATTTCCGGTTGGGGTTGTAGGGGCCATTACACCGTGGAACTTCCCAGCTG
Source organism: Staphylococcus pseudintermedius (assembly GCF_001792775.2). GTDB lineage: Bacteria > Bacillota > Bacilli > Staphylococcales > Staphylococcaceae > Staphylococcus > Staphylococcus pseudintermedius. The sequence continues at coordinate 967 of NZ_MLGE02000006.1, forward strand.
CAATGATTACACGTAAAATGGCACCCGCGCTCGCAGCAGGTTGTACAATCGTATGTAAACCAGCGACACAAACGCCCATGACGACGATTCGTTTAGTCGAATTAGCACATGAAGCGGGCATTCCTGAAGATGCGATTTCATACATTTTAGCAAGTGGTAAAACAGCAGGGAAAATTTTCACTGAACATGAACTGATCAACAAAGTGACATTCACAGGCTCTACACCCGTCGGTAAAAAGTTAATCGAACAATCAGCAGCATCTGTAAAAAATGTCACAATGGAACTCGGCGGTCTGGCACCACTCATCGTGCATAAAGATGCCGACATTGAACATGCAGTCGAACAAACGATTAAAACAAAATTTAGAAATGCAGGCCAAACTTGTATTTGTGCCAACCGTATTTATGTACATGAAGACATTGCAGAAGAATACGAAAAACAACTCATTGAACAAGTCCATGCCTTAAAAGTAGGGGACGGTATGGAGAAAGATGTGAAAATTGGACCACTCATTAACCAAAAAGGCGTCGATAAAGTGCTCGATCACATTCAAGATGCGGTTGAACATGGCGGTCAATTATCACGTGAATTAGATGACATTCAAGCGCTAGGTGGTAACTTCTTAAAACCAGTAGTCATTACGAATGTTAACCATGATATGAAATGTATGCACGAAGAAACATTCGGTCCAGTAGCGCCTGTAATGCGTTTTGCTGATATTGATGAAGCGATTCATTTAGCGAATGATACAGAATTTGGATTGGCATCTTACTTCTTCACAAACGATTATCGTACAGGACTTTATATATACAACAACTTACATTACGGTGTCGTAGGTTGGAATGACGGTGCACCATCCGCACCGCATGCGCCATTTGGTGGTGTGAAAGAAAGTGGTTACGGCCGTGAAGGTGGTATTGAAGGCATCGAACCTTATCTAGAGACTAAATACCTCTCAATCGGTACAAAAACTAAATAACGATTGATTGAATCAACTAAAGGCTGGGAGAACATATCTTCCGGTCTTTTTATTATCGAATCCTCCTTTAAATTCTTTATTTATGTTATGCTTTTATTAACTAAAATCGTATAAAAAAGGATTAGCTCAATGATTATTTCACTTGACATTTTAGGTTTTCTTTTTATACTTTTGCTCGTGATTCATATGTTTAAATTAGATGTTTTGATTGCCAATATCGACTTTGAACAAATTGATGAACGCAATCGTGATACTGTTCGTAGACGATGGTTGATTTGGACGGAAATGATGATAGCTATATTATTTGTTTGGAGCTTATGCTTTTATTTGTATCATTTTTATATCGTTGTATTCATTATAGGTGTTTTCTGTTGGGTTATCATATATTCAATCGGGTTGCATTATCTGACAAAAAAATTTAAAAATAGGTGAATCACAAAATTCTAATTGATAATGATAATCTTTATCAATTATAATGAAAGAAGTTATCAATTGAACAGTGGATCTGTATCGAATTGACAATCAAGGTACCTCATTTGGAGATAGATACAATAAGGGTGCAGTCGCAATCAGGGCGAATGCGTAAAAGGAGATGAAGTCCAATGTTTATGGCAGAAAACAAGTTGACATTACAAAAAGGTACAGCTGAGGCAACAATGAAGCGATTCCACCGTCGTCAAGGTATTGAGACGATTGATGGATTCATCGAAATGTATGTAACACAAACGAATGGTTTAAAAGAATATGATGAAGTGAAAATTTTAACGGTTTGGCAATCTGAGGCTGCATTTCGTGAATGGTTAGGCTCAGATGTGTTTAAAGCGTCACATAAAAATGTTAGGCAGCATCATGAAGAGAAAGAAAGCCCGATTTTGAAGAATAAAGTGTCTACATACCAAATTGGTTATCATTATGAAAAAGCACATGCATAGATAGATGGAAAGGGAATGGAATAAAAAATTTGATGCTATTGATGCAATGTTTTGTTTAACTTGCCCTCTCGCTACGATTGGTTTTTGATTGCCTTTATGGCTGATCTTTCCTAGGGGCTGGCCCTTCAACTAAATTCGGCTTGATTATAGTGTACATTTGGTGGTAGCCGAATTGGATTTTGGGAGCAGTACAGAAATCTCATGTGTAACAAAGATTTCGTTGTACTGCCCCCGCAAGGCTGACTAGACTTCTCAAAAGCATGCGCATTGAGAAGTCAGACAGCTACTGCGTTAAACGGTAGCCACTTTTAAAGTTAAATGACGTTGTTTAGCCTTTAACTTATCCCTCGGGAGTCTCAGCCTTCCGGGTAATCTTACATCAAATACAGTAACATAGGGCAAGTTTATGGAATTAAGAAAAGCAATAGCATCAATTTTTTATCCAATTCATCTTCTTTTTTATGCTGTTTGATAATCTTTAATGAATAGATAAAGGCTAGGAAAATAATGTCCTAGCCTGTTTTTGTGTTTTGATTTTTGTATGATTGTCCTTTCCTTAACCTAGAAATACTACAAATCGCTCAAAATAGATTATAATGATATCTAAAGATGCGAGGTGTAGAAATGAAAACATATATAGAACGAGATGGACGTACAATTCAGAAACACTATTTGACATTAAATGGCCATCGACAAGGAATCATTATTGAATCAAGAGGCACAGCTAAACCGATATTACTCGTTGTCCATGGCGGCCCAGGATTTCCGCTTTATTCCTTTTTTAGAGCACATCATATTGACTTAACTGATCGTTATACAGTTGTATTTTGGGATCAACGTGGCACAGGTATGTCTTATACCCGTGAAACAGTTGAAATGGCGGATTTAATCTCTGACTCGTATCAACTGATTCAATTTTTACGGCATCATTTTCAACAAGAACAAGTGTATTTGATGTGTCACTCATTCGGTACCATTATTGGAACACATCTCGCGCATCGCTATCCAGAATATATTGCAGCATACATTGGGATGGGGCAACTCGGGGACGTATTTCATAATGAGCAATGTATTTTGCAGCATTTACGCTTTCTAGCATATGAAGAACGCAATCAACGTGCAATCAAACGATTAAGCGCAATCCATTTAACGCGTGATTTTAACAAAGATTGCCAATATGAAAAGGCAAGACAACGCTATACGGCACGTTATCATGTCGGTTTTTCAAGTCGTGGCTATTCCGTTTGGCGCATGTTTCGTGTGATGATGCAAACGCCATATTACCGTTTGATAGAAAGAATTAATATTGTCAGAGGTAGTTTGTCCACGTTTGAACATTTAACTAGTGAAATGGCACATACGAATTTGAATGATATTGCCCAGGAAATAAAGGTCCCATTTTATGTTTTACAAGGGGTTCACGACATGCAGACGACATACGAAGACAGTAAAGCTTTTTTTGAGCATGTCGGTTCTGCAGAAAAACGTTTTTACGCTTTTCAAGATACTGCGCACGCCCCATTTGTCGATGAGCCTGAAAAAATGATCGAAATTATGCATGAAATTGTTGACCGTCACGTGACGTCATAGGCTATACATGAAGTATGGAGGTGAAATCGATGTCACATTATTCGACAGGTGAACTTGCGAATATGTTTGGACTTACAAAAAGAACCATTCAGTATTATGATCTTCAACACATCTTAAAACCTGCCTATATAGACGATAATCAATATCGCATGTATACAGAGCATGAGGTGGAACAGTTGCGCCTAATTTTAGTGATGAAGTCATTAGGTCTCACGCTTAAAGAGATTAAGCAAATGTTGTCAGTGGATGGAACACTTCAAACGGTACGTACTTTAGTGACACGAAAAGTAGAAGAAACTGAGGCGGAAATACGACAACAACAACAGCAACTGAAACAAATGAAGCAAATGCAACAGATGATACTGGATTCATCACGTGCACCTGTTAAAAATCTATCTGACATTGAAGATGCGATGAAACAAAAACCACAACATCAACGTCTCGTGAAACACATGTTTTTGATGGGAACGACAGCCACATTATTTGAAGTGATTGGTATTGGCTTGAGTTGGAAATATCGTCAATTATGGCCAGCCGTTTTAGGATTTGGAAGTGCAATTACAGTAGCCCAAAAAATGACACATACGTACTATCAGCAAGTCAGTTACATGTGTCCAAATTGCCAACAGCAGTTTAAACCGCCATATCGAACATGGTTATTTGCACCGCATACGTCTCAAACAAGACTGTTGACTTGCCCGAACTGTGGCTTCAAAGGATATTGTACAGAAATTTACGATACAACCAATTAAATAATGAGGATTGAGTGCGTGACATGCGAGTCTGATAATGTTGCGCACTTGCTTTTTGTCTCGTTTTTAAAATGGAATGTGCATCGGCTGTGAAAATTTGTAAGCGCTTCAAAAACACGTTGAATTGCATGGATGAAGCGGATAAGATGGAGGTGTATGAATTTTGTGAAGAGAGGAAGCATTCGTATGAAAATACTTGCAGTTACATCTTGTCCAAACGGTATTGCGCATACATATATGGCACAAGAAAAGTTAGAACAAGCCGCAGCGGCACTCGGTATTGATATTAAAGTGGAAACGCAAGGGGGTGTCGGTACAGAAAATGTATTAACAGCTGAAGAAATCGCAGCTGCAGAGGGTATTATTATTGCCGCAGATAGACAAGTGGATTTATCACGGTTTAATGGTAAGCCGCTCCTGAAAGAAAGTGTCAGAGCAGGTATTCATCAACCGGAAGCCTTAATCCAACGTGTGGTGCAGGGGGAAGCACCGGTGTATCATTCGACAGGGCAAGCTGAAGCAAGTGAGACATCTTCACACCAAAGCGAGAATAACAAAAATGGCATGCAAATGGTTTATCAACATTTAATGAATGGGGTTTCCTTTATGGTGCCATTTATCGTTGTCGGTGGGTTACTCATTGCATTGGCATTGTCATTAGGTGGTGAAAAAACAGCGACACAAGGTTTAGTGATTCCCGATGATTCATTTTGGAAACCGTTTGAAAAAATTGGTGCATTAGCGTTTAGCTTTATGGTACCGATATTGGCCGGTTACATTGCGGTGAGTATTGCTGATAAGCCAGGTCTCGTGCCAGGGATGATCGGTGGTGCGATTGCAGCGGACGGTAGCTTTTACGGTAGTACTGCGGGTGCTGGCTTTTTAGGCGGTATCGTTGCCGGTTTCTTAGCAGGTTATATTGCGAAATGGATTAAAAATGTTAAAGTGCCAAAAGCGATGGCGCCGATTATGCCGATTATTATTATTCCAATTATTGCGTCGGTCCTCGTCGGCATGATTTTTATTTTCATTTTAGGTGCGCCCATTGCAGCAGTTTTTGAATCTTTGACGACTTGGCTGAAAGGGATGCAAGGGGCAAACATTGTCATTTTAGCTTTAATTATCGGTGCAATGATTGCGTTTGACATGGGTGGTCCAGTGAACAAAGTTGCATTTTTATTTGGTTCGGCTTTAATCGCAGAAGGCAACTACAGCGTCATGGGGATGGTCGCAGTAGCAGTCTGTACGCCGCCGATTGGACTCGGACTTGCGACATTTATTCAAAAACGTAAATTCAACCGTAATGAAATTGAAATGGGGAAAGCTTCATTTACGATGGGACTCTTCGGGATTACAGAAGGTGCGATTCCATTTGCGGCACAAGATCCATTACGTATTATTCCGGCGAATATGATCGGTGCGATGGTGGCTTCGGTCATTGCTGCACTGGGTCATGTCGGTGATAGAGTTGCGCACGGTGGACCTATTGTTGCGGTATTAGGAGGCATCGATGGGGTGCTCATGTTTATCGTCGCAGTATTAGTCGGTAGCTTTGTCACGACAGCACTCGTGTTAACATTTAAAAAGCAACCGACAGCAACTCAAGCGATATCTAGAACATCAATATCCACAGTGAAGGCAAATGACGATACAGACGTAGAAGATATGTTGAATCCACAAGCAATGATTCAAACAGCAACGCCTATGGATAGAGACAAAGCCATTGATACGATAATTAATCGTTTAGTGCGTGAAAACTATGTGGCAAATGCTGCGGTGTTAAAAGAGGCTGTACTCGCACGTGAGGCCGAATCGACGACAGCCCTCGGTATGCACATCGCGATGCCCCATGCGAAAACAAATGCGGTACGTCAACCGATTATTGGTGTACTTAAACATGATCAAGGGGTACAATGGGAAAGTTTAGACGGTACATTGCCACAACTCGTCTTTTTAATTGCTGTACCGGAACAAAGTCATGATACGCATTTAAAAGTGTTGCAACAACTGTCGAAAAACTTAATGCATGATGACAAACGACAACGATTGTTAGACACAACGAATGAAGCGGAATTATACGAGACATTACAACGTATCATCAAAGCATAACTGGGACTTAAAGAGGCTGGGGGTGACTCAGTCTCTTGCTTTTTGCTTATTTTCAATTTGCAATAGAACTTATCTTTATTTAAAAAGTGTTCAATACGCGCTATAATAGACACATGTTATAGAAAGGAATGATGGCATGACAGAACGAAAATCCCCTTCATCTCAAAACATGCGTCATCGTTTAGTCAAAGCTGGTACTGTCCTTTTATTGGTTGGTAGTGGACTGCAAATGCCTTCAACATTGTCACACGAAATGACAGCGATAGCTCAGACAGATGCGACTGATGATTTGAAAACATTACGTGAAAATGCAGATAAAAAAGTGAAAGCGTTACAATATTTAAATACGGATTATAAAAATGAATTTCTTGCGTTAATTCGTGAATATGATACGTCGTCAAAAAATATTGAAGTGGTTGTTGACGAAGCAGAAGCAGCCAATCGTCTAGCGCATGACGCTCAATCGAACGATGAAATACAACCTGAATTAGATGCCATTGATGAAAAAATTAGCGCGTTAAAGGCAAAGGTTGATGAAGGTCAACGAGAATCAACTGAAGCGCGTCAAGATGTAACGTCAACAGAGACAAAGAGTGCTGAATCAGAAGGAAGAGAGCCATCCACTGAAGGCGAGAGCAAAGTAAAGGAGTCATCTTCAGCACAAACGATTGTAGCACCCCATCATGGTCAACAAGATGTGAGCGCACTGAAAGACCATATTAAGAACGATGTCGATACACTTAAACAAGACTATGCAACGCAAGACAAGCAAGTGACACCACTCCAGGGCATTGACAGTGCAATCACACGCATTGACCATTTCGTTTCAGAAAGCGTGGATCACAAGTCTGACAATTATTTTGAAGAAAAACGTCAACATTTACAAAACTTTGAACAAGACATTAAAAAACGTACGGACATTTCTGGGACTGAGAAGGCGACTTTGCTTGATGATGCGAAAACGGTAGCCAACCAACTGAACGCGCAAAATGATACGATTTTAACTGAACTTCAACAGCATGACGATAAACGTGCAGCAGTTGAATCGATATTAGGTGAGATTTTTAATGCACAAGAAGCGGCTGAACGTGCGAAACAGATAGATGTTAAAGGTAAAACAGATCAACAATTGGCAAACGAAATTCATCAACAAGCGGACGGACTTATCAAAACGTCGAGTGATGATTTATTGTTAGGAATGTTGGAAAATAATTCAAATACACAAGGTCTAGTGGAAAGCATTTTACGAACACGCTTTGACAAACAAGAAGCGCACAAAATTGCCGGCGAAATCATGCAAGGCAAGCCTTCAAATGCAGCGATACTCGACCGCTTGAAAGACCATTTTAAAGCGAATGGTAAGGCGAGTGGAGATGATATTTTAAATGCGTTAATTAATAATACGGATGCAGATGCTGAAGTGATTGAATCAATTCTAGGGGGCCGTCTTAATGCAGAAAATGCAAAATTGATTGCCGACCGTGTACAGAAAGATAAAAAGAAAACACATCAAAACTTAAAGGCAATTGAAGACGAACTTAGTGCGCAAGCGAATCGGTTGTTAACGTTACGGAAGCAATTGCAACAAATCCGTCATAATACGCAAACAGATATGAATGACTTGTTTGCACCGCTGCGTCGTATTGCAAATATTCTCGGTGGTGGTTTAAATCGTGACGACATTCACTCTTCAGGTCGTACGAATGACAAATTGCAGCAACTGTTAAATCGTGATCATTCGTTGTTAGGTCGTGGTGGTGATTTATTCAAACATGATTTTGCGCCAAAGCCGAATATCGATCCATATCAAGCGATTAATAGTCAAACGGCATCACACGGCTTTTTAGATGGTTTATTTGATCAAAATGGCGATTTCAATTTACCGAATACAGGTGAAATAGTGAAGCGGACTTGGCTACCGTTGGGTATTTTAGTCGTTGCAATCGGTGTACTGATCTTAACGGTGAGATTTCATAAAAAAACACGCAAACAATAAGCACGAAAACTATGCATAAATAAGGGGAGGAGAGATAAAAATTTTTGATGCGATTGATACGATATTTTGTTTAACTTGTCCTCAATGCTTTATGGTTTTGATTGCCATTAAGGCTTCCCTTTCCAAAGGGGTGCCCCTTCAACGCACAAACGCTTGATTAAACGGGTACATTTGTTGAGCTGTTAATGGATTTTGGGAGCATTACAGAAATATCATGTGTCACAAAGGTTTCGTCGTATTGTCCTCGCAAGGCTGACTCGGCTTCTCAAAAGCGTAAACATTGAGAAGTCAGAGAGCTACTGCGATAAACAGTAACCGCTATTAAAGAAAAGAGGTCATTGTCAGCAGTATGCACGTATTCCCACAGGCGTCTCAGCCTTCTGGGAAATCTGATATTAAAATATTGAAATTGAGTGCAAGTTTATGAAATCAAGAAAACCAATAGTATCCAATTTTTATGTCCAATTCATCCTTATTTTTTGACTGTTTAATAAATATAAATAAAGCAAAACCTGAAAAGTGGTAGAGGCGGGGATAACTTAATGTCCTTGCCTCTACCACTTTTTAAATAAAACAGCATGAGTAAAATTCTTTATTCAGTTGCTAAGTCACCGCTAATGTAATCTAATTGTGCGGCATCTTTTGCATCAATTGTACGGAATGAAATGACACCCAGTCCTCTGACATTAGATTCTGATATAACGATGGAACCATCACGATTCACTTTCTCAACGAAGGCGACGTGACCGTAATAACGATCTGCACCTAATTCATTCGGATTAAATACTACTGCACTGTGTACTTTTGGCTTGCTTGATACGCTATAACCTTGTGTAAGTGCAGAATAAGTCCAATCAGCGGCATTTCCCATTGTACCTGAAATGTGAATGTCAAATTGTGCCATACGATTGTACACATACCACGTACATTGTCCATACGGATACGGTGAGTCTGCAGATATGGCAAATGGTTTGAAAGCACCGCCATCGCTTTTCGCAGTTTCGTTATCATCTTTCTCAGCTAATAAATCTGGCATGTCATCTTGGTCAAAACGCGTTAAATCGTACGCTTCAATTAAAGCTTCTAACTTTTGGTCATATTGTGGATCTGTCGCATATGTACCAACGAGTGCTGAAGCGGCATCGTGATAACTAGAACTATGGCTTTTCCAAACGTCTTCATAGATATTCGGATTACCATCGATGCCTCCTTTAATTAAATCTGCATAATCTTGTAAGGACGCTTTGTGATCGGGGTATTTTCGGAAAGCAGCATCGATTTCATACAATTGCTTGCCGTCTGATTCCAAAGTTTTGAAATGTGCGCTTTCTCCGTGATAGCTGCCTTTAATACCAAACAAGTTGAAATAAGGATCACGTGATAATTCACTTCTACCAGAGTCAGATTCTAAAATCGCTTGAGCAATCATGATAGAGGCATAGAGGTCTTCTTGTTGACCGATATCATGTGCATCTTTCGCAATGTCATTAATAAACTCACGTGTTGATGATTGCGGAACGACACGCATTGTTCCTGCATCATTTGGAGATGTATCAGAATCGGGCATTGTTTCAAACAGTGTCGTTTGACGTGTTTGCTTTCTATCTGCCTCATTTTGATAGGATTGTTTCGGCGCTTGTTCTCGTGATGACTTGAAAGTGTCAGGGTCAGAAATTTGCGCTTCATGTTTTGGCGATTTTGACGTTGAAGATGGCTCATTAGCCTCTTTTTGTTGTTGATGTGCATGATGCGCTTGTTCAGCTTTTTCGCTATATTCGTCTAACAGTGCATCAATCACCGCATCATTTTGATTTTTTTTAGTTTGTTGATCCGAAGTCGCGTCGTCACGAGTTGATGGCGCATGGTTTTCTGTTTGTTTATCTTCGGTATCCGGTGCATCTTCCGTTGTTGATGGCTTTTCAGTTGTACTATCGTCATTCACAGGTGGTACTTCCGATGTGCCTTCTGATGTAGCTTTGCTTTTTTCTGAAGTTGTCGCATCTTCAGTTGAGGGCTGTTCATTCGAAGTATCCGTGTTGTGTGAAGGTGTAACATTTTCATGGTCATTGTCTCGCTGTTCAGTTGAAGGTGATGCCGTTGTTGCTTGGTCTGATGATAATGCGTCATCAGTTGAAGTTGTCGTATCATTTTTACTGTCTTCACCACCGCTCAGAATCGCTTGAAGTTGCTCGAAAAAGTCTCGATTTTCAGGCGTCGATGATTGCGCTTGTGTTGGCGTTGATGTCGCGTCATTTGTTGGTGCTGGATATGTATGCTGAGGCGCGTCTGTTGTTTCATTTAATGTAGAATGAAACAGTTGGCCAAACCAATCTGTATGAGGCGACAAAGACGATTTCAACTGTGAATCCAAAGGGGATGTTATGTCGAAAAGGTCAGCCTTTTTTGAATCATGTTGTTGCGAAGTTGTTTTCTCACTTGTTTTCGATGATTCTCGTTTCGTTGTTTCTTTTTTATCTGATGATTGAGATTGCTTTTTACGGTCGTCACGTGTTTCGTCTGACGCGACATCTTGATCATGATTATCCACTTTTGGATTTTTAGGTCCATTTTCAGTTTGAGGTGTTGCTGCAACAGCCCATTGAGGTGTGACAGAAGGGATGAGCAATGCAGTACTTAACAACCCTGTATAAATGAATTTCTTATTCAATTTAAGACTCCTTTCTTAAAAAAAGCGCAGTGATTGATGTGTAAAATAGGGTTGAAATGCACAATGATAATGGCACGACTCGGGTCACAAGGGGAAGTGACGTGATGTGAGATTAACGTGTTTGATTCATCACTATCAAAAGCATTCCGTTTATACAAAGGTATACAAAATGCTAAAGAACTTGTTATACTAAAAGATGTCTTGCATTTCGTTGATGCGTGTTAACTTAAAAATAAAAATAACGAAATTTTGCAATTGTTATACATATTTTATATTACATGAATGAAAGTAAATAATAAAGTGTTTCACAAAATATTGAGGTGAAAAAATGAAGAATGCCATCAAACTTTTTCTGACGGATATTAAAAAAATTGCTAAAACACCTGGAGCGATGGTGCTGATTTTAGGGTTAGCGATACTGCCTTCTTTTTATGCGTGGTTCAACCTCGAAGCAACTTGGGATCCGTACTCGAATACAGACGGCATTAAAATTGCAGTTGTCAACGAGGATAAAGGCGATACAGTGCGCAATAAAAAAATTAACGTTGGGAATCAAATAGAAGAGACTTTGCGTAAAGATGACCATTTTGATTGGCAAATGGTGAGTCGAGAAAAGGCGGATCGGGAATTAAAAATGGGAAAATATTATGCGGCGATTTATATTCCAGAAAAATTCACGCATCAAGTGACTGGAATTGTGCGTAAAGACCCTCAACAAGCTGAAGTCGAATATAAAGTGAATCAGAAGCTGAACGCGATTGCACCTAAAATGACGGATGCTGGCTCAAGTGAAATAGTGAGAAATGCGAACAAAAAATTTAACGAGACGGTGACGAAAGCTTTATTAGATGAAGCAAATCGTATTGGCATTAAACTAGAAGACCAATTGCCCAACTATCACAAAGTCAGAGATGGCATTTATGCGGCGAATAATGCATTGCCAAAAATCGAAAAGTTCCGTAAAACATTGATTTATTTAGATGAAAATCAAGACCAAATCGATCAATATGCGGACAAATTTAGAGCACTAGATCAATATAAAGATGATGCAGTGACAGCAACCGAGCGTTTAAATCAACTGAACGCGAGCATCCCAGCCATTAACGAGCGTGCCAAACTTATTGTGTCATTAAATCAAGCGATGCCAGACATTGAGCGTGTGCTCCAAGTGGCAAGTGGTGTGCCTAATCATTTCCCAGAGATTAACGATGGGGTGGACCGTGCCATTGCAGGTACAGATCAAGCACTTGTTAAACTGAACGAAATTCAACAGCTATTGCCTGCAGTAGAACAACGTGTGAATGTACTTCAAAATGGCGTGGACCGTGGAAGAGTAGTAAATCAAGCTGTAGGAGAAAATGCGCGAAATGCGACTACAACCACACCGCAAAGTGCACGAGGTACGGCATATCATACGGCAGCAATGAGTACGACGACACAAGGAGATAGTACCAACGTTCCAGCGGGTCACATCATTTCACCAGCAGATGCGCAAACGATGACGACGGCTTATGGGGATACATTGCAGCAAGTGAATCAAGCGGTAACACAACAACTTAAAGCGACGTCCGCTGATTTAGATACGGCAGAAAACTTAAGTTACGGTATTTTGAGCGCCAAAGATCCAAAACAATTTGAATCGCCGTTAAACCACCTCATTGCACGTATGAATAACGCGACGAAAACGATTCGTGATTATAGAGATTATTTAGCAAACATTGAAAAAAGTGAAGGTGTCGATTTTTCAGATGCCCAATCACGACTCAAAACAGTGCAAGAAGATATTGAACAACGAACAAAACGTTTGAATGCATTAAAGGATGCTATCTCAGCAGGCAACTCTGGTCAAGCAGAAGCTGCAGATGTATTGGATAGTCTATCTAAAGCAAAAGATCAGTTAAACGCTGTTGGAAAATACCTTAGAGGAGATTTTACACAAACACTACGGGATATTTCTGACAGATTGGGCGCAGCATTGAATCAAGGGGCAACGACTTTAGACAATGTACAACAGCGTCTGAATCAGTTAAACAGTGCGATACGACAAGGGCAGCAATTTTTAACTGAAGGGCAACAACGCTTACACCAATTAAGTGATACGTTACCTCGCGTGGAAGCAGCATATATTAATGCGATGAAAGCAGCCCAAGCTTACTTTCCACAATTTCGTCAAAAGGTCGCTGAAGCATCCAACTTTGTAGAAAATGACTTACCAAGAGTGGAAGGACGAGTTTCTGATGCGACTGCCACAGTGAATGAAAAATTACCAGAAGCATTCGCACAATATGACCGTTTGCGCAATATTTTAGATACAAATCAACCAAAAGCGAAAGAAACATTACATCGTTTGGCAGAATTTGCAAGAAATGATTTGCCGCAAGTTGAAGAAGATTTGCAAAAGGCAGACGGTATTTTTAAACAACTCGATAAAGAGAATACGATAGAAGATTTAATTGACTTATTGCGGAATGACCTGAAAAAACAAGCTGGTGTCATTGCCAGTCCAGTCGATCTACAAAAAGAGAATGTTTTCCCAGTTAAAGATTATGGTTCAGCGAGTACACCATTCTATACGGCATTGGCAATTTGGGTCGGCGCATTGTTACTTGTCAGCTTGTTGTCAGTGCACAATAAGCATCCAGAGTTAAAACCATATTTGACCATTCGCGAAACATATCTAGGTAAAATGGGACTTTTCTTATTAATGAATATCATACAAGCGACGATCGTCTCTATTGGGGATATTGTGATTTTGAAAGCATCGATTGAATCAGTGCCACTTTTTATTGCGATTAGTATGTATTCTGCACTGATATTTACAACGATTGTGTATACATTAGTATCAGTATTAGGAAATCCAGGTAAAGCACTGGCTATCGTCTTGCTTGTATTACAAATCGCTGGGGGTGGCGGAACATTCCCAATTGAAGTGACACCACAATTTTTCCAAAGTATTCACCCATTCTTGCCATTCTCATACAGTATTGATGCATTGAGAGAAGCAGTGGGTGGACCTGTGCCACAAATTTTAACGTATAAGTTGACGATGCTTACTGTATTTGGTGTTGGTTTCTTCTTAGTGGGCTTGATAGGGAAGCCGTATTTAGACCCATTAGCACAAGGATTAGCGGAAAAGGCCGAGAAGAGCGACGTATTGGAATAATGTTTTTGAAATCAGGCATATTGTTTTTGGTGGTAACTACAATTGCTGAACCGTGCTGCGCTTTCCGAGACGCCGATCTCTCAACGAACTAACGCTTAATTGAACTGTTATAAAAGAAGCGTTAGTGGATTTTGGGAACAGTACAGAAATCTCATGTGCAACAAAGATTTTGTATGACAGTGATCTTTCAAAACACGATTCTTTGTTGAGTCGTCAATGTTTCATTATAGCAAGTGCAGTGCAAAGGTCGTGAAGCCCTTTTGCACTGTGCTTTTTATTTTTAGAATTTGTAGTTAATTGTATTTTCTTCTTTTTGAGGTTGGCAATAGTTGTTGATTAGTATATAATACATATCGAAATACTAGGAATTGAAAAGGGGATAATCATGGAGTTTATGGACGTGTTTGAAAAATGGGCAGAGCGTTATGATGAAACGGTATTTAACACTGGTAATGACAATGAGTATGAAGATGTGTTTGACGGCTACACAGCAATGTTAGAGGGCGTGGTTGCATTATCATCGGGACGTGTACTTGAGATTGGTGCCGGCACAGGTAATTTAACACAGCGGCTTATCCATCAGGAGTTCGATGTCACAGCCATTGATCCTTCAGAAGACATGCGGACGATTGCGAATCAAAAAGAAGGCATACATGTGCTAGATGGCCACTTTTTGAATATTCCTGTTGACGCACACTTCGATACAATCGTGTCTACATTCGCCTTTCATCACTTAGATCATGTTAGTAAACGAGAGGCGCTGACTTATTTGAAGTCATTTTTAACAGACGGGGGTCAAGTGATTCTCGTTGATACATTGTTTGAGTCTGAGGCAGACAAAGCGCGCATGATTGAGACGTATCGTGATAAGGGCTATGTCAATTTAGTCGAGGATTTAGAGACGGAATACTATCCTTTTAAAGATGAGCTCACTTCAATTGTTGAAGCAGTGGGTGGCAAAGCTGAATTTGAACGATTGAATACATTTGCATGGCGTGTGCGTATCACGTTTTAGGATGTTGAGTAATATGAATATTTGAACTGGTTAGTGTGGCATATCTCGCATTATCAGTATAGCAGTGATCCGATGTCGTGTTGGATGACTGCTTTTTTGTTGATGAAAATGGCCATACATTGTAAGAAATTTTGTGATATATTTGTTTTATTGAAAAGAGATAAGAATTCGAAATGGGGGAGTCCTATGATTCAAGCGGAACACATTTTAGAAAAAATGAAAAATCAAAAGATCAATTACGACAAAGTTTTACGTAAGATGATTGTCAATTGGGAGCGTGAAAATGAGCGTCCTTCTATTTTGTTACATAGTTGTTGTGCACCATGTAGTACCTATACGTTAGAGTTTTTAACGGAATACGCGGATGTGTCCATTTATTTTGCGAATCCGAACATACATCCCAAAAATGAATACTTGCGACGTGCACGTGTCCAAGAGCAGTTTGTGCATGACTTTAATGAAAGAACAGGCAATAATGTCCGCTATATCGAAGCGCCATATGAGCCGCATGAATTTATGAAAATGGCGAAATCTCGTGGTTTGACAGAAGAACCTGAAGGCGGTGCGAGATGTTCGGCATGTTTTGGTATGCGTTTAGAAATGGTGGCAGAAGCGGCGGTAGAACTTGGCTATGATTATTTTGGTAGTGCGATTACATTATCACCGAAGAAAAATGCACAGTTGATTAATGAAATTGGTTTAGACGTGCAACAATTGTATGATGTGAAATATTTACCGAGTGACTTTAAGAAAAATAAAGGCTATGAACGTTCAATTACGATGTGTCAAGATTATGACATTTTCCGTCAATGTTACTGTGGCTGTGTGTTTGCTGCTCAACAACAAGGTATTGATTTCAAAACCATTAACCAACAAGCAAAGCTATTTTTAGAACATTTAGAAAATAAAAATTAAGGATAACCAAAATAAATAGTTTTATATGACGAAAATTTTTCTGATATAATATTAGCGGTGATAGTGAGTTAGGCTAATTATAGAGAAAGAAGGCGCTTATCGTATGAAATTGAAATATTCACTCGCTGTTTTAACAACAACATCATTATTGTTGGCAAGTTGTGGTACAGAATCGGGGGACCGCAATGCTGACGAAAAGGTGTTAGATATTGAGATGCCTTTGAAAACGACATCGATTGCTCCATATGAAACAGATGTCCCTGTTAGAGCGGGCGCACTAGAGTCTTTATTCAAAGTATCCAAAGAGGGAGAAGTACAGCCTTGGTTGGCTAAAGACTTTAAACAGGTCTCTTCTGAAAAATTGGAACTAACGGTTAAAGATGATGTAAAGTTCCAAAATGGTGAAAAATTAACAGGACAAAAAGTGAAAGAAAGTTTAGAACAAGCATTGAAAGAGAGCGATTTTGTAAAATCAACGTTACCGATTAAATCTATTGAAGCGGTTGGTCAAAAAGTAACGATTACTACGAAAGAGGCTTACCCAGAGCTCGCTTCTGAACTCGCCAATCCGTACGTCGCTATTTTCGATGCGGATGCAAAAACAGACATTGATGCGAAGCCAGTCGGTACAGGCCCTTATCAAATTAAAGATTATCAACGCGCTCAAAAGATTACGCTTGATCGTAATGATAATTACTGGCATGGAAAACCTAAACTTGATGGTGTGACTGTGACATATCAAGAAGATGGTAATGCACGTGTCAGTCATTTACAATCAGGTGAAGCGGATTTAATTACGGACGTCCCTGTAAATCGAGTGAAACAACTTGAGGAGAAAGGTGATACAAAAGTGTCGCACGTTTCTGGCTACCGTACACAAATGGTGATTTACAACTTACATAGTGACAAAATGACGCATGATGTTCGAGAAGCCATGGATAAAATTATTGATCGTAAAGGGTTGGCGAAAGATGTGTCAAATGGTTATGCGAAACCTGCAACGGGCCCATTTAATGATAATTTAGACTTTATTGACAACCATAAAGTGAAAAAACAAGATATTGAAGGTGCAAAAAAGTTAATGGAAGATGCCGGTTATAGTGATGCACATCCACTCAAAATTCAACTTGCAACATATGAAGGTCGCCCAGAACTTCCTAAAATGGCACAAGTCATTCAATCTGATGCCAAAAAAGCACATATTGATATTGAAATTCGCAACGTCGATGATATTGAAGGCTACTTAGAAGATCGCTCACAATGGGATGCGACGATGTATAGTTTTGGTACGATTCCACGTGGGGATACAGGTTACTTCTTCAATCAAGCGTTCCATGAAGATGGTTCAAGCAATAAAGGGGCATACAAAAATAAAGAAGTGACAGAAATGATCGACACATTGAATCATACTGTAGATAAAGCGCAACGTGAGTCACTCTCAAATGACATTATTGATAAAGCAGCACAAGACATTCCAGCAAGCTACATTACGTATAACGATACAGTAGATGGCATGAATAAAGATGTGACGCACTTTAAGGCAACACCAGAAGGCATTTATTTAGTCGATGATAAGGTTGATATTCAAGATGCAAATTAAGCGTTTCGTGCGCGCTTTCGTAAAAATGATCATCATCCTATGGGTGCTGTCGACCATTACGTTTATTTTGATGAAAAGTACGCCAGGCGACCCAGTCAATCAAATTTTGCATGTTGGGGAATCCAATATTTCACAATCGACTATAGAGGCAACACGTGCACAATATGGTTTGAATGATGCGTGGTTTGTTCAATATTTTCGTTGGATAGGACAAATTGTACAGTTCGATTTTGGGACAAGTTATCAAACAGGTCGTCCAGTCCTTCAAGAAATTTTCTTTTATGCACCGCCAACGATTACGATTGCGTTCTTCACAATTATCGTGGTGATGGTGACTGCGCTTCCTCTAGGGGTTGTCGCAGCACGTCATCCGAATGGTAAACTTGATCGGATAATACGCGCCGTAACATCGGTGACAGTGAGTATTCCGTCGTTCTTTTTAGGAATAATTTTACTACACATTTTTGCGTTGCATTTTAAAATTTTACCCGTGTCAGGTTTCGGCTCACCTACACAATTGGTGTTACCGGTCATTGCGATGAGCATCGGAATGAGTGCGTATTACGTGCGTTTAATGCGTGCCAATGTCATGGATTTATATCGTAGTCGTGAAGTGACCGCCTCACGATTAAGAGGTTTATCGGAGCGTTATATTTTTATGACTGACATTTTAAAGCCGGCACTCGTCCCTGTTGTAACCATTTTAGGACTTTCTATTGGGAGCTTAATCGGTGGTACAGTCGTCATTGAAAATGTGTTCGGTATTCCAGGGATTGGGCGCTTTTTAGTCGATAGTATTCGGGCAAGAGATTATCCGGTCATTCAAGGGATTGTACTCATGTTAGGTATAATCGTAGTGCTGTCTAATTTGATGAGTGACACGATTGTCCTCTTTTTAGATCCGAAACAGCGCTATCTGAAAACTGACAAAGGTGATGCACACATGTCAACGTCAACATACGAGGTGTCGCAATGATGAAACAGTTACGACAATTACCGAAAATGGTATGGGTATGTGCGCTGTACGTCGTGGTACTCATCATTGTACAATTTTCTGTTTCCACACAAGCCGCGTTAGAAGTGAAGTTGAGCGACCAGTTTTTACCGATCAGTTCGATGCATTGGCTAGGGACAGATGACTATGGACGTGACTTGTTCGCACGCCTTATTATCGGTGCACGCTATACGCTACTCGTGAGTTTGGTGACAATCGTCATGACAGTTGTTATCGGTGTGCCTATCGGTATGATTGCGGGCTTTTTAAAAGGGAAAGTCGAAAAAACAATCATGCGCATTGTTGATATCGGTCTCAGTATCCCAGAATTTGTGCTCATTATTGCAATGGCAAGTTTGTTGAAACCGAGTATTTGGAATATCGTCTGGGCGATGGTGTTGTTACGTTGGATGACGTATACAAGATTGACCCGTACGATTGTGGCGAGTATTCGTCATATGGATTATATTCGTATGGCGAAATTGTATCGTGTTCCAACGTATCGCATGATGTTACATCATTTTGTTCCACATGTTTTGCCGTCTATTTTAGTGGTAGCGACGGTGGATTTCGGGAAAAACATTCTCTATATTTCATCGCTATCATTTTTAGGATTAGGGGCACAACCGCCATCACCTGAATGGGGCGCGATGTTAAATGCAGGTCGTGATTTTATGACTTCCAATCCGATACTGCTGTTTGCGCCTGCCGTGATGATAGCCGTGACAATTTTAATTTTCCAATTGACTGGCGATGCGTTACGCGATCATTTTACACAAGAGGAGCATCGTGGACATGAATAAGTTATTAAACCTAAACAACTTAACAGTACGCCAAGGTGAACGTCATGTCATAGAAAGTCTCGATATGACCCTTTATGCTTCAAAAGTGAACGTCTTGATTGGTGAAAGTGGTGCGGGGAAAAGTATATTGATTAAGGCGCTACTCGGTGCTTTACCGGAACATTTTGAAATGACGTACGATGAATGGCATTATCAAGGACAAAGGGTCACGTCATTGAAGCCGTATTTAGGTAAACAAGTCGGGTATATTTCACAAGATTATACACATAGTTTTAATGACCATACGCCGATTGGGAAGCAGCTCATTGGGATTTATCGTCAGCATTACAAGGTGTCGCGTCAAGAAGCGGCGCACCAAGTTCAAAAAGCGTTGCAATGGGTGGGATTAGACCATCTCGATTTGCGCAAACGGTATCGATTCATGCTGTCAGGAGGGCAACTGGAACGCGTCCTGATTGCGAGCGTCATGATGTTAGAACCGACACTCATTATCGCAGACGAACCTACTGCCGCATTAGATGCTGTGACAGGGCAGCAAATCATGACGTTACTGCATCATCTTGCTGAAGCACACGACGTGACGTTATGGGTCGTGACACATAACTTAACCCATGTGAAACGATTCAGTGATTATCTGTATGTGTTGCAACATGGGCGTATTGTGGACCATGGTGACGATATCTATTTCAAATCAGCAAACATCCATCCGTACAGTGCGTTGTTATTTGAACATCGAAGTCAGTTAAAACAAGGTGAATCATATGATTAAATTAGAACATATCACCGTGCAATATAAAGAGGTGACCGCTTTAGATGATGTGTTATTAGCAGTCGGCCCGCATGAAATCGTGGGTATCGTCGGTGAAAGTGGGTCTGGAAAATCTACATTAGCGCACGTGATGTTAGGTGAATTGCGCGCCCAACGAGGTCAGGTCACATCGACATTTCAACGTGTCCTGCCGATTTTACAACATGCCAGTTACGCATTTAATCCTAAGATGACCATAGCGCGTGCATTAAATGAGGCGTTAGCTTATGAGGCATCACAGCGTCAAGCACATCAACATTATCGTGATGAATTGATGGCGTCGATGGGATTGTCTCATGAATTGATGAAGCGGTATCCGAATGCATTGAGTGGAGGACAATTGCAACGTTTCAATGTCATTCGCACATTAATGTTGCAACCAGACTTGTTAATTTGTGATGAGATTACTGCAAATTTAGATGTCATTGCAGAACATCGCATGGCTCAGCAATTAAAACGACATGTCGAACGGACACACTGTGCCATGGTTGTCATTTCCCATGACTTGGCCTTTTTACAAAAATGGGTCTCACGAATTGTAGTGATGTATCAAGGGCGTGTCGTCGATGCTTTTCCAATAGAAGCGCTGTTTGATGAGGCACGCGATGATTATACGAAAGCGTTGTTGTCGATTTATGAGTAGATGCCGATGCGTCAGGTAAAGCGTTACGTATGATCAACTCATTCACCGTGGTTGGATGTCGTTAAAATGAATTAAGAGGAAAACTGAAATACATGAAAGAAGCTGAGATCACAATGACGTCATCTCAGCTTTTTGTATTTTATAAGTGGAAGTTAGAATATGAGAACATGAGTTTAACTTAGATTAACAAAAGATAAAAAAATTGATTATCTTCAAATTAAAAGTCTGCCCGCATTGTCTATCATACTTAAGTGTCAAATTGCTAAAAGGGGCGAGACTCTTGAGGGATTATGTAAAAAGCAAAATAACGTCATTTAACTTTAACAGTGGTTATTGTATATCGCAGTATCTGTCTGACTTCTCAAGGCGCATGCTTTTGAGAAGTCTAGTCAGCCTTGCGGGGGGCAATACGACGAAATCTTTGTTGCACATGAGATTTCTGTACTGCTCCCAAAATCCACCAACGCCTCCTTCAATGTAACAGTTCAATCACGCGTTAGTTAGTTGAAGGGCAGCCCCTAGGAACGCGAGCCCAAAATAGCAATTGTTTATTATTATCAATGTGGGAACTTTATTAATCTGAACTTTTCTGAATCTCATTGTATATCATGTCACCAATATATTGAGCCGCACGCCCATTTTCCATCGAACAAAAACGTTGGTGAAAGGCTTCAATCTGGTCTTGATATGTTTCGCGAATCAGTTCAATATTTTTCAATCCTTCAATTAATGCATCTGGATCTGTATAAATAGGGCCTGGCAGGTCATTATGATAGTCGATATAAAAGCCACGTAATTCCGTCGCATATTTTTCAATATCATAAGGAAAGAACAGTTGCGGACGCTTCAAAATGCCATAATCAAACATGACTGAAGAGTAATCCGTAATCAAACAGTCGCTAATTAAATAAAGTCTTGAAATATCATTATAATTCGATACATCAATCGCAAAATCTTCGTAGTCTTTAAGTGACAATTGATTCGAAATAAAGTAATGCATTCTTAATAAAATAACGTGTGTATCTCGAAATTGTTCATAAAATTGTTGTAGGTTAAAAGGCAAATCGAACGTGTAGTGACCTGCTTCTTTATATTCATCGTCACGCCAAGTTGGTGCGTACAATAACACTTTTTTATCTTTAGGAATGTTAAGCTCTTCCTTGATACTTTGTTGAAGTATAGTATCATTCGCATGATTCACTAAAATATCGTTACGTGGATACCCTGTCTCTAAAATTTTATTCGGTGCCATCCAGAATGCAGATTGAAAGATTTCAGTAGAATATGGATTGGGTGAAATCAAATAATCCCAACGACGAGTCGCAGCATAAAAATTCCTCTTATATAGTTCTGTTGTAGTTTCAGGTAGACGCACTTGTTTCATATCATTGGCAAGTCGTTTCAGAGGAGTGCCATGCCACGTTTGAATATATGTTTGATTTGGCTTTTTTTCTAGATATAGTGGAAGTCTAGAGTTAGAAACCCATACACGCGCTTTTTTGAAAATTTTATAATAATCTGAGCTTCCTTTTTGAATTTTTTGTATATCATTTGGAAGTTCGGGATTACTAATATCGTTGAAAATCCAATAGTATTTTAAATTAGGGTATGCATTTTTCATGTATTCGTATATGTACTTAGGGCTATCACTATAATTTTTACCGCCGAATGATTCGAACAGTATTGTATCATTTTTGACTAATCGCATTGGGTTATAAATCTTGTATTTTGAATATGCTTTATTAGGTTTAAATAGTACTATATTTTTAATTAATCTGATATATTTTCTGAAGCTATGAATAACCTTTGATGCTTTATAATATTTCCTCTTAAGTAAATCTAGTTCTATGCGAAATAATAACTTTTTTTCTCTTTTAATCGCTGGTTTTATCGCTAATAATACTTCGCTTAATTGTTTATAAAATTGTTTATATCTTTGAGGAGTTCGTACAGACGACGGATCAAATGCATAGCGAATCCGGTCAAGCATTTGTTTCTGTAATAAATACCGAACTTTATCATTATTTACAGACTTTAAAGATGCGTAGAAACTAAGAATATAATCTTTAAAGATAACATCGAAGGGTTGTGCAGTAAGTTTTTCTGTATTGAATGGATCATAAACTTCTCCAGTATAATAAAAGATATCGCCTTCTATTGAGGTATAGCTCTCGATTGATTGCATATATGAAATTAAGAATGGCATATCAGCATAAATATTAAGATGATTGTTAAAACGAATGTTGTGTTCGCGAACAACTTGTGTGCTAAAAATAATATTACAAACTGACATCCTATTTAAAAAAACGTCTTCATTGCCTTCTATAACCTCATTTTTGATATTTAAATTTAAAGTATCGATTTGCTTTAACGATGATGTGGTAAAAGCGTTAATTGGAGCAATTAAAGTTTTGGTATTTCTCAACGCTTCCAAATAAATTTCAATAGAATAAGGTGCAAGAATGTCATCTCCATCAAGAAACATGAAAAAAGGTGTCTCAACTTTCTCTATACCTAGGTTTCTAGCATAACCATGCCCATAGTTCGAATCTAATTTATAATAAGTGACATTTTTAGAATACAGATTGAGCATTGAAAAGAGCTCTGCTTCACTATTATCGTTAGAAGCGTCATTGATAATTACAACGTTAAAAGATTGGTTCGTTTGGTCTATAAGAGATTTAATAGAATTTTTAATGTGTTTTTCTTTATTGTATACAGTCAAGATAACAGTTAACATGTTTTTCATAATGATCGTCCCTTATTTGAATTACTATTTCTAATTATATATTTTGAGTATATTATTAAAAGAATGATGCTTCAATAATTGAGTGACAACGTTTTGAAATAAATATTTACAATAACTACTAATAAGAAACATAATGAAAATAAAAATGAACCTCCTTGAAGCGCAATGTTAACTATGTACTTCAAGGAGGTGTTTGATAAATGTCAGTATTAAATTATTAATTAATTACTATTTTACGTTAAAAAAGCGGTTAATAATTGTTTGTGCGGATGTTCCATTTTCAAATGTACAGAATTCGTTGTAAAAAGCACTGTATTTATTGGCGTAAGTTCTGTTAATATTATCGATGTTTTTAATAGCATTTATCAGTTCATTGTCGTTGTAAAGAAGTGGACCAGGTGACATTTCTTTGAAGTCAAAGTAAAATCCACGTAAGTGTTCTTTATAATGTTCGTAATCATAAGTAAAAAATAGAAGCGGTTTTCTAGTATTTGCGAAGTCAAACATGATAGATGAATAATCAGTAATACAAATATCAGTAATCAAGTACAAATCGCTAATCTCGTTGTAATCTGCCACATTAACAACAAAGTCCTTAAGATGTTCTTCGATGTATATAGCATTGCTGATAATGATGTGTGGTCGCAGAAGCAAAATATATTCTTGACCTAATTGATCTTTCATTTTATTTAAGTCCATTTTTAAATTGATGATATGTTTTTTTGATTTACTCACTTCATCATCTCTAAAAGTAGGAGCGTATAAAATGATTTTTTTATCACTAGCTATTCCTAATTTTTGTTTTATTTTTTTTGTTTTTTGAGCAATAAAATTTTCATCTTGATTATAAAAGAGGTCATTTCTAGGATATCCAATTTCTAGTATGTCCTTTTTAAAGTTGAAAGCTGATTTAAAATGTTTGGTTGCGTAAGGACTTGGTGATATCAAATAGTCCCAACTTTGGATGGACGTATTAACACGATCTTTGTATCCTTCATCTCTCCCCTCAAAGATGGGAACATCATTCAACATTTTCTTTAAAGGTGTACCATGCCAAGTTTGTATATATGTCGTTTGATTAGGTTTAGTTAAATAATAAGGGAAGTTTTGATTGTTTATCCAAAATTTTGCACGTGATAAATAATAAAAATATGCTGGTGACAGTCGCTTTACTGATTTTACATTTGGATCATTGAATGGAAATGACTTGTTATTGACCCAAACGATTTGATAATCATGTGATTTTTCTTTTAAACAATCATAAATAACTTTAGGGCTATCACTGACTGATTTTCCTATATTGCTCTCAAAAACAACCATTTTTTTGTCAACTGGCATTACTTTGGCTATTAATGAATTAAATTTACTCATAATATTAAAGTAGTACTTATTTTTTCTGAACCGTTTAGTTAAATGTTGTGTTAACGGATCAAAAATGATTTTGCTTTTAATGGTTCCAGTTTGTCTAGCATTTAGAATCAAATTATAAACTCTTTTAGAATTATTTTGGTCATTAAAAGAATAAAATGTTTTCGCACGGGCTTTGATTTCTTTGTTTACTATAAAATTGTTGTCAACAGTATTTTGTATTTCATTCTCTAAATGATTAATGTTATTAACGATTACCCCTGGTAATTCTGATTCAATATCAATATGGGATGGCTGATTCCCTAGAAACTGATTAGTATCATATTGGTAGTAAATCACAGGTTTATTTAAGAAACTGAAATCAAATGCAACACTAGAATAATCTGTAATCATTAGTTGGCTTTCTTGAATGAGTCGTTGAACATCGACATCTCCCTGCTTAATACTTGTAATATATTTAGGAACATCGAACAATTTTAGGAATGGTTGCATGTTTGGATGTAAGCAGAAAATAATACTAAATCCTTTACTGTGAAGTGTTTTTAATTTAGGTGAGTGTAATAATTGTTCCATCCGGATACGATACTCAGAATTTTCGACACTTTCTAAATTGGTTAGCCAATCTCTCCATGTTGGAATGATGAGAATTTGCTTTTTAACTGTAACGTTCGGATTGAATAGCTCATCAAAGCGCGGTAAACCACTAACTAATACTTGACTATCATTAAAATTTAGATCTCTAACTACAATTTCTTTTTCACGTTCCGAACTTGTAACGAAAAGATCAACATCAAAATCAATTAAGTGGTTTCCATTTATTTCAGTGAGGTTTTTAGTACCAAGTACCCCGTGTTGGAGAAAAATTTTGGTTGCACTTATTTTTTTTGTGTATATTTTACTGTTCGTCGGATATAACAAATGTGGGTGATGTGTAGAACAAATATAGTCAGCTTCTAACATAATCTTGAAGTGCTCAGGAGAACGATAATAAATAACGTTACCAAGTGGTAAAACATTTCTAACTTCTTGAGATTCACGTTCAATAATATAATATGCTGGGATTTCAGGATGATGTTTTCTTAAATATTTAAAGAAATGATAACCATTATCTTGGGCCTTGTAAGATTTTTCACCGATTACCCACACTTTTTGTTCACTTTTAGATTTAAATGATTTTATGCTCTTAAGATAGGAAAGATAACTTTCAATAGAATATCTGTTAACTCTGAAAGATAAATTTCTCCCCTTCATAGTGAAATAAGGAGTAGCGGAAATTATTTCATTTTCAAAGTGAGAGATAATTTCACCTTTAAGAAATCTTTCGACCATGATTCTTGGATTTCCAAGTTTTACTTTTATTGATTCTTTAAGTTCTTGAATATGGATGTCGATGTATATATCGATAATATCCTCAAGATCAAATGGATATTGCATGAATTCGATAAACTCATTGTATATATCTACAGAAAATTCATGAACTTCAGTCTTTGTATTGCCACTAATTCTATCAGTTTTAAAAGGAATTCTTTTCTCATGATTCGATAATCGAGTTGTAATAACAATATTTGCAGTTTCCATTGTTGAGTTAATAAGTGAAAACTTACCAGAGATTGATAATGAACTGTTATTAATCATTAAGTCATCGATATGACGTCTGAGTAGATAAGTTTTTGTTGGAATATTGTCAGTAAATGATAGGTGTAAAAATCCGTTTTTTGAAATGTATGGATAAATTGAATTTACGCCATCACTATAGCGATGTAGTTTATGTACGTTTGAAAAGTTATTAAACACTTTTAAATTTTTTTGTGTCGTTAAAATTTCTTGATTTTCTTCAACAACAACAAAAGCTTTATCTCTATCGTATTGTTTGAAAACTTGAATAACTTCATCTAAATCTATTTCAAATTCCAAATCATCACCATTTTTGGGATATGTAATGGAATGAAATTCATTCTTTACGTACAATTTACTGATTGATGTAGTATTACTTGTTTGTTGAAAAGAAATAGTAAGCTTTGAACCATTTTGAGTTACATTAACACTTTGCACTTTCATAACCTCCATGTTAAGCTAGTTCTTGGTTAAAATCCATAAGCAGCATTTACAACTTTTCATTATACATTAGGGGGGATATAAATGAAAAATAAAAAGCCGATTTTTTCTATTGTTATTACGACTTATAATTCTGAAGCCAGTGTATTAAAAACAGTATATTCAGCGTTAAATCAAAGTATTGAAGCTAGTGATTATGAAATCATTGTAGTGGATGATTGCTCGACAGACGAAACGTTTACTTTATTAAAGGGGCTACAAGGAGATAATTTAAAAATATTTCAGTTAGATGAAAACTCTGGAGGGCCTTCTAAACCAAGAAACATTGGGATTGAAAAGGCGAGAGGAGAGTATATTTTCTTTTTAGATGGCGATGATTGGCTAGACGAGAATATTTTAGAGAAAGTTAAAGGGTTAGATACATGTAGTAAAAGTGATCTAATTATTACAAGAGTGATTAAAGATAGAGATGGCAAACAGAGTGAGCATGCACGGTTCATGACTATTGAAGAAGTGAAGCATAAGAATCATGAGGAGCTACCATATTTTTATTACTATTTAGGACCTATTGGGAAATTTGTTAAAAGAAAAATACTCATCAATCACAATATCAGATTTAGAGACGATTTGGTGTTTGGGGAAGACAAAATATTCTTCATGAATTGCTATAATAAAATCAATAAAGTTTCGGTTACTAAAAATATTTCAGCTTATATTAATCGATCTCAAGATAATCAATCAATAGTTAAAAAAACAAATTTCATTGATAAACGAAAGAGTGATGAGGAATTTTTTAAAGAAGCATTACAATTAAGTAGTAGAAAAATGAAAAATAAATTTCTTGTTAGAATTTTAGAATACGATTTGTTAAAGAATGTACAAAGTATGGTCTACTTAAAAATGTCATTAGACGAAAGAAAAGAGACCTTTGTAATAATTAGAAATATATACACTCACCCTTCTTTAAAAAAGCATTTAATTAAGAGAATAGATGATAAATATAAATCGGCACTAGATGCGATTTTTGAAGATGATTTTGAAAAGTTTGATACATTTTTCCACTGGTTGCAAAGAGGTGTTAAGGTTACTGAATATGACAAAAAGGGACGACAGGTTTTAAAAAGTACAGATGATTATGAATTTAAAATAAAAGTTCCAAATGCACATACTGTGAATATTCAGCAAACGAAAGAGAGTCTCTTGATTCAATGTCGAGTAGATCATATTGATGCTAAAAATTTGAAAGATATTCTATTAGAGAATAGAGAAGATTATAGAAATAATAAATGTATAGAAATTATAAAATTTGATAATTCCATTCTAACTTTTCAGATTAATATGAAGTTAACAGAAGGCTTGCATAAAGGGATTTATAATATTTTAGTTCGATATAATAATTATATGCTATGTAATATTAAATATGGATTTACCAAAGAAATAGACAATGCTAAAGTTTATCCGACAATTAACGGCAATTTATCTTTGAAGGTAAATTGAATTCAGAAGATTTAATTTAAAAAAGTAAAATATAACATTGAAAAAAGAGCGTAGATTAATTTGCATCCCTTTTTTATTAGTTTGCAATCGCCTAGGACAACAATGTGATATTGAACGTCCCTTAGACCTTAGTATCAGTGATTGTTATGACAGTTAAGGATGTGCATTTTTAAGTGGAATCCGGCGACTAGAATTGTCACCGATGAATAGAAAAGGGTTGCTTTATACTAAAATATGCGAGAATGCACGTTTGGAAGAGGATTTATAAAGTCCTCCTCAATATCATTAAATCATGATTAAACCGAAAAAATGAAGATTCAGACCGCCCATATTTAAACGGTGGAAAAGAAAACCTAAGGTGTTATGACGGTTTCTCTTGACAATAATAGTACAATAAAACAGTGAATACGAGTGTAAAAAAATTCTAGTGGTAATCGATACGTATCATGTTTATACTCCACTTACAACATATCAACATTACAATAAGGGGTTAACGACTTTAGCGCAGCTTGAAGAGTTAATTTATGTGAGATTTTGAAGTTTAGATTCTGGAGGAGTGTCATCGGTTGGGTGAGATAATGAATAGTCAGCTAAAAAAATATTTCCCTACTAAATAGATACGCACTATTAATTTGAAGCTGTTTTTTTCTTCAACAGTTTCATGATGAATGGATAGAATAATGCTAATACAGTCATCATGGTTAAAACAGTCGCAATCGGTGAACCGGAGAAAATGTCATCGATGTATGTGACAATTAGTTATATTTTATCATAATATTCAGAATTATAGAGGTTGGATTCAAATGATATACTATTGTCAACATTATTTTGGTTTTGGTTATCAATCAAAGTTTGAAAGAAGATGGGGGAGCAGCTTTTAATGATAAAAGAGTGTGAGGAGAAGTTGATGACAAAAAGAATCCCCTCACTATAGCGGCAGTGAGGGGATTAGTGTTTATTATGTTGGATTCCTTATAAACAGATATTAAGCTATAGATTCGTATTTGTCACCGCTATAAATCTTGATGTCAGTCATCCTTCATGTTTGACTGATGGCGATTAAACCCAATCAATAACTTCTTCCTTGCTACGGCGTGTTTTGGCACGTTTTGGATCTTCCTCGCGATAACCAAATGCCACCATAACTGATGGTGCGTACTCTGCATCATCGAAATAGCCTTTTTCAGTTAAAATACGTGATACTTCATCGTATTGGAACCCTTCAATTGGACATGAATCGATGCCTAAAAATGCTGCAGATGTCATCATGTTTCCAAGTACAATATAGGTTTGTTTGCTTGCCCAGTCCCATAATGCACGTTCGCTTTCGTAAAGATGTAAATTGTCGTTTTGGAATGCGGATGTTTTCTCGCTCATTTGTTCAATCATATCCGTATCCAATTGCTTCACATCGCGTAATAATTTTTGGAAATATTCATTTTCTGGACGTACATTTTTACGAGCTAAAATTAATACGAAATGACTCGCTGTGTCTAATTGTCCTTGAGCGCCCCAACTAATCGATTTGAGTGCTTCACGCATTTCAGGATCTTGAATAACTAAAAATTTCCAAGGTTCAAGCCCAAGTGAACTTGGTGACAGACGTCCTGTTTCTAAAATTGTATCGAAATCAGCGTCGTCAATTTTACGACTTGCATCAAAACGTTTTGTAGCAAAGCGATAATTAAATGTATCTAGTAACATTTGGCGTTTATCTTCCATTTGTTGCAACTCCTTTAAGTAGTGTCATACAATTATAGTATAGATGACTTTAAATCGACGTTAAAATAGTTTGTTTGGATTCAATTTCAAAAGAGAAAAGGGGTTGAATGTCATGAATGAAAAATGGTATCACACCTTACCACTCGACGATATCCAGTCGATTGAACCGGTCAATGGTGGTGATGTCAATCAAGCTTTTCGCATCAATACAAATGAAAGTCCTTACTTTTTGTTGATTCAACCAGGTCGTGAAGCGTCATTTTTCGATGCAGAAGTCGCGGGTCTCGAAGCGTTTGAAGCAGCGGGTGTGACGGCGCCGAAAGTGATTGATCAAGGACAGGTTGATCAAGATGCTTATCTATTACTGAGCTATTTAGACGAAGGACAAAGTGGCAGTCAAAAAGCGCTCGGAAAATTGGTTGCACAATTGCATCAAACACATGAACGAGAAGGTCGATTTGGATTTCATTTGCCTTATGAAGGTGGGGATATTCAATTCGATAATACGTGGGCAGACGATTGGCAAACATTATTTTTAAAACAACGGATGGACCCGCTTGCTGAGGTGATTCGTCAGCGTCAATTGTGGTCTGATTCGGATGATGCGTTATTTGAAAAGGTATACGGCTTAATGGCAGACACGTTAGCCCAACATGAGAGCCTACCGTCTTTGTTACACGGAGATTTATGGGCAGGCAATTATATGTTTTTAACTGATGGCCGTCCCGCGCTGTTTGATCCTGCACCTTTATACGGCGACCGCGAATTTGACTTAGGAGCAACGAAAGTTTTTGGTGGATTTAGTCCAGCATTTTATGAAGCTTATGATACAGCCTATCCACTCGCTGAAGGGGCGACGTTACGCATTCGATTTTATGAGTTGTATTTATTGCTCGTCCATTTAGTGAAGTTTGGCACGGTGTATCTAGGTAGTGTGAGAACAACAATGGAGGAAATTGTGGATGAAGCAAATTAATCGATGGATTCCAATTTTGTGGTTGGTTTCGATCGTCATATTAGCGTTATTTTATACGCAACTCCCTGCGCAAGTGGGGACACATTTGAACTTCAATGGTGATGTAGACGGATGGGGTGCGAAAAGTCAATTGTGGATTATACCGGTGATATTTTTGGTTATCTGGGTTTTTCTATCTTTGTTGCTACACTATGCGCCAGTATGGGAACACACTATTCAAGGGGCAACCGTTGAAAAAAGTCGGTCACAACGTCGAGATGTATTGCACACTTTAGTTATCGTACAGTTGACGGTGTGGGTGCTTTACATGGTGTATCTGATTGGTACGATAAATGGTAAAGAAGGGATACCGTTTTGGCTCATGTGGCTTGCGTATCTCGCCATCGGATTGACATTGGTCACTCGTATCGTCCATGTCTTTAAACGAAATCAAGCATAATAACGTTAAGAAAAGAGGCTGAGAATTTAAAGTTTTCTCAGCCTCTCCTTTTTTATGTATGCTTTATGCAACGATTGCGGTAAATACGACACTTAGGATGAACACTGCGATGCCTAATAGCCAAGACCACTTAGCAGGTAAATGACCATTTGAATGAAGCATGACACCGAATAACCAACCTGACAACAAATTCGTTAAGCTGAACGCACCTAAAAGCGTGTTACCTGGTGCGAAAATATTTAGCGAATCAATTTTAACTGTTGTGATATCGAGTTGGAATAACAGTTGAATGATGAGGATGATGCTCATCACGGCTAAAATAGTGTTATAGTAACGTAAGACTGCACCGAATATCGCTCTTTTCATAAGTACTTTCTTGAAAATCTTATAAATGAGTAGTGTGATCAAATAAGTAATGCCCACAACGACGAGACTAGTGATAACGGCAGCAATGATGCCAAAAACGATAGCAACAGGTGCTGATTGTTGCGCTTGAGCTTCAGTTAACCCTTGTTCAGTGAGTAGCTTTATGTAATCGACAGAAAGCGTAGTAAGTGCAGTTTGTATAATGATGAAAAATATCAATAGTAAAACTTTCTTCCATAAATGAGGTTGTGTCCTATCTCTGTTAAAAGCTTCTATATATAGTGGTTTTGAAAATACCATAGCATTAAATAATATAATTTTATACTTGAATCACGATATTTGTATAAGCTTTTGTCATATTTTAGAATTTTTACTTGAAATATAAAAAAGCCTCTAACAATGTGATAATATTAAGATAATCTTTTTGAGGAGGCAAACAAAGTTGGTCAAGACAAATCTACCTCTATTCCAACATTTTGAAGACTTGCGCAACCACCCGACATGGAAAGTGAAAGCAATTTTAATGATGGTTGTGACACTCATTCATGCGTTTTTGTTGAAAATTGATACGGATAATACAACGTTATTAGAAGGTTTTGGTTATTCAAAACAAGATATTGAAGAGTTCCATCAAATTCATTGGTTCGCTGATACGATGAGTAGTTTGATGGGGGTATTGATTAGTTTTTTGTTTACATTTGTTGTATTTATGATGTTTTCTAAACTGTTGCACTCCGATGTTTCGGCCCAAACGATATTATCTGCCTCATTCAGTCATTCGCTTATTGTGACGTCGGTTGCTCTAGTATTTGTATGTATTCAACTGATCTTTCATTTACCATTTCCTACATATAACATTACAAGCTTGAATATATTTCTACCAGGGAATATGTACCTAGCTGCTTTTGATGTACAAACGATATTCAAAGGTTATGTGACATTTATCGTTTATTATGCGACAAGCCGTTTGTCTTTACGCGCTGCTTTGACTCTAGGCTTGTTAACCATTGCATTGACGATATTACTGGCGTTAGGTTCAGCGGCTCTAGAAGACACGATACTCAGTTTAGCCGGAGAATTGTAACGGTCTGCTATATATATAAATTTATTGTTTTTTTAAAGAGAATTTATCCTTCTTAATGTTATAATACAACCAAAGTATCTTATGCCATTAAGGAGGATTTTTATTTTGAAGAAAAAAACTTTGATTGTGTCATCACTGATAGGCGTTATCTTACTTACAGGAATAGCATTTTTGGTGAAAACATTTGGTGATGTCGGAGGCCAAAAAAATGAAGCTGCTTACGATACATATACTGTAAAAACTGAAAAACCGCTGCGTGTGACGGGGAAGATCTCTCCGGAGACGATTAAAACATATTTAAATAATGCACAACTGGGGACTTTTTTAAATGTTCAAGTGAAAGATGGACAGACAGTCACTCAAGGCACGCCATTATTGAATTATGATATTGACCCAACGCAACGCCAAAAGTTAGTCAAACAATTGACGGACGCGCAACAAAGTGGGGATCAACAAGCGATTAACCAAGCTTGGAAACAATTGAATCGCTATGACGGTCAAGTGAATAACAGTGTAAATGCGACATTTAATGGAACAGTATCTTTCGTCGATAACAGTCAAGTCGGTGAAGGTGAACCAATTTTGAAATTAATTGCGAATGAGTTAGAAATTCAGTCAACGATTTCGGAATTTGATTTAGAGAAGATTAAAGTCGGCGATACGGTCAATATTAAAGTAACAAGTACCGGTAAAGAAGGTAAAGGGAAAATCACGCACATTTCACAACTTCCGACGAGCTATCAACAAGATGCTAAAGGAGAAGCTGCTGGTAGTGCGCCCGTTGTAGGTGAAGGGAGTGAAGGCGCTGATTCATTAACAACGAATAATCCTGTACAATCGCATCCAACAGGTGAAAGCGACAAAGAAACATCGAAATATAAAATGACTATTGGTGAACTAGATTTTGATGCGCGTAACGGCTATTCCGTAGAGGCAATGATTCCGTTAGAAACACTCAAAATTCCAAAATCTGTGCTAACGAAAGATCATCATGTTTATATTGTAGATCAATCTGGTGTGGCACATCGTACGAAAATTACGTATGACGAAAAGAATGGTGAATTAATCGTGAAAAAAGGTGTTAAAAAAGGCGATCGTATCATCAACCATCCTGACGCTAAAATTAAAGATGGTGAGAAAGTTGAGGTGGCCAAATGATTGAACTGAAGGGGATCAATCGTCATTTTAAAAATGGGAACGAAACCAATCACATTTTAAAAGATATCGAGTTGCGGATTGAACAAGGTGAATTTGTCGCGATTATGGGCCCTTCAGGATCAGGTAAGAGTACACTTATCAATATTTTAGGTTTTATCGATCGCGGTTATGAAGGGGACTATTTGTTTAATGGTGAGAATTACCAAAAAACGTCAGATAATGAATTGGCAGCGATTCGTAACCGGACAGTAGGGTTTGTATTTCAAAATTTTAAACTCATACAAAACAACACGATTTTAGAAAATGTCAGTGTGCCGTTATTGTATGCCGGAATGCGACCAGCTGAACGTAATCGACGTGTGTTGGACATTTTACATCGTGTCGGATTGTATGATAAAGAAAATTTAGTGCCTAACAAATTATCAGGGGGACAACAACAGCGTGTGGCGATTGCTAGAGCGATTGTGAACCGTCCTCGATTTATTATTGCCGATGAGCCAACTGGGGCACTCGATTCGAAAACGTCTGAAGATATTATGGCGTTGTTTATGGAGTTGAATCAAGAGCAAGGCACAACGATGATTGTTGTGACACATGATCCAAAAGTCGCTGCACAAGCGGATCGTGTCATTCACATTTTGGATGGCCGAGTTCAAAGAGAAGAGGTGCTGTCGCATGGCGTACATCGCTAATATTCTCCACGTTTCATTACGTTCGATTATGAAAAATAAACGCCGTAATATTTTTACAATGATCGGGATTATTATTGGGATTGCGGCCGTAATTACGATTATGTCATTAGGAAATGGTTTTAAAAAGACAGCCGACGAACAGTTCAGTGATGCAGGTGCGTCGAAAGATAGTGCTTTGGTCAGCTTTTTACCAAATAATTTTGATACAGTGAAAGAACCGCCTTTTACGACTGAAGATATTGAGGTTGCACGTCAAGTCGAAGGGGTTCAAGATGCGAGTATTAAAGAAGATGATACACTCGGCTTAACGGCTGAAGCGCGCACTGTGAAAAAGAAAGCGGATGTGGCCGTCGTTAAAAGTGAAACTGTCACGGAACCAGACGAAGGGGAAGGTTTTAGTAAGGAAGACAATGCATTGAAACAGCGTGTGGCAACGGTATCTTCGGAAGTGGCGGAAACGTTATTTAAAGGTGATGCAGTCGGTCAAACACTGTATATTGACGATATCGGTTTTGAAGTCGTCGGTGTAAAAGAAAAGGCACAGGTTCCGAATGCTGTCCAAATTCCGACAAAAACAGTTGAAGCGGATTTACCTAACTTGAAATCTGACTATCCACAATTGATGTTAAAAGTTGGTGAAGATGCGGATAAAAAAGAAATAGCGACAAAAGTTGCGGATCAATTGAATCAACGAGGTTCAGCTGTTGCGCAAGGAAGTTACGAATATGCAGATACTGAAGCGTTGATGAAGAGTATCGGTAAAATCTTTGACTCTATTACGTACTTTGTCGCAGCGGTGGCAGGGATTTCACTCTTTATTGCAGGTATCGGTGTGATGAACGTGATGTATATTTCGGTAGCAGAACGTACTGAAGAGATTGCCATTCGACGTGCATTCGGTGCAAAAGCAAGAGATATTGAGTTTCAGTTTTTAATCGAAAGTGTCGTGCTTTGTTTAATCGGTGGGATTATCGGTTTAGTCATCGGTATTTTGATTGCGAAATTGGTCGATGTGGTGACACCTGAATATATTCAAAGCGCTGTGAGTTTAGGTTCGATTATTTTAGCCGTCGGTGTGTCAACTTTGATTGGGATTGTGTTTGGGTGGATTCCCGCACGTGCCGCAGCGAAGAAAGAGTTGATTGATATTATTAAGTAACCCCACATATTGGTGATGCTGAAGTGTTTCAAAATTATTTATTTTAAAAATATAGGTGAGCATCTTACAGGTTGCTGAACCTTTTTTCTCAGTTTAATCATTTAACCCTTTATAGATTGTTGTTTTGGGCTTCGCGTTCCTAGGTGCCTCGCTTCAACTAACCAACGCTTGATTTGACAGTAGCAGAGGTGGATTTTCCGCTTCGACTGGATGCCTCAGGAGTCTCGCCTAGCTCGCAAACGAATAAAGGCTATTGATTTTGTGAGAGAAGAAAGGTTCTAGCAATCTTTATTTTGGTTTTCTGACTGTTAACAGGTGAATGTATGAATCTCATCATTATCGTCGCGTAGGGAGTTGAGTGTGAAGTAGTAAGAGTGGTTTTGTATTGCACTACATTTTTGAAGCGGTTTAAACAATGAAAGAGGGAGACATAGAAAATTTTAGATTTCAATCTATTCATAGATTTATGATTCATTAATAATTATAAAACAGTATTAAAATAAAGGGAGGGATTGAACATAACAAATTGATGATATTGGTCGTCATCATTTCAGAAACTTGCCCTCTGTCTCGGTGTATTAGGTCTAAGATTGCCCAGAAGGCTAAGACTCTTGAAGGAGCAGTCCCTAAGAATGCGTAACCATGAGGGCAATCAAAATCCACAAATCATACGGAAAGCAAGTTAAACAAAATAATGTATCAATAGCATCAAAATTTTTTGTGTCCGGATGCCGTGTATATTAAATAGGATTAAAATTTGAAAATCGTTTTAATGACGTTAAAAATGGATAATAATAGTTCTATTGGTGTTCCTGCCATTGTCCTAACCTCCTTATGCTGTTTGATCCTCTGATTTGACTAAGTCTTCCGCGAGTTTGTGCCAGAAGGCTTTAAGTTCGTCTTGTGAATGTGCGGTATCATTCGTATCTTGACCCACAAAGTCGACGTGGTCCCAACCATGTTGTACAGGCATCACTTGCCATACCCCTTTTTTCACTTCATCTGTAGCATCGATCCATGCTTGGTTGTACGGATGTTGTGATGAAACGACTGACACGAGACCATCATTTTCACGCCATTCTTTTTCAGCAGCTTTACCGATGATATTGGCTGTGAGTGTGAATGGGAAAAACAGGTTGTAATCAGCTTTTTGTTTACCTGAAAGTGACGGATGTGTGGCTTCACCTGTGTACGTTTTATAGACGATATTTGGATTGAGTGAAGTCTTTTTGTTCAATTTTGATGCGCCTTCACGTGTTAGATCATAGAATCCGTTATCTTCGGTACGCCACAATTGGTCATTATTTGCAACGCGATTAAAGTAATCATCCAATGACTCGCCTTCTTTACGCTGTAGACCCCATTGATTTAAGCCAAAGTCCACGCGTGCTTTATTTTTAGCAAGAACTTGTGCGACATCGAAAACGATTTGACGTACAATCGGCTCATTACCGAGTTGATCTGATGCGTGTGTTCCATTATGTGGTGTGCCGAGTGTTGTAATAGAGGATACCATGTTGTCGTTATTACCAGTGAACAGTGGAGAAATATCGCCACCGTGTTCCTTTTGGTAGGCAATTTCTTCAGGATTTCCATTGCGTAACAACGCTTCTAATTGGCGAATCGTTTGTCCACCCATGCTGTGACCGACAAGGTGAACTTTTTGACCTGGCTTCCAATCTTTGTAAACACCTTCATATGTTTTACCGTAACGTGAATGACCGTATTTTGCGGCGTGTGCTGCACCGTAATCCACAGTACCTCCCTTAATGTAGTAATAAAGTTCTACTGCACGGTCGTAGTTACTACCGAATGCACTAATACTTGCTTCATATGTGTTGTAACCGTTCTCTTCTAAGTCTTGTCTAATATTCAGTTTTTCTCCACCCCAATAGTGAGATAAGACAGAAGGGTTTATATTGTCTGTAAAGCCATTAAAACCGTGCACTAAAATGATAGGGTCGTTGTTTTTATAGAAGCCTTGTTTCGCTTTTTTATCTGCTTGTGACTTCACTTGTTCAGCTTGACGTTGTTGATTTTGTGGTTGTGTCGTCGCTACATTGGCTGTCGTTAGTGTTTTCACATCATCTTTTGTAGGTTTTGGCGCTTTTGTATTCACGAGCGTATTTTTGTCCACGCTTTTCGTTGTCACTGCTCGAGGTGCAACGCGTGCATTGAACGTTTTTGTATTATTATCAGACTGTTCTGTCAATTCTTGGCGTTGATGTGTTTCGTCAGCAGATAAATCAATTGTTGTAGGTACACGATTTTCATCAGATGGTAAATGTGCCTTCTGTGAGTGAGTGGGTTCATTTTTAGATAAAGTTTCTTCTGTTTGCTGTGCGCTGTTTTCACTAGTTTGAACTGTATTTAGCACGTTTTTTTGTGCGTCATTATCCACTTGTGCGTCGGAATCAATAACTGTTTCTGCTGTCGATGGTGATTGTTCCGAAGTTTCTTTCAAATCAGCTGTTTCTTTAGGTGCTTCTGCTACTGATTTGGATGATGCTTGATCTGTTTCAGAGGCCGTGTCATCTTGCATTTTGTCAGTATGTAAATCTTTAGTTTCGGTTGATTGTTGAGCAGAAGGTGTTTTTGTAGATGACATGACGGATGTATCTTTTGTTGTTTTCTCGGATGTTGGTGTCGATGCTTCTTTAGCTTGAGGAGAAGCGGGTGTATCTTCTTGTGCGTGATTTGTTTCAGCAGTCGATTTTGCTTGTGTAGCCTCTTTGGTCGCAGGCGCTTCTTGATTGGTCGCTTGTACAGTAGACTTTTGTTCTGATGAATGGGCCGTTGATTCAGTATCGGCTAAAGCAGGTGCGTGAGATAAACCTATGAAAAATAAAGATGCGATAACGACTGATGAGGCACCGCTGTTAAATTTACGAATACTAAAAAGTTGTTTTTGATCTTTCATTTTTCCACCTCTTTGTTTATTAAATTAAATGAATAGGGTTTAGACAAAAATATTAATCAGTAAACGTGGTAAGAAACCGAATATTTTAGCTAAAATAGCAGACATTAGTTTTCCCCCCTTTATATTGAAAAACCGAAAATACAATTTGAAAAGGTTTTCATTAATTTGGTGTAAGGATACAGTAATTTTAAAAAAATGTCAAAACGATTAATTCAAAATTTGATTTTTTATTTTATTACTTTAAATGCTCTGAGACATGAATTTGAAGAGGAATGTGGCGTTAATTTTGACGTTCAATATGAAGTCTAAAATTTTTTGAGCATAACAAAAAGAGAGGGCTGGGATATGATGATATGCTCCCCCAGCCTCAATCCATGCATAGGTTTTTGATGGGTTAATTGATTTTAAAGCAGTTGGAAAACTAGAGTGAATGAGGTAAAAAATTGATGCTATTGTTTTGCTAGGTTTCAAAAACTTGCCCTCAGTTCTCTGAATTCGATATAAGATTGCCCAGAAGGCTGAGACTCCTGAGGGATCAGCTAAAGGATAAACAACGTCATTTAACTTTAAAAGTGGCTACCATTTAACGCAGTAGCTGTCTGACTTCTCAATGCGCATGCTTTTGAGAAGTCTAGTCAGCCTTGCGGGGCAGTACGACGAAATCTTTGTGACACATGTGATTCCTGTACTGCTCCCAAAATCCAATTCGGCTCCCATCTCATGTATGCTTCAATCAAACCGAATTGAGTTGAAGGGCCAGCTCCTAGGAAAGGGAAGCTATGAGGGCAATCAAAAACCAGAATCTTAGGGAGAGGGCAAGTTTAATAAAAATACTGCATCAATAGCATTAAAATTTGAAAATATTTCTTAGTAACTTAAAAATTGAAAGTAAAAGTTCTAAAGGTGTTCCTGCCATCTACACCACCTCCTTATTTTGTTGTTTCTTCTGACTTAACGAGATCTTCAGCAATACTATGCCAAAAATTTTTTAATTCATCTTGTGATCGTGACGTATCATTCGTATCTAGGCCGATAAAGTCTAAATGGTCCCAACCTTCTTGTACAGGCATGACTTGCCAAACACCTTTTTGTATTTCATCTGTTGCCTCCACCCAGGCTTGGTTGTATGGATGTTGAGAAGAAACAACAGAGACGACACCATCATTGACGCGCCAATCTTTTTCAGCAGTTTTACCGATAACATTGGCTGTCACTGTTAATAAGAAGAACATGTCGTAGTCCGCTTTTTGTTTGCCTGAAAGTGTTGGATGTGTCGCTTCACCTGTGTACGTTTTGTAAACAATATTGGGGTTCAATGATGTCTTTTTGTTCAATTTTGCTGAACCTTCTAGTGTGAGGTCATAGAAACCTTGATCCTCTGTACGCCATAACTGATCGTTATTCAAAATGCGCTCAAAATAAGCATCGAGTGATTCTCCTTTTTTACGCTCAAGACCCCATTGTTTTAATCCAAAGTCTACGCGCCCTTTATTTTTAGCAAGATATTGTGCGGCATCAAATACGATTTGACGTACAA
Organism: Staphylococcus pseudintermedius; assembly: GCF_001792775.2. Lineage (GTDB taxonomy): Bacteria > Bacillota > Bacilli > Staphylococcales > Staphylococcaceae > Staphylococcus > Staphylococcus pseudintermedius. Next base: position 41,657 of record NZ_MLGE02000006.1, read on the forward strand.
TTGCTTCGTTACCGAGTTTGTCTGAGGCATGTGAACCGTTATGCGGTGTACCTAATGTTGTAATCGATGAAATCATACCATCGTGACCGCCTTTGAAGACTGGAGATATTTTACCTCCATGCTTTTTTTGATAAGCAATTTCTTCTGGGTCTCCATTACGCAAATATTCTTCAAGTTGGCGGATGGTCTGTCCACCCATACTATGGCCGACTAAGTGAATTTTTTTACCAGGTTTCCAATCTTTGTCGATACCTTCATATGTTTTGCCATAACGGGAGTGTCCATATTTCGCTGCATGAGCTGCACCATAATCGACAGTACCACCTTTGATATAGTAATAAAGTTCAACGGCGCGGTCATGGTTACTACCAAATGCACTCACACTGGCTTCATATGTGTTGTAGCCATTTTCTTCTAAATCTTGCCTAATATTCAGTTTTTCTCCACCCCAATAATGTGGATAAACCGATGGGAGTAAATTATCTGTAAATCCATTAAACCCATGGACTAAAACAATCGGGTCTCTGTTTTTGTAAAAGTTTTGTTTGGCTTTTTGACCGTCTTGTGTTTTGACTTGTTGAGTGGTGATGTTTTGATTTTGTACCTGGGATGACGTTTTATTTTCAGAATTGAGTGTTTGTACATTGCTTGTTGTTTTGGAGTGTAATGTGTCATATGATGTATTATTTACTGAAGATCGCGCTGTTTCTTGTGCTTTTTTAGAAGAAGGGTTCATCGTTTCTGAATTGGCTAAAGCGGGTGTGATGGATAAGGTTGTGAAAAACAAAGATGCGATAACGACTGATGAGACACCGCGTTTAAATTTACGAATACTAAAAAGTTGTTTTTGATCTTTCATTTTTCCACCTCTTTTTTTAATGAGTTGAAGTTGTAATGGTTATACAAAAATATTAATAATAAGTCTTGGTAAAAAGCTGAAAATTTTAGCTAAAATCGCTGACATACGTATCCCCCCTTTACTTTAAAAGTGGCACCCTAAATATTTGTAAGGGCTTTCGTCAATCCAATGTAATAATATAATAATTTTAAAAAAATGTCAAAACGATTTATTCTAAAGTTTGTTTTTTATTTTTGAATTTTTATAACATATTGTAAAGTTTTTTTAGCAGAGAGATAAAGTATGTTTATAAGCAATAAGTGATAGGGTATGATAAAATAAAAATCAACATGGAGGCTTGGCTGTGGCAGTCCGCCCGTGTTTAACTGATCGACAATATCAAGTAGACGAAAGTTTAGTGAATGACGATTTTATAACATATAGCAAGTAGAACTCATGAGGTGAATGCGGCAGTGGTCGTATTCACCTCGCGTCGTTTATAAGAACTGAGAAATATTATCAAAGGAGTACTTTTATGGCTAGAAGAACATATTTTCATCATGTTGAGCATCGCAAAACACAGGCACACTCGAAAACGACATTATGGCTTTCTCTCATCATTACACTTTTTTTTACAGTTGTAGAGTTTGTAGGGGGACTCGTTTCTAACTCACTTGCACTGTTATCAGATTCATTTCATATGTTGAGTGACGTCATTGCGTTAGGTTTATCGATGGTCGCGGTTTATTTTGCGAGCCGCCGCCCAACCGCACGTTATACATTTGGATTTTTAAGGTTTGAAATTCTCGCAGCGTTTTTAAATGGGCTAGCACTCGCAGTGATTTCTGTATGGATTTTTTATGAAGCCATTATGCGTGTTATTTTTCCGCAAACCGTCGAAAGTGGTTTAATGCTTGTCATTGCAACTATTGGTTTGATTGTGAATATTATTTTAACCATCATTTTAATGCGCTCATTGAAGAGTGAAAATAATATTAATATTCAAAGTGCATTGTGGCATTTCATTGGGGACTTATTGAATTCTGTTGGTGTTATCGTCGCGGTCGCTTTGATTTATTTAACGGGGATTCAGTTGATTGACCCAATTTTAAGTATGGTCATTGCCCTAGTCATTTTGCGCGGTGGTTATAAAATTATGCGCAATGCATGGTTAATTTTAATGGAATCTGTACCTGAACATTTGGAGACTGATGAGATTATGGAGACGATGAAATCAGTAGACCAAGTGTTGGACGTCCATGAGTTTCATTTATGGTCAATTACGACGGATCATTATTCGCTTAGTGCGCATGTTGTGTTGGATAGCAGAAATAGTGAAGACGCGTACCGTACGATTAATCGATTGGAACGGTTGTTGAAAGAAAAGTATGGGTTGGCACATACAACACTACAGATTGAGCATTTGGATATTAATCATTTGAATGAGTCGTATTTTGAAGAAGTGAAGCATGATGAATGATGTTAGATAGCACGCACTGGACTTCATCACTTGTGTGTTACTTTTAAGAGGGAAAGGTTTCGCAAGCAAACGTAGAATAAGTTGAATATGCTCAAAAAAGTGCACGCATCGCGCGTATTAAGGCGATGCGTGCACTTTTTTGATGTTTTGTTTATTTGGAAATATCTGGCTAGGTTGTTGATTGCCCAGCTAAAAGTAAAGTCCATGTTGTGATAATAAATGGAAATGTCAGTGATGGGATGCCAATCGGTTCTAAAAATGTTGCGGTTGCTGCATACATCATAGGCGTCATGACTACCGTTAAAACAAAGGCTATCACTGCTTTGAGATGGTTGGCAGACCGGAATGTCACACCAATTGCGATGATAGATAGCATCAAGTTAAAGCCGAAGAGACCTTCATTCAATGTGCCAATATCTGCGCCAAAGAAAAATTCCAATAATAAACCTAAGAAGTTGGCAATTAAAAGATAAATACCCGCGCGTCTTGAAGCAATAAAACAAGCGATAACAATGAGTATACCGCTGATTGTATGTTCGACTAAAAAGATTTGACTCACGTCGTTAAAAAAGGCGTGTATCGGATGAAAAGTTGTATTTAAATTGATATGCACATCTGCAGTTAACGGTAAGACATCGACGTTCGTTTTAACAAATTTAAACTGTTGTGACATCAAGAGAACAACCCATGTGATGACGACAAAAGGTGTAGTGAGTTCGGGTAGATGGAAAGGTTTTAGAAAGTTTTTAATGGCTTGTGCAATAGGCATCGCTAATACAATACTGATTAAAATGACGAGTATACTTTGCCAAGACCAGAGTAGAAATAAAGTTAAGTCAATCGCAATCAGTACAGGATTGAAGCCTGCGAGTCCGGAATGAATCTCTTCGTCAGTATAATTGAAATGACGTGCGGTTATGAGGCTGATGGTACTTCCAATCATCGCGGCAAGTCCGATTTTCCAGTTGCCAATCCAAAGTGCGATTAAAATGAGTAAACCTGTCCACGTATTTTCGAGTAGGACGACTTGAGAAATGTTTTTGAAAAAAGTATGTATCGATTTTGACATTAAAGTTCACTTCTTTCTCTATTACTAAAACAAAATACATGTTCACATTTTAACATTTGCATATTTCAATTAACAACTATATTGTAATAATGTTAATAAGAGTATAGCGCTTTTGAATTTGAATCACACATTTCTTTGGGAAGCGCTTTTATTATTATCGTATAGTATTATGATTTGAAAGTACGGATAGGGAGGACTATAATTAAGGTCTAAGACAACTTAATTATGAGAATAAGGAGTGAATGGGATGCACTTTACACAACGAGAACAAGACAAACTGATGATTGTTGTTGCTGCGGATTTAGCCCGACGACGTAAAGCGCGCGGCTTGAAATTAAATCACCCTGAAGCAGTCGCATTAATTAGTTATGAAATATTAGAAGGTGCGCGTGATGGTAAAACAGTTGCTGAGTTAATGAGTTACGGGCGTGAAATTTTATCAAAAGATGATGTCATGGAAGGTGTCGAAGCGATGGTGACAGATATCGAAATCGAAGCCACTTTCCCAGATGGTACAAAACTAATTACGATTCATCATCCAATTGTGTAGGAGGGGATAATGATGAAACCTGGAGAAATTATTGTGAATTCAACCGAAATTATGATTAATGAAGGACGCGAAAATACAAAATTAAAGGTTAAAAATACAGGGGATCGACCTGTTCAAGTCGGTTCACATTATCATTTTTTTGAAGCGAATCCCGCGCTGTCGTTTGAACGTGAACAAGCGTATGGAAAACATTTAGACATTCCAGCGGGTGCAGCTGTTAGATTCGAACCTGGTGACGAAAAAGAAATTCGTCTTGTACGTTATGCCGGTAAACAACATGTGTATGGTTTTCACGGCTTAGTCGATGGGCCACTTGATCAATCTCGCATCACAGCGCCTAATATGACTGAGGGAAGTGAAGTCAAATGAGTTTTAAAATGACAGAATCACAGTATACTAGTTTGTACGGCCCAACAGTCGGCGATTCTATTCGTTTAGCTGACACGGATTTATTTGCGAAAGTCGAAAAAGATTACGCAAGATATGGTGATGAGGTTACTTTCGGTGGTGGTAAATCAATCCGTGATGGTATGGGACAAAATCCGAATGCAACACGTGATAACAAAGCCGTGGCAGACCTAGTTATTTCAAATGCTGTCGTGATTGATCACGATAAAGTCATTAAATGTGATATCGGTGTGAAAAATTGTTACATCATGAAATTAGGGAAAGCCGGCAACCCGGATATTATGGATGGTGTCGATATTATTATTGGTTCCTCGACAGATGTGATTGCAGCAGAGGGGATGATTGTTACTGCGGGCGGTATTGATACACATGTACACTTTATTAACCCTGAACAAGCTGAAGTTGCATTAGAAAGTGGCATTACAACACATATCGGCGGGGGAACTGGTGCTTCAGAAGGCTCAAAAGCGACAACGGTGACACCAGGTTCTTGGTATATTCACCGCATGCTTCAAGCTGCAGAAAATTTACCGCTTAACATTGGTTTTACAGGTAAAGGTCAAGCGGTGAACCCGACTGCATTAGTAGAACAAATTCATGCAGGGGTCATCGGTTTGAAAGTGCACGAAGATTGGGGTGCGACGCCTTCAGCATTACGTCATGCACTTGAAGTGGCAGATGACTATGATATTCAAATCGCACTGCACGCGGATACTTTGAACGAAGCGGGCTTTATGGAAGATACGATGAAAGCGATTGGTGATAAAGTGATCCATATGTACCATACAGAAGGGGCTGGTGGTGGACACGCACCTGACTTAATTAAATCAGCGGGTTATCCGAATGTGTTACCATCATCGACGAACCCAACATTGCCGTATACACATAATACGATTGATGAACATCTAGACATGGTCATGATTACACACCATTTAAATGCATCGATTCCAGAAGACGTGGCTTTCGCGGATTCTCGTATTCGTAAAGAAACAATTGCTGCAGAAGACGTTTTACAAGATATGGGTGTCTTTAGTATGATCAGCTCTGACTCTCAAGCGATGGGACGTGTCGGTGAAGTTATTACGCGTGCATGGCAAGTCGCACATCGTATGAAACAACAACGTGGACCGCTTGAAGGCGACAGTGAATATGATGATAATAACCGTATCCGTCGTTATATTGCGAAATATACGATTAACCCTGCCATTACACACGGCATATCCGAATATGTCGGTTCTGTTGATGCCGGTAAATTAGCGGACCTTGTCATTTGGGATCCACGTTTCTTTGGTGTGAAACCGGACATGGTTGTTAAAGGTGGCATGATTAACGTGGCGGCAAATGGTGATGCAAATGGTTCTATCCCAACATCTGAACCGATTAAGTATCGTCACATGTACGGTCAATATGGTGGTAACTTACAAAGTACGGCCATCACTTTCGTATCACAAGCGGCTTATATGAACGGTATTCGTCGTACATTAGACTTAAAACGTGACGTGAGACCTGTACGTAACATTCGCCAATTAACAAAAAAAGATATGAAAAATAATAGTGCTTTACCAAAACTTGACGTTGATCCAGAAACATATGAAGTTTTCGTGGATGGGAAAAAAGTAACGAGTGAAGCGGCAACAGAATTACCGATGACCCAACGTTATTTCTTATTCTAAAGTGGCTTTGACATAATATTAACGCCATTAGCTATGTAAATAGAAATGAAGCTTGTTCGAATGTATCGTCATGACACTCGAGCAGGCTTTTTCGTATTGTTTCATCGTGCGTTTATGAAATATGCGCAACGGGTATGAACATCTCATCTGGTTGCGTTGTCAAAAGATTTTTACGATTATATAACATTGCTTATTTATTGTATTTTGATAACATTACTCGAAAATAAAATGAAAAATATTCAAAAAAATCTTGTCCGAATCTTCTGGACATGATAAATTATGAAAACATCACGCTACGTAAAAATGATGATTTATATTTAAGAAACTGAGGTGCATCGTATGATTTTGTCAGATAGTGATATTAAGGCGTATCTCGAACGTCAATTATTGAATATTGAACCATTAGTAGAAGCACATATTGAGCCAGCATCTGTTGATTTAACATTAGGATCGCACTTTTTAAAACCGATACCACCCGAAACAGGGGTGCAACGGATGAGTGATCCGATTGCGTATGAGACGATTGAACAACCTCGAGTGGTGATACCTGCGCACGCTTTTATTTTAGCTACGACAGAAGAATATATCACGTTACCCCAACAATTAACTGGGTTTATTGAAGGGCGGAGTTCAGTCGGTCGAGCAGGACTTTTCATACAAAATGCAGGTTGGGTCGATCCAGGTTTTGAAGGTAAAATTACATTGGAACTTTACAATGCCAACGACTTTCCGTTAGAAATTGAACAAGGCCAACGTATTTGCCAAATCGTATTAGCTGAAACAAAAACGGTACCAGAAACAAAATATCAAGGGAAATATCAAGGCCAACATACCACAACGGGAAGCCGGTTATTTCGTGATTGGATGAAAGATGGAGGAGATTAGATGGATATCGTCATATTAGCGGGCTTCTTAGGTGGCGGTAAAACGTCTACACTGAACTTTTTAATACAAGATGCGATTGATCAAGAGTTAAAACCAGCTGTGATGATGAATGACTTTGGGGCTAAAAATGTCGATGCACAGCTCGTGACTGAAGATGTGAAAATGGAAGTGTTGACGAATGGTTGTATTTGCTGTGATTTGAAAGCGAATGTCTCACAACAACTCCACGAATTGTATTTAACACATCAACCTGACATTGTCTTTATCGAATGCAGTGGTGCCGCACATCCAGTTGAAGTGTTTGATGCATGCATGACGCCTGTTCTTGCGCCATTCATTCAAGATTTGAGTGTGTTAGGTATTGTCGATGCGGCAGCCTATGAAAGTCGAGATACTTTACCAGAAACGATTCAAACGTTAATGGATGAACAAATTCGTTACTGTAGTCATTTGATTATTAATAAAATTGATTTGCTAGAAAGTGACCAGTTGTTAGCCGTTGTCCAAACTATACAACAACGCTATCCTGATATACCGTACATACTTACACGTTACGGTGAAATTACATTACAAGAGATTCAACATGCGTCGAAATATGATATGAGTGAACGTTCATCCGTCCATCATCACGGGCATTTGTCACATATGTTGTATGAATTTCAATCGCCCATCCAACAAAGTGCGTTAATTGAAGGATTAAAAGGGTTAAAAGATGTCTTTAGAGTTAAGGGCTTTGTCTATTTTAAAGGTTGTGAAACACCCTATGTCGTACAATATACGCCCGGACATTTAGAGTTGAAACAGTGTCCAATTGAAATGTCACCTTATTTGGTCGTGGTAGGGCACGATTTAAATGATGTTGAGATTACTGAAACACTAGATATTATAGAATTTTCATCATAAATTTTTTAGACACTTCAATTTTTTTGAGAAGTGTCTTTTTTAGTGTAGAATCATTTTTCATGTTACAGAGGGGACATTGTAGAGGGATGCACTTTCTAGAAGTTGAAATGCATGTCGAAGATACCGAGAGTAGCGTGTTTGTGTAAAAAATAATTTTATGCATGTGCACCATTAACAAAGTAGGGCGCCTTGAGAAAGCGTTATCATAGTGCTAAAATAAAGGTGATGAGAAAGCCGTCTCCGATATAGTCATGTCGACATGAGAATAAAGGAGACACCAAAAATGAGGAGGGATTAGATATGTTTAGCAATATTCTCGTTCCATATGATTTTGGCAACAGCTTTAAAAATGTCCCTGAACAATTAAAAAAGCTAACAGGCAATGATGCACCATACGAAATTGTCGTTTTTAATGTCATTTCAGAGACAGAATTAGCGAATTATGTTCGCTATCAAGGTAAACATTTTGAAGAAGTGGTAGAAGAAAAGAAAAAAGAAATGAAGCCATTCTTGAAAACGATTGAAGATGTTGGCTTATCTTACAAAGTGAAATTTGCGACAGGCTCACCGACAAAAGAAATCGTCAATGAAGTTGGAAATGAACATTATGATATTGTCGTGATGAGTAATAAACGTTCAGAAATGGATATTAAACATGTACTCGGTCACGTGACACATAAAATTGCAAAGCATGTGAACATCCCTGTGCTCATCGTGAAATAATAATAAATAGCTTCAACAAATTATATTATTATAACTTTAACCCCTTCAGCCATTCGTTGCTTGAAGGGGTTTTTAGGATTTATGGGATGAGAAGACATGCTACATTGACTCAAAATTACTTTGTGGATATAATATAAAAATAATAGAAGTGATATATTATATTGTTTTTGTTTTGTATTAAAGTGGTGAAGGGAGGGAGTTGATGAGCTATTATGCGTATGTAGACAGAGACATGTGTATTGCTTGTTCAGCTTGTGGTGCTGCGGCGCCCCGATTGTTTCGATATGATGCGCAAGGGATAGCGTACATGTGCTTAGATTGTAATAGTGGCACGGCGCAAATACCCGAATGTGACTTAGGAAATTTAGATGATGCAGTTGAAAATTGTCCCACGTCAGCAATCACAGTGGGGCAGCAGCCTTTTTCATTACCCATTATATTAGACAGAGAGAAGGAATTGTAATGAAGCAAAAAGGGTTTGAACAGTTGTTGGAAGAAACGCATGCAAAGGTGACACAGCTTGAGCAACCGTTAGCAGTGATTGACACGATGTTGACATTGGATGGTAAGATTCCACTTGAGATTGCACGACAAAGTTTGAATTTTGAACAGTGGGCGATATATCAACATTTGGCGCATGGCACTTGTCTGTTTACTGATGAAAAACCGTCAGATTCAGAGCAAGTCATCAGTTTTGGAATGTCAGCCTATGGTCGTCTTCATCTAGGACCAAGTTTTAATGATGACTATACGCAAATTTGGGGTTATGTCACATTGACGACAGAAGCAATGACTGAAATTCAACAATTGACGACACGTTTGCATACGGAGGAAATGTTGCGCTATCAATCAGAAGTTGTTCCATTTTTTCGGCGCCTCGAACCGCAAGAGGTTATAGAAGTGATTGATGCGATTAAAGAAAAAGTCGATTTTATGGCACCGGTGCTCCTCTATTACAATAGCCATACGTATACGACATTTTATCATTACAACAATTTATTGAAAAGTTTAGAAGGGGATACGACGCACTTTTTATTGGATGAGTTGGCTGAGAAAAATAAGGACACGTGGACGAAAGATGAACGCATTTTTATTTTTAACCTCTACACATTGTTGCAATCTGGTCCGCCTGCCAGAGGAGAAGAGGTGAATGGTGTTCATTTTTCACTGCATTATTTATCCGACTATTTAGAAGAAAAGTTAGCGGTTTATCAAGAAATGACTGATACACCGTCCAAACCTGTACCAAAATCTCTTTTAGCGAAATCACGGTTGATTTGTCAATTACGTGAAAAAGTTGCCGAAAACTATGTCATTTATCGAAAAATTAATGGTCTCAATTTGCATAAGCAAGAACAGTTTTTAAATCAACAAGAAGTGGGACTGTATCGTGATGAAGCGATGGAGAATGAATTAGCGCAAATTTTAGGGATGGCTTCAGAACAGACGTATTATGACGCATTTTTAAACGATATTGCGCAACATCCGGATATGACCACAATTCAAACTTTACTCGAAAAAATGGTGGGTTATGCGATACGGGCGACGCATTCAGATGTTGGTATGACGCGAGGGTTTAGATATCCATGGATGTATTACGATGCATTAAAACATCATCAGCTAGAAACAATTTTTGAATGGAAACAACAAATGTATTTTTGCTGTGCGATACCGAGTGAAGCGATGAAACAAGCTTTTCGCAATCAAAGTCAGATATTGGTAGGTATTTTGACAGCAATTAGTAAACGAATGGAATACAATAGTTGGCATTATACGCCGGGAAATTTTTTGTATGAGCGCCATCGTATTCAGCGACATTACTATTTTCCGCCAGTGATGAGTGACATTACCGAATGGAGCAATCAGCATCATAAAGGGCATGTATTTGCAAATGTAAAACATGCCATTCGTTGTCCTGGGGCGATTCAATGTCCACCGTATACGTTAAACGCCTATTACGATTTACGGTTGATGAAAACATCTGGCGTAGTGTATTCTGAAATAGACTTAATGAAAGCGCTTTATTACAGAAGGGTTGTCGGTGCACTTTATCAAGCGTGGTTTGATTATTGTCGTGAACATCAGAGTCAACTTGATATGGCAGCATATGATCGTAAATGGTATCAACAGCAATTTATAGAGGTTTAACATAGGAGCGTGAAGTGCGTGAAAACATTACTATTTATTAATTTGAGAAGTCATAAAGTCGAGCGAATCGCACCGGTCATTGAGGCAAAAAGACAAGGGTATCGTGTCGTATTGATGACAGATCATGATCCACAACTGATTGACAGTGGTCTAGATGAAGTGATTGAAATCGATACGTATGACGAAACAGCAGTCGTTGAAGCGGTGATCGCGTATCATCAACAGCACCATTTAAGCGGGATATTGACATGGTCTGATAAAGATGTAGAGCTCGTTGCACAATTAAATGACCGTCTGCAATTACCGGGCATTCCAGTCTCGCATGTTAAAAATGCTCGCAATAAATATTTAATGCGTATGGCGTTTGACCAAGTCCCTGACATTTCGCCCGACTATGAAAATGTGCGTAGTGAAGTAGATTTACGTCATGCTGTTGCGCGTATTGGAACGCCTGGGATATTGAAGCCGGTGGGCGCTTCTGGAAGTAAAGGCATTTTTAAAATTGAAAGTGAAGAATGTATTGAATATGTGTACGAAACATTACGCCATGCGACATCACCAGAACGTGACAAAGTGTATCATTATTATCCGAATGATTATATTTATGAAGGGTATCTTGTCGGTGAAGAAGTATCGGTTGAAGGTGTCGTGCAAAATGGAGAAGTACGTATTGCAGGGATTACGGACAAAGCGGTCACACCTGAATATTCACTGGAGTACATTGCGATTTTCCCATCTGATAAAAATGCGGCCTTACAACAAGAAATTAAGACGAAAGCGACGCAAGCTATTCAAAGTTTAGGCATTGATCATTGTGCTTTTCATCTAGAAGGTAGAGTGACAAAAGACGGTTTTAAAGTGATTGAATCAGCGGCCAGACCAGGAGGGGGCTTCATTGCGTCACATTTAATTCCAGGTGCATCTGGCCATTCATACATTGAAAAAATATTAGATGTTGCAGTCGGTAACGATGTGACTGAAAATTGGCCTACTTTTGATCAAACGTCAAAGAAAATGTGTTTTTATAGCGTCATGGCCGAGCAAGCTGGGATATTTAAAGGGGTTCAAGGGCTTGACCGCTTAGTTGAAATACCAGGTGTGCACTATGTTGTGTCTTTGAAAAATTATGGAGATTCGGTGATTTTACCTCCTGAACACTTTTCGAGTTGTTTTGTACTCAATATCGTTTTTGAAGCTGAGTCGACTGAAGCGGTGCAGCAAAAAATTGATTGGATTCATGAAGTGATTGAGGTGATTGTGGAATGACAATACTGATGTTATCAAGTACGGACCATGCTAAAACACCGTATAATGAATGGTTTCCGGATACAGCAGAGCAAATGATTCTATTTTGTCCGGTTGAGAAAAAAAACAGTTATGCAGACGAAGATTATTTGCGAATTGAAGCATTTGAACATTATATGGTAAATCCCGACATTGAAATGCGTGCGCTCGAATTAAGTCAACAATATGACATTAGCCACGTCCTATCGATTTCGGAATTTGACGTGATAAGAGCAGCCAAAATTAGAGCGTTGTTGAAAATAGAAGGTCAGTCGTTAATCAGTGCAGAAGCGTATCGGGATAAAGTGCTCATGAAACAGTTGTTACAAAGCACATCAGTGAAAACACCACACTTTGATAAAGCGATAGACAGCGCGAATATACAACGATTTGTAGGAAAATATGGCTACCCTGTCGTACTTAAACCGATAGATGGATCAGGTTCGTCGGATGTTGTGATTGCACGTGCACAACAGGATATTGACACGTTTTTACAGGCGCATCCCGACATCGGAAGATATGAAATTGAACAGTTTATTGATGGGGAGATGTATCATGTCGATGGACTTGTTCATAATGCAGAAGTGAAGTGTGCCTATGTGTCGCACTATTACAATGGATGTTTAGCCTTTAAAGACCATCAGCCACTAGCGAGTTATATGTTGAAGGCAGATAATCCACTCAGTCAAGCGCTACAACAGCAAGTGGAGCAAGTCGTTGCGGCATTACCGACCTTGCCGAGCGGATCATTTCATGCAGAATTTTTCGTGACGCCGACGAACGACATCTATTTTTGTGAAATTGCGAGTCGTACAGGGGGTGGTGAAATCGGTCGTACGCTAGAACATGCTATTGGGATGCAGCTCAATCAAATGAGTCTTTACTTACAAACAGGACGTGCAGAAGAGGTCGAGGCGCACATACAAATTCAGCGGTATGGCGGGTTCATCTTGTTGCCCCCTCAAAATGCGACATTTCAAGGGATACAACATCCGTTAGAGGAAGATTGGGTACTTTTTCAATCTCTTAAAGCAACACCAGGCCAACCATTTGGAGCAGCGCAATTGAGTGTGGATCATATCATGTCAGTTGTGGTCGAAGGAGAAGATGAGGCGACATTGATTGCGCGAATTGATCAAGTCATCACATGGTATCAGCAAGAAGTACAGTGGAAATCATTGCAAGCAACAACATACAATGATAACGTATGATATGCAGACACATCAGTTGAAAAAGGGAGACCGGATGAACGAACGTCAGCACACGGTGCCAAAATCATAGTAAATCTCGCTCGCAGTGTTTCTAATGATTTTAATACTAGAAATTGAATTAACCGCCTTTTTCGTTTCATTTAGTTCATTTATTTTTAAAGGACTGTGCATTGTACATGACTTACTAATAGCCGTATTTATCAGTCGACAAATCACACGAAAAGGGATGTAGTTGAAATTTTTAATGCCATTCATCCTCATTTTTTGACTATTTTAAAATCATTAATCAGCGCCAAATATATGTGAAAGGATTGAGACTTAATACGCTATGTCTCAATCCTTTTAACTATGCTTTTTTAAACTGCCTCGTATCGTTTGACAGTTGACAGTAATAATAGAAAACCTGTTATGACTGTTGCTAAAACTAAACCTGACATCATCAGCGGCGTGAGTACGGTACCAATAATTAAAAATAGCCGTGATATGAGTTCTGCACCAATTGGCACCCAACTATCCAATGCGGAATGGGCACCGCGTGTGTCGGCAGGGATAAAACGTATTTTTTCTGCTTCCACAGTTGGCGTGAACAAAATTTCACCAATCGTGGCCATCAACATAAAGATAACGAGGACGAGTGCGTGGTTATTACTCATGACGACCGTATAGCCTCCCGCGAAAAAGAGGAAGCCGATATTTAAAATGGTCGCGACTTTGAAGCGTTTGAAATAATGTAAAATTGCAAAACTTAAACTAATAATCGTTATCGTGTTGATTAATAATAGGATTGAAAACATACGGACGCCATCAATCGGGAAGTCATACAACTGAATCGTTTTGAATTGATGTTCTAAACGCACTGCAACATAGGATGAGAGCGACATTTCCGCACTTAATATGAGCATACTACTGATGAGTAATAAGACGAAAGGACGATTCCGATATGCTACTTGATAACGTTGAAATATTGCCACAAAGCGACGTGCTGATGGATGGCTGATTGTGCGTCGTGTTTCTTGTACACCAAAATAGAGAATCAACACATTCACAGTTAAACAAATATAAATTAACACAAATAAACTCACTTTGAACGAGCCGTAAAATAATCCCCCCATCAGCATACCGAGCGCAGTGGAAGTGTTCGAAATCCAATATTTGAAGCGGGCATAGCGTTGTCGGTGTGTCTCGTCAATACTATCTAAAGCTAAAGCGTTGTACATCGGCTTGGCTAAGGCAGTCAAAAGTTCATTGAGAAGATAACAGGCCAAGAAAACAACAAATAATAATTGAAAGGACTGCACCCCCTCTAACTGCGCTAATACGGCTCCCATACCTAAGAAAAGGAATGCGCTCATTAACGTCAAACAAGCGATGACATTCTTCTTGAGTGGTAAATGGTCGCTCAAATAACCCCCGATAATCGAACCGCTAAACTTTAATAAAATCCCAATAATAAGCATCATTCCAGCTTTTTTACCGCCTAGATAGTGTGTAAGTAATAATGCCATAAACGGAAAAACGGCATTCACAGAGGCATTTTGGATAAACAACATGAGTAAACGCAACTTCACATTTTTAGGTAATGTCATAAGCATATCTCCATTGTATAAGATAAAAAATATGTAAAATTAGTATTATATTACCCTTAAAATGTAAGTGTGTCAAAATTTGTATGAGAGCGCCATGCACGCTACAATTTATAAGAAGCATTACGCTATAATAAAGAGAAAGAAGGGAGGAGGACAATTGGATATTAAACAGATGAAGTATTTTATAGAGATTGTCCGTCAAGGTGGGATGACGCGTGCAGCCGAGACGTTATATATTGCGCAACCGACGATTAGTAAGGCGATTAAAGAGTTAGAGTCTGAAATCGGTGAGCCGTTGTTTGATCGCACACGTCGCCAATTGTTGCTGACAGATGTGGGGGAAGTGTTTTACCATAAAGCGGTTGAAATTTTAAAGTTATACGAAAGTTTGCCGAATGAAATCAGTAGTCTGCTGGGGTTGGAGAAAGGATATATTTCGATTGGCATTTCTGCATTGATGGATATGGAACGCCTCGTCCAAGTGCTCGGTCAGTTTCATCAACAGTATCCCAATGTCGTATTTAATTTAGATGAAAATGGTGGGAAGACGATTGAAAACCAAGTGCGGAACAATGATATTCATCTCGGGCTGACATCGTTACCTGTAGATAGTAAGCTTTTTGATTCATTTCCATTGTACAAAGGTGAATTTCAAGTCGTCATGCATCACACGCATCCACTTGCGCAAAAGGAAAATGTGACGTTCAAAGATTTAAAAGATGAAGATTTTATTATGTTTAATGAAGACTTTTATATCAACGACAAAATTATCGCGCTCACTCGACAAGCTGGTTTCGTGCCACATATCGTTTCTAAAATCTCACAGTGGCAATTTATCGAACATTTGATTACAGCCAAAATGGGCATCAGTATTTTGCCAGATAACATTGTGCGTATTATTAGTCGCAATCCAGAAATTCGTGTGTTGTCGATTGATGACAGTACAGTTGATTGGACGATGGGAGTCATTTGGCGGAAAGATGTCTATTTAAACCATGCGACACAAACATTTTTAGACTATCTCAACATTCAATTACCGTTAACGACAGTGCCTGAAAACCATTCCATAGATAAAAGTAATGATTAACATGAAAAACCAATATTTTTATAATGGTTGATTACCCGTTACAATAGAATCATTCGAACGAAGAAAGGATGATTGAAATGGCAAAAGTGAAACAGCTATTGAAAACTGTAACGCAATTATGCATCATTTATGGGATTACGATGTTAGGTAATCAAATACAGCAGTTTTTCAACATCCCCCTAGCTGGTAGTATTATTGGGTTACTTTTATTTTTCATTTTACTTCAATTTAAAATTGTTAAAGTAGAATGGATTAAAGAAGGTGCTAATTTTCTACTGGCGACGATGGTGTTTTTCTTCGTTCCCTCTGTGATAGGGTTAATGGATGTCGTCTCAGAATTAAACTTAAACTTCATTATATTTTTTACATTAGTTGCTGTTGGTACGGTGCTCGTGGCATATAGTTCTGGTTTAGTGGCAGAAAAAATGGTGACAGGCCGTATCTTCCGGAAAGGACAAAATCCATCGTGATGATCTTGCAAGGCATTGCGATGATTGTATTAACGGTCGTGATGTTTATATTGTCCAAAAAAATATATCATAAGTTTAATTCACCAATACTCAACCCCGCTTTAGTGACATCTCTTGGCGTTATTGCGATATTATTACTTTTTAATATCGACTATCACAGTTATATGGTGGGAGGGCAATGGATCAATCAACTATTGAGTTCCACAGTCGTGTGTCTCGCTTTTCCACTGTATTTAAACCGGCATAAGATTGTAAAGTATTTTAAAACAATCTTCGTCAGTGTATTCACAGCGGTAATTTTAAATTTCTCCCTAATTTATTTTTCTTTAAAATTACTCGGCTATGGACGCGAAGATATTGTGACACTCCTCCCCCGTTCGATTACAGCAGCGGTCGGTATTCAAGTGTCACATCAGCTCGGTGGCGAGGATACAGTTACGATTCTCTTTATCATCGCAACGGGCTTGTTAGGAAGTATGATAGGCGCATCCCTTGTACGTATGACGAACTTCCAATCTTCTATCGCACGCGGCATGACATTTGGTAATGCTTCTCATGCATTTGGAACCGCACGCGCATTCGAAATGGATTTAGAGTCAGGTGCATTTAGTTCGATTGGTATGATATTATCAGCCGTCATGAGTTCTGTGATGCTTCCAATACTATTGATGTTGTTCTATTAATATTCAAAACCATCATGGCCAACCCCTATATATGCCATGGTGGTTTTTTTGAGGTTGAAAGATTTGATATTCCCTAAAATTAACCTTAAAGAATTACCAATCATAGACATTCTTTCTTTATTCATATTACATTCCAAGTATTACAGTCATGGCATTAAAAACAATAGAAAAGGTAGTTGTGTGGTATTCAAGCTTGATATCGTAAAGATAGGAGATACAAACACTATAGATACTCTCCATTTCCTATTTTTTACTAGCACTCAATCATATGTTGGCTGCGTCAGTAATCACTCATGTTATTTTTAATGAATAAACCTATTTTCCATAACAGATGGTGTATGGATCATATGGGAACTAGGATATTAAGTTTTCCCAATTTCTGTCTTATTTATAGACCTTTCAACCCAATTTATAATCTCAAATGGAATACATAAAAATGAGAGAGTACCGTTAGGCATGTATACCAAAACTTTTAGGATTCGATGTTTTTGTGACATCCACACTTTATATTTTTCTGTAATCATTTTTATGATAATATGAAGTTATTCATGATTGAACACGGGAGGAGCTAGCGGTGTATATTATAGTAATTATTTTGGCAGTGCTGACCGTCATTGCTTGGATTACGGCAATTCGTGCATTTCGTCAGACGGGACAAAAGGGCAAAATCAATCCCAATACATGGGTTATCATCGGTGCAGTGTTGACAACATTGACGATCATGATGATGTTTATTTTCAGTCAAAATTAAACATGTATTGTATACATGTTGATAATAGAAATGAAAGACAAAAGTGAGAAATTGCATGGGCAGTTTTTTAACTTTTGTCTTTTTTGATGTAGCAGCGGACATGAATCATTTGTTAAATTTTGGTGAGAATCTACTATAATTCAGTGTATGAAAGTGGAGAAGTGGTATAATACTAAAAAATGAAACAGATGAGAGAGTGAAAGACATAGTGAATATTTTAGTGATTACTGATGGTCACCCCTATACCCATAATTATGTAGCCATGTTGGTTGCTGAAGGACATGATGTTTTTATCCAAACACCGCCGACGATGAGACAAACGACTGTTGCACAAACACGAGAGATTGACTTGTTTGATTTGTCGAATGTTGTCTCTGCATTAGAAGATATTGCACTTGTTGTCGTGATTGGAAACCCAGTATTTTCAAATACGAGGCTCACGCAAAGTCAGCCAATACAATTGCAACGATTAATGTATGACAATTTAGGTTATGCGATGAAGCAGGCGAATATTCAGCAATGTATCGTTTGGCAATCGCAATTGCAGCCTGTGCTTAAACAAATGATGGAGGCTTTTCAAATTGAAGTGATTCATCATGCTTTGAAAACAACGAAATGGTTTCCGAATCGCCGCGTCCTTTATCAATGGAGTGAGGAGCGACAAACAGTACGTTCGATTCAGGTGTTAGATATTCCACAAAGTGTATCAATGGAAGCGGTCACTGCCATGTACGGTCGATTTTTAAAAACGTTGAATGGGCGACTTGTGAATGGTATTTATGATGGACAACAGTTTACAATTGTGCTCATGCCATTTAAAATACCACTTATCCAAATGCGTCATCATTCGAGCAGTGACTTAACACAGCGCGTGATTTTGAATATTACAGGAGGATGGCTTGCACAACAAAGTGGACATACAGCACGTATGGAGTTTCGACGTTTAGAGGGTGATACAACGACATGCTTAATTGCATTGCATGACTTTGTTCCGCGATTACCTTGGGGTGTGTATCGCGTGACACAAGCACCAATGCATCGATTTGTCTCTTATTTATTCCGTCAATATTGGCATCAATTTAAGTAAAGGAAAGGAATAACGGGGCGTGTTAGGCTATAACGATATCGGAGGAGTAGAAATGTGATGGTCATGATTCTACTCCAGTGGTCCGATTGTAAATGAAGATGGTGCTATTATGAATAATAGCGCTAAAAGGAATAACTGCAATGATACTGGGGAGGTAGCGATATTTATATCTGTAGCGCATTGCCCCGTCGTTAACACTATGGCTATACAGCTGTAAAATTAAACTGTTACAGGGTGCGAAGGAAAGTTGTTTTCAAGAAATCGTTGTAAGATTCCGACTAATTCTGTCATATCCGTCCCTTCCATTGATAATGACGCATGTACCTCTTCATTTAAATGTGCGAGTTGTTGCTTCAGTTTGCGTCCTTTATCAGTAAGTGAAATGTTCAAGTTACGTTCATCTTCAGGCTTTCGTACTTTTTTGATCAAGCCCTGAGCCACTAATTTTTTAGTCAGTGGTGTCAAAGTGCCGGAATTTAAATATATGCGATCACCGAGTCGTTTGATATTGACAACCTCATCATCCCCAATTGAAATGAGTGTAATATAACCTGTGTAAGTGAGTTCATATTCTTTTAAACAAGCAGTATATTTTTTGATAACTTCCTTCGATGCAACATAAAATAAAAAACATAATTCGTCATGTAGCGCTTTCGGATGTTTTGTCATGTTGTAGACCCCCAATACTTTTAAACAATAGTTACTACTATTATACATACTTTTTTCTTGATTCAAAACTATGTATAAAATATAATTGAATCGCACTTTATTTAATGAAATGTTTACATTATAAAAGGAAAGGTGACTATTATGACACACGAACAAGATTTTCAAACAATCCTTACAGGCCGTCGCTCTGTTAAGTTATTCGATACAGAAGTAAAGATTCCACGTGAAGAAATGAATGAAATGATTAGAAAGGCAACATTAGCACCGTCATCAATTAACATGCAACCTTGGCGTTTTGTTGTTGTGGATACTCCAGAAGGTAAAGATACATTACGTCCACTCGTACAATTCAATAGCCGTCAAAATGATACTTCAGCAGCGATGGTTGTCATTTTTGGTGATATGTTGAATTATGAACATGCTGAAGAAATCTACGGGGCAGCCGTTGAAAAAGGGTATATGCCTCAAGAAGTCAAGGACGATTTAGTAGGCAAATTTGTCGCAATGTATGAAGGGCTAGATCAACAATCTATGAATGACGTTGTTAAAGTCGATAGTAGTTTAGCGGCAATGCAGTTCATGCTCGTTGCACGTGAACATGGTTATGAAACAAATCCAATCGGTGGCTTTAACCGTGAAGACATTGCAGCAGACCTTGGTTTAAACCCTGAACGTTATGTACCAGTCATGATCATCGCTATCGGTAAAGCAGCTGAAGAAGGTCGTCCAACATCACGCTTAGATGTTGAAAGAATTGTACAATATCGTTAAAAATAAACATACTTTAAGAGATACAGTTGAGTGATGTCCATTCAACTGTATTTTTTTGCAACGCTTCATCTAAAGTGACAAACATGATGCATGCTACACGAAAGACACAAAGTTTTTAGTCGAACGCACAACGACTTAAGCACCTTCAAATCATAAAAAAACGTGATTTTATCTAAAAATTCATTGCTTCAAGGACAAGTTTTTATCACATTTTTAAATTTCACTGCAGCTTTAAGGAAAAGTAGTAAAGGACTATTGAACCTGATATGATGATGAAAGATAACATAGCATTTAGGACCTTGATTTTAAATATAGTTATGTTGAGGTGAAAGAAATGTTCGTAGATAAAAACACACCTTTTAATGAAGAAAGTTTAAGACAAGAAATCGCTAAATATATGAACCGTGATTTGAAGGACATTAGTAGTATTGAAGAAATTGTCGCATTGATTGAACTAGAACATTTATATCGTGCGGCTTTAGAAGAAATTAGTACAAAGTTGCGTATTTTGGACGAAGATTTCCAAATTAAATATGCACATAATCCGATTCATCATATGGAACGTCGGGTCAAAGAGATTCCGAGCTTATTGCAAAAACTAAAAAGAAAAGGCTATCCGCTGACAGCACAAGCCGCAAGAGAAAATATTATGGATATTGCCGGTATTCGCGTTGTTTGTAACTATATTGACGACATTTATACCGTCGAACAATTGTTGTTGAAACAAACCGATATTCAGTTATTGACGCGAAAAGATTATGTTGAAAATCCAAAGAAAAATGGCTATAGAAGTTTGCATATTGTCATTTCTGTCCCGATTTTTCTCACAGATGGTATGAACGACACGCCTGTAGAAATCCAATTGCGCACTATTGGAATGGACATGTGGGCGAGTTTAGAGCACAAGTTGCATTATAAAAATCAACGTGGTGATTCTGAGATGTATTGTGATACGTTGAAAGCGTGCGCAATGGAAATTGGTGATGTGGAGGAGAAAATGCAACGAATTCATTTGAGTATCCAGCGTGACAGAGAAAAATTAGGGACCTGTTGATATGTGTAGATTTCTTTAAACATTTTCCCTTTCCTAAGGGGCTTGCGCGGTTTTGATAATCTGGATGGACCTTACTCTTATGTGACGCTATACATCAAGAATACATCCCAATTTTTTCCAATAGTCAATTTAAATTTAATCAAGTTTCTTACCATTCTAGGCATGATAGTTGAAACGTTATAGCCATTTTGTTGATTTTGTCTTATATTTTATTTTCACTGAACAGAATGGGAAGTAAGAAACATGAAAAAACAGGTGCTAAAAGGAATATAACCTTAAAGCACCTGTTTTTTATTTTATCAGTCTCATCTAGTTCAATCGATAAAGACTACGCTGTTGATCTGGAAGTTGGTCGACAAAGTCATCGGGGTCTTCAGCGAAACGATTGCCTACGCCCCCATGCATTCGTTGAAAATGGAGATGAGGTCCTGTCGTTTGTTCGCCCGTATTTCCGGACAATGCAATGACGTCACCGGCAGCTACCGTATCGCCTGTTTTCACTTTGAATTCATTTAAATGCATGAACCATTGAAAGTATTGGCCATTATCTTCGCGGATTTCTAACACATTGCCACCGAGTTTGTCTTTGAAAGTTCTTGTTACAGTGCCATTCGTAGGTGCAAGGACAGATGTATCTTCGGGTAAACGGTAATCATTACCGTAATGTCGGTTGTCGCCGTTGAAAGATAGATCGCGATTGTACGTGCCAAAGCCGTGTGTTTTACGGTCTTGATTGAAAAATGAGTCAGATAAGGTATGATATCTGTTCGATGTTTCGTGCTGAATTGCATCGTAATGCATGACAACTGTGACAGCTATCACAATAACGATGCTTAAAAAGAGCAGAGGAAAAAACCATTGCTTCATAAGCTCACCTTGTTTTCTATTGTATAAGGCGCTGTATATCAATGCAATGATTTTGACTGAAAAGTGATTTAGATGTTAGTCAAGAGAGGCGAAACAATAGAAAAAGAACTTGAAGTGTGTCACACACTTCAAGTTCTTTTAATGTTATATGAAGATTACATACCCCAAGCAGATAAACCTTGTGCATTGTAAGCTTTTGTAGCTGCAGCAATTTGACCTTCATAAGTGCTTGTTGAACCCCAACCAGGCATAGTTTGGAATAAACCAGATGCGCCTGAAGCGTTACGAGCATGTAATTGACCGTTTGATTCACGTGCAATAATTGTTTCCCATACTGATGCAGAAACACCTGTACGGCTAGCCATTTCTTGAGCAGCTCTTGTTCCGTAGCTACCAGCAGTGTTACCATTAGCTAATTTAACTGAACGAGTTGATGTTGATTGTGTTGTGTATGATGGTGCTGTTTGTTGTTTTGGTGCTTGACTAGTCGCTTGTTGCGTTGTTGATGGACCATTGCTGTAAGATTGTTGTGAAGCTAGTCCACTTACGTCAGCCATTTGTGTTGGTTGTGCAATTGATGAGTAGTCTTGTGTTGCTTGACCAAAACCATTGTATGACCAACCGAATTGTACACCGTTTGACCAAAAGTTATATGATACACCGTCTAAAGTGAAGTTGTATTCGTATGAACCTTCTTCAATTGGGTGTTGGTTTAATGATGGATCGTTGTGTTGCGCCATTGCTGCTAATTTAACTTGATCAATCCCTTGTTCTGCTGCATTTGCATCATGTCCGCTTGCTGCTAATCCTGCTGTTCCGATTGTTGCTGCAAGTGTAGTAGTTAAGAGTAATGATTTTTTCATAATAAATAAGTCCTCCAGTAAAGTAAGTTTTATATATTCATTTTCAAAAGTATGCGTAATTAAAAAATTCAACAATCACACTCTACCAACGAAACGCCATTTTGTAAATTACGCGTAATTAACAAAACATTACAATCGTTTTTCATTTTGCTGTTTTGTAACATAAATGTCATGTTGTTAAAAAGTTGTTCATCACTATTCATGCTGATAAAGGTGATTATAGCAAGGGTTATAGGAATATTTTATGAATTAATAAAAATCGACATATATTACAAATATTACAAGATAAAGTTGAATTGTAATGAAACAAGGGGAGATTTTGGGATAAAAAAAGAGCTTGTCAATATATTCATGATGTAAAAAAGATATTCCATTGCTCATTTTGAAACGACTTATATATAATAAGAGTAACGAGGTGAGAATGATGAAAAAACTGGATACGTTACGTTTAGAAATTGCGAGATTAACACGACAAACACATGCACTCGGTATACCAATGATGATTATTTTTGAAGGGGTGCCTGCTTCGGGAAAAACGAGATTAACGAACGAGTTGTTGCTCAATTTAGATGCAAAGTACACAAAATTTATCGCGACGAAAACACCATCAGAGTATGATTTAAGGTACCCATTTTTACAGCGCTTTTGGGAAACTTTACCTGAAAAAGGTCACATTAATATTTATTTTAGAAGTTGGTATTCACACTATGTGGATTATCAAGTGCATCAAATCAAATATCCGTTGTTTAAAAACCCACAAATTTTAAAGTCTGAAATAGATGACTTTGAAACGATGCTAGACAATGATCACCATGAAATGATTAAGTTTTTCATTCAAATTAATGAAGACAAGCGCCAAGAACATATTGCGCAAATGAAGACGAACCCATTAACGAGTTGGAAAGCACAAGAATATGAACAAGTTGTTGCACCGGATACCTATTTAGAGTACATGCAACCGTTATTGGATGATTCATGGGAAGTGATTGATTACGATGAACGTGAAAAAGCGCTCGTTCAAATGTACACACATATTCATGAGCGTTTGACACAAGCCATTTCACGTCATGAACAACGTGACACACATCGAGACGGCCGTTTTTCTGATACATTTGAAACCGACTTATTTGATAATAAGCAAACTAAAATTTCGAAAGAGGACTATAAAGAGAAGTTGACAGCGTTACAAAAACGAATGCGCGAACTTCAATTTGCTTTATATGAACGAAAAATTCCGCTCGTGCTCGTATATGAAGGTATGGATGCAGCTGGTAAAGGGGGGAACATTAAACGTGTTCGTGAGTTGCTCGATCCAACTGGTTATGAAGTCAATGCCGTGAGTGCGCCGACAGATGTTGAGTTAAGTCATCATTATTTATGGCGTTTCGCACAAACGATGCCGAAAAGTGGTCACATTGGAATTTTTGACCGCAGTTGGTATGGTCGTGTGTTAGTCGAGCGTGTGGAAGGTTTTGCGACTGAGAAAGAGTGGTCTCGCGCTTATGATGAAATTAACGCGTTCGAAAAAATGTGGACGGATGATGGCGCAATTATTTTGAAGTTCTTCCTTTCTTTAGATAAAGACGAGCAATTGAAACGATTTAAAGCGCGTGAGATAGACGTAGATAAACAGTGGAAAATTACGGATGAAGATTGGCGAAACCGTGATAAGTGGGACCAATATCTTGAAGCGAGTTATGATATGATTCAAAAAACAGATACTGCAGATGCACCGTGGCTTGTCGTGGCTGCGGATCATAAAAAGACAGCGCGTATTGAAGTGTTAAAGTATATCATTCAAAAATGTGAAGAAAAGCTTTGGGGTGTGCAACAATATTAAGAAAATCAGACTCAAGCCCTTTTTTATTGTGATGGTTTTCTACTATAATATAGAGGCATATCACCCACGCGTAAAAGAATAGAACTGAGATAGAGGAAAAAATATGTCACTAGCTAATTATGAAACAAATATTATGAAATTATCACAGTCAAACGATGCAGGATTAGAAGTCGCAATCATGGGGAAACAAGAGACAGATAAAGCTGTTGTACTGCTTCATGGTGCGATTATGAATTATAAGATTATGACGATCTTTGCGAAATACATTCATGATGTCAAACTGATTTTTATCAACTGTCCTGGTCGCGGAAAAAGTACGAGTCTTGAACGCCAAGATTATGACCTTTCTGAATATGCGAAACGAATTAACGAAGCGCTTGTCACTATTGTTGAGGCTTCTCACATTTCAGAAATGTCCATGATTGGTTATTCGATGGGCGGATTAATTGCGACAAAACTTGCGGGATACAACACGCTACCGATTAAACATTTAATCTATTTAAATAGTGCCGCCAAAATCGATTATAAAGAGTTGCGTTTTTCTAAATTATTGTATGAAATTATGAAAGACGTCAAACCTGGTGAGCGAAATGAAATGATCAACAGTATTCCTGAATTCGTATTGTCTCAAGGCGTTTCTAAAAAACAGAAAGAAGGCTTTAACTTTTCTCAATATTTCGCGCCAATGGAAACGATGATTACAGATTTAATGTACACGTTACGTGCAGATTATTTGGCAGATATTGATAAAATTAAAGAAATGCCCAAAGTGCTCTTTTTACTCGGTGAAGATGACGTGATCTTTCCGAATAAGGACTCGAAAATTACCCATGAAAAGTTCGAGGCATTAGGTGCTGACGTCCAATCAATCATTTATCCGGATGTGGGGCATTTAGACTTTTTACGTGTGCTTGATGATTCGAGTATCGCAGAACAAGACAGTATGACTTATCACATTAATCAACTCTTGGCAGAATGATGAGTAAGGTGAAATCAAAAATGCGCATTTGAGCTTTGTCTAACAAAGTGTCGATGCGCATTTTTTTAGTTTGATATTCAGTTAAAAGAAATCAGAAGGCAATAAATCTTCAAATTCCAACTGCTCTATTTTTTGCAGAGCTTGACTGTTTAAAAAGTCTTGTACATAAGAAAACTGAACAATATCATTTTTGTAATTTTCGACAGCCGATAAGTTGTCATTATCTTGAAAATAGTGTGCTGCAAATAGGATCACACCGATCGCAATGGCAGCACGTAAAAGAACACGCATTGTAGAAACCTCCTTGTCGCATGATAATTTAAGGATACATGAATCGCAATCATGTGGTATGCGTCTAGAGCAACAATTCGCTCTCCAACTTTAGCATGAGCATACGACAATCAAACGTCGCTTTACATCAAATTAACATCATTACGTTACGATAAAAGAAAAGAAGAATCAAAGGAGGCGCATGATGTGAAAGTGACGTTCGAAGCGATTCGACATCAGCAAGGGTGGATTGAAGCTGTTTATTATGATGAGAGACATGAAGGCACGATTCGATTTGAAATGGCAGACCCTATCGAAGTGCGCGATGATTTGGTAGCGGAAGCATTGGCAGCGCTTTGTGGTCAGTACTATGACATGATTGAGATGGAGTGGAAAGTTTCTCAACGAACGAAACGACAGATTGAACAACGCACGGGTGCCAAGCTGATTTGTAAAGGGCGTATGCTCTTTTGGAATATTAATACAATAATGCGACATGATATCAAAACGCTCAATTTTAACGGGGATGTATATAATTTGTCCGCATTTGCACTGACGCCAGGTGATGTGAATGCAGTGTCACTCGATTTTGGTTGGGAATCTGCACATATGTATGACATGTTTGATGAATGGCAAAGTCGCATCGTGAAAACGAATGTGATGGAGACGCATTTTCCTTTGATTATTTCAGATTATTATATGATAGGCAGTATTTTGTACAAAGACTTTTTCAATACCACTTATATGGTGACTGGGATGCAGTTGAATCCATTGACAGTGAACATGACGAAAATGGAGGCTGAACAGGCGATTGCAGGCATGGTGAACTTGCCTCATTCGCTAGGGTTAACTGCAGTGGGGCATACGAAAATTGCTTGTCAACGTTGGCCCCATATGCTTGAACAGGCGTGTCGTGCGGTGAGAACGTCGCAACCGCATATCGGTGTACAACAACGTCTCCTTATAGATGTTGAAAATGAACGGGGACGTCTCGGATTAGGTGCGTATGCCAATCAAGTGCAACCGACAGAAATCGCTTGGGGAACGGACGAACGATTGGACTTTTTAGCACTCTACCTATTGAAATATGGTGGTAGGGCGCAAGCGGAAAAGTTAGTCCAACATATCCCATTAGAAGCGGATGCCCTTGTTCAACAATGCGATTTTCAATTTTATGACCGTTATTATCCCGGGGTAATGCATTATATGGATAAGTCTATACGTGAGGCAGTCCAACAACAGTTAGAAAAATATGGCATTGTGATGATGAGTGAGTCGGATTGGCAAAATTTTATGGCGGTCAGAACGTGGATACAACAAACAAGAAGGTAAAAGCGTAGTAAGAGACTGGGAAAACATAATGTCCCAGTCTCTTACTGTTTAAGGGGGTTAAGGTAGGGTTGATATGATTGTCCGAGAAATCCGCCCACAACGCTTCTATGTCGCTTTTAACCTTAGCGTCGTCTCGTTGGATTGTGGCATTGGAATTCATCGGATAATTTGTGTTGTAACTCAGTTGTCATGATTAAGGCAAGCAATTATACGCCTACTTCTTCCCATGCAGCTTCGACTTGCCTCGCTACATCTTCACCATATAAATCTAATGCAGCACGAACTAATGACGCTTTGGCATCTGCAAAATTTGAAGTAGAAGTTAAGTAAGATGTTAATGCTCTGTAATAAATTTGTTCAGCTTGTTCTTGACCGATTTTATTAACAGTAAGGTAAGCAGCTTTATTTGGAATGCCTGAGTTCGTATGTACGCCACCATGGTCACTTGACGTGTTGACATAGTCTCTCATATGGCCCGGTTGGTTAAATTGTTCTGGATTTGACATGCTGCGTAATGCATCACCTGGGCGTCTTGGTGTATACACATCTTCACCGATTAAAGTATCGCCCGGATCCATAAAGTAAGCAAATGTGTCAGACATACTTTCGTTCAAAGCACCTGGTTGGCCACGGTAAATTAGTCCAGCTGTCTCTTGTGTTACACCGTGTGTAATTTCGTGAGCAACGACGTCATCTGCACCAGATAAAGCTGTAAATGTAGTGCCATCGCCGTCACCGTAAATCATTTTGTCACCAATCCAAGCAGCATTGTTACGGTTGTCTTGACCTTGGAAGTTATTGACATGCACAATTGACATAATATCACTGTCTCTGTTGTCATAAGAACGACGATCAAATTTTGATGCGTAGTAGTCATATACTTTTTTCGCGTAATAGTTCGCATCAACACCTGCGCGTTGGTAGTCATCTGTAAAGTTTGTGTCTGGGTCTGTAATTAAGTCTGCAGAACCTGACGCAGGGTTAAAAGCATACGTAGCCATTACTGCAGAACCTGACGCAGGGTTAAAAGCATACGTAGCCATTACTGCAGAACCTGTCACATCTTCTAATGAATAACCACCATCAATAGAGTTGATGTTAATACGTTTAGTGTCACCAAGAACACCTCGACCAGTACCTGTTGCAGCTGCATGGGCAACTAAGTCTGTTTTTTCTACAACTTCTCCTGTTTCGGCATCAACTTTAAGATCCCAGTGTGACACATCGGGTTCCATTGTTACTAATTCTACATGATAAACGTATTTGTTGTCTTCACCATCAATTTCGACATCATTGACTTTAACGACATCTTCATCTAAGTTGGATGCTTCAGATTGTTTCATATCTACAGCTTTAAAGGCAGTTGAAAGGGCAGCATCTTTAGAAATACTTACGCTGTTTGTTGGATCGACTTTTTCTGCGTTTACTTCCCCGTTAATGAGTACCACTTGTCCTTTTTTGTCAACGTGGACTTTTACCTCTTGATCTTTCGCATGAACACCATCGACAACAGGTTGAAGTGTGTAGTGTGTATAACCAAGGTCGTCAGTGAGTGCGTCGACTACATCGTAATCCTTATAATTGTCTTTCACATCACTTGGCAATTCTTTTAAGGCTTTGTTTGCATCTGCTTTCGATTTAACGGTGGTTTTAAAGTTTTTCTCTAGTGGCTTTTCCGACGACGATTCAGCATATACATTTGGAGATAAAGATAATACTGATAAACATAAAGTACCAAATAAAACCTTTTTTGACAATTTAAACATTTAAACAACTCCTTAACTTTTGGTATGTTTAAATTTTAATAAATTTATAAATTGCAAAGTATATTTTTGCCTAAGTGTTATATTTTTATGCCTAAGTGTAAAATAACTTCTTTTGGGCTGCGATTTTCGACAGCTAGGGTATGCCGTTTCGTTAGAATTTTCAATTAAAAAGAGTCTCATTTAAAAATGATACTATAAATAAAAAAATTTTCGTATGTAAA
The DNA here is from genome assembly GCF_001792775.2 of Staphylococcus pseudintermedius. Classification (GTDB taxonomy): domain Bacteria; phylum Bacillota; class Bacilli; order Staphylococcales; family Staphylococcaceae; genus Staphylococcus; species Staphylococcus pseudintermedius. The sequence continues at coordinate 71,125 of NZ_MLGE02000006.1, forward strand.
AGATGTTAAAAAGAGTAAATTTAAATTCAGGTTGAGACGTTGAATATAACAGGAGAATTAAAAGAAAATGCCCAGATTTTTATATAGCGTGTTCAAAATGAATGTTTCTTTCAAGGGGATATCGGGAATTTTAGAAGTAAACTATTGAAAAGGAGTTTTATAATGACTCAAAATAATCCAACAAACCGCTTTTACAATGAAGACTTTCCGAAACAATATCAACCTTATCCAGGCATACAAAATCAAATGACACCGGTACCTGATTGTGGTGAAGAAACATATGAAGGTTCGAACAAATTAGTGGGCAAAAAAGCATTAGTGACAGGTGGCGACTCAGGTATTGGTAGAGCAGCGGCGATTGCTTATGCGAAAGAAGGCGCGGATGTTGCTATTGCTTATCACCCTGACGAACAAGCCGATGCGGATGAAGTGAAAGCCGTCATTGAGAAAGCAGGTCAAAAAGCTGTCTTGTTACCAGGTGACTTACGAGATGCAACATATGCGAAACAAATGGTTAAAGATGCACATGAACAACTCAATGGTTTAGATATTCTCGTATTAAATGCAGGTATGCAACAATTCGAACATGAAATTGAAAACTTATCTGCTGAACAATTGACGGATACGTTTGAAGTGAATGTGTTCTCAACAGTTTATTCAATTCAACAAGCGTTAGAATACTTCGAAACAGGTGCGAGTATTATTTTAACGTCATCGATTCAAGGTGTGAAACCAAGCGCACATTTAGTGGATTATGCGATGACCAAATCATGTAACATTTCATTAACTAAAAGTCTCGCAGCGCAACTAGGGCCTAAAGGCATTCGTGTCAATGCTGTGGCGCCTGGCCCAATTTGGACGGCGTTGCAAATTTCAGGAGGTCAACCGCAAGAAAGTATCCCTGAATTTGGTCAAAATCAACCGTTACAGCGTGCAGGTCAGCCAGTTGAACTCGCGGATGTTTATGTCCTGCTTGCTTCTGATAACGCAAGCTATATTACAGGGCAAGTTTATGGTATCACTGGTGGTGCACCGATTAATTAATAGAATGAGAGTGAGTATTAAAAGAGTTAGGACGTTGAGTAAATGACGTCTTAGCTCTTTTTTAGGTTGATGAGTATCGCGATTTTTAAAGAAGACATATTAAATGTAATGCCTTCCTTTTTATAAGGAGGAAATCCGACATGTCTTTTTACGAAAATAGTTGATTCATACGTCAAAGTCCTTTATTATAAATCGTAATCATTCCTATATAGAAAGAGTGAATCCTATGACATACGAATGGGTTATTATCGGTGGGGGTGTGCATGCGACAACGATCGCATTACAACTCCGACAACTTGGATTACCCGTGGAACAACTGAGAATGATTGATCCACATCCTCATTTATTAGATCAATTTGATAGACAAACAGCGCGTATCGGGATGCCTTATTTACGTTCGCCATTAGTGCATCATTGTCATCCTGAACCTTTTAATTTGAAAAAATTCGCGAAACAACAAGGCTATACGCAACCGATGATTGGTCCGTATCAACGCCCAAGATTAGATATGTTTTTCGACCATACACGTCATTGGATACGTCATTACGGTTTAGAGACATGTCATATTTGTCAAAAGGCAGTACACCTATGCCGTTGCTGTGAAGATTGGGAAATTACGTTAGACAATCAGCAACAAATTCGAACACAACACGTCGTTTTAGCTATGGGTACACACCATACGCCGTTTATTCCACCTGCATTTCAAGATCAACCGCACGTGCAACATATTCATAGTCTTGACCTCGATACCTCAATGCAAGGTTCTCATGTAGTCGGAAGTGGGATTTCGGCAGGGCATCTCGTTATTAAATTGCTCACAGAAAGTCCAGATAAAACTGTTCATTTATGGATGAAGAAGCCTTTTGATGTCCATCACTTCGATGCGGATCCAGCGTGGTTAGGTCCGAAAAATATGAAGCCTTTTGAAGCGATGCCGTTAGCCGAAAGAATACACGTTAACAAAAAAGAACGTCATAAAGGGTCTATGCCGAGAGATATGTATATGACATTGAAAAATTATGAAAAAGCGGGTCGTTTGATCGTGCATCATACGCCTATCGAACGACTAGAAGACCATTGTATCGTTTCCGGAGAGACGCGCGTGGCATACGATGGCATTTATTTAGCGACGGGCTTTGTTCTTGATGTGATGACACAGCCACTCATTCAAGATATTTTACGACTACCTGAAGCACAACTCGTCGCAGGTTATCCGAAAACTACAACACAGCTGGAGTGGGTGCCTCGTTTATACGTTTCAGGCATGTTAGCTGACTTGGCACTAGGTCCTTTTGCCCGTAATATTATGGGTGGTCGGCAAGCGGCGTTACGTATCGGTCAAGCGTATACCGAAAGTACAACAGCTTATCAGAACGCAGTCTAATCATGATTTTGTAATCGCACTATGAAATGATTCGCATATCCGATATAATGCGAGTGATAGGAGCGATAACTATGAAAAAAACTAAAGGCGAAAAACCTCCAAAATATCGAAAAATCAATCATCGTGTGATGCAGGTTATCTTTGCATTTGGTATGATCTTACTCATTTTATTTATTGGTATGGGCACTGTGATTCCAGAACTTAACCGTCACACGTATGAAGGTATCATCGTAGAAAAATATAGAGAAGATCATGGAATGACGACAGGCACAACACAGTTTATTGAACTGAGACAAGGCGATCGTACGATTAAGATTGAGAACAGTGATATTTTATTACATGGCAAATGGGATAGTCTGGCGGTACAAAAAGACATTCGTGAAGGTGAGAAGGCGACCGTGCATACGATTGGATTTGACGTACCCAGTCTTCGCATCTATCCGAACTTGTATCAAATTGAGTAATAACCATTTTTTAAATGAGACACAAAAAAGTAGAGACTAGGACATGATGTTTTCCCAGTCTCTGCTTCTATTTATGGATTGATATCCATTAATGGTGATTAAACCGTTGAAAAATAAGGGTGTATGTAAAAAACGATGCGATCGTTTTCTTGATTTCATCAACTTGCAAGCAGTTGTGCAGTATTTGAAATATGATTGCCCAGAAGGCTGAGACGCCTGAGGGATAAGTTAAAGGCTAAACAACGTCATTTAACTTTAAAAGTGGCTACCGTTTAACGTAGTGGCTGTCTGACTTCTCAATGCGCATGATTTTGAGAAGTCGAGTCAGCCTTGCGGGGGTAGTACGACGAAAGCTTTGTTACACATGAGATTTCTGTACTGCTCCCAAAATCCGCAATGAATGGGTGCGCTGGGAATCAATAAACGGTGTTCCAAAAGCAGGATTTTCGACAGAACCCCTGCCATTTCGGCAAAATTTGGAAAGCGATTTTGCTCATCGCTCGGTTCTGCTCAAATTCTAAGCGCTTTTGTCACAACCTCCCTTCATCCCCTAGGAAAGGGAAGGCTTGATGGCAATCAAAAACCGAAAATCGTAGGGAGGGCAAGTTTAACAAAATATTGCATCAATCGCATCAAAAGTTTTTATGTCCCGCCCCCTACCTTTTTATGGACTTTTATTCATTATGATGATAACATCGGCGAAAAATGAGGGGGGATGGGATAAAAATTTTGTGTCTTAACCTCATGTTTTTAAATTTATTCTGAACCTTCATAAAGCAACTGTGCAATTCTTAATAACACAATCCCATCAATTGTATTCGGATCCCAACCTGTAATTTCATGGATTTTTTTAATACGATAATTCAATGTATTCCGATGAATAAACAAATCATTCGCAGTTTTGACTAACTTCCCGTGGTTTCTAAAATAGGCTTCAATCGTTTCTCCTAAGTACTTATCTTCCCCTAAATGCAGTAGTCTCTTATAATTTGCGACCAATGTCGTTTCATTTTCTGGTGTGAATTTTTTAATATTATTACAAATCGTTGCAAGTTCATGTGATTTATAAGTATGAAGCCCTTCTTGAATTTTTAAATCGTGCAATAGGGACTGCAACGAACGCGCTTCATGATAGGACTGAACTAAACCTTTGATACCCGTTGTAAATGAACCCAGTGTAATTAATGTACGGTCAAATACTTCATTTTGTACATTTTTATCGAAACCATCAATTAATTCTTCATGAGATTTACCGCGATTAGGGTTAGATTTGACGATATAAACGTATTCTTGTGGCGAAATTTCGACAATCTCATCCCCTGGTAATCTCAATGATTCTAATGCATCACGTAAAGCTGACGTTTTGGATTTACTCGAACTTTGCATAGAAATAAGCGCAACGGCAAATTCATCATTTAAACCTAAGCGATCGATCAAACTTTTGCGTTGGTAATTTTGAAAGTAAACGTCAGGATTGAATAAAATATGTGCTAACATTTGCGTGCGTGACAATGTTTCTTGAAAACGAGAGTAGTGTTCTAACTCTTCTTCAACGATAAATTCGGCATGAAGTTTTAATAAATGTGAATAAGCACGTATTTCATCAGGATTGCCACTGACAAGTAGGGCACCGTAAACTCTTCCGTGTAGTTCGATAGGAAGAATAACACCAGGATGTTGCGCGTTCCAAAAAGACATATCTTCTAATTCAATATCGATGGGCAGGTTACGTTCAATCGAGTGGCGCGCAGCTTGATGTACTTCACCTACACGATCAGGGTTAGATGTTGCGATAATTTGACCACCCCGATTCGTAATCAGTACTTCAGCTTTAATGATAGATGACGCTTTTTTTACGACTTTTTGAGCCCAATGTTGTTTTATCATTTACTCCAGCTCCTATTTTTTATATGTATTCTAAATAAAGGTAAAGCAGTTCCCTTTTGTTGAATAGTAGAATGGACATCAGAAGTTGAGTCGGCCTGTTGGATTTGTCACACGAACCCTTTTGATTGCATCGTCTCATGACTGGCAAAATACCAACACTTCCTAGATTGTAGTGAAAGGGCTGTTGTCATACATGTTGAGAAAGGGCAATCTTCATATCATAGCGTGTTTCCAAAACGAACAACAGAAAAAATAGAATATAATTTTTTTGTTCTGTTACGCTTGATTTTTCACTGAATGATATTAAATGTGTATATCATATCATAGAATGAATGGATTGTAATAGGTTTACCGAAACCTTTTCTTTAAGTTTTTTTGAACTTTGTTAACTTTGATTTACAATGTAAAGGTGCAATTCAATCACTCTTGTTTAAGTGTTAACTGTACTTTTATAATAAAACACTTTTTACTTTTTATGCAAATTTATATCTAATTACCTTAGAAGTTATATATTATTAATTTAACAATATAGTTATGATGGCTAGTAAAAAGTTGTGATATTTTATATTATAACAATAACAATTAAATTTTAAAGTAGGATAAGAAAATTTTTCTTCTTTAAACTGATTTGTTAAAAAGTGTGTGATTTTTAGTGTTAAAAAAAGATGCATATGTTTAAGAATGGCGTGAAATCAACGTTTGTTGTTTGATGGAGAAAATGAAAAAGAAGGGAGGCCCGTCGTGCGAATGCACAGTATGTCTCCCTATAGAGTAATTTTATAACATGCCGATCATTGCTAAAATGATCAAACTTGTCACAATTAAAGCAGCCCAAGTCATCATTCCTAACAAGATAGGGCGAATACCTGCTTGCTTAAATTGGCTAAATTTGACTGATAACCCAACCCCCGCAAGTGCAATTGTAATGAAAAACAGTGCCGCTTGTTTGAAAATCGCAATGATACCATCAGAAAAATTAAAAATGGTACTAACCAGTGATGCAACAATAAACCAAATAATAAAGTTCGGAATCATCGCCCATATATTTTGACGTTGGCCACTGTCATTTGTTGTTTGTTGACGTTTAGCCACCCAAAACGCCAGACCAATCGTGATAGGAATAATAAAAAGTGTACGTGTTAATTTAACAATGGTCGCGACTTCAAGTGCCTTTGAACCATATAACGCACTTGCTGCTACGACACTAGATGTATCGTTAATTGCTGTCCCACTGAAAAAACCAAATGCTTCTTGACTCATATGAAAAAAGTGGCCTATCGGAGGGAAAATAATGACCGCAATTAAGTTAAATAAAAACACTGTAGAAAGGCTAAAAGCGATAATATTGTCTTTAGCTTTAATGACTGGGCTTGTTGCGGCAATAGCAGAGCCCCCACAAATAGAGGTACCGACGCCGATTAAAATTCCTGTATCTAAATCAATATGAAATAACTTGACTAACAATGTGACCACAACAAAGGCAACGAGTAGCGTCACAATGAGTATCGGTAATGACTTGAGGCCTACTGTTCCGATTGATTGAAAACTCAATGTAAAACCGAGCAAAATGATGCTGTAATGCAATACTTTTTTACTGCTATATTGAATACCGGGTTTGAATGATTCAGGTAGTTTTAACGTATTATTCAAAACCATACCGATGACCATTGCAAAAATCGCACTACCTACAATTGGAAAAAAGTGACCAAAGAGGGTAGCGATAATTGCAATAGTGAGCGTTAGGCATAATCCTTTTACTTTTGACATAGTCATCGATCCTTTCGTGAAATGACATCGCAACATGTGAACATGACGTATATTTTTGCGCTAAGTTTAACAAAGTGGCAATCGTACAAGCCATCCTCGTTTGTTCTCAAGTATAGGCGTATCAGAATCGTTTTTCAATAGTCATTGACAGTTATAGGTCAATAATGTTGACTTTATTATCGCGGGCGTATAAAATGTAAATTGTAATCAATAAAGAGAAAAAGGACGGGATGATGATGAAAAAACGTATTGGACAATTTTTGATAGATGAAATCGCAAAACAAGGCGTTGATAAAATTTTTGGTGTTCCTGGTGATTTCAATTTAACTTTTTTAGATGATATTGAAGCACATGAGACATTAGAATGGGTTGGTAATACGAATGAATTGAATGCAAGTTATGCTGCAGACGGTTATGCACGTTTGAACGGACTTGCAGCTATGGTAACAACTTTTGGTGTCGGTGAATTAAGTGCAGTCAACGGCATTGCGGGTTCATACGCAGAAAATGTACCCGTGATACAAATTACAGGCGCACCGACGACAGTAGTTGAACAAGCCGGCAAATATGTGCACCATTCTTTAGGTAACGGCAAATTTGATGACTATCAAAAAATGTATGCACAAATTACTGAAACACAAACAGTATTAACTGTAGACAATGCATTAACAGAAATCCCGCGTATCATTAAAGTAGCAACAGAAGAAAAACGTCCGGTACATGTCCACTTACCAATTGACATCGCAGCAAAAGAAATCGAAGTACCAGATGACGTCGCATATCCTGCAACTCAAAAAGCAGAAAACGTTTCAACTGTAGTAGAAAAATTAACAGAACGATTAAAAGCCGCACAACAAGTGACGTTAATTGTCGGACATCAAATCAATAGTTACGGTTTGCAAAAAGATGTTCAAGCAATTGCAGAAAAATTAAACTTACCTGTAGCACAATTGTCACTCGGTAAAGGCTCATTTAATGAAGAAAGTGCGCAATATATGGGGGTATACGACGGTTATATCGCAGAAGACAATATCCGTGATTATGTCGATGGTAGCGATTTGGTCATTACTTTAGGCGCTAAATTGACAGACTCAGCAACAGCAGGATTCTCACAAAAATTCTCAAATGATACGATTGTAACTTTGAATCATCGCGACGTTAAAGTAGGCGACTATACAACAACTGAACCGTCATTACCTGAAATTGTAGAAGCGTTCAAAAATATTGATTTCAAATATGGAGGCGACTTTCCACAATATCAATGGCCAGATGTATCCGCAGCAGTATATAACGATGAACCATTAACACAAGAAAACTATTTCAACTTAATGCAAAACTTTTTACGTAAAGGTGACGTTATATTAGGCGAGCAAGGAACATCATTCTTTGGTGCATACCGCTTAGCACTTCAAGAAGGCACGACATTTATCGGCCAACCTTTATGGGGCTCAATTGGTTATACGCTCCCATCAACATTAGGTACATTACTTGCAGCACCAGAACGTCGTCATGTATTACTCATTGGTGACGGCTCATTACAATTAACGGCACAAGAAATGTCTACAATGGTACGTCAAAACTTAAATCCAGTCATCTTTATTATTAACAATGACGGTTATACAGTTGAGAAAAAGATTCATGGTGAAAATGCCAAATACAATGACATTCAAATGTGGGACTATAAATTATTACCAGCATTATTTGGCAACAAAGACATCCCAACATATGACGTCAAAACATCCAATGACTTAAAAGTAGCAATGGATCAAATCGATCAAAACCCTGATACGATGCATGTTGTTGAAGTTCACATGGATGTATTAGATGCACCAGCGAACCTAAACGAAATTTCTAAAGCCTTCGCTGCACAAAACAAATAATCTGTTGTAGAGGGCAAAATTTTATGGTTGACATGAAATTGAAATGCATGTATAGTGTTGGATAACTTCATAAAACGTATGGTTGATAAGTAGTTTTTACGAATGTAGCACGCAGAAAGCTAACGGTTGATGCAAGTTAGCACAAACGTAGAGATGAATTGGGCAATCGCAATATACGACCAATTGAATTGTAATCAAAAGAGCGAACATGGTATAGAAATTCATGTTAACTAAGGTGGCACCACGGTAACGCGTCCTTACAGAAGAGACGTCTACTGTGGTGTTTTTTAGTTTTTGTCGGCTATCTAAAAGTATCTCAAAGCCATTAATGACGTCCGTTTCGTTGAGGTGAGGCGCCTCGTAAAGTGAGTCAAAGTGAAGCAATAACTTAGATTGTGTGGAGGTGGGTTTGGGACATAGAAAATTTCAAGCCTCAATCCATTCATAGGTTGATGGTTCATTAATGACTTTAGAACAGTCGGAAAGTGATGGAGAATGGGATAGAAAAAATTGATGCTATTGGCTTTCTTGATTTCATAAACTTGCCCTCAGTTTCGCTGTATTTCATATAAGATTGTCCAGAGGGCTGAGACTCCTGAGGGATCAGCTGGTCCGGAAAATCCAATTCGGCATCCATCTAGTGTACACTTCAATCAAGCCGAATTTAGTTGAAGGGCCAGCCCCTAGGAAAGCGAAGCCACTATGGCAATCAAAAGCAAAATTCGTAGGGAGAGGGCAAGTTCAACAAAAATACTTCATCAATAGCATGAAAAATTTTAATGTCCCATCTCCAAAAATTAAAGAAATGCCTTATAAACGGAACAAAGTGAGTCGTGTTCCTTTCAACCGAAACAAACAATTGTGAGGTAAGAAAAAGTAGTTTGAACAATCGGTAGTTCCAGAAAATAGACGGCTGATGCGAGTCTATACCGACCTCAAGTGAATTGGTTCTTACTTGAAGCAACCAACTGAATCATAACTTAAAGCGAACAGTGACAATACTGTTAACAAAGGTGGTACCGCGCGTGAGCGTCCTTTCGGAGGACAATCATGCGCTTTTTTTAGTGCCGAAAATTGAAGGAGGAGCCCTATGAACATTGCCTATCGCGTTTTAGATGCACCGATCAATCCAGAAACATTAGCACGACATCGTCAACATAAAATTGTATTAGAAAGTGCCACAACATCGCAAACAAAGGGGCGATATTCTGTTGTCGCTTTTGATGCTTATGGGGAAGTCATTTTAACAGAATCACAATTAAATATTTTGGCCCCGCATCAAACGATTCAAGAAACGACTGCACCGTTTGAACAATTGAAAGCTTTTGTAGGGCAATATCACGCACAGATTTCTGAACCAGAGCTTGAGGTATTACCTTTCATTTCAGGCTTTGTCGGTTATTGTAGTTTTGATTTAGTCCGACACGCGTTTCCAGTGCTACAACAATATCCGGCAGCAGGTACAACGCATGATGTTCATTTTTATATGATTGAATCGGTATATGTATTTGACCATTATAAAGAACAAATTTACGTGATTGCGACAAACCTCTTTTCTAAAGCGACGGAACATGAATTATATGAGCGTCTAGATGAGATGATTGCGGAATTCAATCAAATTGAGTTGTTTGAAACGACGCAAGTACCTGATTTACCTGAAAAAGTGATTGAGCCGAATATTGATGAGGCAACGTTTATTGCACAAGTACAGCAATTTAAAGGACGTATTCAACAAGGTGATATGTTCCAAGTCGTCCCATCACGCATTTATCGTTATGCACATCATTTTGGTGAACAATTGCATCCATTGACGTATCAGTTATATCAAAAATTGAAAAGGAACAATCCAAGCCCTTATATGTTTTATTTTAATATGGGTGGTCCTATTTTAGTGGGGAGTTCTCCTGAAAGTTTTGTGAAAGTCAAGTCAGGCAAAGTGATGACGAATCCTATTGCAGGAACCATTAAACGCGGCACCACTGATGAGGAAGATCAACAATTGGCAGAAACCTTGTTAAGTGATGAAAAAGAGTTGAGTGAACATCGGATGCTCGTTGACTTAGGACGTAACGATATTTTACGTATTGCTCAACCAGGAAGTTTGGAATTGACGAAATTGATGACGATAGAACGTTACGAACATGTTATGCATATTGTCAGTGAAGTTATTGGTGATGTGGACCCAACACTTTCTCCTATTGATGTCATTGCGAGTTTATTACCGACTGGAACGGTATCAGGTGCGCCGAAATTACGTGCGATTCAACGTATTTATGAAACGCAACCTTTAAAACGTGGTGTTTATAGTGGTGGCGTCGGTTATATTAATTGCGACCATACGTTAGATTTAGCACTCGCGATTCGTACGATGGTCATTGATGAGACCTATGTGCATGCTGAAGCAGGGTGTGGTGTTGTCTATGATTCGATTCCAGAGAAAGAATTGGCAGAAACACAATTGAAAGCTAAAAGTTTATTGGAGGTCACGCTATGATTTTAGTCATTGATAATTATGATTCGTTTACGTATAACCTTGTCGATATGTTTCGCTTAAAGGAAGACGTTGTGGTGAAGTATCCGGATGACGACACATTGTATGACCTTCAACCAGATGCACTTGTTATTTCGCCAGGTCCAGGACATCCCGATGATACGACGCGACTCCATGAGATTATCGAGCATTTTAAAGGTATACCGATTTTAGGAATTTGTCTCGGTGCACAAGCATTGTATCGGTATTATGGAGGCCGAGTCGTCGTCGCGTCGAAGGTCATGCATGGCAAAATTGATACGTTACAATTTGAAAAGTCGACACTGTTATATAAAGGGATTTCAGAACATTCTGATATTATGCGCTATCACTCGCTCATTTGTGAAGAACAGTCGTTACCTAAAGGAATCCATATTACCGGTAGAACAAGTGACAGTATTCAATCGTTTGAACATCGAGTCCGACCGCATTATGGCATTCAATATCATCCGGAATCATTCGCAAGTATCGCGGTATCGGGCATTGTAGAAAACTTTTTAACAATCGTAAAGAAAGGTGTGTTGCCACATGACGTTACTGAATAAAATGATGAACTTTGAAGCACTCAATCATGAAGAAATGGGCGCGTTTATAGCGACGTTATTATCTGAAACGACGCCATTAGAAGATAAAGTCGCATTACTTGTCGCTTATACGATGAAAGGTGAAACATCAGACGAATTGTATGCGTTATGTGAAAGCTTGATTCATACGATGTACCCTGAACAACCGCAATATCTAGGCAGTATGTGTGTCTGCGGGACAGGTGGCGATGGCTCGAATAGTTTCAATATCTCCACAACCGTATCATTTGTGGCGGCAAGTGGTGGTATTGAAGTTGTTAAACATGGTAATAAAAGCGTCACATCACAGTCAGGGGGCATGGATATTTTACAAGCGATGGGCATAGCGACGACCCCTGTACAATCTGTGGTGCAACAGTTAAAAGATACACATTTGGCTTTTGTTAGTGCGACAGAATCTTACCCTGTGATGAAAAATATGCAGCCGGTCCGTGTGAAAGTGGGACGTCCAACAATTTTAAACCTTGTCGGCCCGATCATTAATCCGTTTGCGTTAGATTATCAGTCGATGGGGGTGTTTGATCCGACGAGAATGATAAAAATTGCTGAAGTGTTACAGCGATTAGGCCGTAAAAGAGCTATTGTCATTCATGGGGCGAATGGCATGGATGAAGCGACGTTATCGGGTGACAATCAAATCGTTGAAATGGACCAAACGATAGGGATTCGTGAATATACAGTCAATGCGGCAGATTATGGATTGCGTTATGCACCAGATGAAGCGCTTCGAGGTGGGACGCCAGAAGAAAATAAGGAAATAACACTAAACATTTTAAATGGAACGGATCAATCTGTAAGGAGAGACGTCGTGTTACTTAATGCAGGACTTGCGTTTTACACAGCGGAAATTGTCGACACGATTGAAGCAGGGATCGCCCACGCAGCGTCATGTATTGATTCAGGCGCTGCATTCAAACAATATGAACAAGCAGGAGGTGTAGTCGTATGACGATTTTAGATGACATTGTCGAATATAAAGAGCAGTTACTCGCTGAAGGTTACTATGAAACGTTATTGAACAATTTAGAAGAAGTAGCTGTGTCACACAAACGGACTGTAGCGGAACAATTTGAAAATGACCGTACAATTGGTGTGATCGCGGAAATTAAGTCAAAAAGCCCGACCGTTTTAGATATACCGGACCGTAATTTAGAGGAACAATTGCGATTGTATACAGCAGGAGGCGCATCAGCGATATCGATTTTAACGGATGAACAATATTTTGGGGGCAGTTATGAACGGATGGCAGCCTTGACAAAACAGACTGATGTGCCGGTACTCTGTAAAGACTTTATGATTGATGAACGACAAATCGATGTGGCGAAAAAAGCAGGGGCGTCTATGATTTTACTCATCGTCAACATTTTAACAGATGAAGCATTGGCGCGATTACATGATTATGCGACAGCTCTCGGATTAGAAGTGCTTGTGGAAGTCCATGACCGACAAGAACTGGCACGAGCACATCGTATTCGACCGCAATTTGTTGGTGTAAACAACCGTGATTTGAGAAGTTTTAAGACTGATGTCAGTCATACCGGACAAATTTTAACTTCACGACACCCGGGTATACATTACATTTCAGAAAGTGGCATTAAGACGGTGTCGGATATCGAAACGCTTGTACCAACTAGGATTGCAGGCGTACTGATCGGTGAAACATTGATGAAAGCGAATGATCCACAAGCAGAACTCCAAAGCTTTAAATTGCGTAAAGAGGTGTAACATGTATTTGAAATTTTGCGGATTTACACAAGAAGAAGACATCCGAGAAGCAGTCCAGCACGATATACAAGCAGTCGGATTTATCACGTATCCCAAAAGTGCACGCTACGTTGATTTAGCGCAACTGCAAAAACTAACTGCGCACGTTCCTAAAACGATGGATCGCGTGGCAGTGACTGTGAACACAACGATGGCACAACTAGAAGCCATCATCGAACAAACTGCTATTAATACGATACAGTTTCATGGTACCGAATCAATAGACATGATTGCTACAGTGAAGGCGCGCTATCCTGACATACAATTGTTTAAAGCGATTCCTGCCGATGAAAAATTGTCGGACAACATCGAACGTTATGGAAATGTTGTTGATCGACTGTTAATTGATACACCGTCTAGCGCTTTTGGAGGCACAGGACAAGTATTTGATTGGCGTGTGTTGGATACGTTGTCGACGTCGAATTGTTTGGTGGCAGGTGGCGTCAACAGTGAGAATGTACGGCAGTTAATCCAACGTCACCCGAATATTGCGGGTATTGACATTGCAAGTGGTATTGAAAAGGCAAAAGGCCAAAAAGATCATGACAAAATGGCATATATTGTAAAAGTTTTGAAAGGAGAATGACAATGAAAAACATTCAATTAGAAGCAGATGAACATGGATTTTTCGGAGAGTACGGGGGCAAATACGTACCCGAAACGCTCATGCCAGCTATCGAAGGATTGAAAAAGGCTTATGATGCGGCGAAACAAGATCCTGAATTTCAACGTGACTATCGTCATTATTTAAAACATTACGTTGGACGCGAAACGCCGCTTACGTATGCCGATTCTTACACGAAAGCATTAGGTGGCGCGAAAATTTATTTGAAACGTGAAGATTTGAATCATACGGGGGCACATAAAATTAATAACGCGATTGGTCAAGCTTTACTCGCGAAACGCATGGGTAAGAAGAAGCTTGTCGCTGAAACTGGCGCAGGTCAACATGGTGTCGCAAGTGCAACAATTGCAGCGTTATTCGATATGGAACTCGTTGTATTTATGGGGGAAGAAGATATCCGTCGTCAACAACTCAATGTCTTTCGGATGGAGTTACTCGGGGCGGAAGTCGTACCTGTGACTGACGGACAAGGGACGTTATCAGATGCGGTGAATAAAGCACTTCAATATTGGGTCGCACATGTCGATGATACACATTACTTACTTGGTTCAGCGCTCGGACCGGACCCATTTCCGACGATGGTGCGCGATTTTCAACGTGTCATTGGTGATGAAATCAAAGCACAACTTCAAGAAAAAGAAGGGCGTTTACCGAATGCCGTCGTCGCGTGTGTCGGTGGTGGTTCCAATGCAATCGGTACGTTCTATCCATTTATTGAAGATGCATCAGTGAAGTTGTATGGCGTGGAAGCAGCAGGGGAAGGTATCGATTCAGAACGACATGCTTTAGCAATTAATAAAGGAAAAAAAGGTGTACTCCATGGAACGAAAATGTATTTAATTCAAGATGACAACCATCAAATTAAATTGGCACATTCTATTTCAGCAGGCCTCGATTATCCGGGTGTGGGCCCTGAGCATAGTTATTACCATGACATAGGGCGCGTCGATTATGTCACTGCTGACGATAAAGAAGCGATGGAAGCACTCGTACGTTTCACAAAAGCAGAAGGGATTATTCCAGCAATTGAAAGTGCTCATGCTTTAAGTTATGTTGAAAAGCTCGCACCACAATTGGATAAAGATGACATTCTCGTCGTAACAGTGTCAGGTCGTGGTGATAAAGATATGGAAACGATTAAACATTATATGGAAGAAAAGGAGGCGTAACGATGCATGCGAAACAATTTGTAGCGTACATTATGGGTGGTCCAGAGTTTATAGCACAATTGAAAGCATTAGATGAAGTTGGCGCGGATTATGTTGAAATTGGTACCCCATTTTCTGATCCTGTCGCGGATGGTCCCATCATTATGGAAGCAGGACAGGCGGCGATTCGAGCAGGGATGACGGCCCAGAAAATTTTTGATCAGCTGAAAACAGTGAACGGTCAGCTCAACACACGTTATTTACTGATGACGTATTATCATACGATTGAAACTTATGGAGAAGCGGCATTTATGGCTGAAGCAGAAGCGGCCGGTGTAGAAGGGCTCATCATTCCGGATATGCCGTTTGAATATATCGAACAATTGAAAGCCCGTTATCCAGAGCGACAGTTGAAATTCATCTCACTAATCGCGATGACTGCTGCACCTGAACGACGTCAACGCATCGCTCAATCCGCTGAAGGATTTATTTATACGATCACAATGAATCAAATTACAGGTCAAAACGGCAATTTCCACCCTGAATTGAAGCAAAATATTTTAGATATTAAACAACATAGTGATGTGCCGGTGATGGCCGGATTTGGTATTCGTACACCTGAACATGTTCAAGAAATCATCGAAGTGGCTGATGGTGTCATTATCGGAAGTGAAATCGTTCGCCGTTTTAATGAAGAAGGCATTGAAGCAACGAAACAATATTTAGCGAGGGTTCGTGAAGCACTTGGTAAGCATCGTTCAACTGCACAGTAATTTGTCATATCAGTGTGAAGTTCAAACGCTATTCATTCAGGCACCCCCGTTATATAATAAGTGTCAGTATAAAAATGATACTTGTAGGGGTAAGTTTTAAAATAAAGAGGTGCTGAACAATGAATAAAGTGATGATTTTTGATTTAGACGATACGTTATATGATCAACTTTCAGGTTTTGAATATGCTTATTACCGTCATTTTGGTGATACGGATATCGGTGTAGAAAGGCTTTATCGTCATTTTCGTTTATATAGTGAAGAATTATTCGAAGCGACACAAACAGGCGCATTGTCGGTGCCGGACATGCATGTTGTACGCATCACACGTGCAGTGGCGGACTTTGATATCGAGTTGCCTGAAGAGAAAGCACATGCCTTTCAACGTGATTACGAATATGCGCAACAACATATCAAATTGTCAACTACGATTGTTGAAATGTTACAGTATTTAGTTCAAAAAAACGTCAAATTAGGTTTACTGACAAATGGGGAGTCAGACCGTCAGCGTGCCAAAATAAAAGCTTTAGGACTCGATCAATATATTCCAAAATCCAATATGTTTGTCTCAGCGGAACTGGGCTTATCGAAACCAGATCCAGCCATATTTGAAACAGTGGGCAAACAGATGGATGTCGGTGCGAGTGACGCATACTTTATCGGTGATCATTTTGACAACGACATTTTAGGTGCAATGCAAGTCGGTTGGAAGGCTATCTGGTACAATCGCCGCAATCGCCCGCAAACTGATATGACTAAACAGCCGACAAAAACAGTGATGACGGAAAAAGCATTGTTTGAAGCGATTCAAAATATCATTGAAAGTGCATAATATGAAAGCATGTGGAAGGATTAACGTTTCTTTCACATGCATTTTTAAATTTGTAATTAATAAGTCAATCTTAAGTAGGCTAATATGAAATCTAGCGAGTCAATATTCATTGCCAAGTGTGGTGTACTAACAAGGTAAAAGTAGTTGTAAGCACACGAACGAAAGCAAATGGAACGAATCTAGAAATAGGATAAAGAGTACAAGAAATTAGAAAAAAATATATATAAAACGCATAAAATGACAAAGTATATTACTGCGGTTCAGTGGGGTGGTATCTTTTTTATGACATTAAGAAAATCAATAAATTATACATAAAATTAATAGTTCTGAAACATCACTGTAACAATAAAATTAATATTTTTTAATATAATTATAGTATAAAGTAATTATAAGTGACATGCTGGGTATAATGTTGAAAGTGCATACAAGATATTAAAAGTGTAAAGGTGGAATAAAAATGAAAAGAAAAATTTCAATCATACTCTGCTTATGTTTTTTATTGCCTATACTAACCTTAAGTAGTGCGAACGCTCAACAGCCAAGCCCTGGAACACAAACGATAGTAGATACGCAGAAAGACCCTAATGGTAAATTAAACGCTAGATACGACCCGAGTTATACGCTTTATTGTTCCGCTGTTTTGATTACACCCAACATGTGGTTAACTGCAAAACATTGCGCTGGTAATCAAGAAAAAACAGGTTATATTGGTGCAGTGTATCCAGGTCAGTCCGGTGCGTCTACACCTTTTGGAATGATGAATATAAGTTTATATAAGCCAGACCCGGGTGTTGATATTGCGATTTTAAAAGGGACCGAAACAGATAAAAGTAGTGCTTATAAGTATTATATTAAAGGCTTTAAAACAGGTATTGTTGCTTATGATTTAGAGGGACTTAAGAAATTAATTGGAAAGAAAATATATAGTTATGGATATCCTGGTGATAAAGGTGAGACGAAGCAGTATAGAAGTGAAGGCATTATCACTAATGTTAACCCAATCACTAAGGAATTAAGTACTTCAATGCCATCCTCTCCTGGTCAATCAGGGTCGGGTGTGTTTTTAGAAAATGGCCAGTTTTTAGGTATCCTATATGGCAATGAAAATAGAACAACCTATAAGAGCGCTAAAATACAGCCTATCGATCAAAGATTAAAAACATGGATTGATAATAACAAAGAGTAAACAGATAAAAGTAATTCAAAAAAGAGAAAGACCTCCTGCTTTATAAACATCTCTCTTAGCACATAGGCAAAGGTGACTTGAACTGAAACGCTTTACCTCAGTTTAGTCATCTTTTGTCTTATAGTAAGCAATGTTCAAATTACATTTAAGTTCAATGAGCGTTTGCTAATCCCAAATTCATCGTATGTAATAACAATAAGACTGACATTTGAGTTTCCATTCCAACTCAATGCCAGTCTTATCCATCTTCTTAGATTTGTTTAACACAAGTGTCAAATCCGGCACTCACTTTACTGCGCCATAATGTTACGTGTTAATTTAATGCCTTGCTCAGGTGTTTCATATAGCGAAATGGTGTTGAGTGACACGCCTTCTGGCAAATACTCATTAAAGCGTAACCATATCCAATGTGCAATATTTTCGACCGTCGTATTCATATCTGGCAATGTATCATTAATCAACTGTCCATCTAATAAGGGTTCCAAATGTTCGCGGTACACTTTATCAATATCTTTAAAGTCGACTGCCATGCCATGTTCATCTGTTTTAGACCATAGCTCGACCTCTAATGTATACGTATGGTTTTCTAAATCGACATGTTCAGTATTTGAAAAGTAAATACGGTTATCACTCGTAAATTGATAGCGCGTCGTGACGATTAATGTTTTATGGTGGCGCGCAAAATGTTTCGGTGGTTGCACATGATCAAACTTTGACATGAATTCTCCTCTTTTCTG
Source organism: Staphylococcus pseudintermedius (assembly GCF_001792775.2). Classification (GTDB taxonomy): domain Bacteria; phylum Bacillota; class Bacilli; order Staphylococcales; family Staphylococcaceae; genus Staphylococcus; species Staphylococcus pseudintermedius. The sequence continues at coordinate 89,728 of NZ_MLGE02000006.1, forward strand.
CCCTTTTTTACTAGCTTAACATACGTTTTTAGTGATGTCGCATATGTGCTTTTAAGCGATTGTCTCCCTACTTTGTATCAAACTGTTTATTTTTATTTAGAAATATATCCCCATGTTACATTTTTGGAAGTGTGATAGAATAAGAAATGACAACTTTATCAAAATATTCCGACATCAAGCAAATGAAATAGGGGGGATTTCAATGCAACAACAACGTCAACTTGAAATTGAACGACGATTGCGCGACATTGTGGGAGAGCGTGTGTTTGTCGATGTTGCACAGCGGGTGTCTTACGGTTATGACGGTTCATTTGGTCAATATTTGCCTGATTTTGTGACGCAACCGTTAGCAACGAGCGAAGTGCAACAAATTGTAAAACTTGCGAATGTGTATGATTTACCGATTTATCCGAGGGGCGCTGGGACGAACTTGTCGGGCGGTTCGTTGCCAGTAAATGGGGGCATTGTTCTTGATTTTTCACAATGGAATGATGAGGTGACGATTTACCCAGATGATTTAATCATTAAGACGAGACCAGGCGTGAAAACGGCGGATATACATGCGCTAGCAGAACAACATCAGCTCATGTATCCACCTGATCCGTCCTCTTCTTCTGTATGTACGATTGGAGGCAATTTAGCCGAAAATGCCGGTGGGCCGCATGGCGTGAAATATGGCGTTACGAAAGATTATGTGATTGGTTTAGAGGTCGTGACAGCACAAGGGGACATCATACGGACGGGCGGCAATACGATTAAAAATGTGACAGGTTACGACTTAACAAAATTACTCATCGGCGCGGAAGGCACACTGGGTATTATTACCGAAGCGACGTTACGTCTAATTCCGAAACCGCCAGCCACGCAAACCGCATTGATTGTTTTTGAAGATCTCGGTTCAGCAGGACGTTCGATTTCACAAATATTAACTTCAGGGGTACGACCGTCAAAAATGGAAATACTCGATCACCATGCGATAAACAAAGTTGTGGACTATGCGGGCATTGATTTGCCTAGAGATGCTGCGGCATTACTGTTAGTTGAAGTAGACGGTGATGAAGCGATATTACCGAAAGAACTTGAAACGATTAAAGCAGCACTCGCTAAAATGGGTGTGACGCAAGTTAAAATTGCTGGGTCCAAAGCAGAAGAAGCCGAGTTATGGCAAGTGCGTAAAGCGGTGTCACCAGCCGTTGTGGAACGTGGTTTTACGAAAATTTCGGAAGATGCGACGGTACCACTGAGTAAAATTCCGCACATGTTTGAGAAAGTTGATGAAATTAAACAAAAGTATGATTTGAATTTGGTTGTATTTGGCCATGCGGGAGATGGAAATTTGCATCCGACGATTAGTGCGAATATGCGTGATCCTGAAGCGGTAAAAAATGTGGAACGTGCGGTTGAGGAGATTTTTAATTATGCAATTGAACTGGGAGGAACGCTTTCGGGAGAGCATGGCATTGGTACGATGAAAAAGCCATTTATGACGCGTGAATTTGACCCAGCAAGTTTGGCATTTCAAAAAGCGATTAAAGATGCGTTAGATCCAGATCATCGCCTAAACCCTGGAAAGATTTTCCCGGCAACAGGTGAAACAAGGTTGGTGTTAAGCCATGACGACTAACTTAAAGGAACGTTTAGACTATGAAGCGACATTTGACTGTGTACAATGTGGGTATTGTTTGCCGGTTTGCCCAACGTATGTGTCATTCAAGAGTGAAAAACATTCGCCACGGGGTCGTATTAATTTGGTGAAAATGGCAGCAGAAGATAAAATTACATTGGCCGATATGGCATCTGGCATTGATTTATGTTTAGGTTGCCGTGCGTGCGAAACGATTTGTCCGACACATGTGCGCTACGGAGATATTTTAAGTTCAGCTGTTGAAGTGCTCCGCGAAGAACGCCCGCAATCACCTGTCGAGAAAGTGATTCGAACAGTGGCGTTTGAAGGTGTGTTAAAAAGTAAGAAAGCATTACGTCTAGTGAACAAAGGGCTCTATTTTTATCAACAGACAGGTATCGAAAAAGCGGTCACAGCCACAAAAATTTTGAAGCCACTTCCGAAATATGCACAACTCCAAAAAATGTTACCACCTGTGCGTCCAAGTCATCCTATTGAGGAAAGCGGTCATGAAGCACGTCCACATCAAATGAAAGTAGGCTTTTTTCAAGGCTGTATGATGGATGCATTTTTCAGTGAGGTGAATACACTTGCGATGCAGATTATGCGCCAACACGATGTCCATGTGACGAATGTACCGCAACAAACGTGCTGTGGTGCGCTTCAACATCATGCAGGGGAGACGGCGCATACAATTGTACTCGCAAAAGAGAATATTGTTGCGTATGAGCAGTATGATTTTGATTATATTGTGAATACGATTGGGGGTTGTGGCGCAGCATTAAAAGAATACCATTTGTTGTTTGAGAAAGGGACAATTTGGCGTCAGCGTGCTGAACAGTTTGTCGCAAAAGTTCGCGATATTTCTGAAATAATGGCACAAATTGAGTTGGAAATGACACATGAAGTGGCGTATCGTGCGGTATATCAACCGTCATGCCACCTAGAAAATGTTCAAAAAGTATTCGAAGCGCCTGAAAATGTATTGAAACGTGTACCTGGGCTTACGCTAGTAGAGATGCCATCCCAACAAATGTGCTGTGGTTCAGCAGGGATTTATAACCTTGTGCATTATGATGCATCGATGCAAATTTTAGATCACAAAATGAGCAACGTGAAACTAGCACGACCAGAGTTGATTATTACGTCTAATCCAGGTTGTCATTTACAGATGAAGTTAGGCGTGGAACGAGAAGGTTTAGGCCAACGCGTTGCAGTGAAACATATCGTTGAAGTAGTCGCAGAAGCATGTGGCATACGTGCATCGTAACGAAAAAAGTGGATATGGGGCATCAAAAGTTTTGATATCCTATCCCATTTTTACAAACAGCAAAATTGCCATATGAGTGAAATGAATGGTATTTTAAAAGACTGTGATAGTGAAGGATAAGTATTGACTCGGAACAACCGAAAGCAGGTGACAGCATGAAAGTTTTTAAACAATTAGGGTGGTTTTTGAAACGAGAGAAATGGCGTTATATAACAGCATTGATGGCGTTGTTCGTAGCGGCATTATCGAGTTTGATCCCACCGCAAATTATAGGTTTTGTAATCGACCATATTACGGCAAAAACATTAACGCCGCAAAACTTGACGATATACCTCTTGATTATTTTCTCAGTAGGTATACTCGTCTATGGATTACGTTACTTTTTACGCACCCGCTTTTTCGGAGCCAGTGCTAAATTAGGACGTATTTTAAGAGAACAATTGTACGAGAAATATACACAAATGAGCCCATCGTTTTATCAAAAATATCGAACAGGAGATTTGATGGCGCATGCGACCAATGATATTCGTGCTGTACAAAACACAGCCGGCATTGGTGTGATGACCATTTCAGAGGCAATGATTACAGGTGGAATGACGTTATTGATGATGTTTGTGACAATTAGTCCAAAGTTAACGCTCATCGCGATGATTCCACTGCCGATTTTAGTGATTTCAACGAGTTATTATGGTCGTTTGTTGCATAAAGGTTTTAAAGAAGCACAAGGGGCGTTTAGTGAGTTGAATGATAAAACGCAAGAAAGTATTGCGGGTGTGAAAGTGACCAAATCATTTGGCTATGAAACAGCAGATGAAGATGACTTTCGCCAATTGAGTGACCGTGTTGTAGCGAAAAACTTAGTTGTTTCGAAAATCGATGCACTGTTTGACCCGACGATTGAGCTGGTCATTGGCGCGAGTTATCTACTGAGTGTTGTATTTGGCGCCTATATGGTAATTGACGGTTCGATTACGATTGGACAGTTGATTACATTCACTACTTACTTAGGTATGCTTGTATGGCCACTTCTAGCACTAGGCTTTTTCTTTAACATTATTCAAAGAGGGGCGGCGTCATATGACCGTATACGAGAGATTGAAAGTGTGCCAAGTGGTATTGTAACGACATACCAAAATAGTGACGCACCGACTGGCGATATTAATTTTAATTTAAAGCAATTTCAGTTTGAAGATACAGCACATGCCAGTTTGCATGATATCAACTTTACGATTCAACAAGGGATGACAGTGGGAATTGTCGGTCATACAGGAGCAGGTAAAAGTTTACTTATTCGACTATTATTACGTGAATTTGATACTGAGCGACCTGAAGATATTCAATATGGCCATCATCCGCTACGTGACTATGATATTCGAAAGTTGCGGGCACAGTTCGGTTATGTCCCGCAAGAACACTTTTTATTTTCTTCAACGATTCGAGGGAACATTGCGTTTAGTCAACCCGATATTGATGATGAAGCGGTCCATCATGCCAGCGCGATGAGTCATATTCACCAAGATATTTTAACGTTACCACTAGCCTATGCCACAGTTGTCTGTGAACGTGGCGTCTCATTATCAGGTGGACAGAAACAGCGGATTTCTATTGCCCGTGCATTATTGACCCATCCACAAGTGTTGATTTTAGATGATGCATTGTCAGCCGTGGACGCCGAAACTGAAACTGCCATTTTAGGTAACTTGAAAAAAGAGCGACAAGGTAAAACCAACATCATTACTGCCCATCGAATGAGTGCGGTCATGCATGCGGATCTGATTATCGTTATGCGTGACGGGACGATTATCGAACGGGGTACACATGATGAATTACTGCAGCAGCACGGTTGGTATGCTGAAACATTCCAATCTCAAGCAATGCAAAGCCGTTTAACACAAGATTTAGAAAGCGAAGTCAATGGAGGTGACATGAATGAAACAACAAGAAAGTAATCCCCAATTGACGACGAAAGAACAAACACGAACGTTATATCGACTCCTCCGATATACATTTCCGTTTAAAAAGCTGATCTTTTTAACGATGACGATGCTGACATTATCGACTGCTGCGAGTATGTCGGTCCCATATTTGGTTAAAATCTTCATCGACCAATATTTAACGCCGAGATATTTCCCAGGTAATGATATCGTGATGCTATTAATTGTGTTCGTCGGCATCCAACTGATCGGCGCTGTGACGACCTATTTAAGTATTTATTATTTACAATATTTAGCATTCAAAGTCATTCAACAACTAAGAATTGATGCATTTAAACGGATCAGTCGTTTAGGTATGAAGTTTTTTGATGCGACACCAAGTGGGAGTATAGTATCACGATTGACGAATGATACAGAAGCGATTGTTGAAATGTTCACAGGTGTCTTATCATCATTTTTAATTGCCTTTTTCATGATTTTGGCAAGTTTTACGATGATGTTCGTATTAGACGTCCGCATGGCATTTTTCGCGATATTGTTTACACCATTAGTCTTTATCGTTCTCGCTGTTTATCGTAAGTATGCATCGGTTTACTTTTATGAAACGAGACGTCGCTTATCAGATTTAAATGCGAAACTCGGTGAATCCATTGAAGGTATGAAAATCATTCAAGTGTTCAATCAAGAGGCGCGCTTACGTGACGAATTTGAAACGATTAACACATCTCATTATGAATACTCCATGAAAACGATTCGCTTAGATGGGATGCTATTACGTCCAGCCATTACGATGTTGTCAACATTTTCAACCGTGATCATTTTGGCGTATTTCGGTATTTTAAGTTTTTCGACTACGGTGACAGCAGGGGTCGTATATGCCTTTATTCAATACATGCAGCGTTTTTTTGAACCCGTTAACCAAGTGAGTCAAAACTTAAATATTTTCCAACAAGCAATTGTCTCGGCCAGTCGTGTATTTAAAATGATGGATAATCCAACACACGCCCCATTACAGAATCCACAAGGTCACAGTGAAATCACAGAAGGACGTATCGTGTTTGATGACGTGTCCTTTAGTTATGACGGTGAGCATGATGTGTTAAAGCATATTTCGTTTACAGTTGAGCCGGGTCAAACAGTTGCATTGGTCGGTCATACAGGCTCGGGGAAAAGTTCGATCATCAACTTGTTTATGCGTTTTTATGAGTTTAATCGAGGTAACATTTTCATTGATGGTCAGTCGATTAAGACCTTTCCACATGAACATTTAAAGCGTAATATGGGTCTCGTGTTACAAGATCCGTTTATGTTTTATGGCACAGTTGCTTCTAACATTAAGTTGTATCATCCGACAATGACTGAAACAGAAGTGAAAGCAGCAGCGGAATTTGTACATGCACATTCGTTTATTGAGCAGTTGGATGGTGGCTATAATCATAAAGTGATTGAAAAGGGCAGTGCATTTTCAAGTGGTCAACGTCAATTGATTGCATTTGCGCGTACGATGGCAATTAACCCGAAAATTTTAATCTTGGATGAAGCAACAGCGAATATTGATTCTGAGACCGAAGAAGCGATTCAACAGTCATTGAATCGAATGCGTGCTGGACGGACAACTATTGCGATTGCCCATCGATTATCGACCATTCAAGATGCAGATGAGATTTTAGTGTTGAATCAAGGTGAGATTGTCGAGCGTGGTACGCATGATGCTTTGATTGCAAAAGGCGGCATTTATTATAAAATGTATCAGTTGCAGCTTAAAGGTGAGTGATTTGTATCGTTTAGGGAACATATTGAGACATTCACGAGGGGAAGTGTTCAAGCTTCAGATTGCTGAACCTATGCCCCTTTGATTGATTTTAATTTAAAATGGATTGCACGCTTTGGACTCGCGTTCCTAGGCGCCTCGCTACAACTAACCAACGCTTTGACTTAGCTGTTACATTTGTAGAGGTAGCGGTTGTGGATTTTGGGAGCAGCACAGAAATCTCATGTGCAACAAAGATTTCGTCGTACTGCCCCCGCAAGGCTGACTAGGCTACTCAAAAGCATGCGCATTGAGAAGTCAGACAGCTACTGCGTTAAACGTTAGCCACTTTTAAAGTTAAATGACATTAATTTGCCTTTAACTCATTCCATCAGGAGTCTTGCACGTTTTTTTGCAATCTGTGTTTGAACCTCAAGTCTCAAATGTGTGTGTTAATGACGTACAAATCACTTTCGCGTTAAGTCTGGCTGGATATTTTATAAATGAAACCTTAATGTATATCAAAGTCTTATTTTTGGTTTGTAGGATAGGTGATTGTTGAAAAAGTCATTGATTTGGTAGAAATGCGTTTTAAATGGATTGCAAAGGTTAGTAATGATAGACGTCAATTGGAAAGTACCAAGGTGACGTCTATTTTTTTATGTTTACGTATAATGCTTGATGAGTTTGTTTAGAATATAAGGCGCTTGTTCGCCAGCATATTGTTTGTAATAGGCACTGAACCGAGAGTCTTGAATATAAAGGTCTGCGAGTTGCTGATGATAGTCTGTCGAATAGTTAGGAACCATGTGCTTGAGCCAATTTTGATGTGCAAGAAAGGCTTGTTCTGCAGTTGGATGCGCGATAGGCAATGCTTGTTCCTCAATCGTTTTTAACAATAAAAATAGTGTTGCTTCGGCTGATTCTGCTGATTGGTATTCGTCTTGTGTTAAATTTTTAAAATGTTCATGTTGCGCTTTAACTTGTGTTGATGTGTATTTTTGTGCAAGTTCTTCACCATATTTTGCGTTAATTTCTGAGAGTGCATCTGCTTTTAACTGACTGAATTTTTCTTCTTGTGTCATTTCGATCCCTCCAAGTTGTTTTTCGATGAGTTTGATTTGTTTGGCAATCTGCTGCTGTTGTTGTTCTAAATAGTGCAAATGCCTGTTAAGTGTGTCCTCAATAAGCGTATCTTCCTCTAAAACAGCTTTAATTTGTCCAAGTGGCAATTGCATATTTTTATAAATCATAATTTGTTGTAATTGCGCAATATCTTTCTCATTGTATAGACGATAACCTGCTTCACTCGAGTTGCTCGGATTTAGAAGTCCGATTTGGTCGTAATAGCGTAAAGTGCGTGTAGATAATCCTGTCAATTCGGATACAACCTTAATGGTATACATATTGAACCCCCTTTCTCTTTGGAATAATATCAGTGTAATGCTTGACGTAACGTGAAGGTCAAGCGCAATTTGTAATTAAATATAAAAAACACTATTCTCCATAGCGCTAAGTATTGAAAACACGCTGTTGAGGAATAGTGTTTGTTTTTTACGATTGTTCAGTTTGGCGGACTGCGAAATAGTTGTTTTCATCATCAGCAAAGTTAAACACGGTGCCTGTTGGTAAAGTCATTCTTTCGCCGACTTGAATGCCTTTTGATTTTAAGTCATCATACAACGATAGATATTGGTTGTCCCGAATATGAGGGAAGGTGTCCCTGTATTGACGCCGAAACCCATCGCTTCAACTTTTTTTGGCTTGGAGGACGATGGCGGTTTGTGCTGTGTCTGTTGGTTTTAAAGTAATGACACGCATACCTTGAATTGTATCATCAGATGCGACTTAGAAATCAAAATGCGATGTCCAAAATTGTTTGGCTTTTTTGGTCTTGCACGTTTAACATGACTTCTTGTAAGCGTTGAATCATTTAAATACGGCCTTTTTTAGTTACAGTTGGCTCACATCAATTTCAAATGGGGTTGCTGTTTCATCACTATTCAATAATGTGATATGTGATGGAATAATACGTAATACCACTAAATCAGGGTCATTTTTAGAGTCGAAAAATGTGTGATCTTGTTCTTGCCACAACCAATCGATTTCTTTCGAGTTGGTAATGATATCGACTCGACCTTCAATTTCGACATAAGGCTGACCTGAACCTTCTTCATAACCTAATAATACATGGGCATCTGGGTTTTGTGTCAGTTCTTCAAACTTGCGTGTAGAACGGCTCGTTTTTGTATATAAATCTAAGTCATCGTTATAAAAAATCATATAACGGCTATTCGGTTTATTATTGACAGCAGTAGAGAGTACACCAATACGTGACTGTTCGATTACTTGATTGATTTTTTCAATCGCTTGTTGTTTCATCATTATCACCTCAAAGTTAATTTACCCTGAATCAATGATGATAAACGGAGCGGCATTGGAGAATGATATGGCATGAGGTTATTGACATGAATGATGATTTTGTCGTTCTTGATGTTTTACGACATAAATATTGCCTAAGAGTCAACAAATCCAACAAATCCATATAATAATGCAGGAAATGCTATAGTGTCACCTGTGATCAGTATCATTATAAATATTACGAAACCAGTGATAAAACTGCTAATCAATTGTTTCATTTTTATCTGTCTATATATCGCCTTTTCATCAAATTTGTTGATAAAGCATTGCAAAAAAATGATACGATCTGTTGGAAGGACACAGATCGTATCATTGGCATATCATGATGTTTTAGAATAGTTTTGTGTATTCGGTTTGAAATAAGATTCAGTCTCTTGCTTAATGATTTTATATAAGAATAAAATACCGATTAAGTTTGGAATCATCATCATCGCATTAGCAGTATCTGCAAACAACCACACTGTTTTAAGGTTAGCAATTGTTCCTACAAACGTAGCAATGACATAAATGACGCCATAAAGCATGACATATTTGACACCGAATAAATATTCGAAACATTTCGCACCGTACACGAACCAAGCGATAATGGTAGAAAATCCGAAGAAAATAACCGAAAGTGACACGACATATTCGCCTAAAGTGCCCAAACTTGCGCCGAACGCCATACTTGTCAGTGCGCCAGCTTCTAATTTTGCATCATGTGAAACGCCTGACAATAAACCACCTGTTGGATCCCAATAACCTGTTACGAGTAAAACAAGACCTGTCATCGTACAGACAATGATTGTCACGATAAATGTACCTGTCATAGCTACAAGTGCTTGTGTCGCTGGATGTCCGGCTTTAGCATTACCAGAAATCAATGCGACCGTACCTAAACCAGCTTCGTTTGAAAAGATCCCTTTAGATACACCATTTTGAATCGCTTGCATGACCATAATGCCAGTAAAACCACCAGCAGCAGATACCGGTGTGAACGCATATTTAAAAATTAAACCGAATGCCGGTAAAATTTGATCGTAATTAATAATGAGAATTGTCACAGATGCACCAATGTAAAAAATCGCCATCATTGGAACGAAGAATCCTGCAACGTTACTAATTCGTTTCAGGCCACCAAAAATAATGAGTGAGATGAGAATGACTAATACAATTCCAGTGATGAAACCACTCACGTTAAAGCTATTCGTCATAACGTCAGCAATCGTATTGGATTGCACACTATTCCCGATACCTAATGCAGCAAAGGCACCGAATATCGCAAAGGCAATCGCTAAAAATTTGAAACGATGACCCAACCCTTTTTCTATGTAATACATCGGACCACTTGAATATTCACCTTTATCATTTTGAACGCGGAACTTCATCGCTAACAACGCCTCGGCATATTTCGTTGTCATACCAAGCAAACCAACGACCCACATCCAAAAAATCGCACCTGGACCACCTAAAGTGACAGCTGTCGCGACACCGGCGATGTTCCCGTTACCAATCATACCGGCAAGTGACGTCATCAACGCTTTAAAGTTACTAATATCACCTTCACTTTCGGCTTCTTTTTTATTAGGAACAAAGGCGAGTTTGAAAGCATGAATCAGTTTTGTGAACTGCATGCCCTTCAACACAAAGGTTAAAAACAACCCCGTTCCCGTTAATAAAATGAGACTCGGTGCGCCCCATAATATCGCATTTAATTTTTCTAGGATATTAATCACACTGTACCCCTCCAATATTTGCATCTCTCAAGTAAACGCTTTCATCATTATAATACACATAGATTTGAATTGTAAAATAATACTAAAATCTAATTATTGCTCTTTTAAATTAAATAGATATCAACATCGGTAATGCCATTTCCCATAACACGTCGCATGTTACCGCATTACATCTTGTTGATTGCATGCAAGTAAATTAAAAACGCACTCTCAAATTTTACACCTTTCTTTCAAACATTACCACTTTTATTTGAATTTCCATTTTCAAACATTAGAGAAATCAACATATTGAATTCTTTTTACTCGAAAATTTATGAAGCATGTGCATGAAAACTAGCATTATAGATGAGGGGACATTCTATATTTGAAGTGTTACAGCTTTAGAAAAGTCTAGTCAGTCATAAAGGAATAAGCACTTTTTTTCACCCCCACAACAAGGAGAAAGTGGATGGTGCGTTAAAGGAAACTAAGAAGCGCATGTGAAAAGTGTTTTTAAATATTGAAATGTTGAACAAAAATTGCAAGAGCTTCGAAAGATATATTCATCCTTCCTACGCTCAACCCATAACAGTGAAATTGTATGGTAATAGAAGGGGAGAGGTGTATTTGTTTTGTTGTTCAAATGAAAGAATGAACGATTCATTAAAAAAGTTGCCTTATTGAATTGTGAATCTGGCGAGACTCCTGAGGGAATGAGTGCATACTGCTGACAGTCGCCTCTTTAATTAAATAGTGGTTACTGTTTATCGCAGTATCTGTCTGGGATGGGACATAAAAATTTTTGATGCTATTGATGCAATATTTTTGTTAAACTTGCCCTCCCTATGATTTGTGGCTTTAGATTCCCTTCATGGCTTCGCGTTCCTAGGGGCTGGCCCTACAACTCAATTCGGCTTGATTATAGTGTACATTTGGTGATAGCCGAATTGGATTTTCCGGACCAGCTGATCCCTCAGGAGTCTCAGCCTTCTGGGCAGTCTTATATCAAATACACAGTACTGAAGGCAAGTTTATGAAATTAAGAAAACAATAGCATCAATTTTTATCCCATTCACGCTGATTTTCCGACCGTTTTAAAGTCATTAATGAATATACAATCTATGTATGGCTTGAGGCTTAATTTTTTCAAGCCCCATCCCTTGGTATACACAACAAAATATAGTAAAGGAGCTGAGGAAACTTAATGTCCCAGCTCCTAGTCAGCCTTGCGGGGGCAGTACGTCGAAATCTTTGTTGTATATGAGATTTCTGTACTGCTCCCAAAATCCACAACCGCTACCTCTACAAATGTAACAGCTAAGTCAAAGCGTTGGTTAGTTGTAGGGTCATCGCCTAGGAACACGAGTATAGGTACCAATCAATAAGAACAGCTATTTCAATATAAAGAATCGTTCATTTATCTACATGTGATTTTCTCAAATACCACGTCATTTCATATAACGATACGACATCAACGCTTTCAACATATCAATCTCCTTCTGCAACTCGGCCCCCTCATTCGTATCTCGAATCAACTTACGCTCCAACTCTTTATCCACAACACGACGAATAGACAACTCATCTTCACCTGTCTCTAATAACTTCTCTTTTGAATTAAAATGTTGGTGCGCCACAAGCTGCATACCAAACGAGTTATACAGCAACGTGTAGCCCGCGATACCTGTCGTCGATTGATACGCTTTAGAGAAACCACCGTCAATAACAAGCATTTTACCGTTTGCTTTAATAGGATTTTCACCATCGCGCTCTTTCACAGGTGTATGTCCGTTAATAATACGACCTTGTTCGGGATTCATGTCGAATTCTTCCAACATCTTTTTCACAACGTCTTCATTTTCACGCAAACGATAGTATGGGTTTTTCACTTCTTTATGCGTGTTCTTGTCTTTAATAAAGTAACGCTCGAATGTCGTCATCGCACGTTTACCGAATAATGATGAATATTTACCAGTCCATAAATACCAGACTAAATCCGTTGAAAGGTCATCTTCTACTTCTTTATGTTCATAAGCGTAACGGACGTGCTTTTCAAATTCATCAATCAGTTCACGTCCAGTCAAGAAACGGCCATCAATTGTCATACCTTCCATTTCACCTTGCTCGTCAATGGGAATACAACCGTGAATGAGTAAATTACCATTGTAACGTAAGTACAAGTTCCCTTTTTTCATTAAGAAGTCTACATGACGACGCAATTTCTCAGATTCTTGTACAGATGTGAGCAACTTATCCATCACTTCTTGCTCTTCTTCAAGCAATGCAGTAGGTTGGCGACGGTCTACTGTTCTAAAACATGTATTTTCAATCGGATGGACTTTGCCGTTCAGTTCGATTGTACGGTTGCGATAATCCACACGATCGAGCAGTAAACGTTCATTCATTTCAAATTCAGGACGACGTTTAATAATCGGTCCTTCCAATTTAAATTGAATCATTGCAATGGCTTGATGAATTTTAGTAATCTGTAAAATTTCTGACTCTGATGGATTTTTCTCAGGATGTTTTTTCGGACGAAATGCCTCATTATCATCGTAATACTTTTCGGCTAGTGTTAATAATGGACGCAAGTTAATACCGTAAGCATCTTCAATAATGTCGAGATTGTCGTAACGTGCACAAATGCGGAGTAAGTTCGCGAGGCACACCTTTGAACCAGAGTAGGCACCCATCCATAAAACATCATGGTTCCCCCATTGAATATCGACAGAATGGTAATCAATGAGTGTATCCATAATTTTGTCTGGGTGAGGACCACGGTCGTAAATATCACCAACGACGTGGAGATGATCTACAACTAATCTTTGTGTCGTATTTGCAAGACTGATAATAAGTTTATCCGCTTGGTTCAATTGGATAATTTGTCTCAGAATTGCATCATAATAATCTTTTTTGTTGTTGAATTGGTTACTTTTATAGAGTAACTCTTCAATGATAAATGTATATTCTGGCGCTAATGATTTACGTAATTTTGAACGTGTATATTTGGAAGAGGTATATTTTACTAATTCTAGTAAGCGATTAATCGTTTTTTCATACCATGTGTGACGTTCACTTTTTGTATTAAAACCATTTTTAATACGCTTAATTTTTTCTTCTGGATAGTAGACTAATGCAATCAATTCATTCATTTCTTGGGGGTCTAATCGTGATTTGAAAATGTCATGAATCTTTTGTTGTAAATTACCAGATCCATTACGCAACACATGTTGAAATGCGTGATATTCACCGTGTAAGTCACTCACAAAGTGTTCTGTACCTTTAGGTAAATCCAAAATCGACTCTAAATGGATAATTTCAGTCGCAACTTTTTCTTCTGAATCGAATTTTTCAGCGATTAAATCTAAATACTGCCTTTTTAACTCTTTTTCTGTTTGAGATGACATATGAATTTCTCCTTTACCCATAAATTGTTCGTTTTTTAGATTATCGCAGGCCATGAATGATACTGCTTTTGTTTAAGTAGCTCAAAATGGATGAACTTGTGTGATAGAGGAAGATCATCAGTGGGAAATGGTGTTCCGCGTACTTGATGTGCATTAATCAAGGAAGCACGTGTTCTTGTGTTCAATAGCACGTTCAATGAAAGTAGTACGGCCAGCACAATACGAATCTTTCTCACCCGTCTTCAATCATCATGACAAGCCAAGTTGCCCTTATTTATCAAATATGAAGTTGACCTGTGTCTAACCGTTTCAACTCTATTAAACCACATTATTTATAGAAGTTAAACGAACCTGATTATGTACAGATTGTCTACAATGAAGATGCTCAACTTTTTGAATATTATTGATACACTTTGCATTTTGTATGTCATGCCCTTGATTTTATGATAATAGCGCGATATAATGTCAAAGTTATTAGTTAGCTTAGCTCACCGAAATGAGAAAGGAGTATTTGAGTGCAAAATCAAGAGCATCAAGCGTTTATAAAAAATTATATCTTCAACTTTTTAGTCAGTTTTTTTGTTTATTTTGCGATGTACTTACTTATTGTTGTTATCGCGCAATATGCCATTCAACGTTATGACGTATCTACCGGTGTTGCAGGATTGATTACGGGTATTTTTATCGTCGGTGCATTGATTGGCCGTTTCGTAGGTGGGCGCTATATTCATGAAGTGGGCCCTAAACGATTGTTGATGATTGGATTAGTGTTATTTATTATCACGCAATGTTTTTACTTCATTGAAGGGAGTCTCATCTTTTTATTTGTGACTCGTTTTTTAAATGGGATGGCGCTTGCGATTGCGACAACTGCGACAGGAACGATTGTGCCACTGATTGCACCTGTTGAACGGCGAGGTGTAGCGATTAGTTTGTTCAGTTTAAGTTTAGTGATAGGTGCCGCGATTGGTCCGTTTTTAGGGTTATATTTAGCAGGCATTTATCCAACATTCGTTTTATTCACAGTCTGTCTCATTGTTGCGATTTTAGCGTTCATCTTTGCACTGTTTTTAAAAGTCAATGTCAAAATGGCTGATCAACAATCTGACCACCAAGGCTTTCATATTTCGCAATTTATTTCAGTACCAGCGATTCCGATTGCGCTTGTCGTCCTCATTTGTGGTTTAGGTTACGCCTCTGTTTTATCATTTTTACAATTGTATGCCGTAGAAATTAATTTAACTGCAGTGGCGCGCTATTATTTTATCTTCTATGCAATCACTTCAGTTTTCACACGCCCATTCGTCGGTCGTATTTTGGATCGCTTCCATGAAAATTGGGTTGCTTATCCTGCACTAGTGATATTTGGTGTAGGTATATTAATATTAGCGATAGCACATAGTGGATGGGCATTGTTATTGTCTGGTGCATTAGTCGGTATTGGCTATGGTAGTATGACGGCTGTCGGTAATGTTGTAGCTGTCAAAGTATCACGTGCAGATCAAGTCGGTCTTGCAACATCCACATTTTTCATCGGACTAGATGTTGGCGTTGGTTTTGGTCCAGCGTTACTCGGCATGATTTTACCTGCTATCGGTTATCGTATGATGTATGTAGCGATAGGTATCATTTTATTGTTATGTATCATTTTATATGCCTTTATTCACGGCCGTCGTCAGCCAAAAGTGATGCAATAGTTGCGAAGCATAGTAAATAACCAAAAAAATAATAAATTAGTATTTTAAAAAATGGCTTAATCCCTTGTAATGATGGAGGTTTAAGCCATTTTTGTTAATTAAAGTGTAAATTATTAAAGAATCTTCTAAAAACGTTCAAAAAATGTTCGAAATTTTATTGTAACCGCTTTCTTGATGTGGTATATTCAGATAGCTACATGAAAGGTCATCAGGTGACCTAATGAAAGAGGGGCAAAAATTATGAGTCAAAAGAAAACGAATGTCCGTTGGCTATTTGCAGGTGTGTTTTTCTTAATTGGTGTCATCGCCTATATGGACCGCTCTAATATCTCTTATATTGCGGTACCAATGATGGAAGACTTACATCTTACAAAAGCACAATTTGGATTTTTAGGTTCATTTTTCTCTTTAGGTTATGCATTGATGCAAGTACCATCAGGATTTTTAGCTGAGAAATACGGACCTAAAAAGATGATTACGATTGCGTTAGTATGGTGGAGTGCATTTACAATCTTTACAGGAATGGTGAAAAATCATGGATTAATGTTTTTCGTCCGTTTTCTATTCGGTGTAGGGGAATCGCCAATGTTTCCGTCGAACGCTGTATTCAATACATATTGGTTCAGCAAGCATGAAAAAGGGCGTGCGGCAAGTGCGTTATTAGCGGGTTCTTATTTTGGACCTGTACTTGCACCAATTGTAACAGTGACAATTTCTAATGCATTTGGTTGGCAAGCTGTGTTCTACATTTTTGGTGCGGTTGGTTTCTTAATTGCGATTTTATGGGCAATTATTGCGAAAGACTTACCAGAACATCATAAAATGGTGAATGAAGCAGAAAAACATTTCATTATGGAAAACCGTGACGTTGTTAAAACGAAAAAGACAACACCACCATGGGGCGCGTTTTTCTCACGCTTTAGTTTTTATGCGATTGCATTACAATATTTCGTAGTTCAATTTGTTATTACATTATTTTTATACTGGTATCCAACGTACTTAATGGAACAATTCCACGTTGACCGAGATACAATGAGTAAAATCGCGGGTATTCCTTGGTTAGTAATGTTCGTCTTCATTTTAAGTGGTGGTACGATTTCAGATAAGATCTTGAGCAGTGGTAAATCACGTTTTGCGGCACGTGGTATTATTGCCATTGCAGGTTTTGCGATTTTTGGTATTTCACTTAATTTCGCGGTCACTTCAGATAGCTTAGTGAAAAATATTGTTTGGATGTCACTTTGTTTGAGTAGTATCGGTTTAGCGATGGTTATGAGCTGGGCTTCAGCGACAGATTTAGGACGTAACTATTCAGGAACTGTTTCAGGGTGGATGAACTTATGGGGCAATATCGGTGCGGTATTAAGTCCGATCTTTGCGGGTTACCTTGCAGAAATGATCGGTTGGATTCCAACATTACGCTCGATGCTTATTTTAGTAGTCGTTGCGATTGTATTATGGTTCTTTGTTAAGCCGGACCAACCTTTAATTAAAGACGAAGCGTAATAAATAGAGGAAGTGGGACTGAAATTTTTCATGCTATTGACGCAATGTTTTCTTTAACTTCCCCTTTCCATATGTTTTGTACTTTTGATTGCCTTCATGGTTTTGCGTTCCTAGGGACTGAATCTTCAACTCAATTCAGCTTGATTGAAATGTACACTTGACCGGTGTCGAATTGGATTTTGGGAGCAGTACAGAAATCTCATGTGTCACCAAGGTTTCGTCGTACTGCCCCCCGCAAGGCTGACTCGACTTCTCAAAAGTGCAGACATTGAGAAGTCAGACAGTTACTGCGATAAACAGTAACCACTATTTTCTTTTTTATTTTCAATTTGGGCTTGAGGGGATATAATAAGAGGCATAAAATCATCGTGAAAGAGGTCAGTCGATGCAAAAATTAACACGTGGGTTGGTTCCACTTATTGGTATTGCATTGATTTTAGCAGGCGTATATTTAATCTTTAAGCCGAAAATTGATGCATATTTGACCAATAAAGAAAATGAACAAAAAATTGAAGTATATGAAGAAAGTCAACAAAATGCACCATCAAAAGTGCCTGAAATTCCGAAAGACCCGTCGAAAGTCGTTGGTGTATTAGAAGTGCCGTCAGTCGGTATAAAAGAAGCTGTGTATCCTGGTCCTGCGACACCTGAACAATTGGAGCGCGGTGTCAGTTTGGCGGAAAAGGATGAATCACTCAAAGACCAAAATATCGCTATTGCGGGACATACGAATTATAGTTTGAACTATCAATTTACAGAGTTACACAAAGCGAAAAAGGGTGCAGAAGTAATTTTTAAACTGGGTAAAGAAACGCGCAAATATCAAATTACGTCGATTAAAGATGTCGATCCGTATCAAGTTGAAGTGTTGGAAGAGATGAAGAAAGATAAAGACCAACTGACACTCATTACTTGTGATGATTACGATGAGAAAACAGGTCAGTGGCTGACACGCAAAATTTATGTAGCAGAACGTGTGTAGTCGTCAAATGGATAATTAAACTTAGAGGTGATGTCGTATCGCATGTGCGAGGCATTACCTTTTTTATTTAGCATGTTAATGGTGTTGTTGAGAGCGGTTTCATAATTCTTTTGAATTCTCATCGCCGGACCTATAATATAAGAAGTACTAAGGTTAAGGGAGGACTACTGATGCATATACTCATTGCACCTGACTCATTTAAAGAATCTATGACCGCGATGCAAGCTGCAGAAGCAATTGAACAAGGTTGGCGTGACGTTGCGGGTGATACAATAACGTTTCATAAAATACCTATGGCTGATGGGGGAGAAGGAACGACCCAATCACTTCACGATGCACTACGAGGTGTGTGGCGAACGATTCCAGTTCAAGATCCATTAGGTCGTCCTATTTCAGCGACGTACAGCCTTGCGAATGAAGGACAGACCGCAATCGTTGAAATGGCGGCAGCTTCTGGATTAGATTTAGTGTTGTCAAATGAACGAAATCCACGTATGACCTCTACGTATGGCACGGGACAATTGTTGTTGGATGCGCTCGATCAAGGTGTGTCACATATTATTTTAGGGATTGGCGGCAGTGCGACGAATGATGGAGGTGCTGGGTTACTCCAAGCGATAGGGGTCCAACTTTTAGATGCAAAGGGCCAGCCGATTTCTCGAGGTGGTGAAGCTTTAGCGCAATTAAATCGTATCGACATGTCGCATATAGATGAAAGGTTTCAAAATGTGCAACTTGAAATCGCTTGTGATGTCGATAATCCGTTGCTCGGTCCGAATGGGGCAACTGCAGTTTATAGTGCGCAAAAGGGTGCAAGTCAAGCGGACCAAGTCATATTAGAAGCCGCTTTGTCACACTTTCATACTGTAATTGAACAAGATTTAAAGCAACAAGTGGCCGATATTCCAGGTGCGGGTGCTGCAGGGGGATTAGGTGCAGGTTTGTTGGCATGTCTTCCCGTAGACTTAAAACATGGCATTGACATTGTCCTCTCGGTGACGCAATTTGACGAGTATGTGCAACGTGCAGACCTTGTCATTACTGGGGAAGGTGCGATTGATGGACAAACTGTGTACGGTAAAACACCAGTGGGCGTCGCTAAAGCAGCGAAAAAGTATGGAAAGCCTGTTATTGCGATTGCCGGCAAATTGGGCGTAGGGTATGAAGCAGTTGAAAAGCATGGTATTGATGCGGTATACAGTATGTCAACAGGGCCCATGTCTCTAGAACAAGCAATCAATGAAGGGCCTGTGCACTTAAAACAATGGGCGCGGCATATGGCAAAATTTTATCAACTGATGAAAGAGAAGAGGTAAACGGATGCAAAAATTTCATTACAAAGAATATTTTTGGGATGTTACGAAAAAAATCATGACGGTATTCAATGACAAAGACGAACCCGTATATCAATTGAAGTTGGCCCGTGGTCAACAACGGTTCAAGCTGTCATTGCTATTCAATTATTTATGGCAAGAGTATGAAATTGAAGATGGCGAAAACCGTTTTTATTTATCGCGGAATAAAGGTGTCTTCGGTTGGTTATTGCCAACTTGGCAAGTGTATCAAAATGAGCAGTTGATGGGGCGTTTTCGTGCGAGTTCTCTTTTGCCGTTACGCTTTTACTATGATACAACGGAGGGCGACCGTTTTAAGTTTAAATTTCGCTTTTTTACATACAATGCTGAAGTGCGCGATGAATCGGGGCGTGATGTGATGTCTGTTGCAGCGTCAATTTTTAAGTTGAAGCCTGAATACCGTATTGAAATTCATGACGGTATGACCCATCCAGCGCTGTTGATTTTACTCTTTCAAGTAGGACAAGAATTCATTTCAATCGCAAGAAAAAGCCACTGAAACGATAGAGGCCTCAGTGACTATATATTCAAATAGGTTGGTGATGTCTTCACATGTGATCGAGGGCGTCATCAACCTGTTATTTTAGGAAAGAGCACATGGTTTTCTAAGTGGACATGCGCATGTGTTTCTCGTTCTAAGTGTGCAATTCGGTCGTAAACGAGTCGCCAAGTACCGCATGCTTCAGCTGGCGGTTGGAAATCATGCGTCAGTTCACGCATCTGTTGAAGTAATGCCCCCGCCTCATCGTGATCATCGACGAGCGATTGAACGACGGCATCTATATCTTCAACAGTTTCACCATTGGCAGAACGCACCAATTTAGGAAAAGCGTTTTGGTCTTCTTCATCTGTATGTGTCAACATTGCTGATTTAAATGCATCAAAAGTTGATTTTAATGTCACTAAATTCGGATGGTTTGGACCATGCACGCGTGAGAGTTTTGTGACATACGGTGTCAATTGCTTGAACTCTTCTCTTAATGTGTCATGATAGCGAGCTTGAATATATTGAATTAAAGAAGGGACAGATAAATATTGTGGTTGCATCCCTTCACCTTGTTGTTGACTTGCATCTTCTAATTCTTGAAGGAGTGGTGTGAGCGACAATTTAGGATGGTTTGAAACAGCTTCTTCAAGAGAAATCTGTCCCCCACAGCAAAAATCGATGCCGTGTTTGCGGAAAACGTCTGCTGTTTTA
The DNA here is from genome assembly GCF_001792775.2 of Staphylococcus pseudintermedius. GTDB lineage: Bacteria > Bacillota > Bacilli > Staphylococcales > Staphylococcaceae > Staphylococcus > Staphylococcus pseudintermedius. The sequence goes on from NZ_MLGE02000006.1 coordinate 110,563, forward strand.
GGATAATGTGTAACGATATCCGCAACTTTATCTTGGGTAGCAATCATACTAAAACTTCCTTTCGTCTTGTAATACATTCATCATATCAATAATGTGAAAAAATGAACATTAGGGAAAAGGATGTGTTCACTTCGAAAAATGGATATATTTGACATGATTATCTCCTTAGCTCAAAAATTTTAGAATTACAAATAACGGGAAATTACACAGGTGACCTTTTTACAGAGACGTCAGCGCAATGCAAGAGGATAGAAACTTTGATGGTACTGGTAAAATAAGCATTTGTGTCAATTAAGGGAAAAACGAGCATCGCTACATAAATTTTAATTTAAAAATATCTCAAAAAAGCAAATTTGTAATGATACAAAAAGTTTTAAATGTGCTATAATATAGAATTGGAACCGCTTACACCATTGTATTGTATTTGCTGAAGGGGTCAAAAAATAGCAAATATGATATATTGGATAATGCGGAGTGGGACGGATATCTCACTTAATTGAATAGATAAGACGTTCCATTCTGATATTATGTGGTTTCATTGACGGGAAATGTGAAACACAAAGGAGGAATGGCAATGATTTTCGAAAAGATGGCACAAGCTGATTACGAGCAGTTAGTTTTTTGCCACGACGAAACAACAGGTTTAAAAGCAATTATTTGTATTCATGACACAACTTTAGGTCCAGCATTAGGGGGTTGCCGCTTCTGGAATTACGAAAGTGAGGAAGATGCGATAGTCGACGTGATGCGCTTAGCTAAAGGGATGACATATAAAAATGCAGCTGCCGGCCTTAATTTAGGTGGCGCAAAAACTGTTGTTATTGGTGATCCGAAAACAGATAAATCTGAAGCATTCTTTAGAGCACTTGGTCGCTATATTCATAGTTTAGATGGCCGTTACATTACTGCAGAAGATGTAGGAACTACAGTAGAAGATATGGATTTCATTCGTTTAGAAACACCATATGTGACAGGTGTCAGTGAGTCTTACGGTTCAAGTGGTAATCCAAGTCCGATGACGGCATTAGGTGTTTATTATGCGATGAAACGTACAGCGAAAGAAGCATTTGGCTCTGACAGTTTAGACGGGAAAACTGTTGCTGTACAAGGTGTAGGTAATGTCGCATATCATATGTGTAAATACTTACATGAAGAAGGCGCGAAACTGATTGTGACTGATATCAATGAGGAAGCCGTGCAACGTGCAGTGAATGACTTTAATGCTGAAGCGGTAGGAATTAATGATATCTATCAAGTTGACGCTGACATTTTTGCGCCATGTGCACTGGGTGGTATTTTAAACGATAAAACGATTCCAGAGCTTAAAGTGAAAATGATTTGCGGTAGTGCCAACAACCAATTGCTAGAAGAAAACAAGCATGGTCAAATGTTAGAAGAACGCGGCATTACTTATGCACCTGACTTTGTTGCTAACAGTGGTGGTGTCATCAACGTAGCTGACGAGTTGTACGGTCAATATAACCGTGAACGTGCTGAAAAGAAAGTGAAAAACATTTACGAGCAAATGGATAAAATTTTCACGATTGCAAAAGAAGAAGGTATTTTACCATTACAAGCAGCGGAACATCTTGCAGAATCACGAATTGATACGATGATGCGTGTACATAGTAAATATTCAGCAACTCAAAAATAATCATACAAGCATAAAGAGAGATAGGGGAACTTTAATGTGTCCTTGTCTCTTCTTTTTTTGCGTGAAAAGTGAATGATGTACGGAATAAACGACAAGTTAAAATAAAATGAAGTTGGATTGAATTATGTCACATTAAATTGCGAATATTTGAAAAAATGGTGTTGCTAAATGATCTTTGTTCGGTTACGCTATCACTATTGTGGTACGAAGCGCATTTGAAGGGGACAGAAAAAGTGGAAAAGTAGAATGAACGGCGTACCTCGAAAACCATTTGAAGCGCATTGGTTCAAATGTAATTTAACAGTGAGGTGGTAAAGGAAATGGAAGTAGCAGAGCAGAGAATGACATTTAAAACATTTATGTTCAAAGTATTGAATGGTTTAGCTATCGCAATTATTGCTGGGCTTATTCCGAATGCAGTGTTAGGTGGATTGTTTAAATATTTAAGTCAATACGCTGATATTTTCGCAACGATGAATCAAGTTGTCTTAGGGGTACAATTTGCGTTACCGATTATGGTCGGTGTCCTCATCGCGTTACAATTCAATTTAAATCCAATGGCAACAGCTTTAGTTGGCGCAGCATCATTTGTCGGTTCAGGGGCCGCTAAAGTGACGCAGGCTGGTTGGCAATTGGTTGGTATTGGTGATTTAATTAATACAATGATTACGGCATCTATTGCAGTACTGATTGTGTTATGGTTAGGCAATCGCTTAGGAAGTTTGAACGTGATTTTATTGCCTATTCTTGTCGGCGGAGGTGCAGGACTGATCGGTGTAGCGACATTACCTTATGTCAGCAAAATTACGTTAGCTATCGGTAGTTTAGTGAATACATTTACGACGTTACAGCCCGTGTTGATGGGCGTTTTGATTGCAGTCTTATTTTCATTCATTATTGTTTCTCCAATTTCAACAATAGGCGTTGGTTTAGCGATTGGTATTTCAGGTTTAGCAGCAGGATCAGCAGCGATTGGTGTTGCCGTTGCAGCTGTCGTTTTGTTCATCGGCACATTACGTGTGAATAAAATTGGTGTCCCGATCGCGATTTTATTAGGTGGTATGAAAATGATGATTCCTAATATTATTCGCTATCCTATTTTACTCTTACCAATCGGCATTACAGCAGCCGTAACAGGTGCAGCAGGTGCATTGTTCGGTATTTCAGGTGTGAAAGAAACAGCGGGATTCGGTATTGTTGGTTTAGTCGGCCCAATTAAAGCATTAGAATTAATGGACGGCAACGGTATGACCAACTTACTGATTGTCCTTGCGGTATTTTTCGTCATTCCATTAGTTGTTGGCTTTATTGTCGATTACATTTTGTGGAAAGTTTTAAAATTGTATGACTCTGAAATTTATCGTTTTACTGCAACAGAAGATAATAAATAAAAGCATTGAAAGTGTCATTTTGTCGAAAGAGACAACGTGGCGCTTTTTTATTTCGGGGCCTAAACTTTTAGAAAACGTCAGTCATCACGCCTTGGTCAGGTCAATTAAGTTATCTAAAAATAGTTACGCAACAAAAAAGTTCTTTTTAAAATTCTTATAAATTGTGACAAATTATTATACAAATTGACACGAAATGATGACATTTTATAAAACGCTTTCAATTTTAAGTGATTATATTCACAATTCTTGGTATACTACTTGTGAAATGATGAACAAACCTAATTGGAGGTAAAGACATGATTAAAGACACTCAAACTACACATAATGCATGGGAAGGTTTTAAAACTGGACGTTGGACACGCCATGTGGACGTTCGTGAATTTATACAATTAAACTTTACAGGTTACCAAGGCGATGACAGTTTTTTAGCCGGTCCAACTGAAGCAACGACGAAATTATGGGATCAAGTGATGGTGTTATCGAAAGAAGAGCGTGAACGTGGTGGTATTTGGGATATGGATACAAAAGTGCCATCAACCATTTTATCTCATGATGCAGGTTACTTGGATGAATCATTAGAACAAATTGTTGGTGTACAAACAGACAAACCATTCAAACGTTCTATGCAACCATTTGGCGGAATCCGTATGGCAAAAGCAGCATGTGAAGCATACGGTTATGAATTAGATAAAGAAACAGAGCACATTTTTACAGAGTATCGTAAAACACATAACCAAGGTGTATTCGATGCATATTCAAAAGAAATGTTAGCTTGTCGTAAAGCAGGGATTATTACAGGTTTACCAGATGCTTATGGCCGTGGTCGTATTATTGGAGATTATCGTCGTGTCGCACTGTACGGTGTTGATTTCTTAATGGCAGAAAAACAAAAAGACTTCAATGACTTATCATCAACTATGACTGAAGATGTGATTCGTTTACGCGAAGAAGTGTCAGAACAATATCGTTCATTAAACGAATTAAAACAACTCGGTGAACGTTACGGATTTGATTTAAGTCGCCCAGCTGAAAACTTTAAAGAAGCAGTGCAATGGCTCTACCTTGCTTACCTTGCTGCGATCAAAGAACAAAACGGAGCCGCAATGAGTCTAGGACGTACATCTACATTCTTAGACATTTATGCAGAACGTGACTTACAAGCAGGTACGATTACTGAAACGGAAGTTCAAGAAATCATTGACCACTTCATCATGAAATTACGTTTAGTAAAATTTGCACGAACACCTGATTACAATGCATTATTCTCAGGTGACCCGACTTGGGTAACAGAATCTATCGGTGGTGTCGGTATTGATGGTCGTCCAATGGTAACGAAAAACTCATTCCGTTTCTTACACTCACTCGACAACTTAGGACCAGCACCAGAACCAAACTTGACAGTATTATGGTCAACACGTTTACCTGAAAACTTCAAACGCTACTGTACGAAAATGAGTATTAAAACAAGCTCTATTCAGTACGAAAATGATGATTTAATGCGCGAAAGCTACGGTGACGATTACGGTATTGCATGTTGTGTATCTGCAATGCGTATCGGTAAACAAATGCAATTCTTTGGTGCACGTGCCAACTTAGCGAAGACATTATTGTATGCGATCAATGGTGGTAAAGATGAAAAATCAGGTGCTCAAGTTGCGCCAAACTTCGCACCAATTCAATCTGAAATTTTAGATTACGATGAAGTGTACCAACAATTTGATGAAATGATGGAATGGCTAGCAGGTGTTTACATCAACTCATTAAATGTCATTCACTACATGCACGATAAATATAGCTATGAACGTATCGAAATGGCACTCCATGATACAGATGTGCACCGTACGATGGCAACAGGTATTGCAGGTTTATCAGTTGCAGCGGACTCACTTTCTGCCATTAAATATGGTCAAGTTCGCACAATTCGCGATGAAAATGGACTCGTAGTTGACTTTGAAACAACAGGTGATTATCCAAAATATGGTAACAACGATCCACGTGTAGACGACATCGCAGTGCAGTTAGTGGAAAGCTTTATGAAAAAATTACGTAAACATCAAACGTACCGTAACTCTGAACATACGATGAGTGTACTCACAATCACATCAAATGTCGTTTACGGTAAGAAAACAGGTAACACACCAGATGGACGTAAAGCAGGCGAACCATTTGCGCCAGGTGCAAACCCAATGCACGGACGTGATGATCACGGTGCACTGGCATCATTATCATCAGTAGCAAAATTACCTTATGACTGCTGTAAAGACGGTATTTCTAACACATTTAGTATCGTACCAAAATCATTAGGTAAAGAAGAAGCAACACAAGAACAAAACTTAGTCAGCATTTTAGATGGCTATGCATTACAACACGGCCATCACTTAAACATCAATGTATTTAACAGAGAAACATTACTAGATGCAATGGAACACCCAGAAGAATATCCACAGCTGACAGTACGTGTATCAGGTTATGCCGTAAACTTTATTAAATTAACACGCGAGCAACAACTCGACGTTATTTCTCGTACATTCCACGAATCTATGTAACGAGTCAGTAACACAACACTAACAGTCTTAAATTGACATGATTAAATGGGGGAGAACGATGATTAAAGGACACATTCATTCAATAGAAAGCTTAGGTACAGTCGATGGCCCAGGCTTACGCTACATTATCTTTACACAAGGTTGCTTACTGAGATGTCTTTATTGCCATAATCCAGATACCTGGAAAGTCAATGAGCCCTCTCGTACGGCAACAGCAGATGAACTCGTGAATGAAATTGTTCCGTATCTCCCTTACTTTCAGGCATCAGGAGGGGGCGTCACTATCAGTGGTGGTGAGCCTCTCTTGCAAATGCCGTTTATCGAAGAACTGTTTGAAAAGCTTCAGGCACAAGGGATTCATACGTGTATCGATACTTCACTTGGCTGTGCAAACGATACGGAAGCTTTTAAGAAACATTTCGATCAAGTTTTAACACATACAGACTTATTGATGGTGGACATTAAGCATATCGATAATGAAAAGCATCAACAATTAACCGGAAAACCTAATACTCATATACTCAACTATATTCAATATTTAGCAGACAAGGGCCAACCGATATGGATTCGCCACGTGCTCGTACCAGGTCTCACCGACGCCCCCGAAGACTTGAAAGCACTTGGCACATTTATCAACCAACTTGGCAATGTTGAGAAATTTGAAATCTTACCTTATCACCAACTCGGTGTGCACAAATGGGAGGCCTTAGGTGTACCGTATGCGTTGAATGATGTTGAACCCCCGACAGATGAAGATGTAGAACGTGCATACGGTTATGTGAATTTTACAGGCGTGACCCCTCTTACGCCTGTACGCTAAATATTGGTTTTGTAAGAATGACATGATTCTATTTTCGCTATGCATAAACTTTTGACTTTAAATGATATTGAAGAGATGGCTGGGATGCAATGTGATGTTGCCTCTCAGCTTCTTTATTTTGTGAAATTTGTTGTTATATTTGACTTTGAAAAGGTGTTCATCAATCGATTGCTGAACCGCGCTACGCTTTCCCAGTGGACTTGCCTCAAATAAAGTGGGCTTGATTGAAGTATAAACTGGAGGGAAGCTAATTGGATTTTCGGCTATGTCTAATCACTCCGGAGTCTTGCATGCTTCTAGCCATCTGAAGTAGGGTGACGTTTGCTATTGACAGTGGACAAATATGAAAAGTTATATTTAATTCATATCATCAATACACATCAATTTGCATATTTTTATGGAAGAGGTGATAGCAAGAGACGAAAAATAGAAAATTGAGAACGTCGATGATATGGCATCGAGTTGTGCAATGTCATTTAAATAACGATTCAAAGTAGAATGGGGCGTTAAAATGTGGTAAGTAATTATTTTGTGTTTTTAAGTTTGTCATAAAGGGAAATACTAGAATAATCGCGTATGAAAGAGAAAGAGGAGGATGTTAGATGACACGAACATTAATTTTAGGTGCGAACGGTGGCGTAGGACAACATCTTGTGAAGCAAATGCACGCACAAGGTGAAGATTTTACTGCGGCTGTGAGAAAAAAAGAACAACAGCAAGCGTTAGCATCACAAGGCATTTCTGCAACATTGATTGATTTAGAAACAGCAACGATTGACGATTTAACAGACGCCTTTCTACCCTATGATCAAGTCATTTTTTCAGTAGGTTCTGGCGGTAGTACAGGTGCAGACAAAACAATTATTGTAGATTTAGATGGTGCGGTTAAAGCGATTAAAGCGAGTGAAGCCGCGAACATTGAGCACTTCATTATGGTGTCTACGTATGACTCTCGTCGTGAAGCATTTGATGCAAGTGGTGACTTGAAACCCTATACGATTGCGAAACATTACGCCGATGACTATTTAAGACATAGCCGATTAACAACAACTATTGTGCATCCGGGTGCATTGACAAACGATCAAGGAACAGGAAAAGTGAACGTTGCTGAATTGTTTGAACAACCTGATGTACGCCAAATTCCACGTGAAGATGTCGCTACAGTCTTGTATGAAGTGGCTACAAATGCAAAACATCGTGGTAAAGAATTCCAAGTGTTAACAGGGAACAACGATATTTCAGAGGCTTTATCGTCTCTTTAAAGTAACGATGGACACATCAATCAAGATAACTAGATACGTGAGAAGGCTTAAAAAATAAAAGTCTTCTCACGTATCTTTTTTGATGTCTCCTACCTTGTCGTTATATAAGTGATATACCTCATGTTGCCAGTTCGTCCTAAAAAAGCAAAGTATTCCGATAACAAAAATAAAAACCTCAAGTTAAATTATAATTTTAAATAAAATAAGGTTCAGTTGTAAATTTAGTTGTTGACAAAGTATTCAGAAAAATATAATAATTAAGTGAATAAGAATTCAACTGAAGGAGGAACTTGAATGAAGAAGACTTGGCGATATGCATGGGTATTATTGTTGTGTGTCACTCTTGTTTTATCAGCATGTGGAAAAAGCAGCTCGCAAACCTCGAGCAATGAAAATAACAAAACTGAAAAAAGTAATGCGAAAGGTGGTACTTTAAATGTTGGACTTACTGCACCACCAGAGGGCAACTTCCAAGATGTTTTTGCAAGTTCGACATCAGATTCAGACGTTGTAGCATTTTTTAACGATGGTTTAACAGAATCAGATGAGCATCTGAATATCAAACCGAAAATTTTGTCTTGGGAAAAAAGTAAGGAAGATGATTTAAAGTATACATTTAAAGTGAAAAAAGGGATTAAATGGCAAGATGGCAATCCATTTACAATTAATGACTGGATTTTCACTTTAGAGACAATAGCCGATCCTGATTATACAGGGCCACGATATAGTGGTGCAGCAGTCATTAAAGGGGCAGAAGAAAAGCATAAGGGTAAAGCCAAAACAATTAGCGGTCTCAAAAAGATTGATGATTACACAGTAGAGTTGACTTTTAAAGCAGCTAAAGCGAATAACTTAATGGCGTTATGGACGTCATCTGTCATCAGTGAAAAAGTCTTTAAAGATATTCCAGTAAAAGACATGGCGAAATCTGATGCTGTACGTAAGCATCCGATTGGTATCGGACCATTCATCGTGAAGAACATTGTTGATGGAGAATCAGTAGAACTTGTGAAAAATAAAGATTATTGGCAAGGCGAACCTAATATCGACAAAGTAAACTTACGTGTGGTTGAACAAACGGCAATGGCCCAAGCACTTGAAAAAGGTGACATTGATATGGCTGATGTAACAGGCCCAATTGCTAAAGAAATTAAAGATCATAAAGCTGAAAACGTAAAAATATTAGAGTCACCTTCAACTTCTTATGCAATTATCGGTTTTGTATTAAATGATTATGATAAAAAAGAGATGAAGATTGGAAAAGAGCGTCCTAAATATCAAGATAAGCGACTGCGTAAAGCAATGGCATATGCAATTAATCGTAAAGAATGGATTGATGCATTTTTCTATGGATATGCGAAACCATTATACGGTTTGATTCCTTCAGAACATTGGAGTGGAGCAAAAAAAGGTGAAGTAACAGAGTACGATTATAATGTAGAAAAAGCGAAAAAATTACTCGATGAAGCAGGATATAAAGATAAAGATGGTGATGGATTCCGTGAAGACCCTAATGGTAAGCCGTTTGTCATCAACTTAAAACATTATTCTGGTTCTAACCCTACTTTTGAGCCACGTACAGCCGCACTGAAAGGGTATTGGGAAAAAGTAGGACTGAAAACGAAAGTCGAAATGGAAGAGTTTGGTAAATATAATAATGATTTAGAAAATGCATCAAGTGATATGGAAGTGTATTTCCGTAGTTGGCAACAAGGTTCAGACCCTGATCCATCAGATTTGTACAAGTCGACAGCCTTATGGAATGAATCACGCTACAATAACCCGAAAGCCGATAAACTATTAGAAGAAGCTGTGGACAGTAAAATTGTAGGTGATGATAACGATAAACGTCGTAAAAAATACATCGAATGGCAAAAATTGATGACTGACGATCTACCTGTCATTCCAATTACTGAGTTTATCAATACAACAGCTGTCAGCAATAAAGTGAAAAATTATGAAGTATCTTTGAAAGGGGCTAACCCAATGTATCAATGGTCGGTTGAAGAGAAAAAATAATAGCACATAAATGGAGAAAGGGAATGATGACACACTGTCTCTTCCCTTTTTCTATATTTACTTAAAATGGATTGTCATTAATAACGACTTAAAAATGAATGACATGTGGTTAAAGAAAGGGGCGTTTATGAAAATGGGTCAGCTATTAGAGATCAACAACTTAACTACAACATTTGATATTGAAGGTCAGCCTTATGCAGCGATTTCCAATATTGATTTAACGGTCAATAAAGGTGAAGTGATGGGGATTGTAGGGGAATCAGGTTCAGGGAAATCCGTCCTTAGTTTGTCGATATTAAAACTATTGCCAGAAAAAATTTCAAATATCGCATCTGGAGAAGTGATTTACGAAGGCAAACGTATTGATCAGTACGATGTAGAACAAATGAATCAAATGAGAGGAAAAGAGATTGCGATGATTTTCCAAGAGCCGATGACATCACTCAATCCGGTGTTTACGATTGGTAATCAATTGATGGAAATGCTAATGCTCCATTTGAAATTGTCAAAATCTGAAGCAAAAGCGAAAGTAATCTCACTATTAAAACAAGTCGGTATTCCACGTGCTGAAAAAGTCGTTGACGAATATCCGCATCAACTGTCAGGTGGAATGCGTCAACGTGTCATGATTGCGATGGCGATTTCATGTTCACCTCAGTTGTTGATTGCTGACGAACCAACGACTGCACTTGATGTCACTGTTCAAGCACAAATTCTCGACTTGTTGAAACGTATTCAAGAGGATACCCAAATGAGCGTCATTTTTATTTCACATGATTTAGGAGTGATATCTGAAATTTGTGACCGTGTCGCTGTTATGTATGCGGGTGAAGTGGTTGAGACTGCAAGTGTTGAAGATATTTTCAGTCAACCGATGCATCCTTACACACAATTACTGTTAAAAGCCATTCCACGCCTTGATGTGAAACAAGAGAAATTAGAGACGATTCGTGGTTCAGTACCGAGTTTAGATGAGCTGCCGAAAGTTGGTTGTCGTTTTGCGAATCGCTGTCCACACGCGATGGCGATTTGTACGTTGAAAGATATTGAACCTTATCAATTCGAGCGGGAACATCAAGTGAAATGCCATTTATACACACAAGATACGGCATTGAAGGAGGCGAACGAGTCATGAGTGAATCATATGTGTTAGAAGTGAAAAATTTAAAACAATATTATCCGATTAAGGCAGGAGTCTTCCAAAGAAAAGTAGGCGAAGTGAAAGCGGTGGATAATATTTCCTTTAAGATTAAAAAGGGACAAACGGTTGGTCTTGTAGGTGAATCAGGCTGTGGTAAGTCATCAGCAGGACGTACGATTTTATGTTTACAAAAAGCGACAGAGGGCGAAATCTTATTTTGTGGGCAAGATTTAACAAAATTAAAAGGTAAAGCTTTAAGAGAAGCCCGTAAAGGTTTTCAAATGGTGTTCCAAGATCCGTATGCGTCATTGAATCCGATGCAAATGGTGGGCGATATTGTCGGTGAACCGATTCGTAATTATTATCATAAAAAGCAACGTGACATTGAAGATGAAGTGAAAGACCTTTTGAAGCGTGTTGGACTTAACGAAGCGGATTATTACAAGTATGCACATGAGTTTTCAGGCGGTCAACGCCAACGTGTTGGTATTGCACGTGCCTTAGCGCTCAAACCAAGACTGATTATTGCGGATGAGCCAGTCAGTGCGTTAGATGTATCTGTACAATCACAAGTGTTGAATATTATGGATGAACTACAAGAAGAAATGGGGTTAAGTTACTTATTTATTGCACATGATTTGAGCGTTGTAAAACATGTGAGTGACTATATTTGCGTGATGTATTTAGGGCACATTTTGGAACAAGGACCTGCTGACGCTATTTACGAAAATCCACAACATCCGTATACACAATCACTTATTTCAGCGATTCCAGATATTAATCCGACACAGCGCAAGAAACGAATTTTATTGGAGGGTGATTTGCCATCTCCGAGTCATCCGCCAGTGGGTTGTCCATTCCATACACGTTGCCCGGTTGCTGAGGCGCGATGTGCACAACAAAAACCACAAGCAGTCGAGGTCGGCAAAGAACATTATGCGGCATGCGTATTACTTGAAGAGGGAGAGGTGAAACTATGATCACATTAATCATTCGTCGTTTTTTGCTGATGATACCGATGTTGTTATTAATGTCTGTCGTGATTTTTACAATTGCGAAATTGCAACCTGGTGATGCATTTACAGGCAATATGGACCCAAAACTTGGGGCAAAATATTATGAAGAGCAACGTGAAAAACTCGGGTTGAATGATCCGATTCCAATGCAATATATGAAATGGGGTGCTCGTGTGCTTCATGGTGAATTAGGGGAATCCATTCGTTACAAACGTCCAGTGATGGATTTAATTGAAGAGCGTATGCCAAATACGATTTTGTTGGGGACAGTGAGTTTGATTATTACATATATACTTGCATTTCCTCTAGGCATTATTTCCGGTAGAAAACCATATAGTTTGTATGATTATAGTATCCAACTACTCAATTATTTGATGCTTGCGATTCCATCTTTTGTTGCGGGTGTTTTTGCGATTTATGTATTTGCTTTTCAATTTGGTATTTTCCCATATTCGGGATCTGTAGAAATCGGACTTGAACCCGGCACGTTTGAATATTATGTCAGCAAACTGTATCACGTGATTTTACCTGGTACGGTGCTTGGCTTACTTTCGACAGCAGGGTATATTCAATTTTTACGCAACGATATCATTGAAAATGCTCGAAAAGACTATATCCGTACAGCACGTGCTAAAGGTTTATCAGAATCAAAAATCTATAATAAGCATATTTTACGAAATTCAATTATTCCAATCGTGACATTTTTTGGTGGGGACGTGTTATCGGTTTTCGGTGGCGCAGTGATTACAGAAAGCATTTTTTCATTTCCTGGAATTGGTAAATTATTGATTGAATCTATCTCAGGTAAAGACTATCCATTAATGATGGCATTGCTGCTTTTCTTTTCATTTTTAGGGTTGCTTGCGAATCTTATTTCAGACATCACATATAGTATAGTAGACCCAAGAATCAAGAGTAACTAGGAGGGGCTATCATGGAAAATCAACAACTTAAAAAGAGTCAATCACCCTTACAAATTGCGCGTAAAAAGTTTATGAAAAATAAAACTGCGATGGCTGCAACTATCGTACTTGGCATGATTGTCATCATTTCGTTTTTAGCACCATTCATTGCCCCTCATGACCCAAACGTCCAAAATTTAGTGTTAATCAAGGGCGATATGTCGCTTGAGCATTGGTTAGGGACGGATTCGGGTGGTCGCGATATTTTTAGTCGCTTATTATATTCTGGACGTGTATCACTGACATTTGGGTTGTTCACGTCGATTGGATTAATGTTGATAGGTATTGTTATCGGGATGATTTCGGGATATTATGGCGGCTGGGTGGATACGGTACTCATGCGTTTTACAGAGTTTGTCATGTTATTTCCATTTATCCCATTTGCGGTTGTATTAAATGCGACATTCAGTCATGATATTGAAAGTCAATATGGTTCAGCGATAGTGTTAGGGACCGTGCTAGTCTTGCTTTCATGGGTTGGTATTGCGAGGATGGTTCGTGGCAAAGTGATGCAAGAAAAAGAAAATGAATATTTCCTCGCAGCGCAATCTATTGGGACACCGGTACATAAAATATTATTAAAACATTTATTACCGAATATTTTAAGTGTGATTATTGTTCAAGCAACACTGGTATTCGCCGTTCAAATTGTGGCCGAAGCAGGTTTGAGTTTCCTTGGTTTTGGAATCAGTAAAGAGGTTCCAACATGGGGGAATATGTTAACAGATGCACAAGAAGGTGACATTTTAAGGAGTAAACCGTGGATTTGGATGCCACCTGCACTCATTATAACAGTGACGATTTTATGTATTAATTTTATTGGTGAAGGATTAAAAGACGCACTGAACCCAAAATCTAAGCGGTAAATCATTATCAAAGAAAATGAGAGTACATGGATGTTATTGACCTCCGTGCACTCTTATTTTTTATGCGATGGCAGGATTCACGTTATTTCTGAGATGTATTAGATTATCTTTTTAATATAAAATGTTTGAAAATTTTAGATTTTTGCAAAATTTTATTGACAAAAAATTCGGATAAATACAATAATAAGAGAAAGGCGTTTTTAAACATTTAACAATTAGGGAGGAAATGGGATGAAAAAGGCTTATCGATATTTATGGTTTTTATCATTAATTGTAGTCGTTGTGCTCTCAGCATGTGGAAAAAATGGAAACGAGACATCAAATACGTCGAATAAAACCGGCAAAAGCGATGCGAAAGGCGGGACATTGACAGTAGGGATAGCGGAACCACCTGAGGGGAACTTCCAATCTATTTTTACTGGGAGTACAGGTGACTCTAATGTCATTGATTTCTTTAATGATTCACTGATCGATGTCGGTGATGATTTAAAGATTAAACCGAAAATTTTGTCATGGGAAAAAGACAAAAATGATGATTTGAAATATACGTTCAAAGTTAAAAAAGGGATTCAGTGGCAAGACGGTAATCCATTTACAATCAATGACTGGGTTTTTACTTTAGAGACGCTAGCAGATCCTGACTACGATGGTCCGCGTTATAGCGGTGTCGCGGTCATTCAAGGTGCGGAAGAAAAACGTAATGGCCAAGCTGATCGTATTAGTGGGATTAAGAAAATTGATGATTACACAGCAGAAATCACATTTAAAGAACATAAGGCGAATAATTTATTAGAGCTGTGGACATCGGCGCCAATTAGCGAAAAAGTGTTTAAAGATATTCCAGTTAAAGATATGGCGAAATCAGACGCCGTACGTAAAAATCCAATCGGTATCGGACCTTATAAAGTGAAGCGTATTGTCGATGGCGAATCAGTGGAACTCGTCAAAAATAAAGACTACTGGCGCGGGGAACCGAATATCGACAACATCAATTTGCGCGTCGTGGAACAAACATCGATGACACAAGCGTTAGAAAATGGCGATATTGATATGGCAACAATTACAGCGCCAATCGCGAAAGAAATTAAAGATAGTGGTAGCGAAAACTTACAATTGTTACAAGCACCATCAACATCTTATGCGATCGTCGGATTCGTGCTAAATGATTACGATAAAAAAGCGCAAAAAATCGGTAAAGAAAGACCGAAATATCAAGATAAAAAATTACGTCAAGCAATGGCTTACGCAATTAATCGAAAAGAGTGGATTGATGCATTTTACTACGGCTACGGTAAACCACTTAACGGTTTAATCCCTTCTGCACATTGGAGTGGTGCGAAAGAAGGCGATGTTAAAGAATATAAATATGACGTGGATAAAGCGAAACAATTATTAGACGAAGGGGGTTATAAAGATAAAGATGGTGACGGTTTCCGTGAAGATCCTCAAGGTAAACCATTCGTCGTGAATCTGAAGCACTATGCTGGCTCTAACCCAACCTTCGAACCACGTACAGCAGCACTCAAAGGTTACTGGGAAAAAGTAGGCCTTAAAACGAAAGTCGAAATGGAAGAATTCGGTAAATATAGCAGTGATTTAGAAAAGTCATCGAAAGATATGGAAGTGTACTTCAGAACGTGGCAACAAGGGTCAGACCCGGATCCTTCTGAGTTATACAGATCAACGGCACTTTGGAATGAATCACGATACAATAATCCGAAAGCCGATAAGATTTTAGATGAAGCCGTCGATACAAAAGTAGTGGGCGACGACAATGACAAACGTAAAGAAAAATATTTAGAATGGCAAAAAATAATGGCTGAAGATGTACCTGTCATTCCGATTGTAGAGTTAGAAGATGTGACTGCAGTGAGCAGTAGAGTGAAAAACTTTGAAGTATCACTGAAAGGTTCTAACCCGATTTATGAATGGTCAGTTGAAGACAAGAAATAATAAATGGTTTAGAAGAGGGATACGTGACGGCGAACGTCCGTCCCCTTTTCTTATATAAAGAAAGAGATTCATTTTTATTTTTGATACGGGTATAGGGGTGAAAATATGAATGAGAGCAAATTATTAGAAGTTAAAAATTTGTCTACCGCATTTGAAATAGAGGGACAACAGTACGATGCGATTTCTAATATTGATTTAGAAATTAACAAAGGAGAAATTTTAGGTATTGTAGGAGAATCAGGCTCTGGCAAATCAGTGTTAAGTTTATCCATTTTGAATTTGTTGCCTGAGAAGATTGCGTCGATCCGTTCAGGTGAAGTCCGCTATAAAGGTCAGCGCATTGATAATATGGCGCACGAAGCATTCAACAAAGTACGGGGTAACGAAGTGGCGATGATTTTCCAAGAGCCAATGACCTCACTCAATCCTGTATTTACGATAGGCAATCAGTTAATGGAAATGATTATGTTGCATTTAAAGCTATCCAAAAGTGAGGCAAGGGCTAAGGCGATTCAATTGCTCCAAGATGTGGGGATTCCACGTGCGAATAAAGTGGTCGATGAATATCCGCATCAATTATCAGGTGGGATGCGTCAACGGGTAATGATTGCGATGGCGATTTCATGTGCACCACATCTGCTTATTGCTGATGAACCGACAACCGCACTCGATGTAACGGTTCAAGCACAAATTTTAGCATTGTTAAAACGGATACAAACAGAAACGCAAATGGGTGTCATTTTCATTTCACATGATTTAGGTGTCATTTCAGAGCTATGCGACCGTGTAGCAGTCATGTATGCGGGAAAAATTGTAGAACTCGCACCTGTAGAAGAGATTTTTACACATCCTAAACATCCTTATACACAGTTGTTATTAAAGGCGATACCACGGTTAGATGTGCAACAAGAGACACTTGAGACGATCAAAGGTTCTGTACCTAGTTTAGTTCATTTACCTCAACAAGGATGTCGTTTTGTCAATCGCTGTCCACATGCGATGGCGATGTGTCAGACGCAAGATGTCAGTGGCATTCAAGTGGCAGATGCGCATCACGTGTTTTGTCATTTATATCAAAATGAAACACAACTGAAGGGGGTAGGGCAACATGACTGATTACATTTTAGAAGTGAATGATTTAAAACAATATTATCCGATTAAAGGTGGCGTGTTTCAACGTAAAATTGGCGAAGTGAAAGCTGTAGACGGCATTTCTTTTGTGATTGAACCTGGTCAAACTGTTGGATTAGTAGGTGAGTCAGGTTGTGGGAAATCATCGGCTGGACGTACGATTTTACAGTTACAGCAAGCCCATTCAGGAGAGATTAAATTTTGTGGGCAAGACATCACAAAATTAAGAGGACGTGCATTAAGAGAAGCCCGTAAAGGTTTTCAAATGGTGTTCCAAGATCCGTATGCGTCATTGAATCCGATGCAAATGGTAGGCGATATTGTCGGTGAACCGATTCGTAATTATTATCATAAAAAGCAACGTGACATTGAAGATGAAGTGAAAGACCTTTTGAAACGTGTTGGACTTAACGAAGCGGATTATTACAAGTATGCACATGAGTTTTCAGGCGGTCAACGCCAACGTGTTGGTATTGCACGTGCCTTAGCGCTCAAACCGAAACTCATTATTGCCGATGAACCAGTCAGTGCGTTAGACGTTTCCGTACAGTCTCAAGTGCTCAATATTATGGCAGAGTTACAAGAAGAATTTGGACTCAGTTATTTGTTTATCGCCCATGATTTAAGTGTCGTTAAGCATGTCAGTGACTATATTTGTGTGATGTATTTAGGGCATATTTTGGAACAAGGACCTGCTGAAGCAATTTATGAAAACCCGAGTCACCCCTATACGAAAGCACTCATTTCAGCAATCCCAGAAATTGACCCACGTCAGCGTAAGGAACGTATTTTACTGGAAGGTGATTTACCGTCGCCAAGTGATCCGCCTTCTGGATGTCCATTTCATACGCGATGTCCGGTAGCTGAGGCGCGATGTGCAGAAGTGAAGCCGCCATCAGTGGAAGTGAGTGCTAATCATTATGCAGCATGTGTGTTGTTAGAAAATGGGGGTGTCGCACAATGACAACATTAATCATCAGACGTATTTTATTAATGATTCCGATGCTCATTTTAATGTCAGTCGTCATCTTTACCATTTCTAAATTACAACCCGGTGACGCATTTTCAGGCAATATGGATCCAAAAGCTGGCGCGAAATATTACGAGCAAGAACGTGAACGCTTAGGCTTAAACGACCCACTCCCTGTGCAATATATGAAATGGGGCGAACGTGTCCTCCATGGAGATTTTGGCGATTCTATTCGCTATAAACGTCCAGTGATAGATTTAGTGAAAGAACGTATGCCGAATACCATTTTGTTAGGGGTCACAAGTTTAGTCATTACATATCTCATTGCATTTCCGCTCGGTATACTCTCAGGGCGCAAGCCGTATAGTTTATACGATTACAGCATTCAATTCTTAAATTATTTGATGCTCGCCATCCCGTCATTCGTTGCAGGGGTATTTGCTATTTATATTTTTGCGTTTCAACTTGGGCTCTTTCCGTTTTCAGGTTCCGTTGCGCTCGGTGTCGAACCTGGTTCAGCGGCGTATTATATAAGTAAGATTTATCATACGATTTTGCCTGGGACAGTGCTCGGTTTATTATCAACAGCGAGTTATGTTCAATTTTTAAGAAATGATATAATCGAAAACGCGCGTAAAGATTATATTCGTACCGCACGTGCAAAAGGTTTATCAGAGTCTATGGTATATAACAAACATATTTTAAGAAACTCGATTATTCCGATTGTGACATTTTTTGGTGCAGATGTATTGTCTGTATTTGGTGGTGCGGTTATTACAGAAACGATTTTTTCATATCCAGGTATCGGAAAGCTACTCATTGATGCGATCAGTGGTAAAGATTATCCATTAATGATGGCACTGTTACTATTTTTCTCATTTTTAGGATTACTCGCTAACTTAATTTCAGATATTACGTATAGCATAGTCGATCCGAGAATTAAGAGTAATTAGGGGGGATACAGATGGATAAGTTGAAAAAAGCAAAAAGTAAATCACCACTCACAATAGCGCGCAAGAAATTTCTTAAAAACAAACCGGCAATGATAGCGACTGTGGTACTTGGTCTCATCGCCATAATTTCATTTTTAGCACCACTGCTTGCACCTTATGATCCGAACTTACAAAATTTAGTGTTGATTAAGGGGGAGATGTCAGCAGAACACTGGCTCGGTACAGATTCTGGAGGGCGAGATATTTTAAGCCGCTTGTTGTATGCAGGGCGTGTGTCGTTACTATTCGGATTTTTTACTTCTATTGGACTTATGACGATTGGCGTATTGATTGGAATGATTTCTGGCTATTACGGTGGCTGGGTGGATACCGTGCTCATGCGTTTTACAGAGTTTGTCATGTTATTTCCATTTATTCCTTTTGCGGTCGTGTTGAATGCAACGTTCAGTGGTAAAATCGAAAATCAATACGGCTCAGCCATTGTGTTAGGTTTGGTGCTCATCGCATTATCTTGGGTCGGTGTCGCAAGGATCGTTCGCGGTAAAGTGATGCAAGAGAAAGAGAATGAATATTTCTTGGCCGCGCAATCAATCGGAACGCCTGTGTATAAAATTTTATTTAAGCATTTATTACCGAATATTTTAAGTGTGATTATTGTACAAGCGACACTCGTATTTGCCGTACAAATCGTTGCCGAAGCAGGACTCAGTTTCCTCGGATTTGGGATTAGTAAAAGTGTGCCGACTTGGGGAAATATGTTAACAGATGCGCAAGAAGGCGACATTTTAAGAAGTAAGCCATGGATTTGGATGCCTCCCGCACTCATTATTACAGTGACGATTTTATGTATTAACTTTATTGGTGAGGGATTAAAAGATGCTCTTAATCCAAAATCAAAAAGGTAAAATGGACAGGATTTCACTTCTATAACATTCAGGAATAAAAACAATAGTTTACGTACATCAGTAGGTGGAAAGATTTGACTGTAAATGATTGGAAATGTTTTCGATAATGTAAGAAGTTGACGCCATAGAGAACATGCGCCAGAAGAATTTGAGAATATTATGAAAAAACGAGCAAAAATGATAAAAATGTGATAGACTTTGTGCAATAACTAAAATTGTAAAAAGTAAATGATGGTTTCTAGTTGAAATAGTGTGCTGAACATGAATTTGTATTAAAAGTCAGGACGCTACTGTTAGGAACAAAGGGGATGAGGTCGATGTTGAAAAAATTGATGCTACTATTTTTTGCAATGGTCATTTCAACAACCATTGCAGAAACGTTTCTGATTGCTGGTACATGGCAATATTTGTTGATGCAATCTCTATCACTCGCATTTATCATATTCTTTATTTATCATTTTGTCGTTTTTCAGTTACAAGAAAAGCGGCAAGAAAAACGTTATCAAGACCGTCAATGGATCGTTAATAAAGAACATGAAGATGAAAATGTAAAGAAACGTTTAGTTCGTAAATAACTTGAATCATAAAATGGTTGAGGAGACATAAAAATTTTTGATGCTATTGATGCAATATTTTGTGTGATTTGCCCTCCTTATGATTTGTGATTTTTATTGCCCTCATGCCTTCGCTTTCCAAGGGGCTTGCCTTGCAACTCAATTCGGTTTCCTTCAAGTGAACAGTTCAATCAAGTCAAATTGAGTTGAGGCGAGGCGCCTAGGAACGTGAGTCCAAGGTAGCAATTCATTGTGTAAACTAAGAAAAGGATCATGCAAGTGTACCAATCCGAAATGTCGTGTACACAACAACTTGAAACGTTCACCAACATCATCGACTATTCATATCAAAAAGCTCGAAGTTAAGACAACAGTTGTCATCTCACTTCGAGCTTTTTTCCTAATATTATGAGAACACTTCGGATCGTTTGGAATCACCAAAGATTTTTGCTTTAATCGCTTCACCTGTTGGCGTACCAGCGAGCCCCCCTAAACCTGTTTCACGTAAAGATGCAGGAAGGTTACGACCCACTTTATCCATAGCCTCAATCACCTCATCTACTGGAATACGGCTTTCCACACCTGCAAGTGCAAGATCTGCTGAAATCAATCCATTGCCGGAACCAATTGCATTCCGCATCACACAAGGAATTTCTACTAACCCTGCGACAGGGTCACACACTAAACCAAGCAAGTTGCTAATACTAATTGCAAGTGCATGTCCAGCTTGTTCTGGTGTACCACCGAATGTTTGTACAGCAGCAGCGGCAGCCATTGCAGATGCTGAACCCACTTCTGCTTGACAGCCTCCTGTTGCACCAGCGACCGAAGCATTGTTAGCAATCACCATACCGCATATCGAGGCTGAAAATAGAAATTCGAGCATTTGGTCATTCGTTAAGTCATGTGATTGCTCTAGTTTAAAGAGTATTCCTGGAATGGTGCCTGAAGAACCAGCAGTCGGTGTCGCACAAATAATGCCCATTGCTGCGTTGACTTCATTAGTGGCAACCGCTCCTTCAACAGCTGACATCATATCATATCCAGAAAGGGCTTTATTGTGTTGGTTATACTTGTGGATTTTAATCGCGTCCTGCCCGGTATAACCTGTTACACTTTTAACCCCTTCCCCTGTCGTACCTTTTTGAACTGCTTCACGCATTGTGTCTAGGTTTTGTTGCATCATGTCCATGACTGCTTCGCGCGTCATACCACGTGTTTCCATTTCATGTTTAATCATAATTTCTGAAAAAGTTGTGTTATTTTCAGTCGCATAGTCGATTAATTCTTTCATTGTATCAAACATGAGAGTCCCTCCAATTTAATCTATATATGAAAAGTTTAAAAACGCATATTTTTCTTTGATTGATTCAAGTAGTTCGCTTTTAATTGGTTTATTCAAATGTAAGGCAAGTAAACAATGGCCTTTTGTCATCGTTTTAATCTCTTCATTGATGTCGACTTCATGCTCGATTAAATCGTTAATTAAATGATTGACTTCTGCAATTTTACATTCCCCATCAATGACAAGAATAGGGGGTGTGTGTGCCATCAGAATACACATTTGGTTAACGTGAATACTTTTCACTTTGAATGCACCACCGCCAATTGAAATGCCATTCAACTCGACGTGACGATCACCGTGATCGATTTCGATGACTGCACAGTTCGGGTGTTCACCTAAACTGGAACCTGATTTTTCGATAAATTCAAAGTCAATGCCTTCACTTCTTGCAATTTTTGTCGATGTTTTAATGCGAGAATCGAATGTACTAAAACCTAATAAGCCACCGATAATCGCTAAATCCGTGCCGTGACCTTTATGCGTTTCTGCAAAAGATTCGTAATAATTCACAACGATTTTCTCAGGTGTATCGCCAAGGACAGCACGAGCGGCCTGACCAATTTTCACTGCACCTGCAGTATGTGAACTTGATGGCCCCATCATCACTGGACCAATAATATCAAAAGCGCTTTGATAATCTTTTGTACGTGCCATAATTCATCCGCTCCTTAATTTGTTTGTTGATTCACATGAGGCACTTGAATGTCAAGCGTTGGTCGTTTCTTACTGATGAATGTGCCAATGAAAAAGCTCATAATAATACTAATGATTGCTACAACGACAATTGTAATCACGGTAGGCACCACTTCATTAAAGCCTAGCGCTACAATCGGACCGGCAATAGGTGTAGCCATGCCTGGTTGATTCACAACGATACCCATGTATGTGATAAACAAGCCATTGACCATTCCTACCACTGCATTTGTACCATACAGCTGGATTGGATATTTTGCGATCGTGTCGATTTGTGTTAATGGTTCGACAGCAACGGCAAAGGCTTTTCCTGCATTGCCGATTCTAAGTTTTCTAAACATCATAAAGTTGACAAATGAGCTACCCATACAACCGAGCGCACCAATCGCCATTGGAATACCCGTAAGTCCTAATAAGCTTGTGAAAACCATTGAACTTAACGGTGTCATACCTACAACGGGCACAATCGCACCGATAACAAGTGCAAGAGCGTACGGATTATTATCACCTACAGCTGTGATGGCAGTACCGATTTGTTTCAATACGGCAGTGACACTAGGTGATACGATAGATGCAATACCATATGCAATGGCAGGAGATAATAAGATCACCACGATCAGGTCTAATCCTTCAGG
The DNA here is from genome assembly GCF_001792775.2 of Staphylococcus pseudintermedius. Taxonomy (GTDB): domain Bacteria; phylum Bacillota; class Bacilli; order Staphylococcales; family Staphylococcaceae; genus Staphylococcus; species Staphylococcus pseudintermedius. The sequence continues at coordinate 133,379 of NZ_MLGE02000006.1, forward strand.
AACATATTTTTCAAGTGCTTTAATACCGAAAGCAACGAAATATGCCGCAATAAAAGCAGGTAAGAGTTTAAAATCAAATAGAACGAGTCCTGTTAACACAGCGAATACAGGATTAATACCGAACTTTAAACAAGTGAGAATGCCCACTGCAACACCACTTAAACTTCCTGCAACTTCCCCTAATTTAATAAAATATTCTGAGTGAAACACGCCACCGATTGCGTATTTTAAGAATGCTTCCGGTAAAAATGAAGCACAGGCAGCGCCTGATAAAGCTTGTAAACTGACTTTACCATTCGGGGCAAATTTTAAGAATAAAGTCATTGCAAGTAAAACAACGAGTAATGTCCCGATTCCCAAAATAAAATCCATATGAGTTCCTTCTCTCTTTTATTTTTATGTTTTTAATTAGATAGCTATCCCAAACAACCATCATTCTAAGGGCTTCATTTCGCTTATGCAAGCCCTTACATAATTGTTAAACATGCCTCATTGAGTTAAAATAATTATTTGAAAACAAATATATATAGATTGTGAAAATATAGTGTATATAAAATTACTGGTATAAAAGCGATTTTTAGTTCTATTTCACTTTAAAATATTAAAGCATCTGAGTAGTTTTTCTAATATGGCGTATTTGTGAAATATTTAAAGTTTAAATTTTATCAATTTTCAAACATAGATAAAGTGAAAAATAATAATTGTGCGAAATGTTATATGTATAAGCGCATAATAAAGATGATTAAAGGACAAGAGGATTGAAGTTATATCGTTATTTTTTGAATAGTTTCAATTTTGAATTTCGGAAGTAATAGGTATTGATTTGTAATTGTGATGATTATGTGAAAAGCATCACAAAATCGTGGTAATTTTGCGAATAAGGGGTATAATGAAAGTAAGGAAGAAGTAATCATTAAAGGATGTGTTAAACATGAGAGAATCAATATTAAGATTAATCCGTTCTAACCAAAGCTGCTACGATATTTACATTCACACAGGTGTCAGTCAAGGTGTGATCTCTGATTTGAGATCAGGTTATCGTACGCTTGATGATGTGTCTTTAAAAGATGCAGAACGTTTATATGACTATGCCAAAAATGTTGCGGCATAAAGGGATGCAGAAGCGAGGATTTAAGGAGACTTTAATAGATGATTGAGCTTTTTGTAAAGTTCGAATGATAAAGCATCAGGCAACGTTGGTTGTTTGGTGCTTTTGTGTGTTTAAAAGAGATATATGTCGTTTACTCATCTCGGTCTGATTCTCTTTAAGGCTGATGTGGCATGATTCTTTTCAAAAAAACACGCATGTTTAGCCAGGTAGATGACTATATTGAATTCATGGCGTAAAGCATTCGACTACACAGGTAATTGTTTCTTTTGAGATAATGAGGAAGATAGGAGGACGACTGATGAGAATAGGAACGATAGCAGATTTGCATTTTGATCGACATCAACGGTTAACGATGGAAGATTATCTTGAAGCGGTAGTGCGTCTCATTGACCAAGAAGCATTAAATATGCTCATCATTGCGGGTGATATTTCTAACCATTATTCGACGACATTTGAGTTTATCGCACAATTGACATCAGAAGTGACGATTCCGATTTACTTTATACCTGGGAATCATGACTTATGGCGACAACCCGATGAACAATTGACGACAGCAGAGATATTGCGATTGTATCAAGACCACCCGCAATGTTTGATGGGGACGCCTGTGGAAGTCGACAATTATGTGATTGCTGGACATATGGGCTGGTATGATTATAGTTTTGCTGCTGATCGCTTTACGTATGACAAGTTAGCAAAAGGGAAGCATTATGGTGCGACCTGGCAAGATAAAGTGTATACCGCTTTTGGCGTGTCTGATCCACAACTTTCACAATGTTTTGCCGCGGAAGTGGGGCAAGATTTGGTGTCTTATGCTGATCGTCAAGTCATTTTAGTGACACATGTCGTGACCCACCCTAAGTTTACTGTCCCTATGCCACACCGTATTTTTGACTTCTTTAACGGCTTTTTAGGAACAAGCGACTTTAAACCGTTGTATCAGCATTTTAATATTCCATATAGCGTGATGGGGCATGTGCATTTTAGGAAGCGATTAGTAGATGACAACACGACTTTTCTTTGTCCGTGTCTCGGGTATCCTCGAGAATGGAGAACGGATGATCTTGCTACAGAATTAAAGCACGCCTTACAAGTGATTCAAATACATGAAAGTACATAAATATCTTTTGTTCATAGCACGGATAAAACGACACGGCGCACTTAAAACAAAAATAAAGCCGATGCGCGGGGCACACATCGACTTTGCTCAACTTTAGTTTTATTATCTTAAAAGGAGGTTTAGGATATACTTGATTTAGCATTTGTCTATTGGGGTTTCAAGTATGTCTATCTGGGATGAAGTCGAACAGTCATTCACTCAACGTGATGTCTGAACTGTTCTGAATTCATTGTATCGCTAAAATGGTCCCTGCACATCGTACGTTAGGAGGGACATTATCTCAGACTTAAGCACGATACAATATAAATCGTAAAATTTCCTATTTACAACTGAAACATTATCGTTTATACTCCAATTAGATGCTTCAACATATAGCTTATATTGATGAAGTTTCTTAAAGCCTTTTTTAAGGTTGTTTAGTTGAATCAACCATATTTTACTAAACTAAGGTGTCAGTCATTTTCTAACATGAGTCTTCCATTAGTCTCATGACAATAACGTTTGGAAGTATGAGCCGTAAAGGCTAACTTCTTTTTCCCCAGTAGACAAGTCTTCTCCATTGAAGGCTTGTTTTTTTGCGTTTTTAAAGGGGTAAATACGAAGCTGAAGATACTTTTTTCTATATAAGTCAAAGTACTTTACCTTTTTATGAGAGCGCTTTACAATACAGTTAGAGTTATATTGAATACGACATCATTAAATGCAATGAATAAGAATGTTGCAATGCTTGTTTTATCCGAATATTTAAAATGGTGTCGAAATATAAGGAGGCAATATACATGAGTGTAAATGTGAGAGATTATATTGATGCGCAGTATAACTTATTTATTAACGGTGAATTTGTTCCAGCAGAATCAGGGGAATATTTAGATGTATATAATCCGGCAAACGGTGAAAAATTGTCACAAGTCGCTAAAGCAAGTGAAAAAGATGTAGATAAAGCAGTAGAAGCAGCAACGAAAGCTTTCCCGGATTGGAGTCGTCGTTCGAAAGCAGAACGTGCGAATATGTTACGTCAAGTCCATGACAAAATTATGGAGAAAAAAGAGCATTTTGCATATGTAGAAACTTTAAATGCGGGGAAAGCGATCCGTGAATCAAGCAGTATCGATATACCTTATACAGCGAAACATTATCAATATTTCGGTAGTGTGTTAGATACTGATGAAGGTACGCTCAACAATATGGAAGATCACATTATGAGTATCATTCAACATGAACCAATCGGCGTTGTGGGTGCAGTGGTCGCTTGGAACTTCCCGATGTTACTGTCTTCATGGAAATTAGCACCTGCCCTTGCTGCAGGGAATACAGTTGTCATTCAACCTTCGTCATCAACGCCATTAAGTTTGATTGAATTGGCGAAAATTTTCCAAGAAGTGTTACCAGCAGGTGTGGTAAACATTGTGACAGGTAAAGGTTCTGAGTCAGGGAATGCCATCTTTAACCATAAAGGTGTCGATAAATTATCATTTACGGGTTCAACTGCTGTCGGTTATCAAGTAGCTGAAGCAGGTGCAAAACGTCTTGTGCCTGCAACGTTAGAACTTGGTGGTAAAAGTGCCAATATTATTTTAGATGATGCGAATCTAGATTTAGCTTTAGAAGGTTCCCAATTAGGTATTTTATTCAATCAAGGTGAAGTATGTAGTGCAGGCTCTCGATTAATCGTCCATGAAAATGTGTATGATGAATTCATTCCACGCTTGGTTGACGCGTTTAAAAAAGTGAAAGTGGGCGATCCGTTAGATATGGAAACGCAAATGGGTTCTCAAACAGGTCAAGCACAAATCGATAAAATTCAAAGTTATATTGACTATGCAAACGAATCTGACGGCGCAAAAATTCTTGTAGGTGGTCACCGTATTACAGATAACGGTTTAGACAAAGGTTACTTCTTTGAGCCAACAATTATCGAAGTGGACGATGCGGACGATAAATTAGCGCAAGAAGAAATTTTTGGCCCTGTGTTAGTAGTGATTAAAGTTAAAGATGACGAAGAAGCCATTGATGTTGCTAATAATTCTGATTACGGCTTAGCGGGCGGTGTCTTCTCAACTAATATCAATCGTGCATTAAATGTTGCGAAAAATGTGCGCACAGGTCGCGTATGGGTAAATACGTACAATCAAGTTCCTGAAGGTGCACCATTTGGCGGTTACAAAAAATCAGGTATCGGTCGTGAAACGTATAAAGCAGCTATCGAAAACTATCAACAAGTTAAAAACATTTATATTGATATTAGCAATGAAACAAAAGGTTTATATTAATATGTATTGAATAATAAGAGAGGGTGAAGTTTAAGTTCTTACCCCCTTCCTACCATTAATGAAAGATATAATATTGAAATATACAATGCATATCAACATAAGGAACTTGAGAATTTTAATACTTGTCATGTTATCATTCGTAAGTTAGGTCTCATTGATTCACTATCTTTGAAATTCAATTGCTCAAATGGGCGAGACTCCTGAGGGATTATGTAAAAAGCAAAATAACGTCATTTAACTTTAACAGTGGTTATTGTATATCGCAGTAGCTGTCTGACTTCTCAAGGCGCATGCTTTTGAGAAGTCTAGTCAGCCTTGCGGGGGCAATACGACGAAATCTTTGTTGCACATGAGATTTCTGTACTGCTCCCAAAATCTACCAACGCATCCTCTACCAAACTAAAGTTGAAATCAAAGCGTTGGTTAGTTGAAGGGTCAGCCCCTAGGAAAGCAAGCCCATAAAGGCAATTGTAGAATTTATAATGATTATCAATGAGGGTCTTTTTCTATTAATTTTGATAAAGGGGTCTGAGATGTTGAAGTCTCAGGCTTCTTTTTACGTCCTAAATCTTGAAAATGAACTGGATTTTTAAATGCTATCTGTCCAAATGCAAATTCAAATCAAAAATATTCCAAAGTCTAATTTGAGGTTCAACACTCATAAACTTCGAAAGCTTTTCAGCGCTATTTTTATTAAGGTTTCCAACAATTGTTAGAGCATCTAAACTTAAACTTTGAATAAGTGGGTGCACAGAATGTACTCCTAACCGGCTATTAGAGTATCCGGTTGTGGCGTAATTTATAACCTCTGTCGATGTGCCTTGTTTTGAATGATTTTCTTGAATATTTCCAGACATAAAAAACAACTCCTTTTCAAGAAGTCGTTCCACCCTGCTCACCCAATTTTATATCTTGAAGATTTATATGAATTCGTATAACATCAAGATATACAAAATAAAAACAAAACATCGATATTTTTTGTATCTTTTTTTGGGTGAGTCGTTTTCACAAACTTTGGCGAGGGAGTGGAACGACTCTCTTTTTATTTTGTTTATAATATATCACTCTTACATAACTTGGTCTAACTGCTTGAAAAATCAATGTGTACCAAAACCCGTTTCATAATCAAAAATATTTGTGGCTTTATTCCAATTGATTTATTGACGTTGAGCCTCGGAACCCTTAACAATCCCAAAACTTGTCGAATGGTCGGCTTAATAGCTCACGCTATGCCGACATTCGTCTACAAGTTTAGTTAAGGGTTCTTCTCAACTTCAATAAATTTTCTCGGCATAAATGCGTGCTTAAATTATGTATGTAACTATCCCTTGAATGAAAAATTAATCATGCAATGATTAAATAATGATTACCCCTTACTTTTATTCACACCATATTCAATAACTTAATTCTAAACATCTGAAATAATACGGATTTTTAAACATAATAAAACACGTGACTATCTTAGTTAAACTTTAGTTTAATTAAGCCTTTTTTATTGTTCAAGGGCGCACTTACATACCAAAAATGGTATCGTGCTAAAATCAAAATTTGCGCGTTATAATCCAATAGCCTTATTTTGCATTTTAAGGGGGTTTATAGAGCAAACTTAAAAAATATATACTTTTTTATACCCGTATAATTATTTTCGTCGCTTAGAACGCAAATGTAAGCTAAATAAATATATTTTTTTAATCGCTCCAGCAAAAAAATAAAATCAAAAATCGTCAAAAATAGCTGTCACACTTTTGTGACAAATTGATTTTTGTGACCCCCATTAGCAAAATGTCTGAAACCCTTGAAATATCTGGCTTTGCCAGATTACCCATTATAAAATGGGTACATATTCCTCTTATGCTCTTACAAGAAAATCACCGTCCTTGTTGGGATTATGTCTCATTGCTCACACAAAAATTGAGTGGCTAAACGCTAGCCACTCAATAATTATTGGTATCCTTGGTTATATTTATTTGTTTTTTTAATGACATTTATCATTACATAAACCCATAAAATCAAGTAAAGAAATGTAAAAGATGAATGTACTAATTGTATACATGCTGAAAGTATAAAGGATAAAATTAAGAAAGAGATTCCTGGTTTCAAATCTTTAATATATATGTGCCCTAATCCTGGTATCAATATAGATAGTAAAATACTTAACCACATTTTTTTCATATAAATAACTCCTTTAAGAATTTGGTTGAGTCTGTTTATTTATTATAGCTTGTATATATATAGCTATTAATATTTCTTTTTTTACACTTTCACAAATTAATTTTAAATGGTGCTGTTCTCCTCGTTTATTAGTTGTTCGATTTTTTGAAAAGTCAAATAAACTTCTATTAGCGATTAATAATTCTTCATTACGATTGTTTAAAATTGTTGTTTTTTTACTAAGATATGAATTTTTCATCAAAAATTGTTCCGAACCATAATTCAACTGGTATGGAAGTTGTTGTTTTCCTCCACTATCCAAAAATTTTTTCATTTCAAAAGTACCAATTTGTTTATCATTCATGTAAACATTATATTTAGGCCTCATCGTTAATACTTTTTTAGGTATTACTTTTACACTAACATTTTCAGAATTTAAAAAAGTACTATAAATTGGTTGGAAACCAAAGATACTTATTAATTTATGAAAGTTATTAAAAAAGAATGTGGTATATGTCATATTATACTCACCATATATAGGAATTGTTTGTTTATCTACAGTATATACAGGACTTTGAAAGAAAAATTCATTTTTATCTAATTGAATTGATGATCTTGCACTCGTATTTAAAGAAGAATATTTATTTTGCATCACTTTTCTAAAAACAACTAATCCAATAATTATAAATGTAATAACACCCCATAGAGACCAAGTAACCCATAGAGGAACGCTAAATAGTAATTTTTTTCCCGATAATAATAAAATCGTATTTATTAAATTGAAAAGTAAAAGTATGACCCATACAAAGGTTTCACGAAACATTGCCAATAGAATCCCCACTTTTTTATTTTAATGAATTAAAGACAAAGTATGATTTTAACAACAGATTAAAATCACACTTTATCAAAATGAACAGTTTAAATATCACTTTTAAAGTAATGAAGAATAATCCCAAAGTGCAGTTGCTATTGTAACTACTTTAGCTTGAGGTATGTAACTTGCAATAAATCCAGCAATATCAGAAATAACACCTGCAAGATCTGTCCAAGCAAATCCATCAGTAGCATTAATTTTAATAGTTAATGAGTTGATTAAACCTCCAACATCAGTATTTGGGGCAAATCTTTTTACTAAATCTCCTCCAATTTGACTAGCAATTTGTTGTGCTGATGCATTACCATTAAATACATCGTATAACATGTAATCATCTCCTTCTCTCTACTCATATAACAAACCTATTTTCACCGTAAGCATAGCAAAAAACTATGCCTTTAATACTATGGCCTTAATAGCGTAAAACTTATAATCTGTTTGCTTTTTTGTTCACAGTATAAAATTAAATTCACTTAAAACTGAAAATCAGAAAGCCAAAAATCAATCTGCTTTTGTAATTGTTTTTCGTTTTCTTTCAAAGTCATTTTCATCAAATCAGTTAAATCAATCGGAGATATTTCTTTAATTAATTTCTTGTATTTATATTTAGTTCGTTTATTTAACTCTCCCCATTTGCCCTCTTCATGAATTAACATATAAACCATTGCTTGTTCGTTTCCCTTTTTTAACAGGGTCCAATTTGGTTGTAAGATGTGCAAGTCATTGAAACAGTCGTTCCAATAATCAACCATGTTTCGTTTGAGTTCAATTTCAACACGCCACAAGTGTTCTGAATGAATTTCAATATCTGCATTATCTTTACGTTCTTGTTTTTTATTGTAAATTCGAATAAATCTATCACTATCACGAACACCAAAATACTTAGTTTCCATGCTACCATTACGTCCATAAAACACAGTTTTCTTTAATGCTTTATCAGACATCGCATAGTAATCACTCAAATCATGTTTAAAATCAAAAGCTAAATCTATCCGTGTAAACCTAACATCGTCCATGTAGTCAATAATATTACGTTTCAGCCAAAAAAGTTCATATTTCGTTAATTTGTTAGGATTAAATTCAACACGCATATTACGTCTATCCCAACTATCAGCTTTCACTTTATCATACTCAATATAAACTTTTTCCTGTAATGCTTTGGCTTTAAACCTAGTTTGCAAAATATCCCAAATGTTATGTTAATATGAAATTTATAAAAACAAAATAACAAAGATTGGAAGTGTTCAACTCAGTGAAAAAATTACTCTATCGTTGGTTCATCGATGGTCTCAGTTATATGACACTTGGGCTTTTCAGTTCACTCATTATCGGATTAATTATGCAAACGATTGGTAAGCAAACGTTATTCCCAAGCCTTCACTTAGAATTTTTAGTTGAAGTTGGAAAAGTTGCACAAAGTTTAACAGGGGCAGCGATTGGGGCGGCGATTGCATATGGTTTGAAAGGGAAACCGCTCGTGATTTTTGCTGCAGTCATTGTTGGTATGCTCGGTTATGAGACGTTTTCAGGTGGTGCAGTAGGGGCGTTTTTTGCAGTACTTATCGCTGTGGAATTAAGTCAGCTTTATGCAGCCAAGACGAAAATTGATATCATTGTCACACCTCTACTGACATTAATGATAGGTGGTTTAGTGGCCAAATTTTTAGGTCCGGTGTTAAGTCAACTCATGTTAGAAATCGGAAAAGTGATAATGATTTCTACGGATCAACAACCTTTTGTGATGGGTATTCTTGTAGCAGTCATCTTTGGTTTATGTTTAACGGCACCGATTTCCAGTGCAGCACTGGCATTAATGTTAGATTTATCAGGATTAGCAGCCGGTGCAGCGACGATCGGTTGTGCTTGTCAAATGATTGGTTTTGCAGTGACGAGTTATAAAGAAAATGGCGTGAGTGGCATCATTTCAATTGGTCTCGGGACAAGTATGTTACAAGTGCCGAATATATTGTTAAAACCACTCATTATCGTGCCACCTACATTAGCGAGTGCTATTATCGCGCCAATCATGACGGTTCTCTTCCCAATGACGAACAATGCAGCAGGGGCAGGCATGGGAACGAGTGGCTTAGTCGGTCAAATTATGACGATCAATACGATGGGCGCGAGTTTGAATACGTGGCTACTCATTATGATGTTTCACTTTGTCCTACCTGCATTCGTCACATTTGTCATTTATCGTTTTATGATTAAACGTCAATGGCTTCATGTCGGGGAACAGAAAATACAACTGAATCAATAGTTATTAATTTTTTGTGAAAATTTGAACATAGGTATCTTTTTGAAGCGCTTTCTTGATACAATATAAGTAAAGAAATTCACAAAAGGGGGAGCCAAAAATGGCAACTACTTCAGCTTCAAAGAAAAAAGAAGGGGCAACATTTAAGCCGTTATGGTTTATTTTAAGCTTTGTTGCATTAATTGTGGTGTTATTGATGCCAACACCTGCAAGTTTACCGTTAATGGGGAAAGCAGCATTAGCAATTTTGGCATTTGCAGTCATTTTATGGGTAACTGAAGCGGTGACTTATCCGGTATCTGCAACAATTATTGTCGGTCTCATCATACTCTTACTCGGATTTAGTCCAGTTCAAAATTTAACACAAGCATTAGGCAATCCTCAAAGTGGCGGTGCGGTGTTAAAAGGTGACGACTTATTCGGTACAGGAAATGCATTGAAGTTAGCCTTTAGTGGTTTTTCAACGAGTGCCGTCGCGTTAGTTGCTGCAGCATTGTTCTTAGCAACCGCGATGCAAGTGACAAACTTACATAAACGTTTGGCACTATTAGTATTATCGTTTGTCGGTAATAAAACGAAAAATATCGTTATCGGGGCGATTCTTGTTTCTATTATTTTAGCGTTTTTCGTACCGTCCGCTACAGCACGTGCTGGCGCTGTTGTACCGATTTTATTAGGTATGATTGCGGCGTTTGGGGCAACGAAAAATAGTAAATTAGCTGCGTTACTCATCATTACAGCTGTACAAGCGGTATCGATTTGGAATATCGGGATTAAAACCGCTGCTGCTCAAAATATCGTAGCAATTAACTTTATTAATGATCAACTCGGTCATGACGTTTCATGGGGCGAATGGTTCTTATATGCCGCACCTTGGTCAATCATCATGTCTATCGTGCTTTATTTTGTTATGTTAAAAGTCATTCCACCTGAACAAGATGCCATTGAAGGTGGTACGGAGCTCGTTAAACAACAACTGGCAGAACTTGGTCCAGTTAAACCAACAGAATGGCGCTTAATTATCATCTCATTATTATTACTCGTGTCTTGGTCAACTGAAAAAGTGTTACACCCAATCGATTCTTCATCTATCACATTAATTGCATTGGCGATTATGTTAACGCCCAAAATTGGTGTCATGAATTGGAAAGAAGTCGAAAGCCGTATTCCATGGGGCACTATCATTGTATTCGGTGTCGGTATTTCGTTAGGTAACGTCTTATTAAAAACGACAGCAGCACAATGGTTAAGTGACCAAACATTCGGTTTAATGGGTTTGAAAGGTATGCCGATTGTAGCAACGATTGCATTAATTTCACTGTTTAACATTTTAATTCATTTAGGATTTGCAAGTGCGACAAGTTTAGCATCTGCATTAATTCCAGTCTTTATTTCATTAACATCCACATTAAGCCTAGGTGACAACGCCATTGGTTTCGTATTAATTCAACAATTCGTCATCAGTTTTGGATTCTTACTGCCGGTGAGTTCACCGCAAAGTATGCTCGCTTATGGTACAGAAACATTTACTGTTAAAGACTTCTTAAAAGCGGGGATTCCGATTACGATCGTCGGTTACATTCTCGTTGTCATTATGAGTATGACGTATTGGAAATGGTTAGGCTTACTATAAGAAGCAACACATGAGAGCAGCCAAGTATGGGATAACACTTCACTTGGCTGTTTTTATTTCATGCCGTCGGGGTGTAAATAAAAATGATTTAAAATGACAAAGAATTTGTATTTATTTTCACAAACTTTATGACAATTGCAGTGAGATTCATGTAAAATGTAAGTGACATTGTATGAATCATCAACAAGGTTGAATATTAAATTGGAGGTTGAACTATGGGGATTCAAAAACCGACAAAAACAGTTTCGGATACGTATACATCACGAGAAACGGTACAAAGCATTATCCATTCCGTTGCGATGAAAGAAGTGATGCTGGATAAAGCGATGCCACGTTACATACTTAAATCGATGCTGTCAGGGTTTTTACTCACGATTGTCACAGTGTTTATGCTCGCAATGAAGACGCAAATGGCTGGGGCGCTCCCTGGTGTTGTAAATTTAATGGGAGCGGCAGCGTTCAGTATTGCCTTAGTGTTTATCGTCTTAACACAAGCTGAACTATTGACGAGTAACTTTATGTATATGACAGTGGGTCTTTACTATCGTACGGTATCATTTGGCAAAACGATGTGGTTATTTACTATTTGTTTTATCGGTAATATTTTAGGTGCATTTGTACTCTTTATATTGATGTATTTCACTAAAGTGATGACACCTGAAATGATTGCGGCATTAACGTCAACAGTCGACGCCAAAACAGTTGAATCGACATGGCAAGCGATATTAGTCAAAGCCATCTTCGCGAATTTCTTTATCAATATTGGGATTTATGTCTCTATGCAATATAAAGAAGGCTTGTCAAAAACGTTTTTCATTGCGATTGGTGTCATTATTTTCGTGTTTATGGGTTATGAACACGTCGTTTATAATGCAGGCTTATTCGTAGGGATGATCTTTTATAATTTTGATGCAACTTCTTGGTTAGGTGTTCTGAAAAATATCGTCTTCGCATTTATCGGTAACTATATCGGTGGGGGCATATTTGTCGGTCTGTTGTTTGCATATTTCAACGGCTCACGTCGCATTGAACAAAAATAAATAGAAAATAGCAATAAAAGAGTTGGGGCCATCATTAAACCTCAGCTCTTTTTTGATATGAATATGTACCATACATGTGATCAATATGTTTAAACAAAATAATAAGCGCAGCATCGAACGGTACCTCTATCCATATCGAACAAAGTGAGCAAAGTGTATTAATTTCTATACGATATAAAATTTGATAATCTAACTACATATGAATGTAAAGGGAGGCGACACTATGTCTCAAGTTAACATTAGAATGGCTACTTTAGACGATGCAGAGGCCCTGCATAAACTGATGCATCGCGCATTTACACCTTTAAGAGAGGTCGGGATTGATTGGCCGTCCGTAAATGCGACATTAGAAATGATTCAAGACAATATTCAAAACAATGCTGCTTATGTGCTCGAAGTAGAGGGGAAAATTGTTTCAACCTTGTCGATACGTTTTCCATGGGAGCCGAGTCAGCCAGTTTCTAAATATCCGTTTGTTTGGTGGTTTGCGACAGACCCCGATTATGGCGGTGTAGGCTATGGTAATCAAATGATGACGTATGTGGAAGAAACGATTTTACGTGATACATTAAAAGCGCCTGCTGTAGTATTAGGGACTTCAGCGCGCAAAATGAGTTGGCTAAAAGATGTGTATGAACGTCGTGGTTATGAAACGTTCTTTTCATTTGAAGATGAAACAGGCGATGAAGGTGCAATGATGGTAAAGGTTTTAATTCCAGAACGTTATAATAAAGATTTACTCGCGCCACCACCATGGGCGCAAGGTGAATCATCTTATTAGTTGTAAAGTGAAAAGCATGTGCCGATAGATTCAGCGGTGACGATGTTGATAAGTGATAGGGAATTCCCTCAAGATACAGGAGAGGGGATTCCCTATTTTTTTATTTTTATGTGAATTTTATCACATTAGATTTCGTTTTTCGTCTACAATACAACTGTAGGGGGTGATGTGTTGCGTAAAGTAATTTTTGTTGTCCATGGGATGAGAAAAGGACAACTGAACGAAACATTGACACAATTTGTTGCACAGTTATTTGAAGCGGAACAGATGGATTACGCGATGGCATTTTTGGAAAGTGAGACGGCGAGTTTGCCAACAGTGATTGAAGACCAAGTGACTCAAGGCGTGACAGAACTTTATTTAGTGCCATTGTTACTCTTTTCGGCATCACACTATTATGAAGATATTGCCGATAGTTTAGAAGGTTGGCGTCAACTGTATCCTCAAACGACATTTTATTTGGCACAACCACTCGGTACACATCCAAAAATGAAAAATTGGGTGGCATCGCAAATCGCACGTTACCTAGATGAGATGGTGAAAGATACAGCTGTTGTCGTGTTAGCGCATGGCAGTGCACGTTTTAATGAACCTGACATCGCATTAGAAACCATTGCGAACCAACTCTCAACAGCGACACGACCATGCTATCCGTGTATGGTCTACGGGAAGTTAAATTATGAAAAAATCTTAGCTGAACTTGCCCAACAATGGCCGAAACTACTGATTATTCCGTATTTCTTTTATGATGGCTATTTAGTGCAGCGTACAAAGCAACGTATAGGCGCACTCGATTTACCGTGTGACGTCACTTTTACGACAGCAATTAATTTTCACCCGGTATTAAAAGAAGTGATTTTAAATCGACTTGAAGCATGCGGAGGCATGACACCATGTATCCTATCCAGCTAAATCTAACACATAAATCAGTCGTCATCGTCGGTGGTGGAAACATTGCGTGGCGAAAATTCACAAAATTAAAAGATGAGGCGATGCAAATCAAAGTGGTGAGTCCTACTTTTAATGATGCCTTTTTGAATGAAACGTGGGGGACCCATATTCAGCTGATTCAAAAACGGTATGAACGCGGCGATCTGAATGGTGCTGATCTCATCATCATTGCGACTGATGACGCAGTAGTGAATCAACAAGTCCGTGATGATGCAGCGTCGACGCAATGGGTGAATCATACAGGAGATCGTACACAATCGGATTTTTATAACAGTCTGGATATTGAACATCAAGGCATGAAGATCAGTATCAGTTCAGAGGGGCAGTCAATTCAACATACAAAAGCTTATGCGGCGAAAATAAAGGCGTTTTTGGCGACGCTTGAGGAGGATAATGATGAGTAAAACGAAATTATTAATGGTCGGCAACGGTATGGCGGGGGTACGTACGATTGAAGAAATTTTAGACCGCGACCCAGACCGTTTTGATATTACGATTATCGGTAAAGAACCATATCCGAACTATAACCGAATTATGTTATCGAACATTTTACAAAATAAAATGACAGTAGAAGAAACGATTATGAACCCATACGAATGGTATGAAGAGCGTCACATTCGTCTCATTACAGGAGATAAGGTAGTCAAAATTGATCGTGAAGCACAACAAGTTGAGACAGAACAAGGACAAGTCGTTGATTATGATCAAATGATTATTGCAACAGGTTCTGACGCGTTCATTTTACCCATTGATGGCTCACGTTTAGAAGGAGTGGTCGGTTTCAGAACGATTGATGATACTGAAAAAATGTTAGAAGTTGCGAAAACGAAAAAGAAAGCAATTGTCATCGGTGGGGGCTTGTTAGGGCTAGAATGTGCACGAGGCTTAGTCGAACAAGGTATGGACGTGACGGTCGTACATTTAGCGGAATGGTTGATGGAAGTACAATTAGACCGTCGTGCAGGAGAATTGTTGAAAAAGGATCTAGAGAAACAAGGATTACGTTTTGAACTTCAAGCGAATACACAAGAGATTATTGGTGATAAACAAGTCGAAGGGATTCGTTTATCGGATGGTCGTGTACTTGATGCAGATATGGTGGTCATGGCTGTCGGTATCCGTCCTGTTACGAAAGAAGCACGTGCAGCAGGGTTAGACATCGGTCGTGGTATTATCGTGGACGACTTTATGCAAACGAGTGATCCGAAAATCTATGCGGTCGGTGAATGTGCGGAACATCGCTCAAAAGTATATGGTCTTGTTGCGCCTTTATACGAACAAGGCAAAGTGTTGGCAGACCATATTACAGGACGTCCAACTGAAGGGTATCAAGGTTCGACAACATTTACATCATTAAAAGTGTCAGGTTGTGACTTGTTCAGTGCGGGTCGCATTACTGAAAATGACGATATCCGTGGCATTGAAATGTTTAACGGTATTGACAACATTTATAAAAAGGTATTCGTTCAAGATCATGCGATTGTCGGCGCGGTGCTTTATGGGGATACAGAAGAGGGTAACCGTTTCTACAATATGATGAAAAAAGGCGAAACGATTGATGATTATACGCTTGTGTCAATCTTGCATAAAGCAGGAGAAGTCGATGCGATGAACGTTGCAGAAATGGACGATGATGAAACGATTTGTGGTTGTAACGGTGTCTCAAAGGGTACAATTGTGAGTGCCATTCAAGAACATGATTTAACATCAGTTGCAGACGTGACACGTGTCACAAAAGCAGGGAACTCTTGTGGTAAATGTAAAGGCCAAATTGCAGAGTTGCTTGAACATACATTAGGTGATGACTTTGTCGCAAACGCACCGACTGGTATTTGTACATGTACAGACTTGTCACGCGACCAAATCGTGACACAAATTCGCGCAAAAGGGCTCAAAACATCAAAAGAAGTTCGTCATGTGTTAGATTTCAAAAACAAAGGCGGTTGTCCAAAATGTCGTCCTGCCTTGAACTACTATTTAAATATGGTGTACCCAACTGAACACGAAGATGAAAAAGCATCACGTTTTGCGAATGAACGCTACCATGCCAACATTCAAAAAGACGGTACATTCTCAGTTATTCCCCAAATGCGTGGGGGTGTGACAGATGCAGAGCAATTGATTCGTCTCGGTGAGGTGGCGAAACAATATGATGTCCCATTAGTGAAAGTCACGGGTTCTCAACGTATCGGCTTGTATGGGGTGAACAAAGAAGATTTGCCAGCAGTTTGGGAAGCACTCGGTATGCGTTCGGCTTCAGCATATGCGAAGAAAACACGTTCAGTGAAAAGCTGTGTAGGTAAAGAATTTTGTCGTTTTGGTACGCAATATACAACACGCCTAGGTATTCGTTTGGAAGCGACATTTGAATATATTGATACGCCACATAAATTTAAAATGGGTGTATCAGGTTGTCCGCGTAGCTGTGTCGAATCTGGTGTAAAAGATTTCGGTGTCATCGGTGTAGAAAATGGATTCCAAATATACGTCGGTGGAAATGGTGGTACAACTGTTGAAGTAGCTGAACATTTAACGACAGTACCAACAGAAGATGATGTGATTAAATTATGCGGTGCGTACATGCAATATTATCGTGAAACAGCAAACTATGCAGAACGTACAGCCCCATGGTTGAGACGTATAGGATTTGACCAAGTTAAAGCGGTGGTCCTTGATCCAGAAAAACAACAAGCATTATATGACCGTATTATGATTGCGAAAGCTGCCGTCGATCAAGAACCATGGCATGACATTGTGGAAAATGAACGCAAGCAAAAAATATTTGAAGTTGAGAAGGTGTAAGGCGATGTTACAACAAAAAGTAAAAGTGGCGAAGTTAACAGATTTAGAACCATTAATCGGTAAAAAAGTCTATGTCGGTGAGACGCCTGTCGCATTGTTTTTAACAGAAGATGGTGACATTAAAGCGATTCATAACGTGTGTCCGCATCAACAAGGTCCTTTATCTGAAGGCACAGTGAGCGAGCATTATGTATTTTGTCCACTGCACGACCAAAAGATTGATTTAAACACGGGTGAAGTACAAGAGCCTGATGAAGGTTGTGTCGCGACATATCCTGTTGAAGTCGTGGATGGAGATATTTATATATGTCTCCCTTAACGCAAGCAGCGACAAAAGTGTACTTAGTCGGTGCAGGTCCCGGCGATCCATGTTTGTTGACGAAAAAAGCTGAGCGTTGTATTCAAAAAGCAGATGTCATTTTGTATGATCAACTCGTGAATCCCTTTTTATTACAATTATCACGCCCAGATGCAGAGTGGATTCATGTTGGCAAAACACCTTACACACGTACAACGAAGCAAGCGCGCATTAATGCATTGTTAGTGGAAAAGGCGCAAGCGGCACAAGTGGTCGTTCGCTTGAAAGGGGGCGACCCTGCAATATTTGGACGTGTCACAGAAGAGGTCGATACGTTACGTGCACACCAAATCCCATTTGAAATCGTACCTGGTGTGACTGCAGCAAGTGCCGCGATGAGTCAGTTGGGCCGTGGATTAACAGAACGCGGCGTTTCCACACATATTACGTTTACAACAGGGCATTTTAAAAATAATGAAGAAAATGATATTGATTTGACGACACTCGCAAATGACGGCACACTCGCGATTTATATGGGGATTAAACGATTACCTGAACTCATGCGTACGATTCAACAACAAATTGGAATCGATTTTCCAGTTGCGATCATTTTTAATGCGACACGTTCGGATCAACATGTGGTCAGTGGCACAGTGACGACGATTGTGGACCGAATTGCAGCACTGCCTGAACGTTTGGGACCTGGCATTACGATTGTAGGTCAAGTTGTAAGAGCGTTAGATGAAGCGGTATTGAAGCCAGGTGCTGATTTTGACACGGTGTTGATTAAAGGTGAGAGACAGCGTGCGATTGAAGCGGCATATGAATGGGCAGAAGCAGGGCATGCAGTTTTGATTGACGATCGTGATTATAGCGATTTGCATCCGACACAAGCAAAGACAATAGCGCGTTGGGTGGACGAAATGGCGTTGACACGTGAGATTGCTTTGTCATAAACCAAAAGTGAGGGCTTGAATATTTAGCTGATTGCGTCCTTTGAACTCGCGTTCTTAGGGGACTTGCCTCAACTAAATTCGGCTTGATAGAAGTGTCCATTTGATAGAAGGCGAATTGGATTTTCGGCTGCGTCTGATCCCTCAAGCGTCTCGTTCAGGACGCAATCAAAATGTGTACCTCTGAATATTGTTAGGATAAGTCTCGGCGTATGGGCATACTCGACTCCTTTGTTTGGAAATGAAATCGCAATGTGAGAGTAGGGATGATTGCTTAGAAAAATAAGCTCAGAAGCGGGATTATCAAAGTTTAACATCATTTAAAATAAACAGAACTGGGTCATTAAGTTTTCCCAGTTCTGTTTATTTTTATGGATTTATATCCATAAATCATGCTCACATCGTCGAAATATAAAACTGAATTGGATGCAATAGATTGTCTTTATTTCATCAACTTGCCCTAAGTGACTGCATTGGGTGTAAGATTGCCTAGAGGGCTGAGACTCCTGAGGGGATGAATCAAAGACTTAAATATGATTTCTGATATTTATATAGTGGGTACTATTTATCGCAGTAGCTGTCTGACTTCTCAATGCGTTCGCTTTTGAGAAGTCTAGTCAGCCTTGCGGGGGCAATACGACGAAATCTTTGTTACACATGAGATTTCTGTACGGCTCCCAAAATCCACTAACGCCTCAACAAATGTAACAGTTTAATCAAGCGTGAGTTAGTCGAAGGGACAGCCCCTCGGAACGCGAGGCCATGAGGGCAATCAAAAACATAAATCTTAAGAATAGGGCAAGTTAAACAAAATACGCAATATATATCGTTTTTGGTAATGGATGAGCGAGTTCTATATTTATGGCCAAATTAACAAAAATTTTAAACAATTGGTCGAGGCTTTGTGCTAGGATAAAATTGTAATGACAATAAGGAGGTTTTATATGAAAGGGACAGGGCTCAAAAGTATGATGCTGTTGATGGTGTTGGTCATCGCTGTGTTGATCTTCAATCACGTTTCAAGTGATGCAGCCGAACAAACATCACAACAAGCAGCTCCGGAGACTCAAGTGGAAGCAGATGCTGAAACGACTGCAACGCATACGAGTCAACCGGATGTGACATCACAACAGCTAGCTACTACAGAAGAAACAGCACAACAGCCATCGGAAAGTGTAACAGGTCTAAAACAAGAAGGGCCAGCTACTGCAACGGTAGCTACGACTGAAGATGACACCATTGAATCAATCGCACCAACGTCAGCAGAAAATGTTGCTCAAGCGAAAAAAGACACACCAATGATGTTAAGATTGTCGGCTAAAAAAGCACAACCAGAAGCGACATCAATTGATCGTGCAAGTCATGAAACGGCGGCAACGACACATACGATTTTACATACGAATGATATTCACGGTCGCATGGTGGAAGAGAAAGACCGCGTGCTTGGTATGGCGAAGTTGAAGACGTTAAAGGAACAACAAAATCCGGATTTACTTGTCGATGCGGGCGATGCATTTCAAGGCTTACCGTTATCTAACCAATCTAAAGGGGAAGAAATGGCGAAAGCGATGAATGCAGTCGGTTATGATGCCATGACAGCGGGAAACCATGAATTCGACTTTGGTTATGATCAACTGAAAAAATTGGAAGGCATGCTTAACTTTCCGATTGTCAGCTCTAATGTATACAAAGATGGGAAATTGGCATTTAAACCATCAGTCGTGATTCAAAAAAATGGTGTCCGTTATGGTGTGATCGGGGTGACGACGCCAGAAACGAAAACAAAGACAAGCCCAAAAGGCATTGTCGGTGTGACATTTGCAGATCCGTTAACAAGTGTGACACGTGAAATGGACCGTTTGAATGGGCAAGTTGATGTGTTTATCGTGCTATCTCATTTAGGGATTGATCCGACAACCAAAGAAGCATGGCGTGGGGATTATTTAACACGTCAACTCAGTCAAAATAAACAATATCATCATCCGATTTTTGTTATTGATGGGCATTCGCATACGGTGATTGAACATGGTCAAAAGTTTGATCAAGACGTATTAGCGCAAACAGGGACAGCACTCGCGAATGTGGGTAAATTGACGTTCAAACAGTCTGGTCAGCAGTTTTCGAATGCTGAAGCGAGTTTGCTTAATGTCAAAAATTTAGCGAAGTTGCAACCAGATGCTGCTGTGAAAGCACAAGTCGATAAAGCGAATGAAGCATTTCTTAAAGCAACATCAGAAGTGATTATTCCGAATAATACAGTTGATTTTCAAGGTGAACGTGATGATGTAAGAACACATGAAACGAACTTGGGGAATGCCATTACTGATGCAATGGAAGCTTATGGTCAAAAAGGTTTTAGTCGTCCATCTGATTTTGCAGTGACAAACAGTGGTGGGATTCGTGCGTCGATTGCGAAAGGCAAAGTGACATTAAATGATGTGATTACGGTGTTACCATTCGGCAATACGATCGCGCAAATTTCAGTCAAAGGTAGCGATGTGTGGAAGGCTTTCGAACATAGTTTAAGTGCACCAACGATGACAACTGGCGGTGAAACGCAATTATCGGCAAATGGCGGTCTGTTACAAGTATCCAAATCAATTCAAGTTTATTTCGATATGAATAAAGCACCTGGCGAACGTATTAACGCGATTCGCGTGTTAAACAAGCAAACAGGTCAATTTGAAGATCTAGATATGAGTCGGACATATGCAGTCGCGATGAACGACTTTACAGCTTCAGGTGGAGACGGTTTTGACATGTTTGGAGGACCTCGTGAGGAAGGGATTTCACTCGAACAAGTCTTTGCGAATTATTTGAAAACAGCCGATTTATCACAATATGCGACAACAGCACCACAACGTATTATTAACGGTAAACCAGCTCAAAACAGTGAAATGCCAAAGATAACACCACCGTCATCAAAAGGGGATAACGTGATTCTATTCCCGCAAACAAAACGATCCAAAGTGGTGCCGATGACAAAAGTGCCGACAGCAGAGGGACAGTCACAACAAACAGCTATGCACGTAGCCTCTGAACATCGTGGTATGGCTCAATCCATGGTACCAGCAGTGAGCATGATATCTACTGATGCGACAGGAAAGATGGCACAAGCGCATAGGGTAATGACACAAAATGTTTCAGCATTAGGTCATCATGAAGCTAAGAATGACGCACAACAGTTACCAAACACAGGTGCGACAGAACAAGCACCTATCGTAGGCGGCCTATTCATGCTAGGTGCAGGTTTAGTGATTATGCGACGTCAAAAGCACCACGCATAAATGAGTATCCCCCCTAAAGTTGAGTGGTAAGGTTCAACTTTAGGGGGGACTTCATTCACACGGGGTTTTGATTAGACAGTCTCACGCTCGATGTTATGAGAGGGTGAATAGTAAATTAATGGCTATTCTCACACTCGAATATTCACATATAAACACTTAAGAAATCATTAAAATTTGATTTCTATAAATACCACGATAATTTGAGTGTATTTAAATCAATATCATACCAAGTATGACTATCACAGCTTTGGCGACAAAAAGTAGTATAGTGTTTTTAGAATTCTTAGTATTTAAATAATATAGCATTGTGAATATAATTAAATCAGCGAATGGTGTAACAAATTTAGCACTTTCATATGATGCTCCAAGCACATTGATATAAAATATAACAACTAAGTTTGTTATCATGTAGCTAATAAGTAAACTCATAAAAATATCTTTTCCATTATGACTAGAATCTCTATTGAAAATAAATATGATGAGTTTCAACAAGAAGTATGTTATGAATAAGGTTACTATACTTGATAGTATTATAATTATGATTATTAAAAAGTTAAATTGGAAATTGTCTATTTCAGCAGAAGATTTGATATTATTCAATTTAATTTTCATAAAATTTTCATTACTTTTCACAGCATAGAACACAAAAATAGAAGAAATTATATAAGGTATTATTAAAATAATTTGTAATAATGCGTCTTTAATTTTATTTTGCATGTCTTTCATCCTCTTAATTAAGTTGAATTACTTCAAAATCACCTTCATACGCGTCTAAGATGTTATTATGTGAAGTTAAGATAATACTTGTTTTTCCTTGATCTACAATTTCACTTATTTTTTTAGTATAAGCGCTCTACTATCAAAATCAATATTTGACAATGTTTCATCTAATATAATTATATCCCAATGATTTTGTTTAAATAATAATGTACACCCTACTTTCAAGCACATACATAAAGAAGCTTTGTCATATTGAGTATTAAGCTGGTTCTCAGTACAATTCATTAATCAAGCTTTTGACCACCTTAATGATATTTAACTTAGATTTTAAAAATTGAAATTAATAAAGAATATAATTATTTTTTCTTTATACTAAGAGGCTATCATATCTTTCAATTTAAAGATTAAATATGCCTAACTGATGGATAATCGTTCCTAACTGTTTATTAAAAATTTTAATTCTGATCAAATTGTTACATTATATACTAATTGTAAACTTTAAAAGTCATAATTATCAAAATGTTTGAAATGCAGAAAATCTTCGCCATAAATATTTACTTCGCTATTACCTTATTTTTTCATTTCCGTCTACACTAACTGTATTCAACATCTTTAACCGTTTTCATGTGCACAACAAACACTAGGGATTCCCACTAGTGAATTAGGCAATTCCCTAATATCTTCATTTTGTGAATAAATGTACAATCAGAGTGATAGGGCGTGCTATGCGAAAAAGGAGGATATCTATGGCTAAATTTGGAATGCAATTTTTTAAACCGACTGAAAAATTTAATGGCAATTGGTCAGTATTAGAACATAAAAGCCGTGAATGGGAAAAGATGTATCGTGAACGATGGAGTCATGACAAAGTCGTTCGTACGACACATGGCGTCAACTGTACGGGGTCATGCTCGTGGAAGGTGTTTGTGAAAAACGGTGTAATTACTTGGGAAAATCAACAAATCGACTATCCGAGTTGTGGGCCGGATATGCCGGAGTTTGAACCGCGTGGCTGTCCGCGTGGGGCGTCGTTTTCTTGGTATGAATATAGCCCGTTACGTATTAAATATCCTTATGTGAGAGGCAAGCTTTGGGATTTATGGACGGCAGCTTTAGAGGAACATCAAGATCCGATTAAAGCATGGGCATCCATTGTAGAAGATGAAGAAAAAGCAAAAATTTATAAGTCAGCTCGTGGTAAAGGGGGACATGTCCGCACGAATTGGAAAGATGTGTCTCAACTCATTTCAGCACAGCTCATTTACACGATTAAAAAAGATGGTCCAGACCGTATTGCTGGTTTCACGCCAATTCCAGCGATGTCGATGATCAGTTATGCGGCGGGTGCGCGTTTTATTTCGTTACTCGGTGGGGAAATGTTGAGTTTCTATGATTGGTATGCGGATTTACCACCAGCGTCGCCACAAATTTGGGGTGAACAAACAGACGTACCGGAATCAAGTGATTGGTACAATTCATCTTATATTATGATGTGGGGCTCTAACGTACCACTTACACGTACGCCGGATGCACACTTTATGACAGAAGTGCGTTATAAAGGGGCAAAAGTGGTGTCTGTTGCGCCGGATTACGCTGAAAATGTGAAGTTTGCGGACAATTGGTTAGCACCAAATCCAGGAACGGATGCGGCGATTGCACAAGCGATGACACATGTCATTTTACAAAAGTTTTATGAAGATGAGCCGTCAGAAATGTTCATCAATTATGCGAAACAATACTCAGATATGCCATTTATCCTATGTCTCGATCAAGATGACAATGGTTTTAAAGCAGGTCGCTTCTTACGTTCAAGTGATTTAGGACAAACATCTGAAAACAGTGAATGGAAGCCGATGATTATCGACCGTTTAACAGATTCACTACAAGTGCCAAATGGAACAATGGGGCAACGTTGGGAAGAAGGCAAACAGTGGAATTTGAAGTTAGAAAATGAAGCGGGCGAGAAGATTGATCCAGCGATGACAGTCATTGACGGTGACTATGAATTGATTACGATACAGTTTCCTTACTTTGATAATGATGGCAATGGTGTCTTCAAACGTGTCATTCCTGCACGTCGTGTGACATTGCCAAATGGTGAATCAACATATGTGACAACTGTATACGACTTGATGGCGAGTCAATACGGTGTGAAACGTTTCAATCATGAGTTAGAAGCAAAGGGTTTTGATGATGCGACGTCGTTTTACACACCAGCGTGGCAAGAAAAGATTACAGGCGTGAAAGCGAGCATGGTGACGCAAGTAGCGAACGAATTTGCACAAAATGCGATTGATACAGGCGGTCGCTCAATGATTATTATGGGTGCGGGTATCAATCACTGGTTCAACTCAGATACAATCTATCGCGCCATTTTAAACTTAGTCATTTTATGTGGTTGCCAAGGTGTGAATGGTGGCGGTTGGGCGCACTATGTTGGGCAAGAAAAATGTCGTCCGATTGAAGGTTGGAGTACGATTGCCTTCGCGAAAGATTGGCAAGGTCCACCACGTTTACAAAACGGAACAAGTTGGTTCTATTTTGCGACAGATCAATGGAAATACGAAGAGTCAGGTGTTGACCGATTAGCGTCACCATTAGCGGAAAATATTAAACTGCAACACCCAGCAGACTACAACGTTTTAGCGGCACGTAATGGTTGGTTGCCATCTTATCCACAATTTGACCGCAACAGTTTATTGTGGGGTGAAGAAGCGCGTGATGCGGGTGAGTTTACGAATGAAGCCATTTTGAAACGTGCGGTTGACGATGTGAAATCACGCCGTACACGTTTTGCGGTTGAAAATCCAGATTTACGTAAAAATCATCCGAAGTCACTTTTCGTATGGCGTTCAAATTTAATTTCAAGTTCTGCTAAAGGTCAAGAGTATTTTATGAAGCATTTACTCGGCACCAAATCGGCACTTATGGCTGAGCCGAATGAAACAGACAAGCCATCAGAAATTGAGTGGGGTGAAGATACAGTCGGAAAACTCGACTTACTCGTGTCATTAGATTTCCGTATGACAGCGACACCACTTTATTCAGATATCGTATTACCGGCAGCAACGTGGTATGAAAAACATGACATTTCATCAACAGACATGCATCCATTCATTCATCCTTTCAACCCAGCGATTGATCCATTATGGGAATCACGCTCAGACTGGGATATTTTCAAAACGTTGAGCCGTACATTCTCAGAGATGGCACGTGTCCATTTAACAGGCACTTATAAAGACGTGGTCACTGCACCACTTGCGCACGATTCTAAACAAGAAATTTCACTCGCTTATGGTGAAGTGAAAGACTGGACTAAAGGTGAAGTGGAAGCTGTACCAGGTCAGACAATGCCAGCATTTGCAGTCGTTGATCGGACGTATACAGATGTGTATGACAAGTTCATCTCAGTTGGCCCACTACTTGAAAACGGTAAAGTCGGCGCGCATGGTGTCAGCTTCTCTGTCAAAGACCAATATGATGAATTGCGCGGTATGGTCGGTACTTGGGAAGACGATACAGTGAAAAATAATAAACCGCGTATCGATACAGCACGTAAAGTAGCGGATGTTATTTTGAACGTGTCTTCTGCTACAAATGGTCGTGTATCTCAAAAGTCATATGAAGATTTGGAAGCACAAACAGGAATGTCATTGAAAGACATTTCATCTGAACGTGCATCGGAAAAAATATCGTTCTTGAACATTACATCACAACCGCGTGAAGTCATACCGACAGCGGTGTTCCCAGGTTCAAACAAACAAGGCCGTCGCTATTCACCATTTACAACGAATATTGAACGACTTGTACCATTTAGAACGTTAACGGGACGTCAAAGTTTCTACATCGACCATGAAGTGTTCCAACAATTTGGTGAAGCACTGCCAGTCTATAAACCGACATTACCACCAATGGTCTTCGGTACAAAAGATAAACCAGTGAAAGGTGGCGTGGATGCACTTGTATTACGCTATTTAACACCACACGGAAAATGGAATATTCACTCCACATATCAAGATAACCAACATATGTTGACATTATTCCGTGGTGGACCCACTGTTTGGATTTCGAATGAAGATGCAGCAGCACATGATATCCACGACAATGATTGGTTAGAAGTTTACAACCGAAATGGTGTCGTAACTGCACGTGCTGTCGTGTCACACCGTATGCCACGAGGAACAATGTTTATGTATCACGCGCAAGATAAACATATCGAAACACCTGGATCAGACATTTCAGGTACACGTGGTGGCTCTCATAATGCGCCGACTCGAATTCATTTAAAACCGACACAGTTAATGGGCGGTTATGCACAAATCAGTTATTCATTTAATTACTATGGACCAATTGGGAATCAGCGTGATGTGTATGTCGCTGTAAGAAAGATGAAAGAGGTGGATTGGCTTGAAGATTAAAGCACAAGTCGCAATGGTATTGAATTTAGATAAATGTATCGGCTGTCATACTTGTAGTGTGACATGTAAAAGTACTTGGACCAATCGACCAGGCGCTGAATATATGTGGTTCAATAACGTCGAAACGAAACCGGGTATTGGTTACCCAAAACGTTGGGAAGACCAAGAAACATATAAAGGCGGATGGGTCTTAAACAAAAAAGGGAAATTAGAGCTGAAATCAGGAACACGTTTAAACAAAATTGCATTAGGTAAGATCTTCTACAATCCGGATATGCCAGTCATTCAAGATTATTATGAGCCTTGGACATACAACTACGAACATCTGACAAAAGCGAAACCAAGCCAACATACACCTGTAGCCAAAGCACATTCCGTGATGACAGGGCAACGTATGGATTTGGATTGGGGTCCAAACTGGGAAGACGACTTAGCCGGCGGTCATATTACTGGCCCGCAAGACCCTAACATTCAAAAAATTGAAGAAGAAATCAAATTCAATTTTGACCAAACATTTATGATGTATTTACCGCGTCTATGTGAACACTGTTTAAACCCAAGCTGTGTGGCATCATGTCCGTCTGGTGCAATGTACAAACGTGACGAAGATGGCATCGTTCTTGTAGACCAAGAAGCATGTCGTGGTTGGCGTTACTGTATGACAGGTTGTCCGTACAAAAAAGTATACTTCAACTGGAAAACGAATAAAGCGGAAAAATGTACGTTCTGTTTCCCACGTGTTGAAGCAGGGATTCCGACAGTATGTTCAGAGACATGTACAGGCCGTATGCGTTATTTAGGTGTGTTGCTGTATGATGCGGACCGTGTGCAAGAAGCGGCATCAGCTGAAAACGAACAAGACTTGTATGAAAAGCAACTCGACTTGTTTTTAAATCCATTTGATGAAGCAGTCATTGAACAAGCAGAAAAAGACGGCATTTCTCAAGAATGGATTGAAGCGGCACAAAATTCACCAATTTATAAATTAGCAATTGAGTATAAATTGGCATTCCCATTGCATCCAGAATATCGTACGATGCCAATGGTATGGTACTGTCCACCATTAAGTCCGATTATGAACTACTTTGAAGGACAAAATGCAGGTAACAACCCAGATGCGATATTCCCAGCAATTGAAGAGATGCGTTTACCGATTCAATATTTAGCAGAACTCTTTACAGCTGGAGACACGGTAGCGGTGAAGGGCTCACTTCAGCGTATGGCGATGATGAGAAGTTACATGCGTGCACAAAATACAGGACGAGAATTTGATATGTCCCGTTTAGCGCGTGTAGGTTTAACGGAGCGACAAGCGAAGGATATGTATCGTTTACTTGCTATTGCTAAACATGAAGATCGTTTTGTCATTCCAACTTCGCATAAAGAGCAATATATGGATACGTACACAGCACAAGGCAGTCAAGGTTATGGGGGAGAACACTTTGGTGCGAACTGTGACGGTTGCGGTGTACCAGTCGGAACAGGTGGAAAAACGGGTCAAGAAATGTATAACGAGCGTTTCTATGGAGGGATTTTCCGTGATTAATCTACACATGTTGGATACGTATAAAGATACATTCGGTTATATGAGTCAGCAGTTGAGCTTTCCTGAAAAATTGACCTTCCACCCTAAAACATTTGAAGAAGTGTTTGATGAGACACATCCAGCTTACCCGCATGTCGTGGCGTATCGAGAAGCAATGTATGAAAAGAGTTTGTCGGAAATACAAGCTTTTTACACAGACACGTTTGATTTTAATAAAAAAGCCACTTTGTATATGACATACAATCAACTGGATACACAAAAAGAACGCGGTCAAATGTTGGCGAAGTTAAAAGTTCTTTATGAAATGTTTGGGCTTGAAATGCCAGCTTCAGAGTTGTCGGATTACTTGCCGCTCATGTTGGAATTCTTATATGCGGCACGCTTTGATGGTGATACACGTGCGCAAGAAAATGTACAACTCGTGATCATGATTATTGAAGATGGGACGTACGCGATGATGAAACATTTGGAAAGTGAGCACAATCCATATGCACATTTAATTCGTGGTCTTCGTGAAACGTTCAAGCATTGTATCGTTCAAGATAAAGAGGTGACACATCATGTTTAATCAATTTTTATGGGTGATTTTTCCGTACCTCTGTCTTGCAGTTTTTGTTATTGGGCACATCGCACGTTATCGTTATGACCAATTTTCATGGACTGCAAAATCGAGTGAATTTATTGAGAAGAAGCAATTAAAGTGGGGCAGTTTGTTGTTTCATCTTGGCGTTATTCCTGTGTTTTTCGGACATGTCGTTGGGTTACTTATCCCTGCACATTGGTTGGAAGCAGTTGGTGTGAATAACCATATCTATCATATCGGTGCAGTGTATATTGGAAGCATTTTTGGTATAATAACGTTAATTGGTATGTTTTTGTTAACAGCGCGTCGTATTACGAAACAAAATGTTCGTCGTTTAAGTTCGGCGTCAGATATTTTCGTTAACTTTTTATTATTACTTATCGTATTTGTCGGCTGTTATGCGACTTTAGTGACGAATGCGACAACGCCAGAGTTTGATTACCGTCAAACAATTTCGATTTGGTTTAGAGCATTGTTTACGCTCAGTCCAGATGCTAATTTGATGACAGAGGTGCCGCTTGCATTCCAATTGCACGTTCTTTTAGGCTTTACGATTATGGCTTGCTGGCCCTTTACGCGTCTCGTTCACGTGTGGAGTGTGCCGGTGACTTATGCAAGTCGTAGTTATATTATTTATCGCAAACATAAAATTTAATGGAAGGTGATGACCGTGAACCAGATTGATTTTTCGCAACATGATTATCAAGATGAAATAGATAGATTACGTCATGAATACCAGTTTGACTTTGCCGGTATTGCTTTGCCATCAGAAGATCATGTGGGGATGAAAATCAAATGGCGTTACGTGTCAGGCAACTTGAATGAACGATATCGTCGCATTGTGTTACGTAATGGACATGGTATTGCAGGGAATGTGATGAAAACAGGCAAGCCGATGATCATTCCGGATACAACAGATGATGCAATTCAAAATACATTGTTTGATTATCCTATATTGATGAGTGAGCAATTGACGGCTTTGATTGCGATTCCACTGTGGCACAACCATCGTGTGAAAGGTGTCCTTTTGCTCGGACAGCGTAATCAAAAGCCATTGCCACATCTAGCGAAAGACATTTCCTCCATTAAGAGTGTTGGTAGTTTGACAAGTGAAGATAAGGTGATGCAATAATGCCACAACAACAGACCGAATTATTAAATTTTTTACAAGCATACTATCATCAAACATCAGAAATGATTATTTTTATCGATGCACAAGGTCAAGTCATTGATATGAATGAAGCGGCAAAACGCGTCATTTCATCGGATAATGATATGAGTGGGATTTCGACGACGATATGTGGCAGATGTGAAGGGTATACGAACGAACACGCCTTACGCACATGTCAAAATTGTTTTTTGCAGTCTTCTGAAATTGGTGATACGACATTTCAAGTCTTTATGAAAACGACCAATAATAAAATTGAGCCATTTACAGCGACCTATCAAACGATCGATGAAGAACGACAAATTAAAGCCTTTACCCTTCAAAATGTCACAGCACAACTGCAGCGACAAGAAAAGCTATATCAACGTAATATGATCCAAAAAACGATTGCAGCACAAGAGAACGAACGTAAACGGATTTCGCGTGAATTGCATGATGGGGTCGTTCAAGAACTGATCAACATCAATGTGGAAATGCGCTTATTAAAATATCAAAACGATATGGATGTCCTCCTATCTAATGCCAAAAATATTGAAGGCTTGATGACAAAATTGATTGATGACCTGCGCAATTTATCATCAGAATTACGTCCGTCTACATTAGATGATTTAGGACTAGATGCCGCATTTAAAACATATTTTAAACAGATAGAAAATAACTACGGCCTAGCGATCAATTATCATTTTGATATTGACTCGGAGCGCTTTGATGCGGAAATTGAAACTGTCGTCTATCGTATCGTGCAAGAAGCGGTTTTCAATGCGATGAAGTATGCGGATATTGATGATGTTGATGTCATTATTCGCAAAGATGATCACTACCTTTATGCGGAAGTTTCAGATCAAGGGAGAGGATTTGAACCGAGTGATTCGCCTAAAGGAACCGGTTTAGGGCTTTATGGCATGTATGAACGTGCAGAACTGGTGAATGGAAAACTCAATATTGAAACGCAAAAAGGAAAGGGTACGATTGTGTCACTCGAAGTACCAATCAGCTAAAAGTGAGGGGAATGTAGCATGAGAATCGTGATAGCAGATGATCACGCTGTTGTACGTACGGGTTTTTCGATGATTTTAAACTTTCAAGAAGATATGGAAGTGGTGGGTACCGCTGCAGATGGTGTTGAAGCGTATCAAAAAGTGATGGAGCACGCACCGGATGTATTGATTATGGATTTAAGTATGCCACCAGGAGAATCGGGTTTAATTGCGACGAGTAAAATTTTAGATAGTTTCCCAAATACAAAAATTCTCATACTCACGATGTATGATGATGAAGAATATTTATTTCACGTATTAAGAAGTGGCGCGAGTGGCTATATTTTGAAAAATGCGCCGGATGAACAATTATTGTTAGCGATTCGTACTGTTTACCAAGGCGAGACGTATATTGATCCGAAAATGACGACTTCTTTAGTGAAAGAGTTTGTGCATTCATCAAATGACGGTGAGTATTCGAATGATCCGTTTAAAGTATTGTCGAAGCGGGAATTGGAGATTTTACCATTGATTGCGAAAGGTTATGGGAATAAGGATATTGCTGAGAAATTGTTTGTGTCGGTGAAGACGGTTGAGGCACATAAAACGCGTATTATGGATAAGTTGAATTTGAAGTCGAAGCCGGAGTTAGTGGAGTATGCGTTGAAGAAGAAGTTGTTGGATTTTTAGTGGTTTAACATGTTGCTCATTTTAAAATTGAGGGAACGTAGCGGGAGTTAAAACATTTTCTGTTATAGGTGTATGTTGCATGATTGCTACCTTGGGCTCGCGTTCCTAGGGGCTGCCCCTACAACTAATCAACGCTTTCATTTTACTGTTATATTTGTAATGGAAGCGTTGATGGATTTTCCGGGCCAGCTGATCCCTCAGGAGTCTCGCCCAGGTGTGCAATTGATATTTATAAACATTTCGAGTTGAGGATGTTACACGATATTTTGTGTCATCCTCAACTTTTATTTTGAAAGATGTCATTTAAAAAAGCTAACAACATATTCTTACGCACATACTTCAAATAACTTATCATTTTTATTGAGATGAGAAGATGACGTGAAAGGGCATGTGTTAAAAACATTTTCTGTTACAGGCGTATGTTGCATGATTGCTACCTTGGGCTCGCGTTCCTAGGGGCTGCCCCTACAACTAATCAACGCTTTCATTTTACTGTTATATTTGTAGTGGAAGCGTTGATGGATTTTCCGGGCCAGCTGATCCCTCGGGAGTCTCGCCCAGGTGTGCAATTGATATGTATAAACATTTCGAGTTGAGGATGTTACACGATATTTTGTGTCATCCTCAACTTTTATTTTGAAAGATGTCATTTAAAAAAGCTAACAACATATTCTTACGCACATACTTCAAATAACTTATCATTTTTATTGAGATGAGAAGATGACGTGAAAGGGCATGTGTTAAAAACATTTTCTGTTATAGGTGTATGTTGCATGATTGCTACCTTGGGCTCGCGTTCCTAGGGGCTGTCCCTACAACTAATCAACGCTTTCATTTTACTGTTATATTTGTAGTGGAAGCGTTGATGGATTTTCCGGGCCAGCTGATCCCTCAGGAGTCTCGCCCAGATGTGCAATTGATATTTATAAACATTTCGAGTTGAGGATGTTACACGATATTTTGTGTCATCCTCAACTTTTATTTTGAGCGGGTTGTTGATACACTTTTATCTACTGCTTCTCGCAACTTTTCTTTTTTAATGAGAGGGAGGTAGTGAGAATGTAGGGGGAGTGAACTAGACGCTTATTCTCAAATGAATTTTTATAGACTATCGAGCAAGGTATTGGGAATTCAGACATTTCCATGCACTTGTTCTTTTTAATTGAAGTTGAAATTTTACTTGTAATTAGGATTGATATTTCTTGTAATAGATTAAGCTGTTATGCAAATGGGACGAGTTCAATTACGACAGGGTTAATAAATCGAATCTGTGAGAAGTTTGATGTCTTTTATTTAGACATTGTAGGTAAAGATAAATGATTTACGCCACTTGAAGCGTATCAATGGTCTTTCAAAATTAAAACTACAAAAGAACGTGGTGCACGGTTGTTAGCAGAACTATTTGATCTTCAAAATAAACAAGGTATTACGACCAACGATGATACAAATAATGGGATATTAATTAGCGATGATGGATCAGAACGCATCAATACAAAAATCTAATTTGTTCAAAAGTTTAATATATTAGAGGAGTATATTGGTTATATAAATGGAATAGAGCACATGTCAAATGTGTAAGCGGACACTATCACTTTCGATTGTTAGGGGATACGCTATGTAATAATAGGGTAACTCCTTATGTTATAAATTTCACAATATCGTTAAACTAGAGGTGAAATCTAATCGCGCATCTTATTTGAACTGAAGCTAACGTTCAAGTTGATGCATCTAGTAAAGAAAGGTGAATGAGAAATGAATCAATCGAAAGGTGGCGTACAACTTGCGCTCCAAACACTCAGCCTTGTTGCAGGGTTTATGGCGTGGAGTATCATTGCACCATTAATTCCATTTATTTCACAAGATATTAAAATTTCAAGCGGTCAACTCTCTATTATTTTGGCCATTCCCGTTATTCTAGGATCTGTTCTGCGTGTACCATTTGGTTATTTAACAAATATTGTAGGCGCGAAATGGGTGTTTTTTACGAGCTTTATTGTGTTGCTCGTACCGATATTTTTACTCAGTCAAGCTGGCTCTCCTGGCGCGTTAATGTTTGCAGGATTCTTCCTTGGGGTCGGGGGCGCGATTTTCTCAGTAGGTGTTACATCACTTCCGAAATATTTTTCTAAAGATAAAGTCGGTCTCGCAAACGGTATTTATGGTATGGGGAACTTGGGGACAGCGGTATCTTCATTTTTAGCGCCACCGATTGCAGGTGTCATCGGATGGCAAAACACTGTACGTAGTTATTTAATTGTCATGGCAGTCTTTGCAATCATCATGTTCTTTTTAGGAGACAATAAAGAACCTAAAGTGAAAGTACCACTTGTAGAACAAACGCGTATTTTAATGAAAAACTATAAACTGTATTATTTAAGCTTATGGTATTTTATTACGTTCGGCTCATTTGTCGCATTTGGCCTATTTTTACCAAACTTCCTCGTACAAAATTTCGGTATTGATAAAGTTGATGCAGGAATTCGTACAGGTGTGTTTATCGCGTTAGCGACGTGTTTGAGACCTCTTGGCGGTATTTTAGGGGATAAATTTAACGCGGTGACGATGTTGAAAATCTTCTTCTCTATTATGATTGCGGGTGCTTTTATCTTAGGTGTTTCGAGTCAAATTTCATTGTTTACAATCGGCTGTTTAACAGTGAGTGTTTGTGCCGGTATTGGTAACGGACTTGTGTTTAAATTAGTGCCACATTATTTCACAAAAGAAGCGGGTGTCGCAAACGGTATTGTTTCTATGATGGGGGGGCTTGGCGGATTCTTCCCACCGCTTGTCATTTCAGCTGTGACATCTATCACAGGTACGAGTCATTTCGCATTCATCTTGTTATGTGTATTCGGATTAATTGCACTTGTAACGATGTTTAACTTATCTAAACGTGAAAAAGCAGCCGCAAATAAAGCGACTGTGTCATAATACTGACAAGTGATTCAAAGTAGAACATTGTTATGAATAAAAAGAGGACCGAGAGACGTCATGTTTCTCAGTCCTCTTTTCAGTGCGCCCGGCATGGGTAACATCTTGACGGTGAAAGTCCGTTACAGGCTTGGTAGTAGGAACTGTTAGCGAAAGACAAGGGTGTCCATTGCGAAGTGGAATCTGAAGGAAGTCGGACGCAAACACTCGCACTGACGAACAGAAATATCATACTAAGGCTATGTAGAATGGATGAATCTGCTGAACAAGATGAAGTCCGATACTACCCGAGTTCTATATAGTAAATGATGCGGTGACATGAGTGGAAAGAGGTTACACCTTACCCGGGGAGGTCTCATCAGCGGTATATTTATACCGTAGTAACAACGAATGATGAGAAGTCAGCAGAAGTCATAGTAGGGAAAATGTACCGAAGGACTGAACAATATTCAATACAAAGTAAAGATTGGAGGTTATAGATTTACGACGTGCAGAATACGGTCTTAACCGGCAACTTATGGAAGGATAAGTAGTGGAACGAAAAAGAATACATAAGTGTGTACAGTAAATCTTAGGTGAAATGAAAGAAATGTATCGTAAGTCTCCATCATTGATGGAGCTTGTTGTAAGACCTGACAACATAGAAAAAGCTATCAAGAAGGTTAAGAAAAACAAAGGTGCTCCTGGAATTGACGGCATGAAAGTCAGCGAACTCCATGCTCACTTTGCGCAGTACTTTTCGCAGATAACGAAAAAACTGCTTGATGGTTCATACAAACCTCAAGCAGTCCGAAAAGTTCAAATTCCCAAACCAAATGGGAAANTACGTGTGCTTGGTATTCCTGTCGCTAGAGACAGAGTCATACAACAAGCCATTAGACAAGTGATTGAACCAGGCATCGACCGAACATTTTCAAACCATAGCCATGGTTTCAGACCTCATCGTAGCACAGGAACAGCACTTAAGCAATGTGCTACCTACTACGAAGAAGGCTATAAAATAGCCGTGGATTGTGATTTGAAACAGTGCTTTGACATGTTAAATCATGATAAGCTCATGTATTTGTTCGAACGCCATGTTCAAGATAAGTCAATTTCCACATTTATCCGTAGAAGTTTACAAGTAGGTGCCATTGACCTATCTGGCGAAGTCGCAGAAAGAAAGATAGGTGCACCACAAGGGGGCGTTATTTCTCCCTTACTATGTAATATCTATCTACATGAACTGGATAAAGAACTCGAAAAGCGTGGACACCGATTTGTACGATATGCCGATGACTTTGTCATCTTCGTACGCACAAAACGAGCAGGCGAACGTGTAATGT
>NZ_MLGE02000007.1 GCF_001792775.2 Staphylococcus pseudintermedius
GTGCGAGTGTTTGCGTCCGACTTCCTTCAGATTCCACTTCGCAATGGACACCCTTGTCTTTCGCTAACAGTTCCTACTACCAAGCCTGTAACGGACTTTCACCGTCAAGATGTTACCCATGCCGGGCGCACTAAAAAAGCGACAAAAAGCTTATGGTGTACGCTTTTTGTCGCTTATTCCCCATCTCTTTTTCACTATCTTTAGTGCACTAAAGACCCCATCTAGATAGCGGTTTTCTTTGGATATGTCGCTGCTAGAAACAGATGATATGCCCTTCAATCCGAAACTACTTGCCGCTAATCCAATATTGTTCATTGTTTATTGCTCATTCATGCTACATGCTGTCAATCCGTCAATGATATGCTTAAAGTAACGTTTCGATTTCGTTAAATAAACTCGCAATTTTTTCGTATTGCTCTTTTGAAACTTCAATAATGACTGTTCTTTCATCTTGTTCATTACGCTTTTTAGTTAAGAAACCAAAGTCTTTAAGCTTTTGCATCGCTTTCGTAATGTAATATGGCTTAAACTTAGAAGATCTTATAATATCTTTCACGTTATAAGTTTCTTGTTGATGTTCCAAAATAAACGTTAAAATGAACAGTTCCTCGTAAGTTAAGCTATACTTTTTCTTAATTTCTGTGTAAATCCCTTTTGTCGTGAAGCTGATCGTCATTAATTCTTTCATATTTTTGATTTTATACTTTTCCATACGCTTACCCCCTATAGATAAGTGCCAAGTTTAATAGGTTTCTTCTCTAATTTTTCTAATAACTATATTAACTCGGAAATTTAATATTTTAATGTTTATATTTTAAACCGAATCCGTCTTTTTTTCAATTACTTTCTGTATACTGTTTCAGAAAAAAATTTTGTTATTATTTCTTTAGAAAAACAAGCGATGGACTAAAATGCCTCAAATAAGGGAAAATAAAGATTATAAATAAATTATTTTTAAGCTTCGATTTTAATCGAACAACAATTGAGTTTTGTGCAAATGTCTTATTAACAATCAATAGTATTTCCTAGAAGAAATAAAAAAATAATAACCTACAAAGCGAAATACTTTGTAGGTTAAATTATTAAATATTCATTTTTAAGTTATCGTCATCAATAATAGATTTTCAAACTAAAGAGCTAGTACAATAAACATCAAATGAATATGTTATTGTAATTATTTTTTGTTAACTAAGTTGTCAACTAAGCTTAACCCTGCTAAAGATGCCACGTCGATTGCGTGTTGTGCACCTTCTTTACCTTGACCTGCTTCAATGTGTTTGTAAATTGCACCTACTAATACACCAAGTGTTAACACTGAAGCAACTTGTGATAAACGTTTGTCAAAAATACTAATAGCGAAAAGACCAGCAGCAACAGCTTCAGTAATTCCAATCACTTTAACCATACTTTCAGGTAAGTTGAACATTTTAAAAGCGTCCTTCATACCTTGGTCACCTTTCAATTTTGGTTGAGCTGCATCATATAATTGCTTTGCTACCTTTAAGTTTGTAACGTAACGTAAAATCATTTCTAAATTCCTCCTATTTGTTTTCAAAATATGAATCGACGATAGGTTTTACCTTTTCCCCAAAAAGTCTAATTGCATGCATTGTTCTTTCATGTGGCATAGAACCTAATGGTAAGTGTAACATAAATCGTGTAATACCTAATGCCTCGATGGTATCAATAATTTTTTGTGCGACTGTTTCTGGACTACCAACGTACATCGCACCATTTGGACCAATCTCTCTTTGGAAATGCTCATTAGAGAATGGTGGCCAACCTCTTTCTTTAGCCAATACATTATGATGTGCTTCTACACTAGGATAAAACTCACGTTGCGCTTGTTCATCCGTATCTGCAACGTAACCCCAAGAATGAGAAGCAACTTGAAGTGTGTCACCATTATGACCATTTGATTCAGCAACAGCTTTGTACATCGCAATATTACGTCTAAATCTTTTTGGGTCACCACCTATTATCGCATAAGTAATCGGTAAACCTAAAGATCCTGCTTTTAATGATGACTCAGGTGTGCCGCCTGTTGCTAACCACACTGGTAATTCTTTTTGTACCGCACGTGGATATACACCACGTCCATCAATATTTGGTGTCAATGCACCTTCCCAGTGTATAATCGTATTTTGATTAATTTTCAATAATAGCTCTAATTTTTCATCAAAAAGTTGTTCGTAGTTTTTAAGGTCGTAACCAAATAATGGGAAAGATTCAATAAATGAACCACGACCTGCCATAATTTCTGCACGTCCATCAGATAATGCATCAATTGTCGCAAATTGTTGATACACACGGATTGGATCATCTGATGATAAAACCGTTACTGCAGACGACAATTTAATGTTTTTAGTTACAGCCGCTGCTGCCGCAAGCACTGTTGTTGGGCTAGATACAGCGTAGTCAGGGCGGTGATGTTCCCCTAATCCATAGACGTCTAGGCCTAC
Organism: Staphylococcus pseudintermedius; assembly: GCF_001792775.2. Lineage (GTDB taxonomy): Bacteria > Bacillota > Bacilli > Staphylococcales > Staphylococcaceae > Staphylococcus > Staphylococcus pseudintermedius. The sequence continues at coordinate 2,463 of NZ_MLGE02000007.1, forward strand.
TTCATCTGCTAATTTAATTTCTTCAACAACATTACGAATACGTTCTCCGTTTGAAATTGCTGGTAATACACCATTTTCTGTATGCATATCTTGGTTATCTGCAAAAGATGTTAATCCTAATTCAATTTTCATCTCAACACCACCTTTCAAGTATAAAAATTATACTAAGATTATATCCCTCTCTTATACGATTTGTCAATAAGAAAGATTCCGATTTCAATTTATAGCGTACCCGCCTTAAAATAACACATTTCTTCTATTATATGTATAGATAAACAATCATGCTTTATTCTATTTTCTTCTATTATAATAGATAAAAAGACGTTCACAAACTTTCAATTAAATCTATTTCTTCATTAATAAAAATACATTCAAGTGATGTTTTAGCTTTGAGGCAAAATAAAGGTGACATTCATCTATACTTTACCCACATATGCAGTTAAAGATGCATAAATATGCCCAATTCAATGCCTTATGTATATTTTCTCTTTTGTTTTCATAACACAAAAACTGCTTAAAAATCTGCGGCGAAATGTTTCTGTAACTATATTACAATTATGTAACAAAATATTTTAAAATACTTTCAAAAGTTTTCTTTTTTGTCTAAAAACCCCTTAACAAAGCGCTTTATAACCCACGCTAATATTACATCAAATTCCATCAAAATGATTAAACATTACAAAACAAAGAAGTACTACACAAGCGATTTTTTTTCTGATACAGTATATATCGTTATTAAACCACAACAGTTGGTTTATACTTATACAGAAAATCAAATCACACTTTAGTGAATTACTTTATAATCTTGAACAAATTATCTAGGAGGATTTTTTACAATGAAAAAATTAATCGCTACAACTTCAATCGCTACAGCAGGAGTTGCTGCTTTAACATTAGCTCATGGTCACGATGCACAAGCAGCAGAATACAACGGTGGATATAACCCACAAGACCCAACGTCTTATAGCTATTCTTACACAATCGACAATCAAGGAAACTACCACTTCACATGGGAAGGTAACTGGTCACCAGAGCGCTTTAACGGTGGTAACGCATCAGCTTCTTACTACACTGGTTACGATGCAACAGCAGGTTCTTCATACACGCAACCAACACGTACTTACAGCGCACCATCATACACAACACAAACGACAAGCACGTCTAGCTCATACAGTTCACGTGATTACGCATCATCTTATACAACAACTACAACGTCTACACGTTCAGTATCAAGAGGTGGATCAAGTGCGAACCTATACACTGTAGGACAATGTACTTATTATGTATTTGATCGTGTAGGTGGTACAATCGGTTCAACTTGGGGTAACGCAAGTAACTGGGCAAGCGCAGCAGCTGCAGCAGGCTACACTGTAAACAACCGCCCATCAGCAGGCGCGATTTTACAAACAACTCAAGGTGCTTTCGGTCACGTAGCATACGTTGAAAGCGTTGGTTCTGATGGTTCTATTCGCGTATCAGAAATGAACTACGGTTACGGTCCTGGTGTTGTAACAAGCCGTACAATCTCAGCTAGCCAAGCAGCATCTTACAACTACATTCACTAACATGAATCTTTCATATATTAAACCCTCCGCATTTTGATATGCAGAGGGTTCTTTTTTGTGTATTTTTAAGTTGAATCACATACTTCTCTTTTACAATCTCACAAGTTGAAAATCGCTACGCTCGCCATACATGCCAACTCATCACTTTAAACCACTTCATGCTTTACAACCAATAAGCAATCGTTACCCAATAACCAAATGCAAAGAAATAGAGTAATGGGAAGTTTTCCATGTTTTTAGTTTTCAGTTGCTTAATGACGACGTGTACACCTATCCCTACAAACACTGCTGTCAAAATCAAGCGTATGACGAGCATCATCGTTATGGCATCAGAAACCAACAGGCTTGGGCCACTTGTGGCAAAAATAACAAGTGTGAACAATACAATCATCACTGTATAAACGATAGTATCTATAGAGCGATAAAGATGTGAATAAGTCCAAACCACAATGAAACCAAAAACTGTGACAAGTGCAATTTCATGGATTCGCTCATATAAATGAAGGGCATCAGTCTGATACAGTACAATCGCTACAAAATACAGTAACAGGCTGATAGCCCATAATATTACAGAAGGACTTTTAAGTTGTTTTTCATCGTGATTGATGTATCGGTGAATCCCAAACCATAATAGAATCATCGCTACTAGAACTATTAAGTATAAGATGGAATCACCTCTTCATGTTTATACTATAACCGTTTTCTATCTAGCTAAAACATATATGATTCAATTATTTAAAATTTTCTTTTTATTTTGATACCCATATCCCCTTTTACGATAAGACTTTGCAATCACTTCATTTCTCACTCCTATCGTACTGATTTATTTAACTTATAAAAAAAGCATATACCTAAAATCAGTTGTTTTTGATTTCAGAATATATACTTTTAATCATGCGTCGTTATCCTTTTTATAATGAAGCAGATGCTTTCTTTTTAATGCCGATGCCGGTAAAGCCATAGAACAATGCGAAAAGTACGCAAAGATAACATGGTACAGCCCAAATGAAAAATTGACCGACACCGACACCCAGTTGTTGCGTATAATAAATGCCTGAGGTCCCCCATGGAATGAGTGGGATAATCATCGTACCAGAGTCTTCTAATGTTCGCGATAAATTCACCCGATCCAGGTCCATTTTGTCATACATTTGCATGAGTAAGACGCCGACCATAATAATCACAACTGACGCCACCCCTGCAGCGAGCACCATCATTAAACTTCCGATAACCGTCACGAGAATGAGCTGACCGCGTGAATTAATATTTTTAGAAATGCTATGCAAAATTACGTCTAAACAGCCCGCTTTTTCGACAATTCCTGCGAAAGCATAGCCACAAAAAATCGTCACTAATACTTGCGTCATACTCATCATGCCACCTTGCTCAATCAATGACAACGCTTTTTGAGACAAGCCTTCTTGACCAAGTAACATTTTTGGTGTAAAACCACTAAATGTCGCAATGAAGCCATTTTTAAGTTGAAATCCGTTGTTTAACCAACCAACGAAAATGGCTACGACACTTGAAATGAGCATCGATGGTACAGTTGAAATTTTAGCTAAGAGACACACGACAATGACAATTAACGGAAGCCAAATGAAATAGTTAATATCGTACATTGTAGCAATGTCTTTTAACAATGCGTCAATTTGCTCTGTATTCGTCTGAACTGAAAATCTTCTTGATGCGATATGCCAAACGATGAGGCCAATCATAGATGCCGGTACAGTCGTCCAAATCATATGTTTAATATGGCTGAAAATGTTCACACGTGTCACTAATGATGCCAAATTGGTCGTATCCGATAATGGTGACATTTTATCTCCAAATACTGCACCTGAAATAATTGCACCGGCTGCCATGCCTGCTGGAATATCCATATGTAAGCCGATTGCCATTAAAGCTATACCTGCAGTGGATGCTGACCCCCATGCCGTCCCTGTTGCTACTGAAGTGATGGCTGAAATGAGAAATGCCGAAATGAGAAAGTAACTCGGACTTAAAAATTTCAAACCATAATAAATCAGTGCAGGTACAGTGCCTGAATACATCCACGAACCAACGATCATACCGACTGTCAAAATAATGAATATCGCAGGCATCGCTGTCGCTAAACGATCCGTAATCCCTTCTTCTAAATCTTTCCAACGTAAGCCGACACGCCATGCAATCCATGACGCATACGCTGCTGAGATAATTAATAAAGGTTGTACAGGTATTTCAAAAAAGATAAAGCCTACACAAACCACAATCATCATCACGAAAATGGTTGACAGTGACTCTAATAAAGTAGGTTTTCTTTTCATACACAACACACTCCCCTTTGTATTTTTAGTAAGAAGCTAACCCTACATTTTCTCTTCCTAAGTATTCAATTGTTAAGCCCTCATTGAAGAAATCACGCTCTAAAATTGTTGACGCTATTACAATAATCGCATCAATATTCGGTGTAGGCACCCCTATTTCCCTACCTAAGCTCGACCATAAGACGAGGCCATAAGCGATATCTTCAGTTAAATAACGGTTGTTTACTTTATTCGGCCCTGGAATTCGTGAAAAGACCGGGCTATGATTGAACAGTTTGTTGAGTGGTTCATCTTCCATCTCACGCTCTAAATAACCACGTGCAATACGGGCTTCTTTCGCCGTTTCCAATTCAAAACCTAACTTACGTCCTAACGTTAAACGCTCGACTTCGACTGCATGTAACAAGCGCACCGTATGATTTGTAATTCCTTCTTTATAAAGCGCAAAATCTCCACTGTAATCAATACGTCCCACATTCAATAACGTTGGTCCAGGATGTACTTCTGGATTACCGTTTTCTAAGTTTGTACGCCATAAACTTTCTTCTTTAACAATATATGGATAGAGCGATTCCACTTTTTTAAAGGTTTTTGTTAAATCCTTTTCATTTAATGTAGAGAAATAAACTTTTCGTACATTTAATGATAAATCGACTGAAGCTGTTTCAAAGTTGACGCGTGTCCCATACGTTAATGTGTTCGCTTCTGCAAAGATGGGACGTGTCTCTATTTTGTATTCTTCTAAAACTTTAATAAAACGTGCTGACCCCATTGCTGCTGCCATATTAAAGAAAATAATTTGATCATTATTAATATGCGATGACATTAATTCCGCATAATATTCGATAAATGACGAAGGGATACATAACATAACAATTTCAGCACCCTCTAAGACATAGCCCATGTCGTCACTAATATTTGTGAACGGTACAAAACTTTCTGTGCCCTCATTATTAAAATTAAAACCACCTTGTTCAATGGCATAATCAAATTTACTGATGGATTGGTTACGACAATACAGTTTGACGTGATGCCCTTGATTCATCATATCAACCGCTGCTGTCACTGCCCCGTTACCTGATCCTACAATTGCTATTTTCATTTATTTACCCTTCTTTCTGTTTTTTTCTGTTTGATGTCGTGTCATCGAATTGTGACTCAACATGAATCGTAACAGAACGATTATCAAAAGAAAACAATTTTTTGAATATCGTTGCATTCTCATCGCGTTGTTGCTTAGTTATACCCTTTATGCGCACAATTATGTTGCTGATTTTTTTATTTTAGTGCTACACATATTGATAGACTGCTCGTTGCCCATCCTCATAGCCTGCTTCCCATGTAGCATTTACTTTAATCGAACTTTTTCAACACCTTCAATTAACTCTTGATATAAAACAATTCATTTTTGTACGTTTCGTTTTAGTTCATTTTTTCCAATTAATGACGTTGCATTTTTAAAGTCTAAAACAAATTAAGTCATTGCTCTAAATATTACATTCACTGTAACATCTTGAATGATAAAAGGTTTAAAAACAAAACTAAATAGCGCGTTAAATCTACATTTGATAAGGAAAAGTGTCGCTGTCATGAGATTACATCGTATCCCATTCGAGTTTTAATTCAATTACAAAACTGTAACATTCCACACAGACGGCTCAATTTTTGATAAAGTTCATATTGTCGTTAAAAGAACGATTCAATTAAACAAACCAACTTTTACAATTCTCAAATTAAAATAAACAATCAAAAACTTTAGGAGGACTTTTATTATGTTAAAAAAATTCGCTACTACAACTACATTAACTGCTGGATTAGGTGCTGCCGCTGCGGTGGGCTTACAACACGATAACGCTGACGCTGCTGAAGGTAATTACAGCTATTCATACAGCTACAACTACGGTTACAACACAAATGCACAAGGTAACACAAACTACAACTACAATGCAAACAGCAACCAAACATACACATACGGTCAAAATACAACAAGCATATCTACTTCAACACAATCAACTGGCGTAACAAGTGCTGGAAACTTATATACACCTGGTCAATGTACTTGGTATGTGTATGACAAAGTTGGTGGTGAAATTGGTTCAACTTGGGGTAACGCAAACAACTGGGCAAGCTCAGCATCAGCTGCAGGTTTCACTGTAGACAACAATCCTGAAGAAGGTTCAATCTTACAATCAAATGCAGGTCCTATGGGGCACGTAGCATACGTTGAATCTGTCAATGAAGATGGTTCAATTACAGTATCAGAAATGAACTATGACGGCGGTCCATTCAACATAAGTACACGTACAATCTCTGCATCTGAAGCTAGTTCATACAACTACATTCACGTATAGGATGACATGAATCATTAAATTTAAAATAACCATTGTTGTTACAGCATACAGCAATGGTTTTTTATTGTGTATATGAGATTAGAACATTGAGTTTTCCAACCCCCTATCTTATTGATCATAACAACGGCAAAAAATGAGGATCAACTAGACGTAAAAATTGGATGCTATCGTGTGGATAATCAAACGCAGAAATCTTAAGAATAGGACGAGTTTAACAAAAATATTGCATCAAAAATTTGTATGGCTCATCTTCATCTTGCCGACAAATGAATATTCATTATATGATGGCATTATATGATTTCAAGGAGGCATTTCACATGCAATGGACGAAAGTGATTTTCGCTGGTTTAATGGAAGTGGTCTGGGTTATTGGCTTAACGCATTCTCATCTCCTTTACCAATGGATATTGACCATTGCGCTGATCAGTTTAAGTTTTTGGATGATGATATCTGCTTCACGCATCTTACCTGTAGGCACAGTATATGCTGTATTCGTCGGTATTGGCACGTTAGGCACAGTCATTGTCGGCATGCTGTTTTTCAATGAGTCAGTGAGTTTCATCAAACTGTGCTTCATCCTCACATTACTTATCGGCGTTATCGGTCTCAAATTAACAACAGATCAGGCAGGTGAACAGCAATGAGTTGGTTCGCACTTTTATTAGCAGGCTTATTTGAAGTATTAGGCGTGCTTTGGTTAAACGAATATGCACGCCAACATCAAAAACGTTTTATTGTATTACTTGCTATCACCTTTGCTTTGAGCTTAGCCAGTCTTTCTTGGGCAATGGCAGACATACCAATGGGAACCGCTTATGCCATTTGGACAGGAATCGGCACAGCAGGTGGTACGATTTTAGGAATGGTCGTTTATCATGAATCCAAACAATTTATAAGAATCTTTTTCATTTTCTTGATTATCATTTCTGCAGTTGGATTGAAATTAGTTGTATAACCGGCATTTCTTGTAATCTAGAAAGGGGTTTCATATACTAGAGAAGAAAGGTGGGAATCGCATATGAAAAAAGTATTTATTGCAGGTCCTATCCCAGAAAAAGGACTTGAAATATTAAAAGCTCATTTTGAAGTTGAGATGTACGAAGGTGAAGGAATTATTGATAAAGAAACGCTTAAAACTGGCGTTAAAGACGCTTTCGGACTCGTCAGTTTATTATCTACAGAAGTGGGCCAAGAAGTGATTGATAGTGGTTCAAATTTACAATTTATCGCCAATTATGGTGCAGGTTTCAATAATGTCGATGTCGATTATGCACGTTCAAAAAATATCGATGTTTCAAACACACCTAAAGCCTCTACAAATTCAACGGCTGAATTAACGATGGCGATTTTACTTGCTGCAGCACGTCGTGTTGCAGAAGGTGATCGTCTAATGCGTAATGAAGGCTTCAATGGGTGGGCACCGTTATTTTTCCGTGGTCGTGAAGTATCTGGTAAAAAATTAGGTATTATCGGCTTAGGTGAAATTGGTACAGCCGTTGCGCGTCGTGCGAAAGGATTTGATATGGATATTCTTTACACAGGGCCACACCAAAAACCAGACAAAGAACGTGAATTAGGCGCGAAATATTTAGATTTAGACACGTTACTTCAAACAGCAGATTTTGTTGCTATTAACGCTGCATATCAACCGTCTATGCGTCATATGATAGATACACCTCAGCTAGAAATGATGAAACCAACAAGTTATCTGATTAACGCTTCTCGCGGACCTATCGTGCATGAAGCAGCATTATTAGAAGCCCTCCAAAACAAAACGATTGAAGGGGCTGCACTTGACGTTTATGAATTTGAGCCAAAAATTACGGAAGGTCTCAAATCATTAGATAATGTGGTCATTACACCGCATATCGGTAATGCAACATTTGAAGCACGTGATATGATGGCAGAAATCGTTGCGAATAACTTAGTTAAAAAAGCTAATGGGGAAACACCTGATTTTATCGTTAACTTGCCAAAATAATCGATGCCACACCCCTTGCCTTTATCTATTGAACTACATGTAAAATAAAGGAGTGAGATGGGGCGTACGTAAAATTTTTCTATGTCCCTTCTCCCAATTCATTCTTAATTTTCGACGACTTAATCGATAGCAATTTAAAAAATAGAAACAGAAACAGAGACTGAGAAAACATAATCTCCAAGTCTCTGTTTTTACTTTTATTATTCACTTTTCGTACGATATAAAAGTTGTGTTTGTCGTTTCATGACCCATGTTGGCAACAATCGCATGAATCGATTTCGCATTTTAATACTAAGTCCATTCGCTTTTTGCGCCACTTTTCCAATTTGACGCGAACGCTTCGTGATTTGTCGGGTATGTTTCACACGTAATCGATTGTAGCGTTTCAGTGCACTTTCGAGCGTGTCATATTTTTTCAACACATTTGATAAAACGATCGCATCTTCCATCGATTGACCTGCACCTTGACCCATATTCGGTGTTGTCGCATGTGCTGCATCACCTAATAGCACGATATTCTTTTCATACACAAATGTCGACAATGACTTCAAATCATAAATATCATGATGCAAAATCGCAGTTTCAGCTTGTAAATCTAATACTTTACGCACTGGTTCTGGAAAATGATTAAAATACGCTTGTAAATAAGGTTTATTAAACTTTTTAAAGTGCATATCATTCTCTTTCGCATTCATCGTCGCAAACCAATATGCCCGACCATCTAATAATGGAACAATGCCGAAACGTCCTTTTTGTCCCCAATATTCATCGGCTATCGGTTTTAACATGTCCATATCGTCAACTATTCCTCTAAAGCATGTATATCCTTGATATTGAACTTTATTTTTAGGTTGAACAGATTGTCTCACTTGTGAACGAATCCCATCAGCACCAATAATCATATCGACTTGTACTGCACTTTGCTCTTTAAAATGAATCGTCCCAGTAGTCCCATTACTTTCGACATGCGTCACTTTGTGGTTAAAATGAAACAATTCATCATCTAAATAGGATTTTAAAAGGTCCACTAATGTTTGACGTTCTAACGTTACATTCGTGTTTTTATCGCTTAATGGCAATGTATTTAATATGTGGCCTTGCTCGTCAAAAATACGCATCGCTGTCAAGACTTGACCGGCATTTTTGATTCCTTTAGCGAGATCATGTTCGCCGAGCATTTGAATCACATTGTCTCCAATACCAATGCCCGCACCTACCTCACTAATAGTGCCTTGCTTTTCATAAATTGAGATATCGTGTCCTTGTGCTCGAAGCATTATTGCAGCTGTAAGACCACCAATGCCTGCACCCACAATGCCGATTTTCATATCATCACCCCGTCATTGATCATTTCTTGTAAAAATCTTTTCGAATATCATCTTTTTTAATACCATATTTTTGGTAGTAAACTTCCATACGTGCAGCAATTTTAGCCGGCCAATCGATGTCGCTCGCATACTGATTCGTCGCAGGGCTTTGCGGATTCCATCGCATTTGATACAAGTTGAGCTGGCCATTTTCAAAATATTGCGTTCTTACAAAAGACGCACCACCTTTAATCGCTTTATCAGGTGAAGTCCATCCCGCTTTTTGAGCATAACTTGCGCCTGTTTTGACAGCTTTACGATCAAACGCACCGATACCAAAAAAATTGTAATAACGAGCGTCACCTTTGCGTAAACCTTTCGCCAAAGCAGACCGACCTTCTCCTGTTTCTAACTGCGCATGGCTCACTAAATAAATGACATTGACATCATTTTCCTTTTGTGCCTCTAAAAAAGCTTTCCCATGCCCTTCTAAAATGCCGTTCCCCTTTAACATGTCATTCACTTCATCTTCCGACATTTCAATCGGTTCAGATAAATCCATATACATCAAATCTGAATCTTTGTGGTCAACAGTCATCGCAGCTTTGATGTCTTGCTTAGAAGCATTGACAAACTGGTTACCTTTAGATTTTGTATGTAACGCATCCCCTTGCATTTGTTTGGCAAAAGCTTCATCAAATGTATGTGTTTTATCATTTTTAAAAAGAGACGTTTCATTGACCACAAATAAAACGACAAATAACACAAATAATACAATAATAATAGCTTTCAAAGGTTTCACTTTACGCGACCGATTCATCTCATAGACTCCTTTACATGATTGATGTTACCTCGACATATAAATCATCACACCTACAGCACATAAAACTACAAAATACGCGATATTAACAATAATCTTTACCGCACGCTTACCGTGAAAAAGCATATTGAATAACACGAGACTCAAACCTAACGAAATTAAAAAGCAAACGAGCGCAATCCATGCACTGACAAAAACAAGTAAAATCAATCCCAAAATTAAAAATACATTGGAAACAATACCTAATATTTTAATCTTTTTTGTATCCATTTTCCCACCTCTTTCATACCTGTATTATTTTATCATGAAACGAACATCATCGCGACACAGCATTCATTCTTAGCACGTTGCATAAAACGACCTGATACACGTAGAGCGAGCTTTAAAACTTTATGTAAACTGAAAATGCATACCCATCCCACACCCTTTTTTAGAAGAATAGCACCGATTCATTTTTGAAGAAATGCATATTTCAGAGTATTGTTTTCTCTCTTACTTTTTATCTTTGTGATGGATGTCACATTTTATCAATCGCTCTCTTTCTAAGGTTGCATGAACGATGCTACACATTTAATCAAAATTGACTGATTGATTTGTAACGCTGGCCGAGACGCTTGAGGGATCAGTTAAAGGCTAAACAACGTCATTTAACTTTAAAAGTGGCTACCGTTTAACGCAGTAGCTGTCTGACTTCTCAATGCATACGCTTTTGAGAAGTCTAGTCAGCCTTGCGGGGGCAGTACGACGAAATCTTTGTTGCACATGAGATTTCTGTACTGCTCCCAAAATCCAATTCGGCACCCTTCAAATGTATACTTCAATCAAGTCGAATTGAGTTGAGGCAAGGCCCCTAAGAACGCGAGACCATAGCGTCCATTCAATCAGTCAAACAACCATTCATGCAAAATCGTTCACAGCAATCTGAAAGATACGTACTATCCAATGTTCTTGAAATGTACTAAAACTGCACAAAACAAAAAGTGGAATGACATCAATTGCCACTCCACTCCGAAATGTCCAAAAACTAATCGCGAGACATCCCCTTCAACAAATTCAAAAAGTAAGTCAAACTTTGATTCATCTCATCATCCTTCAACACACGCATCAAACCTGTCACAGAAGTACGTGCATGAGGACTCGCCTGATTTGCTACACGAATACCGCGATTCACTTTATTCAACAATACGCGCAGTTCATCAGTCTGCAAATCACCTAATAAGAACAACATTTGGCCCATATTATGAATGACACCTGTATATTGATCTTTATTCAATTCAGCGGTAATTTTTTCTGTAATGACACCACGTTGTTTCACGGCACCATTTAATGCATCTAATATTTTAGCCTCATCTAATGTACGAATAAGGTCAATGGCTTTTAAGATACTATCTTTATTTTCAGCAATGGCATCCGTAACTTGTGATAAACTTTCTGCTTTGATTGCTGCTTCACTTTTTTCAAGACGTTTAATTTTTCTAATACGTTCAGCCATTATTTCATCACCTGATCCCCTGGGAAGACATAATCCGATCTTGCCCATTTTTTGTCAACACGTACGCTGTACTGTGGATTTCTTGTTTGATTACGAAAGTTGGTTGGATTAAGCGGTGATTTTCCGCGTTTACTCAAGATTTCCATACGACAGCTTGTAGATTTATAAGCCGGAGTATGTGTTTCTGGGTCTGTCACACTACTTGTTAAATAGTTAATCGCTGCTGCACTGTTGTCATTCAACGGTAAATAAATTTGTTTACCGGACACGCGATCTGTAATGTGCACGTGCATTGTCGCTTCACCATGTTCAGAAATTAATTTAACTGCTGCCCCTTCATGGATACCACGTTCTTTTGCCAATTCTGGCGATACTTCAACAAACGCAGTCGGCATTTTGTATTTTAATCCTGGTACTTTGTATGTCATGTTACCTTCATGGAAATGTTCGAGGACACGTCCATTATTCACATGTAAGTCGTATGTTTCATTTGTTTTATAGAAGTTATTGAAATCTAGTGCAAAGAATTTCGCCTTACCATTATCAAAGTTAAAACGTTCAGTAAACAATAATGGTGAATCGGTACCATCTGCAGCGACTGGCCATTGTAAACTGTTATAACCTTCTAAACGATGATATTTCACGCCAGCAAACATAGGTGTTAAGTCTGATGCTTCATCCATAATTTCAGCTGGGTGTTTGTAACCCCAATCAAAACCAAGTTCTTTCGCAATCATTTGTGTGATTTGCCAGTCTGGTTTAGAGTCACCAAGCGGTTCTAACACTTGATATAAACGTTGGAAACGACGTTCAGTGTTTGTGAATGTACCATCTTTTTCTAATGACGGGCTTGCAGGTAAAATCACGTCTGCATATTCAGCTGTAAATGTTAAAAATTCATCTTGGACGACAAGGAAGTCTACTTTTTCAAGTGCAGCTTGAACATAGTTAATGTTTGAGTCCACAATGCCGGTATCTTCCCCTAAAATGAATAAACTGTGTACGTCACCTGCATGAATATGATCCATCATTTGGTGGTTGTCGTAACCTGGATGACTTGGTAATTTCACACCCCAACTTGCTTCATAACGGCCACGCGCTTCATCATCTTCAACACCTTGGTAACCAGGGAATTTATCCGGCATACTACCAAAGTCAGAACAGCCTTGAACGTTATTATGACCACGCAATGGATAAGAACCTGCGCCTGGTTTCATGTAGTTACCTGTTGCTAATAACAAGTTAGAAATCGCTGTACTTGTATCTGAACCTGTTTCTTGTTGTGTCACACCCATCGCCCAACAAATTGAAACTGAATTAACACTCACAATTTCTTTGGCAAGGTGGATGAGGCGCTCTTTTGAAATGCCTGTATGTTCTTCTGCAAAGTCCATTGTATACGGTTCGAGTGATTGATAGTATTCATCAAAATGGTCGACCCATTCATCAATAAATGACTGTGCATGCCATCCTTGATCAATGATGTATTTAGTCACAGCAGATAACCATACTAAGTCCGTACCTGGATAAGGTTGGTAAAATTCATCTGCGCGTTGTGCCATTTCATGTTTACGAATGTCGAATACATGCAATTTGGTACCGAATAATTTGTGTGAACGTTTAATACGAGATGCGATAACAGGATGTGCTTCTGCTGTATTCGTACCGATCGTAATAACCATTTCTGCTTTACCGATATCTTCAATTGAACCTGAATCCCCACCATGACCGACCGTGCGGAATAAACCTTTTGTCGCTGGTGCTTGGCAATATCTTGAACAGTTGTCGATATTGTTCGTACCGATCACTTGGCGTGCAAGTTTTTGCATTAAGTAGGATTCTTCATTTGTCGCTTTTGAAGATGAAATGAATGACAATGCATCTGGACCGTATTGCGCTTTAATTTCTTGCATACGTGTTGCGACATGTTTAATCGCTTCATCCCATTCGACTTCTTCAAATTGATCACCACGGCGGATTAATGGTTTCGTTAAACGCTCTTCTGAATTGACGTAATCCCAACCGAATTTCCCTTTCACACATGAAGAAATTTTGTTTGCCGGTGAATCATGAGAAGGTTGTACTTTTAAGATTTCACGGTCTTTCGTCCATACTTCGAAGCTACAACCAACACCACAATATGTACATACTGTTTTCGTCTTTTTAATACGTTCTTCACGCATAGCCGCTTCGGAATCAGACACTGCAAACAAAGGACCATAGCCTGTTTCTGCTTTCTTCGTTAAATCAATCATCGAAGCCAGTGAACCTGGCTCAATATCTGTCATGTAGCCTGCATTACCGACCATGTTGTTCTCCATCATTGCATTACATGGACACACTGTTGCACATTGACCACAGCCGACACATGAAGAGTCATTAATTGAGACATCGTTATCCCAAATGACACGTGGATGTTCACGATCCCAGTCAATGGACAACGTTTCATTCACTTGAACGTCTTGACACACTTCGACACAACGTCCACATAAAATACATTGATTCGGATCATAACGATAAAATGGACCAAAATCCACTTCATAAGGTTTCGGTTTATATTCATACGTTTGATGTTCCAATCCCCATTGGTCCATCGTATTATGAATCTCACAGTTACCGTTATTGTAATCACAAACTGTACAATAAAGTTGGTGTTTTTCTAAAATGCGATCTAATGCTTCCTTTTGGCTATCTTGTACCGGTTGTGTTGTCGTGTTCACAACCATTGAGCGTTGTACCGTCGTCCCACATGCACGTTCGATTTTGCCGTCAATTTCAACGGCACACGTATCACATGTTTGAATTGGTCCTAGTGATTCGTTATAACAAATTGAGGGTACAAACGTTTGTTGCTCTTTTATGAATTCAAGCAGATTTTTGCCCGGTTCTACAAGATAATCTTTACCATCTAAAGTTACAATAAGATGTTCTTGCATCAATATCCCCCCTGAAATGATTGTTTATTTTATATGCCTAAGATGCCCCCACATACTTAGTTATTTCCATTTTATACCTTTAGTAACCAAAAGTTAACACATTTCCAAAAGTTATATATCGCAAACTCATTTTAAAAATACTAAAATAATTTCTAAACGCTTCTAAAGTGCAGACATGTGCAATATATTTCAAACTTTAATGCGTCGTGCCGTGAACTGTTGCAACATCTGTATCATAGTTGAGACACACGCGAATCGCAGCTGTTAATCCTTTTACCATCATCTCTATCGACATCGATGGTTTTCCCGGCTTATCAATCACTTGTGCAGGCGCAAATGGCACGTGTATAAATCCTGTTTTCAACTTTGGATAATATCGTTCTGCTTCATAGGCAAGTTGGTACATAATATGATTACACACAAATGTACCGGCACTATTCGATAGACTTGCAGGCACACCTTCAGCTTGCATCGCTTCTACCATACGTTTTACAGGTAATGGGGTGAAATACGCTGGCGGCCCATCTTGTTGAATGCGCTGATCAATCGGTTGTTGTCCATCATTATCCGGAATACGTGCATCATCAACGTTAATGGCGACGCGTTCTGGTGTGATTTCATAGCGTCCACCCGCCTGTCCTATAGCAAGCACAATGTCATACTCTGTTTCCGCAAGCTTTTCTCGAACGACTTCAATACTTTGGTAAAACACGGTCGGAATTTCTAACTTATCAATAACGTGTCCTTCAATGGTATCAGGTAACCGTTGTACCGCTTGCAATGCTGGATTCACCTTTTCACCAGCGAATGGATCAAATGCAGTGACTAAAACTTTCATTGACTTAAAGCCTCCTTTATTCATTTAAAAAGCCAGTATATACATCAAAATGATATGCACGACGATGAGCATTATAGCCATTGGAGCTTGTGCTTTAATCACAGCTAATTCGTCTTTCATTTCTAATAATGCAACAGGTAACGTATTGAAGTTTGCAGCCATAGGAGTAAGTAAGGTTCCACAAAAACCGCCCGTCATCGCCAATGCACCGACAATCGTTGGGTCACCCCCGTTTTGAATCACAAACGGTAAGCCAATGCTCGCGGTGATGACTGTAAACGCTGCAAATGCATTCCCCATTAACATCGTAAAGAGCACCATGCCTAAAATGTACGCGATCACACCGAGTAAGGCATTATCTTGAGGTAAAAAGCTCGATATCCCTTTTGAAATCGTCGTCCCTACCCCACTCACTGTAAACAAAATACCAAGTGCTGCTAAAAATTGTGGAAGAATGCCGACTGTCCCAATTTGTTGCACTAAACGATCACTATCATATAAGCCGACTTTCGCTTTCGGACGGATAATCAAGTACGCAACAATCAGTCCGACAATAGAAGAAATACTTATCCCTATTGCACCACCTAATGGCGTCCAAGTCGACACAATGACAGCAACAATCGCTAACACGACAGCTGGGATAAATAATAAATTTCCAAAGCGAGTCGCCCCTTGTTCTTCTTCTTGATGCTCGACCCCAACCACTTTCCCGATTGTTACATTTTTCGTTATCGTTAAAAAACCCATTAACAATACGAGCAGACCATTGAGCCAATTCGGAAAATAAGGTCCTACCATAAATAATAAACCTAAAATACACCAAAACATTGCTGTTCCGATTCTTTTCATATTGCTCGGTTCACGATACACACGATAAGCTGTATAAACAAACTGTAAACCGATAAGCACATAGAAGATTTCTAGAATTTGACTAATCATTTGAGGACTCATCTTGTGTCCCCCCTTTCTCACCATACTTACGGTTCATTTTTCGATCAAACAAGACATTTTGAATCACACCAACAATCAGCACAACAATCGCGATAGGGGCAGAATATAACGCAATCTCGACGGCCTTTACTTCCATATGTAATGAATGAAACGTTGCAACAATCAACAGTACACCTGATGCGCCGACAAATAAATTTTGCCCGAAAAAGTTGCCATAATTTTCCATTGCAGCAATATGGGCTTTCAGTTTTTCTTCGTCTACAGGCTCTATTTTTTGTTTATATTTCGCTTTCGCCGCTGCTTGGACCATTGGATTCATGAGCGGACGTACAAATTGTGGATGTCCACCAATTCGAATTGAAGCAAGGCCTGCAACTTCACGAATGAATAAGTAAACGGACATGATCCGCCCCGAAGTGATGCCTTGGATACGATTGATTAACCGTGTCGCTTGTGTTTTTAAACCAAACCTTTCAATCATCCCGACCATAGGCAACGTTAAAATAAATAATGACACCATCCGATTATCCACAAATGCTTTACCAAGTGTTTCTAGAATAGTCATCACATCCATATGAGAAACAAGGCCAGTCACAATTGCTGCAATAAGTACTGTACCAATCGTGTCCCATTTAAAATAAAAACCTAAAACGATGATGAGGATGCCTATCAGTTTAAGCCATTCCATCAAATTCCTCCTTTATGTAGATAGTCACTTTATTTTATCGTTATCTGAATATTGTTTCAAATAAGCATCGGAAAGCTATCTCCCTAAAGAATTAAAAATGCCCTACAATGTGTACGCAGTTAACGTTATACATTGCAAGGCATATTAATAATTGAACCTATTGAACTCCACTCCGCGATTCAATTGTATGGGTGATGGTTCAAAGGCTGCTTTCAAATCAACAGTACATTTATAAGTTTAAATTTTGCTTATACTGCTGTACTAGTGATTGCTTTTGTGTTTCGTCGGGAATGAAGTAATAAAGACCATCGCTTTGAATACCACCAGAACCGTCTAATTGATGACGCTTAACATGATCATTAGCATCACTGTAGTTACTACGAATTTGGTTCAGTTCACCAATCGTTAAATCTGTCTTTACGTTGTCACTCAATTGATTCATCAAGGCATTAAAATTCGTAAGCGAAGAAATACCTGTTAACTTGTCAGCTAAACCTTGAAGCACCAGTTGTTGTCTTTCTTGTCTACCGAAATCTCCACCTGCCCCTTCTTCTTTACGGCTTCGAATAAATGACATGGCGGTATCACCATCAAGATGCGTACGTTGACCTTTAGTGAATTGATGCCCCCCTGCATTAAATGTCGCATTACTTGTCACATCGATGCCGCCGACCGTATCGATTGTATCTTTCAAACCATCCATATTAACTGTTGCATAATGATCGATTGGCACACCCATTAATTTTTCAATAGATTTCACTGCCATATCTGGTCCACCATAGGCATAGGCGTGGTTGATTTTTTCTGTTGTATCACGTCCAACGATTTCCGCTTGTGTATCACGAGGAATACTGATCATTTCTGTCGTTTTCTTTTCTGGATTCACTGATAAAATCATAATGGTATCGCTTCGTTCGCCGCCTCCCGCACTTTCACGTTGCGCATCTGAATCTATACCAAATAATGCAATAGAAAAAGGTTCTCCCTTACTCAAATCCACCTTACCTGATCTCAATTCTGAATGATTTCTATCTAAAGGATTATGAATGGCCCCCCCTACTGCAAAAATTTTAAATGCCAGATAAGCTACAGCAATAACGGCTAAAATGAATAAAATACCTACAAACCATAATAAAAATCTTAATACTGGGTTTTTACGTTTTTGCGTTCTTTTATACTCCAACAAAGTCACTTCTTTCCGAATGTATTGGTCAAGCTTTATGGAGATACATGAAAATATGATCCCGTCACATATTAAGTGTTATTTTACAGTAAAGTTTATCGAACGAAATCGGTCTTTAGACGCAAGTCTACTTTTGATATCCACCATTAGATAACAATATGTCTAAAATTGTTTCGTAACACCCTGGATTACTAATAATAAATGGACCACCACGAACAAAATCGATGGGCTGTTGGTGGAAGTCTGTCATCTTTAAACCAAGTTCTTGTGCAAATAAAAATTGAGCGGCGATGTCCCAAGGTTTCGCATTCGTATGAATATGTGCACCGAACTGCCCTGTAATTACACGTGCTGAATCAAGGCCACAAGCACCGATTAAACGATAGCCAAATGATACATCTAATAAGTCATGGATCGTTTCATCATTCAATACACGATTGTTAAATGAAATAATCTGATCTTTCAACGGTTGTGACGTAATGGGAAGCAACGGTTTGTCATTTAAAAATGCACCGCTTCCTTTCACAGCGCGATACAGTTTTTGTCTTGGATAATCATAGATATAGGAAAGTTGTGGCTCCCCTTCAACAAAATAGCCTATAATCATGCAAAAGTCATCTTGTTGTTTGACTAAATTTGCTGTCCCATCTATCGGATCAATCAACCACGTATGTCCCTCTTTTAAATGCTGCGTTTCATGATGTGCTTCTTCTCCATACAAGCGGTGGTGTGGATAATACGTTTTTAAAAATTGTTCAAATCTTGATTCGATCGTTTGATCAACATTCGTTACAAGATCGTAACGACTGGATTTCGTGTCGGTTTGAATTTGATGAATCAGATTAGGGATTTCTTCTGTCATCTGTTGAATCCATTGTTGGAGATGTTGATCTATTTTATGACGCTCTGATTCAGATAACATATGTATCACCTCTTTATCTATGTTAGTTCCATTATACAGAAGAAAAAGAGTTTTTGGGGGTTCTTCAAAAGATACGTATTGAAATCATCATGGCATACAACATCTGATTGATACGCGAAAAAACCGGTTGGCGTGAACCAACCGGCATAGAAAGGAAAGTAAGTAATAAATATTGAAGATGTTAAACTAGAATTAGTACAATATACCATTCAAACAATACTATCAATAGTGATAGCTCCCCCTTTATTTGAACATTTCTTGTACCATCCCCCTAGTAGCTAACTACACTATAACATATTTCTAACATAAATGTAAGCGTTTTCTAAATTTTTTTGCGCACTTTTTGTTTACATTTTTCACTTTGTTGTGCAATTGAGATGGAAAAAGTCTTTCACTATAATTATTTAATCGATATGCTATAATATTGTTAAACATGTTTGGGAGGGGTTCGTATGAATAAAGAAACACGGCAAAAGAAGCTGTTGGCCTTGATTCAACAAGACAAACCGATGACTGCCCTTGAATTAGCGCAAGCTCTCAACGTTTCTAAACGGACTATTTTACGTGACATGCAAGAATTAGAAGGTAAAGGCGTTCAAATAGTCGCACATGCGGGGATGTATGGTGGCTACCAACTTCAAGCGAATCAACATTACTATCAATTGAACTTGACGCAAACAGAATTACAAGCGCTCTATTTAATATTAAAAGAAAGCCAAGCACAGTCGACATTACCTTATGAAGCAGCAACGAATCATCTCATTCAAAAAATATTAAAACAACCTTACACACATATTCGACGTACATTACGTCAACTGGATCAATACGTTTTATACGAAACACGTCAGCAACCACGCTTGCCCGTTCAATTCAGTGACATTTTAATATATTGCCAAGAGCGCAAAGTGATGGGCATTGACTATAAAAGCGATGCAAATGGTGAACAACGCTTTGAAAATGTCATTTTTATTGGCTTGATTGCACGTCACGACGGTTGGCAAGCGATTGTTTATCATATTGGCGGCGATTATACACAATATGTTGATATCTCTACGATTGAAGACATTTCGTATTCTTTCCAAAAATCAATACAAACGAACGATATTACACTTGAAAACTACGAAACCTATTTAAAAGATTCAAAACATCAATAAAACCAATGTCATGCCTAAAAGCGTAACATTGGTTTTTTCTATGTGGGATGTCACTATTGTATGATTGTGACCACGAACGAAATAAAATTATTTAACATATGAAAAGCGATCGACACACCTAAATTACGGCCACTTTTGATATATAAGAACACAAGTGGTACGGCTAAAATTAAGTAATCGATCATTTCAAATGGGGAGGTCGCTTGAAGCACGTGTACCCCCGCAAACAACAAGGCTGAAATAACGGCCATGACTTTAAAGTTCAATTTCTTACCTAATTCCCCAATTAAAATATGACGGAAGAAAATTTCTTCAACGACTGGTGCTAATATCACAATCATCATGAAATTGATTGGCGTAAACCACGGAATAGCGAAAAGTTGGTCAATCAGCATCTCGTTTTGCGTCGTATCATATTGAAATCGTTCGGGCAAAAACTGTTGTAGATAACCATAGAGGGTTGAAGCGGCTTGTGCAACGAGGTATGCCCCTACAATCCAAAATATGTATTGGCGTATCCCTTGAAGCCCCTTCATAAAGCGTTGCCCCATCGTTTTATAATGTAACAAGTAAAAACTGAGGATGACAATCAAGTAAGCAACGACTGTAGCAATGACTTGTGCGACGAGTGCATTTGAGTCAGACAATAACGCCGCTTCACTCACATTGAAAAACACAAAGCTAATGATAGCGGCAAGTATTCCGAAAACGAACGTTGCAACGATAACAATAGGAACTAATAATAAGTCCCGCCAAGCAATATCTTTCCATTTATATTTTGACATTTGAATACTCTCTTTCCTTTAAAAATGCACGAACGGTTGTATATATATCACAGACCTGTGACTTTTTTACAGTTTGATATAACACTTACGCACGTGAATGATTCTTGTTATACTATATATTATTTCATGAAAGGACGCTACTGATGAACGGTTATGAAATGCCCAATTTGATACAAGCACTCGAGGTTTTGAATGAACTGTTAGACTTAACCACAACTTACGATTTAACCTACGCACGAGATCCCGAATACGCACAAGACATATTGACCAATTTGAAAGCGAAAGTCCAATCGCATTATCTACAGTCACCTCAACCTGTTCATACACATGCATACAGTCCCTATCCCTACGACCTTTACTATTGTTGTCTTTACAACTTGTATCACAATCCATTAGTCTCTATCAATTTTGGCAGTCAACGTAAATTGAATCAAAGTTATATCCAACAAATTACACGAACACGCGCTTATTTTCAAATGTGTACGGGCACATTTTAAAACACAGTTTGTGCGATTTTCAGCAAATTTAAAAAGCGGAATGACATGTGCCATCCCACTTTAAACACGCTTTACAATTAAAAATCGACACGCATATTGAAGCACGGATTCATCTCAACTATGCGAATATAAGCCCGATCATTATAATATCGCTATGTATCTCTTTCCCAAAATACAATACGATGCTTGTTACTTTTATAATTTAAAGTCTTCTTTATCGCGTTTATGATAACCGCGTAAGAAGAAAAATACGGCCATAAAACCTAAGAATAAGAAACCGATAATCACAGATACACGTGTTTCGTTATTAATTAACATTGCAACTAACACCATTAATAAAAATGCGATTGACAGATAATTTGTCACTGGTGCAAGTGGCATTTTGAAAGGATGGTTTTCTAATTTTTCTGGAAATTTCTTTCTAAATTGAATATGGCTAAATAAAATCATAAACCATGGAATCATTCCAGGTAAAATAGATGCACTATAAACATAAACGAAAATATTTTCAGAACCATCGATAAACTGTGGTAATACAACATTTAAAATGACACCGATTAAAATACCAATAGATACAGCTAAAACTGTATAAAATGGTACACCGTTTCTCATGACTTTTGTAAATATCGCTGGTAATTGACGATGTTGTGCTAAAGTAAAAATCATACGACTTGAGCTGAAAATACCCGAGTTACAGCCTGACATCGCTGCCGTAATCACAACGAAGTTAATTAAACCTGCCGCTATCGTAATTCCGATTTTTGCGAATGTTGCAACAAATGGGCTACCAATGTCATGCAATTCATTCCAAGGATAAATCGTTACAATAACAAAGATGGCACCGATATAAAAGATTAAAATACGCCAAATGACGCCGTTGACTGCTTTTTTAATATTTTTTTGAGGATCCTTTGTTTCACCTGCTGTAATACCGATCAACTCAACCCCTTGATATGAACCGATAACAATAGATAAAGCAAAGAAAAATCCTAGCCAACCATTCGGCATAAAACCGCCATGTGCTGTAAGATTGCTAAGACCGATTGGATTGCCTCCGTTCCCTATACCGAAGAAGATCAAACCGAAACCAGCAATAATCATCAAAATAATTGTCACGATTTTAATCATCGCAAACCAAAATTCAAATTCACCAAACGCTTTTACAGACACCGCATTGGCAGCTGTTAACAGAACAATGACAATCAGTCCTGGAATCCATGTTGGTAATTCTGGAAACCAAAACTTCATATATGCGCCGACTGCAATGACTTCCGACATCCCTACAACAATCCATTGAAAGATGTTGGCCCATGCAGTCACGTAACCTGCAACAGGGTGGATATAATCTGTAGCAAAGTTTGCAAACGAACCAGTTGATGGATCAAGATAGACCATCTCTCCCATTGCACGCATGATTAAAAATAAAAATAAACCCGCAACTAAATATGCAAAAATAACAGAGGGACCTGTCCACGCAATTGTACTTGATGCCCCCATGAATAATCCGACACCGATAGTACCACCGAGTGCGATCATTTGAATCTGTCGAGAACTTAATCCTCTGTGTAATTGATTATCTTCCATGACAACGTTCCATCTCCTTTTGTAACCCCTACTCATATAAAATTGATGTTGAACCGTGCATGTCGCTATTATACTATAAACTATCAGAATTTGAAGAAAAAATTAAAAATGTTAACCCATTCATTTACATTCCTATTTTCATCTCCAAACAGCCCTGCTACCTGTATATCCGTTACACCTTTAACCATTGATATATCGACCATCCTATACACAGTAATCTTATCCTACTAAAAATCGCATTTAGATATGTTGACGTTTACACCATCGACCGTCGAAATATTGTCACATTAAACTATTGTGAATATATTCACATTGGCTTACGAATTGCTTATACTAGGTTTATTATTTAAGAAAGGAATCTAATTTATGAAAGATACTAATATCAAATGGGATACAATTTTTTATGGTCGCCAGTGGGTTTCAAATATTATTGAGACGATTCAAAAGAAAGATGTACTTCAGAGCTTTTATCTAAGGCGTTATTTATTAAGAGCAATGATGGCAGGATTTATTATTAGCATCATAACCGTTTTTGTATTAACAGTTAAAACAACATTTGCGCCTGACGTAGCGCCCGGTCTCGTGAATATGGCGGGTGCATTTACTTTTAGTTTTGCCCTCGTGTTAATTCTGTTCACAAACTCTGAACTTCTAACGAGTAATTTCATGTATTTTACGGTGGGTTTGTATTATCATTTGATTCGTCCAACACGTGTAATTAAAATATTCACACTATGTTTTGTTGGGAATATGATTGGTGCTGTCATTTTGTTTAGTTTACTCCGGTTTTCCAATGTCATGACACCGGATATGCTACAAATGCTTGACCATACCGTACAAGTCAAAATTCATGATTATAGTTTTCAAAACATTTTAGTCCGTGCTATTTTCGCGAACTTCTTTATTAACATTGCATTAGTCATTGCCATGCAAATTGATGATGTGTTGGCCAAAATGTTTGTCATGATGTTCGGTGTAACGATTTTCGCGTTTATGGGCTATGAACACGTTGTTTATAATGCTTGTTTGTTTATTGCCAGTGCCATTTATCAAACAGACGCTTTCAATATGCTGCATATGGCTAAAAACATTATCGGGGCTTTGCTTGGAAACTATATCGGCGGTGGACTAATCATCGGGCTATTTTATGCTTATCTGAATGATCACGGTCAATTCAAAGCGATCAAAAAGGAAAACAAAAAGAACTAATGCATCGTTTGTGATAGATAAGTACACGTCATCATTGATTGCGGTCTATGTTATAATAAGGACAATTCAAAGACTAAGGAGCATATTATGGATCGCACACGTATCATTAGAGGTGTCCTCATCTCAATTATTTTAGGTCTACTCTTTTTCTTCCTAAATCAAACACAATCCACATATACGACAACCGAGTTATTGTTACGTTCAGTACTCGTTGCCATTGTCTTTGCGGTATTATACTTCGTTGTCTTCACGATTTTAAGCCACGACACACGAAGACGCATTTATGGACCTCCCCTACTTATTGGCATCATCTTAGGTATACTAGTGGGGCAATGGTTAGAGCATGCTATAGTAGGCCTTGCACTCGGGGTTGCAGTTGGCTTAATCGTCGGTGCAATACGACAACGTTTTTTCAAGGAGTGATGAAATATGTCAACACAAACGATTGGTATCATTGTCATCGTAATTCTTTTAATTAGTTTTCTTCCTAACGCCTATATGTTATATAAAACTTCAAAAGAAGGCACTGAAAACACACGTTATAAATTAATGGTCGGTGTAGACGCCATGCTATTAGTGTTAATTATTGCTGCCATCTTACTATTAACCTAAACCACCCTCATGACATCACAACAGAATCATTGTTGAACTTAACTTGTGGTGTCATGAACTTTCTCTTTGTTACTCCAGAGAGATAAAAACATCCCTAGTTACTACGCTGCTCCACATTATCACCATCTCTTTTGCAACAAATGCCACATGCCATAGTCCAAAAGAAAAACGCAGATACCACCCACTCAAATGAGTATGACACCTACGTTTAACGTTAAATTTTACCTTGTAAGAAAAAATAATAAATGATTGAAGCAAGCACTGCGTATACGATGAGTCCTGTTGCAGCGGATAACAGATGAACGCGCATCGGAATATGCTTTTGAAAACGTGGCGCTAATACTAAATTGCCGACTAAAATAATCAAAGGTGCCACAATGAAAAATAAAATCATTTCTAAACTCATCGTTGTACTCCATCAAAATATTGTGCGACGACTTGGCTCAAATCGACATCTTTAGCAAGCAAGTCCAATTCTGAAAAATCGCTCTGAGCCGTGAATTGATTTGAGTTCACGATAACATCAAGTCCTGCACAAATCGCACCTGTCGCACCATTCACTGAATCCTCAATTGCTAAACAATGCGTCGGACTATAATTCAGTGCTTGTACCGCAGCTAAATATAAATCAGGGGCAGGTTTTACTGTTTCAACATCTTCTCGACCTTTAATCACTGAAATATACTTTTCGATACCTAACTTCTGAACTAATGACTCAATGTGATGTCTTGTACTACTTGAAGCAATCCCCATCGGAATGTGACGTTGATGCAGTTGTTGCATCAGTTCTAACACACCAGGTCTTAAAGGCAGTTGTCCAGCTGTCTCATAATGTTCTTGATAGACTTGATCTGTTAACATTTCTCCTAAATGAGTAAGTAAATGTTGGTGAATCCCTAGCGCTCGTCCGCCAATATTCGAACGATAAAAGTCTGCGCTCATATTGGCATGACCTGCCTCATTCAAATAACGATTCACTGTTTCATATAAATGTTGTTCGGTATCGATAATCGTACCATCAAAATCAAAAATGACTGCGCGATACATGCTTGCTTCCTCCTAAATTCTTGGTTCCGGTTTCTTCATTCATTGTTAAAATCCAGGTGCTAACGTTGCAAATTCATACATAATTTTATTTTGACGATAGTACAGTGATTTAAACCAAATACGATCAATAACACCTGAATGTTTGCCCGCTAAATGATCATGTAGTGAAACGAGTTGATTTAATGTGTCATCATTTTCTGTTGCAAGTGCGTGATGGTGAACATAACCGCGCCCTGGTCGAACATTAGGACCGTCTTTTTCGATGATTACGAGGTCTGAATAATACCCTTGATCATCAATCGCAACGACTGACTGCTCACCAAATTGCGCTTTATCTTTAAAATCTAGTGTGTCGCGTAAATAGTCTAACGTTTTCTGTGCATCTGCAACGTGGATTTCAATCGGTCCTAGTCCTAAAATTTGATACTCTGCAGGAATGTCATTATCGACTGGATTTTGCCATCCATTTGGAATTACTGCATCGCCATTCACCATCATGACATATGACAATGTATCTGGATCGTCAAAATACAGTGCCGGTTGTTCCATGTAAGTGCCTCTTGAAATGTTCGTCGCTTTTTCTTGTAAGCGTGCTTCAAAGAAATCGAGTGCTGCTTCATTTGGTACGAGTAGCCCAATTCTCGCAATCATGTTTGTTCCTTTACGCATTGCACCCGCATTTGGAATTTCAAAAAATGTCAGTAATGTGCCTGGTGAATTTTGTTGGTCACCGTAAAAAATGTGTACCATGCCATGATCATCTTGGTTGACCGTTTCTTTCGTTAAGTGTAAGCCTAATGTTTCCGTATAAAATGCTTTGTTTTGATCCAAATCTTTAGTGTACATTGAGATATGATGATGTCCAGTAATGTTCACGATACACCCCTCCAAGTGTTATTCAAGTATGATTTAAATAAAGTATATTTTTTATATCTAGAGATTGCAATAGATATGATTAGGATACAGTTGGCAGGAGTATGAAACAGACAACACCAATAATGATGATAGATAATGGAAAAACAAGCGTTTGAATAAAGCGTACTTTTCGTTCTGATAATGTTGTGCGTAAGAGCCAAGTTTCAATGGTAAAGTTGATCATAGTCAATATCGCAGTCAATGAAAGTAATAACGTCAAGCCATTCTGAAAATTCATCAAAAAGCCGACTGACAGCACGAGCATCATAAACAATATGGAGACCGTGATAAAGTAATTTTGTAGCACTTTCATCATCATTTTTACATCACACCCTTTTTAAGGCTTCATTATTTTATATATTTAAACATTATTTTCGCACAACCTAATAAAAAAGTAAAACCGCTAGCAATCCTACAATAGCGAATCATGAAAAGAAAAAGAATAGCCCCTATCCTATCGCCTTTAACGACATGATACGCCTATTCTTTCTAAAAAATTATTTTGATTTTGCTGCCCAGTATTTCGCTAATATCGGTCCTGTCACTAAATGAACCACACTAAATATTGCACCTGGTACTGCAGCTAAAGGATTAAAATGGACTGTCGCTAATGATGCAGCTAAGCCAGAGTTTTGCATGCCGACTTCAATCGAAACTGTTTTTTGGTCTGTATAATTTAATTTAAACAAATGCGAAAACCAAAAACCTAACAAATAACCGATCGCATTATGTATCACTACGACTAAAAAGATGAGCAATCCTGTTTGAATAATGAGCTCACCACTGCCCGCTACAACCGCACCTAAAATCACTGAAATCGCAATAACTGAAATAATTGGCAAGATGTCTTCCCCCACATGTGCCACAGGTTTAAGAAATCTTTGAATTAAAATACCTAACACTAAAGGTACGAGGACGACTTTAACGACTGAAATAAACATCGCGATAAACGAAACGTCCATCCATTCTTGTGCTAATACAAACATTAAAAATGGTGTCATGAACGACGCAAGTATGGTTGAAATTGTTGTAATCGTTACAGATAATGGCACATTCCCTTTTGCCAAATAACTAATAACATTGCTCGACGTACCTCCTGGACAACATCCTACTAACAGTACACCAATCGCAATATCAGCTGGTAATTGAAATAACTTCACAACCGCATATGCAGAAAGCGGCATAATCGTATATTGTAAAACGATCCCAATTAAGACAGCTTTCGGTTCCTTCAATATTAATTTAAAGTCATCAACTGTAACAGTTAAACCCATCCCTAACATAACAATACCTAATAAATACGGTACAAACGTTCCGAATCCTTTAAAAATATCCGGAATTAAAAACCCGGTAATACTCGCCAATAACATCCATAATAAAAATGTTTTAGATGCAAATCGACCTAATCGTTGTAACATGGCATTCACTCCCCAATGCAATTAATAAGCAGAATATTATCACAAATAAATGCGGTGTACAATTCTTTTTACAAAAATATTTAGTTTAAATACATAAATATCATGGTCACTTTACATCTATAGTCTTACTGAAAATACAAATG
This sequence comes from Staphylococcus pseudintermedius, assembly GCF_001792775.2. GTDB lineage: Bacteria > Bacillota > Bacilli > Staphylococcales > Staphylococcaceae > Staphylococcus > Staphylococcus pseudintermedius. The sequence continues at coordinate 31,170 of NZ_MLGE02000007.1, forward strand.
ACTCGTGATACAATGAATGCAACAATATTTAAAATGGGGAATTAGAATGATAATCGATAAAATAGAGACATTTATTTTAAATATAGATCAAATGACAAGTCGCTTTGCCAGACGAAAACTATTAAAGTTATTAAATGGGATGAACCTCCATGCCACAATTCAAATAGAATGGTTGAAACATCAGCAAAATTACCTACTCAAAATTCATTTACCGAAACAAGCTTTGCCCTATTTGATTAGTTTTTTGAGCTTCCATCATTATCGCATTTACCAAATTGTGCCTTTCCAATTACTTGATGCTATAAAACCATTACACCAACGCCCCCACGAGGAACATCGCTTTGAAATGATGATTGACGGTCTAGACGACCCGTTTATTAAAGATAAAGTGATTGATATTTTAAATGGTTTCCAAAGTGAACGTATCATTTACAGTTTTGCAAAAGACATTTTGAAGGTGACGACAACTGCAGAAGTGATGAGTGCGTTAGTTGGCACTTTAGCAACGCGCAATATTGATATTTATCATGCGAACACAGCTGCACGCTGTTTCCATAAAATGCGTATTTCATAGGCTATGCATCATCTCTCTTTCAGTAGCATGACGTCGATGTCATCCACTGCTTGATTCAATGCATTAAAAAAACGGCACAGCGCACTTGCCTGTACCGTTTATTCTTCATCTATTCTTATTCATTCAATTCAAATTCTGCTTCTAATTCACGTTGCAACACATCAAACATCAATTCAAAACCATGTGCTGTATGGTCGTGATAAGCTTTCTTTTGTTGCTTATATTCAAGGTTGGTCAATCGGCGTTCTTTAGGCAACATACCTCTATAATGAAACGTCATCTCAGTCATCCCCGGTGATCGTTCTTCAAAATAGACTTCAATCTCATCAACATGTTCACTCAATTCCGGCATCTGAATCGTTTTCACAATTTGCTCGCCTTCTTTTAACGTTTTATACGTGCCGATGACTTCAATACGTTTCCCTTTACGTAAATCGACAATTTGGTAATGACCTCCTTCAACAGGATCATTTTCGATAACTTGGTTTGTTCGGCGTGAAGTCATAAACCAATGTATTAATTGATTAGGGTCTAGCCACGCATGATACGCATTCAAAGGTGTCGTTTTCATCAAACGGACAAGCTCTATTTCTACCCATTCATTTTGCATATGCTTCACTTCCATTCTCCTTACTTTTTATTCATTTCGGATGACCTCTATTGTAACTTAAATCTATCAAGAACTAAATGAAGGTGTGTTTTTATGACTGTGATTCACTCTAAAACCAATTAGCGATGAGAACGTAAGCGCGGTAGATTAAACAGAATGGCGATAATCCCACAAATCGCAAGCATCACAGGGTAAATGGAATACGGCAACAACGTCACAGGTGAAATGCTCGCTACACCGGCTGCTGCAATGAGCTGTGGACTATAAGGAACAAAGCCTTGAAATGCACTGCCAAATATATCTAACAAACTCGCCGATTTTCTCGGATCAATATCATATTCTTCCGCAATGTCCTTCGCAAGTGGACCTGCCATAATAATCGAAATCGTATTATTCGCTGTCGAAATATCAGCAACACTGACAAGGCTCGCGATACCTAGTTCTGCACCACGTCGTGTTTTAACGCGTTGTTTAACGAAATTTAACAGCCATGTAATCCCCCCGTGATGTTCAACGAGACCTATCATACCACCGATGAGTAATGCAATCATCGCAATGTCTTGCATACCAAGAACGCCTTCTGACGCTGCTTTCAATAGGCCTCCTAAGTCAAATGAACCATCAATCAAGCCAATTAGAGACGATAACAAAATGCCTCCTAACAACACTAACACAACGTTAATACCGATAACCGCCAAAATTAATACGAGTAAGTACGGAACCACTTTAACCCATTCGAAGTCGTACGTTTTCGTTTGTGTCACATCATAACCGTGAGAAAGCCACCATAAAACGAAAATCGTGACGATAGCACCCGGCACAACGATACGAAAGTTCACTTTAAATTTATCGCTCATTTGCGTCTTTTGCGTGCGGACTGCGGCAATCGTTGTATCTGAAATCATGGACAAGTTATCGCCAAACATTGCACCACCAACCACTGTCGCCATCGCAAATGCAGCAGGGATTTCTGTTGCTTCACTAATACCGAATCCCACAGGTGCAATCGCTGCTACAGTCCCTACCGACGTCCCCATCGAAATAGAAATAAACATACAAATGATAAAAAGTCCGACGATCAAGAAATTTTGCGGGATAAATGATAACCCTAAATTGACAATGGAAGTCACACCGCCCATCGCTTCAGTTGTTTTTGAAAAGGCCCCTGCAAGCAAAAAGATAAACATCATCAACACAATATTAGCGTGTCCTGCTTGACGTGCAAAAACTTCTACCTTTGACATAAATGTTTCGCGTCGGTTCATCATTAACGCCACAACGACACCGATAATCGCGGCAACATTTAACGGCATAAAAGTAAAGTCTTTCGTGATGATACCTGCACCTAAAAAGATACTAATAAATACGACTAACGGAATGAGCGCCCATGGACTACTGTGCTCATGCTCTTGTTCTAACATAAAAAATCTCCTTAACGAAAAGCAAATCACCTGTTTGAATATGTGTGATCTACTTGTCCTTCACTTTATTTTTATATCTTTTATAAAAGCAAAAAATCATTTTTAATGACATTTGAAAAATTGAATTTTACTGTTAAACAATACATGAAAACATTGTGACCGTCAACGTCTTAAATGTTCATCCCATAAACGCTGAATGAACGCAATAAAATAATCAGGTACTTTATCTAAAATTTGTTCGTTCGGCTGGAATTGTTCGTGATGCAGTGGGTATTCACTGTCTGAGCCAATCATCGCAAAATGAACAGGTGCCACAGCTTGATAACCTGAGAAATCTTCACCTATCGTTAGTGCGCGCGGTAACACTTCTGTCTCATAACCGACTGATTGTGCCACTTCCAACGCTAAATTTTGTAACGTTTCATCATTGATGACAGAGGCAGTTAAACGGTGATAATCCAAATCAATCTTCACATTAAACTGTTTTTCTAATCCTTCACAAATTTGGGTCATTCTGTCTTCAACTTGGTCACGAATATCTGCTTTAAAACTGCGAACTGTCCCTTCTACCATCGCTTCTTGAGGGATAACATTCCACGTATGACCGCTATGAATTTGACCTATCGTGACGACCGCTTCCTCATAAGGCGCAATGTTGCGACTCACGATCGTTTGTAAGCTTAAAATAAGTTGTCCTAAGACGATTTGCGGGTCTACTGAATCTTGAGGCATTGCTGCGTGCGCGCCTCGACCTTGAATACGAATGTTGAAACGATCGACATTTGACGTTAAATGCCCCGATTTTGCACGCCATTCACCGACTTTTATCATTGGTGCATTGTGGAAGCCAAGAATCGCTAACGCCCCATCTAATGCGCCTGTCTGAACGACAGCGGGTGCCCCATCACCTGTTTCTTCAGCAGATTGGAAAATAATACGGACACGTCCCGGCAATTCTGATTCCATCTCTTTCAATTTCACTGCTGTACCGAGAATAGAAGCCATATGAATATCGTGACCACACGCATGCATCACATTATCATTTTGTGATTGATACGCTAAGTTTGTTTTTTCATTAATGGGTAACGCGTCAATGTCTGAGCGAATCGCAATCATTTCTTCCCCTTGCCCTACTTCTGCGATAAGCCCGACCTTTAACGGTAAGTCGAGTATTCGAATATCGTAACTTTCTAAAATTTCTCGTAACCGTGCTGTTGTTTGAAATTCTTCATTGGAAAGTTCTGGATTTTGATGAAACCATCTTCTCCATTCAATTAATTGTTTTAAATCAGCTGCCATGTTGATCCCTTCCTTTTCGAAATTTTTGAATCCGTTGATAACTATAATAAACCGCTGTGCCGACGACTACCCCGAGTGCTAAATTATGCGCGGTGACAATCAATAAAAAAGTAATGAGCATAATCATGAATTCTGTCCAACGTCGCTCGACAATATACCGCAATGTTTGACGGTCAAAAGCGTTCATCGCAATACGTGTCAAAACGATAGCTAACACGACCATAGGAATGTTGCCGACGAGTGGACTTAATAACACTAAAAATAACAACATCACGATACCTGCTGCCAAAGTTGAAAGTCGTGACGTTGCACCTAATTTAAGGTTATATTTCGACTGTCCCACTAACGCACTTCCCGCAAGCCCCCCAAATAAACAAATGATGAAATTTGTAAGCCCTTGACCAAATGATTCACGATTGAGACTGCTAGCGGTTTTTGTTAGCTGATCGACCATTCGCGCTGTTAAACTCGTTTGAATTGTTGCGACAATTGCTAACATTAGGCCAAAAATGATGAGTTCTACAACTATCCACCCTGTTAAATCAACTTGAGGTAACCCGAGCGTTGGCATTTCGAATTGGATATACGCTAAATCTTGTACGACCATTAAGTCGACATGAAACATTTTGGCCGCGATGGATAAAACGACAATCATAATGAGTGCAGCAGGGATACGTTCTGTGATATGCGGAATGAAAAATATCATGATTAAACTGAGCACTGCAAAGAGGTATGTCGATAGATTGTGACCCAAAATATGTTTTAGTTGCGAGGTAAATAATAAATAAGCTAACGCATTCATAAATCCAACAACGACCGGTACTGGAATTTTATGTATCGCTTTATCCACACGACAAAATGCGAATATGATTTGAAATATGCCCATGATGAGCATCGCTGCAACGAGCATCTGCTGGCCATACATTGAGGTGATTAACACAGCGACAATGGAGACCCCACTACTCGGCGAAGAAACCATTAATGTGCGGGAACCTAAAAAACTGATTCCGATGAGCATGAGTGCGGTACTGAATATGCCGACTGTTGGGCCAACGCCAGCGATAAATGAAAATGCGATAGCACCTGCCACCATAGCTAGAGCAACCAGTAAGCCTGCTGTGATGTTTTGGAAAGTGTGTTCTCTCCAGCTTGTGAGGTAATTTTGGATTGTGTGATGCATCTCCATCCCCCCGACTCCCTTATATTGCATTATATTATATCAAAGCAATCGGGATTTGTTGATTATTTTAGGTTTTGGGTGATGGTTTTGATACATGGTTGTTATGTTTACAATTGCGTTGAGCATAATCTAACGATTGCTTAAACCGTGCTGCGCTTTCCGAGGCGCTGAAACTCCAACTCAATTCGGCTCGATTGGGATGAGCACCTGGTGGAAGCCGAATTGAATTTTCCGTTTCAGCTGATGCCTCAGGAGTCTCGCACGATTTCGGCAATCGTATCGCTACAGTATTGTTATTCAGCGTTCCAAAAACACTTCACGCTTTATGGGAAAGAGTGAGATTGGACTTGCCTCAACTCAATTTGGCTTGATTAAAATGTACACTTGATGGTAGCCAAATTGGATTTTGGGAGGAGTCAACGGCGTCGTTTCTGTTCCTATCATATTCAGCGCGTGCTGCATTTCACAAAAAGATGAAGCGGATGGCAACCTCTTATACAAGGTATTTATCCGCTTCGTTTATTGTCATTATGCTTATGTTAATAGTTGTGGTTGGCGGTCAACGATGACACGTCCGTTTTGAATGACTTTTTCAACATGGTTCACACCGTAATGATACGGAATGTATTCATGGTTAGGTGCGCGCCAAATGACGATATTCGCATCGTCGCCTTCGTTAATCGTACCCGCGTCCACATCGATGGCTTTTGCTGCATTGACTGTGACTGCGTTCCAAATTTCGGCTGGTGATAATTTTAATTTTAATGATGCAATCGCCATCACCATTTGTAAATTGTTTGTGACACAGCTACCTGGGTTGTAGTCTGTCGCAATCGCAATGGCACCGTTATTGTCTAACATGCCGCGAGCGTCTGCATAACTTTCTTTGTCCAAGTAGAACGTTGTGCCTGGTAATAATACCGCTACTGTGTCAGAATCTTTTAAGTTCGCTTTGTCTTTATCACTTGATGCAACGAGGTGATCTGCAGAAATGGCATCTTCTTCAATCGCTAAGCCTAAACCACCGAGTGGATCGATTTCATCTGCATGAATTTTCACTCTTAAGCCCAGTTCTTTCGCTGCTTCCATATAACGTTTTGATTCTTCTAACGTAAATACACCCGTTTCACAGAAAATATCTGCAAAGTCTGCGTATTTTTTCGCTTCTGGTAATAAATCAATCATTTCTTGTAAGAAGTCTGCTTGTGACGATGCTTCTTTTGGAATAGCATGTGGTCCTAAAAAAGTATGACGCATTTTCAAACCATATTTTTCTTCTAAACGTTTAGAAACGCGCAATTGTTTCAATTCGTTTTCTTTGTTTAAGCCGTATCCACTTTTACTTTCTACAGCTAATACACCATGATGCACCATCGTTAATAAATCATATTCAGCCTTTTTAAATAGTTCATCTTCGGTCGCTTGGCGTGTCGCTTCTACTGTTGATAAAATACCGCCACCTGATTCAAGTATTTCTAAATATGATTTGCCTTGACGTTTTAACGCCATTTCGTGTTCACGTGAGCCACCATGAACTAAATGTGTGTGTGCGTCAACAAGCGCGGGTGAAACAACGCGGTCAGAAGCATCAATTGTGTTGCGTGCTTCGTAGCCTTCAGTATAAGGCCCTGCATAGACAATTTTCCCTTCATGTACCACGACTGTACCGTGCTTGACAACATTTAATTCATCCAAATCTTTACCTTTTAAAGGGCGCTCTGTCGTTACTGGTAAAATCAATTCTTTAATATTTTGAATCAGTAAATCATAAGTCATTCTGTTTCTACCTCCTTAGTGATCATAGGCATATCAACGCCACGAGTTTTGGCAGTTTCAATCGCTTTTTCATAGCCCGCATCTGCATGTCGCACTACACCCATACCCGGATCTGTCGTTAATACACGTCCTAATCTTCTGTCTGCACGTTCTGAACCATCTGCAACAACTACCATGCCTGCGTGTAATGAATAGCCCATACCTACGCCGCCCCCATGGTGAACTGAAATCCATGAACCTCCAGCTGCTGTGTTAATTAATGCATTTAAAATTGCCCAGTCCCCTACAGCATCTGAACCGTCTAACATCGCTTCAGTTTCACGGTTTGGTGATGCTACTGAACCTGAATCTAAATGGTCACGACCGATAACGATTGGTGCAGAAATTTCGCCAGTACGCACAAGTTCATTTAAGGCTAAGCCCATTTTTGCACGTTCGCCATAACCGAGCCATGCGATTCTTGACGGCAGCCCTTGGAATGCGATTTTTTCACTTGCCATATCTAGCCAACGCATTAATTTTTCATCTTCTGGGAATAATTCACGCATTAATTGGTCCGCACGTTCAATATCTTTTGGATCTCCAGATAATGCTGCGAAACGGAATGGTCCTTTACCTTCACAGAATAACGGGCGAATATATGCCGGTACGAAACCTGGGAAATCAAATGCGTTTTCTAAGCCTTCATCAAATGCGACTTGGCGAATATTGTTACCATAGTCGAATGCAATCGCACCATTTTTTTGGAATTGTAACATTGCTTCAACGTGTTTTTTCATAGATCGTTTTGATAATGTGACATACTTTGCAGGATCACTATCTCTTAATGCTGCCGCTTCTTCTAAACTATACCCTTCAGGCACATAACCATTAAGTGGATCGTGAGCAGATGTTTGGTCCGTCACAATATCAATTTTGAAGCCACGTTTTAAAATTTCGTGATGGACTTCCGCCGCGTTACCGACTAATCCAATTGCAATGGCACGCCCTTCTTTTTTCGCTTTCTCAGCTTTTTCTAAAGCTTCATCTAATGAATGTGTAATCGTGTCACAGTAACGCGTGTCGATACGTTTTTGAATACGTGTTGGGTCAACATCTACGCCAATAACGACACCGCCATTCATCGTAACAGCAAGCGGTTGTGCTCCACCCATACCGCCTAATCCAGCAGTTAATGTAATTGTACCTTTTAATGAGCCATTGAAATGTTGATTCGCTAATTCCGCAAAAGTTTCGTACGTACCTTGCACAATACCTTGTGAACCAATGTAAATCCAACTACCCGCTGTCATTTGGCCGTACATCATTAAGCCCTTTTTATCTAATTCATGGAAATGATCCCAAGTTGCCCATTTTGGTACGAGCACAGAGTTTGATAAAAGTACACGTGGTGCTTCTTCATGCGTTTTAAATACAGCAACAGGTTTACCAGATTGCACTAACATTGTCTCATCATTTTCTAAGCGACGTAATGTATCGACAATCGCATCAAATGCTTCCCAGTTACGCGCTGCTTTACCAATGCCACCATAAACGACAAGACGTTCCGGATGTTCAGCTACTTCCGGATCTAAGTTGTTGTACAACATTCGTAAAACTGCTTCTTGTTCCCAACCTTTACATTCGATTTCTAAACCTTTTTTTGCTTGAATATTTCTCACCATAAGACTTCTCCCTTTCATTTAAAAAATAATTAGACTTAACGGAATAGTAATTAATAAAGTTATTGTCACACGCACAAACCAAATCAATAACAATTGCCAAATCGGAACTTTAATTTCTGTAGCTAAAATACACGGTACAAGCGCTGAAAAGAATATAATTGCTGATACACTCGTAATTGCCACTACAAATTTAACTTCAATCGTTGCTTTAACGACAAGTAACGATGGTAAAAACATTTCAATGACCGATATTGCAGACGCCTTCGCTAATAATGCTTTTTCTGCAATCGGAAAAATATAAATAAATGGATAAAAAATGTAACTCAGTATGTCAATAACCGGTGTAAAGTTCGCTAACAATAAACCAATAAAACCAATCGATAAAATGGACGGTAATATCGCGACTGTCATTTCGAGCCCTTCAGCAAAATGAGTCCACATATTTTTAAACAATGGTGTCGCTTGATGTGATTGTCTTTTCACTGCGAGCCATGCTTGTTGAATACGTGTGCCTTCTTCTTTAGGTTTTGTAGGTGGCTGTTGATTGTTATAGTAGGCTTTCGACGCTTTTGAAATCGGCGGCAAATATGTCGAAATAGCTGTCACAACGAATGTGATGACTAAACAGCTCCAGAAATACAAATTCCAATGTGCCATTAAATCAAGTGTACGTGCCACGATGACCATAAATGTTGCCGATACTGTCGAAAATCCTGTCGCAATGATTAATGCTTCTCGGTAGTTGTAAACACCTTGTTTGTACACACGATTTGTAATTAACAGACCGAGCGAATAACTCCCTACAAACGACGCGACCGCATCAATCGCGGATTCACCTGGTGTGTTAAACACTTTGCGCATGATGGGTTGCATTAACACACCGATAAACTCCAGCAAGCCATATCCTACTAACAATGATAAAGCGATGGCACCGACTGGAATTAAAATGCTTAGTGGCAACATCAATTTATCGAACAAAAACGGTCCATATTGTACTTCAAACAAAATTTTCGGTCCAATATGAAACACGTACATAACGCCGATCACAGCCCCTAAAACTTTAGCCAAAACAATGACAAAATCGGTCTTCGTTTTCCGATAATCCTTACGATAGATTGGTAAAATTGCGCCAATTAAAATCATGGTTAGAGCAATATAAGGCATCACACTTTTGAGGCCTGCGCGTATTGCTAAATGAACATGATCGACAATAATCGTTTGTACCCCGTTAATTTGAAAAGGTACAAAGAAACAAATCACACCTATCGAACTTAAAACCCAAAAACGCCACATCTGGTTACCCTTAACAGTTTGATGTTTCATCCCAACATTTCTCCCCCTTTGCGTTGTGAATCCTACACAAAATAACGACCTCTCCCCTTAGTCTTGCTTTATTTTTCATTATTCTGTCATTTGATTATGCGCTGTTACTGACTAACTCTATTGTAATATGCTAAGCTATTAATAACTAATATAAATAAACTAATCACTTATAGCTTCAAACTATAATAAGGAGGCCATAATGAAAGTAATCCAGTTAGAATACTTTATCGAAATCGTGCATCAAAATAGCTTCACAAAAGCTGCGCAAGCTTTACACATTAGCCAACCTTCATTGACCGCAACGATTAAAAAAATGGAACGTGATTTAGGGTATCAACTGTTAAAAAGAACAACGAAAGAAATTTCAATCACCGAAAAAGGCATTCAGTTTTATAACGAAGCAGTGGAACTTGTGAAACATTATCATCAGTCCATTGAAAAAATGTATGATTTAAAAATGAGTCAAACCCCTAAAATTAAAATGGCCATCATTGAATCCACTGCGCGTTGGGTATCGACGGTTATACAAACACATCAAAATGCTCATCCAGAGCAACATTATCAAATCACGGAAATATTAGATCCTAACCAATTGGCACAAAAATTGATTAACTTTGATGTTCACTTAGGCTTATCGAACGACCAAATTCGTCACGACGGAATCATCTCACTCCCGTTATATCAAGAAGATTATGTTGTGCTCACGCCACAGAATGCCTTTGGAAATCAAAAATCAGTGTCGATTAAAAACTTACCTCTCATCGTTCCTAACCGTGGCTATCAAGTTCGCAAGCATATCGATGACTATTTTACACGTTTAGATGAACGCCCCCATATCATCATGGAAGTGGACCGTTTTGAAACAGCGACCAATTTTGTACATCAAGGTATGGGCTATGCAGTTATCCCACAAATGTATTATCAGTCATATTCAACATTTCAACTGAGTGCGATTAAAATTCGTCCTAACATTAAAAGAACGATTTATCTGAATTACTCAAAAAAACGCGAATACAATCAACACGTCTTTAATTTAGTCGATGCATGTTGTGAATATTGGAACATCGAAAGAAAAGTATAAAATAGTGGTAGCGGGAATTTAATTGAAATCAATCAGTGGAGAAGAACAAGGTGGCAGACGAAACGGACACATGAGAAGTCGAGTCAGTCTTGCAGGGACAGTACGACGAAATTTTTGTTGCATAGGAAATTTTTGGACAGCTCCCCAAATAAAAAACACCCCTATATTAAGAGGTGTTCTTCAAAAAGTTATTTCTCTTCTTTTGTTGATGCTACTTCAACTTCTTGCTCAGTTTCTACTTTTTCACCTTCTGTCGTCGTATCCATTAACATGGGTGTATCATCGTCTTCCCCTTTTTTGCGAGGAGAGAATAAACGCATGATTAAACCTAATACAACAACGACAATTGCGACACTAGCCGTTGAATAAGCCAATACTTTCATGGAGAAGACATCGCCAATTTCTTCGCTGAAAAAGAACACTTTTGCGAATGTCATACTTGCATGAAACAATGTTGCCACGTAAATCGAACGACCACCTGTACCACGCACTAATTCACCTGCGATCATCGAAAACGCAAAGACGTAAATGGCACTGTACATCGTGTAAGGCATACCGAAAGCCGTATTGACATCCCAAATTAAATACAACACACTCACTACAATATTTGAGAAAAAGTGCGGTAATTTGATTTCAACCATATTTAAAAGATAAGAACGAAATCCAAATTCAATGAAAAAAGCCATGAGTATATGACCAATTAAAATCGTCCAAATCGTTTCGGATAAATCTTTAGACTGTAATAAAATAAAGCTGTCGGCATACGTGTTAAAAACATACATGCCAATCATAAAAATAATGAGCGGTAACGTAAAAGCAATCAACAATCGCTCGATCACTTTTAAATTGATTGTAAGTTTTAAACCAGCGACTTGTTCTTTTTTATTTTTAAATATTAATATACATAATACTGCTGCGATAAATGGGCCCAATGAATTTAGAGAAAATACAAATGATTTGAATCCCGACGCTTTTTGAAAATCCTGTAATATGATAGGCGTTGCATAGGATAAGATAAAAAACACAAAAATCGTCAATGCCCACTGAAAGCCAGAGATACGCGTTCGATTCATAATTAATCCTCCATATTAAACAATCACTATTAATGTTCGTATGCATGAGGTAGTCCAGTTAAGGTTCTTATTACTAATGTCTGTTGGACGAATATCAAGTCATAGAATCTAAGGTACATTATAACCATTTATGGAAAAGAAATAAATTAGTAGCTGTTAAATATCATTGAATTGTAATATAAGCGAGATGATTTGTTCAAAGTTTTCAAGAATAACAGTGACCGAATGGGACATAGAAATTTTAGATGCTATTGATATAGTATTTTGTTTAACTTGCCCTTTTCTATCATCCCTTTGATTTAAAGCGCTTACTTTTTTCTTGGAATTTATGTTTTAAAAATAGTAGCATGGAAGTGACACATGGGTTATCACTAATTGTTAGTGAATATGAAAGGGGTCCGATTTATGTATCAAAAACCAAATCAAAAGTTGTGGACAGGTCGTCTAGACAGTGAGATAGACCGCCAAGCATTCCGTCATTTTCAAACTGTCCAATTTGTCGACCTTGAACATGAAGCACCTCAAGATGGAGACATTGCGTTATTGGGATATGCAATCGATGAAGGTGTGCGCTTAAATAAAGGTCGTGTGGGCGCAAGTGAAGGCCCGGATGCGATTAAAAGTGCATTTGCAGGTTTGCCCGCTTCAACAGATTTAAACATAATCGAATATGGCAACTGGACACACTCGGCCGAAGATTTAATCACCTCTCAACAAGCGTACGGTCATTATGTTGCACAATTATTACGTCATCATCACCGCACATTTCTACTCGGAGGCGGACATGATATTGCGTACGCACAATATCTTGGTGTTCGTGAAGCTTATCCAGAACAATCGATCGGTGTGATTAACATCGATGCGCATTTTGACAATCGACAAGAAGGTTATTCTACATCTGGGACAAGTTTTCATCAAATGTTAACAGAAGATGAGCATTTAGACTATTTCGTGTTAGGCATTCAGCGTACAAGCAATACACAAGCCTTGTTCGATTACGCTGACAAAACAAATACGCAATATGTCCTTGCAGAAGAATTAATGGGTCAAATTTGTCCGCCAGTCAAAGATAAACTCGATCATTTCATCAACCAACACGACGTCATTTTATTTACAATTTGTATGGATGTCATTGATAGTGCTTATGCCCCAGGTGTCAGTGCGAATGCGGTTCTTGGACTCACACCTTACACTGTTTTAGAGCTTGGACGCCGTATTTTACAATCTGACAAAGTCACTTCAATCAGTATTGCAGAAACTAATCCAAAATATGATATCGATCAACGTACAGCAAAGTTGGCAGCACACTTTTTAGGACATTTCATCCACTGTTAATGAAAAGATGAAGTCATCGTTGTTGAATACTATGTGTTTTTGTAACGTTGATGATATATAGTAAAGGCTGGGATAACTTCACCTGAATCCCAGCCTCCTCCTATAATTTTTATTTAATATCTGACAGTTTAATGAGTTTCACGCCTTGTTCCGTTCCCACAATCGCTTCTTCTACTGTATCTAAAAAGTAACCTGTCTCCAATACACCAACGAGATGGATTAAAAACTCATGCACTTGATACGGATCAATTTCTCGATTTAAAGCACAATCTAAAATATAGTTACCGTTATCTGTAATAAACGGTGTATGTTCCATCATTCGACGTGTCACTTCAATTTCATATTTTTTTTCAATTAACTGTGCCACTTGTTTCCAATTAAAGCGGTCTACTTCAACTGGCAATTTAAAAGTTTGACCTAAATAATCAACCAGTTTCGATTGGTCAGCAATGACGATAAATCGGTCAGCGAAAGTATCCACGACTTTTTCACGGAACAATGCACCACCGCCACCTTTAATCAAGTTCAGTTTTGGATCGATTTCGTCAGCACCGTCTATCGCGATATCGATATGTTGTACGTCATTAATATGTGCAATTGGAATGTTCAATGATTTTGCTTGATTTTCTGTGCGTTCTGATGTACACACGCCAATCAATTGGTACCCCTTTTCATGAATCAATCCCGCAATTTTAGGCACAAGTAACTCTACTGTACTGCCTGTGCCAATCCCAACCGTCATGCCGTCTTCAATACGACTAACAGCTTCATCTAGCGTCATTAATTTAAGCTGCTTATTACTCATGAGCCCACTCCTTCATTGTGACTTATTATATTAACATTATTGTACAACATTTACGCCGAAAAACCATGACGAACGCAACAAATTAGGCTAAAATTAAAGTAAGACTAGGATTGAGGGTGATTTCAATGAATTATGCAATTTATGCGATATCGACTGGCAAAATCGAATCATTGCAATACGAAGACAGACGTCCTATGAAAAGTGCTTTGAATAAAAAGCCCATCCAAGAAAAAATGTGGCTTTCTCGGACAGGATTTTTAGAAGATGAACAAGAGTACAAAGATCATGGCGGTCCCGACAAAGCGGTTTGTTTATACAGTAAATCGAACTATGCCATGTGGCAAGACGTGATTCAACCCTTACCTGATTCAGCGCTATTTGGCGAGAACATTACTGTGTACGCTATTGATGAAACAGAACTCTTTTTCGGTGATCAATATCGTTTAGGTGAAGCGATTATCGAAGTGTCAGAAATTCGCGAGCCATGCTGGAAACTTCAAAGCAAATATGGCTATTCTCAACTCGTTAAAGACATGTCAAAATCAGGAAAAACTGGCTGTTATTTCCGTGTGATTAAAGAAGGCTTCGTTTCTCCAAACAGTAATTTATCGTTAGTCCAACATGCACCTGAACCTACGCGTTTATCTGTGCAAGAGTTAAATGACATTTACTACAATGATAGAAAAAACAAAGAACGTATTGCTTATGCACTCAACAACCCTTACCTCACAGAAAAACGAAAAAGCGTATTAGAAAAAATGCTCGCACAAGCCACAATGAAATAAATGAAAGATGTATGAAAAAAGCTGGGTCACAATGAAGTTGCCCAACTTTTTCATGCTTATTCATAAAAAGTCTATGCGTTTCTTGGCTTTAATTCCACATGATAACTTGTTTTAGAGTAAAAAGGTGTATGCGCTTTTAACACTGAATGTGCTGATGTACCTAAAAGATTAATATCGTTCGGTATGCTTTGTGTTTCTATCGTAATCCCTGAATGTGGTTTAAAAATATTCATACGGCTTTTCCAATCTTCAGAATCATTTAACGTGTACATCACAATTTGTGGTGCATCTGTCTCAACATGTAATACTAAGTCACGGTTTGAAATCGTCATCTTGCCATCCTTCACTTCAAATGGATGATCGAGACCACCACGCGTTGTGACTTGTTGTTGAATATGGACATCTCCGGTATTGAATAATGTCGCAAGTTCAATTTCATGACTGCCCATTATTGCTGCTAAATCAACCGGCTCTAACACTGGCATACCCGACGCGTCCAAAGGAAACATCTGTAGTTTTTCACTTGCAATGACGTGATTATCCACAACTTTGTTGTCACGATTCAAATTAAAGTAAACGTGGTTCATCGGGTTGAACAATGTATCCGCATCAGACTCCGCAAAATATTCAACTGTCCACGTTTTCGAAGCATCATACGTAAACACGACTTTAATGTCTATATTTCCCGGGTAATGATCTTCATCCTGCTTCACTGTAGTCGTAAAATAAACTTGCGCGCTTTCTTCAGTTTCGCTTTCAATGATTTCATAATCAAATAAGCGGTTAGATAATCCTTGTAGTCCGCCATGTAAATGATTGTCACCATCATTTTGTTCTAATTGATATGTTTGTCCATTTAATTCAAATTGACCTTTCGCAATACGTCCCCCAAAACGTCCAACCGTTGCACCGAAATAAAATGGATTGTGAGGATAAAATTCATCCGCTTCCACTTCATTCCCCAGTACAATGTTATTATCTCCAATTTTCCAACTGACAATGCGCGCCCCATAATTCATGAAAACAATTTTACTTTCCTTATTTTCAATCTTAATGAGTTCAATTCCGTTAGATTGTTGTTCAATGTTAATATTCATTGCGATTCTTTACTCCTTTACGCTCTCCCAAGGTTTACCCTCTTGCCGGCAACACCATGATTAAAACCCCTATGATACAAACCACGCCGCCGATGATATCAAATTTATCTGGTGGCTCTTTATCAATCCAATACGCCCATAATAGACTCATGACGATAAAAACGCCACCATAAGCTGCATACACACGTCCAAAAGTAGGAAATGTTTGGAAAGTCGCAACGATACCGTATAAAATCAATACGATTCCCCCTATCCATCCAAGCCAAAATGGACGATCCGCACGTAGCCATAGCCATATGAGATACCCACCGCCAATTTCACACAACCCCGCTATGATAAAAATTGCTGTGGAATATAAAAAGTTCACTTCTTCACCTCATATTACTTTTACTCTATTGTATCAGTTTCCGAATAACAAGTGGGTAATTATTTCTTAATGTGTCACGCAACCCCTATTTCTAACCATTAAAAAAGACTACCGACACAAGTTGCATCGATAGTCCTTCATCACTTCAAATTTTACTGTTCACGTTGAAACGCACGCTTTAATACATTTTTCCAACCTTTTTCAAACGATAATACTGCATTTTTATATGATTTAGCTGCAAGGAAAAGTAATACACCGATAAGTACAATATGGATAATAACTGCGATAATCGCTTCAAACGTTGGTGTCGTCGTTAACGCTAATCTTGAGAAAGTCACGAATGGCGAAAAGAATGGCACATAACTCATAATGTGAATAAAAACGTTGTCAGGATTGAATGAGCCAAAATAACCTGCATAGAACGCTGCCAAGATTAAGAACGTCATTGGCATTAACGATTGTGCTAAATCTTCAATACGGGCAGTTAAATTACCGAGTATCGCTGCTAAAATAACAAAACTCAAAATGCCCAAAATTAAGAAAATAACACCGAAAACAATCAATCTTGTTAAGTGTGATGTGAGCGTTAAATTCACTGAACCGAACATCGATTGCAAATCAAAAATAATGTAATTTGCTACAAATGTTAGGGCTAAAATAACGATTTGTGTAAATGCAAGTGCTAATACGCCTGCAATTTTTGCCATAATATGTGTTGTCGGTTTCACACTAGTAATAATCATTTCTGACACACGTGACGTTTTTTCCGTAGCCACTTCTGTAGCGATTTGCTGTGCATAGTTAAAGACGATAAAGAACATTAAAAATGTGCCTAACATCGCAATAATTTTTGCGAAATCTTGTTCATCCTCAGACGCACTACTATTTTCTTGTCCTGCTTTTTGAATGATTGTATTGTCGATTTGACTTTGACTTTGTAACCTTTGCAAGTCATCTCCTTGTAAACCGAGATCTTGTGCTATTTTTTGCGTTTGAAGTTGCGTCAATATAGCTTGTAATGTCCCTTTATCACTGTCAGAAGGTGACGATGTACTTAAAATCGTCCCTGTTAATGCATGTTGTTTATCTTCATGAATCACATACGCTTGATCAATTTTTTCTTGTTTGATTTGCTTTTTAGCCTCATCTTCTGACAGTTTTTCATAATGGACATCTTTATTAATGGTCGCCATTTGTTCTTTAACTTGTTGATACAATGTGTTGTCTTGTGTGACAATCGCGACATTTTCACTGCCACCATCGAATTGCTTTATAATTTTATCGAAATTCGCCGCGCCTGTGATAATCAACATCATAATGAGAGTTGAGACAATAAACGACCTTGCTTTTAACTTTTTAAAATACGTCAATTTAAACGTAGCAGCAAACTTACGCATCTCAATCCCCCACTTTCTCGATAAAGATTTCGTTCATCGTCGGTTCCATCAATTGAAATCTCTTCGCGTAACCTTTTTGTTGTACGACTTCAAAAATAGCTTCTGCCACCGTTTCATCCGTTACCGTGAAGGAGTTTTCAGTTTTAACCACTTTATGATGTAATACACCTGGTAATGACGCAACTTCTGATAAATCATACGGTGCATCCACAACGACACGTTTATAGCCGACACTTGCTTTGACAGATGGAATGTCACCTTGAACGACCATCTCACCACGTTTTAAAATGCACAACGCATCACACAGTTCTTCAATATGCTCCATACGATGTGAACTAAAAATGATTGTTGTCCCTTGCGCATTCAAATCTTTTACCGCTTGCTTCAACAACTCAACGTTCACTGGATCGAGTCCACTAAAGGGTTCGTCTAAAATCAACAATTCAGGTTCATGCAACATACTCGCTAACAATTGTACTTTTTGCTGATTCCCTTTTGAAAGTGCTTCAATTTTTTTATGACGATTTTCAGTAATTTTAAAGCGTTCCAACCAATAATCAATCGCTTTACGAATCGCGGGTTTATCCATGCCTTTTAATGTCGCTAAATACGTCAACTCTTCAGTCACTGTTAATTTCGGATGTAAGCCACGTTCTTCTGGTAAATAGCCGATATGATTGTACATGGTATGATTAATCACCCGACCGTTATATGTAATACGTCCTTCAGTTGGCTCAGACAATCCTAAAATCATACGGAAAGTTGTTGTTTTCCCCGCCCCATTGCGTCCTAGAAATCCTAACATTTTCCCTTTTTCAAGTTCAAAAGAAATCTGATTCACTGCGGTAAATTGACCAAATTTCTTCGTGACTTGCTCGATTTTCAATGACATTGCTACACACTCCTTCTTTACTTGGCTTACATTGAATATAACTTATTCTTTACAATATGACAAGTATATTTGTCAAAATGACGTATTTAAATTACAAAGTATCGATGTGACAAATGACGTAATAGAGATGTGACATGAAAAATTCGATGTCTCAACCTTTTTTCTTTTATCAGCATACCTTCAATCATCATGACCTTTAACAATATAATAAAAGACTTTTACAGCACCAACACTGCAAAAGTCTTTATACTCAGTTCGTTAATAAAGATATGGGTCATCTTTCTTTTCTGTTTCTTCAATATCACGCGGTTCACCTTGTCGCGTCATTGTGTCATTGCGATGACTTTGTTGATACGCCATGCTGCCAAGATTTCTATCATCACCTACATATTGACGACCATATTTCGGTGAAGGACCATATTGATTGTCTTGTTCTTTACTATCCAATAAACAAACAATAAACGTCACTAAGCTTAAAATGATACTGATCGCCATCAACGTGTATGCAATCCAGTTTGGAAGAAATGCAAATTCACTAATAATACTCACATCAGTTCCTGTGGATGTGTTTTGGTACAACATCTCTTTTTGCGTGAAAGCACTAGCGATATTATAAATAATACCAACAATAAACGATAAAATTGGAATCAACATCGAAAATCCGACGTCATGAAACCGTCTCACTGTTAATGCGAGATTCGGAATAATTGTTGCGAGTCCATATAGGCCAATAGCGAGAAACAAAATGACTGCAACAATCCAACCTAAAACCGGAATAAACATTAAAACCACACCTAAAAATAACGCTGGTATCGTAATGATGAGATGCCATAACATGACCCACCAATACTCACTCCGACGACTTCTCCCTTTAAAATTCACATAGTTTGTCCAATATAATTTAAATGCTTCAACAAATCCTACTTTAGGTGTCTCCAAATTCATTGACCTCCTTAAATAAGTTGTAGTTCTCTTCTAGTCTACCATACTCTACTTTTATTGCTATAGTATATTAATCATTTTTTATCATTTTATCCGCCAAGTTAAATCGTATGATCCGTTTGGAATGTTATAGCGATTTCCGGTAAAATAGCATCATATAATTAAATAAAATGGAGGCAACTATGGATTTTATTCACCCACCGACAATTCAAACCGCTCAAAACTTACTTGGGGTTCAATTGATTTATGAAGCACCAGAAAGCACCTACAGTGGCTATATTGTTGAAACAGAAGCCTATTTAGGTTTTAAAGATCAAGCTGCACATGGCTATCAGGGACGTCGCACACCAAAAGTCGAATCACTTTATCAACAGGGCGGGACCATTTATGCACATGTCATGCACCGTCACTTGCTCATCAATTTTGTTACACAAGAACAAGGTATTCCAGAAGGCGTACTTATCCGTGCTATTCAACCTGAAGCAGGCATTGAAATGATGCAACGTAATCGCGGTCGACAAGGCTACGCGTTAACGAATGGCCCAGGAAAGTTAACCGCTGCAATGCAAATTCCTCGTTCTATTGATGGCAGTCAATTGAATACGGGGCGTTTAAAGATTGATACGAAAAATAGAAAGTTTCCGCGAGAAATCGAAATTGGACCACGTATCGGCATTCCGAATAAAGGCGATTGGACAGCCGCCCATTTACGTTATAGTGTTAAAGGGAACCCGTATGTATCACATCGACGAAAAAGTGAGATGTCGCCTATTGAAGAGACGTGGCGGTAAAATTTAAAGAAGAGGCTAAGACACAAAATGTCCTAACCTCTTACTATGCGCATCATTACAACGACACGACACCGTTATGCTTATTCATCAACAGCATTGTTCTTTTGTTTTCTAAACATACCAATATGAATTGAAATGACCGCACATAAAATTAAAATGAGTGGATAATACGAAAACTTCAATACTTCAAAATAAGAAACATGGCCGAACTGTTCAGCCATTAACATCCCGCTGTCATGTGGCAACACCATCAATGCACTCGCAGCAAAAATGTCTAACAAGCTGGCCATTCTTTTCGGCGCAATTTTATACATTTGACCGAGTTCTTTAGCGATAGGTGCTGAAATAATAATTGCGACCACATTATGCACTAAAGCTGCAGACAATAGTCCCGATAAAAAGCTCATCGCATATTCAGCACTTTTCGGCCCATTTGCACGTTTTTTCATTGTTTCTACAATCCAGTCAATACCGCCATAGTATCGAATTAAAGCGACTAAACCTGAAATTAAGAAAGCGATAAGAAAAATGGAGAACGTGCCTTCCATTCCTTCCCCAATTTTAGAAGTCCACTCAAAGACCCCTATATTTCCTCGTGCGACACCAATAATGCCTGTTAAAACCGTCCCCGAAATGAGCACGAGCATGACATTCATTCCAGCAATAGCCGCAATGAGGACGAATAAATATGGAATCACATCAATAAAATTAAAACTTAAATCACCTTTAATATGCCCTGTGCCACCAACAATAGCATAAATAATAAAAGTGATGATCGCTGCTGGCAGTGCGATAAGAAAATTCGCTTTAAACTTATCTTTCATCTTCGCACCTACACCTGTTGTTGCTGCAATTGTCGTATCAGAAATAATAGATAAGTTATCTCCGAAGTAAGCCCCTGCAATGACCGCCGCAGCCGCCGCAGCTACATTTAAGTCTGCCGCTTGAGCAACAGCAACCCCAATCGGAATAAAAGCGGCTTGTGTACCCGTTGATGTCCCTATTGATGTTGCGACGAAAGCACTCATCACAAAAATACCAGGGATCAACAAACTTGGCGGAATAATAGATAAGCCCAAGTTGACCATCGCCTCTTGACCACCCATTGCTGACGCCGCGCTAGCAAAACCACCTGCTAATAGTAAAATCAGGCCAAGTTCTGCAATACCCGAAGAACCTGCATTTTCCGTAAATATTTTAACTTTTTGCGTGATGGGCGTTTTACGATCGTAGCACGTCCATGCAATGACAATCGCAATAAAAATCGCCACATGTCTCGGTAATAGTTGAAATGCATCTTTTGTGCCGAGCATTGTAAACACAAGCCCCACACCAATGTACAATACTAAAAAGATGACTAATGGTAATAACGCGAGTGCACCATATTGTTTTTGACTTCTTAATTCATTAGACATGTCTTTCTCCTCAATATCTTATTATCATGATAAGGATTATACACTTTTATCTCACTTTGACAAGTCTCGCGTATTATTTTTTTATGAATAGATACGTTTTTTATGCATAGTCATCTGCTTTTTACTTTTATAAATCATCATATCGTTTCATCTTTTCCAATGTATGAACAGCTATTCATATGCTGAAAATGTCGCATCACCATAATTTGTAACTTTAATATCGACTTGATGCTCACCACGACCGACTTGATTATTGTTCAGTCCTTCAACACCATCTAAGTCGACCGCTCCTTCATCCCCATCGATATGAAAGGCTGTATTCGAAAGTTGACCCTTATAATTGACATCCACAATACCATTATTAATCTCCCAAGACATCGGAATATCTAGTGAGACATCCTCTAAAGTAACATCACTAGCATCTACTTTAGCAGTCATTTTTTTAAAGTCAGTATGTTCCGTATATAAAGCACTGTCTTTCATAGCCGTAGCGAGTTGTTGAATATGACTGTCATCCATATACAAATCTGCTCTTGTTAAGTTCAAAGTTAAATGCGCTAGTTCAAACGCATCTACAGTCATAGTTGTATCTGTCCCATTTAACGCCACTTGATCCACTTGTGAACTAGGCAACGTAATGATGAGTTGCTTTCTATCTAAAGGACGAAGCGGATTGAGATGAATCGAGATGGGTTGACGTCTCTCACTAGAAATGGAGACGTTCATTTGAGTCCCGTTTTTCTTAACTTTAAGGTGATCTTCATTTAAGATGTCACCTTTAATTTTCAATGTATCACCTTTGACAAATGTTACATCTCTACCTTTTATTTCTAGCGCTAACTTTTTTATGTCATCCGTCTTATAAGTTTTTTGTGTTATCTCATGATCTCGTTGGTCATGAAAAAATGTGTAATAAACCGTGCCAGCAAGTCCAACTACAAACATCACACATCCGATTAAAAACACAATGAACAATGCACGTTTCATGCACTTACACCTCTTTTCACCAGTTTAACGTTCCATTTCAAATATTTTACAAATCCGATATAGCTCCATTTGAGGATAAAAAATAATAACACAATCAAGATGAGTCCCAATCCGAACCAACCCATCACCGCAAACACATCTTCAATGAGGATGACTTCTGATAAAACGTAATATTTAAACACTAAGGCGAATGGTGTCAGGAGAAATGCAATGCTCGTCAGGACGATACTGAAAAGGATACCGAGGGCAATCATCAATGGACCTGTAATTAATATAAAATTCAGTACACTGAGTCCTATCACAGTGGCAAGGGCTTGTGTGATATTCGATGTTTTTTGACTCTCTTCAGCCTGGTTCACCGCACTTTCTGCATTGATAGCACGTGCCATCTCTTTCGGTGCACCTAACATCCCAATAATTTCTTGTTCAGATTTACCATCACGTAAGCCTTCAATAAAATGATTTTCATATTCAGCCACAATGTCACGTTTTTCTGATTCTGGCATGCCCTTTAAGTATTGATAAAGGCTATTCAAGTATTCTGATTTCGTCATTCGCATTCACTCTCCTCGATAAAAATTTTCACGATACTGACAAATTCATGCCATTCTGATTTCAATTGTTGTAACCGCTGATTCCCTACACGTGTGAGTTCATAATATTTACGCGCAGGTCCTTCCATTGATGGTTCGTAATAGGTCGTCAAACAACTTTCTTTAACAAGTCGACGTAATAACGGATAAACCGTACCTTCAGCAATCATCATATGCTTAGAAATATTTTGTACGAGTGAGTAGCCATACTGTGGCTCCTTTTTAATAATCAACAGTACAATCATTTCTAATGCACCTTTTTTGAATTGGATGTTCATTGTTGCACCTCCATCAATACATTAATCAGTACTAACCAATGTATAATACTCAAATATAAAATACCAAACACTATTATACATTGCAAGGTACTGTGTAAAATTCATTTGAACGGCTATAGGTCTCTGCTCAAAACCAATAAAAAATGCGTACCAGGGGCTTTCATCACCTAGATACGCTTTCAAATGGTATTTTAAACTGTTTTGACATTGACCGGCTCATGTTCGCCATTCGCTCCAATATAATGTGCAATCGTTTCATCTTCTGTCTCTAAAAACAACGTGAAATGTTTCCCTTGTTGCTCTACTAAATGTGCCGGAATCACTAAATGGTAACTGCTATCAATGTCCATTACCCCTTTAGCAAATGTGTCGTGTTCTTCGTTTTGCAATAAATAGCTGATTAATGGGGCCCCCTCGATATCTTGAATTTGAATACGCACACTCATATCACCACGCGCATTTTGGCTCACATCGACAGAATAATCCACAATTCGATCGTTCGCCCTTTCGAGTACGTACATATCGTTAAACAGATTTTGTTGTGGGGACATCATCGTTTCTGTTGGCACCAGTTCAATGACATTCATTTCACCATGAACAGCATGTGTTATATCAAACTCGATATGCCCTTCATTGCCCTCTACCGTTCCAACATCACTTTGATTCAAATAAATCATAAAAGATTGCTGTACCCCTTCAATATTTAAATGATAATCTTTACTGTCATCAAAATCTTCAATAATAAAAGAACGTACATAGTGCAAGTCCGACATTTCATTTTTATCCGTAAATGAATGTATGATGCCAGTTTCAGTTTCATAGTGCCATTGTTGATTTAAAGGTATTACCGCATGACTTAAAAATTTGATATATGGTATCGCAAATACATGACGACTCATGTACGGAATATAACGCGTTCTTTTCGTTAATTGATATTGATTAATTCGCATCTCTATCTTTTTCAAATGCTGGTTCATCTCATCACCCCAGTGTTAAAATATATATTTTTTTGTGCTTTTAATTTAACACTTTAGACTTAAAGAGAATATATACCAATCGTCACTGTATATGTTAAAATGTTTCCATATTTAAAGTTAAATGGGTGGGATAAATGCAATTACTCTGGAAGATGTTTAAAAAGAATCAATTTGAAGCCAATATTGATGAATGTGGCATTGAAATCGGAACACCACATGGGGGTTATCAATATGAGGTGACCAAACCAGCAGTGCTCCATATTGTCATGTCTGGAACGGGTACGCTCACATACAATCAAAAGAAGTATACATTGAAACCGGGTGATCTCTTCTTACTTTGTCGTGGCATGAACGTCCACTATGAATCCACTTTGGACGAGCCGTGGACATATTATTGGGTAGGTTTTAGCGGAAAACTCGTTTTTGATTATTTAAACCGTACATCTTTATATGAAACACGCGTCATTCAAAATCAACCAACGAACACCATTCGCCAAATCATATATCGGATGTGTCAGCGTTCTATTGAATACGCCACAGAAAACTCTGATGATATTCAACATATGCGCGATTTATACGAACTCCTATATGAACTGCATCAACATTTTCCCAAACCGTTTCATGTCGTTAAAAATGAAAGATATTCTAACGTTAGAGAAGCGATTCGTTATATTAATGACAATTATATGCATGCGATTTCGATTAATGATGTCGCCAAGCACGTCAATGTCAGCCGTAGTTACCTATATAAAATGTTTAAAAAGCACATCGATCAATCCCCGCAACATTATTTAATTCATATTCGGATGTATCACGCATCACAATTATTCAAGGAAACAGATTTGCAAAGTCAAGAAATTGCAGATCGTGTAGGATATAAAGATCCATTACTATTTTCGAGAGCATTTAAAAAACATTTTGGTGTCACGGCGACCCAATATCGGGAAGAACAGCAGTTAAGAATTGAAAGTACATTGGACAATCAAAAACGGTGATACAACCCAATGATCAACTACTCACTATTTAAAGGTATATATCTACTCACTTCGAACAATCATACTCGATTTGATTTTTATATAGATTTTTGCCTTTAAAAAAAGTATAATAGTTTAGTATGGGATTGAAAGCCCTTTCTATTTTACTAACTCAAAGGGGGGAGTGTAACAATGTTAGAGCTTAACAGTATTACAACATTGTTTCTTGCCTGTCTATTATTAATTGTGGGGCAAGCTATTGTGAATAAAGTAGAAATATTTAATCGACTCAGCATTCCATCTCCCGTCATAGGTGGACTCATCTTTGCGATTATCTCTGCAATATTAACTTCTACCGGGGTATTACACATCAAAATCGATGGCAAATTTTTCCAAGACTTTTTTATGTTAGCCTTTTTCACAACAATTGGATTAGGGGCGTCATTTAAATTATTAAAACTCGGTGGCAAAGTGTTAATTGTCTACTGGGTTCTCTGTGGTGTATTAGCGACCTTCCAAAACGTCATTGGTGTGTCCATGGCAAAAGTGTTGAACATTGATCCGCTATTAGGTTTAACAGCGGGTGCGATGTCAATGGAAGGTGGACACGGGAATGCAGCAGCGTATGGTCAAACGATTCAAAATTATGGTATTGACTCAGCTGTGACAGCCGCACTTGCAGCGGCAACGTTAGGTCTTGTAGCGGGCGGCCTATTAGGTGGACCAGTCGTACGTTACTTAATTAAAAAACATGACTTAACACCTAGTAATACAGAAACGATTCAAAAAGACTATTCAAATGTAGAATTAAACCGTCGTCTTCATAAAAACTTTACTGTGAATGAAGTATTCTTTATTCAAGCAACAGTCATATTATTCTGTATGGGACTTGGGACATATTTAGGTCAATTATTCAGTGACTGGTCAGGAATCAATATTCCATTATATGTTGCTTCAATGTTTATTGCAGTAATTATTCGTAACATTTCGGAATTTGCAAATCTAAACTTAATCGACTTAAAACTCACAAATCAAATTGGCGACATTTCATTAAGTATTTTCTTATCAATTGCGTTAATGAGTATTAAGTTAACAGAAGTATACAACTTAGCATTACCACTGATTGTTATCGTTATATGCCAAATTATTTTCGTCGCACTATTCTCTATTTTCATCGTCTTCCGCTTGCTCGGTAAAAACTATGATGCAGCCGTGATGATTGGTGGTTTCATCGGACACGGGCTTGGCGCGACACCGAATGCAATGGCCAATTTAGATGCCATTACGAAAAAGTTTGGTAATTCACCACGTGCCTATTTGGTCGTTCCAATTGTTGGCGCATTTTTAGTTGATTTACTCGGAGTACCGATTATTACGACATTTATTAACATCTTCAAACCATAAAAAAAGAGGTGCGTACACCTCTTTTTTTATGCTTCTTGGCGTTGAATTTCCCAACCATATGGCTCAGAAAATTGTGACCAATCCGCATCAATTTCTTGACTGTTCAATAAGCACGCATCTAATTGTGCAGTGATTGCCGCTTCATCTAAATCAATTCCAATCATAACAAGTTGTGTATGACGGTCACCATATTCAGGATCCCAATCTGCACGCACATCCGGTCTTTCTTGTAAAATCGCCGCACGTTCAGCTTTTGGCATACTTGCTACCCAAAATGTCACAGGATGAATATCAACGGCTGTTCCTGCTTGAGAAACGAGACATGCGACATTGTTGTATTGTGCTAACCAAGCAATTCCTTTCGCACGTACAATGGATTCAGACATATTTTCAAGAAAAGCGTTAAAGCGTTCTGCGTGAAATGGTAAACGTCTGCGATAAACAAATGACGAAATACCATATTCTTCAGTTTCAGGTGTATGTGTCGCATGTCCACCCGCCTCAAGTTCTTGCAACCAACCTGCTGATTGACTCGCCGCTTCAAAATTAAAGCGCCCTGTTTCTAATACTTCATCAATGTTCACTTGTGCATTGACCGCTTGGATTAATTTTGCAGTCGGTTGTAATTTACGCAACATCGCTTCTAAACGATTCGCCTCTTCTTCACTCACTAAGTCGATTTTATTCAAGATGAGCACATCACAAAATTCAATTTGATCAATGAGTAAATCAGCAATCGTACGTTCGTCATCTTCACCCACAGCTTGATCTCGATCTAACAACATGTCTCCAGATTGATAGTCTTTAATAAATCGGTTCGCATCGACAACAGTGACCATCGTATCGAGACGACAAATCTCTGTTAAATCAATCCCTAGCGCTTCGTCCACGTAAGAAAATGTTTGCGCAACAGGAACCGGTTCAGAAATCCCTGTCGATTCAATAACAATTTGATCAATGCCGCCACGCTTAACGATACGTTCGACCTCTTTTAATAAGTCATCGCGCAATGTACAACAAATACAACCATTAGAAAGTTCCACGAGTTTTTCATCTGTACGCGAAAGTCCCCCTCCTTCAGCGACAAGATCTTTATCAATATTTACCTCACTCATATCGTTCACAATGACAGCAATTCTTCTTCCTTCACGATTGTTTAAAATATGATTCAGCAAAGTCGTCTTACCTGATCCTAAATACCCACTTAATACCGTTACTGGGATTTTCCCCATAAATAGCCCTCCTCATTTCATTACAAATCGTAATAATTACGTTTTACAGTATATAATAAATACTTCCATCAACGCAATGAAAATTTGAAATGATTTTTGGGCTGACCCGTTAACTGCATTAAAAAAGGAACGAATGACGGCGTGATGACACCCTCATGCATTCCTCAGTTCGACTACAATTGACGCTGTTGTATCCAGTTTTTTAAATGCGGATCAAACACAATCGCCGCTTGACGCAATTCTGTGATATTTTTGGCATTCAATAAAGTCATAATATAAGCCATTTGTATTTTAAAATCTTCTACATATTCAATCGTCGCTTCCACGCCCTCTTCATGAAGCATCTTTAAAATCGGTCGCGACATACCCACTGCTTCTGCACCTAAACGTAATGCTTTAATCGCATCAAGTGGGTGGCGTATCCCTCCACTTGCAAGTACATGGACGCGACTGCTCAAATTTCGGGCTTCTAATAATGAAACGACTGTCGATTGCCCCCAGTCTTTTAAATAACCCATATCTTTAAATTGGCGACGTTCATTTTCTATTGAGATAAAGTTCGTTCCACCATGACCACTAATGTCAACATAAGAGACGCCTACATCGATAAGTTGTTGTATCGTGTCATAGCTCATCCCAAAGCCTACTTCTTTCACAATGACCGGTACCTCGACGCCTTTAATAATTTCACTGATTCGCGTTAACCAATGTTTGAATTGTCGATTCCCCTCTGGCATGACTAACTCTTGTGGTGCGTTAACATGAATTTGTAACGCATTGGCATGAATCATCTCAATCGCCGCTTGTGCTTCTTCCAACGTCACGTCCGCACTCACATTCGCCCAAATTTGACCCTCTGGATATTGTTCACGAGCCACTGCATAAGAATGCCGTACAGCTGGATTTTTCAACGCGGCATGCATACTTCCTACAGCCATTGGAATTTGTGTAGCTTTAGCGACTTGAGCCAATTGTTCATTCGTTTTTACCGTCCATTCAGAACCACCCGTCATCGCATTAATATAGAGGACGTGTGACATATGGAGTGCTTTAAAGTTAGGCAACAGTGTCACCTCATCTACATCCATTTCCGGTATTGCATGATGAACAAATTGAATGCGATCAAAATCGGATTGTAGCGTATCACTTTGCGCGAGTGCTAATCGTACATGTTCATTTTTTCTTTGTTCTCTTTTATTCGTCATTACCTTAAAAACCCCTCATTATTGGTTGATTAATTTGACTATATCATATTCAGTGCCGACATAAAGTATTTTCTTGAAATCAACATATTAAAAAAAATATGGGGATGTCACACTGTTTTATCTCTTTAACATTTTGCGGTATACTGATGAACAAATAAAACAAAGAGGTGTCCCTATGTTCAATTACCCTTTTTATGATACATATCGCGTTGAAAATGATTGGATTGATCGCAATGGTCATATGAATGATGCTGTTTATGCAAGACTTTTTAGTTTAGCCATCGATCATTTTCATGATGCCATTGGGTTAACAACAGCAGAACGCGACCGTCGAAACTACACGGTTTTCACTTTAGAAACTCATATTACGTACCTTAAAGAACTAAAGCATGATACACCCTTTCACATTAAAGTTCACATTTATGATTATGATGTCAAACGCACACACTTCTTTTTAGAGCTGATTCATCAAGAAACAGAAACTGTCATGGCCACTGCAGAAACGATGATGATGGGTATGGATCGAAAAACAGAGCGCCCAGCAGTGTTTCCTGACGATATTTTCCACGCAATTCAACACTATGCTAACTCACAAGGAAAGATGCAGTGGCCAAAACAATTGGGACACCGAATTGGCATTCCTCGCGCATAAATTCAAAAAACACTACAAGTCCTCGTCACAGCTTGTAGTGTTTTGTTATGTTATTCAATTATGCGTCTGTTGCACCACGTTTAATCATGTCTGCTTTAGTGACAATTGGATATTTTTTAAAGACAATAGAGCCGATATAGCCCCAAATAAGTCCAATAATCCCCATGATGACACCATACACGACCACAGTCACCCAAGAATTAAAACCAAACATGACGATAAAGCCAGCAATCGGAGTCGCTGTCCCTGTCGCATCGTTAATCAAACCGGAAAGTGCAATGACAAGGCCTGCCGTCGCACCACCAAAAAAGTTCGTAATATAAATTGGAATCGGATTGGCCGAAACGATATCTGCTTGTGACAACGGTTCAATACTCACTG
Source organism: Staphylococcus pseudintermedius (assembly GCF_001792775.2). GTDB lineage: Bacteria > Bacillota > Bacilli > Staphylococcales > Staphylococcaceae > Staphylococcus > Staphylococcus pseudintermedius. The sequence goes on from NZ_MLGE02000007.1 coordinate 61,680, forward strand.
AAATCGTCGCTTTACGGTCACCTAATTTTAAACGGTGGAACAGTGTACCGTTCATAAATGCAGAACTAAATGCGGCCATCGCACCAATAGCCATTGGCACACCTGTTAAACCTAGCAGTGCGGTCAACGCCATCGAACTTAGTGGCGCTGTACCGACGACAGTAATGATGCCACCTAAAATAATCCCCATAATGACCGGGCTTGTATCTGTAGAACTTTGAATAATGTCACCAATTCTAACGAGTGTATTGTTGACAACAGGTGTTAATAGCATCGCGATCGCTCTTGATAATGGTGCAACGATTAATACAGCAACAATAAGATCCACACCGTCTGGCACGTATTTCTCAGTATATTTCATTAAATAACCGATAAGATAACCCGCAAAAAATCCTGGTAATAAATCCATACCCCCACAAGCTGCCGCAATCACTAAGGCGTAAACGGGCGAAACACCAATGGCTAAAGCCGTCAGACCCGCTGCAGCAACACCACCTAAGTCACCCGCTGCAGCACCCACTTGTTCTAAAAAGTCATTGTGGAACACGCGGCCGCCGACGTATTTATTAAAAGCTTCAACTAAAAATGTCGCAATGGCTGCATTCGCAAGCGCTCCCATCGCACGCATACCATTAGGCGCTTTATATGTAAATAATGTGAAAATGACGAGTACTAAAACTAAAAATGCTGTACCGATAAGTAAGTCCATAATGCCCCCCTCTTGTTATTCGAAAAAGGCCCCTTGTTCATCATTTCAATTTTTGAATAACTGTATAATTTTTATAGTTTGTTTATTCATGTATTTCATTTTACTAAAGTTTTTTGTTTTTTGCACGTCGGTTTGATTTTGAACTTTCTAAAAATGAATCTTAATAGTCAATTTACTGACCGTCATTTCAATTCTTATAAACATTACCACCCATTTTCCACCTTAAATTAAGCGAAATATACACATTACTTTAAGGTCAACAAGAGAAATAATACAGTAAAATGTTATAAAAATAATGCCATCATTCCTTTAGCATAGTTTAAAACAAATAAAAAGGCATACCCAATCAATCATTTGTGGTATCCTTTTTCATACGTAGTCATTTTCCTATTCACATCAGCGTCATGATAAACAAAACTTAATCACAAACTAATGATGCTTATTGGTTTGATCAATGAGTAGTAACATATCGTTAGATTGCAAAAACCGTGCAAAACTCCTGAAGCATCAGCCCTTAAGAAAGCACAACACGACTCATGCAATCTGTATATCCATACTGATTTATTTGAAACCTTCACGCATCAATCGTTTTTCGAATCTGCTTCAACACTTTCCTTGACTCAACAATCGGGTACAACGGAAAGGCTGTCACCATATCGCGATACTCATAAAAATGAATCGGCTGTTGTTCCGCTTCAAAATAATCTGCTAACTTTCTCATATCAGGATAAAACACTTCACATGTGCCCCCAAACATGTAAACAGGTGGTAATCCTCTCACAGGTCCATACATCGGTGAAATACGCGGGTTTTTACGTTCCAAATCATCGGCCCACACTTTAGCAATCGATTGTAAACTGAAAATATTGTGGATCGGATCTTTTTTCTGCACTTGTTCAGTGATCTCCGGATTGGATAGCGAAATATCTAACCAAGGCGAAATAAGATAGAGCTTTCCAGGCAGTGGCAATTCTTCTTGTTCCATTAATTTTTGCGCAAAACTAAGCGCCATATTTCCACCTGAAGCATCACCCATAATGACGATATTTTCAGGTTCTGTTTCTTTTAATAACCGACGATAAGCTTGCTCAATCGCCTCATGCGTTTCACGATATGTAAATTCAGGCGCCTTAGGATAAATCGGCAACACAATTTCGTGTAACGTTTCATACGCCAACTTATCCATAAACCGCCAATGAAAAACAGAGGGTTGAAAGACGAAAGTGCCTCCATAAATATATAAGATTTTATTTTTAATATGGTGACCAAAATTAAAGCGAAACACCTGCATCTCATCAAACATATCTTTGACTAAATTTGATTTCACATTAATTTGATCTGGCTGTTTATGCTTGGATTGATTTAACACACGTCTCTTTTCTAAAAACACATCCACTTCTGCTTGGGTTTTAAATTTGAGATGACGTTGTTGCGACAAGTATCTCCCCACTAAATTACTCATGACATTTCGTTTCAATTGTATCCCTCACTTTTTCTCAACAATCGTAGTGTATCACTTGAAAACTTTGCTTATATATTTATTTTATATGTTATCCCTCAGAGCGCAATAACTGTTTTCACAAAATCATCTTCATATTATCATAAATTTGAGCCTTTGACGCCTTCATAAATGGTATTCAGTTGTGATTCGATTCGTTCTAAATCAATAAAGCGACCTTCACGATGCATTTCTTTACCTTCAAGGAATATGATATCGACAGGGACAGTAAAAATTGACAGCGCTCCTGCAATTTCAAGGACGTCATCTGCACTGACATTGCCTAACGCAACACCTTCATAACGTGCAACTAGCTCTTGAATCCGTGGTAAAACGGCATGACATACAGAACAATTGTCTCTCGAAACGTGAACGACCGCGATTTGATGGTTGGCAACAAACGCTTCATACGCATCCAATGTTTTTAATACTTCCATCTTGCAACCTCCTTTTCCATTTCCCATTATGAACTTATCTCAGTTCTATCATATTTTATAAAAAAGCACTATGAATATGATTCTAGGTGTACTATAATGCATAATTGTATTAGCGAAAGATTTTAACAAAGCTTGTTCAATGATATAGGAGGCGTTACATATGAAAGAGACCACACGACAACACCCCCAGTTTCAACAACAGTTTGAAAACCAACCTATCCACCGTAGTACATATTATGGTAAAAAGCGACGTTCATGGGTGAGCTTTATTTTAACACTGATCGCTATGGTACTCGTTGCGATTGCTGCATATAGTATGTATAGCGAAACTTTATTTAAAATGAGCTTTCTTGATGAAAATGTCACATTCGATAAACTTAAAGTGATTGCCGATCAACTGACAGCACAATCATTTATCGATACATCAAATATTGAACAAACCCTCAATTATGTAATTATGGGTCTCAATTTTTTCTTCATTTTAGTACTGGTTAATATTATTTTTGCGATTTTGACACTCATCTTTAACCGCACCATTTTGAAAGTCATCAATTGGTTCATCTCTATATGGATTTTACTCATTCCAATTGCTTTCTTATTTTATATTAATCGTGCTGCTGAAGAAATCACACAAAAACTTGCACCTTACATCGGTAACGTAGATCCTGCTACTGTTTTTTCACCATCGAATGCACTTCATAATGCGATTATTTTTACCGCTATTGCCATGGTTCTTTATTTTATCAGTCTATTTTTCAGAAACAGACGTCCAAAAATCCGTAAACAGCTTTAAATGACTCAAATTAAAGAAGTCACTATAGAGACAACCACATTCTCCATAGCGACTTCTTTTTGATTGTCTTTCAATGATTAAATACTACCATCCCAAAAGCACATCAATCTTCATCACTTCTTCATTTATCCTTTGATTGGCCAAGTCTCCAAGTACTCTGCCATATCCCAAAACATATATTCATAATAGCTCGTATGAACGACAATCTCTTCTAATGCGTCCAATGCCTCTTCCGACATTCCTTCAGCGACACGATCCATCATCTCAATGACATCTTCTTTAAACGCCGTAAACTCGGGTGAACTGTACATTTTTATCCATTCACCATAAAAAGGATGTTCTGCAGCGCCTTCTATTTGATTTAACGCCTCTCCAATATAGTGATAACTCCATGTACACGTGAGCACTGCGGCAATCACATTTTCTACACCACCACGTTGGGCTAAATTCAACATATAACTTGTATAAGCCAATGTCGTACTCGCTGGTTGCGTTGATTCTAATTCTTGTTCACTAATGCCAAATTGCGCGGCGTATTGACGATGGAGTTGCATTTCTGTATTCAATGTCCCAGAGACTAAATTGCCAAAAGTGGTCATCATTTCTAAATCCGTCGCTTTTGTTGCACCTATCGCAAATAATCGCGCATAATCTATCAAATAAATATAGTCTTGCTTCATCCAATGTTTAAACTTTTCCTTATCTAACGTCCCGTCACCTATCCCTTTGACAAACGGATGCTCTAGGTAGCTGTCCCATATCGGTTGAACACGTTGCCATAATCGTTCAGTAAATTTCATCATGAACACGCCTTTCAAATTAGAGTTTCTTTCCTTATCATCATAAAGGTGTGTACAGACGATATGCAATCATCTACATCATACACACGCGTTTTATTTTTGGTGAAAATTCATCAAATTGCGATAAATTTCATCACGATAGTACGCATCTAATTGTAGATCATAATCACTACACCACTGATTAATCGAACAGATTGTGGAAGCATAAACATAACTAAACACTTCTATTGGGAAAGGGAATTGAGTAGGTAATTCTGCTTCATAGCGCTGGAGTTCCTTTTGAAAATAATCGTAGAAACTTGCGGTCACCACTTGATAAAACTTCGCATCGCCTTTTTGCGTATGTAAAATTTTTAATATTTGTTGATTAATCGTCTTATCGATACTACTGAATGGTTCTCTTAAACGCATGTCTAATGCCAAGGCGAAATAAGGTTTCAACGCCATTCGACTCACATAATAGAGTAATTCGTATTTGTCTTTAAAATGTTTATAAAAAGTCGTTCTATGGACGTTCGCTCTTTGGCATATTTGGTTAATGGTAATTTTGGTGAGCCAATAATCTTCTAATAAGGTTAAAAATACTTCTGATAATTTCAAATTCGTTTTCTGTACACGTATATCTCTTTCATTCATAAACTCATGCGCACCTTTCTTTTCTTCTATGGTGATGCTTATCAATGAGGTGTAAATTCGAAACATTCATCACTCATATCATTGGAGATGCCCCCTCCAACAACACAAAATTTTTCTTACAATATTATTTTACACCGTTTTTTATTAAATTATTAATAATTGTACTTCAACTTTCGACACAACTCAATAGAAACTAAAATTTATTCAAATAACTTTTACGAAACAAATAACATGATTGTTCCAATTAATTTATAAGTTACTTTAACTCATTGATGATTTACATACTTTGTTCTCATTAATACAGTCGATTATGCAAATTGCTAACGCTTCTCGAACTTTCTTGTATCGCCTTTCATGAACCCCAACTGACTCAATATATTTTTAAATCATCAATCCGAAATATCCATACATCAAAAAATGAAGTTCCACTCCAACAACGGACTAGAACTTCATTAGGATGTTATTCACTTTTATACTTTAGTAATTTTGATAGTTCACAATTTTTAAGTGGTTGGCATTTTCATCCCCATCTAATAAATAATGGGATTGAATTGTACGGCCTTGTGCGTCTTCTTTTTCAACTGTCACTGCGTAGTAATCGGCGTTGCGCGAAACATCTATGACTACAGGATTTTTAAATTCATACTGATTTTGACCTTTCACATTCGAACGCATCGCTTCATAATTTGTTGTATTTTCCTTTAAATATTTAGAAACTAAATCAAAATCATGGCTTTCATACGCTTCATTTAACGACGCCGTATACTTTTTGAAAAAGTCCTTGATCTTATTCAATGTATCTTTTTCTTTAGATTGGCGATATTTTTCAATCTCATCTTTATCAAACGACACAGTGATTTTATTTTCAGATTGGACATCATCTTTTTTAATCACTTCTGTATTTGTTTTAAATGTATGATCGTAAGCTTCACCTTCAGCATAGACTTTAATGTCCTGATTGACTGGAAACGGCCCATAAGTATCGTTTTTATTTTGAGCTATTTTTTCGTCATTAATCACCACTTTAATTTCTTTTAAATCACTCACATTTTTAAGTGACAGTTTTACTTGAGCTTCTTTAAAGTCTTCGGTCACTGGAATGGTTTCATTTTTACTATTCACAAAATCAAACTTCAATTGGCCTTCATATGTACCGCGGTCCGTTGTTTTTACAGTATCAATCGCGTAACTTCCTGGTATGAATTGACCTAGTGATACGGATTGTCCTGCTTCAGCGACCACTTTCTTTTGCGCGCCATCTGAATCAAACTCAAACGTCGCCTTTTCTTTCGGCTTCACAATCGCCTGTTTCGTTGGTGCTAAGAAACTTAAATTATCAAAGATTAAATAACGCCGCCCATTTTTACTAATTCTCAACACATCTTGACCTTCACGTGTTTTAATATAAGAGGCTACAGCGGTTTCATGGTTAAGCCCGTCCACAGTGTCGTATACTTCTTTTTCGAACAGTTTCATGCCCACTTCTTGTTTTACAAATTTGATGTAAGTTGACGCTTCTTGTCGGCCTACTTTATTTTCTTTTGAACTTAAAAAGTTGGATACTTTTGCATTATCTTCGTTATTCACCGCATTAATCAAGATTTTCGCTTGAGCTTCAGGAGAATTAAAGTTTCTGAGCAGCAAAAATAAAATAATGAGTAAAATAATAATAAAACTTACAATAGCAATAGGGATGACTTTTTTTAATGACGGTGGTCTTTTATTGTTATTGGAAGATGATGACTGTGCTGCATCTCGTTGTTTAGGTGACTGTGGACTAGGGGTTTTAGAATACAATATTTGATTTTGACAATTTGGACAGACGCTTTGATGTGGTAACTTTTCATGGTGACATACCGCGCATTGACCCATACGTACACCTCCTATTCTATTCATTGAGCTCATTCGTCATATTTTTCTATCATAAAGGTTAACTATAAAAACTGCATCAGACGTGAGTAGTAGCGCACATGATGCATTATAGTTGATTCAATTGACCTTGTATCCGTTCATCAATCAATTCAAGCATGTCTCGTGTTTGTTCAATTTTTTCTAATGGGATATCTGACAACATTTCGTTTGCTAAATTTGCAATTAAATTTCTTGAAGCGCGGACATAATCGATACCCGCTTCAGTCAGAGCAACATATTTCAATCGTTTATCATATTCATATGCCATATTTACCCATTTGACTAAACCTAAATCTACTAACTTTTTTATTCTTCTACTGACTGCCGCTTTATTCACACCTTGACGTAATGTAATCTCTGTTAATGTCAGTGACTTGTCATTAGAAAGCATTAATAACACACTCGATTGTTCATTTGAAATGCCGTATCGAGATCTTAAATCTTTTAATAATCCTGCTGTGAGTGCATTCACATTCGTCATAAACTCACCCATAAACGTCACATGTTGATTCATTAAATTTGAATGGGTCATTTTTCTTCACCGCCTTCATTACAAACAACTATCTTTACCATCGTACCAACAATTATTTTATAAGGGAACCTCATTTTTTGACATTTTTTGTAAAGAATTTAGTATCATTACCGTAAATGATAAAATAAAGGACTTAAAAAATGAATTTACTTCAAATTTTGCTATTAATAAGCTACATTATAATCTTAACATTGATAAAGATAAAGCCACATCTTTTTTTACGCATCCATTCCTTTACGGCGGTTCTATACATTCATATGCTTTTCATCACGATCAGCTACATCACGCATGCCGATCGCCTCATATGGTTAATGATCACTTTAGTCATTGGGTTGATTTTACTTGCGCTAACGCTATATCGGCACATTCAAACATATTGGCACATCATCGGTCGTGTCATCACTTATCACTTAGCGATTGTCGCGCTGATTATTGGAAGTTTATTAGTCATTCCTTTAATACCAGCCGTTTTGACGATTCCTTTTCAATTGTTAGTTCAATTAGCCATCGTCTTTCTCACAGCTTGGCAAACTTATTTGTTCATGACCTTTACATTTTTACACCACCTGCCTCCCGTGACACGTGCCAACATTATCGTTCTCGGTGCAGGCATCTATACAGAAGCTGTAACACCGATGTTAAAAGCAAGGTTAGATCGCGCCATCGCATTGAGTCGCCAATTAGAAAAGGTTCACATTATCGTCAGTGGTGGACAAGGCCCAGATGAACCGATATCTGAAGCACTCGCGATGCAACGGTATTTAATACAACAAGGGATAGCACCGAAGCAAATTACTATGGAAGACCAGTCGACCAATACGCGCCAAAATATTTACTATTCCAAACATTACTTAGCGTTACATCAACAACCACATACCATCATAGTGACGAGTTCATTTCACATTTTACGTGCATTACGACTCGCTGAACGCCAACAACTACATGCGTTCGGTTATGGTGCCCCAACGCCACATCATTGGGTCAGTCGTGAACTGTTACGTGATTACAGCGGCTTACTTTTTCAATATCCACGAGTTTGGGCGCTCTTTACTATCGTTCAAGTCGGTATTTGCATTTTAAATATATTTTCTTAAATTTCAGATAAGTAAGCGCATAATTCAGATAGGGTGTGATGTGATGAAGAATAAAAGCGAAAAACAACCCGTAATTTCATTATTTTTAAATCAAGTCGAAAAGTTAAGCACTCGTTGACCTGACCCGATAATGCTCTTCTTTTCGTTATGTATTGTGCTTGCCATTGTGACTGAGGTGGTGTCACAATTGGATACCGCTGTGAAACATCCAGGTACCGACAAAACGATTGCAGCGCCCATTATTTTAAGTCATGATGGCTTTGTGGTGTTTTTGAATGGTGTCTTACTTACCTTTATGATTAACCTATGCACAATAAAAAATAGGGAGTGGGAAACTAAAATGTCCCAATCCCTTCCTATAATTTATGAAAAGATAGTATCAGAGCAAAATTGATATCTCAGTTTCTCCTACTCAAATATGCTCAATACCTCCCTATCAAACTGTCATAGCAGTCGCTGTTTCCATCAATTCACCATCATTAAGGTAAATGATACGATCTGCATAATCAAACAAGCGTTGATCATGTGTTACCATGATACCGATTGCACCTTCTTGACGTACTTGTTGCTTAATCATTTCAACCACTTCTGTCGCACGTTTAGCATCTAGACTCGCAGTAGGTTCATCAGCGAGTAACAATTTCGGCTGATTCATCCATGCACGCATAATGGCAACACGCTGTTTTTCACCACCAGATAACATATGTGGATAAACATTTTCTCTATGGCTCAATCCGATTTCATTTAATAACATTTTTGCACGCTGTTGTGCTGTTTGACGGTCCATCCCCGCTTCTTTACCCACGAGTTCCAATTGTTCATGCACTTTTAAATAAGGAACTAAATGAGAAGCTTGGAAAATAAAACCAATGTCTTTCAAACGTTTGTCGGTTAATGCTTTTTGAGACAAACCACCCAAATCCTCACCGTCTAATTGGATTTTGCCTTCAGTAGGAGATAACAGTCCGCCGATAATCGTCAACAGTGTAGATTTACCAGAACCTGACATCCCATTTAAAATAACAAATTCACCTGGTTGCACCTCAAAGTTAATGCCTTTTAACACTTTTGTGGCAGCATCACCTTTACCGAATGTTTTCACTAAATCTTTGACGACTAAACTCATACTTGTCCCCCTCCAATCGCTTCAATAGGATCAATTTTAAAGACACGCACTAATGAAAGTAATGCGCCGACGATAGCTACAATAATGAAAACAACAACGACGAGTAACATCATGCCACTATTAATAAAGAATGGCATTGTGACAGGTAACGTCGCTTTTAATCCTGTAATGAGTAATAATGCGATGATGACCCCTAACATCGTCACGAATAAAATTTGGAATAATAAACTCCATAATAAATGTGACGTTTTAACGCCAATCGCTTTTAAAATCCCAATTTCTGACGTTTTTTGAATGGTCATAACGTAGAAAAATGCTGTCAGTACTATTGCTGTAATCACAAATAAACTTACAATCATCATATTCAGTGGTGCTTGCTCAGCTTGGTAGCTCGGAATCGCATCCGTCAAATCTTGTTTGTTGACGATTTCGATACCAGAAATGCCCTCAATATTTTTGAGTTGTTTTGCTGTGACATCATTTAAAAAGTAAAGTGACGTTGCGACATGTTGACCAGCAATATCTTTGAGTCCTTCATCCGTTGTCATAGCAATATTTGTATGTGCATACATCGCATCATCAAAGAAACCGACGACCTTTAAAGTGACGTCTTTATCCTCGATATTGACTTGGTCCCCGATTTGGACACCTTCCCCTGCTAATTTCTGATTCAAAACGACTTCATTTGCTTTTTCTGGTAGGTGCCCTGCTTTTAATGCCGGACGCGCTTCTTTTGGCATCGTCGCAAAAAGCATATCCGTCTTGTTATCTTGATGTTTCATCGTCGCCATTGCTAATTTTAATGGCGCTGATTTAACATTTTCTTCAATGTCTTGTTGCGTTTTCAAATCGATATTTGATTTTTCAAGTTGTTGATCGACATCCTTTTGAATGACAAAGCGTTCTGATTTGAACTGGTCGATCAGTGCGATATTTTCTCTTGCTAAACCTTGTGCTAACCCCGTAATAAAAAGCACCATACTTGCAAGAAGAATGACGATAAATGTAATTAATAAATACTTAAACTTATAAAATTTGAGTTCGTTCAATGCAAGTTTCATACTCATATCTCCCTTTCAATTTCATCTTGGATATACTATATCGCCCATTTATGAACTGAATATGAACAAGATACATTTTTATGACACACTTTAAAATCGTTATCAACAACTGAAAAATGGGAGTGGGACATACAACTAATCAGCCGCATCACTCATGGGTTTACGATTTATTATTAGAGGATGAATAGGATACAAAAATTTAATGCTATTGATGCAATATGTTTGTTGTACTTACCCTCCCTATAATTTGTGGTTTAAGATTGCCATCATGGCTTTCCTGTCGTAGGTGTTGGCCCTTCAACTCACTAACGCTTGATTAAACTGTTACGTTTGTTGAGGCGTTAGTCGATTTTGGGAGCAGTACAGAAATCTCATGTGTCACAAAGCTTTCGTTGTACTGCCCCCGCGAGGCTGACTCGACTTCTCAAAAGCATGCGCCTTGAGAAGTCAGACAGCTACTGCGATAAACAGTAACCACTATTAAAGTGAAGCACTTACTGTAAGCAGTATGTACACATTCTCTCGGGCGTCTCAGCCTTCTGGTCAATCTTCCATCAAACAGAAGAAACTGGGTTCAAGTGTATGAAATCAAAAAAACAATAGCATCATTTTTGTATTTTATTTCCCTTCATTTTACGGCTTTTTTAAAATCAATAATGGATCGTAACATTTGAATGGATAGAGGTTAGAAAACTTAATGGACATCATATTTCGCGACATGGCTCACACTTTTCATTTCCAATTGAAACTTTGAATAAAAACATTTATGATAGCTTCAACAGCTTCACAACGTTATATACTTATATACCGTAAAGGCTGAAATTGTACCTCAAGGAGGACGGTCAATGTGTCAGTCACATGTTTAATTGTTGATGATGATCCGGAAATTTTGAATTATGTCGCAACACATTTGCAGCATAAAGGCTATCAAGCTGTCACTGTCGCAAGTGGTGAAGCGGCTCTTGAATACCTTGAAAAGCATACAATTGATATCGCTATCGTGGACGTCATGATGGATGGGATGGACGGTTTCGAACTGTGCGAAACGTTAAAGTATGACTATGAATATCCCGTCATTATGCTGACTGCTCGGGATGCTCTGAGCGATAAAGAGCGCGCTTTTTTAGCGGGAACGGATGATTATGTTACCAAACCATTTGAAGTCGCTGAACTCATCTTCCGTATTCAGGCCGTGCTCAGACGTTATCAAATTGCGACTGAAACGCTTTTGACACTCGGTAACTTGACGATTGACCAAACACAGCTCGAAGTAAAAGTGGAGACGAAAGGTATGATTTTACCGCATAAAGAATTCGAATTGTTAAGTTTGCTCGTCGCTTATCCGAAGCAAGTCTTTCCGCGTGAACAATTAATAGAAAAAATTTGGGGTATCGATTATGAAGGAGATGAACGCACCGTGGACGTCCATATTAAACGTTTAAGAGCACGTCTAAAAAAACTCGGGGCCAATGTCCATATTGAAACAGTACGCGGCATCGGTTATAAGGTGACACAAGATGCTTAAATCATTGTACTCTCGTTTCGCACTGTATACCTTCACTGTGATGCTCATTAGTTCGTTACTCAGCTTTGAGATTGCTAATATTTACTACCATTTTCAATTAAAAGAGAAAAATGACGCCAAAATCATGGCTACTTTAAAGCGTGCCGAAGCGTATAAAGATGTACAAACTAGCCAAAACTTAGACCGTTATTTAGCGTTATTAGGAGATTTGAATTATCAAGTCGTCGCCTATGATAAACAAGGTCATGCAACATATTATGGTGAACCGTTTCGGAAACAAAATTTAACCATATCCGATATTCAACGGGTGCAGTCAGGAAAAGATTATCATGGTATCGGAAACAGACCTTTCAATCCAGTGATTACAGGCTTTTTTGATAATGAAACACGTAATACAGTCGGTACACATTTCACAACTCCCAATGGCAACGTCGCAGTTTTTATAAGACCTGACATTGGCCATGCTTTTGGTGAATTTCGTATCTTTTTACTCGTGCTACTGGTTTTACTTGTCCTATTCTCCATTGCACTCGTCACATGGTCCACATACGCATTAGTGAAGCCAGTCAAACAGTTAAAATATGCCACTGAACGGTTAATGGCTGGCGATTTCGCAACACCTATTGCCGTCACACGACGCGACGAACTAGGTGTCCTGCAACAACATTTCGACACGATGCGACTCGAATTAAAACAACTCGATGATATGAGACAACACTTTGTTCAAAACGTCTCGCACGAAATTAAAACACCTTTAACACATATTCATCATTTATTGACGCAATTGCAACAAGAACATACGACACCCCAGCAAGCACGCTATATTGAACGCATTTATGATGAAACACACCGCTTGAGCCAACTCGTGCGTCAACTGTTGTTATTGTCAGAATTAGATAATGATACACATTTACAATTTGATGATACTTTTTTAGCTAACGCTTGTATTTTAGACATTTTAAAACATGAAAATTATGCCATCGACCAGAAAAATCAAGTGCTTCTCTATGATTTAGAAGCAGTCACCATTCGAGGCAACTCGCGTTTAATCGCTCAAGCTTTCGAAAATGTGATTCGCAATGCTATTAAGTATACAGAGGCGTTCGGTACCATTGAAATCGATCTTACTGCTGAAAACGATCAAATGATTTTAAAAGTACGAGATGACGGCCCTGGCATGAATGATGCAGTAAAACAACGGATTTTTGAACGCTTTTATAAATCTTCTAGCCATACAGATAGCAATGGGCTCGGACTCGCGATTTCCAAATCTATTATTGAACGTCATGGTGGCCGTATCGAAGTAGAGAGTAAAATCGATCATGGGACGACGTTTACTATTTTCCTTCCACGTATTGATGCATCTCAACCTGCTCAGTCATCATCGGTGTGGCAAAAAGCATCTAAGAAAGTGTAGAATGGTTCAGCATAAATACTTTATACATCACAAAACACAAGATGTATTTGCGTTTTGTGATGTATAAGAATAAGTAACGATTGTCATCTTCACCTGCTTTGACAGTGCCGCTCTCACAGATTGCAAAACCGTACAAGACTCCTCATCAAGCTGCAGTCGAAAGTCCACCAACGCTTGATGTAACTATTTCATCAAGCGTTGGCTAGTTGAGACGGTAGTGCCTTGGAAAACGAAGCATGATTAAGCAATTTGTTGATTATTTTATTATCGCAAAAAAGCAGTGAAGCCATATCGCCTCACTGCTTTGTTATCTACAAATTAACTTAATAACGCACCCGATTCATCCAACTTCAAGTTTTCCGAAATCTCATGATTCAATTGCTTAAACAACGCAATATCATCCGTCAAACGGACACCAAACGACGGTACCATCTCTTTCACTTGTGGTTCCCATTGGTTAAACTTGTCTTTGAACGCACGTTGTAAAATATCTAACATGACTGCAACTGCTGTAGATGCCCCTGGTGAAGCACCTAACAATGCCGCTAATGTACCATCTTGAGACGTAATGACTTCAGTCCCAAATTGTAATGTTCCTTTGCCTTTATCATCTGTGTCTTTAATCACTTGAACACGTTGCCCTGCGACAACCACTTGCCAATCCTCATCTTTCGCTGTTGGCACAAATTTTCTTAAATCATTCATTCTTTCTTTATTAGATAACAATACTTGTTGAATTAAATATTTCGTAAGACCCATTTCTTTAGCACCCGCTGCTAACATCGTTGCAACATTATTCGGTTTCACAGACTTAATTAAATCAAAATAGGATCCTCTTTTTAAGAACTTTGGTGAAAAACCTGCAAACGGTCCAAATAATAAAGCACGTTCTCCGTCAATATAACGCGTGTCCAAATGTGGTACAGACATCGGTGGCGCACCTACTTCAGCTTTACCATATACTTTCGCCTTATGTTGATGCGTAATTTCTGGTTTTTTACATACTAAAAACATACCACTGACTGGGAAGCCACCGATACGCTTCGACTCGGGTAACCCTGTTTTTTGAAGTAACGGTAAACTTGCACCGCCCGCACCAATAAATACAAATTTAGAAACGACTGTAAAGACACGATTTTCTTTTAAGTCTTTAATTTTAACAGTCCACATGCCATCACGATGTTGCTTTAAATCGAGTACTTCATGTTCGTAATATAATGAACCGCCTTTAGCTTCTAGATTGCTTAACATTTTATGCGTCAATGCTCCAAAGTTCACATCTGTTCCTGATTCATCACGTGTCGCAGCAATCGGTTCACCGTCTTGTTGTCGACCTTCCATCATTAAAGGCACCCATTTTTTCAACGTTTCTTCGTTATCTGTAATATCCATGCCTTGGAATAATACATTTTCCCGCAATGCTTTCACACGTGCTTTTAAGAAGTTCACGTTTTTCTCCCCTGTAACGAAACTCATATGTGGTACCGTGCGAATGAAACCCTCTGGTTGTTTAAGCTGACCATTTTTTACAAGGTATGACCAAAATTGTTTCGAAACTTGATACTGTTCATTAATTTTAATGGCTTTTGTAATGTCGACTGAGCCATCTTCTTTTTCACTTGTATAGTTCAACTCACATAGTGCAGAATGTCCTGTGCCCGCATTATTCCACACGTTAGAACTTTCTTGTGCACATTTATCTAAACGTTCGAAAACATTAATATCCCATTCAGGCTCTAACTCTTTTAATAATGTTCCTAATGTTGCACTCATGATTCCGCCACCAATAAGTACAACATCTGTCTTGTTATGTAAGTTTTTCATAACAATACAGACCCCCTTTTTCGTTTTAAATCGTTCACAGCATCCTATGTTGTCAAATCCATCTGTTACATTCATAAAGTATAAAAATATTTCGACTATTCCAATTGATTATACCTGATATGAACTGTTATCCTTTGCCTCAGCCTTACATTTCATAGCGATAAAAAAATCATGCGTATGTCATGAAAATGTTATCCGATAACACAATAGGCCAATAATTTAATTATATACCTTAATCATGTAAGAAAAAAGCGATTCCGTCTAATTTGTGAAATTTTCATTAAATGCATTTGAAAGAAATTTTGTACCTATTTTCATTTCAAACAGCTACATGAAATGAATTACATATTACATTCACAATTCATTAACACTCCACATTTCAGCAGTGCTATAATGAAGAAAAAGTAACTAATCGAGGGATGCGTCATGAAGTCTATCACGTTTTTAATGCACAATATTTTTGCTGTTGGCGGTACAGTTAAGACGATTACCAACCTTGCCAATCAATTGGTTCACCAAGGACATCAAGTCACGATTATTTCAATTTTCAAATCGAAGCAACAACCGTATTTCGAACTTGATTCCCGCGTCACAGTTAAGTCATTAGTTCATTATCAACTTGGCTTACGAAATCTCATCCCACTCGCAGCAAATCGCATTCGTAAGTTTACACCATTGTTAAAACCCAAATATTTAACACAATACGAGCCCGGTTTTCGTCAATATTCGAGTTATATTGAAAAAAAGATGATTCGCGCCATCCAAAATGACACGTCAGATATTTTTGTCGGTACGCGTGCCAGCCACAATCTTCTCATTGCACGATTTGCAAAAGGCCATCAATTAACTATCGGGATGGAGCATATGAACTTGGATGCACATCGCCAAGAGTTGAAAGAAGAGTTATTGACTTATTATCCACATCTCAATGCAATAACGACTTTAACTGAAGCTGATAAACAGCGCTATACACAATATTTAGATGCACCGATTTTTGTCGTTCCAAATATGATTGATGAAAAGCGCCATCATATTATGAAGAAAAACCAAATCATCGCAGCAGGTCGTTTTGAATATGAAAAAGGATTTGATCTCCTTATTCAAGCTGTTTATGAAATCCAAGAAGATTTGCGTGACTTTGGTTATACTGTATCAATTTTTGGAGATGGTAGTGAGAAAGAGGCATTACAACAACAGATTAACTTTTTACGATTACAAGACCTTGTCTTTTTACGACCAACGACACAACATCTCAGCACGTATATTGCAGAAAGTAAGATTACATGTATCCCCTCACGTAATGAAGGTTTCGGCATGACGATTTTAGAGGCGATGAACCAAGGCAGTATTGTCGTAAGTTTTGATGGCAATACTGGTCCGAAATCACTGATTCAACATAGCCGTAACGGTTTCTTAGTGCCGCATCTTCAAGCGTCAGCACTTGCCATGCAGCTCTTAGAAATTGTGGAATATGGACATTCAAAATATTTAAATCCTATCATTCAAAGTGGCTATCAAACAGTGGAACAGTATCAGCCTGAATCCATTTATAATCAGTTTAAAACAGCCATGGATCATGTAATTGCATCACAATCATCATGACTGATTGAAAATGAGGCTTGGAGAACTTAATGATCTCTCAGCCTCATTTTTATATGTATTAAGCGTAGAATTATTTGCCATTACCTCGTGAATCATACGTAATCAATGACGTATGAGGACAAATTCACTGCGCATTGCATCCCTCAAGTATTTCCCCATACCGCCACAAAAATTAAGTATTTGATTTTAGAAAGGAGCGGCTTATTATGTTTTTCCTTCTTCCAATTAGATGTACTCAACCTAGATTGTAAGCACCATGCAAGACTCCTGAGGCATTAGCTGAAACGGAAAATCCAATTCGGCTTCCATCACATGTACACTTAAATCAAGCCGAATTTTGTTGGAGTTTCAGCGCTTCAGAAAGCGTAGCACGGTTCAATCAAGGCGAGAATTTTTCAGCTATCTAAAAAAGGACGCAAAAAGGACTGACATAGCCAACAAAATCAGCCATATCAGTCCTTCAATCATTAACCTAAAATTAACGATAAAATAAACGTCCAAATACACCAGAATATCAATAAACCGACACTATATTTTAAAGTCATCTTCAACAACTCTGACTCTCTACCTACTTGTTTTACGGCTGCAGTCGCAATCGCAATAGATTGTGGAGAAATCAATTTCGCAATCGCACCCCCTGCAGTGTTAGCGCCAACAAGTAAGGCACCACTTGTACCGACTTGAGGGGCAACTGACGCTTGAATTGGTGCGAATAATGCGTTGTTATTCGTAACTGAACCTGTCATAAACACGCCAATCCAGCCGAGAATTGGTGATAAGAATGGGAAGGCTGCTCCAGTTTTTGAAATACCTTCACCCATCGCGCTTGTTAAACCACCATATGTTGTCACTTTCGCAATGGCTAAGATGAAACAAATTGTTAAAATCGGTAACCATAATTCTTTAAATGCTTCTACAAACAATGCACCGGCACGTTTGAAGTTGACTTTTGACGAAATTAAAACCGTAATAATACCGGCAATCAATAACGCTGTACCTGTTTGATTTAAAATGTTGAATGTTAACATAATCGGATGACCCGAAATATCATTCATTGTTCCTGGAATACCAAATTTAACATTCATAAATGATAATGCGCCATCTTCCAAAAAGAGGCCTTTAAATGCTTTTGAGCTCCAAATTAATACAAGAATTGTTAAAATAATGAATGGACTCCATGCAAATACGACTTCTTTGAAAGAATGATGTTTGACTTCCATCTTTTCTTCGCCAGCATTTAAACGGAAAATATTTTTCGGTTGGAATTTTTTAGAGAATAATGCTAATGCACCCATTGAAGCAAGTGGTGGAAGGATATCCACTAATTCAGGACCGAAAAATTGGTTAAAGAAGACTTGTAATACAACAAATGGCACGATTGTTACAATAATCGCCGGTAATGTTTCTTTAATCCCTTTAAATCCGTCGATAATAAAGACTAATAAGAAAGGTACAATGACACTTAAAATAGGTAAACTTAAGTTTGTCGCTTGAGCAACGTCTAATGCTGATACGTCACCTTTTAATGCTAATGTATCGATAACAGAAACTGGTAAACCAATAGCACCAAATGCACCTGCTGCACCGTTACCTACTAAACAAAGCATTGCAGCTTGTAATGGTTTAAATCCAAGTTGAATCAGTAATACCGCACAGATTGCGATTGGTACACCGAATCCAGCTACACCTTCTAAAAATGCGTTGAACGCAAAACCAATTAATAACAATTGAATACGTTGGTCTTCAGAAATTGTCGTGATACTATCTTGTACAATAGCAAACTGACCTGTCGCCACTGTCACTTTGTATAACCATACGGCCATCATAACGATAAAGCCAATTGGTAAAATACCTTGATAGAAACCTTCTAAAATACCACCAGAAGCAATGCCTACTGGTAATTTAAATACAACTAATGCAATCACAAGTGTGACGACGAGTGTTGTAATTGCTGCATAAATCCCTTTCATTTTAAACACTGTTAAACATAACAAGAATAAAATGATTGGAATACTTGCAACCAATGCAGAAATTGCAAGATTGTGAAATGGATCAAAATGCTCTACTAACATCTCTTTTCATCTACCTTCAATATTTATTTTTTATGCGTCAATCTCCATGAGGGGACATGTGATTGATTTCACATAAAATATACCACGTCAATACAATTAATTCAATAGCGCTTGTGAATAATTTCTCAATGCTTGTAGAATACTATTTATTCGTGTCACCAACATTTAAAAAGTGTATTTATTACCCTACAATGACGTTTATTTTAGATTATATAAGTTGTTTTTTCTAATTGCAATGATAGATTTCAATATCATAAAAATGTAAAGTTAAAAAATCCTCATTCATTTTATACTATATGTTTATTTTTCACTTTTCACTATCAAATCAAATCTCTAAATTCTAAAATTCTATCGCATTATTCATGAAGCGCAACAAACATGTCAGCTCATATGTTGAAAAAATAAAAAAAGGTTAAGCCGCTCATGTGCCTAACCCTTTTTGTTCAAAATTCATTATTGACGATACGCTGGGTCTACAATTTTCGCATGACCAGTCCCATCTACTGTCACGATTGTATATGTACCCGGCTGTGATTGGTTGATAAAACTAAACATGTAACTGTAACGGTTACCATCACCTTGTAATGCATAGTCATTATAAGGATTGTTTTGACCATTTAATCGATTTACTTCTGCTTGTGCACTGTCGAGTGATGTTTGGAAGTTCGGAAGATGTCTCAATGCTTGTTGACGGTCAACTTCTTGACGTACAATATTTTGAGCTACAGGTGTCACATTTTGTCCTTGATATGGGGCGACGTATTTCGGTTGTGATTGTGAAGATGATTGAGACGTTTGATTTTGACCATTTCCGTTGCCATTTGTCGCATTATTTTGCTGATCTTGTGTTGAAGATTGTCCTTGATCCGCCTGATTTTGATTTTGTTGTGACTCAGTTGTACTTTGCCCATCATTAGTACCTTGGTTGACGTCTGATGATGCAGCACCGTTGTCGTTAGATTGCGTATCTTTTGCTTTCTTGTCCTTCTCTTTGCTGTCTTTCGCTTTATTGTCTTTTTGCTTGTCTTGATCTGCTTTCTTATCTTTTTGTGTTGTTTGATCTTTGTTCGACGACTGATCTTTGTCCTTACCTTCGTCGTCAGAACATGCTACGAGCAATAACGGTACAATCATCAAGCTTGCCAATAATCTTTTCATGATGCTTCCTCCTCATTCAGTAAATGATATAGAAAAAACCTATCACTTTTTTATACACTTCACACTGAATACTAAACATTTCCGGCAAAATTTTCAAATAATTTTTATAAATCTTTCTCCATAATCCAATCTTCGTCGATATGTTTTCCCATCTTAAATGGGCGTACACCTGTTTTAACAAGCCCTTGTTTCAAATAAAAGTTAAGTGCCGGACGATTCTCTTCCCACACACCTAACCATAGCTTGGACTTTCCTAGTACATTTTTTACAAAGTCACATACAAAATCAAATAGCCATTGTCCCAATCCTTGCCCTTGATAATCAGGATACAAATAAATCCGTTGAAGTTCTGCATACTGTATCCCTTTTGCTACCGTTTGCGCCGCTCCAACATTCACTTTCACGTAACCGACTATTACATCATCGTTATATAAAAAGAAAAAGTGCATATCCAGATCTTCTAATTCGGCCGTTAACTTCTTTATAGACATCTCTTCCGCAAAGTAACTGTCAAATAATGCTTGTTCATAATCATTGCGATACGCCGCATAAAACGTATCTTTACTTATCTGTTGTAACGTGGCGACCTCCGTCACAGTTACCTTTCTTAATTCATATCCCAACGTCTTGCCTCCCCGCTTTTTCTTTTATTGTACACGAGACACTTCACTTCAACGAGCAAAAGCAATCTAATTGTCTTTCATGAGCGTTTTTGGTAAAGTGTGAACGAAAAAATTTGAGGAGGCACATGCATATGACAGAAACATTTAAAGCTTTTCGCGTGACTCATGATGAAGACACATTGTCTGCAGATTTCACTAAGCTTACGTTAGATGATTTGTCTGAAGGGGATGTCACAATTCGTGTACATTATTCAAGTATTAACTATAAAGATGTACTCGCTACAAAATCGAATAATAAAATCATTCGCAATTATCCGATTGTACCTGGCATAGATTTGGCTGGTGTCGTGATGGCTTCAGACCACCCGTCATTTAAAGAAGGCGACAAAGTCATTGCCACGGGTTATGACCTCGGTGTGAATCATGACGGTGGTTTTAGTGAAGTCGCACGTGTGAAAGGTGATTGGTTAGTTCATCTCCCTGAAGACTTAACGTTAGAAGAGGCAATGATTATTGGTACTGCAGGTTTTACAGCAGCGATTTCTATTCAATTGTTAGAAGACAATAAAATTACAAGTACTAATGGTCCGGTACTCGTCCGTGGTGCTACAGGTGGTGTCGGCGTAATGTCGGTCATGATGTTAAATGCAATTGGCTATAAAGTTATCGCAAGTTCTGGTCAAACTGAACATCATGCGCAATTAAAAGCGTTAGGTGCACGTACGGTTATTCCTAGAATTGATGAAGTGACTGACAAAGCACTCGCTTCAACAGAATGGCAGGCGGCGATTGATCCTGTCGGTGGTGAAACTTTAACTGAAGTGTTAAAACGTATTCAACGTCACGGTGCAGTTGCCGTTAGCGGTAATTTAAGTGGTGCTGAATTCACAAGTACAGTCTATCCATTTATTTTACGTGGTATCCGACTTTTAGGTGCAGATTCAGTCGCTTTTCCAATGCAACGTAGACAACATTTATGGCGACGTCTTTCTAAAGATTTAAAACCTGCAAAGTTGCATGACATTAAAACGGTGGTCCCTTTTAGTGAATTGAAAACGTATTTAGCAAAAGCAGAGAAACATGACTTTTTAGGTCGTATAGTGGTTGATTTACGTCCTGAAGCTTAAAAATATAACATGAGTTGCTTCAGAAATGTGATACCTGTCACACTTTTGAAGCAACATCGTCCAAAGTAATGGGAGTCTAACTTTGTCGTATCAAAGCATATGATTAATAGTTGACAAATATTTTGCAAAGACGAGTTATTTATGATTACAAAACTTTAAACTTGCAAAATTTTATAATTTACTATTACCATATGAAAGCGTATACTTGAATACAGAACAATATTGGAGGTTGCACAATGAAAATAAATAAAAAGATGATCTTCTTCATTGGTGCTTTAGGTGGTTTATTATACGGATATGACATGGGGGTTATTTCCGGTGCATTACTTTATTTAAAGGATGACATCCCACTTAATGCATATACTGAAGGGCTTGTTGTTTCATCCATGTTGGTCGGCGCGATTGTCGGTGCCGGGTTAAGTGGCCCATTATCTGAAAAATTAGGTCGCCGTCGTTTAGTCTTTATGATCTCTATCGTCTTTATTATTGGTGCATTAATTTTAGCGCTCGCACCAACGATGGAAATTTTAGTTTTAGGTCGTGTCATTATCGGTTTAGCTGTCGGCGGTTCTACTGCGATTGTTCCAGTTTATCTGTCTGAGCTTGCACCGACAGACGCACGTGGCTCATTAAGTTCACTCAACCAATTAATGATCACAATCGGTATTTTAGCATCATACCTTGTGAACTATGCATTTGCACCTATTGAAGGATGGCGTTGGATGCTTGGCTTAGCAGTAGTGCCTTCTGTTATTTTGATGATTGGTGTTATTTTCATGCCTGAAAGCCCACGTTGGTTACTTGAAAAACGTGGTGAAAAAGCAGCGCGTGACGTGATGAAATTAACTTACCCAGCTTCAGAAATCGATCATGAAATCGAAAATATGAAGAAAATCAATCAAATTGCTGATAACACTTGGACTGTTCTTAAATCGCCTTGGTTGTTGTCGACAATCATTATCGGAAGTGTTTTTGCATTACTCCAACAATTGATTGGGATTAATGCCATTATTTACTACGCACCTAAAATTTTCGCAACAGCAGGTTTTGGTGAATCAACCGCCATTTTAAGCACAGTTGGCATCGGTGTTGTAAATGTTCTTGTAACTATTTTCGCAATTTCAATTATCGACAAAATTGACCGAAAAAAATTACTTGTCATTGGTAACATTGGTATGGTGGCTTCATTACTGATCATGAGTGCATTAATTTGGCTTATCGGGGTCAATAGTGCCGCTTGGATTATTCTGCTTTGTTTAACAACATTCATTATTTTCTTCGGTGTGTCATGGGGCCCTGTATTATGGGTAATGTTACCAGAATTATTCCCAATGCGTGCGCGTGGTGCAGCAACAGGTATTGCAGCACTCGTACTTTCAATTGGTAGTTTACTCGTAGCACAATTCTTCCCAGTGCTCACAGATGTATTACAAGTTCAACAAGTCTTCTTAATCTTCGCAGTCATTGGTATCATCGCAATGATTTTCGTTATAAAATTCTTGCCTGAAACACGTGGTCGCAGTCTTGAACAAATCGAACAAGACTTGCGTGCACGTACGAATGCGAAAAATGTCGAATAGAATATAGTGATACAGTCAATAAGTATGAACCGTCATGCTTATTGGCTGTTTTTTATTGATTATATACCCTATCAACCACAATTCTGCTATGTATATATTTTTGACATTTACGGCACTTCAATTGATAATTATTCTCATTTATATGATAATAGAAAGCATCAAATTAACTTGAGGGAGCGTAAAAAAATGAAAGATGTAACAATTATCGGTGGTGGCCCGGCAGGTTTATATGCGAGTTTTTATGCAGGCCTTAGAGGGATGGACGTACGCATTGTAGATGTTCAACGCGAATTAGGTGGCAAAATGCAAATTTATCCCGAAAAAATCATTTGGGACATTGGCGGTGTTGCACCTCAATCCTGTTATGACATCTTAAAAAATATTATTCAACAAGGCCTTCATTTTAACCCTGAAGTTTTGCTCGAAACGAAAGTCACAAATATTATCAAACATGATGAACATCATTTTGAAATCATTACAGCTGACGGTCAGTCTTTAATGTCACGTGCAATCATTCTTGCGATAGGTGCGGGTATCATCAAACCGTTACCACTTAAAATTGAAGGTGCAGAACGATTTGAACTGACAAACTTACATTATGTCGTGCAACAATATCAAAAATTCAAAAATAAAGACGTTCTTATTTCAGGAGCAGGCAATTCTGCGTTAGATTGGGCACGTGATTTATCCGGTTATGCTAAAAGTGTGAAACTCGTTTATCGCAAAAAAGATATTTCTGGTCACGAAGCGATGCAAAACATTTTGGATTCATTAAATGTCCAAAAGTTTCCGAATAGCAAAATTGTACAATTGAAGAGTACTGCGGATGATGCGAACAAAATTAACGAAGTCGTCCTTGAAAATGGTGAAACGGGGGAAACAACCATCCATCGTGTAGATGAGGTTATTATTAGTCATGGCTTCGAACGTGAACTGACACTTTTAAACGATTCAGATGTTACAATTCAAACTGTGAACGACGATTATGTGTATGGTGAGAAAAACACATGTACTTCAGTGCCAGGGATTTATGCTTGTGGCGATATTGTCCAACATCCCGCAAAAGTACATTTAATCGCGAGTGCTTTCAGCGATGCGGCTCATGCGGCAAACAGTGCAAAACAATACATTGATCCTTCAGCACCAAAAGAAGGCTACGTATCGAGTCACAATGATGTCTTTAAAGAAGCCAATCGTCAATTTTTACCACACTAGATTGAAAGGAACGTTATGTCATGACAACTGAAGTAAAATATGAAATTCCGACCCCAGCCGACTATTGTGAACTACGTCGTATCACGGGGCTAAGTGCAAAATCAGAAGCTGCTGCCCGCGTTGGGTTGCCGAATGCGTGTTTTACAGTTACGATTTATGACGACCATCAACTGATCGGTATGGGACGTGTCATTGGAGACGGCGCCACCGCATTTCAAATTATCGATGTTGCAGTACGTCCGAAATACCAAGGTCAAGGTCACGGCAAAGTGATTATGCAACAGATAATGGATTACATAGAGTCCGTGCGTCAACCCGGTACATACGTCAGTCTTATCGCTGATTACCCTGCCGACCAACTTTATGCACAATTCGGTTTTATCTCAACAGAACCGCGTTCAGGTGGGATGTACCGCCACTATCCCGTTGAAAAGTAACATGTACAAAAAAAGCCACTCAGCACTGTGTCTAAATTTTAGATAGCGCACTGAATGGTTTTTGTTTTCATCGTTTTATTCAACGGGTGTTTCGTCTTTCACTTCATCTTTGGCAACAGCGCCATCTCGTGGTGACACTAGAATGGCTTGTCGTAATAAGAAAAATAACAGAATAAATCCAGCCGTTATCGTTACATGCCCAATACCGGCAAATCCTGCAAACGACGCTGGAATGGTACCACCTGAAATCTGCTTAAACCCTTTCATAAACTGCATTGACACTGTCGTCAACACACCAATATTGTAAATAATAAAATACCAGTTAAATAAATAGTAGCTGCTGATTTTGAATAATTTTTCTATCGGAATCAGTATTAAAAACATAAACATACCGAGCGTTAATAAGTGTGTATGCATGACACTCATTTGGGTAGAACCCGTAAATTCATAATGTACTGTTAATTCTCTGTAAGCAAACCCACTCAATAGTCCCAACACGGTATAAGTCATAAATGCATATAAAATACGTCTCATTGTTTTCACGCTCCATTGTTTTAATTCCGTTAATGCTCAAACTTGTTGTCATGAGTTAATGCAATACGGAAATTGACGTTCCCTTCTTTTTCAAACTAGTTGATGTATCATCCATAAAATCCTAATAAATGGAAGGCAAAAATGTTGAACCCTCATCTTCTATACTACTGATTATAGCGGTAAACATAGACATCATGTCAATAACAATTATTTGTCAGATTTCGTAAAGTTTCGTCGTTTAAACAATGCGACGAGCGCTACAATTAAAGCAGCAATACTGATCACCCATAACCATGGCGATACAGCTGTTGTTGTTGCCCCCGCTTCTCCACTATTCGTTGTTGCACCACCTGTTTTAAGTTCTGTCAATGGTGCAAGGTTTTCACTATCTTCGTCTTCTTGTGTCCACATCACCACCTGTGCATACGTTCACCCCTTTCAAATCAATACAGTATATACAAAATCAAAAATTTGTCATCTTTAAAAGATTATCAAAAGTTAAAGTGAACACAATCATTTTGTTTGTTTTTCAAATATTTGTCACTTAACATTATTCTTTTGACAGAACATTGTAACAATGACTATTTATTTTGATAGTTTTTAATGAAATTCCCTCATTTTTCTCAAGTTATATTTTGCTTTCACTTTTCAATTAAAAAGGCGTAGTGTCTGATCAAGATACAAACACTACACCTCATTCAATTCAAAACAAACTATACATTCACAACTTCTTCTTCAGTGGATACATCTTCATTTAAACCAACCATGGCTTCAGAAATATTACGTGAGTTATAACCGATACGCTCTAATACGGCAATAATATCTACATAGAGCAGGCCACCGTCAGTCGAACATTCACCACGATTCAAACGTTTAATATGACCTTTACGAAGTTGATGTTCAATGTTAAATGCTTCACGACTCCGCTCGACCACTTCATCCTTCTTCGTTGTATCGTATACATCCAATGTTTCAATGGCTTTCGTAAATGATTCATCTACAAAGCGATACAGTTTATCAATGCCACGCTCAGCATCTTCTGTTAAAGTAATCTCTTTCGCTTTTTTACGGTTCACTTGTTCAATATATGCTTCGATTAATTCGGATACTTTTAAAATGGAGCGATTTACATCAAACATGACAGCCAATCGTTCAACATCTTTTCGAGTAATATTTTTAGTCGAAATACGTACGAGATAATTACGTATACTATCACTAATCGTCACGACAGCTTGATGTTTTTGTTGCACATTTTTAATCATTTTTTTATCCATTTGAGACGGATGGTGCACATCATCAAGCATAGAGCGTACGATATTCCCAACATTTTGTAGCTCTTTTTGTGTCTCTTGTAACGCAACACCCGGTGCATGATACACTAAATCTTTGTTTAAATGTTGCGGTTTATAATCTTCTGTGACATCTTTACCTGGCACAATTTTCGTGACAATCCAAGCTAAAACACCAACAAATGGCAATTGAATTAATGTGTTCGTCACGTTAAAGGCGCCGTGTGCAAAGGCAATCGTCATCACTGGTTTTAAATGCCATGCGTCTTGAATTGTCGCTATCAGTGGGATGACGATAGGTAATAATAACGTAAAAATGATCACACCGATGACATTAAAAATGACATGAACAAATGCCGCTCGTTTTGCAGCTAGTGAGCCTGCCAAACTTGCTAATATTGCTGTAATGGTCGTTCCGATATTATCACCTAACAGGACCGGAATCGCACCTTGTAAAGTGATTAAATCTTGACTATAAAATTCTTGTAAAATCCCAATTGTCGCACTCGAACTTTGCACAAGCGCCGTTAAACCTATTCCAACTAAAATACCATAAATCGTATGTGAGGACATATCGAGCATCAACTGTCTAAAGCCTTCCAATTCAGCTAATGGTTTCACTGCACCTCCCATAAACTCAAGACCGAAAAAGAGTGATCCGAAACCAAATAAAACACGCCCAATATTATTAATTTTTGAACGTTTGAAAAAGAAGATAAGAAACGCACCTAATGCTAAAATCGGCATCGCATACTCCCCTAAATCAATACCGATAATAAACGCGGTCACCGTCGTCCCAATGTTGGCACCCATAATGACACCAATTGCTTGTTTCAATGTCATAAATCCAGCTGTGACCAAACCAATTGTGATGACCGTCGTACCTGTACTACTTTGAATTAATATTGTCACAATCATACCTGCTAACACACCAAGTACTGGGTTAGAGGTATATTTATTTAAAATGTTACGCAAACGATCTCCAGCAGAAGCTTGAAGACCATCCCCCATTATTTTTAAACCATACAGGAAGATACCCAAGCCACCTAAAAACGAAAAGATGACTTCAGTTACCGACATTTCCATTTTTCCACCTCAATATAAAGTTTGTAAAAAACACCAAAAAAAGACATGAAATAGGTTATTTTTCAATATCTTAGCCATACTATCCAAGTATGATTCACTCTGATTATCTCTTATCTTTGTAAATTTAATGTTAAGATTTCATGAAGATTCGATTTAAATTCATGATTTTCCTAAAAAGTAACTACAAATTTAACGTCACATTTCAAATTTTGTGTTATTTATGTCACATTAAACGCTTAACATTCACATTACAAAATTCACATTGGCATGTGTAGATCTACAGCATGGTTCACCTTCTCATAGATCCATGTGTGAACAATCCTTCAAATTTCATCAACATATCCATGACAGATGTAAAATTCTTTACTATAATGAAAAAGACTTTTCAGAAAAGGAAGTTTACTATGACTCAAAATAATGATTATGAACTGTTTCTTTTTTATTACGCTTATCAAACATTTACTAAAACAGCCGATGATCTCATCGCTGAATATGATATGAGTCGTCAACACCATCGCTTTCTCTTTTTTATTAACAAATTGCCAGGCATTACGACTAAAAAATTATTGGAGAATCTAGAAATTTCAAAACAAGGCTCACATGCGACACTCAAATTATTAAAAGCAAAAGGTTTAATTTATGATGAGCCTGATTTAACGGATCGTCGTTTAAAGCGACTTTATCCAACGTCAGAAGGTAAAGCACTTATCAAAAAGTTAAATCGCGCACAAAGTGATTTATTTAATCGAATTAAGTCTGAGTTTGGCGAAGATTGGTATGCGATTATGGAAGGTTTTGCCTCCTATAGACAAGGCTACAAAGACATCAGACATTTAAAACAAGATATAGAAGAAGGTGACGCAACATGATTCGTGCCTATCGTAATGACGCGGACCTCCGTGTAGTAGAAAGTGAAGACTGGGAACATGCACAATGGCTTAATGTCGTCAAACCGACTCAAGCTGAAATACAACGTCTCATTGATATGTATGCTTTTCCTCAAGATTTCCTTGAAGATGCTTTAGATAGCGAAGAAAGTTCACGTATTGAATATGATGACGATAGCGGCTATTCATTAATTATTAGTGACTTCCCTATTACAAAATCAGGCCAATACAAGCTTAAAAGTTTTACAACATTGCCGTTAGGTATCATTATCGGCAAAGATATTATTGTGACGGTTTGTGCAAAATCATTTCATTATTTTGATCACTTAATTCAAAAGCCGATTAACTTGAAGTATAAAAGTCAATTTGCCTTAAAAGTCATGTATGATATGGCAGCACAATATAATAGAAGTTTACGCTTACTCAATAAAGAGCGTCGTCAAGTGGAGTATAATTTACAACAGCGCGTAACGAACCAACGTTTATTTTTATTAAGTGAAATTGAAAAAAGTCTCGTTTACTTTTTAGGTTCATTAAAAACCAACTCCTCAACGATTCGTCATTTGTTCCGTTTGCCAGCAATTAAACGGTTTGATGATGATGAAGAATTGTTGGAAGACTTGAAAAATGAGCACCAACAAGCGGTAGAAACGACTGAGCTTTATTTACGTATTGTAGAAAGTATGTCGAATTCCTATGCGTCATTGCTTTCGAATCAGTTGAATACGACGATGAAGACGTTGACGATTTTTACAGTGTTGTTAACGTTGCCGACTTTGGTGTTTAGCTTTTTTGGGATGAATGTGCCATTGCCGATTGATACAGAAAGTGGCCTGTCGTGGTTGATTATTATTGTGCTTTCTGTGGTGCTTGTTGTTGTATTGTTTGTCTTTTTATGGCGGAATGATAAGCTTTGACGATAGGTTGGGTGCCGTTTGATGTATGAAATCACAAGGTTTTAGTTTGAGGTTTGGGCCATCCCTCGCATTTCTAGTCGGCTTGCCTCAACGAAATTTGGCTTAATTAAAATATTCATTTGATAGAAGCCAAATTGTGTTTTGGGAGTAGTACAGAAATCTTATGTACAACAAAGATGTCGTCGTACTGCCCTCCATATGGCTGACTAGACTTCTCAAAAGTGTTTAGATGGAGAAGTCAGACAGCTATTGCGTTAAACAGTAGAAATCTTATTTAATTGTTCATTTTATCCCATAGGCGTCTCGGATGGTTCTTACACCCTTGTATTCCAAGTACTTTTCACACTAACCTTTTAGCCAATATCAAAGCTTTTGTCATTACTATATGCCACAAATACCACTGTCTTTGGTTCTAAGTCGTTTCGCCCTATTTTGCAATCTCGTCAGTCAAGGCTTTTATTTTCATATTAGAATCGTTTTTCAATACGCTTTAAAATCATCATTCTCATAATAAACTCGTACTAACATGATAAAATTCACACGCTTAACTCATACAATTAACAGTGCTTTTCTTAGTTATCGTATTTTTTAATGATAGATGCGTATCCTCAATGATGTCAAAAGACTGGGACGCAATGCAGCTATCCCAGTCTTTCATATAATTAATATTTATCCTCTTAATTCTCACGTTTTGTTTTATTCTGCTAAGCCCTGATACTTTTTCTGTTTCGATAAGATTAATGTGATAACAAAGCTACCAATGAAGGCGATACACATGCCTATAATATAATGTGTCCATGAACCTGGTGCGATTGAAATGACACCTGGAATGCCCGCTGCTCCTAATGCCGTTGCTTTCACTTTAAAGAATGAAACATATGCTGAACCTAAAGCTGATCCTGTCATTGCTCCGATAAATGGATAACGCAACTTCAGATTGACCCCAAACATAGCGGGTTCCGTAATCCCTAACACTGCTGATACACCGGCTGCTGAAGCGACACCTTTCAATTTTTGATTTTGTTTAATTAAGAAAAATGCGGCCAATGCAGCGGCACCTTGCGCCATATTCGACATTGCAGCGATTGGGAAAATGAAAGAGCCACCCGTTTTTGCTGAATCTGCTATGAGTGCTGTTTCAATAGCAATAAAACTGTGGTGCATCCCTGTAATAACGATTGGTGCATAGAACAGTCCGAAGAGGAATCCACCAACAGCGCCCCCTGTTTCATAAAGCCATGTTAAGCCATCAGTAAGCCAAAAACCTGCTGTACGTGTCAATGGTCCTACAAATAAAAATGTCAAAAATGCGGTAATGAGTATAGCAAATAATGGTGTAAGTAAATTATCTAATACAGTCGGTACAACACGACGTAACCCTTTTTCCAACTGTGCTAAAATGTATGTCGCAACTAATGTAGGTAACACTTGTCCTTGGTAACCCACTTGCGCGATGGATAAACCTAATATGTGCCATTGCGGGATTGGATCACCATTTGTTAGTGCTTCTGGATATGCATAACCGTTCATTAGCGCAGGGTGAACCATAATTGCCCCCAATGCAGCACCTAAAAACGCATTGCCTCCAAAGCGTTTCGCCGCACTGAATCCAATTAAAATAGGTAACAACGCAAACGGTGCACTTGCAAAAATATTGATCATACTTGCAAATTCAGCAAAATGCGGATACATTTCGACAACAGATTGTGATTCACTAAAAATCCCTTTTGCTGTCAAAATATTGTTCAGTCCCATTAACAAACCGCCCGCAACAATTGCCGGAATAATTGGAACGAAGATGTCTGACAACATCTTCACAAAACGTTGTAACGGATGCCCCTTTTTCTTCTGTTTGTTATTCTCTTGATGGGTATGTTCGTCAGTATCACCTTTCATTAAAGTCTGCACCGCTTGAAATACTTTATTGACAGTACCTGAACCGATAATAATTTGATATTGATCACTTGTAGAAAATGTCCCTTTAACAACGTCTATTTGACTGAGTGTTTCCTCATCTACTTTGCCTTCATCTTTCAATGTGAGGCGTAAACGGGTTGCACAATGCGCCATTTCTTCAATATTTTCTTCTCCACCCACTGCTTTTAAAATCGTTGCTGCTTCTTTTTGATAGGCCATAACATCACTCCTTCAGTTGTCTTGCATACTTAAATACGTTTCAAAAACAATGCAAGGCTCCAAAATGACCTATTCAATGCTTTCGAAACTTTTTTGGAACCGGTACCAAAAACGATTATCTTCATTGTATTCGTTTTCAAATGGATAATCAATACCTATTCAAAATTCTTTGTCACTTCTGTTTAACGATGTAGCAATCAAGGGTGTCGCTTTGTTAAGAATATGTTATAGTGATGTTACTTCAAAACCTGTCAGCTATTGGTGTTACTTTCTCTCCCAAGTGTTTCATATTCTATTTTTGAGCTTTAAATTTTTCAAACACCTTTCATAGTACAACACCGTTTCTGAAATGTTTACCACGTTTTTTCACTGCGATATATCTTTTTTTAAAGAATATTGTTTTCTATACTCTTTTTAAAACCTTTAATATGTCATTATCTTTTCACTTTAAGTCTTTCTTTTCACAATATTGCAAATCATATTGTGGTCTAACAATCAATAATTCTATAATAATGTTGATTTATTAAGTCATTTCAATGCTGTTGAAAAATACTGAATTTGAGAGAGGTCCATTATGCAAGGCATCACTATTGAATTAATGAAACAGTACACATCTAGTGCATATCGTGTATTTAATCGTATCGAATTATTCGTTTCATTTGAAGGCGTCCTGACACTCGAGCTCAACGGTAAAAAGAGTCATTTTTATCATCAAGTTGCAATCATTAACCATAATGACATCGTTAAAGTTAAAGATGCACAAGCTGTTGCAAAAATCTCTATTCCATTACACTACTTCTCAGAATATCAGCCACATTATTTATTAGGCTTTTTCAATCAAGAAAAGTTATCATCTCACAATATAATCACCACACAAATAAAAAAAGTGATTACCGAAAATAACACGGACCAATATTTCGAATGCTTCAAACCGATTATCGAAATGTTAGTCAATGAATGTTTTATCGATACAGGGGCAGTTCATGTGCCACGGGTTCAAGTGAAAAGCATCTTATTTAATAACATCATGGATTATGTTCATCAAAGACCCCTTTCTCGATTATCTTTGCCAGAGTTAAGTGAGCACTTTTTTGTTACCGAATCATACATCTCAACATTGTTCAACAGATATTTAAATTATACGTTCAAAAAGTATTTTGTTTCACTGAAAATTGGCTTATCCATGTATCACTTACTGCACACGAATGAATCGATTAATCAGATTGCATTATACTATCAATTTAGTAGTTACAATCATTATTCTAAACAATTTAAACGTTTTATTGGCGTCAGTCCGATTGCGTTTCGAAAGCAACATCAAAAGCAAGTCATTCAAGTCGATATTCAACCGTTTGATGATCAATATTTTGAAGGTCATTTACTCGATGTTCTTGAAAAATTTAATGCAAACCAGCCGTTAAGCATTTATTTAAATCAATCCCAACAAACGCGCTGGCTACCATCTAAACGGTTACTCCTTGAAGTACAACATATGCGTGAAATGATGCAGATATTCCATCCAACTCCGCATGTGCAAACGTATCAAAAAGCGACTCCTATCACACTGTACTTCAACGCAACATCATGGGGGAATATCACGTTTGATAACTTGGATGAGGTCAAATGTTTAAGCCAGTTAGTGTACCACCATCAATATGGCATTGCTTATCGTATCTCATCTATGCAAAGTTATGAAAAATTTAAATTGCACTTTTTACAACCGTTATTACAAGTGCTACGTCAATCTGCTATTGATTTTGATATGTCACAGTTGTATTTCAATCTCGTATTAGATGATGCAACACTTTTAGCACGTGACATCAAATTCATCATTCAAGAGATGAAGACATTACTCGAAAGTTGCCAATTCACTTTACTCATTTACATACCGATGCCACAACGAACGTTACAACTTGATACAGATTTTGATTACTATATGGTGGATATGTCATTGGTGAACAGTACTGCGCAATCCACATCTTCATCATTACAACTGACACATCCTTTCCATCGCCAACTTAAAGATTGGCTAGAAGATTACAACTTGAATCAACGTCCTATTTTATTATCCGGTGTCAATGAATGGTTATATGCGCAAAAAGAAGAGAAAGTACACCCGAGAGAATGGTTGGAAATTTGGTTAAATATGCATCATACCGTCCAAGGTTTAACTTTACCGCTCATCTGTCATCAGCCAGAAATGCACGGTTATTTCGATAGACTGGGCCATCAAACCGCGCTACAACACGTATTTCATTTAATGCAACCTTTCAATCATTCGCATAGTGTCGTGGAACGTTCCTATGTCGTTCACGAATCGCGATTGGCCTATGATATATTGTTATTTCACCCGTATCAAGTCCAAAACGACCAAAAGGATTTGACGTATGAGCTATACGGTACTTTAGAGTTACATCAACATTTAGTGGCAGAATATACGTATCATCCAAAATACAGTAACATCGATGACATCCTTGCAAAAAACGCAGAAGGTTATTACTTACCTCCACAGTTTATCTCAACCATTCATGCAGCGAATCAATTGTTATTTCATGTTCAGCTCCATCATTTTGGTAAGTCACGTTATCAAACAACACTGCCTGTTGGCCACATCAAATTAATTCATATTACGAAAAGTCAAGCACAGCAACAATCAGATATATTGTAATCGTTTGCTGGTGAGCGTTTGAACGTCATCCAAAATAAGGGTTAGGACAAGGTGCATACCTCGTCTTAACCCTTACTTTTATCACTTATTCATCTTCAATATATTTATTTTGCGCGGCAATCATACCTGCACTAAATACAGCTACGACCATCATTAAAAACAACACAATAGCGACCGTCCAATTATTCAACAAATCATGTGCCATACCAAGTAGAAAAGGCCCTATCGCCGCGATCCAATAACCGACCGACTGACCAAAACCTGATAAAGCCATACTGCCGGCTGTTGTTTTTGAACGAATCGAAAACATCGTCATACATAAACTAAAGCATGCGCCAATGCCCATACCAGTTAAAATCATCGCCATAAGTAATATCCACGTATTGTTGAAAAACAGCAACATAAACCCTACACTCATCAGCGCTGCAACTATACTGATCAAACTTCTTTGTGTCGACATCTTTGCGGCAATAATCGGAAATGTAAACGTCATCGGTAATTGCGAAAATTGATTCAACATTAAAAAGTATCCCGCCATTTCCGGTTCAATGCCTTTACTCACTAATATTGACGGATACCAAGCGACGATACTATAAAACATCATAGATTGGAATGCCATCGTGAGTGCCACCGCCCATGCAATTTTCGAACAATAAATCGGCTTTCTCAATCCCTCATGTTGTTGTGAAGCTAAATAAGACGCTTGTTTCAGTTGAGGCAACCATATTACGAATGCTACCACTGCAAAAGCGACCCAAAACACGAGTGAAAAGCGATATGATAACGATGTAACAGTAGACAGTGGGTAACTTAATCCCCCACCCAACCCAGCTGTAAAGTTCATCGTCGCACTATAAATTCCTGTAATTAAACCAATTTGTGTCGGGAAAGCCCATTTCGCATAAGCCGGCAACGTGACATTGGCTAGTGCAATCGATACACCGAGTAACACTGTTCCGATGAAAAATGTTAGTATCCCTCCCAAAATTCGAATAAGCAGTGCGACCATCGTTAACATTAAAGTTAAAAATAAAAAGCGTGACATCGAAATTTTTGAAAGCATACGCGATACAAATGGCGATACCACACCAAAAATAATGAGTGGAATGGTCGTAATCAAACCTGCAATCCCATTGTTAATATGTAAATCTGTTTTAACTTGTTGGATGACTGGTCCTACGGCTGTGAGTGGCGCGCGTAACGTGGCCGCAATTAAAATAATACCGAAGACGAGTAGCCATTGATCTTGAATTTTTTGATGTCCATTGAACTCAGACATTGTTGTCCCTCCACCTCTTGCCTCATGGAAGCGATAATTTTTAATATAGATACTATACCACAACGCCATTCACGACTCGCGAAAAAATTGAAGATTCTCTACGTAATCTTTCGTACAAATTTTCATATACTTGTTCACTGTGCACATAATATAGACAACAAAGTCTATCGCTTAACATCGTATGTACATTAAATATTTTGCTTTTCGAAAGTATTTTCTTTCGATACAATAAGAAGTGACTTATTATGAAGTCGCAATTAAATTTTCCAAAGGAGACACATCAATGAAAGAAAAACAAACGATAGGTATCGTGTTGATTGTGGCGATGTTAGTCGCTACAGTAGGCGTAGTTGTGGCGATGATGCTTGCAGGACAAAAGGAAACTTATTACGGTTATATGAAAGATGACACGACTGCTGAAAAAGTGGTGAGTGAGTCTGAGAAAACCGTAGAAACAAATGTGAAGATTCCAACCGATGATGACTTCAGACCTGAGAAAGGTGATTTTGTGAAGCTTGTGGCGAAAAAAGATGAACCACATGTATATATTAAGAAAAAGATTGTGTCACATGATGATGTGCCACATGGGTTGATGATGAAAATTCACGACATGCATTAGTATGTTGACTTAAAGAATTGAGAAACATTTCTTATCTTCTCGTTCTAAATTGAAAGCGCATTATCTTATAGATTACAGAACGAAGCTTTATATTTATATATTCGCCTTATTGATTGCACTTTTGGGCTCGCGTTCCTAGGCGCCTCTCCTCAACTAACCAACGCTTGATTGAAATGTTACATTGGTAGATGCGTTGGTGGATTTTCGGTCTCGTCTCTATGCCTCAGGAGTCTCGCCCAGGTTGCTATTCAATAAGGCTTTTTAGGACGTCAGCTTCGTTCTGTAATCTTTTTTGTTAGACTTCCTGGGTTGTTATGCAATCTGTTTTTTTATTCCTCAACCTGTATGATGTCGTTATTTGTTTTGGACGACGGAGATGATGACGACCATCATTATGATGCAAGCAACACCAACCAGTTGCCACACTCCGAACGTAGTGTGTAACCAAACAACAGATGTCAAGAGTGCTGTTAATGGTTCAAGTGTGCCTAATAATCCTGATTCATGTGGATGTAAATATCGCAAGCTATCGATATAAAACCAAAATGCGAGCATCGTTCCAAAAATAATGGCAAATCCAAAATAAAGATAAGTCGGTAACGTCCAAGTAGTAAAGTCCATTTGCCATGGCGGATGCACGATGCTTAATGCACAGCCTCCGATAAACATTGCCCAACCGACGACAGTCAGTGAACTCCATCGTGCTAATAACTTCACTGGATAAATGGTATAAAAAGCAAGCGCGATGGCTGACAGTAACCCCCATACAATCGTTAATTTAGGGACTTGTAGATTCAGTATATTACCGTTAGTCAGTAATAAAAATGTACCGGTTAATGCAAGCAATACCGCTACAATTTCCTTCACACCTATTTTTGTAACTTTCCTGAAAACGAGATAAAAAATAATGAAAATAAGACCAAGGTATTGTAATAATGTCGCGACCGCCGCATTCCCATAGCTGATAGTAACCATAAAGGTATATTGTACGGTAAGCATACCGAATAAGCCGTAAATTAAAATTTGTGCTGTGGATCGTTTATCACGCCAGATGTGGAAGACTTTCGGACCTTCTGAAATAAAAGCAATGCCAAGTAATAACAGCCCTGAGAGCATGAGTCGCACGGCTACAAACCATGTAACATCGACATTTGCATGTTGAAAAAGCCATTGTGAGACTGTTCCACCTATCCCCCAAAATGAAGCGCCAATGATAACTAATAAATAACCTAACCACCTTTTTTGATGTTGTTGTGTCATGGAAAGACTCCTCTGTTGTCTTTATATTTTTGTCTAATCTATCATGACTCACACGTGAAGACAATATCTTTTTGCTTCTTTCACATTACTTTTATCGCTCTACATAAAAAGCAGAACACCACTGCTTAGTTGAACAAGTGGAATTCTGCTTAAATTGTGGTTTTAAATATTTTACCAAATGATTTCGTCAATCACTTCATCATTTAACGCACGAATAATTTCAGTGACTAACTTAACGACGGCTTGATAATCTTTGCGACTCAGTATCGATACGTTTGAATGCATGTAACGTAATGGCAGTGACAATGCAATAGAAGGAATACCGTCTAACGCTGTATGGAAACTTCCGGCATCTGTCCCGCCACCTGGAATAGAATCCCATTGCAAGTCGATACCATTCGCTTTAGCTACATTTTTCACGTGACGAATTAACCCGACATGACCAATATTTGTGGCATCTAAATTTAACACAATTGGACCATTGCCTACTTTAGTGTCTCCATTACTTTCTAAACCTGGTGTATCATACGCGACACCGACGTCTACCGCAATGGCTAAATCAGGTTTTACTTTGTGAGCAGCCACTTTTGCACCACGTAGCCCCACCTCTTCTTGTACATTCGCACCTGCAACTAAATTCACATTGATATCCTCATCTTTAAGCTCGTCCATCACGTCGACTGCAACTGCACAACCAAAGCGGTTATCAAATGCTTTCGCGGTCATGTAATCCTCATTTAATAACGTCTCAAATTCAGAATATGGTGTAATCATATTGCCAATTTCAATGCCTGCCGCTTCAACTTCAGCTTTATCTTTTGCACCGACATCGATAAACATATGTTTCATCTCGACTGGGCGTTTACGTTCTTCAGGTGTGAGTACATGGGGTGGCTTTGAACCGATAATGCCGCGAATTTGCCGACCTTCATCTGTCGTAATTGTTACCTTTTGCGATAACATGACTTGATTCCACCAACTTCCAACTTGTGTAAAACGAATAAAGCCATTATCATCTATTTTCGTAATCATAAAGCCAATCTCATCCAGATGACCGGCAATCATAATTGTACGTTGACCTGTTTTGGAATTTTTTTTACCGAAAACACCTCCTAAATTGTCATAGATCATTTCGTCGCTATTTGGTTCTAAAAGGTCGTTCATCACCTTTTTAATATTATACTCATGTCCAGCAATCCCGTTAAGGTCTGTTAATTGTTGGAGTAATGCTTTTGTATCTTTCATTATTCATTGTCCCCCTTTATAGGATGTGTCCTAATTATCATACCAAAAATTCTGAAAAATGTACTTGCTGATGAATTGCTTGGTCATTGCATCTTGTCTTTCACAAAGTTTATACTAATATTATGTATACTTGAGTCAATTTAATGATATATTTTGATACAACTTCAAGGAGGGTTTAGAATGATCAATAAAGTCGCACTCATCGGTTTAGGACGCGTAGGGAGTCAGATTTTAACAGATATTCAGTATGCAGGTCTGTTTCAAGAAATCATTTTAATTGATACAGATCGTGACCGTATAGAAGGTGAAGCGCTCGATCATGAGCATTTTCAAGGGTTAAGCGGGACACATCATACACGTATTAAAGTCGGTACATACGAGATGTTAGCAGACGTTGATTTAATCATTATTTCTGCCAGCATTCCTTCAAACGCAGATATGGCGGATCGTACGAAACTGACAGCATACAATACGAAAATCATCCAAGAGATAATGGCCCAGATTACTGCAGTTACGACATCTCCGCATATTATGATGATTTCAAATCCAGTAGATACGATGACTTATATTGCTGAAGTACAATTTAACTACCCACATCACAAGATTATGGGAACAGGCACGATGTTAGAGTCGACACGTTTTCGCACATTGATTGCCAATCATTATCAAGTTGATCCAAAAAATGTCGAAGCTTTTGTGATTGGGGAGCACGGTAAAACGACTGTGCCTGTATGGAGTCGTGTCCGTATTGCCGGCATGTCGTTAGAAGAATATGAACAATTGAACGGGGCGACACCGATTTCGAAACAAGGCATTCGTGATCAAATCGATAAAGTTTCTTTTGATGTCATGCGTAAAAAAGGTTGGACAAATTCAGCCATTTCACGCGTTGCTGTCGATTTAGCAGAAGCTATTTTTTATGATGAGAATCGTATTTTACCGATTTCAACTGTCCATCAAAATGTATATGATTATACGAATGTGGCCTTTAGCTTGCCGACACGTGTGAATCGCGATGGCCACCATGAAATATTCCCAATTCAATTAGATGCAGAGGAAAAAACAGCACTCGATCAATCAGTGGACTATATTCAACAAGCCATCGCAACAGCAGAATCTGTAAAGTAGCATGAGAATCACACTTCATATAAGGGCTGTATCATTGCCTTTGCATAAAAAGACTCGGAACATCAATTCGTCCGAGTCTTTTCTTCATCATCTTATCCACATCATCAAGCAAGAACATGTCCGCATTCGTAAAACTTTCAAGCTCGTATTTCCTAATTAAGAAACAGTTATTTCAACTTATAATCTTCATCAAAGAAACTATATTTCGCGTTTTTATCATGCTTTTTCGTTTCTGTATTAAAGCCTTGTAAGAAAAATCCACGTTTCATATGGATCGGCTGTGCGATGTATGTATTTTTTTCATCGCCTTTAATCGTTAACTCTTTATAAAAAATCCCTTTTCTCGGGTCGTACTCATCTTTTTCCTCAATGACTTTATCTTTCAAATGATTTTCAGTTAAATATTGATCAATCATCTTTAAATTTTGGCTTTTCTGGTACCCTTTAAACGCAAAAAATGCACCGGCAACAACGATAAATATAACGATGAGTGACAAAATAATACCGATTATTTTTTTTAACATGTCATATGCCCCCACTTTGTACTATCTTATTTTA
Organism: Staphylococcus pseudintermedius; assembly: GCF_001792775.2. GTDB lineage: Bacteria > Bacillota > Bacilli > Staphylococcales > Staphylococcaceae > Staphylococcus > Staphylococcus pseudintermedius. Next base: position 102,463 of record NZ_MLGE02000007.1, read on the forward strand.
CTATATTAACACAAATCAGTTTGAGACATCTAAGAGAACTTCCTCCGTCACACAAACGTCATAAAGTCATTGGATGTCATTGGCAAATGCTATGAAAACACTTACAATGAGACTGTATGCTGGAAACAGTACACAAAGGAGAAGATAGTATGAAAACACATTGGCAAACAGCAGCAGGAAGAGCATTACTGTTAAAACAACTCGTTGCACATCAAAGTGTGACACATTCAGAAGGTGAACAATCGTTTCCTTATTTAGTGAAAGATCAATTGATGTCTCTTGATTATTTCAAAGCACACCCTGAACAGATCCATCTCGTACCGACTGACGATGGTCGACATGCGGTAGTTGCTTTATATCTTGGCGCTACCTCTCACAAAGCCGTCACATGTATCAGTCATTTTGATACAGTGGGTATTGAAGATTTTGGTTTATACCAATCTGAAGCTTTTGATATGGATCGCCTCACAGCAACTTTTCAAGGACATGTTGAGGATTTTGATAAAGAAGTTCAAGTCGATATTCAGTCCGGTCAATATTTATTTGGTCGCGGCAGTATGGATATGAAACCCGGCCTCATGTTACATATGTCACTCATTGAAAAAGCCATCATCGAACAATGGGATATCAACCTCATTTTGATGACTGTACCTGACGAAGAAGTTACTTCACAAGGAATGCATGCCGCAGTGGCACACTTAGATGAACTTTGTCAGCAACATCAACTCGATATCGTCTTACATTTAAATAGTGAGCCGACATTTCAACAACAAGGCAATGACATCCATTATTTTTATAGCGGGTCGATTGGCAAAATTATGCCAGGCGTTTTTGTGAATGGTCGTGAAACCCATGTCGGTACACCCGCACTCGGTTTAAGTTCGAATTTTATGATGAGTTATATCCTTCAAGAAATTGAATATAGCGCTCGTTTTAAAGAGACATTTGAAGGTGAGTCGACGCCCTTCCCTGTCACATTAAAAATGAATGATGTTAAGCATCATTATGATGTCCAAACGCCATTTCGTACAGTCGCTTTATTTAATCTTTTCTTATTTAAACATAACGCAAATGATGTTTTCCAACAATTTAATGCGGCGGTCAAAGAAGGCATGCATAAAGCTTGGGCGGCTTACCAACAACGAATGAAAGATGAAGACGTCGCACCGCTACCTCAGTTGCAGTTGCTGACTTATCAAGAGTTGTATCAATATGCATGTCAACATCATGGTGAGCGCGCAGTTAAAGACAGGGTTGACCAAGCCATTCAAAACGAACAAGAGCCCCATGCACAGTCTATTTTGATTATTGATGCGCTTATTCGCCTTTGTAAATCACTTGGCCCTGTCGTTGTTACATTCTTTGCACCACCGTATTATCCAGCAACGAATGCATCGTTTCACCCTTTAGTTGAAGCAATTAAACAAACGATTACAGACACTGCCAAGCAACAATTCAATCGTGTGTCAGAACGCATTCATTATTTTAATGGTATTAGTGATTTAAGTTACGTTGCACCATCTCCAAATGGTTCAGGATTTGACGCATTTCGCGATCACACACCTGTATTTGGCCAGACATATCATATTCCGTTTGAAGCGATTGAACGGATTCAAGCACCATTTTTGAACTGTGGTCCTATCGGTAAAGACGCCCATAAAGTGACCGAGCGCGTACATCAACAGAGTGCCTTTGAAGAGTTACCTATTATTTTAGAAACAATAATCAAAACACATTTTTTATCATAATTGAATAGTAAAATATTGCCAAATCACGACAATCGAGTAGGAGAATAGCCATTAATTGACTACTCGTCCTCTCACACCACCGAGCGTACGGTTCCGTACTCGGCGGTTCAATATCTTGCGTAAGCCAACTCTGCAAGCTGGGCTAATGGTATTAATCCCCACTTGTAGAG
>NZ_MLGE02000008.1 GCF_001792775.2 Staphylococcus pseudintermedius
TCCGACTTCCTTCAGATTCCACTTCGCAATGGACACCCTTGTCTTTCGCTAACAGTTCCTACTACCAAGCCTGTAACGGACTTTCACCGTCAAGATGTTACCCATGCCGGGCGCACTGAAATCAAAGAGTGAGACACATCAAACCGACTGTCTCACTCCTCATCATTCCACTCACAGCTTTAAACCCATCACCTGCTTAAACTTCTTCATATACGACCGACTCACCTGCATCTTCACCCCATCCGTCAACGTCACCATGTACGTCGAATTAAACCAATGCTCAATCGCCTCAATATGCTGTCGATTGATCACATTCGACCGATGAATCCGAATAAACTGTGCCTCATCCAATCGCTTCTCATAAGCACTCAACGGCTCATGTGTCTCATACTCACCTTGCGTCGTATAAATCGTGGTCACACCTTGATTGACCGAAATACCAATCACGTCAACAGGGTTCAGCATATGAATGCGCTCACCAATTTCAATCGGTAAAGGTTGCGTTACTTTCACAGCTGAATGTGGCACATGCATGTCTTCGTACTTTTCCTGCTGTGCACGCACTTTTGCCACAGCTTGCGCAATGCGAGATTGATCGAATGGCTTCATAATATAATCTGTCGCATTCAGTTCAAACGCCTGTACCGCAAATTGGTCATGCGCTGTCGCAAATACAATCGCAGGCGGTGCTTTCATCTTCTGTATTTTTTTACCTAATTCAATCCCATTTTCATTCATTAAATTAATATCTAAAAACACCAAATCATATTCGTTTACTAATAACGCTTCAATCGTTTCGCTCACATTTTCCGCTTCATCTAAAACATCAAATCCTCCGATACGATTCAATAAATATATCAATTCATTACGCGCGAGTGGTTCATCATCAACAATTAATGCACGCATGACTTAATCCTCCTTCTGTTGATAAGGTAACGTACACCATACGCACGTTCCTGTGTCATCACTATCAAAATGTAGCGCGGCTTGCTCACTGAACAAACCTTTTAATCTTAAATTTAAATTTTCTAAAGCACTACCCGTTCCTGACTCTGACTCGACCACTTTTTGGCCCAATTGCGTCAATTTATCTGGTGGAATCCCACGTCCATTGTCACTCACTTCAATATAGAGTTGTTGCGCATCTTTTAATCGTGCCCCGACTTTAATTGTGTTGCCCTTTTTACGGTTTGGAAACGCATGTTTGACCGCATTTTCCACTAAGATTTGAATTAAAAATGGTGGCACAGATGCTTGTTGCACCTTTTGTGGTACATCAAAAGTCACATCAAATCGCCCTGGAAAACGCGCTTGTTCGAGTGATAAATAAGCCGTCACTTGACTTAACTCTTTCTCTAAAGTGATTGTGTTTTGACGCGAACCTTGTAAATTTGAACGAAAGAAATGGCTCAACTCGAGTAATAATTCTCTCGCTTTTTCACTATCAATACGTACTAATGCTGAAATCGTATTCATCGCATTAAAAAAGAAATGCGGGTTCACTTGTGCTTGAAGGGATTTAATCTCCGCATCTTTCAACAACTTACTTTGCATCTCTGCTTCTCCCAGTTCGATTTGACTACTAAAAATCTCCGCCAAACCTTCTGCTAACTGTCGTTCGACAAACGTTAAATTGGTCGGATTCGTAAAGTACATTTTTAACGTCCCTGTCACTTTCCCATGCATTTTAAGTGGAATCACTAGCGCGGCATGCAGTGGACAATGCGGATGCGTGCAACCAATTTCCTCTTTCGTATGCACTTCTTTAAGCTCACCAGTTTGTAGTACCGCTTTAGATAAATGCGTAATAATCTCTTTTTTAAGAATGTGATGGTCACTCCCCGCCCCCACATGTGCCAAAATGTCATGTCGATTCGTAATAGCGACGGCCGATACTTTCATCAAATCTTTAATAATCATCGCCACGTGTTTTGCGGAGTCTTCATTGAGCCCCTCTTTAAAATAAGGCAACGTTTGATTGGTCAATTCTAATACATCATGTGTTTGAACGGCACGCATTTGTTCTTCTTGCTTCAAAGTTGAACTGATGATAGACATAAAAATCGCTGTACCTGCACTATTAACGACAATCATCGGCAGTCCAATCAAAGCAATCAAATCCATCGCATACTGTTTGTCTTGCGCGAACGAAAAAATACAAATCATCTGGACAATTTCCATCATACCACCGATCAATGCACTTTTCGCAATCGTTGGATATTGGTGTTGTTCGAGCGCTTGACGTCCATAATATCCAGAAATAAGTCCAATAAATAGGGAAGAAATTAAATATGTATATGCTTCTGCACCACCCATATAAAGGCGAAAAACACCAGATAAAATGCCGACAAACACACTGACAAAAGGTCCTCCTACCAGTCCTGCGACACCGATTGTCAGCACACGTGTATTCGCTAAAGAAACATTATCATCTAATTGAAAATAAATGCTCCCCGCTAAAATATCGCCATTTTTAATGACGATACCCGTAAAGTTAGACAACAGCGCAAAGAGGCTAAAGACGATACACAATTGCCACTTTGATGCCCATGCTTGTCGCTGTTGCATCGTATGCTTGAAGTATTTTGAATTCATTAAAATGTACGCCAATATAATAATGAGTCCGACACGCTCCAACAGTAATATCGTTAAATTAAACATCGATTTTGGCTCCTTTTGCAATGATGAGACTTTTTGAAACTTTATTCTAGTTTATCACAACACAACAAACATGCCCGATAGATAGAGTGACTAATTTTTTACAGTTACAATGATTTAATATAGAAAAATACGCCACGATCTAACTTTTGTCAGATAATGACGATGCTGTATGTGTAAGTGTTTTTTTATAAAAGATGATTAAGCAGGGGTTTCTACATGTTTTGTACTGTGATGCCTTCCAGTTGATGTGTTTACAATGGGGATGTCAACTTCCTTCAATCCTTACTGCCGTTAAAGATATTCCTTTTAAAACATTGATTCCTACCATATTAACAAAAATATAAACGATTGATAATATAATAAGTGACTTTGTATAAATAAAGTTCAAGCCGGTAGTTCACGTCCATTTAACACTTAACATTCAAAATAAAAAAGCAGCCGACACCTATTTACAGGTATCAGCCACTTCTCTCAATTATTTCAATTCATTTAAATAGCTACGTCCAAACTCAGGCAATGTTACGCCAAAGTTATCGGCAATTGTTGCACCGATTGAACTAAATGTTGTATCGCCTTCTAATGCTTGTCCGCCTTTAAACTTCGGACTATACATGATGACTGGAATGTACTCACGTGTATGATCTGTCCCCGGTGCTGTTGGGTCATTCCCGTGGTCCGCTGTAATAATCAATAAATCGTCTTCATGCAATGCATCCATCAATTCTGGTAAGCGATTATCAAATTCTTTAATCGCTTGTGCATAGCCTGGCTTATCACGACGGTGGCCATATAATGCATCAAAGTCAACTAAGTTTAAAAAGCTTAATCCTTTAAAGTCTTTGTTGACGATATTCATTAATTGATCCATGCCATCCATATTACTTTTCGTACGTACGGCTTCAGTTACACCTTCACCATCATAAATATCGTTAATTTTACCAATCGCAATGACATCATAGTCATTTTCTTTTAACGTATTCATCACTGTTTTACCAAATGGCTTCAAGGCATAATCATGACGGTTGCTTGTACGTGTGAAGTTACCGGGTTCGCCAACATATGGACGCGCAATGATACGTCCAATTAAATATTTCGGATCTTTTGTCAGTTCACGGACTTTTTCACAAATGTCATACAACTCTTCTAACGGAATGACATCTTCGTGTGCAGCAATTTGAAGCACAGGGTCAGCAGAAGTATAGACGATTAAGTCTCCTGTCTTCATTTGATGTTCGCCCCACTCGTCAATAATTTGTGTACCCGATGCTGGGCGGTTTGCGACAACTTTACGGCCTGAAAGTTGTTCGATTTCTTGAACTAACTCTTCTGGAAAACCTTCTGGATACACTTTGAACGGTTGCATAATGTTCAAGCCCATAATTTCCCAGTGGCCTGTCATCGTGTCTTTACCGACTGACGCTTCACTTAATTTTGTATAATACGCTAAAGGATGATCAACAGCGTCAATCACTGGTAATGGCGCAATATTCCCTAAGCCTAACTTTTCAAGGTTTGGTAACTTTTGATCAAATCCTTCAAGCGTATGTTTTAAAGTGTGTGAGCCTTCATCGTTAAAGTCTTTAGCGTCTGGGCCCTCTCCAATCCCAACTGAATCCATCACAATTAAATGAACGCGTTGAAAAGGTACTGTCATCTTAATCACTCCCACATTTATTGAATTCTTTGATTAATAATCTGAATCTACTTCTAAACCTTGCATAATTTGTACGCCGGCACTTGCACCGATACGTGTTGCACCTGCATCAATCATTGCTTTGAAGTCTTCTAAGTTACGTACGCCACCAGCTGCTTTCACTTCTACTGATTCGCCGACTGTATCTTTCATTAACTTCACATCTTCAGGTGTAGCGCCACCCGTAGAGAAGCCTGTTGATGTTTTCACGAAATGGGCACCTGCTGCTTTAGTTAGTTCAGATGCTTTTACTTTTTCTTCTTCAGTTAAAAGTGCTGTTTCGATAATGACCTTAACTGTTTTACCTTCTGCAGCTTTAACGACCGCTTCAATATCTTTTTGCACGTCATCATAACGTTGGTCTTTTAATGCACCAATGTTGATCACCATGTCAATCTCATCTGCGCCTTTACGGATCGCATCTTCTGTTTCAAATACTTTTGTTTCCGTCGTGTTCGCTCCTAATGGGAAACCGATCACTGTACATACGAGCACATCTGAATCTGCTAATTTTTCTGCAGCATAAGCGATGTGTGTTGGATTAATACAAATCGATTTGAAATGATATGCTTTTGCTTCCTCAATAATTTTGTCAATTTGTGCACGTGTTGATTCTGGTTTTAACAACGTGTGATCAATATATTTTTCGAAATTCATACGGAACGCTCCTTATTGATATAATTTCTTGACCCTCTCAATTATACAATTAGATGCTTCAAAATACGATTTTTTTATTTTGAGTCGATTGCGATAAATTGGTAATGAATATGTGCAACGCATGCTCGTGTTTGAACCATTATGGCATGGCATATTGCCGTGTACAAATCGAACAATTTTGAGACAGTCTGATGATGATGACGGCAAGTAGCCGAAACTAAAAATAAAATATTCAGAAAAATGTGTTGAAATCTGAAAATCTCTGTGCTACCATTGTCATATTCTATTCGAATACTTTAACTTGGTAGAGAGCGAAAGCGAGGGTGGATAATGGGACAACCTTTCATACAAAATAAACAATATGAAATTGACTTTTTAAAGTTAGCAACAGCCAATGATTTCGAACCAATTGAGACTGCTTTTATCGAAACACTCGTGTGGGATGAACTGTCTCCAGATGATTTAAAACAAATGAAAGAGCGCAGTGTGTGGCAGGCAGATGATACTTTGTTTGCTTTACGCAATGATTTCACCGATCAACTTGTGCGCTATTATCAACATTATCAACTCAATCATTCCGCTGTGGCTTATACGGGGCCGATTGTGCGACACCATCAAGTCCAAACACAACTTGGTCTGGAATGTTATCGCCCACATATTCAAGAAATGTACCATGCTTTTGAGACGTTCCAACAATTTATCTCGCAACACTTACAAGATGAAATTCAATATGTCGTGATTGGGCATTACCAGCTCATCGATTTATTGCTTGAGTATCAAGCTGAACGTGAACAGCTACTGACATGGGTTGAACAGCGTAATATTTCGGCACTCAAATCCGCTCTTGGCATGAGTCATCCGCTCGTACGGTTATTACTCACACCGACACATCAGCAACTGGAACTTTTAAATACGTTATATCCACATGATCACGTCATTATTCGCAGTTTGAATCGTTGGCAAACATACTTCAAATCGCTTCACATCGACACGATTCATCTGGATGTTACACCGCAAGCTCCACGTTCATACTATAAGGAGGCGTTTATTCATGCACACCTTCAAAACAGTGGTCGAACGCTATCAGGAGGCTATTATAACGGGCCGCTAGAGGGTTTCGGTTTAGGGTTAACATTATAACGAGGAGGAATCACTGTGCTTACGATCGCATTAGCTAAAGGTCGCCTGCTCAAAAGTTTTATCGCCTATTTAGAATCACAAGGTCAAAACGATTTGGCAGCACAATTAAAGTCTAGAGAACGCCAGCTTCAAATTAAAGTATCGCCTTTCCATTTTTTATTCGTCAAAGGCAATGACGTCCCTATCTATGTCGAACAAGGCATTGCTGATATTGGCATTACAGGCAGTGATATTCTCAATGAAGCTCAATACGACGTCAATCAACTGCTTGCACTTCCTTTTGGCCAATGTCACTTTTCAGTCGCAGCATTTGACGAGACAACGGACTATCACAAAGTCGCAACTTCTTTTCCTAAAACAGCAAGAGATTATTTTAAAGCGACAGGACGTGATGTCGAACTGATCGAATTATCCGGCTCTATCGAACTTGCTTGTGTGATTGGCATGGTCGACGGCATCGTTGACATTGTTCAAACAGGGACGACATTGCGTTCGAACGGGTTAGTCGAAAAAGAACATATTACAGATATTCAAGCGCAACTCATTACGAATCGACAAAGCTTTTTCACCCAATCATCAGAAATTGATGCATTTATTAACATGTTAGGAGTGTCGCTCATTGATCGTTAATAGCCAAACCTTTTTACAACAATTCGAAACAACAGAAACATTCAATCCTGAAATTCACGCACAAGTCACTGCCATTTGTGAACGCGTGCGACGTGAAGGAGACCTAGCATTACATGACTATAATCAACAATTTGATGGCATCAAGGTGGAGGCGTTGGAAGTGCCACAAGCTGACATTGCAGCAGCGTACCACAATATAGATGAAGATTTACGTCACGCACTTGAGCATAGTTTCCGAAGAATTCGCGATTATCAAACACAAATCAAATACGAAAACCAATACGCGACACCTGAACTTTATGAAGTGTATCACCCGATTGAACGTGTCGGTATATATGTGCCAGGCGGTAAAGCGAGCTACCCTTCCACTGTATTAATGACGGCCACACTCGCGAAAGTAGCCGGTGTGAAAAACATCAGTGTCGTCACGCCGCCTCAGCAGAATGGTGTTGCACCGAGTGTACTCGCAGCATGTCATATTGCTGGTGTGGATCATGTGTATCAAGTCGGCGGTGCACAAAGTATTGCAGCACTCGCTTATGGTACAGAAACCATCCCGAAAGTCGATAAAATTGTCGGTCCAGGTAATCAATATGTCGCCTATGCGAAAAAAGCATTGTATGGCGAAGTCGGTATCGATCAAATTGCGGGACCCAGTGAAATTGCATTGATAATTGATGATACATGTAACTTAGAAGCAGTTGTCTATGATGTATTTGCTCAAGCAGAACATGATGAAATGGCGGGGACATTTGTCATTTCAACAGATTTGGCATTGCTCGAAAGTTTAGAAAGCCGTATCCAACAAACACTTAACGGTGCACCACGTCATGACATTTTAAAAGTCAGTTTGAAAGATAATCACTATCTCATTCACGCGACTGATTTTGAAGACAGTTGTCATGTGATGAATACTATTGCACCAGAGCATGCATCAATTCAAACCGCGCAGCCTGAAAACTATTTGCCACATATTCACTATGTTGGCAGCCTATTCTTAGGTGGCTATGCGCCGGAAGCGATTGGAGACTATATTGCGGGACCAAGCCACGTTCTACCTACACAACGGACAGCCCGCTTTCAACACGGTTTATCGGTCAATGACTTTTTAACAAAACATACGGTGATTCACTTATCAGAAGCAACCTATGAAAAAACGTATCGAGATGCAGCACGTATCGCTCAAGATGAACAACTGTATCACCACCAAAAATCATTAGAAATTAGACAAAGAGGTGACAACGCATGATTCGTATGAATAAAAATGAAAGTCCGATCAAACCACTATCGACAGAAACATTAACCAAACTCATCGAAAAGTGTGACTATCACCTCTATCCTGACGTGGCGTATGATCGTTTTCGTAAAGCTTATGCGCGATACTATGGTAATACTTTCACACGCGAACAAATCACTTGTGGCAATGGCTCTGATGAACTGATTCAAAAGTTAATGCTCATCATGCCAGATGGACCATGTTTAACGCTCAACCCCGACTTTTTCATGTATCAAGATTACGCGCGCCAAGTGAACCGCGATATTCAATTTGTGGATGCTACACCAGAGTTATCTTTTCCAGTTGAAGCCGTATTGGACAAGATTGAAGCGGTACAGCCGAGTTTCTTCATATTAAGTAATCCACACAATCCGACTGGTCACCGTTTTGATGAAAGTTATTTGCTGGCCGTTGCCAATCGCATGAAACAACTCGGAGGCTATCTCGTCATTGATGAAGCGTATATTGATTTTTCAACACCGCTCGATATTGCGTTAGAAGATCACATTTTGGTCATGCGCACATTGTCGAAAGCTTATGCGATGGCTGGGTTGCGTCTCGGTGTGTTAATTGGCACAGAAAAAACGATTCAACTTGTTCGACAAATTGAACACCCTTACCCGCTCAGTGCGCTAACAATGGCAATCGGTATTCAACTATTCGAAAACCAAGCAGACACTGAAGCATTCATTGCACACCAACGTCATTTAAGCTCACGGTTGAAAGCTATATTACAACAATATGCCAGTCCACATATGACGATTTATCCGAGTGAGACCAACTTTGTGCTAACTGCTGGACCTCAAGCAATGGCACTCGGACGCCATGTGGAACAACACGGCTTTCTCCCACGTTTTTACAATGACCCATCTGAAGCAACAATGGCAGGATTTGTCCGCTATTCCATTGCGACAGAAGCCCAGCTAGACCGTTTTGAACAAGTCGTCAAAGAATGGAGTGAACGTCATGACATATCAAATTAACCGTGAAACGAAAGAAACTAAAATTGCCATTGAACTTTCAGAAGCGCAAGAAACAAGTCATATCGATACAGGTGTCGGCTTTTTAGATCATATGTTGACACTACTCAGCTTTCACAGTGGGCTGTACTTCAATATAAATGTCGATGGTGATACGTGGGTGGATGATCACCATACAACTGAAGATATCGGTATCGTACTCGGTCAATTATTGTTACAACTGACGCGCGATAAAAAACATTTCGAGCGTTACGGCCAACAATATTTACCGATGGACGAAACGTTAGCGCGTGCTGTGGTCGATATTAGTGGACGCCCTTATTTAAACTTTAACGCGTCATTCAGTAAAGAAAAGGTCGGCCAGTTTGATACAGAGTTAGTAGAAGAATTTTTCAGAGCGTTAATCATCAATGCGCGACTTACGGTACACATCGATTTACTGCACCAAGGCAATACACACCATGAGATTGAATCAGTATTCAAAGCGTTCGCCCGCGCCTTAAAACAAGCATTGCGCCCATCACAAGAAGCACGTATCCCTTCGTCTAAAGGTGTGATTGAATCATGATTGTCATTGTAGATTACGGATTAGGCAATATTTTAAATGTCCAACGTGCCGTACAACATCTCGGCTATGATGTCGTCGTCTCACGTGATCCTGCAGTCATTGAACATGCCGAACAGCTCATTTTACCAGGGGTCGGTCATTTTAAAGACGCCATGCAAGCCATTGACCGTTATGAACTGGTGCCATTATTGAAACGACAACAAAAGCCCATTATTGGTATCTGTCTCGGGATGCAATTGCTCTATGCTTTTAGCGATGAAGGTCATGTCCCTGGGCTCGGCTTTTTCGAAGGTCATGTTCGTGCGATAGACACGCCTTACACAGTGCCTCATCTCGGTTGGAATCAGTTAAAAAGCGACGTCCCGAGTTTAGATAAAGACGTCTATTATGTGCATACGTACCAAGCGCCGATGAATGACGATGTTGTCGCCTATACAGATTACGGCACTCAAATTCCTGGTATCGTCCAACGCGGTCCATATATCGGCATTCAATTTCACCCTGAAAAAAGTGGGAATTATGGCTTGGACATCTTAGCACAAGCATTAAAAGGAGGATGGCAACATGATTAAAATTTGGCCTGCCATTGATTTAATTGAAGGTAAAAGTGTGCGCTTGACCGAGGGAGATTACAGCACTTCAGAGGCGATGACGAGAAGCGCAGAAGACAGTATTCAATTTTACAATCAATTCGAAAGTGTCGACCGCATTCACATTATCGACCTCATCGGCGCCAAAGCACAACGCGCGATTGAAATGGATTATATTCAACAACTCATTCAAGCGAGTGATAAACCAATTGAAGTCGGGGGTGGCATTCGTGATGAGGCTACGTTGCGACGCTATTTTGATTCAGGTGTCGATTACTGTATTGTCGGCACACAAGCAATTACGAATACAGCATGGCTCGCTGAAATGAGTCAGTTATTTCCTGGGAAAATTTATGTATCCGTCGATGCATATCGCACAGCAATCAAAATTAACGGTTGGACAGAAGATGCTGCGTTAGACTTATTTGACTACGTCGCTCAAATCGAGACATTCCCGTTAGGTGGCGTTATTTACACAGATATTTCGAAAGATGGTAAATTAGCAGGTCCGAACTTTGAAATCACCGCTCAACTTGCACAAGCGACATCGTTACCTGTCGTCGCATCAGGAGGCATTCGTGATCGACAAGATCTTGAAAGACTTGAAGCTTCAGGTGTTACTGCTGCAATTGTCGGTAAAGCTGCAAATCAAAGCACATTTTGGGAGGGATTAAGTTGATTAAAAAACGAATCATTCCTTGCCTCGATGTGAAAGATGGCCGCGTCGTAAAAGGCATTCAATTTAAAGGTTTAAGGGACATCGGTGATCCCGTTGATCTAGCCATGTACTATAACGAAGCCGGTGCCGATGAACTCGTCTTTTTAGATATTTCCAAAACTGAGCGGGGCCATGCTTTAACGTTAGACATTATCCAACAAACCGCCGAGCAACTGTTTATCCCATTAACGGTCGGGGGTGGTATTGCTTCACTCGATGACATTTCTGATTTGTTAAAGCATGGTGCCGACAAAGTATCCCTTAATTCAGCAGCACTCAATAACCCTGAACTCATCCGTCAAGCGAGCGAAAAGTTTGGACGACAATGCATTTGTATCGCCATCGACAGTCAATATGATCCAAAGTTAGATGATTATTTCTGTTGTACACACGGCGGTAAAAAGCGCACTGATAAACGGGTGTATGATTGGGTCCAAGAAGTCGAATCACTCGGGGCTGGTGAGCTTCTCGTCACAAGCATGGATTTTGATGGGATGAAACAAGGCTTTGACCTTAAACATTTGAATGGGATTGCTGAACGCGTCAATATTCCAATTATTGCGTCGGGGGGTGGTGGCAAGGCACGTCACTTTACCGAACTTTTCACACAAACCCCTGTCTCAGCAGGACTTGCGGCAAGTATATTACACGACAAAGAAACGACTGTTCACGAAATCAAACAAGAACTCGAAAATGGAGGTGTGCCTGTCAGATGGCCTTAAAACCAGATTTTTCAAAAGGATTACTCCCTGTCATTTTACAAGATGCCGATACAAAACAAGTGTTGATGTTAGGTTATATGAATGAAGAAGCGTTCCAAAAAACGGTAGAAGAAGAAGTCGCTTGGTTTTATTCGCGCTCCAAAGGTCGTCTATGGAAAAAAGGCGAATCTTCAGGACATATTCAAAAAGTTAAAGATATGTATTTAGATTGCGATCAAGATACATTATTGCTGTTTGTCGAACCGATGGGCCCAACATGCCACACCGGTGCACAGAGTTGTTTTGGAACAGAAGGTGGCTTTAAAGTGCAACAACTTGAAGAAACGGTTGCAACACGTGCACAGGAAGCAGATAGTGGCTCGTATACACAGTACTTACTCAATGAAGGTAAAGAGAAAATTACGAAGAAGTTTGGTGAAGAAGCATTTGAAGTCGTGATTGCGGCGATGAAAGATAATCGTGATGAATTGATTGCGGAAAGTGCGGATGTATTGTATCACTTGTTCGTATTACTTCAAGCGCAAGATGTGACATTTGCAGAAGTGGAAGCGTTGTTGGGGGAACGGCATGAGAAGCGTAATAATTTTAAAGGTGAACGTCAAGATATTGAAGAATGGTAGGTTGCGTACATTGTCGTAACATTCAGATTGCTGAACCATTCTGACCTCAGTCTCCATGATAAAACCCTCATTCCAGTGTGATGATGAACATTGGGATGAGGGTTTTTTTATTCTTAAAATAATTCGCCGAGTGTTGCAGCCATAATCGCTTTGATCGCATGCAAACGGTTTTCTGCTTGTTCAAAGACAACAGAGTTTGGACCGTTGAATACTGAATCTGTAATCTCTAACGCTTCTAATCCGAACTGGTCATAAAGTTTTTGACTCGTGGTCGTTTCTAAGTTATGAAACGCTGGTAAACAATGCATGACGATGAGGTCTGGGTTGTCTGCTTGAACAAGAAGCGTATCATTAATTTGATAAGGCAACATGTTTTCGATGCGTGTGCCCCACTCACTTTCATCTGTCCCCATCGATACCCAGACGTCTGTATAGAGTACATCCGTATGATAGACGGCTTGTTGGACATTTTCAGTAATCATGATATTCCCGCCTGATTGCTCTGCATACTGGTGGGCAATGGTTTGAACATCAAGATGGGGTTGTAAATTTTCTGGTGCGGCGATATGAATATTGACGCCTAATATTGCCCCTGTCACAAGTAAATCATGTGCCACATTGTTTGACGCATCACCGACATACGTTAATGTGCGATTTTCTAATGCGCCAAAATGTTCTTTGATAGTCATAAAGTCTGCAATCATTTGTGTCGGATGCCATTCATTCGTCAAACCATTCCATACAGGCACACCCGAATGTTGACTTAGCTCTTCTACATCTGACTGGTGGTAGCCACGAAACTCGATACCATCATACATACGTCCGAAAACTTGCGCTGTATCGGCAATCGATTCTTTGACCCCTAGATGAATATCCCCTTTTTCATAATAATCCACATGTGCACCTAAATCATGTGCCGCTACGCTGAATGCTGCTCTTGTTCGTGTAGAGGGCTTTTCAAAAATAAGCGCAATGTTTTTCCCTTTCAAAAACGGATGTGGCAAGTGATGCTGCTTCTTATGTTTTAACGCCATCGAAAAGTCAATTAACGTCATTAAAGCCTCAGCATCAAAATCCTTTGTTTTCAATAAACTTTTCCCTTTGAAAGCCTTCAGTTTCTTTAAAGTAGTCGTGTACGTCCCATCTTCATCACACCTTTTATGATTATTTATTCTTTATATTGCATTATTATACATTTAGAACAACTCTAAGTCAACCGCTTTTCTGTATCAGAAGCGTTAGTATTAGCGATTGAAATTTAAGCGCTCTGAAAAGATTATCCCAAAAAGCAGAAACTTATACCTCATATATTCAACCATAAAATACGATAGTTTTGAGATTATTGCTTTTACAATAGAAGAAACTGAAAATGTTTAATCCTCTTTTTCGTTTCCTACATAAAAAAGCGACTGATCTTGAAATCGTCGCAACAACCTCAAAATCAATCGCTATTATGATCATCTCTTAATCAATCGCACCTGCATCTGGATGACTCTTACCATGAATATAATAATCTACATATTCAGGTTCTAATGGTTGTCTACCACGGATGATGTCAGCTGCTTTTTCCGCCAACATCAATACAGGTGAATGAATATTACCATTTGTCGTAGTTGGCATTACAGATGCATCCACAACACGTAAGTTTTCCATACCATGGACTTTCATTGTTAATGGGTCTACCACTGCCATTGGATCGCTCGCTGGTCCCATTTTCGCACTACATGATGGGTGTAATGCTGTTTCCGCATCACGACGTACCCAGTCTAAAATTTCTTCATCTGTTTGTACACTTGGTCCTGGTGAAATTTCGCCACCGTTAAATTGGTCTAATGCAGGTTGTTTTAAAATGTTACGTGCGACACGAATGGCTTCAACCCATTCACGTTTATCTTCTTCTGTTGATAAGTAGTTAAACACGAATTTCGGCTTCACATAAGGGTTCGTTGACGTAATTTTCAAACTACCACGTGAGTTAGAATACATCGGACCAACGTGTACTTGATAACCATGTGCAGTTTCTGCTTTTTGACCGTCGTAACGTACAGCTAATGGTAAGAAGTGGAACATTAAGTTTGGATAATCTACTTCATCATTTGAGCGCACGAAGCCGCAACCTTCAAAGTGGTTACTTGCCGCGGCACCTGTACGGCGTGTGAGCCATTCTAAACCGATGAACGGCATTTTTAGTTTATTTAGACTTGGTTGCATCGATACAGGTTCTTTACATGTATGTTGGATGTAAACTTCTAAATGGTCTTCAAAGTTTTCACCCACACCTGGTAGGTGAATACGCGGTTCGATACCCAGTGAACGTAAATGTTCTGAATCACCAATACCTGACAGTTGTAATAATTGTGGTGTATTGAATGCACCGCCAGATAAAATCACTTCTTTCGCGAGCACTTTGTGTAAACGGCCGTTACGTTTATATGTCACACCTGTAACCGTATTACCATCGAAATGAAGCTTTTCTACAAATGCGCGTGTTTTTACCGTTAAATTCGGGCGTTTCATGGCTGGGCGTAAATACGCACGTGAAGCTGATACACGACGACCGTTATGAATTTGGCTGTCAAATGGACCAAAACCTTCTTGACGGAAACCATTCACGTCTTTTGTTTTGCGATAACCTGCTTCAACTGCCGCATCGAAAAAGGCGTGGAATAGTGGGTTATCAGCTGGACCTCGACGTAGTTTAATCGGGCCATTTAAGCCACGAATCGGATCATCAGCATCTGCGCCGAATGTCGTCTCTAAACGTTTGAAGTAAGGTAGACAGTGTGCATAATCCCATGTGTCCATGCCTTCAGGTTGCCCCCATTTTTCATAGTCTAACGGATTACCCCGTTGATAAATCATACCGTTAATTGAACTTGAACCACCTAACACTTTCCCACGTGTGTGGAATACTTTACGGCCACCCATATGCGGTTCACCGTCTGTTTCATATTTCCAGTCATAGAAACGATTGCCAGATGGATACATTAAAGCGGCAGGCATTTGAATTAATAAGTCCCATGGGTAGTCACTACGTCCTGCTTCTAGGACCAACACCTTTTTATCTTTGTCTTCGCTTAAACGTGCACCTAAAACAGACCCTGCACTACCGCCACCGATAATGATATAGTCATACATTTTATCGTACGCTTTACTCATAACAAAAACTCCTTCACAACTTTATATTTTCTCATCTTTTTATGTACAAAAAGTCATGAACTGTCGTGGTTGTCGGGACGTGATGTTAATCATGACCTTCTTCGTCAATCTGTTCAACATTCGTGTATTAAGATTGGCTAAACCATTTCACTGGTTCAGGGTTAGTATTCATTAAAATATGTTTCGTTTCCAAATATTCTTCTAAACCTTGATGCCCGAGTTCACGGCCGATACCTGATTGTTTGTAACCACCCCATGGGGCTTGTGCGAAATAAGGATGGAAGTCATTAATCCAAACGGTACCCATTCTCATTTTGCTTGCGACGCGTTGGGCTTTACCGATATCTTTCGTAAAAACACCACCCGCAAGACCGTAAATAGAGTCGTTCGCTAAACGAATCGCTTCTTCTTCTGTCTCAAAGCCTTCCACTGTCACAACAGGACCAAATACTTCCTCTTGAACGATACGCATCGATGTATCACAATCTGTAATCACAGTTGGCTCAAAGAAAAAGCCATTTTGTAGGTCTTCACGTTCTGGGCGTTGACCGCCAACCGCAATCGTAGCGCCATCTTCTTTCGCGACTTCCATATAATTTTCAACTTTCGCACGGTGTTCTGCTGAAATCAATGGTCCGAGTTCGGTCGACTTATCAAAACCGTTACCTAAGCGGATTTTTTTCACCGCATCGATTAACGCTTTTTCGAATTTGTCTTTAATAGAATTGTGAACGATAATACGTGAACCTGCTGAACATACTTGACCAGCGTGGAAAAAGCCACCATTCAACGCTTGGTCTACCGCAAGATCAAAGTCTGCATCATCAAAAATAATATTTGGATTTTTACCGCCTAATTCAAGCGCGATGTTTGTCACATGATCGGCAGCTTTTTTCATAATGTGTTTACCTGTTTTAATACCACCTGTGAATGACACTAAGTCCACTTCAGGGTGTGAAGATAAAACATCGCCAATTTCAGAACCTGCACCTAAAACTAAATTGATGACACCCTTTGGAAAACCAACTTCCTCCATTAATTCAAAAACACGAATGGTCGTTAAAGGTGTGATTTCACTTGGCTTCATTACAAGGGAACAACCTGTCGCTAATGCAGGCGCAATCTTCCATGATGCTTGTAATAGCGGATAGTTCCACGGTGTGATTTGTGTCACAACACCGATGGGCTCTTTCACAACTTTGCTTTCTGTGTTTTCAATCGGTGAGTTAATCAATTCGCCACCGTCTTTATCTGCTAAACCTGCAAAATACATAAACACGTTATGAATGTCATCCATGTCAACTAATGACTCTTCATACGTTTTACCTGTATCTAATGTTTCTAAATAAGCTAACTCTTCACGGTTTTCTTTAATTTTGTCCGCAATCGCACGCACTTTTTGGCCTTTCGTTTCACCCGTTTCGTTCGCATAACGCCCTTCATCAAATGCGCGACGAGCTGCAAGGATAGCACGTTCAACATCTGCTTCAGTTCCTTCTGCCACCTCTAAAATGACCTCTTGATTGTACGGATTAATGATTTCACGTGTTGCTTTATTACTACTCTCGACCCATTCACCGTCTATATATTGGCGACGAGATAATCGGTTTACAGCTTCCATCAGTATCCCTCCGTTAAGTTTGTTAAGTTTTTATTTAACGAATTTCACAAATTTAACTTTAACATATGAAAAATGACACTGTCAACTGCTAGCGATTGCTTTACACCTTCCTACAAAAAGCGTTAAATTGATAAAGAATGTTACAAATTTTTTTAATTAATAACTCGCTTTTCTCAAGTTAAATGTTAAAATGTTTTATGATGATAGGAGGTGTCGTCATTATGGCACGTGCAAAAACATATGAAGCCAAATTAGAAGAAGCGAAAGATATTGTCATTAATTCTATCGCTGAGACGATGGACCTTTATGGCATTAATCGTAGCGTTGGAAATTTGTATGGCATTATGCTTTTTAAAGAAAGTATGACACTCGATGAAATGCGCCAAGAGTTACAGATGAGTAAGCCGAGTATGAGCGCGGGTGTGAAAAAGTTGCAAGAGTTTGATATTGTGAAGCAACGCCTAACACGCGGCAGTCGTAAACAACATTTTGAGGCTGAGAAAGATTTCTTTGAGTTTTTCTGTAATTTTTTCACGCAAAAATGGAATCGTGAAATTTCGATTAATTTGGCTGCGTTGAAAGAGTCTGAGGCAATGATTGATGAGATTATTGCGGCAGATGCTGTGGCGGATGCGGTGAAAGAAGAGGCTGTTGAGATTAAGGCGCAGTTGGAAGATTCTCGTGTGTATTATTATTGGCTTGAGTCGATTACTGATGCGTTGAAGAGTGGGAAGATTTTTGAATATTTTCCGATTCCGGAGTCGAAGGAATGATGATAAGGGCTTTATGCGATGTGGTTTGAATGACATGCATAAAGCTTTTTTGTATAGAAAATATGCATTGGATAGCAATCTCAGACCGATTGCAGAATTTGCCCTCGCGTTCCCAGAGGCCTTGTCTCAACTAGCTAACGCTTGATTAAATGATACATAGGTGAAGCGCTAGCGGATTTTCGACTGCGGTTGATCCCTCGGGAGTCTCGGGCTTTCTTGCAATCTGGGGTGTGAGCAAGCTTTATTTTCTATCAGTACTTATAAACTTACATCACTTCGACTTTGGGAGATGGATAAAATACTCCTCTAAAACCTTTTCCTCTTCTTCTCGACCCGATTTGAGAGTGGGTATAGTGAGCATTCTGACTTGCATTTAAAAAGTGTTGTCTCTTCTTTATCGTGGTGCTATAATTTGATTATCAAAAAACACCTAGCAAGTTGGTTAAACTTGAGCTAGGTGCAAAAAATAGCAACATATTAGTGAGCTGGTAACTCAACGTATGTTAATCATTATAGCCTATGATGAGGTGCTCTCGTTATTGCCGTAACGGGAGCTTATTTTTTTGACTTTTTATACAGAACAATGGTCATGCATAAAGTACCTATCATCGTCAAAGATATTGGTATATAAATATCTAAATTGATTATGATTGTCATATGCTATCACCTCATATCATTATAAATTTCATAGGTGAGAATGATTGACATATGGCTAATAGGCTTCTATGTTTTATGCAATTGATGATACTCAGATTTCCCTCCCATTAAAAGTACTAAAATTTCACTTTGGCTGATGTATGATGCTTCTTTAAAAATCATTATAAAAATGCATATATGTTCACCTTACGAATTCATTCCTCTCTACTCATTCTCACAAAAAAGTTTTCAATTCACGACAGCCTAACAATTATTAGACCAATCCTGAATTATGAATAAGTTCCAAATAACAATGTTTATTGAAAATCATATAAAAATGGTGTAGAACATTAAGACCTCGACGTTGTGGTTTCTGTCCTACACCATTATTTTGTATCGTTATAAATTGTCGTCTTCTTCGTCTTCACCGACACGTAAAATTCTTAGTGAGCGACGTTCGATGCGCTTAAAGCGATCGGCACGGCTTTGTAAGGCAATGCGGTCTCCACCTAAAATCATCATAAAGGAAATCATGATGATGATAAAGATGACAATCAGTGGTACACCTGCAACGATAGAAGCAGTTTGTAAGATTTCTAATGCTTTTTCTCCACCGACTAACATGAGTGAAAACGGAAGTAAACAAAGCGCAAATGCCCAAAATAGACGATTTAGCTTAATAGGTTCCCCTTTAACGCGTGTTTGCGTAGCTGCCGCAACAATGTATGATGCTGAGTCAAATGTTGTGACTAAGAATAAGAACGCCGACAAGATGAACAGTCCGATAATGATTTTTGAGAATGGCAGTTGACTAATGACTTCGATGATTGTCGCTTCCGTACCGTGTGAATTTAAAAATTGGATGACATCGAATTGACCTGAGATTTGTAAATACACGGCGAAGTTACCAAAAATACCGAAGAATAGAACACATCCGAATGTCCCGTAAACAATCGTACCTAAAATGACTTCTTTCAATGTACGTCCTTTTGAAATACGCGCAATGAATAAACCGATAAATGGCGCGTAAACTATCCACCATGACCAATAGAATATCGTCCATTGTTGTGGGAAGTTCGTCTCTTCACGTCCTCCGATACCACCGAATGGTTCGAGCCATGTTGCCATTTGGAAAAAGTTTTTCAACATGTTCCCAAAGCCTGTCACTGTTGTTTCCATAATGAAAATAGTCGGACCAACGACAAAGATAAAGCCTAATAAAATAAATGATAACCAGACATTCAAGTCACTTAACACTTGAATCCCTTTTTTCAAACCTTGGTACGAACTATAGGCAAATACAATCGTGATACAAATTAACACAATACTTTTGACGACCATACTTGACCCGTCAAAGCCGAATAACTTTTCAAGACCTGCAGAAATCATCGGTACACCTAATGCGAGTGACGTCGCTGTACCGCCAATGAGTCCGAAAATGAATAAAATATCTACAATTTTACCTAATGCTTTATCTGTCTGCCCTTTTAAAATCGGACGACAAGCTTGGCTAATTTTGAAAACCGGTTGCTTTTTGACGAATACTAAATATGCGATCGGTAATGCTGGCAAAACGTAAATCGCCCATGCTATAGGTCCCCAATGAAACATCCCATACATTGTCGCATAGTTTAAAGCTTCCTCAGAAAAGGGTTTCGCACTGTGTGGTGGCGCTTGAAAATAATAAGCCCACTCAATGACACCCCAGTACAAAATATCTGAACCGATACCTGCGCAAAACAGCATCGAAGCCCACGCAAAGTCACTAAATTCTGGCTTGTCATTGGCACGACCTAAAGTGACCGAACCATATTTACCAAAAGCTATGTATAATACAAAACAAAAAATCGCAAGTCCCAATACGAGATAGATGGCACCCATTTTAGATGTAACGAACCCATTCATCGCGACGACGACTGCGCGACTTTGTTCAGGAAACACCATCATCGGTATGACGGCCATCAATAATACGATTGCCGTACCGATGAACACGACCCAATCCATCAATTTATTATTTTTATGCAATTTTAAGCACCCCTTATTCTTTTTAACTCCTTTTCTGTTGATTCTTGATGCTCAACGTCTTGATACAAGCAATAGGTTATCGAAAATTAAATTTTAATGCAAATTTCATACATTCAATTTAACTGTCCGTTTTGAATATATATAACTTTTCAACAACCAAAATATTGTGAAAACGCCTTTATAAAGTACATAAAGAATGTTAAAAATTTATTTAACGATTTGAATTTCGATTATTTATGCATAATTTACGAATATATATTTATTTATAGTGGGTGTGCGCCCTGAGAGCAAAAAGAAACATATTAAAACAATCTATTCGATTCATTTCCCATTTTTTAAAACAAAATTAAGGGCCTGAACAATGCATGTCCAAGCCCCCGACTTAACCGTATTAACCAAGTTCTCCAAAAGTCGCGTAAATAAGATAGATATTCAGAATTGTTAAGATAATCGCTAATGCCCACGCAATGAGATTGACCCAACGCGGATTGGTAAAGTCTTTGCCCATAATTTTAGGATTATTCGTCGCTATGACTAACGGAATGACGCTTAAAGGTAAGGCTAAACTTAAAAAGACTTGCGTAAAGATGAGTAGATTTTCGATTTTTTCAGTACTCGAACCGTATAACCATAAACAGAAAAAGACAGGAATCACCGCAATAATACGTGTCACAAGGCGTCGAAGCCATTGTGCCATTTTCAAATGAACGAAACCTTCCATAATAATTTGGCCTGATAACGTGCCAGTGATTGTGGCGTTTTGTCCTGAAGCTAATAACGCTACCGCAAACAATGTACTCATCACCGCACCACCAATTACAGTAGATACTTCCGAATGTGTCAGTGCATCATATAAATCATAAAAACCACCAAGTGCTTCACCGCTTCCAAAAAATAGTGTTGCCCCTAAAATTAATAATAAACAGTTAACGATAAATGCGAGTGACAATTGGACGTTCGAATCAATCGTCGCATAGCGAATGGCTTCTCGTTTTTCTTCATCTGATTGACGTTCATAATTTCGTGATTGGACGATAGATGAATGTAAGTATAAGTTATGTGGCATAATCGTCGCACCGATAATCCCTAATGCGATATATAGAGCACCCGGTTGTGTCACGACGGAAGCCTGTGGTAAAAATCCACTGAACACATCGCCCCATACAGGATCTGACAAATAAACTTCAAAGACGAAAATGATAAATACAGTTAACACTAATACCGTAACGAGTGCCTCAATTTTACGAAATCCGAGTTTAATAATGGCTAAAAGTAAAAAGACGTCTAATACTGTCACCGTCACACCGAGCCATAATGGAATATGAAAAAGTAAATTCAACGCAATCGCACTTCCGATAACCTCTGCAATATCCGTCGCCATAATCGCAAGTTCTGTGAAAAGCCATAACACGACTGCTACTTTTTTAGAAGTCATTGCACGTGTGACTTGTGCTAAATCCATCCCACTCGCGATACCTAAACGCGCACACATGCTTTGGAGTAACATCGCAGCTAAACTCGAAATTAAAATGACCGATAACAGGATATAGCCATATTGCGCACCACCTGCCATCGACGTCATCCAGTTTCCCGGATCCATATAACCCACCGCTACAAGGGCACCCGGTCCGAGAAAGAAAAACACTTTTTTCCATGACGGTGCATCACGATGATATGCGACCGTTCCATTAATCTCTTCTAAACTTTTTCTCATTTTACTCTACCTTTTCCTCTTCTATCTCTATCATTAAATGTCATATCTATCCATTAAATTAGGACCACCTAAATTAATATTGTTATTATATATGAATTGAGACAAAATTAAAAGCGACGCATATCGCAATCGCTTTTGAAAAATAGTATTTGAGTTGAGAGTTAGTGTTCGACGATATAACGGTAAATATCGTCTCGAACAGGCGTTTCTAAGTTAAAATGCATTGTGACAACAGGTTCTCCAGATTTCATCGTTGTTTCTTCCACGGTGCCTTCAATGACATGCACACGCCCTAAATAGTAGAAGTTTTTACCTTCTGCATCTTCTTTTTTCACAAATAGATATAACGGAATGTTGCGCGCTTGATGATGAACAATATCATCTACTTCTGAAGATTTAAGTGAACGATTGGAACGGGTATACCATTTAAATTCACTTTGACTTATAAATGTGTCGCCATACTGTGTAGATGTCGTAATATCTTCTTGTTTATGATAAGTGACAAAAATAGGTACCATATGATGCCTTACTTGATAACCATATATCGTACTCGACACATCTTTATCCCAATTCATTATTTTCACAAAGTCTTTACGGAAATACTTTTGATAGCGTATGAACTCATTTTAACCTTCAAATTTCATCTCATTGTTATATTGTCCAAGGCGAATGATGTCCTCAACATAACGTTGAAACCGTTCATTTTTGAGTTGGTGTTGAAAATGTGCGGCCAATTCAATGACATCACCTTGTCGATGAATGACTGGCGGACCGTACGACTTTTCAATATCGTTTTTAAAGTAGCTAAAATCCAAAATTTTCAAGGTCGTTTCAATATCTGCTACGGTCACTGCTGAATCAATCTGTTGCATGTGTTCTAATAATTCTGCTATTCTCGCATCGCCTTCGATCAAACGTTGCAAAATGAAATGTTCTGTGTTTTTTAATCCTGGTGCAACTTCTCTTGATAAAAATGTGAGATTTTTAAAAGCATCTGGCTCTAAAACTTCTGTTGTATAACCACGTTTTTCAAGAAACTCATGATAGTTTTTGTATTTCTCTAAAATAATCAATGGATCAATCGCATTCTGGTCATTAAAATCCATCAGTAAAGGTTGACGACCAATCCGACGCGCAACATTTTCATAGGCATCATCTAAAATTTTGACACTATTTAAAGTTGCTTTAGTCAATGACTCGAAAATTTGTTTTTTAGCGACTTCTTCAAAATTAATCGTAGAAACGCCATTTAACACAGCCGGATTTGTTAAAAATTGGCGATAGTTATCTTTGTGGTAACTTGGGTCTCCAGATAATGCAATCGGGATTAAGTAATTATTTTTATAGTTACCAATAAAATCTATCACTGTTACATACTCTTTATTACTACTTTTACGGAGACCTCGACCGAGTTGTTGAACAAAAATAA
The DNA here is from genome assembly GCF_001792775.2 of Staphylococcus pseudintermedius. Classification (GTDB taxonomy): domain Bacteria; phylum Bacillota; class Bacilli; order Staphylococcales; family Staphylococcaceae; genus Staphylococcus; species Staphylococcus pseudintermedius. Next base: position 23,613 of record NZ_MLGE02000008.1, read on the forward strand.
TACTCGATGTCGTCGCTCTGAGCATGACAACTTGGTTCACTTCAGGGATGTCGATACCTTCATTAAATAAATCGACTGTAATAATATAATTCAGCTCACCTAAACGCAACTGTGCAATCACTTCAGCACGGCGTTGTTGCGCATCATCACCCGTAAGCGCCACTGATGGATAACCAAAAGCCGATAACTTTTCAGCTAACGCATGCGCTTCATTTTTACGACTTACGAAAATAAGCCCCTTCAGTTGATCACCAGAGTAACCGTAATATTCGGTACGTTCAATGATATGTTGAACACGGGCGTCTGAAGCAAGCTTTTGAAGTGAAATCGTATCGTCGCTAATGATACCGTCCACCTCATAATCCGTGACACCAAAATAATGGAATGGACATAAGATGTCATTTTCCAATGCTGCTTGCAAGCGAATTTCATAAGCTATGTTGTAATGAAACAGTTCATAAATATTTAGTGTATCATTACGTTCAGGTGTCGCTGTCATACCTAAAATGAACTCAGGTGTAAAATAATTAAACACGCGCCGATATGAAGCGGCAGCTACACGGTGCGCTTCATCAAATACGATGTAATCAAAATGTTCCCGTGAAAACTGTTCATAAATATCAGGTTTCGAAATCGTTTGAATCGTTGAAAATAAGTATTTTGCAGTTGTTTGCTTATCATTTCCAGTTAATAACCCAAATGCATCAGCAGGTTCATCTGCTAACACACGTCGATAATCTTCCATCGCTCTTCGCAAAATCCCTTCATTATGTACGACAAAAAGGAATTTTTCTGGTTGTACCTGTCTCACGTCAAGTGCAGACATGATTGTTTTTCCTGTACCTGTCGCTGAAATGATCAAGCTTCTACTTTCTCCTTGCTGTCTAATCATTTCCAGTTCTCTCAATGCTTCTTGTTGCATCATGTTCGGTATGATCGCTTGAGCAGATTGTAATTGTCGTTGTTTTTCAATTTGCGCTTGTTCTACTTCAAATATCGCTTGTCTCGTTTTCGGTTGGTACAATTTACGATAGCTTTCAATCCACGACGCTGTTAATGGCTCACTTGCTTCCCATAACTGTTCAAATTGATTTTTAACTTTATGTACGATATCACCATTGCGATGAGATGAAAACATAATATTATGTTCGTAATTTACTTTTAATGCATGAGACGTCAGATTAGAACTGCCAACAATCATCGACGTATAGTAATCATGATCAAAAATATAGCCTTTTGCATGAAAACCATTCACATTTGTGACTCGCACATCTACATTTTCTAACTTCATTAACTCTTCATACATTTTAGGTGAATTAAATGATAAATAGTTAGAAGTTAAAATGCGGCCCCTAACACCTTTCAGCTTCAATTCATAAAGATGTGTTTTCAAACTGGCTAAACCACTCTCAGTTACAAATGCGACAGAAATACTAAATGATTCACAGCGATACAACTCATCAATAATCGTCGCTAATACATTTTCTTGTGCATTATTAATGAGAAGTTTAGGCAAAAAGTGACCTTGTTTTTCAATAGAACGATCGATAAAACCTTTATGTAACGAATTTTTAAAATCATCAAGTAAATGGTCCATCTCGTTACGCCTCGTTTACTATGATATCTACTGCTGGAATATCAGCTGGCGCCCACTCCAAACGATACAAATCTTTGCTATCTAACCATTCAATCGCTCGGTGTTCAGTAAGTGTCGGCAAGGTGTCTTTCAATGTACAACGGTAAGTCGTTAACACGATGACAGCAAAATCATATTCATATTCAGTCGTTGTGACTTTGTCGCCCACTTCTAAATCACACTTCATTTCTTCACGAATTTCTCTCTTTAAAGCTTCAACGTCCGTTTCTCCTTGCTCAATTTTGCCGCCTGGAAATTCCCATAATAAAGGTAAACTCATACTTTCACTTCTTTGCGCGCATAGCACTTTATGTTGATCAAAGATAACAGCACCTACGACATGAATCGTTTTCTTCATCATGTATGCCCCTTCCTCAAGTTTCATTATATATATTATAAATGATCTCATAAAATGTTTGAATGTGCATTATTTACTGCAAAAATTAAAAAAAGACCAGGATAATGCAATGATATCCCAGTCTTTGTACCTTTATTTTTCCTTATTCACTTCTACTGCTTAACATCCCCAAAAAAGTTAAAAATGTTTTTCGCGTTGCCTGTATTATCGATATTACCCTGGAACTGATCAGCGCCAGGTCCAAATGCATAGGTGTTCACGTCTTCACCTGTATGACCGTTTGTTGTCCAACCTGTATTGGATTTTTTGTTAATCGGTGCTTGAATGGCGTCTTCCAGTTTTTGTTGTTGGGCTTCATAGTCGTCACTTTCTTCGTCTAACTTCTTCAATGCATCCGCTTCTTGTTGAATGGCGTTCAACTCTTTCTCACTCAAGTCAAATCCATATCCTGCTTGAATCGTTTCTTCTACACCTTTACCGTCAGCAATTTGCTCTGTCATCCATTTGCCAGAATGTTTCATTTGTTGAATCGGCTCTGGGTTCCATTCGTATGCACTGCCTTGTCCCATACTTAAACCACCTGTTGAATGGTCAGCAGTCGCAATAACGAGTGTATCCGGATGTGATTTGGCGTAATCAATCGCGTTCGCAAATGCTTTTTCGAACCCTTCCATTTCGGACATGACCCCTGTAATATCGTTCGCATGACCTTGTTTATCGATAGACGCTCCTTCCACCATTAAGAAGAAACCTTTATCATTTTTAGAAAGGCGCTCAAGTGCAGCGTTTTGCATGTCTAACAATTCAGGTTGGTCCTCTTCTGCATCAATCGCGAGCGGCATATTTTTATCCGCAAACAATCCTAGCAATTGCTCTTCACTCGCGTTCTCTAATTGTTGGCGATTAGTCACCACACCATAGCCATCATTTTTAAACTGGTCCGTGATGTTTCCATTTTCCTTGCCAAAATATTTCGCACCGCCACCTAAAATGACGTCGACTTTATGTTGGTTGTTAATACGTTGATCATAAAATTGATGGGCAATCTCATCTTTTTTATCACGGTCATCAACATTTGCAGTATAAGCAGCGGGTGTCGCATCTGTAATTTCAGCAGTTGAGACTAAACCGGTTGATTTGCCTAACTTTTTCGCACGTTCGAGTACAGTTTCTAAGTCATTTTGCTTTTTATCCACACCAATTGCGCCATTATACGTTTTATGGCCAGAACTAAATGCCGTTCCTGCCGCTGCAGAATCGGTAATGTTTTCTTTATCATCATCGGAATACGTTTGTTGTGTCCCTACTAAATAATCATCAAAAGCTGTGTTTTCCACTTCTTTTGTATCTGGATTATCCGCAAAGTAACGGTATGCTGTGTTGTACGCCGGTCCCATGCCGTCTCCCACTAAGAAAATCACATTTTTAGGATGGCTCGTGTCACCGTACATCGTCGCTTGTTGCTCAGGACCTTCACCTGCACTTGATGCGGATGCCACATGTCCCGCTCCTAATGTTGATGCAATCAGTGCACTCGCGATGGATAATTGTGCAAACTGCCTTTTAAATTTCATAATTGTCATAACCCCCATAGCAAATATTCAATACACTGCCATTGTAATGAAACAATTTAAATATGGTGTGAGGTTATGATTAAAAGTATGTAAAAAAAGGAAGAGCAGCACCTCTCTCCCTACCCAGCCCCCTGTATATAAAAACAAACCTAACATCACTATAAAAATCATCATAAAAGGAATGAGCCACTTAAAAAATTGAGAACGTAGGGATAGTGCGGTTAATTTTTATTTTTTTATAAATGACAATGATAAAAGTCAATGCTACATGCCAACTATTTCTTATTTTGTTATTATCATACTAACAATGATTTGAATTGCATTGGAAATAGATGAGAATGTTTATTTGGCATACAATTTTTTCGTTATATTTTGCCTTTTATAGTTGTTTCCAATTCTGCAACTACTTATAATGACAATATTAAAAGAAATAAAGGAGGTTATTTTTTGAAAAGCGACCTCACGTCTCGTAAACATAAACATGCTCATCCATCACATCAACAACGTCAGCCCAAGTATGAACCCTCTCCATCATCTAATCCGAAATGGCTCATTGCACTCATCATTTTACTGATTATCATTGTACTTGGTGGGATGATATATGGCGGTTACCGTTTGTCTCAAGTAAAGCTCCATTTGAACACTACAGACAATCAAGCGACAACCACTCAAAGCGAGCAAAATACAGCAACCGTTCACCTCGATGTACTGTCATACGACTTTAGCCAAGACTTCATGCATAGTGATCACATTGATGGTTATCAAGACTTTCATATCGGAGAGACGCGTAAAGATGTCGAGGCAACCCATGGCCCTCCAGAAAAAACTGTTGAAATTGATGGTCGTGACGCGGCATCATATGGCGACCTTGCTGTCAGTTATAATGCACAACACCAAGTCGAACATATTTATGTCACACCACATCAAGTCACAACAGCACAATTTATCGATGTTCATCAAGCGCCTAACATGACAGATGGCAATATATGGTATTACGATAGTCGCCAAGACAACCCCTATACCATCAAAGTATACACACAAAACGATCAAGTCATTGCCATCGAAAATATTCCGCAAATTTAATTGCTAATAAAGTGTCTAGGAACGCGCAACATCGTTCAGCCATCGGTGCAAATGTTAAAAACAAAGCAAAAAATCACGGTCACACTTCAAACAGCGAAGTATGGCCGTGATTTTTACATTACTTTAAATGCCGTCGTTTCACATGAAACATCCTTATGCTTCAACTTTTTCAAATGTCCCCGGATTAAACTGAAGTTTCGCACGTTCTAATGGCCAATATCTCACAAATGCTTTGCCTACAATACGCTTGTGTGGCACGAGTCCTACTGTATACGAACGACTATCGATACTGTTCATGCGATTGTCACCAAGAACGAGATAATGTCCCTGAGGTATCATTGTCCTTCCCTCTGAGCCCTCAATATCCGATACATCAAAGTTTTCGGTTAAAAATTCAGCTGCCTTTTCTTTTTTATTCACTTTTAAATAAGGTTCCTCTACCTTTTGACCATTAATATACAATTGATCATTTTCGTAAGCCACGCGATCACCAGGTAAACCTATAATGCGCTTGATAAAATCACGTTCCGCATCTTCATGGAACACAATCACATCCCCGTGAGTTAGCGTGTTGAGCTTTTTTGACAGTTGATTCACAATGACACGGTCACCTGTTTCAAATGTAGGGTGCATAGAGGCCCCATTGACCGTGTAAGGCGTGAAAATCAACCATTTAACAAAACCGACAATCACTAGGGCGATTACAATTACTATGATGATATCTTTTGTTTCCTTTCGCATTCTATGCCCCTTTCATGCACTCAACTCTATTCCTATGTTATTTAATTTTTCATAACTCTACAACACGAGGCAGTCTACCGGCACGCTTACCGCAGACTCCCTTCACTATTAATATTGAATGGTCGCCGTAATTCTAAGCTCTTCACTTGTTTGATTGCGATACGTATGCGCTGTATTAGCATTAAAACTGATGGCTTGGCCCGCTTCAATTTCATAATGTGTGTCTCCAACAGTGAGCGTTAAAGTACCCTCGTTCACAATAATGTATTCTTTCGCGCCTTCTTGATGTGCATCTGATTCAAGTATACTGTCCGCATCCATACGCATACAAAACATTTCAAACGCATGTGCCGCCTCATATGGAAAGTACGGAAAAACGACGACCGAGCGATTATCATTATAAATCGGCTGTATGTCTGAGCGGTCTATTTTTTGAATCGCTTCATTTTCTTCACTAATTAATGAGGTCAACGGAATACGTAACCCATTTGCGATTTTCCACAACGTATTGATACTTGGATTCGCTACCCCTTTTTCAATTTGACTAATCATTGTTTTACTAATACCGGTCAACTGTGCGATTTTATCTAAACTGAGACGATGTGCTTGACGGTAATATTGTAAGTTTTCTGCAACGACTGTGTTAATATTTTCCATTTTTGAGCACCTTCTATTTACAATATAGTGAACATCATGTACGATATACTGTGTTCTTTATATAGAACGTTTCGTCAATTATATCAAATATAGAGAGGAGTTGACACCTTGGAACAACAATCTAACCGTATTAACTGGTTACTTTTTATCGGTATTATGCTTATTGCCGCTAATTTAAGAGCACCTATTACTTCAGTAGGCGTGGTATTACCCGCGATTAAAGATACATTAAACTTATCCAACACAGCCGTCAGCTTTATTTCCATTATTCCTCTATTAGCTTTTGCGATTATTTCATCACTTGTCGCTAAAGTCAGTCACCGTTTCGGGATGGAGCGCTCACTCTTTGTCGCTTTATTATTGATTCTATTCGGTGTCATATTAAGAAGCATTACAGAGGTCAGTTTATTATATATTGGGACAATACTGATTGGTGTCGGGATTGCATTTGGGAATGTTCTTGCGCCCGGTATGATTAAATCCAAATTTCCGTATCGTATTGGCATTATGACAGGTTATTATACTGTTGTGATGAACATCTTTGGGGCACTCTCATCTTATGGTGCCGCACCGCTACTTAAACATTATAATTATAATGTTGCATTAGGCAGTATTGGCATTGTCGCGTTCATTGCTGTACTCTTATGGACGTTTCAATTACGTCATCATGCAGCACAAAAACAAGTCGACCTTTCAGAGGCTGTCAATGTATGGAAATCGCCACTCGCTTGGCAAATTACGCTACTCATGGGTGGACAGTCTCTTATTTTCTATTCACTGATTAACTGGCTACCAGAATTTTTATTATCGTATGATATTCCGGTCTCACGTGCAGGCCTTTATTTATCGCTATTACAAATTGCGATTATTCCATTAACTTTTGTTACACCGATTTATGCCGCACGACTTAAAAATCAAGTCTTACCTATCGCATTCACTGGCGTTCTCTTTACTGTAGCGATTTTAATATTAATGTTTGCGCCGCGTATGGCACTTGTTTCGCTCATTATCATCGGAATCGCACTCGGCATCGCTTTCGGTCTCGTGAACACATTGTTTAGTTTACGTACGGAAAGCGGTTTGACAGCAGCAAAATTAGCGGGTATGTCTCAAGCAGTGGGCTATTTATTCGCATGTATCGGACCCATGTTCTTTGGTATTTTACACGATTGGACTGGACAATGGATCGTGTCGCTATCAGTATTACTCGTGACAGGTCTTGCGATTATGACAATTGGATCAAGATCAGGACGAAACACAACTATTGAAAAGACATTAGAACCTTAACGCTTGATTTGACTTAGCATATTTTCAAGTTTCTCGAGTTGTTCTTACATTCTCATCACTTTTCATCCAATTTAAAAGACAGGCGTGGTTTGAATGATTTTTCAAACTGACGTCTGTCTTTCCGTTTGCTTAAAACGTTTTTTTATCATGAAATTAACCCCATCTTTCTTCAAAGCGGCCGACTTTCCACACGACCATCGCAATAATCCATGAAAGTATGAGCACGACGACTAATGCATAGCCGAGCCAACCGAAATCTAGTTGGGTCACCCAGCCGAGAAAACCATTTTTCCAATGCCACTTTTCACCCAGTAATTGCATGATTTCTACGCCACCGATTAGTAGTGCGGCAACGACTGAAATGGCTGTCATCGTAATGTTATAGAAGATTTTACGTGCAGGTTTGTCAAATGCCCAATGATACGCGTTTGTCATCAATACCCCATCCAATGTGTCTAACAAACTCATCCCCGCCGCAAACAATATAGGTAACGCGATAATCCCTAAAAACGGTACAGTATGTTGCGCTGCCCCCGCTGATAATGCGAGTAATGACACTTCACTCGCCGTATCAAAACCAAGTCCAAATAAGAAACCTAATGGGAAAATGTGCCAACTTTTTTGAATAAACTGGAAGAGTGGTCGAACAAAACGCATAACTAAGCCACGCGATTCGATGAGTTCATCCATTTGTGCGTCTGTAATATTTCTTTGACTTAATTGACGGAATAATTGAATCAGTTGCACTAAAATGACTAAGTTTAAAATACCAATTAACAATAAAAAGACACCTGAAACAATAGTACCGATTAATCCACCTGTCGTTTGAAAGCTTTCCATATGACGTTGTGCCCAAGTCACCGCAATACCTAGAGCAGCGGCCATTAAGAAAACAACGGAGGAATGCCCTAATGAAAAGTAAAAACCTACACCCATTGGATTTTGTTTTTGTTGGAGTAATTTGCGCACGGTATTATCAATCGCCGCAATGTGGTCCGCATCAAACGCATGACGCAATCCGAGTGTATAAGCAATCACCCCCATGCTCATTAATAACGGATATTGCGCGCCTCCAATCCACATTAATACAATACCGACAATATGTAATAAAATGACAATGCCGAGATAAGGATAGGCATGTTTGATATTTTTTGTGTTATTCATTTCATTTTCACCTATTTCTATTTTGAGATAATAAAATCATACAACTTTTTCCCATAATTTCAAATTTTTAGCTGTAATACATCTATAGAAAACATTTAGAGAATAATGATATTTTTTATATAACACAAAACTTGTATACCTACCAAACAAGCAAAAATAAAATGAATAGAGGCTGGGACATGATGTTTTCCCAGTCTCTGCTTCTATTTATGGATTGATATCCATTAATGGTGATTAAACCGTTGAAAAATAAGGGTGTATGTAAAAAATGATGCGATCGTTTTCTTGATTTCATCAACTTGCAAGCAGTTGCGCAGTATTTGAAATATGATTGCCCAGAAGGCTGAGACTCCTGAGGGGAAGCGTGCATACTGCTAGCAGTCACTTCTTTACTTTAAAAGTGGCTACAGTTTAACGCAGTAGCTGTCTGACTTCTCAATGCGCATGCTTTTGAGAAGTCGAGTCAACCTTGCGGGGGCAGTACGACGAAAGCTTTGTTACACATGAGGTTTCTGTACTGCTCCCAAAATCCAATTCGGCTTCAAACAAGTGTTGACTTCAATCAAGCCGAATTGAGTTGGAGGGCCAGCCCCTAGGAAAGGGAAGCCATGATGGCAATCAAAAACCGAAAATCGTAGGGAGGGTAAGTTTAACAAAATATTGCATCAATCGCATCAAAAATTTTTATATCCCACCCTCTTCCTTATTTCGATTAATGGTAAATCTTACTTCCTTGTGCTTTAAATTCTTCAGCCATTTCTTGCATCCCTGCTAATTTTTCTTTATGCGCATCACGGATATTGTGAGAAATACGCATTGAACAGAATTTCGGTCCACACATACTACAGAAATGCGCCACTTTAGCTGATTCTGCCGGCAATGTTTCATCATGAAAAGCACGTGCGCGTTCAGGATCAAGCGATAAGTTAAACTGATCTATCCATCTAAATTCAAAGCGGGCTTTACTAATCGCATCATCTCGATCTGTCGCACCCGGTAACCCTTTAGCGATATCAGCGGCATGTGCGGCGATTTTGTACGTCACGACGCCATCACGCACGTCCTCTTTATTCGGTAAGCCGAGATGCTCTTTAGGTGTCACATAACATAACATCGCTGTCCCATGACTCGCGATTTGAGCTGCACCAATCGCTGATGTGATGTGGTCATATGCCGGTGCAATATCGGTTGTTAGCGGTCCGAGTGTATAAAATGGCGCTTCTTTACAATAAAAGTCTGCCAACTCTTGGTTTTCTTTAATTTTATGCATCGGTACATGCCCAGGTCCTTCTATCATCACTTGGACATCGTGTTCCCAAGCAATATCGGTCAATTCACCTAACGTTTTCAGTTCAGCAATTTGACTTTCATCATTTGCATCATAAATCGAACCCGGACGTAAACCATCACCTAATGACACCGCAATATCATAACGGTTCAATATTTGACAAATTTCATCAAAATGCGTGTATAAAAAGCTTTCTTCGTGATGGGCCAAACACCATTGCGCCATAATTGAGCCACCACGAGACACGATGCCTGTTAAACGATCCACTGTTAATGGCACATAGCGTAATAAGACACCTGCATGAATCGTAAAGTAATCCACACCTTGTTCAGCTTGTTCAATTAAAGTATCTCGATATATTTCCCAGGTTAAGTCTTCCGCGATACCGTTCACTTTTTCCAACGCTTGATAAATCGGCACCGTACCAACTGGAACTGGCGAGTTACGGATTAAATACTCTCGTGTCGCATGAATGTTTTTTCCTGTCGATAAGTCCATCATCGTATCAGCCCCCCAATGAATCGCCCAGACTAACTTTTCAATTTCTGCTTCAATAGAGGACGATACAGCAGAGTTACCGATATTTGCATTAATCTTCACTTGAAAGTTTTTACCGATAATCATGGGTTCTGATTCAGGATGATTGATGTTGTTCGGAATAATCGCGCGCCCTCTCGCAATCTCATCTTTGACAAATTCTGGACTGACATTTTCACGTGCTGCAACGAACTTCATTTCTTTAGTGATGATACCTTGTTTCGCATAATACATTTGTGTCACGCGTTTCCCCTCTTGTGCACGTCTCGGTTGATATTTGAATGGATGTTCAACAATATTTTTATGCGTTGCTGAATGGTAACCATTGTCGATTGATTGCACACGACGGCCTTCATAATGTTCGACATCTTGACGGTCTTCAATCCAATTTGTGCGCAGTGCCGGAATGCCTTTCGTAACATCGACTTCATATGTGTCATCATGATAAGGCCCCGCTGTATCATAGACGATGAAAGGTTCATTTTCCGTTGTCCCTTGTTCAGTTACTGTTTCAGACAATGCGATTTGGCGAAATGGGACTTGAATATCCGCATCTTCACCTTGCTTAAAAATACGTTGACTTGCTGGAAAGTTTTTCTTTAATTCAATTTGTTCTTGTTTCATTCCATTAACCCCCTCTGACTTCACTAAGAGGCATTAACAACACTGAAAATAATAGGCAAAATAAAAACGCACTCAGAATAATTCTAAAGTGCGTACGAAAACGAACGAATCTATTAAAATGCGTCAAAAGTGAGCCCAAATCATGTATGTTGCATCACAACACGATTTCGCCTGACAAATGCGCACCAGTCAGTCATGAAGGTTTCGTTTGCTTCCCTACGCTAGTATGATCTAGATCAGGTTCAAAGGGTTGAGGCGTTCACCTCTTTCAGCGCATTAATGGCACCCCTAGCAAGTTCAATTTTTAGTTTTACAACAGTATCGTATCACTAAAAATGTAAAATGACAATTACTATCATAAAATTGATTGAATTATTTTATTTTTGTCATTTGATTATCAAATTAAGTAGAATATAGTTTTCTATATATTGCTTTTATATACTTCTTCAATATAAACAAAAAGTTGATCAATGTGTTATCTAAATAACCACCAAACGATACCTTGCATATAAGAAATATACACATCCATCAAATTTGACGTAAAATATTCTGACATCCATAAAAATTCGGCTATTTGTTTCTTGGCTGTATTTAACGCATGATTGGCATCTGGGTGAGACTCCCGAGGGATCAGATGGCCCGGAAAATCCACCAACGCTTCGTCTCATGTAACTGTATAAACAAAGCGTTGGTTAGTTGAAGGGTCAGCCCCTGGGAACGCGAACCTTTGATGACAATCGTAATATCAAGTTCAAATACAGAAAAAGTTTATAAAATCGGGGACAGTAGTTTTGCGATAGACTGCTTGAATTTCACCCAATTTGAGCGGGCCGCATAACGTTCTGGTGTCAATTTTTTCGACACTTTCAAATCTTCTTTAAACGCTGCTATTAATGTTTGCGCAATCTCTTCGTTATACATAATCGCATTGACTTCAAAGTTCAGTTTAAAGCTTCGTTCGTCCATATTCGCTGAACCGACCGATGCGACTTCACCATCAATGACCATCATTTTAGAGTGAATAAAGCCGTTTTCATACGTGTACACATTGACGCCATCCTTCATCAGTTGCGCGACTGTCGTTAACGTCGCCCAGTGCACAAACGGTTGATCTGGCTTATTAGGGACGATCAGATGAATGTCAACGCCTGCTTTGGCGGCAATACGTAAGGCATTCACATAACCAATGTCTGGCACAAAATAAGGTGAATGCATGTAAATGGTGGACTTCGCATTCATAATCATTTTCAAATATGCAAATTCAAGTTGCGGCCACTCTCTGTCTGGTCCGCTTAAACCAAGTTGCAATGCGACGTTTCCATCTTTACGTGCATTTTTAGGGAAGTATCGAGATATGTATTTCAATTGTTCGTCTTCATCTACTTGTGAGTTCCAATCATGAATAAAACTCAATTGTAATGCGTCTACCCCGTCCCCTTGAATGCGCAAATGTGTATCACGCCAGTAACCCATTTTCTTGTCTAAACCGAGGTATTCATCTCCAATATTAAAACCACCGACATACCCAATATCGCCATCAATGACAACATTTTTACGGTGGTTCCGATTGTTCACACGGAAATTGATAAATGGAATGATTTTTGCATGGAAAAAGGCTTCCACTTCAACACCCGCATCAACCAAACCTTTTAATTTTGACTTTCTCAGTTGTTTAGAACCGACCGCATCATACAACAACTTCACTTCGAGGCCTTCCCGAGCTTTGTCTTTCAATATTTGAAGTATCTCAGTACCTAACCCATCCATATTTAAAATATAAAACTCCATATGAATGTATTGTTGCGCATCTTTCAAGTCTTGTTTCATTCGATTAAATAATTCATGGCCATCTGTAAAAATGGAGACATGATTGTTTTCACTTAAAAAGCTTGCTTCTCGTGTTAACATCATTTCAACCAAATCAGATTGCTTCTCTACTACAGGATTATCTGTACTAAATTGTTTATTTTTAAAGTTTTCTTTTTGGTCTTTAACACGTGTCCTTGCATCTTCTACCTCTTTACTTTCATCATAACGTGTTTGTTTCAATTTGACCGCCCGACCAAAGAAGAGATACAACAAGAAGCCAAATGTCGGCATAATAAAAAGTAACAGTAACCATGCCCATGTCGATGTCGCATCCCGACGATCTCTTTCCATAAAAATAATGACGAACGCGAGCACAATATTCATAAGAAAAACGACGCCTAAAAAGATGCGATAAATCGTATTCACAGCAGGATCAAATATGAGTTGCATCGCGAAAACCTCCTTTACACTGATTTCAATCATATATTTTATCAATCACATTCATCAATATATCACTTTTGAATTTATCTTCATATTCTTTCACGTTATTGTTATTTTAGTATACACTGAAGTAAATCAATAAGGAGGTTTTACAATGAATTATATCAAATATATTTCTTCGCATGACGGCACGCAGCTTTATACGAAAATCAATACCGCTGACGAATTATTCTCTTTTGGAGATGAAACAATTAATGTGATTATTGTACATGGTTTAGCTGAACATCTTGATCGTTACGATGAATTAACTGATTATTTGGTCAATTATGATTACAATGTCATTCGTTACGACCAACGCGGTCATGGGCGTTCTGAAGGACCAAGAGCTTATTATGACAATCAAGACCAAATCATTGAAGATTTAACAGCCGTAGTAGACTATGTGAAAGCTCATTTTGAAGGTAAAGTGTTCTTAATCGGTCATAGTATGGGCGGTTTCGCTGTCTCTATGTTTGGTACACGTTTCCCGGGTCGTGTCGATGGCATTATTACTTCTGGTGCAGTGACACGCGACAATAACCAATTATTTGAAGAAGCATACGGTGAACGTCAAATTCCAGCCGGTACTTATTTTCCAAATGACATGAGCGACGGTCTATGTTCAGATCCACGTGTCGTTGAAAATTATCAACGTGACGACCTCGTATTAAAAGAAGTGTCGATGGGCTTAACTTATGCGATTATCGATGGTGTCATTGAATTAAAATCTAGACCCAATGACTTTGTAGACGATGTACTCATTATGCACGGCACAGCAGATGGCCTCGTCAACCCCCAAGATGCTTTACAATTTTATAGTGAAATCGCGTCAGAACATAAATCATTACGCCTATACGACGATTTAGAACATGAGCTTTTCAATGAATCACATTACAATAACGTTATTTTTGAAGATGTCGCAAGCTGGATTACAGAAATGGTCGCACGTAAAAATTAACTTTAAAGGTTATATCACTTGAAGATGGTTGACGGAGTAGCATCGAATACATCATGCCATTCTACGCAATCATCTTTTTTCTTCTTAAATTTTCGACATCTCAATTACTATATAGACTTGCGGATGTATACGAGACACTGTACATTTTAGACAGAGCGTGTGAGACGACTCAATTTTAATTTGAAGGAGAACAACATGAAACCAGTTTATTTCAATCATGATGGTGGTGTAGATGATTTAATTTCGTTATTTTTACTTTTACATATGGATGATGTGCAACTTATCGGTGTGAGCGCTATTGGGGCAGACAGTTATGTTGAGCCTGCTGAAAGTGCTTCACGAAAAATCATTAACCGCTTCTCAAAATATCCGCTAGATGTGGCAGCGTCGGAAGAGCGAGGTAAAAATCCGTTTCCGAAAGATTGGCGTATGCATGCCTTTTTCATGGATGCACTACCAATTTTAAATGAACGTGTGCCGGTACAATCTCGTTTGAGAGACATTCATGCTTATGAAGATATCATTGAGCGTATCGAAAATGCCCATCAACCTGTAACTTTATTATTTACAGGACCTTTAACGGACTTAGCGAAAGCGTTAGAAGTTGCGCCACACATTACGCAAAAAATCGAACGCCTCGTGTGGATGGGCGGTACATTTTTAGAACGTGGTAATGTCGAAGAACCTGAACATGATGGTACAGCGGAGTGGAATGCATTTTGGGATCCTGAAGCTGTGGAAACTGTGTTCAACAGTGACATCGCGATTGATATGGTCGCATTGGAAAGTACGAATCAAGTCCCATTAACATTAGATGTCCGTCAAATGTGGGCAGATGAACGTCATTATCCAGGCGTGGACTTTTTAGGTGTGAGTTACGCTGCAGTTCCACCACTGACACATTTCCAAACGAACTCCACTTACTTTTTATGGGATGTATTGACGACAGCTTATATCGGTAAACCTGAACTCGTTAAAAAGGAAAAAGTGAAGGCGTCTGTTGATACGAAAGGACCGAGTCAAGGCCGCACATACCTTGATGAAGTACATGGTCGTGAAATTCAAGTGATTAATCATGTCGAACGTGATGACTTTTTCCGATACATTACGGATTTAGCGAAAAAAGTCGGCACGGATTTATAAGTCACTTTTAATAAAAAGAGGCTATGGATTTCTGATATGCTCCCTCCAAAGTTTTCATTTTTTCAATGTCCACTTCGGAGGGAGCATATCAGAATGTCCCCGCCTCTTCTTTTTTATTCTGTTATTGAAGTTTGTTCATAAAATTTGAGTTTAAAGTCAAAGTGATAATGTTCTTGTAGTAATCGGTACTGCTCGGGTAATTCCGGTCCACAACTATTCGTGCCGATACCGCTCTGTGCTGTATCTATATGCAAATAACTCACGCCTGTTTCTTCTAATTCATCATCATGATTTGCTTCGGTCAACATCGCATCGGAATATGGTTTAGCATTCATACTGAGTGGCGTCTCTGACCAAACGGCACATGTATAGTTCCCATCATGTAGCCCTACATAAGTGGTATCGATATGCGCGCCGACCTCTTGAGGGAAAATAGGATGTTCATATTGATCACGAACAGTCGTATTGAACACAGATAAATAACTCGCTTCTTGCTTATCTTGATAGCTTTCGTATGGACCTTGTCCGTAATACGTCAGTGCTTGGAAGCGGTCCGGCAAGCCGAATGTTACACCTAATCTTGGTAAGCTCGGCATGCGCACGTCTTTCTTTAATTGATGTGCCACATGAATCGTACCGTCTTCGGATATCGTCCATGTCACTATCCCTTCAACTAAACGCGGACGTGAGTCTTCCACCATGCTCATATCAAATGTGATAATCACATGGTCCTCTTGTTGTTGCACATGCGTATGGTACACTTTCGGATAAGCTGTATCATACTTCGCTGTACGCCAACCTTGTTGAATTTGAATATCATTGTCTGTCGGCGCACGCCAAATGTTCAACTGGCTACCTTCTGATAGTAACATTGTCTGTTGATGAGACACTTGTTGTAAGTTTGCTGTATGCTTATCCAATATATAGCACCATCTCCCGCGCTTCACTTGAATAGTCGTTTCCGTCTCATTCAAATACAATGGGATTTCCGTTGTCTCCGGTACAAAATGTGTACTTTCGATACGCTGAAAGACGACTTGATCATGACCTATACGTTCTCCCGGAGTCAATAAAGGATGACCTGCCTTTAAAATATATTGGATCGTACATGTGCTCAAGTCCTTTATGTCAAGATGAACATATGGCGCAATATCCAACTCACCTTGCGCATGTGGTTCAATATAAGGGGCATCCACTGTAAATGTTGCTGTCTCACCTGTAATCGTTGTCACGATTATTTGAAGTGTTACATAGTCATGAATATTCGTAAAGTCCAATTTGTTTTTAAACGTTAAACGCGTGCCTTCACGTGCAATGAAAACGAGCGGACGATGCACTTGTTGAAATTCGTAATAACCTGCATGTGGGGTGCGTTGAGGACTCACAATACCATCTACACAAAAATGGCCGTCATGCACCTTTTCACCAAAGTCGCCACCGTAACGATACATCGGACGCCCCTCTTTCACCCCTACTTGTATCGCATGGTCACACCATTCCCACACGAAAGCACCAATAAAGCTATCATAACGTTCCATCAACTCATGGTACGCCTTTAACCCACCTGGAGAATTCCCCATCGCATGTGCATATTCACATAAAACAAACGGCTTATCCAAGTTCGGTTTCGTTAAATAACGCGTTTCAATTTCTTCAGGTGACGGATACATGCGTGAAATCATATCTAAATTTGAACGATCATGATGTGACTCGGCATAATGGGCCCCTTCATAATGGAGTAGGCGAGATGCATCCAACGCTTTCGCATGTGCGAGACCACGTTCCATATTACAACCATAGCCAGATTCATTCCCCATTGACCACGAAATAATCGAACTAAAATTTTTAAACGGGACTATCGATGCATCAATACGATCAACAACAGCTTGTTCATAGCGGGGATCATCCATGATTAGGTTGAAGTCATCTAAATTTTCATCGCCATACAAAAGCACCACGCCATGTGTTTCTAAATCCGCTTCACTCATCACATAAAAGCCATATTGATCGGTTAATTCATAAAAGCGAGGACTTTTCGGATAATGTGCCGTACGAATCGCATTGAAATTCGCTTTTTTCATGAGTGTTAAATCTTTGATGAGCTGTTCTTCCGTCACCGTATACCCCGTTTGTGGGTGGCTATCGTGATAATTGACCCCGCGCAGTTTCACAGCTTGTCCATTCATCCAAAGTTGTTGTTGCGCAATCTTCACTTCTCGAATACCGACGCGTTGTACGAAATATTCACCATTCGCTTCAATGATCAGCGTATACAAATCAGGATGTTCAGCACTCCATAATCGCGGTTCCGTCACAGAGATGCGCGTCATCCTCTCATTCAGCGTCCCTTCAGTTATGCTATGTTGGTCCGGATTCAGTAATTGATAATGAAGCGTCACACCTTCTGCAACATCTTGTACAGTGACATCGATATAACCGACACTGTCACCGATCGCCGTATGAATTTGGTAATCATTCAACCGTTCACGCTGACGCGCAACAATATACACATCACGAAAAATGCCTGAATGACGGAACATATCTTGGTCTTCAAAATACGTCGCATCAGAATATTTCAATACGAGCACTGCAATATGGTTATCACCTTCCGTCACCCGTTCAGTAATATCAAACTGAGAAAGTGCGTGCGAAATTTGTGCATAACCGACAAACTCTCCATTCACCCAAATATAATGCGCACCACTCACACCTTCAAATGTTAAATGATAATCCAAACCCTCTTGATAATTTTTAATCGTAAAAATCTTTTCATAATAACCACACGATGTATTATCTGGCACATGGGGTAAATCAAATGGAATCGGAAACTGCACATTACAATATTGTAGTTGGTCATAACCTTGTAAATTCCAAACACTAGGCACCGTGATGATACCCTTTTGCGCATATGATGAACGCTGACGAAAGTGATCGAGTGATGCAAAATATTGAAAATCCCATTCCCCATTCAGTGACGTCACACGATGCATGTGGTGACGCTCAGGATTCGTTTGATATTCCTCTATACTTGTGTAAGGGAGCTTGTATGCTGTTCGGGGTAACATGTTCACATGTTGTATGTTGACATTCGTATGAAAATTAAATTCCATAAAAAAGAACCTCCTCATAGATTACATCTTACTCGTTTGAATTTAATTGTTGTTCTCTTTGACGTTTAAAAGTTAGCGTCCGTTCGATATCTCTTAAATAATCACCTTTAAGATGGAATGCTTTATGGTATAACAACGCACTGATGAACACTAAAATAATAGGCGCTACAATCACCATGATTCGCAAACCATTTTGTGTCGCAATACTTTGTGTTTCATTCGGTACAAAACCTAAAATAGATAATCCTAATCCGACAATTAATGCAGAAATGGCTTGTGAAGTTTTCGTCAAAAATGTATTGGTTGAAGTAATAATGCTTTCATTACGATGACCGAACTTCACTTCACCATAATCAATCACATCCGCAATCGCAATCGTAGTTATCCCAATCATAAACCCCGTACCTATTCTTAAAATCATCGCACCGATGATAACCCAAATCAGCGCTTTAGGATCAAACCAACCGAAAATCAGAATCACCGTTAAGCCACCTACAATGGCGGTAATCGCACTATTAAATGCAACTTGACGACCGACTTGCCTAATCCAAAATGGTAACATCAATAATCCTGTCATTTCAGCTAAAATCATTGCATTAAAGTATGAAAAAAAGTGCGGCATCGCAACCACATATTTAAAATAGTAGATGATTGTCCCATTGAGGGTTTGTACACATAAATTAAATGTTAACAAAACGCCCATCATTGCCAGTAATTCTTTATTTTGAAATAAGATACGTTTTATATCTCGAAAACGGACTTTAATCCCTTCTTGCTCTTCCATTGCGCGATCTTCTGGTACGACAATGACTGTTATGGCAATAGTTAGAATAAAAACTACACTACAAACCACAGCAAATATAAAAATCCCAGTCGATGCATTGCCATGACCTAATAGCTCAATGAAATACAACCCGAATGTCCCCACCGTAAATGCCGCAAGACTTGCAAAAAAACGCGGAATCACGGATAAAGCTTCCCGCTCTTTTGCTTGATGCGTCAAATTTGGCAACCAAGACCAGTACGGAATGTCCATCATCGTATACGTCATCCCCCACAAAATGTACATCACTGCGATGTAAACGTACATCCATATACCAGGTAAATCAAAATGGGTAAATAATAAAACAGTTACGACGGCATTAATAACTGTGCCAATCACTAGCCATGTTTTGAATTTGCCGAACCGGTTATGTGTGTTGTCGACAATCATACCCATAAACGGGTCATTAATCGCATCCCATATTCTTGCTATAAAAAAGAGTATACCTACAAAAGCTGGCGAAAGACCGACAATATCGGTGATGTAATACATAAGATAAAGACTAACTATGTTGAAGATGGCATCTTTGCCAATTGCGCCAAAGCCAAATGAGAGTTTTTGTATTTGTGATAGTTGTTGCTTCAAATACGAACACCTTCTTTTCTTTTTTTAAAACGCTTTCATACACAAATAAAATATCATGTTTCTTGAAGGTGTAATATTGTTCTATGGTGATAAATCATGTCAAAATGTTTCCTGTTTACTAATTTATAAGAAACATTTTATCGTTTTCCATGAACAAACGTCATTCTCTTGAAATCATCCACAAGTCGCAATGCAAAATGACAACATTCAACTTTTATGATTAAATAGCACGTTTAAATGAAAACACTTAAGGTTAATCGTGCAAAGATATCATTTTTTACACTTTTAAAAATATGGACTTTAAAAGAAATACTACAACTCAATCGATATAGGAAGGTTTAATAAGAAAAGTCACACCTTTAATGTTATTAACAAACAAAATACTCCAATTTTATTTTTTAAAATGTTGCCAATCATAATTTTATTATAATTAATTCTATAGGTATATAATTCGTTATTTTCATAACCTTAAATTTCGCGTATAATAGGAACATCTTTACCATTTAGGAGGAATCCATTTGAGAGAAATACAAGATCTCAGAATACATGGTTATCGTCAATTAGCATTAGGGATGATAGCACTGTTTATCGTTATTGCGTTAGGCCGTTTTGCTTATACACCGATCTTACCTTTTATGCAGTTGGATACTGGACTGGATAACAAAAGTGTCGGCCTGTTAGCAACATTTAACTATTTAGGTTATTTAATTGGTGCTATGTTACCTATTTTTTACATAATGAAAAATAAAGTTTTCGATTTGAAGTGTTATCTTTTATTAAATGTCGCAACGATGTTATTGTTTGGGGTGACAGATCACTTTGTCATTTGGTCGCTCCTTCGTTTATTAAACGGGATTTCTAGTGGTGCTGTATTTGTACTCGCATCTAATATTGTATTGGAAGCTTTACATTTAGCGCGTCGTGAAGGAATTGCTGGTCTGTTATATAGCGCAGTCGGTCTCGGTTTATTTTCGAGCAGTTTATTTATTTTCCTATATACAGATGTGACCCATTGGCGCGAAACGTGGATTTGGTTAGGCAGTGCCGCTTTCATTTTAACGCTCATCATTATCGTGTGTTTACGTGAAAACCCAACATTACCCGAACCTGCATTTCATAAGGCACATGGTCCCGAGAAAGTGATACGTTATTCTAAAAAGTTTTATATTCCCTTTGCGATTGCTTATTTTTGCGAAGGTGCCGGTTATATCATTACAGGGACTTTTCTCGTTGCAATTGTTAAAACGATGCCCACGTTATCGGAATATGCGGCACTCAGTTGGATGTTTGTCGGACTTGGCGCCATTCCAGCTACTGTCTTATGGTCAATGATTGGTCAGCGCATTGGCATTTGTCTTTCAGTCATACTCGCCTTTTTATTACAAATTGTTGCGGTACTGATGCCTATCTTTACAGTCAATGCCTTTGCGATTGCACTCAGTTCGATGATTTTCGGTGCGACGTTTTTAGGGCTAACGACCCTTTTCATGTCGAAGTCGCACCAGATTACATTTGAAACGAAAGGCAACAACTTAGTCGCAGTAATGACATTGATTTACAGTGTCGGACAAATGATTGCTCCTTACATTTCAGGTATATTAATCGAACGTACGCATAGCTACAATGATGCACTGATCTTTGCTGCCGCGATTTTAGTCGTCGGAATATTGAGTAGTCTGTACAGTAAACGCTATGCCCATCCAATGTAACGTACATTAATATCAAAAACACCCTCAAGCTATCCGCATTTGATAGCTTTGGGGGTGTTTTTGATATATCTATTGATTCATTGTCCTCTTACGTTAAAACTTCCACACCTCAGAATGTGTAGCACGGTTTAACAATCCAAATCTTTCACTTTTCATTACATGCCTAAAATCGTCTTAATCGTTAATCCTATCACTACAGTTGTTGTAATTAAGAAAAAGCCAGGAATTAAGAAGCTCGTTACTTTTGTTGAACGCGTTTCATCTACATCTACCGCAAATAAAATCGTTGGCTGTGCTGGAATCACAAAGTTGACATTTAACGTTTGCACAATCGCAATGAAAAACATTGGCGGAATGCCTAAACTCAACACAATCGGTACCATAATCGAAGCAGTTGCAGATTGAGAAATGACAATCATTGCTACTAAACCGACTAAGATAATAATGAGCCACGGTGCTTGAGCAATGAGTCCACCAATCCCGTCTTCCATCATGGCACGGTTCGAGGGTGCACTGAATATCGTTGCCCCTAACCAACCAGGCCCTAATACCGCAAAAATTGCACCAATCGCGGCCTGTGTAATATGCGTGGTCAATATTTGGTTCGGTTGGACTTTGACGAGTAGTAGATTAATCATCGCACTCATATACATAAACAATTGCACTAAATCCGTCATTTGAAGTTCGACGACTTTACCATCTACTTGGAATTTCGGTCCAACTTCTGGGAAAATACCGAAGAGCAAAATAAAGCCAACTGCGACGATAAACGCAAATACACCTAACTTCACACGTGTATCATACTGTTTCGTCGTTTCTTCTTGGTCCACAGCCATTTTTTGAAGCATCGTTTGTGCATGTTGTTCATCAATCTTAGTACGGCCGACAAATGTGTTAAAACAACTGAGGACTAACATGCTCAATAATGCAGTCGGAAGTACGATAGAAAGGTATTGCCCCATTGAAATGCCTAAGCCTGCAAATTCTGAAATCATATAGGCTGTTGCTGAAGCTGCTGGACTACAAAGCAATGCAATGTTGGCCGTCAATACAGAAGCGGTCAATGCTTTTTTAGGTTGAATACGCGCCTTTAATGCTGTTTTCGCAATAATCGGTTCTAGTGATAATGCAATATTCGTTGTACCGATACCGAAAACAAACACAAATACAATCATTGGTGCAATAAAAATAATAGATTTCGGAAAACGTTCTATCATTTTGGAAGCGAGGTGCACTAAGTAATCAATCCCACCTGTCGCTTGTAATGTTCCACCAGCAATACCGATAGATAAAATGATCAATACTGCAGTGACTGGTGCTGAGCCCGGTGGTAAACCAAAACCGAAAATCATTACAATTTGGGCTACAAGTGCAAAAATCCCGCAACCGAGTGCCCCAGCAGTACGGAGGCCCAATACAATCGCGAGAATCATTATTAAAATTTCTATCGTAAAAAGAAGCATCTTTTTCTTCCTCTTTTCTAAATTTTCATGTGAACATTCTAACACAGTTACGTTATCACTTTAATATGTAAAACTGCAAATTCATGTCTAAAATAGAACAATTGCATCATATTATTGTCTCATATGAAAAGAACTCGATAGTCACTTTAAATAATTTTTGCATTATTACAATATGTGTTCAACTTGTTATCATTGTACTTCTTTTAAAAATGCACGAATTTCGTCAGCCATTTCTGCATCACGTAAAGCAAATTGAATCGTTGTTTTGACGAAACCGACTTTTTCACCCACATCAAATCGCTCACCTTCGAAACGGTAGGCAAATACTTGTTGCGACTGATTTAAACGCTCAATCGCATCGGTTAATTGAATTTCACCGCCAGCACCCTCTTCTTGATTTTTCAAATAATCGAAAATATCCGGTGTCAATACATAGCGACCCATAATCGCCAAATTAGATGGTGCTGTACCAAAGACTGGCTTTTCAACAAATTGCGTCACTTCATACAAACGTTCTTGTTGATTTTTCGGGTCAACAATCCCGTAACGATGCGTTTCACGTTCAGGCACTTCTTGCACACCGATGACGGATTTACCTGTGCGCTCATATTCTTCCATCAGCTGTTGAATCGCTGGCGTCTCTGATTCGACAATATCATCACCTAGCAATACCGCGAAAGGCTCGTCACCAATAAATTGTTTCGCCGTCCAAATCGCATGCCCTAACCCTTTTTGCTCTTTTTGACGGACGTAAAACATATTCGCCAATTGTGTCGCATGTTGAACCTTTTCTAACAAATCATCCTTGCCTTTTTCAGCCAAGTTCATTTCGAGCTCGATTTGATTGTCAAAATGATCTTCAATCGCACGTTTATGTTTACCAGTAACGATAATAATATCTTCAATGCCCGCACGTACCGCTTCTTCCACAATATATTGAATCGTCGGCTTATCTAAAATCGGCAACATCTCTTTCGGCATAGCTTTCGTCGCAGGTAAAAAACGTGTACCTAAACCTGCTGCGGGAATCACAGCTTTTTTTACTTTTTTCATTGTGTATTCTCCTTCTCTTATCTATTTATTCAACACAGATTCAAACTCTTGAATAGATTGACGATCATATTTTTCAAAATCAAATGCGTTTAATTCTATTGTATTTGCTATTTTTTGTTTCATACCATGTACCAGACCCTCAACGTCATTTTCCACGATAATTGCTTGTTGATTGTCTAGATACGCAATTGTTTCTTTTAAGTTAACTGTAATGGCGTCCGTTCCAACTGCAATCGCTTCATAAACGACTAAGCCTAATCCTTCGTAATTTGATGAAAGTACGAAAGCGTCACAATGTTTTAATAACGCATATGGGTTTGTTAATCCACCTAAAATAATAATATTTTCTCTAGCTTCCGAATTGCGTACCCACTCTATTGTTTGTGCACGCAATGGCCCATGTGGACAAATCATGATTAAAAAGACATCAGGATTTTCAGAATATACTTTTTCAAATGCCGTTATTAGTTTATCATGTCCTTTTTGATAATCATAACGTCCTATATTAATAAACACTTGTATATTAGGATTATATAAAGCATCTAGCATTTTAACTTTAGAGATTCTAAATTCCTCATGAAATGTAACAGTAGCAACACCTACGTCAGGGCTATATTGATAATAATCTTGAATCGTCTCATAGTGTGTTCCATATAAGTACTTAAATTTTTGTTTTAATTCTTGTTCTGAAAGTAAGTCCTCATACAATTGAATAAGATGTTGTTGCATTTCACTTAATATAAATGCTTCACGCTTTGTCACTTCTTCATCATTTTGCTGTGATTTTACTAGCGTACTATAGTGACGATATAATTGTTCTGCTTCTGGATAACTTTGACTAATGTCTGCAAGTTTCTCCTCAATCGTTACGTTTTTTCTACGCTCTGTTAAAGAAACATTAATGTTTTCATTGTAGGCATACTCTACGTTCACATTTTGCAAAGTTTCAAAAAGATTCTCTTCAGCTAAGCGATTGACACGTTTTTCACCTAAAAAGTTATTCACTACAGTCACTTTTTTTGCAATACCCTTAATATTTCGAATCAAATTCGCTCGTAAATTCTCATGTACCAAAACAATTTTATCTGCTTTTTTATAGGCTCTAAATATGATTTTTTGACTATAGTTTTTCTTTGCTTTATATTCAGCAAACATATCCGTATGCACCCAAATGGCAGTCTTTTGCTCAATAAATTGCAACATGCCGGCATACTTTCTTTCAAAACCAGTATAATGCACAAACCAATCTATTTTTAAGTTACCAAAAATTCGTGAAAATTCTTCTTTAAAAATACGTTTAAGTTGCTTATCAAATTGTTTAAGATCAAGATTTTCATTTCTCATGAATTGCTTTAACAAAATGCGATCTTTAAAGTTCCCATTTATCTCACCATCAATAGGATAAAAATGGACATTTTCAGGAAGATTTTTTAGTCTTTCAAAATATTCCGGTTTCATTTGATGTTTTTCAAAGAAACAAATGTAATTACGTTTCGTTGTATCAATATTTTCTAATGTATTAATCAGCGCTGTAGTCACACCGTTATTCCAGAAACCACCACTGACGATTGCTACAGTCTCTTTGCCATTATATAAGCGTTCAGTAGAAATTGCTTCGTTTGATTGATCATACAGCATATGAGCCACAACGATATCTGAACCCTTCTCTTGATCCACTGCATTAAAACGTTCATTGATTGCTGAATAATCTACCTCTTTGGGCAACGTTTCTATAGCTTCAAATAGTGTCGGTAAAGTGTCTACTTGTGTGAATGGATACTCACGAAGATCTTCATAAATGCCTCGCTCTTCTTCATACTGCTCTAAATCATAAGTGTATAGAATGACAGGTCGATTTAAATTCGCATAGTCATACATCACTGACGAATAATCAGTAATTAAACCATCTGTAGCAGTTAAGAATGTATAGGGCTCAAAATGACTTGGAAATGGTTTGATTCTTTCATAATTGTCCTCAATTTGAACTTTTTCAAATGGATGCAACTTCACATAAACAACGGTATTTTCATCTAATTGTGACTCAAGATAATCAAACATTTCTCTCAAATGCGTTGAATTCTTCACACGCCCTACACTTCCACGCCATGTCGGCATATAAACAAGGATTTTTTTATCTTCCATGTTATAAAAACTTCTCACTTCTTCTCTGAGATGTGGCTTGAAAAATGCATCATTTCTTGGTGAGGGTGCAACGACCATTTCACCTTGATAAACCCCTTCAAGATGCGCTGTTTTCGCTAAAATATCTTTCGTATATGTATTATTGACGTAAATTCTATCAGCCATATAATAATTTCGCTGAACATTCGCGACATCTATCATATTAGGCATATCTTTGCCCATATATTTTAAAGGCGTGCCATGCCAAACCATATAATATTTTTGTTCTGGACGTTTATTAAAAAACGGATAAAAAGTCGTATCGTTAATTAAGGTTCCTGCTACTGCCAATAATTCATAGTAACGTTTTGATAAATGTCTGACATAAGTCACGGCATGACTAAAGCGTTGCTCAAAAAATTCAGGTATTTCTACATTTTCCTTTATGACCACATAAAGATGAGGTTGTGGTCGTTGAGTCAATAAACTGTCAATCAGATAAAAAATATGTCCCCCTAAAGATTCCCCGTGTACCGCTTCTAACACAATCGTATTGGGTTCAACCGGCTTGGTACGACGAAAATTAACATAAGTAAATTTACCCTCATTATTTCGGAAATTACTAACTTTCTTCTTAATATTAATTTTTTTCATCTATCTAGCCCCTCCAAATTTTACATAACCAATTATTTACATTAGCTGATATTTCCAAAACTTTAATTATATACAATCCATTTAATTATACTAAACGATATATGAAAGTCCACCATTAATTGGGTAATTATATCATTTGTAACATCATAATAAATGATAACTCCTCATATATTTTATCGGATTTTCCGAATTAAATATTTCCTTTTCTTCTGTTTCGATATATTCTATTCGAAAGCAGACAATGTTATGTACAATATAATTGAATTACTATGTTTCGACACACTTTCCACTTTCATGTCTTCCATTTTTTCTTTCGCCTGTAGCTTTTATATTTTGACGTTAACGGGTTCTGCTTCATTATTCGGAACTTATTTGGGCGCTATTGCAATGATCGAGACGCTAGCATTACCTTTAATCGGTACGTTTATTGATAGAGTTGCGCACAAACGACTTCTTATGATTGGCCAAAGTATCAGTACCGGTATCCTATTATTATTATTTGCATTTACTGAAAATATACCGATGATTTTCATGACCATGATTGTGCTGGTCTTCGTGGATATGATTGTGTCATCGATTGTAAGTTCTAATTTACAACTCATCTCAGAGGAATATTTAGAAAAGTTGAATTCTTATCGTCAAATCGTGACTTCTGCGTCAGGAATTTTGTCACCGATTTTGGGCGGCTTACTTGTAGCGATATTGTCAATTCAAAATATCGCACTCATCAATTCAGTTACTGAGTTTTTATGTTTATTACTGTTGCCACTCCTCACATTTAAAAATGCAGGCGTTGTGCAACAGCAACAAACTTTCTTTCAAAATTTTAAGTCCGGTTTCAAATACATTGCACGTTTCAATAATTTGAAAGCCATCACTGTCACAGCGGCATTTGTCAACTTTCTCATCACTGCTATCATGATTGGTGTCCCTTTTATGATTTTGCAACAGTTGCATTTAACGTCTAAACATCTTGGTCTGTTCGAAATTATTTTCAGCGGATCAGTCTTAGCAAGCGGTCTCTTTTTCTCAATCTATACGCTTAAAAATCATTACAAGCGATATATCAGTACATCAATTACAATACTTGCTTTTGTTTTAGTCGCATTCGGACTCGCTCCAATGTTTCAAGAGCAACTATGGCTTAGTTTCGGTATTATTGCATTCGCTACGATTGTCGCTGAGTTTGCCGTCAATCTTAATAACATTCCGCTTCAAATTTTATTACAAAAAGAAGTGGAAGAGCGGTATAAAACAAGAGTTTTCGCATTACTAGGTAGTCTTTCCATGAGGTTAAGGACAGCCGCTTTAGTGTTTTTCGGATTCGTTATTCCACTACACACTACCCTCGCATTTGTTATTTCTGGTGTTGTATTATTGTGGGTTTTACTCTATTTTCGAAAGCGTTATGCCGAAAACACATCAATATTTGAATAATGCATCTCGCATCCTTATTCACCATGATGGAATAAGGAGGTTTTTTATTTATCATTCGTTTGCAATCATCCAAAATCATAAGAAAGTCATAATATTAATTTTTTTCTCTACAAATTAAATAAATATTGGTAAGATAAATACAATACTTGAGATAGGAAAGGATTATACGAATGAAAAAATGGTTATGGTGTCTACTCATTATACTTCTTTGTGGTTGTCAACAAGATACATCGAATGCGAACGATACATTAACCATTTATTCCCCCTATCCGAAACATTTGATTCAACCTATACTCAAAGACTTCGAACATCAAGAAAATGTAAAGGTAACAGTCATTGAAGATTCGACACAAGTTTTATTATCAAAAATTCATCAGACGCCGAAACATGGACGCGGAGATATTTTTGTAGGTGGGGTATTAAGTGAAACTATCGAGCATCCCGAAGATTTTGTGCCTTATAAAGCACCAGATCTATCGAAGTTTCGTATTTCATTATCGGACCAACCTATCGTCACACCGTTTATATTAATGCCGACAGTAATTGTTGTGAATACAGACTTACAAGGTGATATTCACATCAATGGCTATACGGACCTTATGCAACCGGCACTCAAACAAAAAGTCGCCTATTCGAACCCTAAAACGACAACGACAGGTTATCAACATATGCGCGGGTTATACCATATTCATAACAATACTGACGCAATTCATCAATTCCGCCAACAAGCAGTGGCGCTTTCTAAGTCTTCTGATGTCATTGCCCAAGTAGCTCAAGGACGGTATTATGCTGGACTCAGTTACGAACAAGATGCGCGCACCTGGCTTCAAAAAGGCTATCCGTTAAAAGTCATCTATCCGGATGAAGGTACAGTGCTCAATATAGACGGTATTGCGTTAGTAAACAGTCAACACCCGCACCCTAAAAGAACTGCACTCATACATTACTTAACAAGCTACACTGTACAACAACGGTTAGCCCAGGAAAATGGGGTAAAACCGATACGTCGTGATGTCTCAGAAATCAAAGAACCCGGAATTGCTCAATTACGAGATATTCCAGTCATCCCTGAAACTGCATTGCCACATGAAACTCATCAAAAATTTTTGGAGCGTGTAGAATGAAATCGTATCAACCTTATCGTTATCAATTGCGTCGTTCGCTGTTTATTTCGACGATTTTGCCTGTTTTCCTTGTGATCTTACTTGGACTCGTCAGTTTTTACACTTTATATATTTGGGTGGAACATCGACACATTCACCAACATTTGCACGAAGCTGAACATGATTTAGCGCATACTGAAAATCAAATAAAAACGACCCTTCAAACCGAAAAATCGACATTGAAACAACTCGATTTATCCAAAAAGTCTGATGTGACCACTTTCAAACGTCTATTACTTGAACTTGTGCATCAACAGCCAGGTACGGTCTATTACGTGGTCGATAATGGTAAGACATCTATTACGAACAATTATGAAAAGAAAGATGTCCATCAGTTGTACTTAATGCATCAACAACGTATTCAACTGTTGCACGAAAGTGTCGCACTGTCTTTCTACCTTGCTCAAACGCCACATATAGAAGAAATTCAAGACCGCTATGGTCATACGACTTTGATTTTGGATCGCTTTGATAATATTTTGTATTCCAACTCGGAACATTTTCACGTCGATGATGCTTTTCCACCCCCACCATTCGGCTTTATATCAGAACGTATTCGCCTGAACGATAAAGGTGAACAAATGATTCAATTTAAAGATATCCACGATGCATTAGAAGATGGTCTGCGGTTGTTAGCCATTATTTGTATTGCTTTCGTGCTGTTAATGATTTTTGGTTTTATGAATGCACATCGCATGGCCAAACGCCAAACACGTGATATCGAATTAATGATTGATCGTATCAACCAAGCACAACGTCGTGAACTCGGGGCATATCAACCTTTAGGCCAACCGAGTGAACTTGAAGATATCAACACTTATATTTATGAATTAGTCGAATCAAACGAAACACTCATTCACTCAATTGAACAGACAGAACAGCAATTACGGAAAATACAATTAAAGGAAATCGAGCGTCAATTCCAACCCCATTTCCTCTTTAATACGATGCAAACGATACAGTATTTAATTACACTGTCACCGCATCAAGCACAAAAAGTTGTACAACAGTTGTCACAAATGTTGCGTTATACACTGCGCGTCAAGACGGACAAAGTGCCATTAAAAGAGGAGCTTGCTTATATTCAAAAATATGTCACCATTCAAAACATCCGCTTCGATGACAGTATTACGTTAAATATAGATATGGGCCATCGTCTTGAAAATGAGCTGATTCGTAAAATGATGATTCACCCTTTAATTGAAAATGCAATTAAGCACGGTCGTGAATCCGAACCTTTAATCATCACGATACGTATTAAGCAAACTGCCAAATATTTACGTATTTTCGTCCATGATAATGGGATGGGTATGACAGTGGACAGACGTGCGCAAGTGAGACAAATGTTGCAAGAAAATGTATTTGATACGTCACATTTAGGTTTGAATCACCTTAACCATAAAGTACAAATTCAATATGGTGTACGTGCAAGATTGAGAATTTTTTCAGCTTATCAACAAGGGACATTAATCGCATTTCAACTACCAAGAGAGGAGCAAACTGATGTATAAAGTGGTCATTTGTGATGATGAACGTATTATTCGTGAAGGACTGAAGCAGGCAATCTCGTGGGAAGACTATCATTTTCATGAAGTTTGGCTCGCTAAAGACGGCATCGAAGGGTTGTCACTGATTCGAGAACATCAACCCGACCTTGTGATTACAGACATTCGTATGCCGCGTATGGATGGGGTCGAACTGTTAGAAGCGATTAAAGACTTGCCGTGTCAGAAGATAATTTTATCGAGTTATGATGATTTTGAATATATGCAAGCAGGGATTCATCATCACGTGTTAGATTATTTATTGAAACCGATTGATTCAGAGCAGTTAAATCAACGTTTGGCGCAATTTGTTCCACATGCACACGAGCAAAAAACAACAATGACGACAACATTACCTATATTTCAACCGTTAATGAAATTAGAGTATCCTGACTATTACGTCAATTACGTTGTTCAACATATCCATCATCATTATGATCAAAAATGGCAAAGTAATGCATTAACCACAGAGCTCGGCGTGAGTGAATCTTATTTGATGCGGATTTTTAAAAACCATGTCGGAATTACGATGTTAGATTATTTAAATCGTTATCGGATTTATCAAGCGATGTCATTGTTGCAAAGTGGGGATAAACATTATGAAATTGCCCATAAAGTCGGTTTTTCTGATTACAAAAGTTTCAGTTATCATTTTAAAAAGTATTTGAAAATGTCACCACGAGAATACGTGAATTCAAAATAAGGTATGAACACCGAGTATGGTTCACCACTTCATTCACTGATGACATCTACTTGCACAAAACTTTTTATAAGTGATTCGTCGTGACTCGAATGCAGGCTAACTTCTGTCAGATTAAACATGTAAAGTTATGTAAAAGCACATCTATTAATCAAAAAAACTAAGGGGCTTAGACGATTGAACGTCTAAGCCTCCCAATTGTACATTAAATATTTAAACTTCTAATTTTCTTTTCTTCAAAATAAGCAACAAAACCGAGTAGAATAATACCTATAAAGAGTGCGGCATAAAAGACGATAAAGACATCTGTCCAACCACTTAATGTATAACCAAATACTGTTAATCCGTTGCGCTGAGGATCTGCAATCGCTGCAAGTCCAACTTTCGCCATTGAATCACCAAATAAATACGCAAATGAGCCGGTCATCCCATTCGCTACACTAATCGCATTTTTAGGTACAAAGCCTGTTAATGCAACACCAATTAATAATTGCGGTCCGAAAATAAGTGCACCTAAAGCGAATAATGAAACGTTAACCATTGTCACACTTGTTGCATGAGTGTAGAAATGCACAACAAATGTAATTAAAAACATACATCCGATTGCTACAACGGCACGACGTCCTTTGAGTAAATCCGACACATAACCCCATAATAAACTTGCGACTAATGCGCCAATTTCAAAGTAAAATATCGTATTTACCGCATCTGCCTTATCAAAATGAAGGTATTCCGATACGTACAATGGCGCCCAGTTGTCGATACCAATTCTTACGATATAAACAAATACGTTAGATACACACAAAATCCAAATCACAGGATTCTTTAAAATATATTTCGTGAAAATTTGCCATTTCGTCATGTCTTGTGCATCAATATTTTCTTGTTCGACAGGCTCTTCCCAAATCTCTTCTGCACGATTCCAACCGAGTTCTTCAGGATCATCCTTACCGATAAAGAGTGTCGCTATCCCAATTATCAACGCGATGACTGATGGGAACACAAACATTCCAATGACACTACCATGGAAGAAAACGTTCGCTCCCCATAACGCAAGACCCCCTGCAATGGCACCACCAATATTATGTGATGTATTCCAGAAACCTAAATAACGACCGCGCTTTGTACGTGGTGCCCAGCGTGATATCGTTGAGTAACTTGCTGGCCCACCGACCGATTGGAATATCCCATTTAATCCCCATAAAACAATTAATAAGCCCATTACAGAACCGAAGTAACTTAATACAAATCCCATAATTAAAACGACTGTTGCAGATAAAACAAGTAAAAAGGAAATGATTTTTTTCGTATTACGACCATCTACAAAATAGCCGAGTAATGTCTTCCCTAATCCATATGTAATACTGAATGCTAAACCGATATACCCGAGTTGTAACGTCGTCAATCCAATCTCTTCTTTAAGTAAA
This sequence comes from Staphylococcus pseudintermedius, assembly GCF_001792775.2. Classification (GTDB taxonomy): domain Bacteria; phylum Bacillota; class Bacilli; order Staphylococcales; family Staphylococcaceae; genus Staphylococcus; species Staphylococcus pseudintermedius. Next base: position 56,741 of record NZ_MLGE02000008.1, read on the forward strand.
GGTTGCGCCGCCTTAAAGTTATTACGAATCAAGTACATCGCCATGTAAGCGAAAAACACAACGAAGAAAGCTTGCAAGAAATAACGTAGCCAAAGTTTACGTTGCATTGAAAGCGAAATCCCTTTGTTAGGGATCTTTTGAATGTCGAAAAAGTTCATGTGGTTCACCTCTGTCTTCATTTGACTTCACTATAGCACCTGATGAAAGCGCTTAATATCCTAAAAATTATCGTTTTATCCGAAATACTGAACAAAGGCATTGAACTGAATGCGTTAATCTACACATTGGGCTTTCTTGTAGCAAATTTCAATATTTCATCACATATAATACTAATTTTCGAAAGTCTCTGTAACTTTTTATTGACGGATACAAAAAGTGAAATCTAAACTTAAGTTGTAACTAATTTTATATAAGGAGGCATTGTTTTATGAAAAAAATTGCTATTGCTGGTGCAGGGGCTATGGGTGGACGTATCGGGAGCCAAATTAAAGAAGCCGGCTATGATGTGAAATTGATTGATATGTGGGAAGAACATGTGAATACAATCAATGAAAAAGGACTTGAAATCCAAACAGAAACCGATACTTACACGCTAGAGATTCCTGCTGTTTTGCCACACCAAGTAAACGAAACATTTGATTTAGTGATTATTTTGACGAAATCAATGCAAGCTAAACAAATGTTACGTACACTATACGACAACAAAGCAATCAATGAAGATACCGCTCTATTGTCTATGATGAATGGTTTAGGTCATGGCGATCGTCTCTCTGCTATCGTTCCAAAAACACAAATTTTCTTAGCAGTAACAATGTGGACAGCTGGTTTGCGTGGACCAGGTCAATTGTTATTAGAAGGACAAGGTTCTATTGAATTCCAACGTGCTGATGGTCAAGCGGATGAACGTACAGAACGTATTAATCAAGTGTTTAATGATGCAAAATTAAACGCTAAAATTAGTGACAATGTATTTAAGTCAATTTGGAGTAAAGCGACATTAAACAGTGTTTTAAACCCGCTCTGTACGATTTTAGACAAAACCATTAATGAATTCAGTCAATATGAAAAAGCACGTGACATTGTCGAACCTCTCATTGGAGAAATTGTCGCAGTTGCAGAAGCGCGAGGTGTCTCATTAAGTGCAGCAGCATTGCTTGATAAAATTGAAGCGGCGTATCCAAATGAAGCACAAGGTTTACACTATCCTTCGATGCATCAAGATTTGTACAACGGGCGCTATACAGAAATCGACTACTTGAACGGTCAAATCGCAAAGTACGGTCGTGAGCTCGGTATTGCTACACCGAATAACGAAATGCTGACGCACTTGATTCATGAATTAGAAATGAAACACGTGAAATAATCAACGACATTTTAACCATCTTGAATGAGGTAAGTATGTTGGCCAAGGCGTTCCTCTTTTTTTACCCCAATAGGTCAACATACTTACCTTTTTATACTTTATTATTTTTTACTCTCTCTAAAATCTCACTGTTGAAATTCATATGAAGCGGTTAAAACATATTGCGTTGGATTTTGTACACTCGACGCATGAAAATGGTTCACACAACTACAGAAATGTATATAATTTTTAGTTCAAATTTTGACATTAAAAGCCTGATAATCAGCGCATTATGCCATTGCCAGAAAATTTATGTCATTTTTTTCAGAAAATTATGTTGATTTTTTTACTGCCGGCGTTTATACTCTTTACATAGCAAGCAACAAAATATATTTTAAAATCTTATTCGTCGACGAAGCGCTTTGCTATCTTTGGCCAATGAGGCACAGTATTAAAATAGGAAGTCTGCGATATTTCAGATTGTATTGAGAAATAAAAAGGAGGCTGATCCAATGAAAGAATATCGTCACTATATTCATCAAGTTGGCACGATGAAATCATTATTAGAAGGTCACCTAGAGAGTGAAGTCACGATTGCTGAACTGTTACGTTACGGTGATTATGGCTTCGGCACATTGAATCATGCAGATGGCGATTTTGTGATTATTGATGGTCAGCCCGTTCATATGAATCAGTTTGATGAGCATCACGGACTTAATGGTAGAGAGAAAGTACCGTATGGCGCCATTTACCGTGACCGTGCTCAATTGACTTTTGACATCACTGACATGCATCATACCTATGTTTTTGAAAGAATCAAACAAAAGTTCGAAAGCAATCAGTTGTTTTCCATAACAAGAATACACGGTGACTTGAGTGATTTACATCTCAGCATTTATGAAAAACACCCAGTCATCGAACCATCATCTCAACACATACAACCGATTACTTTATCCGAAGTTGAACGTACAATTCGTGAAATCAAAGGCACTATTTTAGTTCTATTTACACCCCATGAGCTGAGTGGTATTCATCCGCCTGGGTTTAGCGCCTATTTCGTTTCAGAGCACCATCATATCGTTGGAAAAGTGATGAGCTTTAACGTTGTAGCTGCGCGTGCATCATTCCAAAGTTTTGACGGTTTCTCAGTAATCTGTCCAACCGTTGAACCATTGTTTATTCCATATTTCCCTGAATAAACAAACATTAAGTGTTTGACACGATATCATATGACGCCTTAGCAAATAAATCATAAGAAAGATGAGTTTCCACCAAAATCGATGCAGTGAAAGTATTCAAAATTTATTCCATCATCAATGTCAGATGACTTGTCTTGAATTAAATGAAATGCGCAATTTTAGACGTCAGCCATGTATCCGCTGCTGTACCATGCATATTCCAACAATGCGTGGTGCAGTGGTTTTTTATTTCCTCACATTTACCTTTCTTCAAAATGTTCACTTTATAGACAAAATCCTCTGGTGCCTACTATGACAGCGTTTTATCGCTACTTTTTTCAATTTTTAGATTTCTCATTTCATTTGAATCTGTTATCATAATTCGTCATACTAGATGTAGAAAAATGTTTCAAGGAGGAAAGTCAGTATGAATCAAGAACAATTTGATAAAATTAAAAATGGAAATGGTTTTATCGCAGCCCTTGACCAAAGTGGTGGTAGTACACCTAAAGCGTTACGTGGCTACGGTGTTTCAGAAGATCAATACACTAATGATGACGAAATGTTCAACCTCGTTCATGACATGCGTACGCGTATTGTGACTTCTCCGTCATTTACTGCAGATAAAGTGCTTGGTGCGATTTTATTCGAACAAACGATGGATCGTGAAGTAGAAGGTAAGCACACTGGTGAATATTTAGCTGACAAAGGTATTGTGCCTTTCTTAAAAGTAGATAAAGGGCTTGAAGATAAAGAAAATGGCGTTCAACTCATGAAGCCTATTCCTGAATTAGACAGCTTATTAGATCGTGCGAATGAACACAAAATCTTCGGTACAAAAATGCGTTCTAACATTTTAGAATTCAATAAAGAAGGTATCGACGCTGTTGTTGAACAACAATTTGGGATTGCACGCCAAATTATTTCAAAAGGTCTCGTGCCAATCATCGAGCCTGAAGTGAATATTGATGCAGAACAAAAAGCCGAAATTGAAGCTTATTTAGCTGAATCTATTCAAAAACAATTAGACAAACTTGGTTCTGAAGATTATGTGATGTTAAAGATTACCATTCCAACTCAAAAAAATCAATATCAATCATTAATCAACCATCCAAATGTAGTTCGTGTGGTGGCATTATCAGGTGGTTACAGCCTTGAAAAAGCGAATGAGTTCTTAAAAACAAATCACGGCTTGATCGCAAGTTTCTCACGTGCATTAATTAATGACTTACGTGTGAGCCAATCTGACGAAGAATTTGATCGCTTATTAGGCCAAACGATTGATGCCATTTACGACGCATCAGTCAATAAAGTCTAAGTGGTATGGCTCAGTTTTTAACTCATCCCTAAAACTCAATTATGGATAGCGCTCATTTTGCTTAATGTTGAAATGATGACGTTATCCATATTTTTATTTTACAAATTGGCTACAATTCAAAATATACTCACACGCATTAACGCGCTCTGCCATCTCATTTTCAGTGTATGACATCCGTTTTAAAAGATTATTGCTATATTCAAATTATCTTGTATTTCATCCTATCAATTTTAAAATTTGATACAGTTACATACAGAAAAAGCAGGATGATATTTTCATAATGAAAAAATGGATAGCGGCTTGTTAATATGCAGTCAATCCAACAGAGCTATTCGAGCCAAAAAAGCATAAAATTAAACGATAGAGAAGAAGCGGCCTACGTTAAACAATCAGTCTTTCTTGTTGCTCAATGTAGAAGCAACCCAACCACCTCAAACATCAAAAGAACCAGAAGAGATACACGTCTCGTCCGGTTCTTTTATTAAATCATATTAATGCTCTAACATTTCATCTTTAACTTGTTCTTTTGTAAGATTAGCTGGATAATATGTTGGCCAATTCTCTAACTCTTTCAATACTTTCTCACGGTCATTTCCTGTAAAGATATGGAAATGTCCTGTTTTCGTAGGCGCAATGTTATGATCGCTAAATTGTACATATTTTGGTAATCCTTCTGACGCGTCACCTTCAAGTTTGAAAGTATAACGCACACCACGGTTGCCACCCTCATATTGCAAAATGTCTTTACCATCATACGTATATGTGCCTGTCATAGACTTACCATTCTTTGTAAAAGTAATTTGATTATCTGTAATCTTAATCTTTTCTACATCAGTTTTGTAACCTTTATCATAATAAGCTTTGTACTCTTTTGCAGATTTGTCACCTTTGTCTTCTGCTTTATGTTCAAAAACTTCATCGAGCGTACCATCTTTTAATAATGGATAAACTGATTGCCATTCACCAGCATAGTCAGATAAATCACGATCTTTCACTTGATCGTCTTTGAAATAGCCATCTTGAATCGCTTTGCTGTGTTTATTTGCTGCTTTATCGTCTTCTACTTTAATTTTGTCGTTGAGCGCTTTTTCAATGTTTTTCACATTTTCTTTCATCAATGATTGATAAGTAGCATCTTTCGCTTGGTCTTTAGATACAGCTTCCATATTATTAAATTTCAATGGTTTCGCATCTGTTTCTTTACGAATCGTATCTGTCACCTTGTTTGCAACGTTTTCTTCGTAAAGAATATATTTCGCACCCGTTTCATTAATTTCTTTCACAATTTCAGTCAATTCTTTTTGTGATGGGTCTTCAGCATTTAAACTTTGAACGCCTTTTTGTACAAAACCATAACGATCAGCTAAATAACCTAATGATTCATGTGAAATAAATACCGCATGACCTTGATGATCTTTTGTCACATCTTTTAACTCTTTATCAATGCTGTCTAAATCTTTTAATACTTTGTCTGCATTTTTATCATATTCTGCTTTATGTTTAGGGTCACGTTTGCTTAAATCATCACGAATTGCAGATACGAATTTTTTATCTAATTGTGGATCTAACCATACGTGTGGATCATAACCCCCATGATGATGGTGGTGCTCATGTTCATCATGCGCTTCACTGTGCTTGTGTCCCTCTTCCCCATGCTCTTCATGTTCACCGTGTTCTTCATGCTCACCATGTTCTTCATGCTCACCGTGTTCTTCATGTTCACCATGTTCTTCGTGCTCACCATGTTCTTCGTGCTCACCATGTTCATGTTGGTCTGTTAATAAAGTGGCTTTATCTAAACTACTTTCTAATGATAATTTATGATCATCTTTCTTAATCGCATTTGCTACTTTTTTCGCTACAGGGTCTAGATCATCACCAGTATAAATGAATAAATCAGACTTGCTTGCATCGATAATATCTTTTTGTGTCGGCTCAAAGCTATGCAAGTCTGCCCCTTTCGGATAAATAGAATCTACTTCAACATGCTCACCACCAATTTGTTTAACAAACGATTGTAATGGGAAAACCGTCGTTGTTACTTTTAATTGGTCGTTTGATGATGCTTTATCGTCACCTTGACCACAAGCCGCTAACATAGAACCCGACAATACCACAGTCGCTAATAATTTGAAACTTTTTTTCATGATGTGGTCTCCTCCTAAAATAGTAATGATTTCGATTTAAAATTATACGCTAAACATTTCATAAGCGCAATATGCATTTTTAAAATCATTATTTTCTAAAAATGAGAAATTGCAAGATGTATTGTGTTTAAAGTGTATCTTTTTCATTAAAATCATCACAGGTTAGGATGGTCATATTTTTACGACAAGATACTAAAAAAGTGAAATAAAAAGCCGTTTGAGTGGCTCTTTTATTTCACCTCAACTCTTTAAGTCCTATTCTAATTTTTTTGTTTTCACTTCACATCTAATCTGAGTTTAATTGCTTCACCTACATCACGTGCTGACGCTGGGTTTTGTCCTGTAATTAATTGTTCCTCTTCAACGACAAAGCTTTTTAATGGTATGATGCTTTTTTGGTAAAGTGCGCCTTTTTCTTTTAATGCGGTTTCTAACTGATATGGTACTTGTTTTTTACGTCGCGCTATACTTTCTTCTCGATTTGAGAAACCTGTCAACTTCTGACCTTCTATAAGAAAATGATCGTTTGGGCGCTTAATTTCAAGTAAAGCACTCGCACCATGACAAACTGAAGAAACGAGACCCCCACGATCGTAAATGTCGTTTACCGCACGGGCAATCGTATCATGTCCTCGGAAGTCATACATCACACCATGGCCACCGGTAAAATAAATCACATCATACTGTGTCACATCTGCTTCATCAACGGATGGTGAATCGTGTAATTTTCGCATAAAAGTTTCATCTTCATAATATTTTTTGGTCAAACGATCTAACGTCACTTTATTCATACTGACAGGATCTATTGGCGTTTCACCTCCGTTGATATTGTATATATCCAATTGATAATTCGGATTATTTTGGAATACATCATAAAAATGCACAAGTTCGCTTAACCATAAACCTGTTGGTAAATCAAAGCCATCAAATTGATCATAACTCGTATTCACAATCATTATTTTTTTCATTTTGAACACATCTTTCGTCTTTTTCACTATTATAACGAACTTTTCTCTATGCACTTAATACGATGCTTAACGACTATGATTTCAGACCTCATGACGGCAGTGATTAGAGTGAAAAGCACCTGAGATTCTATAAAAAGAACTGTAAAATCTTTTCTAATCATCAGATTTTACAGTTCATCGCTATGTGTTGTCTGAATACGTTTGTTGGCATTTAACGTTTGCTTAGTTGTAGACTACTAATTTTTCTTACTCAACCATATAATTTGCAGTGTTGATGAATTTATATGCTTACCACTGAACTCTTTTACCAATCAATACAACTCAAGAGAGCAGAGAGATTTTAGATGATATTTTTCTTGTCATATTATAAGTCTCCATTCAAGAATTGCGCCTCCCCATTGAAAAAGCTCCAATTCTCATCTGTGTTTTCTACAAGAGTAATGAGTACGTCTTCTTTTCGAATGCCTAATTTTAGATGTAACATTTCTACTAGCTTGCGATAAAAAATCGTTTTTTGTTCTTGCGTTCTTGGGCGCGTGATAAGTGTAAAAACTAACACATCCGTCGTCCGTTCTACGCCTAAACCTGTATCTAAGATTTGCATCTCATACGCTTCGTGTTGTGTCACAATTTGATAGCGATCCCCTACTGGTGCATGAAAGGCTTCTAGCATCACTTCATATGAAATATCCAAAACCTCCTTAATATAATCTTTGCTTTTTCCTTTAATCAAATCAATTTTAATTATTGGCATTAATCATTCTCCTTTTCGTCATGATTTGAGTAACCCCATTTTAATGCGAGAAGTAGTCCAACAAATATCCCTATATAACCATATAGCCAAATGGATAACATTTCATTTACAAACATTATGCTTCCCCCTTATCTACAGAAAGTTGGCTAGCACGATGGTGCATGACAGATGACATCACTGTAATTGTCAATATACCTAATATTGTTGCGATAGCACCAGCAGACATTGTACTTGGGATGACACCACCAAAATAAATAACGAGATAGGAAACTAAGCCTACAACCATCGATAGTTCTGCTGCACGGCCAGGTGCTTTTCGTTTCGCATATACCGCATGCAAAATAGGACCCATTGTACCGGCTGCAATACCCGAAATCCCAATCCACATGAAGTCACTCATATAGAGCGGTGGCTTCAAAACTAATAAAAACGATAAAAGTCCTACAACCGGCACAGAAACACGACTAATGCGAAAAGCAATTCGATTGGCTTTCTCTTCTTCAAGACTCACCCACTTCTGTTTGACAATCAGTTTTAAAAATAAATCATTCGCAAACACTGTAGAAATTGAAACAAACAAACCATCTGTAGTTGACATGGCTGCTGCCAATATAACGACACCGAATAAAGCAACAATGCCAGCAGGGAATGCCCACTCAATATATTGTAATAGGGCTAAATCTGAACTCTCAACTTGCCCACCTAATGCCACACGACTGAAAATACCGCCAAAAAGAACAAGTAAACAGATTGACATTACAAAAATATAAGTTCGAATCATGTGTCCTAAATCTTTTTCACTTTTTAAACCTAAAACTTTGTTAAATAAGTGGGGCGCTGATGCAAAAGCCCATTGAATAATAATCGCGCCGATAACCATTGTAAAAGAGTGAAAGTGAACAGAGTCAGGATTAAAAACTTGGACTAAGTAATGATTTTGGTGGTTTAAGTTTTGTACAATACCCGAAAACGTATCATGGATGCTCCCCTTCCAAAATAGCACAATGCCAGAGATAAAAATGGTGAGACCAGCTACTGCCATCATGATAACTTGTAAGGCATCTGTATAAATATCTGCAAGTGCACCACCTACGTATACATAAAGCACAACAATGACTGTGATAACAATTAAACTTGAAAAGTAACTCATACCGAGTAAATATTTAAAAATCAAAGCGCCTGCGACAAGCTGACTTGCGATATAGAAAATATTAAATAATAAGATCATAGCTGTCCCAACACGTAAAATAGAACTGTCATAAAAATCGCCCAACCAATCTGGTAGTGAGAGGGATTGTTGTGTTGTGTTTAATGATCTGACTCTTTTAGCGACCATTAAAACGCCTGTAGGTCCACCGATAAACATCGCTAAAAATAACCATAAATTATTGAGGCCCCACGTATACGACCATCCTGGATAACCTAGAAAGGTTGCAGCACTTAAATACGTCGCTGCAAAAGACAAGCCTAGCGTACGTGGTCCAATCCTTCCAAAGCCCGTCGCAAAATCTGAAATACTTTTCATCTTTCTAGAACTGACAAAACCTACCGTAATCATGAGCGCCATAAAAACAATAAAGCCTATCCATGTATACACTTTAACGTCATTCATAATCATCCCCCTATATTTGTACTAAATTGACTTTTTTATTTCGCGCGGGATGTGTCGGTTTCACTTTCGTATGGCCTTTGCCAAACATGTTTTCACGTAAAGTTTCACCTTCATATTCTGTACGATATATACCTCTTTTTTGTAATTCAGGGATGATGAAGTCCACAAATTCTTCAAACGTACCTGGAGAATAGGCTTGTGCAATATTAAAACCGTCTGCACCGCCTTCATTCGCCCACAATTCCAATTGATCAGCAATTTGTGTTGGTGTGCCAATGAACTTAACCGTTCCATTACCTAACCCGTGATTTTTCACCGCTTCTCGCAATGTCCATTTTCGATGTGGATCTTTTGTATACAAATTAAGATTGCCTTGCATCGCTTCTGTTTCTATATTTTCGATATATTCATCTGGATCATACTGAGAAAAATCAATACCCGTATGTCCGCTTAACAATGCGACTGAACCTTCATAACTGACTTCATTTTGCAGTGCTTCATATTTTTCATAAGCCTCTTCTTCAGTTTCACCGATAATAGGCAAAACCATTGGAAAAACAAGGATATCTTCACCATTACGGCCAAATTGTTGTGCCCTTGTACGAATGTCTGTGACATATGCTCGTAACGATTCAATAGAGGTATGTTTAGTAAACACAGCCTCTGCATGCTTTGCAGCAAACGTTTTACCTTTTTCGGAGGCACCAGCTTGAAATAAAACAGGTGTTCTTTGAGGGGAAGGCTCTACAAGATGCGGTCCAGGTATATCGAAAAATGTACCTTTATGGTGAATCGCATGAACTTTGGAAGGATCAGCATACGTATCTGTCTCACGCGTTTTAACAACTGCATCGTCCTCCCAACTGTCTTCCCACAGCTGATAACTCACTTGCAAGAATTCATCAGCACGGCTGTAACGTAACGCTTTAGGCAAGCGTTCTTTTAAGCCTAAGTTCACTGCCTCGCTTTCTAAATAAGACGTCACAACATTCCAACCTAATCGACCATTTGTCAGATGATCGAGTGTAGACAATTGACGGGCTAGTTTATACGGTTGTGCATAAGTAGTAGAAACAGTAGGTGCAATACCAATATGCTCTGTTACTGCTGCAATAGCAGAAACGAGTGGGATAGGGTCGTGTGCGGGGAGTTGAACTGCGTGTTTCACTGCGGCGTCATGGGACTGATTATAAACACTATAAGTACCTAATACATCAGCAATAAAAATACCATCAAATAAACCACGTTCTAAAGTTTGAGCTATATTCGTCCAATATTTTAAATTGTGGTGTGTCGCTCCTTTATCTTTTGGGTGTTTCCATAAACCTGCAGCATGGGGAGCGGGAGAGTTTTGGACGAATCCGTTAAAATGAATTTGTTTTCGTGTCATGAACATTACCTCCTAAAAATAGGAAGATAAGGCATAGTGAAAGTTGACTTATCTTCTAGCAATTGTGCTACTGGAATTGGCACAGTGAATCAATTCCTGTTGCCGAGATTTCATTGGGCCAGTCCCTCCATCTCTCTTGATAAGACGATGATGTATATTCATGGGGATACTTTTTAATTAATGAAAGGTAAAATCATGGCGGTAGAACAACTGCATCTTCCATATGAAGTTTCATTGTTTAAAAGCATTCATTTCAATCTACCGTATCATGAATTTCCCTTTATTTTATGCGACGTTTAAAATTAAAGTTTAGCAAAGCCTTTTTCCAAATCCGCAATAATATCATCGATATGCTCAAGGCCTATAGAAAGCCGAATCGTTTCAGGGGCAATACCTGCTGCTGTTTGTTCTGCCTCCGTCAATTGTTGATGTGTCGTTGATGCGGGGTGGATGACAAGCGATTTGGCGTCTCCTACATTCGCTAACAAAGAAAATAATTCTAAGCCTTCAATAAATTTTTTGCCAGCTTCGTATCCACCTTTGACACCAAAGGTAAAGATGGAACTTGCGCCTTTTGGTAAATACTTCTCTTTTAACGCATAATACTCACTCGTTGGCAAGCCAGCATATTTAACCCATGCGACTTTGTCATGCTTTTCAAGATATTGTGCAACTTTTTCAGCATTTTCTACATGACGTTCTAACCGTAATGAAAGCGTCTCTAATCCTTGCGTTAGTAAAAATGCATTAAATGGTGAGATTGCTGCTCCTGTATCTCTTAATATTGTTGTTCGAATTTTAAAAGCAAGTGCGGCTTCACCAAACTTTTCACTGAATACTAAACCATGATAAGATGGATCGGGGTCACTTAATCCTGGAAACTTGCCATTATCCCAATTAAAATTACCTGCATCAACAATGACCCCGCCCATTGATGTTCCGTGTCCACCAATAAATTTGGTTGCAGAGTGAACAACAATGTTCGCGCCATGTTCAATCGGACGTGAAAGATAAGGCGTCGCGAATGTATTATCAACAATAAGTGGAATACCTTGTGCTTTTGTAATTGTTACAAGTGCATCAAAATCCTCAACATTACCTTCTGGATTACCAATCGTTTCTACAAATAAGGCCTTCGTATTGTCTTGAAGCGCATTTTCTATATGACTAACTTCTGTCGTATCGACTAATGTGACATCAATCCCATATTTCGGTAACGTATGTGTGAACAGTGTATGTGTCCCGCCATATAATGTAGAACTTGCTACGATATGATCACCCTTTTGCGCGACAGCTTGAATCGCATAAGTAATCGCTGCCATACCTGAAGCAACCGCTACACCAGCGACACCCCCTTCAAGTTCGGTTACCCGTGTTTCAAGAACGTTCGTTGTAGGATTCATCAGACGTGTGTAAATATTTCCAAGTTCATCTAAACCGAATAAATTCGCCGCATGTGCTGTATCGTCAAAAGTAAAAGATGTCGTTTGATAAATTGGTAAAGCACGTGAATGGCTACTTTCGTCGACTTCTTGTCCTGAGTGCAATTGCAACGTTTCAAATTTAAAATCACTTCTCATTTGACATTCCTCCTAATCATAAAAAATAAAAGCCTACCTGATAAAGATAGACTTTTACTAGAAGACTTATCTCTCAGGTAAAATCACCTGCAGGAATTAGCACCTAACTGAATAGGTTGCCTGGTTTCAAAGGGCCTGTCCCTCCACCAATCTTGATAAGTATGATTCAATTGTTAAAATGCAAGATGTATCGCGAAAATAGAACGGCCAATGCAATAACCTTGCGGGTGTTTTACTGGCTTTTAATGTTACAACAAGTCTATCTAACATCCTTAACGATGTCAATAATACAAATCCGAATTTTCTTGCAAGTTGCAAAAATTCGAAAAATTATATTTATGAGAATCAGCACGCATCTGTTTATTCAATGTAAATCGACTGGCTCATCATCTCAGTTTTAATAAATTGATGAACATCAATGACACGTTGGTTTAATGACCCTTTATAGGGCAAATTAGGTTGATATAATTTTTGCATGAACATGCCGTCTACAATCACATCAGTTTGTTTTATGATCTCTGTCCGTTGGTCATTAGCACGCCATAAATATTCGAATAAATATCCCGTCCATATCCATAATGACTTTTCACGACCGTATCGTGCACGAAAAGCTTGAACAAGTGGCGCAACAACTTTCAAATTGCAAAAAGGTTCGCCTCCTAAAATACTTAATCCAGCTATATATTCTGGCGCACACGCATCAAGCACTTCTTCCATCACCGTATGCGTCATTGCTTCACCATAGCGAAAATGTTGGGCTGCTTTATTGTAGCAACCTTGACATTGAAATGGACAACCAGAGACATAAACACTACATCGGACACCTTCACCATCGACAAAACTTTGGTATTCGATTTTCGCAATATAACCGGCACCAGTGCTTACATCTAATACACTCATGATTGACGTACCTTCAGATGTTTGACTCGTGCACACATTTCTTTATGGCGGCCTTCAATCGTCGGACGTTGCACAGGATTACCAAGATAACCACATGTCCGCTTCACCACATCCACCGTTTCTGGATTTTGATTGCCACATTCCGGACAACGATAACCTGTCTCAGTCGTATCAAAATCACCTTCAAAACCGCAATCATAGCAATGGTCAATCGGAATGTTAGTCCCTAAATAACTCACTCGGTCATACGCATAATCCCATACAGTTTCGAGCGCTTTCACATTATGATCTAATTTAGGGTATTCACAGTAGTGGATATAGCCACCCGATGCTAAATAAGGGTAGTCTTTCTCAAAATCTAACTTTTCAAAGGGTGTGACATCTTTACGCACATCGTAGTGAAAAGAATTTTGGTAATAACCTTTATCTGTAATATCTGGTATGTCACCAAATGCTTCTCGATCCAAGCGACAAAAACGGTCCGTCAACGACTCGCTAGGCGTACTATAGATGCTAAACCATACATCATATTGATCTGTCCATTCAAGTTGATAATTTTTCATTTGTTTTAAAATATTTAATGTAAAATCTTTCGCTTCAGGATTCGTCTCCCAATTTGGACCAAAGAACACAGTCGCTGCTTCATATAATCCAATATAGCCCATCGAAATCGTTGCGCGTCGTTGGTTGAAAAATGTATCGACCGGATCTTCTTCATTAATTCGGTGTTTGAAAGCGCCACGTTTGTATAATATTGGTGCATTGTTCGGTACAGCTTCTTTCACACGCTCGATACGATAAACGAGCGCATCGTGTAGGACTTGCATCCGCTCATCAAACAAATCCCAAAAACGCGTCATATCACCAGCCGACTCAATCGCTATACGTGGAATGTTTAGCGTGACCACGCCTAAATTACAGCGCCCATTATTTTCAAACTCACCTTGTGCATTTTGCCATGCAGGTAAAAATGAGCGACATCCCATTGGCGCTTTAAAGTCACCTAAAAGTTCTACAGTTTTATCGTAATTCAAAATATCTGGATACATCCGCTTCATCGCACATTGTAACGCCAACTGTTTGATGTCATAATTCGGGTCTTCTGGTGCAAAATTAGTCCCTTTTTTAATGGAAAACACGAGTTTTGGAAATATCGCTGTAATGCGGTCTTTACCGAGTCCTTTAATCCGTGTCTTTAAAATTGCTGTTTGTACTTTGCGACTAAGCTCATCTATGCCTAATCCAAACCCTAATGTAACGAACGGCGTCTGACCATTTGAAGTATAGAGCGTATTAATTTCATATTCTAAACTTTCGACCGCATCTGCAATATCTTGGGTTACCCGTTTATCTACATAGTCATCAATTTGATCACTCTTAACAAACTCACGTGCAACCTCACGATGTTTCTCTTCATTAAACTTTGCATAATGACTCAATAATTCATCAACACGATCAATCGTGCAACCACCGTACTGACTGCTAGACACATTCGCAATAATTTGAACAAGTTGGGCCGCGGCAGTTTGAATTGACTTTGGAGATGTCACTTGTGCGTTCCCAATTTGAAAACCATGTGCCATCATTCCTTTCGCATCGATGAGACAACAGTTCGTTAGCGGTTGGAATGGATGGTAATCTAAATCATGGAAGTGAATTTCTCCTTTTTGATGCGCCATCGCAACATGCGGGGGTAATAAATGTTGTAACGCGTATGATTTTGAAACGACACCTGCCGTTAAATCGCGCATTGTTGAAAAAGTCTCACTATCCTTATTAGCATTTTCATTTACAATCGTTGGATCTTTTGTCATTAAACCTGTTAATTGTTTTTCAAGTTGTGTCAAAATATCACTCTTTTCTATATGTAGTGTCTATAAACAATCATAAACACCATATATAGTGATTTTCAAATGATATCTGAATCATTAACCGATTTGTCATTTCTTTTTTAACATTATGTGAACAAAGCGTTGTGAGATAGAAGGTGTCAAAAGGAACTTCATCGTACGATTGTTTTTAGTTAAATCACGTGTATCGTCGTTAGATTTGCTGGGGATGGATTTTAAATATGAGGAATATCTCTATGTATTATCGCATTGTGAGAAACGAGTCAGATGAGAAATAAGCGATAATAAAAACCCCTCACTTTGAATAAAAAGTGAAGGGGTCGTGTGTGAAATCTTAAAGCAATACACACTCACTGTTCTCAGTAGGTGTACCATTGCTTTGATTGTCCATTGGCTATGAAATAAAAATAACGGTAAAAAAATAGGCGATTGTAGCCACACCATTAAAAACCCCTCTCACTCTGGTACAGTGAGGAAGTGAGGTGTAAACCTATTGTAAAATTTTACATCTTTATTATAACCTTTCTTTATAAAAATGCAACTCTATTGATGAAAACTAAATTTACTCTCATATGTTTCTAGGCGCTTATCACAAAATTTTTAAAAGTGACGTCAATGAACGTCGAACAATTGAAGTATCACGCGATGTGAGATTGACTTTTAAAAAAACAGAGAACCATTCATCAGCAGAAAAACAATAAACGATTATTTTTATATTATAACTTTATTTTTGCATTTATAATGTTATATAATAGGGTATCGCCTATCCTTTAGGTGTCATTTTGGCATAGAAGGGAGGTGTAGACATATGTGTGAAATCTTTTTTCACTATATAGCTACTACTTTAAGTGGCTGTACTGTTGCTTTATTTGCCTATTGGCTACACAAAAAAGACAACAGAGACAAAAATAGGCGATTGTAGCCACACCATAAAAACCCCCTCACTGGTCCAGAGTGAGGGGGTTTGGTGTAGTACATGTGTGAAATCTTATGACACTATTATAGCGTCTCTTTAAGAAAGGTGCAAGTTTATTTTAAATGCAGATTCATTAAGACTTTGTCGCTTCTGAAACTGTACGACCGCGCTTTTGTAATACAATCGCGACGGCAGCTACAATGATAATACCTATGACCAGACCCACAATGCCTAAATATTTGACGATATTACCAAATACAATGCCAACAACTAAAAAGTCAGTATCTGAGAAGGTCGTTGAAGCGAGTCCTAAATCTCCTAAAAACGGTAAGAAGAGTAATGGTAAAAACGTGATCAGTAGACCATTTAATGCTGACCCTGCAACAGCCCCTTTAATGCCACCGCGTGCATTACCAAACACACCTGAAGTCGCACCTAAGAAGAAGTGTGGGACAACACCCGGTAAAATCACTACACCACCAATTAAAAACATCACAAACATACCAAGTACACCTGTTAAAAAGCTAACGAAAAACCCAATCAATACTGCATTTTGCGCATAAGGGAATACAATCGGACAATCTAATGCTGGCTTCGAATGCGGAACCAACTTTTCTGAAATACCTTTAAATGCAGGTACAATTTCGGCCAAAATCAAGCGGACGCCCGTTAAAATGATAAACACCCCTGCCGCAAATGTAACCCCTTGAATGAGTGAAAAAACGATAAAGTTTTGATCTTTACTAATTTCATCGTGTACATAACCGACACCAGCAAATAAACTCGCAATGAGATACAGCAAAATCATTGTTAACGAAATACTAATCGTACTTTCTCGTAAAAAGCTCAAACCTTTGGGAAAGTTAATCTCTTCCGTCGATTTAGAATGGCCTTTAAATAACTTTCCTACTTCACCTGCTGCCCAATAACTCACTGTCCCAAAATGGCCTAATGCGACTTGATCATTACCAGTGATTTTACGCATCGTCGGTTGTGCTAATGCTGGAAATACAGCCATAATCAATCCTAAAATTAATGCACCTAATATAACCGTTAACACACCTTTAATATGCCCTACCGTTAAAATAATGGCTAAAAATGCGGCCATATAAAACGTATGATGCCCAGTTAAGAAAATAAACTTCAAATTCGATACGCGCGCAATTAAAATGTTCACTAACATGCCAAATACCATAATGAGTGCTGCAGTTGTCCCATATTTTTCTAAAGCTATCGAAATAATCGCTTCATTGTTTGGAACGACCCCTTGGACTCCGAATGCATGTTGGAAAATCTTTCCGAATGGTTCTAATGATTGCACAACCACACCGGCGCCAGCACTTAATACTAAAAAACCTAGAATCGTTTTAATTGTTCCGGATGTCACTACTGACACTGGCTTTTTCTGTACAACTAAGCCGATGAATGCAATTAAAGCAACAAGTATCGCAGGCTGGCTCAGTACATCAACTATTAAATCAAGTATCGTTTGCATAGACAACACTCCTTATTTTTAAATGACATCTAACGTCTCGAATTTATCTATTAGTTTTCCTTCTAACTCTGCCTTATCTAAAATATTGTCTAAAATGAGCACATCCCCGAGTCGTGCCGCATTTTCTTCTAAGTCACGTCCACAAATAAACAAATCAGCCATTTCAGGACTTGCACTCATAATGTCACTATGTTCAACATCGACAGCATCTTTTAGCGTCAACTGTTTTAACACTTCTTGGACATTCATTTCTACCATAAAACTACTTCCTAATCCGTGACCACATACCACTAAAATTTTCATCTTTGCTCTACCCCTTTGATAATTGATAAGATTTCCTTTTCATTTTGACTTTGAATTAAATTTTTTACTATTGCTACATCTCCTAAAATCTGTGCCAAACTCTGTAAAATATCCAAATGTGAATGCGTATCCACTGCACTAAATACAAAAACTAAGCTGGCATAGTGGCTCTTTTCACCAAAATTGATATGCTGATTGAGCTTCAACAAACTGATCCCGACTTTGTTCACGTTACCATTCGGACGCGCATGGGCAATCGCAATCTCCGGGGCAATGACAATATAGGGACCATGTCGATATACACTATCTATCATCGCGTCGATATAACTTTGACTAATATACTCTTGTTCTACGAGGGGTTGAGACGCTTCTTTAATTGCTTCCTCCCACGATGCCACACATTCTTTCACATTGATCTTATCTTCTGTCAGCATTTCTAAGGACATATTCGGCCTCCTTTACAAACACGCTAATTTATTTTTCAATCCCGTCAAATCTCCATTTAAGAGTTGGACACGCATGGTGTCATCCATCAATATGTCACTCAGTTCTTTCAAAGCAGTTAAATGTTTTTGCGGTTCATCGGTCGCTAAACCAATCATCACCTTGACCGGATCAAATCGCTCATGTCCAAAGTAGACACCTTGTTCAAAATGAAACAATGTCATGCCTACTCCCTTCAACGCAAATTCTGTACTGCCGTGAAGTAACGCAATATGCGGACTGATGACCATATATGCCCCAAACTCATCCAACTTATTGATAATTTCTTTTTTGTACTGTGCATGAATCATGCCTGCTTGCTCTAGCGGTCGCATCACTTCAGCAATCGCTTCATTTCGAGACATCTTTTGGTGAATCGATCCCAAAAATTCAGATTTCATCACTTGTTTCAATTGCAAGCCTCGTCTTGATAGATGATGTACAAAGCGTTCCCGTTCTTTATTAATGATGTCATTAAGTTTTTCTCTATCTTTCTCGTCCAAAAAAGGTGTCACTTTAATACATTCAATGGATTCCAATTCGATTGGTACTGTCGTAATGACATAATCGACGTAACGTTTTTTCAACTGTGTTTCATCAATTTGATACAACGAATAAGCATTTAAAATATCAAACTCTGGGTAAATTTTTCGTAACTTCTCTTTTAATAATTGTGACGTTCCAATACCAGAGCCACACAATAATACAATTTTGATTTTTCGACCTCTATGCTGTGTCAATCTTTCAATTGCCGAAGCGACATGAAGTGTTAAATATGCCATTTCATCATCTGTAAATTCAACCTCGTATAATTCTTCAAAAATCCAAATATTGTCGGTAATCACTTCTGTTATTTCCATGTACTGAGTATAAATTTCTTGTTTAATAGGATTATGTTGAACGAAACGATATGTTAACCGATTGAGTGCAGGAGCCAAATGTAGATAGAGATTATTGAGCAATTTCGTGTCTCTAATCAAATCAATGCCCAAGCTCGCACTCATCCTTTCGACAAATTGGTGAATGAGAATTTTAAGTTCTTCAGTGCCAACATGATCATTTTCAATTTTTAACTTTTTAGCACTCAATAAATGAAGTGCTATGAACATCGTTTCTGATATCGGAAACGTAATGTCATCATGTTGTTCGACTTCGACTGCAATCGCTTGAGCAACTCGGAATGCATCCGTCTCTATCAATGCTGTGAGTGCTTCTGTCGGCGGTTCCATCGTAAATTGTTTTTTAACACGCTGTATCGCAATGAGCAAATGAATCACTAATCCATCAAGCGCAATTTGAAAGAGTGGATACCCCTTTTCTTCTAACGTACGAATGACCATTTGTCGCATCCACTGCATATCTTCATTTTCAAATAATGTCTTGCGTACTAATTCATTTGTCGACTTTACATAATCGTGAATAATGAGACCATAAGCCTTGCGATAACTCCCTTCATCTCCATCAATGACAAACCCTTTATTTTTCATATAACGTAAAGTTAACGCCTGCGCTTGAAGCCACTCTGTCACATCTTTCAAATCATCTACAATCGTACGTCGCGACACATTAACCAAAGTAGATAACATCCGAGAATTAACAGGTGCTTTCGCTTCAAACAGATGTAATAAAATTTGTAAATGCCGTTCACTTTTCGTAAAATGCACATCTGGAAAAGTCGCACGATTCATCTGCCGAATTGCACTGAAATTTTCACACTCAATTTTAATGCCGTTACTTTTACTCCTTTGAATTTGTAATTGTAATGCTTCCTTCATAAACTCAATGTACTCAATATCATATTGAATCGTTCTTTCGGAGCGTTCAAATTCATTTGCCAATTCAGCAATGGAAATGAAATCTTGAGCTTTGATAACTTTGTTTAAAATTTCAAATTGTCTGTTCGTTAGCAACGTTCAACCTCCTATGTCATCATTGTAATAGCTCCAGTCGTTTTATAGATGTGCAATTCACTTCAGTTCTCAAAACGAAATTTTGCATATGCAGCTCGAAGGAAACGACAGAACTCACTACACGCGCATCTTTGCACCACACTGTAGTTGTCTTTATTAAAACCTTAAACGATTCATAATCAAAGCGGTTTCAAAAACATAAAATCATGATTAATATAAAAATGGATAAGTTTGAACATATAGGAAATTGAAATAAAGAAAGAAATCATCAAGAAATAACACCTATTTATGGGCATTTTTAAAGTGGTGAAACAGTATAAGAGAGATGTGCAATTGCAACAAAAAAGAGACGGAGGTGAGATGAAAGAATGTGAAGAGAGAAAGCTATATTTCTGAACGTTTAGCTTTCCATCCATCAAAAAAGACGCTAGGACTATGCCTAACGCCTGTAATATCTATCTATATAATTTATGAAAGGTTTGAGAAGTACTGAGTTTGAGAATTATTATTTATATTTAACATACTTTTGGAGGGAAGTATAATGTGATTGCTGTCCCTTGACCATATGTGCTACTCACTTCGATATGCCCATCCATTTGATGCGCTAAAGTTTTAGCAATATATAAACCAAGACCAGAACCACCTGTATCTTTATGTCGAGAACTTTCTACGCGAAAAGTTCGTTCAAATATATTTTTGATATCTGATTCCATAATACCCATACCTTGATCAATGACGGAGATGGCAATTTCATCATTTTCTTCAAAGACCTTCACGGCTAAGGGCGAACCGTGGTCAGAAAATTTCAGCGCGTTATCGATGAAGTTCATGAGGATACGTTCTATCGCGCGTTGGTCTTGAATAAAAGGTTTGATATTAGGATCTATTTCTACATCAAGCTGTCTGTTTTCATGGTGTAATTTTTGTGAATAAATTTCAAATATTGGGATAAGCAATTGATCCATATGAATGAGTGTTTGTTCGCTTTCTTGGTGGTTGACTGTGATGACGTCTGTCAAATCGTCGAACATTCTCGACAACCGATCAGACTGACTTATAAGAATGCTGTATGCTTTCTTCGTATCACATTCACTATGGATAATGCCGTCTCGCAATCCTTCTGAATAGGACTTAATACTTGCTAAGGGTGTTTTTAAATCATGGGCAAGATTTTGAACTAAATTCATCTTTTCTTCTTGCTCTTCTTTGATAAGATTCATTTGCTCTTGAATTTTATCGACCATTTGATCAAAAGATTCACTCAATTGTTGTATTTCTTTTGGGGCATGTATTTTTGTCTTTTCTGTTTCAAATTGGCCATTCGCTATTTTTTGAGTTTTGTGGTTCAGCCTTTCTATCTTTTTAATCATGGGGACTGTAAAAAAGATACCGATAATGAGTGTCATCATACCAGAAAGAAATGAACATAGCGTTAATAGAATCGTTAACGGTCCATCAAACCACATCAATTTATATAGCGTATAGAATAAAAAGGTCGTTGTGATAATTGTGACGATAAACGAATAAATTAATTGCTTGCGTATCGTCATTTAAAGCTGCCTCTGAAATTTATAGCCCAATCCCCATACCGTTGCAATGATATAGTCATCGTAGCCATATTTCTCTAGTTTTTCGCGTATACGATGAACATGGACATTTAGGGTATTCATGTCTTCGTAATACTCGTAACCCCAAACTTGTTCTAGCAAATCTGTTTTGGACAAAGCGACTGATTCATGGTTTGCAAAGTACCATAGCAATTCGAACTCTTTGATGCGAAAAGGGATCACTTCCCCTTCTAATTCTACGGTTTTGTTTAAGTTATTTAATACGAGTCTGCCACAATGAATCGTTTCTTGTGTTGAAGGACTTGTGACGTTGACACGATTCATTAAATTTTTCACTCGTATAACTAACTCACGGGGACTGAAGGGTTTCTTGACGTAATCATCTGCCCCTAACATTAAACCGAATATGGTGTCTTGTTCGCTTGTCTTCGCAGTTAAGTAAACATATGGGATATCGAGTCCTTGATTTTTCATCTCGCGTACCACTTCATATCCATTCATCTCAGGCATCATAATATCAATTACCATAACATCAACATTCGTATTTAATAAATCGAGTGTCTCTTTGCCATTTGATGCTGTGGAAACGTGGTAGCCTTCGTATTCAAAATAGGTTTTACAGATTTCTCGGATGTCTTGCTCGTCGTCAACTATGAGTATGTGCGTCATGTTCATCATTCCTTATATTTTTACGTTTGATGAAATGATTTAAACTCAATGATGCTAATGTTTCTCTATTCATTAATAGAATAATGAAAAACAACAATTGAAGTGGGTACGTAAAAATCATATCAGCTAAAATATAATTTAACATAACAAACACACCAAAGAAACTCGCAGTATATGAGAAAACACCTAAAATGAGACCTAAACCAATTGCAATCTCACCTATTTGAACCATCCATTTGAAAAGCTCCAGGTGGTTTGCAACTGCAAACTCAAAGAATGTCTTATACCATTGTGGGGAATCTTGGTTGTCACGGATTACTGAAACAAGTCCATCAATCGCAAAACCACCCGTTAGTTTTTCAAAGCCTTGCATCAGGATATAAAAACCTGATCCTAAGCGAATAATCAAAATTAAGACTTTATAAGCTATCGCCATATGTTACTCTCCTTTCTTCATGATGTCGATTCCGTCTAACTATTTAAGTTCCGCAGAACCAAAAATAACGTGTGCTTTGTCACAGTAAATTGTTACTGTATCATAGTCTGCTGCATTGACATCTTTAAGGTCGAAAGTTTGAGTTGCTTCGTTATATTTAACTGCATCTAACTTCACACCGTTTTTGATGACATTACCTTTTGTTAAGTAAACATGTAAATCTGGACCTTTTGATGATTCGTAGTCAGTTAACATCAACTTACCATCTTTAATCTCAGCTTTACCTTTTACCATTTCGTTGTTTTCACCTTTGAATGTGCCTGTTTTCATTACTTTTGAATTATCTACTTTAGACTCATTCGCTTTTTTGTCGTGCATTGAAGATTCAGCTTTGTTGTCCTCTTTTGCTTTATCTGCGTTGTCGTTACCACAAGCACCTAGCAAAAATGTTGTCGCTAAAGCACCTGAAACTAATGCCATTTTCATGTTCATAACAAATTCCTTCTTTCTTTTTGGGATTACATGTACCATGATATATGCTTGAAACAGCAATTAACATAAACTACTCATTAATAATTCTTAACTAAATATTAACATCTTATTTAGTTGTATTTTTTAACTTATTGTATTAAAAACAAACATACTAAGATTAGCTGTGAAGAAATTTATGACGATAGATTTCTTCACAGCTATTTTTTATAGTTGTAGAGAGAAGTAGATCGCGCAGTCCCGTGGATCTTTGAATCCGTAAAAAAACTGATCAGCTTTACTCTCCTTTTGAAATTCGATTGAAGTATGTTGGGTTCTAGAAACCGTGTATAGGAAAATGAAATGAAAAAGGCTAAGTAAAGTTAAAGATTTCTCAATTCAATAAAGAAAGGTATGATTTTTATCAACTGTTTAGGTATTGATATAAGTAAGTCAGAAAGTGTGGTCGCACATTATAAGGATGAAGTTTTGGTTAAAGAAATGGTCATTCAAAATAATCAAAATGGCTATCGTTATCTTAAAAATTACATCAAGCATCTTGATTCTCTATTTATCCTCTTTGAATCAACAGGTATTTATTCAAGAGGCATGAAACGCTTTTGTGAAATTCACAAAATAGATTACTTAGAAATGAATCCCCTAGAAGCCAAGTTCAAAACGAGCTCATTAAGATCATGGAAAACAGATAAGTCAGACGCACATAAACTTGCACTTCTTGCCTTTAGAATGAAAGATTCAAAGGTACAACGTCAGTCTGAAGAGATATACTTTGAACTGAGAGAACGTGCGCGCTTTCACTTAGAAATGGAGATAAACCAAAATCGTCTCAAAGTTGAGTGAGTCGAAACACTACATCAAACATTTCCAGGGTTAGAAAAGCTATTTACTAACAGATATTCAAAAATCGCATTAAATATAGCTCAAGCATTTCCTCATCCTGATTTTGTAAGTACTTTGACTCATGATGAATTGGTGGAAAAAGTACTTCATTCAACTGATAAAGGCATTTCAGTTAATAAAGCTCACAAGTATGTCCAAAAATTAATTGAAATACAGATTAATA
>NZ_MLGE02000009.1 GCF_001792775.2 Staphylococcus pseudintermedius
ACTCTACAAGTGGGGATTAATACCATTAGCCCAGCTTGCAGAGTTGGCTTACGCAAGATATTGAACCGCCGAGTACGGAACCGTACGCTCGGTGGTGTGAGAGGACGAGTAGTCAATTAATGACTATTCTCCTACTCGATTCTTATAGATTGCGCGCTTTATAACCTAACATATTAATTAAATCTTTAGGGTGTGCAAATGGAGGCGCATAAGCAACTTCAAATTCTGTCAATTCGTCAATTGTTGCTTGATGCATTAATGCCATAGTCAAGACGTCAATACGCTTATCAACATCTTTTTGTCCCACTGCGGCTGCTCTTAAAATGCGGCGTGTCTCTTTGTCAAAGTATGCTCTTAAATGGACTTTACTGTTGCCAGGGTAATAACCAGCGTGTGTATAAAGGTTGACTTCCACCATTTGATAATCAAAGTTTTTTAATTCTTGAGGTGAGATTCCTGTACTTGCTAAGGTGTAATCGAAAAATTTAACAATATTGGCACCGACGTAACCTTTAAATGTCACTTCTGGATGACCTGCTATTTGTTCAGCGATGATACTTGCACCGCGATGTGCACCCCAAGCGAGTGGTACGTGTGCAGGGAGGTCAACGTGACGATAAAAGCTTGTGACAATATCACCAACCGCATAAATGTTTGGAATATTCGTTTCAAATTTGTCATTGACTGGGATATAGCCCTTTGCATCAAGTTGAATACCAGAATTTTGAATGAACTCTGAGTTAGGGCGAACACCCACGCCAGCAATGATTAAATCATAGTCTTCAACAGCACCTGAGGTAAATGTCACTGTATGCCCATCAATAGACTTGATTTCTTCGTTTAAACGGTATGGAATATTGTACTGGTTCAACGCATCAAAAATGACACTGTTCATGTCTTGATCCATCAGTTTATTCACTGCTTCAGAACGGTGAATGAGTGTTGGATGCAGACCGCGATGATGCATATTTTCTACCATTTCCAAGCTGACGTACCCAGCACCGACAATTAAAACAGTTTTCACATTGTACTGACGGATATATGTATCAATCTGGTCAGTATCATCCATATTTCGTAACGTGAAAAGATGTGGGACATCGAAATTAAGTTGACTTGCACGTGCACCAGGACTCAATACTAAAGCATCATAAGCGTCTTCAAATGTTTCACCTGTAAAATGGTTTTTGACTGTCACTGTCTGTTTTTTATCATCGATTTTGAGCACTTCATGTTTTACTTTCACGTCAATGTCTTTATAAGCTTTAAACTTTTCTGGATTTGTCGATAAAATATCGTCTCTTTCTTCGATGACATTTCCAAGGTAATAAGGTAAACCACAGTTCGCAAAGCTCATAAAACTATCTTTTTCATACACTGTAATACGGCTGTCTTTGTCTAAACGTCGAATTTGGCTTGCACTTGTTGCGCCACCAGCTACTGCACCGACGACAATAATATGCTTCTTCATGTTAATATCTCCTTTTTCTATCTCTTATTTTTATTTATCTTTAGGCATATTTAAATTAAAGAAACGATTCAAATAAATCCCGATACCGTCTTCATTATTAGATAATGTTGTTTCTTTTGCGACATGTTTCAGTTCATCGATGGCATTTCCCATTGCAATACCATGAGTCGCATACTTAATCATTTCTAAATCATTATCTTCATCACCAAATGCAATAATATGGTCATGCTCGATTTGGAGACAGTCTTTCACGATATCAATTCCGACTGCTTTACTGATGCCCTTTTTGACAATTTCAATGACAGGGAAAGGGGCGCCCCAACGACGATGTTCAATATTTTCAGCATAGAAGCGTGTCAACACTTGTTTCACACGTGGAATCATGGCTTCTTCTGCTTCAATTAATAGTGAAGTCGGATCTTCATTTAAGTTTTCGCGAAGATCGCCCACTTTTGTTACAGGATTGCCCATGGTAAAGCCTTCAAAAAGACGAGGGTCAGGTTGGTCTAAAAAGACACAATCTTTCACTTCAGCAATCATATTTTTGACTTTCATATTTTTCAAAGTTTCAATAATGCTCGTTGCAAGTCCTTCATCTAAACGATGGTGTTGAACTGGGAATGTCTCATCATAAGGGTGATGAACAAATGCGCCATTAAAGTTAACGATAGGCGTATCCAATCCAAGCTCGTTGTAGTAACGTTGACTTGCACGATAAGGGCGGCCTGTTGCAATGATGATGGCATGCCCTTGTTGTTGTAGTGCTTTTAACACACGAAATGTATATTCTGGAATTTCTTTTTCATCATTTAAAAGTGTTCCATCTAAATCCAAACAAATTAAATGTTGTTTCATTCATACTCTCCTTAATACCAAGTTTCAGTGTATTCATATCATAGCATTTTATTGTGGAAAAGTGGGGATTTTGTTATATTGTTACTAGTGAAATTGAAAATGAGGTGATACGGATGGAAGAGGCACTTAAAGATAGTATTTTAGGCGCGCTTGAAAATGTCATTGACCCTGAATTAGGGATTGATATTGTCAACTTAGGTCTTGTATATAAAGTTGATTTAGATGATGATGGTTTATGTACTGTAGAAATGACACTCACTTCAATCGGTTGTCCATTAGGGCCGCAGATTGTTGACCAAGTTAAAACAGTATTAGCAGAACTTCCAGAGATTCAAGATACCGAAGTGAACATCGTTTGGAATCCACCATGGAACAAAGACATGATGTCACGTTATGCTAAAATTGCGTTAGGTATCAGCTAATATTTTGAAGTAGTTAAAGGGGCTTTCTCAATTGTGAATGCAATTTTGAAGGTCTTTTTATTTACCTATGGGGAGCATACCAACTTACTGCACTCTCCCATGACACCTTGAAGTGACAGCTTAATAGCATCATTGGAAGTGTAGCTATAACGATGTAAAAAAATTTTAGACACGTAATAAAACGCTTACATGAATTTTGCGAATATAATTGCACGAATGAAAACAAAAGTATACAATATATAATCAATACATTAAATTTGGAAAGAATGATGTTTGTGTGGAATTTTAATCAACGAGACAGAAAACCTATCAACCCGCGATACATGCCTGGGTTAGACGGTGTTAGAGCGGTTGCAGTTATCGCAATCATTATCTATCATCTCAATCCCCAATGGTTGTCGGGTGGCTTTCTAGGGGTAGATACATTTTTTGTAATTTCTGGTTATTTAATTACGAGTTTGTTATTAACAGAGTATCATAATACAGGAAAAATTAAATTGATGTCATTTTGGCTAAGACGTGTGAAACGACTGATTCCTGCAGTGCTCTTTTTAGTCATGGGTGTCATTGTGCTGAGCTTAATTTTCATGCCTACGGAAATTCAAAAAGTACGTGCGGATAGTATTGCGGCAATATTTTATGTGTCGAATTGGTGGTACATCATGCAAAATGTCGATTACTTTGAACAATTTGCAGTACAACCATTAAAACATTTATGGTCATTAGCAATAGAAGAGCAATTTTATCTCGTGTTTCCGATTGTGTTACTCAGTTTGTTAAGCTTTATACGTCGTCTGAAATCAATACGCATCATATTTTTAATTTTACTCGTCATCTCCATGATCGCGATGATGGTGTTATATGTACCGAACGAAAATGTTGCACGTGTTTATTTTGGTACTGATACACGGATACAAACATTATTGATGGGGGTATTGCTTGCACTGGTTTGGCCACCATTTCAATTAAAAGCAAAAGTGAACCGTCAAATGCGCACGATGATCGATACTGCGGGTGTCGTCGGCTTGGCGATTTTGTTCATTTGTTTCAAGTTCGTATCTGAGACGAATAGTATCCTGTATTACGGTGGATTTTTTCTCATTTCAACGGTCACATTATTAGTTATCGCGAGCAGTGTGCATCCTTCAGGGTATTTTGCGAAGTTTTTAGGTAACAAAGTTTTTACTTTTATTGGTAGTCGTTCATATAGTTTGTATTTATGGCATTATCCGATTATTGTGTTAATTCACCATCAGTTCGTGCAAGGCCAAATTCCACCTTTAGTTTATGTCGTTGAAATTTTATTAATGGTGCTCATGGCGGAATTTTCTTATAAATTTATCGAACAGCCATTTAGAAAAGAAGGCTTTAACATTTTTGCCTTTAATCATTTGAAAAATTGGCGTTCACAAAAAGTTTTACGGACATGGTTAGTGATTATTTTACTCATTCCAACGTTACTCGTGATGGTGGGGGGCTTTAACCGTTTCGCCCAAAAAAATAGTACGCGAGTGACAGAAGTAAATACCGAAGAAATTGATAAATTGATTACCCAGCCACTGCCGTTACCGCAACTTAAAATTGATGGCTTTGTCGTGAAAGGGAATAAGCAAAAATATGCATCATGGAAGCCGTTATTAATTGGTGATTCCGTGATGGTAGACATTGGCGATGACTTTAGATCATTTGTACCTAAAGCAGACATTAACGGTAAAGTGGGACGTCAATTGGTCGAAGCCACTTCTCTTGCTAAACGACAATATCAAAGCTATCGTGATAAAAATGACATTGTCGTCCTTGAATTAGGGACAAATGGTGATTTTACAGAAGAACAGTTGAACAGTTTGCTCGAACAATTTGGCGAGGCCGATATTTATCTTGTCAATACGCGCGTTCCACGTTCTTATGAGTCACATGTGAATCAAGTGTTAGCGAAAGCCGCGAAAAAACGAGCGAATGTGACGTTAGTTGATTGGTATAGCCGTTCTGAAAACCATACAGAATATTTTGCGCCGGATGGTATTCATTTGCAGCCACCAGGTGTACGCGCATTAACGAACAGCATTATTCAAGCGATTGAAAAAAATCACGGTACGAAGAAAAAGAATAAGTAAGAAAATAATTGGGGAATAAGTCATTAAGATTACCCAGTCTCTCTCCTATGATTTGTCAAAGGTGTGTGAATTAAAATTGACATCACTAAACTCAATCGTCCAATGTTTACTTTTTTGAATCAAGTGTTAGGATGTATTCGATTATATGGTTTCGTTAGTGTGATGCTTTCTAATAATCATATCATTTATCATTGACTAATAAATAGTGAATGATTTTTAATAAGCAATGGATATTTGCTATTACGGCAGTCTTGTGGGCTTTCTCATTAGGCTGCTCTTTTAATTTAGAATAATTACCTACAATATGACTTTGATAATGATCTCTACCATAAGATTGCGAGGCCATGATGGCAGTCTAAAACTATTAATCATAAGGAAGGCAAGTTCAACAAAAATATTTCATCAATAGCATCCAAAACTTTGATGTCCTTATTTTTAATGATTGAAAAAGCTGTATGGGGTTAAATATATGGGGGAGTATTTAAAAATAGTCAAAAAAAGTCAAAGCTATCGATTGATTTTTAGTGAATGTGGACTTATAATAGAATTAAGGTCAAAGAAAGTCAAAGTCAATTCGACCTATTCCAATAAAGGAGTGAGACATTTTGGACATTAATCAAATGACACATGCGATTCAAAATGCACTTCAAAAAGCAATTGAACATGCGAAAACGTACAAATTAACAAATGTAGAAGTAGAGGCTGTATTAAAAGCAGTTCTTGAAGCACCAGAAAGCTTATTTCAAAGTATTTTAGAACGTGCAAACATTGATACGCATGCTTTAAATCAAGCCTATGAGGACAAGCTAAAAAATTATCCAACAGTGAAAGGTGACAACGTCCAATACGGGCAATATATGTCGCCTCAAATGAACAATTTATTCGTTAAAGCTGAAAATTACATGCAAGAATATGATGATCAATATATTTCGATGGAACATGTTTTACGTGCGGCCATCGATGTTGATGAAACGACGAAACGATATGTTGACGGTAAAAAAGAGGTCATCATTGAAATCATTAAAAAGATAAGAGGAGGGAATCATGTGACTACACAAAACCCTGAAGTAAACTACGAAGCATTAGCAAAATATGGTCGTGACCTCGTTGAAGAAGTGCGTAAAGGTAACATGGACCCTGTCATTGGTCGTGATGAAGAAATACGTAATACGATTCGTATTTTAAGTCGAAAAACGAAAAACAACCCTGTACTTATTGGTGAACCCGGTGTTGGTAAAACGGCGATTGTTGAAGGATTGGCACAACGTATCGTGAAAAGAGATGTGCCGGATTCATTGCTTGATAAGACTGTGTTTGAATTAGACTTGAGTGCGCTCGTTGCAGGTGCGAAATACCGTGGTGAATTTGAAGAACGACTCAAAGCGGTATTAAAAGAAGTGAAAGAATCAGAAGGCCGTATTTTACTCTTCATAGATGAAATTCATATGTTGGTCGGTGCAGGTAAAACGGACGGTGCGATGGATGCCGGCAATATGCTGAAACCGATGTTAGCTAGAGGTGAACTTCACTGTATTGGTGCGACAACATTAAATGAGTATCGTGAATACATCGAAAAAGATTCTGCGTTAGAGCGTCGTTTTCAAAAAGTTGCGGTTGCAGAACCGACTGTTGAAGATACGATTTCTATTTTAAGAGGTTTGAAAGAACGTTATGAAGTCCATCATGGTGTGCGTATTCAAGACCGCGCACTCGTTGCGGCAGCGGAATTGTCAGATCGCTATATTACAGATCGGTTCTTACCGGATAAAGCGATTGATTTAGTGGACCAAGCTTCAGCAACGATTCGAACAGAAATGGGTTCAAACCCAACTGAACTCGACCAAGCGAATCGTCGTGTGATGCAGTTAGAAATTGAAGAAAATGCATTGAAAAAAGAGTCCGATAAAGCAAGCCGTATTCGTTTGAAAGAATTGCAAGAAGAATTAGCTGAAGAAAAAGAAAAACAAGCAGCACTGCAAGCACGTGTGGAAAATGAAAAAGAAAAAATTGCAAAAGTGCAAGAAAAACGTGCAGAACTTGATGAAAGTCGTAAAGCATTAGAAGACGCAGAAAACAACTATGACCTTGAAAAAGCAGCAATTCTTCAACACGGTAAAATTCCAGAATTAGAAAAAGAACTAAAAGCGTTAGAAGCGGCATTCCAAGAAGAAAAAGGTACAGACTCAGACCGCATTATTCGTGAAGTCGTGACAGACGAAGAAATCGGTGAAATCGTCAGTCAGTGGACAGGTATTCCTGTGTCAAAATTGGTCGAAACTGAACGTGAAAAATTATTACACTTATCCGATATTTTACATGAGCGTGTTGTAGGCCAAGATCGTGCGGTAGATTTAGTAGCAGATGCGGTTGTACGGGCGAGAGCAGGAATTAAAGACCCGAACCGTCCTATTGGTTCATTCCTATTTTTAGGGCCAACAGGGGTCGGTAAAACAGAATTAGCCAAATCATTAGCGTCATCATTGTTTGATTCTGAAAAACATATGATTCGCATAGATATGAGTGAATATATGGAAAAACACGCAGTCTCTCGTCTAATAGGAGCGCCTCCAGGTTATGTGGGTCACGATGAAGGTGGTCAATTAACAGAAGCAGTGAGACGCAATCCTTATTCAGTCATTTTGTTAGACGAAGTAGAAAAAGCACATACAGATGTCTTTAACGTATTACTGCAAATTTTAGACGAAGGTCGCTTAACAGATTCAAAAGGGCGTAGCGTTGATTTCAAAAACACAATTATCATCATGACAAGTAATATTGGTTCACAAATTTTACTTGAAAATGTGAAAGATAGTGGCAAGATTGATGACGCAACAGAAAAAGCAGTCATGAACAGTTTGAATGCATACTTCAAACCTGAAATTTTAAACCGTATGGACGATATCGTATTATTCAAACCATTAACTGTCGACGATATGCAAATGATTGTTGACAAAATCTTAATTAATTTGAATATCCGCTTAATGGATCAACGTATTACGTTAGAAATTTCGGATGAAGCGGCGAAATGGATGGGTGAAACAGCTTACGAACCCCAATTTGGTGCACGTCCACTTAAACGTTTCGTGCAGCGACATGTCGAAACACCACTTGCACGTATGATGATTAAAGAAAACTTACCAGAAGGCACAATCGTACGTGGTGATTTGAAAGATGGCGACATTCATTTTGAAGTTGAAAAGCCTCAGCGTACACAGCATGAAAACTAATGTAATAAAATGAAAATGGATTGTAATATTTGATTTGTATTCCCGCCCCAATTCTCATTTAAAATGAATTTAAGGGCGGGAATTTTTGATATCAAAGCCAAATACTGTGATGTTATTCTAAAAATTCGTCATGTACTGTGCCGTTTCAAAGTCGTCGTATCTTATTTGAAAATAAACCTTTATTTTTTGATCTAGAAATATTATTATCCATATAACCAAAATTTTGAAGCGTAATAACTTCTTCTTATCGCAATAAATATAAAAAACTTAATAGAAATATTGAGGTTTATTAAAAAAAGTTTTAATATAGATGTGTGAATAACGTATTAGTCTAATTCGCAAATTATACATAGAAAAGGTGAATCATTTGAATAAGTGGTCAAAAACAACAGCAGCACTTTTAGCACTCGGTATTGTTTCTTCTAGTGTATCTACTGTGACATATGCGTCAGGCGATGAAGCAGTTAAAACTGAGCAAGCAGAGAAAAGTAAGACAGCAGTAAAAGATCAAACAGCTCAAATGTTAGGCCAACAAAACATCATGAGTGTTGCTTGGTATCAAAACTCAGCAGAAGCAAAAGCATTATATGCACAAGGCTATAACACAGCAAAAGAAACATTAAGTAAGAAAATTAAAAACCATCATGGTGGTAAAAAGTTAGCAATCGTTCTTGATATTGATGAGACCGTTCTTGATAATTCTCCATATCAAGCCATGAGTGCATTAAAAGGTAAAGCTTTTCCAGAAGGTTGGCATGAATGGGTTCAATCTGCACAAGCTAAACCTGTTTATGGGGCTAAGTCGTTTTTACAATATGCAGACCGCCACGATGTTGAAATTTTTTATGTTTCAGACCGTTCGCATGAAAAGGACTTAGACGCGACAATTAAAAATTTAAGAAATGAAAAGTTACCACAAGCTGACAAGAAGCATGTGTTATTGAAAAAAGAAGGAGAAAAAGGGAAAGCTGAACGCCGTGATAAAGTACGTACAGATTACAATTTAGTGATGTTATTTGGCGACAACTTACTTGACTTTGATGAGCCTAAACAACCGACAGCGAAATCACGTGAAGCTTTAGTTAAGCAACATGAAGATGATTTCGGTAGCAAGTACATCATTTTCCCTAACCCAATGTATGGTAGCTGGGAAGCGACATTATACGACAATAACTACGGTTTAGAAAACAATAAAAAAATTCAAAGTCGTGAACAGTCATTACGTTACTTTGATGCGAAAACAAATAAAGTAAAATCATATGAAATGAAGTAAATTTTACCAAAATCTAAAAAACTGATGAGGCATGATTGAAGTCTCGTCAGTTTTTTACATATGGGCAAGCGCTTTGAAATACGTAAAAAGGCTAGAAATTGAACAAAACTTCTGTTCAACATCCAACCTTTTCAACATTGCATACTATGTCAAATCTCATTCGTTTCTTGTGATTGTTTGGGTGGTGTCGTTGCAACATCTAACAATGCAAGTGCAATCACCATAATGACAGCGACAAACAGTGGTGTCACAACATTGAGTGGACCGCCACCACTCAAGCTATTTAAAACGAAATTAATCATTTCTACAAGTAAAATAGCCCAAATCAATGTGATGAAGTATTTCATTGTATATTGCCTCCATTTAATTGATAATTCTATTATAGTATGCTTCAGATGTTTTGTATACCATCCCTAGCATGTCACTTGTCTTTTTTTGTGACAATATGTTAAATTAATACCTGGTATTAAAAAACTTAAAAGAAGGTGTTCAAACCATGAATGTAGGTATTAAAGGATTTGGCGCATATGCCCCAGATCGTGTTATCGATAATGCATATTTTGAATCATACCTAGATACATCTGACGAATGGATTTCACAAATGACTGGGATTAAAGAACGTAGATGGGCAGATGAGAACCAAGATACATCTGATTTAGCGTATGAGGCAAGTATTCGTGCGATTGAAGATGCAGGTATCGATGCACAAGACATAGACATGGTTATTGTTGCAACATCTACTGGAGATCATCGTTTTCCAACAGTGGCAAATATGTTACAACAGCGACTAGGACTTGGTAAAGTTGCATCTATGGATCAATTAGCCGCATGTTCTGGATTTATGTATGGTATCATTACAGCGCGTTCATTTGTATTATCAGGTGAATATCAAAATGTGCTCGTAGTGGGTGCAGATAAACTTTCAAAAATTACAGATTTAAATGACCGTTCAACTGCTATTTTGTTTGGAGACGGTGCCGGTGCAGTGATTATTGGCGAAGTATCTGAAAATCGTGGTATTCTGAGCTATGAGTTAGGTTCAGATGGTGTGGGTGGCAAATACCTTTACCAAGATCAAGAAACAAACTTTATTCGTATGAATGGCCGCGAAGTTTTCAAATTTGCGGTACGTGTGATGGGTGAATCGTCACAACGTGCAGTTGAAAAAGCGAATTTAGGTCCAGATGATATTAATATGTTTATTCCACATCAAGCAAATATTCGTATTATGGAGTCAGCACGTCAACGATTAAATTTACCAAAAGAAAAAATGAGCGTCTCAGTAGATAAATATGGTAACACATCAGCGGCTTCTATCCCGCTCAGTGTCAAACAAGAATTGGAAAATGGAAGCATCAAAGACGATGATGTTGTTGTATTTGTAGGCTTCGGTGGAGGACTGACTTGGGGCTCAATCGTCATCAGATGGGGTAAATAAATAGAGGAGGAAATGAATATGACAAAAAAACAGCGTGTTGTAGTGACAGGTCTTGGTGGCTTATCACCAATCGGAAATGATGTCCCGACAATGTGGGAAAATGCATTAAATGGTGTGAATGGTATCGATAAAATTACAAGAATCGATACAGAACCTTATCAAGTGCACATTGGTGGAGAACTGAAAGATTTTAATGTAGAAGACTTTATTCCTAAAAAAGAAGCACGTAAAATGGCGCGTTTTACACAATATGCCGTTGTAGCATCACGTGAAGCATTAACAGATTCAGGACTTACCATTGACGAAACGAATGCGAATCGTGTCGGTGTTTGGATCGGTTCAGGCATCGGGGGTATGGAAACATTTGAACAAGCATATGATCAATTGAAAGCGAAAGGACCACGTCGCGTTAGTCCTTTCTTCGTACCGATGTTAATTCCAGACATGGCATCAGGACAAGTGTCAATCGATACAGGTGCGAAAGGGCCAAACGGTGCAACAGTTACAGCATGTGCGACCGCAACGAACTCTATTGGTGAAGCATTTAAAATTATCGAACGTGGCGATGCAGACGTGATGATTGCAGGGGGAACAGAAGCCCCAATCACACATATGTCTATTGCAGGATTCAGTGCGAGCCGTGCATTAACAACAAACGGTGATACCGAAACAGCATGTCGTCCATTCCAAGAAGGTCGTGACGGCTTTGTGATGGGTGAAGGTGCAGGGATTTTAATTTTAGAATCATTAGCATCTGCACAAGCACGTGGCGCGAAAATTTATGCTGAGCTTGTCGGCTACGGTGCAACAGGTGATGCGTATCATATTACTGCGCCAGGTCCAGAAGGTGAAGGGGGTTCTCGTGCAATGGAAGCTGCGATTAAAGATGCAGGTATCCAACCGAGCGACATCCAGTACCTCAATGCTCACGGTACAAGTACACCAGTAGGCGACTTATCTGAAATTCAAGCGGTTAAAAACACGTTTGGTGAAGCAGCGTATAACCTCAAAATTAGTTCTACAAAATCAATGACGGGTCACTTATTAGGTGCAACAGGCGGTGTCGAAGCGATTTTCTCTATTTTATCTATCCGTGATAGTAAAATCGCACCGACTATCCATGCAAATTCACCAGATCCAGAAATTGACTTAGATATTACACCAAATGTTGCGGTAGATCACGACATCGAATATGCGATGAGCAACAGTTTAGGTTTTGGTGGACACAATGCAGTACTCATTTTCAAGAAATTTAGTGAATAGATTGATGGAACTTAGCGATGATACTCTCTATGATGATAGAAGGTGTCATCGCTTTATTCATGTATATAACTTTTCAAAAAAGACGAGGTCATTTCAAAATTGCCTCGTCTTTTTGGGCTATACCATGATTAAAGTTATTTTTATTTCTTTGAATAGTTATACAGCAATGTTTGCATTAGAAGTACATTTGGATGGTTACATGAGGGCCTACTTTGAAAATGAAATAGTAATAAATCACTATATAATAGTAGAAAGTCATCACAAACATTCCGCCTATCAATAATCACGACGTTGTAGTTGTACTGGTGAAAACCTCTCAAAACAGTACGTGTCGCTAGATTTCTATTGACTAAATAAATACTTTGAACTTGTATGATAAGGATAACGACACAGTGGTAAAGCGTCACAGTGACATTTCAGAATTATCAGACTTCATATACATGCTAAAGAAACATTTTTGTATAACACATACACATTTTTAAATTAAATATGCAATGATTATCGCTAATAAAAAGTAAACGAGCTGCATGATTAAAGCAGGTTTAATCCACGGTGATACAAAATGATGTGCTTTTTTAGGTGCTTTTGGATTAAAAAATTCATCATCTTCTAAACGTGAGCGATTTTTTTTACGCATCATTTGGTAGCGGAACTTTCTGAAACCATAGCTTGTTACATCGAGTATCCCTTCTTGCACGATTAATAGTGTGAACAATAAAATGCCTACTAAAATAGATATAGTAAAAAAGATGTTCACTAATTGTGTAAAAGTGTGTGTCGAAAAGAGCCAAATGATAAGGCTTGCGACAGGTGTGAATAAGATATAGATTAACGCATTGTTGTTTAAGTATTTCATCGTTTCAGTCCTTTTTTGTATTTACTCCCATATTGTAACGGAAATAGTCCATTTTGACATCTTATTCTTAGTTCATTAAAAATTGATATCCTGTCTAAAGAGTAGGTATAAAGCTAAAATTTCTAAAACTTTGTTGAGTTAAATCAAAATGTTATTGATTAAATTTTATGAAAAGTCTATAATGGCATTAATATTTCTGAAAATTTAGAAGGGAATGTTAATTAGCATGTAGGGGGTAAAAATCAATGCTTAGATATACGTTAAAGCGTTTACTGTATATGGTTATTTCTCTATTCATCATTGTTACCATTACATTTTTCTTGATGAAATTAATGCCAGGTTCGCCATTTAACGATGAAAAGTTAAGTGAACAACAAAAAACAATTTTGAATGAGAAATATGGATTAAATGATCCACTGCCTGTTCAGTATGGCAATTATATGAAAAATGTTGTAAAAGGAGATTTTGGAAACTCATTCCAATATGATAACCAACCTGTTTGGGATCTTATTAAACCGAGATTAGTTCCGTCGTTTCAAATGGGCTTATTTGCGATGGTGATTGGTGTCATTTTAGGGGTGATACTCGGGGTGATTGCAGCGACCCGACAAAACACATGGGTAGATTATCTCGCCACCTTTATATCGGTTATTGCCATTTCGGTACCGTCATTCGTATTAGCCGTATTATTACAATACGTGTTTGCGGTACGTTTACAATGGTTCCCGGTAGCTGGGTGGGAAGGGTTATCTACAGCAATCCTACCATCTCTCGCATTATCAGCTGTTGTTTTGGCAACAGTAGCACGATATATTCGAGCGGAAATGATTGAAGTGTTGAGTTCTGATTATATATTACTTGCTCGAGCAAAAGGGAATTCGACGGCAAGAGTATTATTTGGGCACGCGCTACGAAATGCACTGATTCCAGTTGTCACAATCCTTGTACCGATGTTAGCGAGTATTTTAACTGGGACATTAACGATTGAAAATATCTTCGGTGTACCAGGACTTGGTGACCAGTTTGTGCGTTCAATTACGACGAATGACTTCTCAGTGATTATGGCGATTACATTGTTGTTCAGTACATTGTTCATTGCTTCAATTTTCATTGTGGACGTCCTTTATGGCTTAATTGACCCACGAATTCGCTTGCAAGGAGGTAAAAAATAATGTCAAATCAAGAACGTCATTTACCACAAGATGATCATTCAGGCGCGACAGTTGCGCAAACCTCTGGAATTATGCACGAAGATTTTATTCGTACAGGGACACCGGATAGTGGAGAACAAGAATTCCAACGTGAAGGTCGCACATTTTGGCAAGATGCTTGGGCACAATTGAAGCGAAATAAACTTGCTGTCGTTGGGATGATAGGTCTTGTGATTATCATTTTATTTGCTTTGATTGGACCATTACTCAACGACCATGATTTTGCAGAACAAGATGTACAACGTCGAAACTTACCTGCGAAAATTGCAGTATTAGATAAAGTACCATTTCTACCGTTTGATGGACAAGGTGTCGAAGGTAATGCCTATGAAAAAGCACACGTGACAGAAAACTTCTGGTTTGGTACAGACCAACTCGGACGTGATTTATGGACGCGTACATGGCAAGGGACACAAGTATCACTCTTCATCGGTCTTGTGGCCGCGTTATTAGATATCTTTATTGGTGTCATTTACGGTGCGATTTCTGGCTATTTTGGAGGTCGTGTTGACGATGTCATGCAACGTATCATCGAAATTATTTCTTCAATTCCAACGTTAATTGTCGTGATTTTATTCGTTTTAATTTTTGAACCATCGATTTGGACAATTATTTTAGCG
Source organism: Staphylococcus pseudintermedius (assembly GCF_001792775.2). Classification (GTDB taxonomy): domain Bacteria; phylum Bacillota; class Bacilli; order Staphylococcales; family Staphylococcaceae; genus Staphylococcus; species Staphylococcus pseudintermedius. The sequence continues at coordinate 14,748 of NZ_MLGE02000009.1, forward strand.
ATGACCATCACAGGTTGGATTGGGATGAGCCGTGTTGTACGTGGAGAATTCTTAAAATTAAAAAATCAAGAGTTCGTTTTAGCATCTCGTACATTAGGCTCATCGAATTTAAAACTTATTTTTAAACATATTTTACCGAATACGCTAGGTGCAATTATTGTAACTTCGATGTTTACTGTACCGAACGCAATTTTCTTTGAAGCATTTTTAAGTTTTATTGGAATCGGGGTACCTGCACCAAGAACGTCATTGGGTTCACTTGTAAATGAAGGACGTGCAATGCTATTAATCCATCCGCATGAGCTATTCATTCCAGCGGTGGTACTGAGTTTATTAATTCTATTTTTCTATCTCTTTAGTGATGGGCTACGCGATGCATTTGACCCTAAGATGCGTAAGTAAAGGAGGAATGTACAATGTCTGAACGTGTATTAGAAATCAATGACTTGCATGTCTCCTTTGATATTGAAGCAGGGGAAGTGCAAGCGGTGAGAGGCGTTGATTTGTACTTGGATAAAGGTGAAACGTTGGCCATCGTTGGAGAGTCAGGTTCAGGGAAATCTGTTACAACGAAAGCGATAACGAAATTATTCCAAGGACAAACAGGTCGCATTAAAAACGGTAGTATTATTTTTAACGGAGAAGATTTAACACAAAAATCGGAAAAGGAACTCATGAAATTACGTGGGAAAGAAATTTCAATGATTTTCCAAGATCCGATGACGTCACTCAACCCAACGATGAAAATTGGGAAACAAGTGATGGAACCGATTGTGCGTCATATTGGATTAAGTAAAGCTGAAGCGAAAAAACGTGCCATAGAGTTATTAAAATTGGTTGGCTTAAAGCATGTGGAAGAGCGTTTTAATGCATATCCACATCAATTTTCAGGTGGTCAACGTCAACGTATCGTGATTGCGCTGGCATTGGCATGTGAACCGAAAATCTTAATTGCCGATGAACCAACAACGGCACTTGATGTTACGATGCAAGCACAAATTTTAGACTTGATGAAAGAACTTCAACAAAAAATTGATACGTCTATTATTTTTATTACACATGATTTAGGTGTCGTGGCGAACGTGGCAGATCGCGTTGCAGTGATGTACGGTGGGCAAATGATTGAAACTGGGGATGTCAATGAAATTTTCTATGATCCAAAACACCCTTACACATGGGGCTTGCTTTCATCTATGCCAGATTTAGGAATGGCAGATGATACGGCGTTAATGGCGATTCCGGGATCACCACCAGACTTAACACGTCCACCTAAAGGAGATGCCTTTGCGGCGCGTAGTGAGTATGCGTTGGCAATTGATTTCAAAGAGGCACCGCCATGGTTTAAAGTGTCGCCAACACATTTTGTTCGTTCATGGTTGTTAGATGAGCGTGCACCTGAAGTTGAACCGCCAGAAATGGTAAAGCGTAAGCAGCGTCCAATGCCGAACAACTTTGCCAAACCAGAACGCGTAGAAAGGGTGTCGTTTAATGAATGAAAAAGAAGTATTAGTTGAAGTGAAAAATTTGAAGCAATATTTCAATCAAGGCAAACGCAATGAAGTTCGTGCGATTGAAGATATTTCTTTTAAAATTTTTAAAGGGGAAACTTTCGGACTTGTAGGCGAATCAGGTTCTGGTAAATCGACAACAGGTAAAGCAATCATCAAGTTGAACGATGTGACAGATGGACAGGTGCTTTACGAAGGGGTTAACATTCAAGAAATTAAAAAACGTAAAGATTTATTGAAGTTTAACAAAAAGATTCAAATGATTTTCCAAGATCCATACGCATCACTGAATCCACGTTTAAAAGTTATGGATATTGTTGCGGAAGGAATTGATATTCACGGTTTAGCGAAAGACAGTAAAGATCGTAAAAAGCGTGTCTATGATTTGTTGGAAACTGTAGGATTAAGAAAAAGTCATGCCAATCGTTATCCGCACGAATTCTCAGGAGGTCAACGTCAACGTATCGGGATTGCCCGTGCATTAGCGGTGGAACCAGAATTCATTATTGCAGACGAACCAATTTCAGCATTAGACGTATCGATTCAAGCACAAGTCGTCAACTTAATGCAAAAATTACAACGTGAACGCAATATCACATTTTTGTTTATTGCACATGATTTATCAATGGTGAAGTACATCTCGGACAGAATTGCCGTGATGCATCTTGGACGAATTGTAGAACTCGGACCTGCTGATGAAATCTATCATAATCCGATTCACCCTTATACGAAGTCTTTATTGTCTGCCGTCCCACAACCTGATCCAGACAGTGAGCGTACAAGAACACGTGTCGCTTACGAAGAGGATCAAACGAAAAATGATCAACGTCGATTAGTGGCGTGTGCGAAAGATCATTATGTGTTTGCGACAGATGAAGAATTGAAACAATATCAAACGGAACACCAATCAGTCGGTGTATAAAGACGGGAAGGGGGAATCACAATTGAAAAAGCAGCATAGATTTAAATTATTGATTACATCTATTTTATCAGTACTTATATTAGCAGCTTGTGGTAACAACGGTGGGATTTATAGTGATGAAGGACAAGTATTTCGTAAAGTGATTGCGCAAGATATGTCCTCACTCGATACAGCCAAAGTGACCGATTCTGTTAGTTTTGACAAATTTAACCAAGTATATGAAGGTTTATATACATTGGATGGTCACGATAATGCACAGCCGGGTGTTGCGAAAGGCCAACCGAAAATTTCTGATGATGGCAAAACATGGACAATCGAACTCCGTAAAAATGCGAAATGGTCGAACGGTGATCCTGTAACGGCACACGATTTCGTCTTCGCATGGCGTCGTGTATTAGACCCAGATACAGCTTCAGAATATGCATATATTATGTATGATTTGAAAAATGCTGAACAAATCAATACGGGTAAAAAGAAACCTTCAGAACTTGGTGTGAAGGCTCTAGACGATTACACTTTACAATTTGAATTGGAAAAACCGATTCCATATTATAAAGAAATGTTAGCGTTCGGTACGTTTTTACCACAAAATGAAAAAGTCGTGAAAAAATTCGGCGATCGTTACGGTACAACTGCTGAAAAAGCCGTGTATAATGGACCATTTAAAGTGAAACAATGGGCCGTAGAAGATAAAATTTTATTAGTTAAAAACGACAAATATTGGGATAAAGATGTTGTCAAACTTGACAAAATTAACTATAAAGTGTTAAAAGACGGTCAAGCAGGTGCGTCACTTTATGATACAGAATCCGTCGATGATACGATAATTTCATCAGAACAAGTGGATAAATATAAAGGAACACCAGCATTACAAAAACGTTTACTTGCGGCGACATTCTATTTGAAATTAAATCAAGATGCTGTGCCTGCATTGAAAAATAAAGATATGCGTCTGGCATTGGCAAAAGCGGTTGATAAACAAGCGTATGTTGATGCAGTGTTAAACAATGGTTCTGCACCGAGCGATGGGTTTACATCAAAAGAAACGGCAAAAGCTCCTGATGGTAAAGATTATGCAGAACAAATCAAGTCACCATTAAAGTACAATCCAGATGAAGCAAGAGCCAACTATGAAAAAGCGAAGAAAGCTTTAGGTCAAAGTGAATTCACGTTTAAAATGAATACAGATGATACACCAGCAAACAAAATCTCAGCAGAGTTTATTAAAGCGCAAATTGAGAAAAATTTACCGGGTGTGACAATCAAAATTCAACAGTTGCCATTTAAACAACGCATAGCTCGTGAACAAAGTGGAAAATATGAAATTTCTATCTCAGGTTGGGGGCCAGATTATCCAGATGCGATGACTTTTCTCAACATTATGACTACAGGTAATTCATCAAACAACACAGGTTGGAGTAATAAAGAATATGATCAAAAAATTAAAGACGCGAATGGACCGTTGTTAAGTGATGTTAAAAAGCGTAACCAAACTTTAGTGGAGGCTGAGGAACTTTTATTAGCTGAAGCACCTATCGCACCAATTTATCAAAAAGGTGAAGCACATTTAACGAACCCACAAGTGAAAAACTTACAATATCATAATATTGGCGGAGATACTTCGTTAAAATACGCTTATATCGATAAGAGTATTGACAGAGAAACGGGTAAGAAGAAAGAAAAGTAATTGAAAGAATGAGTTAAAAAGTGTGTTATTGTTTAGGTTTATCCTATGCAGTAACACGCTTTTTTGTGGGAATAAGTTGCAAATGGTCAGAATTATAAAAACAGAGGAACAAAACTTTGAGAATAAACGAGTATGAATCATAGGATAAAGCAATAAACTTGAGATAAATTAAAAAAGTTATCTGCACATCAAATGAATTGTTAAAGATAGAAAAAAGTGAAGGCATTATGATAATAAGCAGAGTAACAAAGGAATAGGCATGTGAAATAAAAAGAGATGTTGAAATTAAAGCAGTTGTAAGTCTGATAGCGACTAGGTCGAGGCTCCCGAGGGATGAAGTTGAAAACAAAATAACGTCATTTAACTTTGATAGTGGCTACTGTTTAACGCAGTAGCTGTCTGACTTCTCAATGCATATACTTTTGAGAAGTCTAGTCAGCCTTGCGGGGGCAGTACGACGAAATCTTTGCGACACATGCGATTTCTGTACTGCTCCCAAATTTAGTTAAGGCAAGTCCCTTGGGAACGCGAGACCTAGGAAGTAATCTATAGACTTGCAACTTTACTTTTTAAGAAAGAGGGGAATACTAATATGGATTCAAGAGATGCACTTTATCGCTTACGTCCTAACCCCATTGCTTTCTCCATTTTTTTCAATGTTTTAAATGATGCGCGATGTGCTTTGTCGCGGCCTTCATCTAAAATCTTATCTAATTCCTCTGATTCATAAAAACTATTGAACTTCTCTTGGAAATCCGTCAAGAAGTTTTCAACCACTTCTGCTAAATCTGCTTTGAACTTACCGTAACCTTCATTTGCATAACGGTCTTCCAATAACGCAATAGATTCACCCGTTAAGCTAGAATAAATCGTCAATAAATTCGTAATGCCTGGCTTGTTCTCTTTATCGAATTTGATAATCCCATCCGAATCTGTCACGGCACTTTTAATCTTTTTCGCAGCAACTTTAGGCTCATCTAATAAAGAAATGAAGTTTTTAGGATTGTCATCACTTTTGCTCATTTTCTTAGTAGGGTCTTGTAAACTCATCACACGACCGCCAACTTCTGGCATTTTAATCTCTGGCTTTGTTAAAACGTCATTATAGCGACTGTTGAAGCGGTCTACTAAATTACGTGTCAATTCGATATGTTGTTTTTGATCATCACCAACAGGTACGATGTCAGTGTTATACAAGACGATATCCGCTGCCATTAATGGGGGGTAAGTGAGTAATCCAGCTGGAATGCCTTCACTTTGTTTTTGAGATTTGTCTTTAAATTGTGTCATACGCTCAAGCTCACCGATAGAAGAGATTGTTGTTAACATCCATCCTGCTTGAGCATGCGCTGGCACTTCTGATTGGATAAATAAAGTGATTTTTTCTGGGTTCAGCCCTGTCGCAAGATAAATCGCTGCCAGCTGGCGAATTTGTTTTCTAAGCTTTAAACGATCTTGAGGTACTGTAATCGCATGTTGGTCCACGATACAAAAATAACAATCGTACTCATCTTGAATATCGACGAACTGCTTTAATGCACCGATGTAATTTCCGATTGTGGGGATACCACTCGGTTGAATTCCTGAAAATAACGTTTGCATAATGGATAGCCTACTTTCTTTCGTGTTTAATCGATACTCTTATTGTAACAGTATTTTCATCGTTTGTAAGTTATGATATGATGAACGTAATGATTAGATTGACGAAACTACTACTAAAGTCTGATTATTGAAATCATTGGATTATTTTGCATTTTTCTCATTTAATTTTAATGTTTAAGGTGTATAATAGAATCATAGCGTTAGAAGTGAAAACGTAAAGATTAGAATTGTTTTAACACACTTTGAGCAGTCAATCTTGAAACGTTAAATTACAATGAATTCATTTTCATTAAATTAGGAGAGTGAGATGTATGGTAACATTATTTACTTCACCAAGTTGCACATCTTGCCGTAAAGCGAAAGCATGGTTACAAGAACATGACATTCCGTATACGGAGCGAAATATTTTTTCTGAACATTTAACTTTAGATGAAATTAAACAAATTTTAAAAATGACTGAAGATGGAACGGACGAAATTATCTCAACACGTTCTAAAACTTACCAAAAATTAAACGTGGACATCGACGCATTGCCTCTTCAAGATTTATATGCGATTATTCAAGATAATCCTGGTATTTTACGTCGACCTATTATTTTAGATGATAAACGATTACAAGTGGGCTATAACGAAGATGAAATTCGTCGTTTCTTACCACGTAAAGTACGTACGTTCCAATTACAAGAAGCGCAACGTATGGTAGATTAAGCATATTGACTTCCCATTGTAATGGTGAGTTATATAGCAAAGGACTAGAACTATTGACGTTCCAGTCCTTTTTCTGTTTTTATCCATGTAACAATCACCCCATCCTACTTATAATTAAAACGACCTGTTCCATCAATATCGTCACTGTGCAGTCTAGGCATAAAATAGACATAGCCTAGAGAAAGCTACAAAAGTGGTGCGATAAATAGATTGTGTTATACTTAATATAGGACATTCGTGAAAGATTGTATGAGACAGACAAATAGATTGAGTTTTTGGAAGTTGTTTAATACAATAGGATTACTATTCATCGACTGTAAGGAGTGAGATGATATGAGAATAGAACGAATTGATGACATGACAGTAAAACTTTTTATTACGTATACAGATATAGAAGCACGAGGATTCAAACGTGAGGATCTTTGGACGAATCGTAAACGCGGAGAAGAATTTTTCTGGTCAGTAATGGAAGAAGTCAACGAAGAAGAGGATTTTGTAGTTGAAGGGCCATTATGGATTCAAGTACATGCCTTCGAAAAAGGTGTCGAAGTAACCATTTCAAAATCTAAAAATGATGATTTAATGCAAATGTCTGAAGAAGATAGCGCTTTTGATGAATTTGATAGTCAACTTAATGAATTGTTGTCGCAGTCGTTGAAAGATGAAGAAACAGATAACCATAAAGATTCAGAACAGTCATATCGTAAACGTCCTAGCAAAAACCGTACAACGACACGTACGGCCATCTTTAAGTTTGAAGATTTAGAAGATGTGATTGCTTATGCACATCGAAATGATCAGCGTCTCACAGAATTTGAAGACTTGCTTTATATGCTAGATGACACGTATTATTATGTTGTTCATTTTGACGAGACTGTTGCAGAAACGCACATTCATGACTATTATGGACAAATTTTAGAGTTTACTGCACCAAGTGATAAAACAGAATTTTATTTGAATGATTATGGTAAAATTGTGATGAGTCATAACGTGGTAGAACAAGTGAAGCGTTATTTCCCTGAAGCAGAATAAATTGAATATCAAATAAATCCAAAAGAGATCAAGTGTCATTAGCGCTTGGTCTTTTTTAATGTGTTCTTTCGCAATGCTTTTTATACATATTAGAAGAGAGCGGTCGGGCAGTTTCTCTACAATGACATAAGAATGAAGTCAGAAATTATCTTGCTTTGCCTTAGTTCACGATTAATGACGTGGTACCAAATGATATTTAATTATATTATTTGGTAAGTTGTCATCTATCCCAAGTATAAAATAATTCACCTATTTTGTTATTCATGTTTATCATCTTTATTTTTCTATTAAGTAGTGAAATTATTCCTGTTTATTTTCTTTGTGAAATATGCCAAAGTCTAAATTTTCTTGTCGACTCAATCGGGATATAGGTTTCGTGTAAGTGAAGGATAAATAGCTGTTTTGAGATACTATTGTGTATATCTTTTGTAGTGTTTTCTAGAAAAGACATTATAATATACAAGAAAATTTAATAACATAAAAATTACTATTGATTGCTATTGAGTATATATATATATATATATAAAGGAGGGGTGAGGAAGATAAGATGAAAAAGGTAACAAAACTTGTTTTTATTGTATTATTTCTTAGTATGTATACTCCGTCATATGTAAATGCAGAAGAATTCATAGCTGATGATGGAATTATTGAGTCACAAGCTACGGATATTTCTGCTATGCCAGGAGATATATTACCTATGCCTAGTACAGAAGCATCAACACAAAGTAAAGTTAATTTTAATAATACCGATAACTATGGAGATTTTTTTCCTCATGTCGAAAGTGCTATCGGTACTGACGAAAGGAAGAAAGTCACTTCATTTACTTCGTCTCCTATTAAAGAGAATGTCGCTATAAAAGTTGAATGGAAGAATTCAGAGGGAAATTACGAAGGATATGTTGCATCTGGTGTAATGGTTAGTAAAGATACTGTGCTAACTGCAGCTCGTGTTGTATATGATGAGGGAAGAAAAAAGATTGCAGAAAGAATAACTGTATACAGTGGGTTATATGGAAATATCATTCGAGGTTCTGCAAAAGGTATAAAAACGTATGTACTTAAAGGTTATACCAGTACACTAGATAGTAAATATGATTTAGCGGCTATAAAACTAGATACAAATTTAGGTAGTTTAACAGGCTCGTTGGGGATAACATCTACTATTGCTTTAGGGGATAAAATTGCAACAGCAGGTTATCCTGATGATAAGACGGATCGAACAAACAGTAGTGATTTAAAATATTATATGTGGCGATCTACTGGTAAAATAATGAATTTGGATAAATATAGAGTTTATTATGATGCCGATACATCTGGAGGACAAAGTGGTAGTGGTGTATAGGATGTTAAAAGCAACAAGCTTGTGGCAATTCATACAAACGGAGGTAAAACATTTAATTTTGGAACAAGGATTACTCCACAATATCTAGATTATATAAAATATTGGATTGGGACACCTGTGGCTCATACTTATAACAAAAAAGTTTCTATTTCAAAAGAAGGTCAACAATTGTGGGGAGATCTTCAATTTTTAAAAGTAAAATCTGAAATCAAAGGTAAACTTGGGAAAGTGTATAATGCTAAATATTACTATAATCATCCAAATGGTAATAAATACCTTTCTTTATACAATAAAGATGGCACTTGGGCAGGATATAGCAATATGAATCATTCAGTCAATGTTACTGCTGTTTCTTATAACAAAAAAGTAGTAATTACTAAGAAGAAATATGATTTATGGAATAGTTTTTATTTCGATTCAAAAAAAGGGAAAAGTGATGCATATGTTAACAAACCGGTTATTGCTAAATATATTTACACATTAGGAAACGGTAGACAATATTATTCTTTATACTCAATTAAAAGTGATAAATGGTTAGGCTATGTTAATGTTAATGCTACAAAATAGAAAATGGAGGTCTTTTTAATGAAGAAAACAATTTCAGTACTTGGTCTAGGGCTATTAGCAACATTTTTTGTAAGTAACGAATCATATGCCGCAGAAACGATTCAAAACAATACGTCATCAAGTGAAACGAATCAAAATTCAGATCAGACGCCGTTAGATCATTATATTCGAAAAGCAGATGGCACACTGGTTGAACCGAACGTGTACCCACATAAAGATTATGTAGAGAATGAAGGACCTTTACCAGAGTTTAAATTTCAAGTTGACTCTAAGAAAGATTCATCTGATCCAAATCAAGCACCGTTAGATCATTATATTCGAAAAGCGGATGGCACGTTGGTTGAACCGAATGTATATCCACACAAAGATTATGTCGAAAATGAAGGGCCTTTACCAGAGTTTAAATTTATGTATGCTGACAAACAAAATCATCATGACCAACAGAGTAAAAACAACAAGGATAAGCAGCGTGCAAATTACAGTGACAAAAAGCATAATGATCAGCCGGGTCATCCAAAAGCAGTCACGCCAGCTGTACAACATGATAAAGCAGTCACTTCAAACGCTACTGTAAAAGCATTGCCAAACACAGGTGAATCTGATAAAACAACACAATTACCAATCGTATTATCATTGTTATCTGTGGGGATTTTAGTTTTATTAAAATTGAGAAAATAAATAAAAGATAGATGTCTACATGAAAGAAAGGGATGACCCTGTTTGCGTAGGGTTTTCTCTTCTTATTTTAACTGTTCATATGGCATGGTTGGACGTGTCAGATTATCATGTTATGCATATTGCTGCGTAAGTCGAGGTTAACTGGAAAACATATAGATAAAAATGAGGTCAAGTGGTGTGTATCGCTTGGTCTTTTTTATTTGCGAAAAAAATTCACCTTATTCCAAAGTAATTCTACAAATTTAAACGTGTAATAGGATGAGGTGAAAAGAGATGTTAACAGCTTATAATGTACAATCACAACAAATTTTAGCAACACACGCACGTAAGGAAGAAGTGTATCATTGTCCAATTTGTAAAGAGGTATTGATTTTAAGGCAAGGGGTGCGAAAAGGTGCTCATTTTGCGCATTATCGGCATTCAATGGGGCATGTACATTTAAAAGGAGAATCTGTTCAGCACGCACGATGTAAAGCTGCTTTGTATGAACAACTTTGTAAGATTGATCCGGCAACACAATTGGAACCTTACATTAAAAAAATCACACAAATTCCAGATATGATTTTCAGAGCATGGGCTATTGAGGTTCAACTGAGTTCCATTGCGATAAAGACGATGAGAGAGCGGACAGAAGGATTGCTAAGTGAGGGGTATCGTGTTTTATGGTTAGCGAAAAAACCTCAAATGAAAAAGGGGCTTTATGTGTTATCGCAACTGCAACAACAATGTATCATCCCTTCTACAAAAACGTTGTATTGTATAGATACGACTTCATGTGAGCTGTTCAGATTATCTCACATGATACCGATTACCGCAAAAACCTTTCATGGAGAGTTAACACCACTTTCTATTCAAGCATTCAGCCAAGCGTTACAACAGGACCCTCAGTATGACGTGATTATCAGAAAGTTGTCGACATCTCAAATTTTGAAATACATTCAACAATGTCGGCGTCAAAACAATGTACTAGAGCCTACGCTGTCATTGATGTACCAAATGCGCATGTTAGACGAACAAGTTGTGAAAGTTACAGGCTTTTTATTTCCAGAACAAATATACATCCATACGCATCCAGTGCTATGGCAACTGTACATATTGAAATGTCTTCAAGCAGGTATACCGAGTCATTCACTGTTGTTAAAGCAGTTGAAGTTTCGTCATTTTGCGGTAGAGGAGTGCGACCGTCAACAGATTATCAACCGGATCGTACAGCGCTATTTAAAACTTCTCAATTTGTAGGTATATAGAGTGCATTATTATGAGAAAAGTGAGAAAATAGGAGTGTTACACACATCACGAGGAGGAATTTATAATGAGCCAACAATTGACAAGAGAACAACAAGAACAAAAGTATCCAGAATATTCATGGGACCTCACGACGATTTTCGAAAGTGATGAGTCTTGGGAAGCAGCGTTTAAAACAGTTGAAAGCTATCTTGGCAAAGAAGAGCAATTCAAAGGTCATTTAGGTGATGACGCCGAAACACTGTATCAAGCCCTTTCGTTAGAAGATGAAATTGAAACAGAACTTGAATCAGTTTATGTTTATGCACATTTAAAACAAGACCAAGATACAGCGAATGACAAGTACACAGGTTTTGAAGCGCGTGCACATCAATTAGCGATTAAATTAAGTTCGGCTTGGAGTTTCTTAGTACCGGAATTACTTCAAATCGATGAAAAAACAATCGAATCTTACGTTGCTGAACATGAAGGATTAAAACGTTTCGAATTTGATTTGAACTTAATTAACCAAAAACGTCCGCACGTCTTAGATGCAGAAAAAGAAAAATTATTGACTGAAGCACAAGATGCGTTGTCTACGCCGAGCAATGTGTTCAGTATGTTTGATAATGCCGACTTAACTTTTGATGATGTAACAGACAAAGACGGTGAAAAGCATGCATTGACGCAAGGTTCATTCATTAAATATTTAGAGTCAGATGATCGTCTGTTACGTCAATCAGCTTATGAAAACATGTATAAAGCCTATGGTAGCTATAACAATACATTAGCGGCAACATTAGCAGGTGAAGTAAAGAAACATGTGTTTAATGCACGTTCTCACAACTATAAGAGTGCAAGAGCACAAGCATTGGGGAACAATCATATTCCTGAAGCAGTATACGACAATCTCGTGAAAACAGTTCATGAATACTTACCACTCTTACATCGTTACACAAAATTAAGAAAAGAATTACTCGGTGTCGATGATTTGAAAATGTACGATATGTATACGCCAATGGTGAAAGACATCAAGTTTGAAATGCCTTATGACGAAGCGGTTGAGTGGATGTTAAAAGGCCTTGAACCGATGGGCGAAGAATACTTAAAAGTCATTAAAGAAGGTTTGAATAACCGATGGGTCGACGTTTATGAAAACAAAGGTAAACGTTCAGGTGCCTATTCATCAGGTTCACACAAAACCAATCCATTCATTTTATTAAACTGGTCTGACACGGTCTCTGACTTATATACGTTAGTACATGAATTCGGTCATTCAGCGCACAGCTATTTCAGCCGTAAAAACCAACCATCCAATATGAGCGGTTATTCTATTTTTGTAGCGGAAGTGGCGTCTACATGTAATGAAGCGTTATTAAGCCACTACATGGAGCAAAATTTAGATGACAAGCGTCGTTTACTGTTGCTCAACCAAGAATTAGAACGTTTCCGTGCAACGTTATTCCGTCAAACAATGTTTGCAGAATTTGAACATAAAATCCATCAAATTGAAGAAGCAGGGGAACCATTAACAGCAACACGTATGAACGAAGAATATGCTGCATTAAACCGTCAATATTTCGGTGATACTGTTGAAACAGATGAGTATATTAGTAAAGAATGGTCGCGTATTCCGCATTTCTATATGAACTATTACGTCTATCAATATGCGACAGGTTACAGTGCAGCACAAAGTTTAAGTCATCAAATTTTGACTGAAGGTGCACCTGCTGTTGAACGTTATATCAATGAATTCTTGAAAAAAGGAAGCTCAAATTATCCAATCGAAATTTTGAAAAATGCCGGTGTCGATATGACAACACCAGGTCCAATTGAGGATGCATGTAAAGTGTTTGAACAAAAATTAGACGCTTTTGAAAAATTAATGAAAGCTTGAGGATGCTGAATCCGTTTACAATATGTCAGATTTGTGAAAGTTTTAATTTCTGGGTTTAAATGGGTTGAAACAACATCACACACGTGATATATTATGAACATGAAATTAATCACATTACAAACATACCCCTTTGTTTGAAGTGAAAAATTTCTCCCATCCCCTTTGTTTAGCGCCGTGTCAAAACACGGCGTTTTTTAATGCTTTCATTTCCTGTTTATTTACAATAATTCCCATATATGCGACGTTCAAAATCATTGATATTCCACTTAAACAACAAAATATTCCGTTTATAGCTGTATCTATCTAACTTATGAGTAGTGTGCTATATAAAAAGGGAGAGGGAGATATTGAGACATTTAAAGACAGTATCAAGTTAGGTCCAATATAGTGTTATTTATTAATCCTTCTTTGGTTAGCGATAAAAAATATGTGAACCTTTTATTAGAGACGATTTAGCTTCACTTTGATTTACCCATCATACAAATATATCCAAATAATAACTAGAATATTTAGTGAAACGTACATATTCCTACTATAAAACTGTACAATAGAGTTGACTAATGAATTAACGGAGAACCGTTTTTTTAATAGAGAATTTATAGAGACTGTATCAAACCATTAGAACAATGCTTGTCATTAAAGCATCGATGATAGCAACAGACATAACGTCACTTTTGCTTTGAGGAGGTCGTTGGTATGCGGATTTTGGCAATTTTAATATATCTTTTAGTGGTACTCATAAGGTTGAACATCGTAAATACGCCCTATCTAGATGAGAATACAAAAAGTCTTATTTTCATATTCATGACGTTGTTAGTGCCGACGTTTATTATTAGGCCGCTTTTTAATAAGAATACTAAAAACCTAATACCTTTAGACTATAAGGAACTGGAAGCGTCTGTAGAATTACCTCAAGGAACGAAAATGTATACGAAAGCATCACTACTTCTTAAAAGTGTATATGTTAAAGGTGACCGTTCTAAAAGTAGTATTGTGCTAAATCCTGAATTAATTGAAAAAGTCGATATTGATGAATTGAGATTTCTTATATATCATGAGGTGTGCCATATTAAAAATAATGACATCACTAAAAACCAATTATTTCGTGCATTGAGTTATGGTGTTTTACCTTTTTTACTTGTTTTCATTTCTGGGTTCATAGAATTTAAATCTATGAATCTCTTTATCGCTTATATTGTATTGGCAGTCATCATCTATTTGAGTGGTATGCTCTTATATTTTCTTCGCATCAGACATAGAGAATTAAAGTGTGACAGCTATGCAAGCATCCATACAAGCAGTGCAACCGGTATTCGTGCATTGATGACATTAAAAAGATTAGGGATTTTAAAGGATACAAAATTAGTTTTGTTTGCGAGCCACCCCAATTTAGATAAGAGAATACAAAATCTTAAAAATAGCTGAAATACGAATTGAAATCAAAAAAACAATAGCTCATAAAATGTAAAAACGCCTCGGATCTGTGTAGCAACTATCATTTCATAGATTCGAGGCTTTATTGATGTTGTCTCGTAGGTGGTTCCAAGGATAATTTTAAAATGAATGACATACGGAAAATATAAAAGAGAGGGCGCTTAAAATAAAACATAGTGCTCATAATTTTTAATTGACACTAAAGTAAAAAGAGGCTCCCCACAAACGAGACACCTCTTTACATTATCGACTTCCAGAATTCACCGTCTGGATAATTCAATTTTCTTACTTTCTGTTGCAACATTAATTTCTTTAACTCTTTTTGCAACGTTTTTTCCGGCCATTCATAAATAGTGAGTAACTCTTCCTCAGTCACCAGTTGCTTTTGTTGAATATACTCGCATAATTTTGGTGGTAAGCTTTTTTCTATAGGTGATCCCATCATTTCGTTAATGATATACGTATAAATATGGTACGGATAAAGCCCTTCCACTTTTAGCCCTTCAGCTTGAATATCCTCATTAAAAAAAACTAAAGAAGGGGCTTGTTCGACTTCCATTTCTCGTGCGATATGGAGGTCGACTTTCAAACTCTCACGCAATTGTCCATTTTTTAAATCGTCAAGGTAAACATCATAATCCAGCCCAGCATTAATAATACATTTTGCAATCATGTCTTCTGTTACAATATCGCGTTTCGGTATAATTTCATTTTGAATGAGATGCATAAAACGATGCGCACGTGCACGACCTTGGAGCTCTGCTGCTTTAAAGGCGAGTGCAATATTGTCTCGATCTGATGTACTTTGTGCCTGACATTTCGTGAGTACCCGCAATGATGGGTTTAAAATATGACGAATACGGATATATTGATGATATTCAATTCTTAACTTTGACAAAACGGCCGATAGCTTAAAACTGTCTTTGTCAAATGGATCAAAAAAAGAATAGATTTCGATCTTACTGACAGGTGAAAGATTTGAATCTTCACGACAAGTATTTACAATAGCTCTCAATTCTTTCGTCATGTAATTTCACCTACAATTAATTTTCTATATTGACCATGTGATTTGCTGTTAAACGTAATCTTTCGTACAAATAATCGCCCGCACCATGAGGAAGTTGGGCGTGCGTGATGGCAGTATGCATATTTTCAAGCCAAGCCTCTTTCGCTTTGTCATCGATAGGAAAAGGCAAATGGCGCATTCTTAACATCGGGTGGCCATGCTCTTGGGTATATAAGTCAGGTCCCCCTAAAAATTGCGTTAAAAACTGTTTTTGTTTACGTGCTGTTTCTGCAAAATCACCTGGAAACAAATGATTAATACGATTATCCTGTTCTACAAGGCTATAGAAGTGATCAATCAGCTGATAGAGCCTTTCTTGTCCAATCACTTCATAAGGCGTTTGTGTCATTTATATCACCGCTCATATGACTTATTATATATAAATCATAACATGAATTTTTACATTTCAAAGCAAAAACACTTACATACAAGATGTTTCGTGTTTGTAGCTGTACTGAATAGGATTTTTGGACAAATTGAAGGTACAAGATGACAATTTTTAAACGTACAAAAATTACCACCTACTTTGAACTCAACGTCATTCAATAGATTGAAATTAAGCTAAGTCATATTGCTTAACATCGTACATCACTTTATCCTCATCGTTCACTTTCAAATGTTATTTTTATTATTTTACAGTTTATGAAATAAGAGATAAAGAAAAACGCATAATTTGCTATAAAGCTTTTAAGTTTTTTATTGAAGTTTGCGTTGATATTCGAAAAAACGTTGCACTTTATTTTTCGGGACAACGGGTGATAATTTCAGCTGCGCCAATAAATTGTTAAAAGCTTGTTGACCGGCTTCGAAATCACGTACTTCAAACTCAAGTTCATAATCTTCAGTGCCTAAGTAAAGACTATGGTCAAGTACGAGTAACCCTTCGTCTGTCTGTGTTTCTAATCGATACGTCGTTAAAGCACCTAAAATTTTTAGTGCATCTAATTGAACGTGGCGCTGTTCAAGAACTTCACGTATGTCGTCATCGATATCAGAAGGTTTAAGTGTCATATTTTCTGCTGGTTGCATGTGGAATTGCGCATTATATTCTAACAGACCAACTGTGTCAGGGACTTTTAATGTCAGTTCAAAAGTACCGTCAGCCTTTTCACGAATACGCAATGCCATTTTTTGAGATTGTATTTGAAAATCAACCGTATCGATATAGTAATTGACTTGTTTAAAAGGGGTCTGACCTTTGAAATGTTGTGTTTTGATAGATACATAACTGTCTGCGTCCAATAATTGTTTAAATTCTATTTCACGTTCGATTGCCAATGAAATCACTCCTTATGCCATATTATGCCGAATTGAAACTTGATTGAAAAGTATTTAGAATAGGGTAGAGTTCACCAATGAGAGTGCGCGTGAATTGTGTTAAAATGTTAGGTGATGAGGAGGAAAGTATATGCGTATTTATGTCAACGAAGTAAAAATTCAACATAACCGTATTTTATGCTATACGGATCAACCTACAGAAGGTCTAACAGAAGTCGGGCAAATGCTCGCCGATAGTGACCGTCATGCTTTTGTTTATTTATTAGACGATGGCTCTTCATTCTCATACTTATTGTTTGTAGAAGAAACTTGGTCAATGCTTCACGAACATCGAGATAAAGAGATAGTCATTAATGATTCCTTAACGCTCACAAAGTTTTCTGAGGAATTAGATTACCTGCTCGATAATATTAAAGGTAATTCAAACTATGGGAAAGCATTTGTGTCTGCTGTTGAAGAAACATTTGAACTCGAATGAAGCGGAGTGAGGTAAGATGAACCAATGGGAAATTTTTCTAGCACCCTATCAACAAGCTATAGATGAATTAAAAGTGAAATTAAAAGGTTTGCGCAAACAATATCAAGTGAATGAACATAACTCACCGATTGAATTTGTCACGGGTCGCGTCAAACCGATTTCGAGTATTGTTGATAAGGCGAATAAAAGGGGTATTGCATTCGATTGTCTGCGTGAAGAGATGTATGATATTGCGGGACTTCGAATGATGTGTCAATTTGTGGATGATATTGATATTGTCGTCGAGCTATTGCGTCAACGAAAAGATTTCAAAGTGATTGAAGAGCGCGACTACATTAGCAATACGAAACAAAGTGGTTACCGTTCATACCATGTGATTATCGATTATCCTATTGAAACATTAGATGGAACGAAATCGATACTCGCGGAAATTCAAATTCGGACACTCGCAATGAACTTTTGGGCGACGATTGAACATACATTGCGTTATAAATATGATGGAGACTATCCACCAGAAATTCAAACGAGACTCGAACGTGCCGCTGAAGCCGCTTTTCTTTTAGATGAAGAAATGTCTGAAATCAAAGAAGAAATTCAAGAGGCACAAAAGTACTATTCTAAAAAGCGTGCCAGCAAGCATGATCATGATGATTGAGGTGTGTATAAATGCGTTACGTTATTTTATCTAAGGGAGATCCTAAATCAGAAGCATTGAAGCATAAAATGATGTGTCACATGCAAGACTTTAATATGATAGAGGATGCTGAAAACCCTGAAATTGTTATTTCTGTCGGTGGTGATGGCACTTTACTTCAAGCGTTCCACCATTATAGCCATATGTTGTCACGTTGCGCATTTGTCGGGATACATACAGGGCATCTCGGTTTTTATGCAGATTGGCTCCCTCATGAAGTTGAAAAGTTGGTCATCGCGATTAATAAAGCTGAGTTTCAAGTGATTGAATACCCTTTGTTAGAGGTGATTGTCCGTTATAATGATGAAGGGTATGAAACACGTTATCTTGCATTAAATGAAGCAACTATGAAAACTGAAAATGGCAGTACGCTAGTCGTAGATATTGATATTCGTGGTCAACATTTTGAACGTTTTAGAGGCGACGGGTTGTGTGTTTCTACGCCATCAGGTTCGACGGCCTATAACAAAGCGTTAGGTGGGGCGCTCATTCATCCGTCATTAGAAGCGATTCAGTTGACTGAGATTGCGTCGATTAATAATAGAGTATTCCGTACAGTCGGATCACCACTCGTATTGCCTAAACACCATACATGTCATGTCAAACCGGTTGATCACGGTACGATTTTGTCAACTGTCGATCATATTAGCGTCAAACATAAAAATGTGAACGCTGTCCAATACCGCGTCGCCAATGAAAAAGTACGATTTGCACGTTTTAGACCTTTCCCATTTTGGAAACGTGTGCATGATTCGTTCATTTCTAGTGGTGAATCATTGTGATTTTTAAATATCATGTGACGGAATCGACAACGTTAAAAACATTTTTATATGAACAACAATTTTCAAAAAAGACGTTGAGCGCCATTAAACAAGATGGCGCTCTCCTTGTTAATGGCACGGCACGTACTGTACGCTATTCTTTGCAAGTCGGTGATATATTGGAAGTCCATTTGCCGACAGAACTACCGAGTTCGTATCTTGAACCTTACGATGCGCCTTTAAATATTTTATATGAGGATACGTGGTTGTTGATTGTGGCCAAGCCGAGCCATCAAAACACAGCACCTTCACGTGAGCATCCACATGAAAGTTTGGTGGAGCAAGCACTGGCTCATATGCAAAAGCGTGGTGAACGCGGGAT
Source organism: Staphylococcus pseudintermedius (assembly GCF_001792775.2). Classification (GTDB taxonomy): domain Bacteria; phylum Bacillota; class Bacilli; order Staphylococcales; family Staphylococcaceae; genus Staphylococcus; species Staphylococcus pseudintermedius. Next base: position 34,007 of record NZ_MLGE02000009.1, read on the forward strand.
TCCGCATATTGTCACACGGCTGGATCGCAATACGATGGGCATCGTCATTATCGCAAAATCACGTCATATGCATCATCTCATGAATCAATGCGACATAGAGAAGTATTATGAATGTATTTGTGAAGGTGTTTTGACAGCAAAAGGCGAGATTGATCAACCGATTGCAAGAGCGTCAGATAGTATTATTAATCGAATTGTCTCGGAACAGGGGAAACGAGCGCGAACCATTTATTGGCCACTTAAAAATTTCAAGACTTATACATGGTGCCGTGTTAAACTTGAAACGGGTAGAACACATCAGATTCGTGTGCACTTTCAATGGTTAGGGGCGCCATTAGTGGGCGATACATTATATGGACAGGCACATCATACGTATCAAACCCAATTATTAAAATGTGCGGAGGTCAGGTTTGTCCATCCATTGACTCAGGAACGACTGACAATCAAGAGTGAACAGCCTCACTTCGAACAATTATTAACCACTTTGTAGATTTACAGGAACGATGGAGGTGGCAAACGTGGTGAACGACAATGAACAAATATTGTTAGATGGCGAAGAAATGTTCAACAAAGCTTTGTTAGATGATTTCATCGCGAAAGGGGATATTGACGGCTTTCGTGAAGAGTTTTTAGCATTGCACTCATATGAACAAAGTGAATATTTCGAAATAAGTGACGATGATGTCCGTCAAAAAATGTATCGATTTTTATCTCCAGAAGAAGTTTCGGAGTTCTTTGAGAATTTAGAGATTGATGAGGAAGATTACGAAGCATTATTTGAAACGATGAATGCGACTTATGCGAGTCAAGTGCTCGAGCAGATGTCTTACGATAATGCGGTCGATATTTTAAACCAGCTTTCCAAAAAGAAAATCGCGAGTTTATTAATGTTGATGAACCGCGAAGAAGCAAAAGAAATTAAAGCATTACTCCACTATGACGAAGATACAGCCGGCGGTATCATGACGACGGAGTATATTTCACTCACGATTAATACACCAGTACATGAAGCGTTAATGCGTGTGAAAGATCAAGCGCCAGACGCCGAAACGATTTATGTGATTTTCGTCGTGGATGAAGATAAAAAACTAGTTGGGGTTATCTCATTAAGGGATTTAATTATTGCCGAAAATGATGCGTACATTGAAGATATTATGAGTGAACGTGTCATTAGTGCCAATGTCGCTGATGACCAAGAAGATGTTGCGCAAACAATGAGAGACTATGACTTTATCGCGATGCCGGTTGTAGATTACCAAAATCATCTGTTAGGGATTATTACGATTGACGATATCGTCGACGTTATGGATGAAGAGGCGAGCGAAGACTACTCACGTTTAGCCGGGGTGTCGGATATCGATTCAACTGATGATACGATATTTCAAACCGCTTTAAAACGTTTGCCGTGGTTACTCATTTTGACTGTATTAGGTATGATTACGGCATCCATTTTAGGCTCATTTGAAGAAACGTTAGAAAAAGTGGCGCTATTAGCTGCATTTATTCCAATTATTAGTGGGATGTCCGGAAATTCAGGCACCCAGTCGCTTGCCGTGTCTGTCCGCAACATTTCAACAGGTGATATTAAAGAAAAAAGTAAGATTAAACTTGCATTACGTGAATCAGGCAGTGGCTTTTTGACAGGGATTACATGTGCGGTAAGTTTGAGTTTGATTATTATGTTGTTGTACGGCCAGCCTTACCTTGCATTGATTGTAGGGACAAGTCTGACCATCGCAATGACAGTAGGGACAACGATTGGTTCTGTGATTCCACTTGTGATTAATCGTTTAGGTATTGACCCTGCTGTTGCGAGTGGTCCGTTTATTACAACGATTAATGATATTGTCAGTATGTTGATTTATTTCGGATTAGCTACGACTTTTATGTCATATTTAACTTGAGGGGGTACCCATGGAATTTGTATCGCTAGTCGTCGTCATAGTAGCTGCTATGATTACGCCGATTTTGATTCATAGGTTGAAAATATCGTTTTTACCTGTTGTGGTCGCCGAAATTTTAATGGGGATCATCATCGGAAATTCGTTTTTAAACCTCGTACATCGTGACGAAATGTTAAATATTCTGTCGACGTTAGGCTTTATCTTTTTAATGTTTTTAAGTGGCTTGGAAATTGACTTTTCAGCATTTAAAAAGGATAAAGGTAAAGAGAAAAAAGATGAGGAACAACAAAGTCCAAGTCATTTTAAACTCGCATTGAGTGTGTTTATGCTGATTATGATTTTGTCTATTATACTTGCATACGCATTTCAATGGATGGGCTTAATTGATGATGTGCTGTTAATGGTGATTATCATTTCAACGATTTCATTAGGTGTAGTTGTGCCGACATTGAAAGAAATGAACTTAATGAGTACGACGATTGGCCAATTAATTTTGTTAGTCGCGGTATTAGCCGACCTTGCAACGATGCTGTTACTCACTGTCTATGGTGCGATACATGCATCAGGGGGTGGCACGATTTGGCTGATCGGTATTTTAGTTGTCTTTACAATTGTGTTCTATTTCTTAGGTGGCTTATTCAAAAAAGCACCATTTTTAGAAAAGTTAATGGCTGGAACGACACAAATTGGGATTCGGGCTGTATTCGCACTTATTATTTTACTTGTTGCGTTAGCTGAAGGTGTCGGTGCGGAACATATTTTAGGTGCCTTTTTAGCCGGTGTGGTCGTGTCATTACTCGGACCAACGCAAGATTTAGTTGAAAAACTCGACTCATTTGGATATGGCTTCTTCATCCCGATATTCTTTATTATGGTCGGTGTAGATTTGGACATTCCATCGTTAATTAGCGACCCTAAAGTATTACTCATTATTCCAGTGCTCATCATTGCGTTTATTATTTCTAAATTAATCCCTGTCATGCTGCTGAAAAAATGGTTTGATATGAAGACAACGATTGCGTCTGCATTTTTATTAACATCGACACTATCACTGGTCATTGCAGCGGCCAAAATCGCTGAAAAACTTGGCACGATCAGTGAAGAAATCTCAGGTATTTTAATTTTGAGTGCGGTCATTACATGTGTCTTTGTGCCGATTGTCTTTAAGAAATTAATTCCGATTCCTGATGAAATGCAACGTTCCATTAAAGTAGCTATGATTGGAAAAAACCAATTGTCGATTCCGATTGCACAGGGATTGCGTTCGCAGTTATACGAGATTTCATTGTACTATCGAAAGGACTTATCAGATCATCGCGTACTGTCAGATGATATTACGATGATTGAAATTACAGACTACCATTCAGATATATTGAAGCGGTTAGGTTTGTATGATAGTGACATTGTCGTATGTTCAACTAACGATGATGAAATTAATCGTCGTGTTGCATTAATGGCTAAAGCACACGGTGTAGAACGCGTGATTTGCCGTCTCGAAACGAATGACGAATCTCAGGAACTGAGCAGCCAAGGTATCGAATTGTTCAGTAATTTCCAAAGTAACCAAATTTTATTAAAAGGGATGATTGAGACACCAAACATGCTGAACTTATTAAGCAACGTCGAAACATCATTGTACGAAATTGGGATGTACAATTACGCTTTCGACCATATGCAGCTCCGTCATTTCCCATTTGGCGGCGATATTATCTTTGTCCGTATTATTCGAAACAATGAATCAATCGTGCCTCACGGGGATACACAACTCCAATATGGTGACCGTTTGATTGTGACAGGAACGAAAGAATACGTCGATCAATTGAAAATAGAATTAGAAATGTTTTAACTGAACTCAGACACAGTTTTGAAATATGGATGTTAACTATTTCAAGGCTGTGTTGCTTTCTTCAAAAGGGAAATACTTTTCAAAATTTAGTACCAGATGTTAATATTAATATAATCATGTCATTAAACGTAAAGGAGTAATCTACAGTGATGAATCTTGAAGGTAAAACTTTTGTAATTATGGGTATTGCAAACAAGCGTAGTATTGGTTTCGGTGTAGCAAAAGTATTAGACCAATTAGGCGCAAAATTAGTGTTTACATACAGAAAAGAAAGAAGTTTTAATGAATTAGATAAGCTTATCGATCAACTTAATCAATCTGAAAAGCATGTATATCAAATCGATGTACAAAGTGATGAAGAGGTTGTCAATGGCTTCGAAAAAATTGGTCAAGCAGTTGGCAAAATTGATGGTGTATTCCATTCTATTGCATTTGCACGTGTTGAAGAACTAAGAGGTCGTTTCTCAGATACATCACGTGACGGTTTTTTACTTGCGCAAGACATCAGTGCGTATTCATTAACGATTGTTGCACGTGAAGCTCGTAAAATTATGAATGAAGCGGGGAGTATCGTGACATCATCATACATTGGTGGCGAATTTGCAGTACCGAACTACAATGTGATGGGTGTAGCAAAAGCAAGTCTTGAAGCATCTGTGAAATATTTAGCAGCAGACTTAGGTCAAGATAACATTCGTGTGAATTCGATTTCTGCAGGACCCATCCGTACATTAAGTGCACGAGGCGTTGGGGGCTTCACGAGCATCTTAAAAGAAATTGAAGAACGCGCGCCATTAAGACGTAATGTCGATCAAGAAGAAGTAGGTAAAACAGCAGCGTACTTATTAAGTGATTTCTCTTCTGGCGTTACAGGGGAAAATATTCATGTTGACGCAGGTTACCACGCGATTCGATAAAACCAGTAAAACACGTACACCCTAAGTTCGTTATAAATCGAACTTAGGGTGTACGTGTTTTATTCCATTCTGAAAATGATTGAATTAAATTGGTAGCTATATCAATTTTTTTGAGCTTTCTCAAGACAACTGATACTTATACATTTTAATTTCCAAGTTTAGTGTAATGGCTTTTACCTCACTATGAAATAGAGCAAAAATTACTGACAATCCAAAAAAAATTAAACTGAAATAATTTTTCAATACTATGTCGCTATTTTAAAATAATCCATCCTATATGTAGAATTATTTATACATAAATACTTTTATTATTGGAAAATGTATACATTAAGTCTGCATATTTATTTTCATACTGTAATTTCTTACTTAAATCTCCTCTATTTTATTCATATTCACACATAAATATAGTCATTTTGAAATTTGTTTCAATAAATATAAAAGTTGAAAACTAATAAAATCCGTTATATATTGTAAGTGCTTACATAATTGAAAGGAGTTTTTAGAATGACAAATGAAATGATAGGATACGGTGTAGTTGGCGTTGGTTATTTTGGTGCAGAGCTTGCTAGAGCAATGAAAAAAAATAAAGGAGCGAAGATTATATCAGTATATGATCCGGAAAATGGTGAACAAATATCTTCAGAACTTGAATGCAAATGTGCGAATAGTTTAGAGGAATTAGTATCTGACAGTGAAATTGATTGTGTCATTGTTGCAACACCTAACAACCTTCATAAAGAACCAGTACTAGAAGCAGCAAAAAATAAAAAACATGTATTTTGTGAAAAACCTATTGCATTAAACTATAAAGATTGTGTTGAGATGGTCAGTGCATGTAAAGAGGCTGGAGTTATCTTTATGGCAGGTCACATTATGAATTTCTTTAATGGTGTGCATCATGCAAAAGAATTGATTCAACAAGGTGTAATAGGGGATGTGTTATTTGTAAAATCAGCTCGAAACGGTTGGGAAGAAGCACAACCAAGTATTTCCTGGAAAAAAATGAGAGATCAATCAGGTGGTCACTTATATCACCATATTCATGAATTAGACTGTGTTCAATTTATAATGGGGGGAATGCCTGAAAAAGTTACAATGACCGCATCTGATATTGCTCATAATGGTGAGGCATTTGGTGATGAAGATGATTTTATAATGATGAACTTAGAGTTCTCTGGAAACAGATATGCACATTTAGAATGGGGTTCAGCATTCCGATGGGGAGAGCACTATGTCATGATTCAAGGAACAAAAGGCGCAATCATGTTAAATATGTATGACACAGGTGGGACTCTGAGAGTTGATGGAAAAGAAACACATTTCCTAATTCATGAAACCCAAGAAGAGGATGAGAACCGTACTCAAATTTATCATGGCACAGAAATGGATGGTGCCATTCAATATGGTCATCCAGGAAAAAGAACACCACTTTGGTTAAATACATTAATTCATAAAGAAATGGAATTCTTTAACGATGTTATACACGGAAAAGAAGTATCAAGTGAATATTTAAAACTTTTAGATGGTACAGCAGCGGAAGAAGCTATTGCTACTGCCGATGCAGCAACTTTATCAAATTTAGAAGATAGAAAAGTTTCATTGAGTGAAATTTTAAATCGCTAACGACAACAAGGACGAATTCATTTAAAAGGTGATGAAAGATATGAAACAAAAAGAAGGGGCAGTTTCAAGCAGTCAAAACATGACCGCTATCAAAGTTGATGCAAAGCCATTTGGAATGAAAGATAAAATTGGATATATGTTGGGTGACATAGGTAATGATGCAATTTTAGGTCTCGTAAATAGCTTTTTAATGATTTATTATACGAATGTACTGGGTATTGCAGGCAGTGTAGTAGGAATACTATTTTTAATTTCAAGAATTATTGATGCATTTGCAGATGTATCAGTTGGACGTATGGTAGATGTAGCAGAATTAACGCCTGATGGTCGATTTAAACCGTGGATTAGAAGAATGAAGTATCCGTTTTGTATCATCTCATTACTACTATTTTTACCATTAGTTCATGATTGGAATGATGGGGCAAAGATTGCATATATTTTTGCGACTTACTTGATTTTTGGCGTAGTTTTATCAGCCATTAACATCCCATATGGTTCTATGGCTGCGGCAATCAGTGATCATCCTGATGATCGAGCGGCACTGTCAACATTTAGAAGTGTGGGGGCAGCAATAGGGATGTCTTCAACGGGATTTTTAATCCCAATGTTCATTTATACAACAAATGCGCATGGTGAAAAAACAATTTCTGGAATGAGATTCTTTATTATCGCAATCATTTGTTGTTCGATTGCTTTTATTGTATATAATATTATCAATCATATGTTAGTAGAACGAGTGCAAGTTAAGAAAAAAGAAAAAGTGACTGTAGGTAAACTATTAAAAGGCTTATTTACTGATAGAGCGATTCTAGTTCTAATCATAGTAGATTTCTTTGTAGTATTAACTCAAATTTTATATGGTACTACTACGACATATTTGTTCAATGATTACTTCCATAGCCCGAAAGCGATGTCAATTGCTATGCTATTTAACTGGGGAACAGTTGTATTAGTTGCAGCTCCTACAATTTACCTAGTAAGGAAGTTTGGTAAAAAAGAAGTAACTATGATTGCTCTACCATTTTCATCATTGATGTTTTTCTTGTTATTCTTCTTACACACAACGAACCCTTGGGTGTATGTCACTTTAATGTTTTTTGCAACAATTGGTTATTCAGTATTTAATGTAATCGTTTGGGCATTAATAACCGATGTAATTGATGCGCATCAATATAATACAGGTTTACGCGAAGATGGTACAGTTTATGGTCTGAATTCATTTGCAAGAAAAGTGGCTCAGGCGTTTTCTGGTGGTATTGGTGGATTTATGCTAGCGTTTATTGGATATCAATCTTCTACAGTTGGAGGTGCTATGCAATCTGAGGTTGTGCAAGAAAGAATTTATATGATATCAAATTTACTTCCTGCTGTATTATTCTTAGTTGCTGCATTGATTTTAATGTTTGGTTATCCAATGAATAAAAAGACGACAGATAGAATCGCTAGAGAATTAAGAGAAGAACGTGAAAGAATGCAAGTTAAAATATAATGAAGAAGATTATCAAATTGGGAGTATTATTTACACTAGTCAGTACGTTGATGTTAGCTTTTAATCAAGAGGTTCGAGCAGAAAATAACCCGGTCAAAGATCAAAGTATTTTCAAATCAGGCGATACAACCCAAGCGAATTATTTTAGAATCCCTGCATTGTATACGTTAAGTAATGGAGAAATGATTGCAAGCGCTGATGCACGCTATGGTGGGACACATGATGCAAAAAGTAAAATTAATATAGCGACATCTACTAGTTTTGATGGTAAGAACTGGACATCCCCTACATTTGCATTACAATTCCATGATTATGAAAGTCAATTGATAGATTGGCCACGTGATAATGTTGGGAAAAATAGACAAATTCAAGGGAGCGCTTCATTTATTGACTCAGCAATTGTACAAGATAAAAATACCAATAAAATTTTTTTAATGGCAGATATGATGCCAGCGGGTATTGGTAATAATAATGCCCTAAAAAGTGATTCAGGTTTTAAAGAAATTAATGGCAAATATTACATGAAATTAAAGTTGAATAATGAGAAAGGCTATAATTATTCTATCCGTGAGAATGGTACAATATTTAATGATAAGAATAACAATCCTACCATTTATAGTGTAGATAGAGATTATAATATTTTAAAAAATAACGAATATCAATATGTAACGCAATATTCAGTGAAATTTAATGGTTCAAATTTGCAGGAATACCATAATAATAATAAGGTTAAAATGAATATTTTCTATAAAGATTCGATATTTAAAGTAACACCTACAAATTATATCGTTTATACGACGAGTATGGATGGACAAAAATGGGGGCACCCTGAAATTTTACCGCCATTTTTAGGATTGAATCATAATGCATCCTATTTAAGTCCTGGCCAAGGTTTAGCAACTTCTACAGGGCGTTTAATATTTGCATCTTATACTTCGCAAGGACTTGTTTTTATTTATAGTGATGATCATGGAATAACTTGGCAGGCAACAAAAGCTGATTTACCTTTTAAGAATGCAACTGCAGAAACGCAAATGGTCGAATTAAAGCCAAATGTGATTAGAGCTTTTTTCAGAACTACAACTGGGAAAATAGGCTATATTACGAGTTTAGACAATGGTCATACATGGGACAACGTGCATTATTTAAGTCAAATCAATCAAACCCGATATGGTACACAAATTTCTGTAATAAAGTATTCACAGAAATACCAAGGAAAAGATGTTATTATTCTCAGCACCCCAAATTCAAGAACAGGAAGAAATAATGGGCAAATATGGATAGGTTTAGTAGATAGTAAAACAAATAATATTGACTGGATTCATCATAAACAAGTTGATGAAATCAATGTGGGTTATTCTTATTCAGCATTAACCGAGACAAAGGATTCGAAAATTTTATTATTATACGAAAAGTATGATTCTTGGTCTAGAAATCAACTGCATTTAAAAAATACTATGAAATACCGTGTTTATACATTTGAGGATTTGTTATCCAATTAGTTCTATTGTTTTTGTGTCAATTACTTTGACTAAAAAGTGAATGAAATGAGTAAAAGCGTGGAAACTAAAATGTGAATCAAATTTATAAAGGTAATTTGCACCCTGAAAATTAGATTTTAATATGATTTTTAGGGTGCTTTTAGATATAATTGCTGTTTTTAAATTTGATTATGAAATTTTACGTTGTTGATTTAAAGATAAAATTTCAATTGATTATATGTGAATGGTGATCGGTTTTAGTAGCTCCATGACTTCATTATGTCAAGACATTTAAGTCTATTCTATAGTAGATGAATATGATGAATACGAAAAATTGTTAAAAGAAAGCTTTGTTAGCATTTACTGTTTTGGTTTTGTATAGTTACGAGAATAACAGCGATTAAATTGAGCGTTGAGAAAGATAATCATTGGAGGAGCGACATAAATATTTCGGATGTCATTGATAAGTTGTGAGAAGATAGAGGTATAGAGAACTTAATGACTCTTAAGCAATTTATTAGTTTTATTGATTTTGAAAGTTAAGCAATAAAAAACATGCTAACCGTATTGTTGAAGTTAGCATGTCTCTTTATTAATTAAAGCATTCCTTTATCATCGACGTCACTGTGGGCTTTATGCATAATTTGATGACGGTACTTGAACACGTTACGTACGATAGTTTTAAGTACTGCATAAAGTGGTACTGCGACTAAAATCAGTGTAAAGCCACCTAAACTACCTGAAGCTAAAATCACAATGATAATCGTAAGTGGATGAATGTTTAATGATTTACCCATAACGTTAGGTGTAATGACGTTACCTTCGAGTTGTTGTGCAATCAAAGTAATAACACAGACCCAAATGAACGTGGTTGGACTTTGAATTAAGCCTAAAATACCAGCTGGTAAGAACGCCATCCAAGGACCTAAAAACGGAATCATATTTGCTACAATCGCAAACATTACTAAGAGCATTGTGTACTCTAAACCGATAATCGAATAACCAATATATAAAATAGCCCCTAGAATTAAACTCACTGTCACTTGACCTTGAATGTAAGACATCAGCGTTTGGTTTAAATCTTTTAATAAGTTTACGATGAAAATTTTACGTTCGCCATTAAAAATATTTGCGACGGCTGGAATAAAGCGTTCGTGGTCTTTTAACATATAAATCAAGAAGAATGGTACTAAAATCAACAAGAACAATGTCGACACAATACTTGAAATAATGTTAAGCGAGTTAGACAACAAATCCGAAGCCATCTGACTAAAATAAGACACGATGTCGTTAATTTTTTCTGTCACTTGATCAGGTAAGCGATCGCGTTGGTCGAGTGCAAAATTAATTAAACGTTCAGCTTCACGTTGAATAAATGGAATTTGATGGATTAAATTCTCGATTTGTGTAGCAATAACCGGTCCAATCACACCAATCACTGCCGCCATCATTGCTGTTAATGCGAGTAAGATAATCGTAATACTTGCCCATCTCGGTAAATGACGCTTCTCGAGCATTTTTTGGAATGGCAAACAGATGTAAAATAAAAAACCACTCAGCAATAAAGGTAATATAATAGATTGAATGATAATAATGATTGGCATAAATATGTGGTTAACATCTAAAAATAATTTGATGATTAAAAATAAAAGTAGTAGTGCTACACCTGTTCGGAACCACACTTTATTTGTCATACATTGTTTCCTCCTTCTATAAGAACACTGATTACAGTATATCCCAATCAGAATCACGTTAAAAGAAAAAATTTAACCAATACTTGAATCATTTGCATTTTTTGCATGGTGTGTTGTTCTAAAAAAAGAGTTGCACGGAATTTTTTAACTGTGTATACTGATATCATATTTATCAGAAAATTATAAAAAAGGGTGCAGAAGAAAAAGGGGGAATGTTTATGTTAGAAACGATTGTGGGATGGCTTAATGAAGTTGTTTGGAGTAAGCCATTAGTTTATGGTCTTTTACTTACAGGGGTTGCATTTAGTTTGATGAGTCGTTTTTTACAAGTCCGTCACTTTAAAGAAATGATTCGTCTCATGTTTCAAGGTGAAAAGTCACCAACGGGGATTTCTAGTTTTCAGGCTATTGCGTTATCATTAGCAGGTCGTGTGGGGACAGGGAATATCGTTGGTGTTTCTACTGCGATTTTCATCGGGGGTCCTGGTGCAGTCTTTTGGATGTGGGCTACTGCATTTTTAGGCGCAGGAACAGCCTTTATCGAGTCAGCGCTAGGTCAAATTTATAAACAAGAAGAAGATGGCGAATACCGCGGGGGTCCGGCATATTATATTGAAAAAGGGATTAAAGGTAAATTTGGGAAGGTTTACGGTTTAGTCTTCGCGATTGTGACGATTATTTCAGTTGGTCTATTGTTGCCAGGTGTTCAGTCAAATGCGATTGCAAGTTCAATGCATAATGCGTTCGGTATTCCTGCGTGGGTGATTGCAGTCGTACTTGTAGTCGTTTTAGCACTCATTATTTTTGGTGGCGTAAAATGGATTGCGAAAGTAGCGACGGCAGTTGTTCCATTTATGGCGATTATTTATATTTTAATGGCGATTGTCATTATCATACTTAATATTCAAGAAGTACCTGCATTGTTTGCGCTTATCTTTAAATCAGCATTCGGTATGGAAGCCGCTTTTGGTGGTATTATCGGTGCAATGATTGAGATTGGTGTGAAACGTGGACTGTATTCAAATGAAGCAGGTCAAGGTACAGGACCTCACGCAGCGGCAGCAGCAGAAGTGTCTCATCCAGCGAAGCAAGGTCTCGTTCAAGCATTTTCTGTTTACGTGGATACATTATTCGTTTGTACAGCAACAGCGTTAATTATTTTAATTTCTGGTACATATAATACAACAGATGGAACAGTTGCGGCTGATGGTATGCCTGGTTTATTAAAAAATAGTGAAATTTTTGTGCAAAACGCGGATGGTACGAAAGATTACTCTGGTACTGCGATGTATGCACAAGCAGGGATTGATAAAGCGTTACAAGGTTCGAGTTACCACTTTGATCCGAATTTCTCAGGATTTGGTTCGTACTTTATCGCGATTGCGTTATTCTTCTTTGCCTTTACAACGATTTTAGCGTATTACTACATCGCTGAAACGAATGTTAGTTTCTTAACGAATCGTATTGCGAAAAATCAAAACCAATTATGGCGTAATGTGACACGTCTCGTCTTAATCGCAGCGACCGCATACGGTGCAGTGAAAACGGCTGACATCGCATGGGCTATGGGTGACTTAGGTGTCGGATTGATGGCATGGTTAAACATCATTGCGATTTGGATTTTATATCGACCAGCCATGCATGCATTAAAAGACTTTGAACGTCAGAAGAAGGAAAAAGGGACAGGCAAAACCGCGATTTACCGTCCAGATCCTAAAGAGATTCCAACTGCTACGTTCTGGTTAGAAGATTATCCGAAACGTTTGAAAGAAGAAGATATTCAACCGTAACGTCACAAATTAGACAAAATAGCGTCAAATCAAGCTTTATAGATTAACACAGCATGCGTCTCCTGATACAATGAGATTAATTCGTATGAGGAGGCGCTTTTTATGACTACATTTAATCCAGGTGAAGTAACGGTCACACACCTACAAAGCGACTACTTAGAGCGAGAAATTACATTATCAGTCTATTTGCCGAAAGATTATTCTGATTTATATAAATCGAAAGTAATTTTTTGTTTTGATGGTCGTGACTTTCTAAGGTATGGTCAACTTCATCGTGTATATGAGAAATTAAGAAAAAATGGGGAAGTCGAGCGTGCAATTATCGTCGGACTGCATTATCAAAATGTGAAGATGCGTCATATGGAATTCCATCCAGAAGGCGAAAAAGCTGCACAAACGGTTCAAGCGGTCGCAAATGAGATTTTACCGTGGATTGATGAGAATTTCGCAACATATAAAGTAGGGAACGCGAGAATTTTATTAGGTGATAGTTTAGCAGGGAGTATCGCATTGTTAACTGCACTTTCGTACCCACGTGTGATGAGTCAAGTCGGTTTATTGAGTCCGCATTATGATGATATTGTGAAACTCATTTTTAATCGTTGTCAGTTTAAATCAGAATTAAACATTTGGCATGCGGTAGGTAAAGAAGAGATTGATTTTAAATTGCCAACAAGTGGTGAGCGAGCAGACTTCTTAACACCTAACCGTACATTAAAAGATTTATTTGAATCGCAACAAATGACATATTACTACGAAGAATTAGATGGTGGGCACAATTGGAAAACTTGGCAGAAAGAATTGCCAAAAATGTTAACTTACTTTTTAAGTAACTAGTTTTAAGAAAATTTGCTATAATAAAAGTAAGCGAATACAAAGGAGGAATTCAAATGATTTTAGGATTAGCGTTAATTCCGTCAAAAGATTTCCAAAACGAGGTCAACGCTTATCGTAAACGTTATGATAAGCACTACACAATGATTCAACCTCATATTACGATTAAAAGTAATTTTGAAATTGATGAAAAAGATCTTGATCAAGTTAAAGCTGAAATAGAAAAACGTTTAGAAGGGGCACAACAAGCAGAGGTTTATGTATCAAAAGCATCAAACTTTGCACCGATTACAAACGTTATTTATTTTAAAGTCGAGAAAAATGCAGCACTAGAAGATTTATTCAACCGCTTTGATGGCGAAGATTTTTATGGTAAATCTGAACACGCATTTGTACCACACTTTACGATTGCACAAGGTTTAACAAGCCAAGAGTTTGAAGATATCTATGGTCAAGTGCATTTAGCAGGCATTGAACATAAAGAAATAATTGATACATTATCATTGATGCATTTTAAAGAAGATGTAGCAGAATGGGAAGAAATTGCTACGTTTTCTTTATAATATGATTGAAAAATAAAAAATGGGCTGATGTGGCATGGGGCGTGCATATCAGTCCATTTTTTAAGTTCGAAAATTCATATTATCTGTGTCTAGCAAAATATGAAAACCTATATAATATTGAGTGCATAAAGTTAATGATATAATAAAATGATATTAACAAAACTGTTAATGATGTTGTTTTTAGGCTGTTTATTTCAATTTCTGAGAAAACATACTTCATCTATATATTTTGTTAAGTGGTAGTGAAAAATTTTGTTTAAAAATATATAGGTAAGACAGTATGATATGAATAACCACAATAATCATTAGGCTAAGCTCTGTTTTATTAAAGCAACATACTTTTTTATGACAGTCTTTGCTAATATCCTTGCTATCGTTAAAACGCAGAGCTTTTCTGTTACGACGAAAGGAATCTTTCTATATTACACACCACTAATGATTGAGAACTTTTTAATATCAATAATTAAAATAACGGTCAGTGAACCTCTCACCAACCGTTAAAAATATATAACCCAAAAAATTCCCACAATAACGGCTAAAATTGACCGTTGTTGCGGGGATTTTATTATTGCTATAACTTTTGTAAAATGCCTAAGCTTGAGAAAAGAATAGCTACGATAATAACGATGAAAATCGCACGCGTTGAATTCATGTTTTTACGACCTAATAACCAATAAACACTGAAAACGACTGCTAAAGGTACAAGACGCGGTAAAATCATATCTGCATTTTCACTGAAATTTATAGTGACATCACCAAGTGTTGGCTCAAATGCAAATTTCACACGAATCATGGTCGCCACGAGGGCCCCGACCATAAAGACACCCATTAATGTTGCTGCATTTGTTAATGATTCTAAACGATGTTGCATCGTTGTAACGAGTGAAATCCCTTCTTTATAAGCGAATGGCAATTGTTTCCATCTGAAGCCAATGATGAATAAAACTGCGAAGAACCAAAGTAAAATACCGAATGGATTACCGTCTGTTGCCATATTTGCTGCGATGGCACCGAAAATCGTTGGAATTAATGAACCGAAAATGGCATCCCCAACTGCCGCGAATGGTCCCATTAAACCAACTTTAATCCCTTTTACAGACTCTTTTGCTTTAAGGCCTTCATTTTCTTCCATTGCGATATCGATACCTGTCACAATAGTATTAAAGTAGTTACTTGTATTGAAGAATTGCGCATGTGTACGCATCATTTCTTTTAATTCAGGTGAGTTATCACCATAAATTTTACGTAATTGCGGTAAAATCGTAAATAAGTAACCAGAGCCTTGCATACGCTCGTAGTTCCAACCCCATTGGAAGAACAGTAAGCTACGTAAGTTGATTTGACGAAAGTCTTTCTTCGTGAGTTGATATGGTTCTTTAGGGGGACTTCCTGTTAATGTTGGATCTTCAAATGGAGTGTTTAAGGCTAAAGGTTCTTTTGAATGTTTCGTTTTAGAGTTCGTCATCTTCTATTTCCCCCTCGTCATCTACATTTGACTGTTGACGTTGTTGACCCCCATAGCTTGGTGCTGTTTGCGTGCTACGTTGGTAAGCCATTGCTGCTAAACTGAAACCGATTAAAGCAACTGCAAGCATTGGAAGGGGACCCATTGCAGCTGTGAAGTTTTTGTCTAACCCAGCAACTGAAGTACCTAAAGTTGTTAAACCACCAAAAATCGTAACGAATAATGCAGTAATGATGAAACCAAGAATAAAGTATGGGTAATGACGTTTTAATGGTAAGTATTTTAATAAGATTGCGAAACCAACAGCTGGTAAAAGGGCACCTGCTAATGTTAAGCCATCACCTAACCATTTTAAGTCTGTGTTCAAGTAATTCACGACCGGTTTAACGATATTGCTACCGAAAGTCAAAGCTAAAAACACAGGAACCGCGCGTGATAATGACCACGGAATCGCACCGTATAAGTAGTTACGCTCAATGCCGCGATAGTCCATTTTTTCAATTTTGCTATCAATACGATGTGCAAAAAATGTGTTAGTGAAACGTGCTAAAATATCTGTTTGAATCATTAAACTCGCTACTGGTACCCCTAAAGTTGCTAACGCTTGTTCTGGGTTCATACCAATCGCAACTGAAAAGGCTACCGCTAATACTGTACCTGAGTTGGCATCGATATGAGACGCACCACCGAATGTCCCAACACCGAGGATTGTTAACTGCATACCGCCGCCGATGATAAGGCCTGTAGTGACATCCCCCATAACGAGACCACTGATAAGACCGGCCATAACAGGTTGTGCTAAAAACCCAAATGATAAGTTATCTAGGATTTGGACACCTGCATAGATTGTTAAAAGCAAAATTTGCCACCATAGCATATCCATAATTTTCAACTCCCTTTATGTTAACGCTTACATATTTTATTTAAACTGAAGCTATATGTGTAGTACATATAGCTTTAGAACAAAACAGTGTCATTTTGATTGAATTATTGACGTTGACGCTGTGCAGATTTGTTTCGCGCTTGTAAATGATCGAGTGTCGGTTTTGTTTCAGACAAAATCTGTAGTTCACCATTTTTCACAAAGCCTTCTTCTCTATCCGTCAATGCTTTAATCAATTGTTGTTTTAATTCATTTTTAATCGCTTGATATTCAGCTTCATGAATTAAGTTATGTTTTTCATGTGGGTCATCTTGATAATGAAACAATTGTTCAATGCCTCTTACTGGATACCAAGTGTACTTCCAAGCATCATTCATGATAAATTGGTTCGAATCTTTACCGAAACTGTGTTCACCATGTAAATATTCACGTGTCACAAAAGTATCATCATAAAGGGCAGGTTTTAAGCTCACACCATCAATGTTTTTGGGAATGTCGATATTGGCCAAATCTAATAAAGTTGGATAAATATCTCTTAATTCTCCAATTTGATGTAAATCGCGATGCTTTCCTTTTAATAAGTTGCCTTTATCATAAATCATCATCGGAATGTGAATGCTCCCTTGGTACGGATATGCTTTTCTGAATAAATTGTGTTCGCCTAATTGATCGCCATGATCTGATACAAATAAAATGATTGTATTTTTCGCGATTCGTTGTTCATTTAGCGCGATAAGGAAACGACCGATTTGGTGATCGATATGGGTGATATTGCCGTAATAACCTGCACGCATACGATCCAATTCGTCTTTATGATAATGTCCTTTTTTAGCTGTAATACTAAAAGGTAACGGCTCCTCTATATCTTTCCAGGCACCCATCTCAATCACTGGAAATTCATCTATTTTATTCATATACATATCAAAATAGTATTGAGGCGGATTGAGTGGTGGGTGAGGGCGTGTAAATGAAAGATTTAAGAAAAAAGGTTTTTCGGGGTCTCTTCTTTGTAAAAAACGTATACCTTCATGGACAACCCAGTTTGTAGGATGAAACTGTTCTCCATACATCCACGGACGAGCAACCCATGAATTTGGTTCGATGCCATCATCCATTAAGTCTGCGTGATGACCTAATTGCTCTTTCAACCACATTAAATAGTCGTCAGCATATTCAAAATTTTGACCATACGGTGCAGTGTACTTACGTGCTTCATGAAGATAACCATCATGTAACATGACATGGTCGAAGCCAATACGTTTTCGTTCAGGTGTCACGTGCAACTTGCCCACTGCTTCTGTTTGATAACCTGCATTTCTAAAACTGTCAGCCATAAATTGATCATAGGCCCAATCGACATTATCTTCATAACCGACTCGACCGTGATGGGCTTGTGATAAACCTGTCATCAATGCTGCACGACTTGCGATGCAACTTGGCACAGCAGTATACATTTGACTAAAATGATAACCTTGAGATGCCAACATATCCAAATGAGGTGTTGAAACGACAGGGTGATGATGATGACCTAACGTGTCAAAGCGCAGTTGATCCACACAAATGAGGATGATATTCGGTTGTTGTGTATCCATGCAATCTCTCCTTTCTCTATTTAATTAAAAAATAGCACTAATGGTACGTATTGACAATATGACCAATTTTAAGGAGAATAAGTGAATTATAGGGCTATCGATGTAAGCGTTTACTTAATTTTAGGGCATTTCAGCTTGTCATGAGTGGTTATAACAAGTTTTGAAAATTTTTGTCAATGTTGCTTGATTGCTCTATGTTCTTATATTTTTAGTAAATTGTTTGAACGCAATTGCTTTTAAATGATTTTGTTGAGTTGCACAGCGTAGTAGACGAAAGAAAGGTGGATTAGCGCGGACTTAAATTTGGAAAGCTAAGAAAGTATTGAAAAGAGCAATTATCAAACACAAAATAACAACGACTTTGAAACAAGTTTTGTGTTTGCTTCAAAGTCGTTGTTAATATTTTTAATATGTCCGTCGTTGTTTGACGAAATAAACGCCATAAAACAGAGCTAAGAAAAAGATAAGGAGTGCCGCAAAATAAAATGTAAAAATAGGGCTGCCCATAAATTGAGATATTGGTCCTCCGAATAATGGTCCAAGCATGGCACCAAAACCTTGGATACTATTGATCACACCCCAAGTTTCTTCTTGTTCACTCGGATGAATGAATTGTGCCATAAATGTATTCCATGTCGGTAAAAGTAAACCGTACAGTAAGCCGATAAATAATGCGATAATCCAAACAATGACAATTTGCTGAATCAATGTTAATGCGAAAATTGCCAAGCCATAAATGATAAAACCCGCGAAAATTACACTATACATAAAACGTGTAGAATAGGCATCGATCATTTTAGATAAAAACAGCATCGAAATCGTACAACCGATACCGCCAATGACAATCGCTACCGTATATTCAACGGTACTTACACCAACGATATCCACGGCATATTGAGGCAAGACAGGAATGAGTGCGCTAATCGCAATCCCTTGCAGTAAAATTCCTGGAAAGAGCACAAGGTGACGCTGTGATACACTCACAATTTGTTTGAGCTGTTGTTTCACATTTTTCGTATTATAATCTGTTAACTTCACTTTAACAAAATAATAAAGCACAAAAGCAATCGCTACACAAAGGGCCATCAAAAAGTTAAAATGTGTCGGATGAGCTTTGAAAATTAAGTTCATTCCAATCATACCGGCTAACATCCCTGCAAGCCATGCAAAATAAACGTAACCCATCTGAGTACCACGTATTCTTTCATCTACACTAGCGAGCATGATAACCCATATTGGACAGACGGCAACACCGAGCATGACAGCACTTAAAATAAGCGTCACCGGCGAGGTCGGCATCCAAATAATTAAAAAGAGACTCACTAAAGCGAGAAAAAAGCCTGAAGTGAGTACAACTTTAGCGCCAAAACGTTTCAACACAAAGCCAACGAAAAAGTTTGTTATTGAGTCAGCGATAAAATGTATGGAAATTGCAATTGAAGTAATACTAACAGCAATGGTTGTTGCGGTTGGTAATAAAGGTAAATAACTTAATACATACATTCCTCTTGCAAATTCCATCAGAAATAAAATGACTAATAGGATATAGAAATTCCGCATAGCTATCTTATTTGACGAGTAGTTTTGCATATAAAGGCACCTTTCCATATACAGTTTCGAATGTTGAAGCATTGTAAAGTAAGTCTAACAAGTCTTGGCATAAACGTTTCGTCGCATGTGGTTGACGGGCTTCACTCATATTGTGTATCATTTGGTCAATTTCGTTTGAGTGACGTGTTAAATGCGTTACAATATCAATCGCCTCTGTCGGTGTGTTCGCAATTTTCCCGAAGCCTTTTTGTTCAAAATAGAGCGCGTTTTCTAGTTCTTGACCTGGCGCGGGATTCAAGAAAATCATTGGTATTTTTCGGATTAATGCTTCTGAAATGGTAATGCCACCCGGTTTCGTAATCATTAAATGACTTGCCGCCATCCATTCATTCATATGGGTCGTATAACCTAAAATAAGCACGTTAGGATTGTCTTTAAACGAAGCAGACAATTGACGTTTCAGTTCTTTGCTATGACCGCATATCATGACGACTTGGGCATTCTGACTTTCATCAAGGATACGTTGAATCATTTCGTCAAATCCTTTAGACACACCAAACGCACCTGCCGACATTAAAATGGTTTGCGCTTCGGGGTCAAGGTGATGTTGACGTAACCAAGCTACACGATCAATCGGTTCTTCAAATTTTTCAGAAATAGGGATACCTGTTACTTTAATACGATCACTTGGAATGCCCACCGCTTCAAATTCTTGCTTCAAATCATGAGTGGCTAAATAATAGCGCTCAGAATTCGGTGTAATCCAGTTTTTGTGCATACGATAATCTGTCATGACCGTCGCAATCGGAATGTTCATATTAAACTGCTCGGTTAATACAGACATGACTGGTGTCGGGAAAGTTACCAAAATCAAATCTGGCTTTTCTTTTAATAGTAAGTTGAGTAATTTATTTAAACCGTAATATTTATAGAAGCACTTATCTAATTGGTCAGGGCGACTATAATAAAATGCTTTATACATACGGCGGAAATACTTAAAGCTATTGATGTACCACTTTTTAGTAATCGTTGTCATAATCGGATGTGCTTCTAAAAACAAATCACGTTGTATGACTGTCAGATTGTCAAGATTCATTTGATTCAACTGTTCAACAATACTGTTCGTCACTTGAATATGGCCATTGCCGAATGAACCGGTGATAATCAATATTTTTTTCTTTTCAGTGATCATGAAAGCCACCCTCCGAGATATTGAGACTTTAACTGGTTCTATGCTAGTGTACCGCAATTTGTACGTCTTGTGAAAAGTTAATGGCATTTCTTACAAAACGATAACAATGTTAAAATCATTTTAACTGTACACCTCGTTGTAAAAGATGAGAAAATGTGTATATGCTACCCATATTTTACGGTAAATTCATTATATTATCTTAATATACTCCATAGATAGGCACAATAGTGATTTACATATTTCAGTCTTAAGATGTAAGAAAGAATAAAATAATATTTAAATCAATATACCCGTATATTAAAATTTCAATCGTATTTGACTGATAAAAAGCAGTTGGAGTTGGGATATAGAAAAATTTTAACCTCAATCCATTAATAGATTTGTGATGTATGAATGATTTTAAATATTTAGGAAAATGAGGATGAAGAGGAGATGAAAAATTGATGCTATTGTTTTTTGATTTCATAAAACTTCCTATCATGGTGTTTCCTGTAAAAACGCGAAGCCATGAAGATAATCAAAAACCACAAAGCTATAGGGAAGGCAAGTTTGACAAAAATATTTGCAGCAATGGCATCAAAAATTTTCTATGTTCCAACTCCATTCCTAATAGGATTTCAAGCAAAAAAGTGTATAATAAATGAGTGTATATATAAAGGAGAGATGTCTGTGAATGCACAACAATTATTTGATCATATTTTAATTAAACAGGTCATAGGACGTTTAGATATTGAAGTGAATGATATTACGACAGATTCGCGTCAAGCAAAGGCTGGCAGTATCTTTGTCGCATCAAAAGGCTATACCGTCGATAGTCATCGTTTTGCGCAAGACGTCGTAGAACAAGGATGTCAGATTGTTGTTGTGAATCGTGCGCTTGAATTACAAGGTGACGTCACACAAGTGATAGTACCAGATACATTACGTGTCGCGAGTCACTTAGTGCATCATTTGTATGGGTTTCCAAGCAAGCAGCTGACGACGATTGGTGTCACAGGGACAAATGGTAAGACATCGATTGCGACGATGATTCATCACATTTATCGAAAGTTAGGCAAAGGTAGTGCGTATTTAGGTACGAATGGCTTTCAAATTAACGAAACAGTGACAAAAGGTGTGAACACAACACCAGAAACCGTTGTCTTAACGAAGAAGATTCATGAAGCGGTAGAAGCAGGGGCTGAAGCGATGACATTAGAAGTGTCCTCGCATGGACTTAGTTTAGGTCGCTTGAGTGGCGTTGAATTTGATGTTGCGATATTTTCAAATTTAACACAAGATCATCTCGATTTTCATGGCACAATGGAGGCGTACGGTCATGCGAAATCGTTGCTATTTAGTCAACTCGGTCAAGATTTGAGTCGTGATAAATACGTCATTATTAACGCAGATGACCCATTTTCTACTTATTTAAAATCAGTTACGCCATACGAAAGCTTAACATATGGCATTGAACAAGAGGCGCAGTTTATGGCAACCAATATTCATGAATCTTTACAAGGCGTGACGTTTGATTTTGTAACACCTTTTGGTACATATCCAGTGCGTTCGCCGTACATCGGTCGTTTCAACATTGCGAACTTAATGGCAGCAATGTTAGGTGTATGGGTGAAAGGTGCACCACTAGAAACGGTCACAAAAGTCGTCGCTGATTTAGAACCAGTAGAAGGGCGTTTAGAAGTACTCGATCCATCATTGCCAATCGATTTAATTATTGATTATGCGCATACAGCAGATGGTATGGCGAAATTGATTGATGCAGTCGAGCCGTTCGTTAAGCAAAAACTTATTTTCCTAGTTGGCATGGCTGGAGAACGCGATTTAACGAAAACGCCTGAAATGGGACGTGTCGCTTCACGTGCAGATTATGTCATTTTCACACCAGATAATCCAGCAAATGATGATCCGAAAATGTTAACGGCTGAACTTGCGAAAGGCGCGACACATGATCGTTATGTGGAGTTTACAGACCGTGCAGAAGGTATTCGCCATGCGATAGAAGTGGCAGAACCAGGGGATACTGTTGTACTTGCATCTAAAGGACGTGAACCGTATCAAATTATGCCAGGTCACGTCAAAGTGCCTCATCGTGATGATTTAATCGGGTTAGAAGCGGCGTATCAAAAATTCGGTGGAGGTCCAAATGAAAATTAGGGAAAGTCATAGTGAAAATTATTCAGCTAAGGTTTGGTTATATCACAATCAAAAAGAACATTATATTGTCGTATCGATTCCAGATTTATACTGGTCGATTCAAATAGAAGATACACTATATGGTGAAGAACTAACAGAACATTTATTTGTGCATTTATTTAATGTGATAAATGAGGAAGAAGCGCAAATTTTAGCATTACGTATCACAAGATGGTTACAAGAAGTTTGATGAATTAAAGGAGACGTACAATGAGTATTAAAAAAGAAGTAGAATCACGCAAGACGTTTGCGATTATTTCTCACCCTGATGCGGGGAAAACGACATTAACTGAAAAATTGCTGTACTTTAGTGGTGCGATTCGTGAAGCAGGGACAGTCAAAGGGAAGAAAACAGGTAAATTTGCGACAAGTGACTGGATGAAAGTTGAACAAGAACGTGGGATTTCAGTTACAAGTTCTGTCATGCAGTTTGATTACGATGATTTTAAAATTAACATTTTAGATACGCCAGGGCATGAAGATTTCTCTGAAGATACGTACCGAACGTTAATGGCGGTCGATAGTGCGGTCATGGTTATTGACTGTGCAAAAGGGATTGAGCCACAAACATTAAAGTTATTCAAAGTATGTAAAATGCGAGGGATTCCTATTTTTACATTTATTAACAAACTTGACCGTGTTGGAAAAGAACCGTTCGATTTGTTAGATGAAATTGAATCAACACTTGGTATCGAAACGTATCCGATGAACTGGCCAATTGGTATGGGACAAAACTTTTTCGGGATTATTGACCGAAAAGAACGTACGATTGAGCCGTTCCGTGATGAAGAAAACACTTTGCATATTAATGAAGAGTATGAATTAGAAGAGGCGCATGACATTGCGAATGATAGTATTTTTACGCAAGCGATTGAAGAGTTAATGCTTGTAGATGAAGCAGGTGAGTCATTCGATAATGATGCCTTAATGCGTGGAGATTTAACACCAGTCTTTTTCGGCTCAGCATTAGCGAATTTCGGAGTACAAAATTTCTTGAATGCTTATGTTGACCACGCACCGATGCCACATGCACGTCAAACAGATGAAGAGGTTGAGGTGAGCCCGTTCGATACAGATTTTTCAGGGTTTATCTTTAAAATCCAAGCGAACATGGACCCGAAACACCGCGACCGTATTGCCTTTATGCGTGTTGTCAGCGGTGCGTTCGAGCGTGGTATGGACGTGACATTACAACGAACAGGTAAAAAACAGAAAATCACACGTTCAACAAGTTTTATGGCCGATGACAAATCGACAGTGAATCATGCTGTAGCGGGTGACATTATCGGTTTATATGATACAGGAAATTACCAAATTGGGGATACACTTGTTGCAGGTAACCAGAAGTTCCATTTCAAGGCATTGCCTCAGTTTACACCTGAAATTTTCATGAAAGTATCGCCGAAAAACGTCATGAAACAGAAGCACTTCCATAAAGGGATTGAACAGCTCGTGCAAGAAGGGGCGATTCAATACTATAAATCACCACATACGAACCAAATCATTTTAGGTGCAGTAGGACAACTCCAATTTGAAGTGTTCGAACATCGCATGAACAATGAATATAATGTCGATGTTGTGATGGAACCTGTCGGCAAAAAAATCGCGCGTTGGATTGAAAATGAAGAAGACGTGCAAGATAAGATGAGTACGAGTCGTTCAATTTTAGTAAATGACCGCTATGATAATAAAGTCTTTTTATTTGAAAATGATTTTGCGACACGTTGGTTTGAAGAAAAATTCCCAGAAATTAAACTGTATAGCTTGCTATAATGTGTTGATATACACATGATAGTGAATAAACAATGAACAAAGCAGACGATGTGTTGGATAGAGGCACAGTCTGCTTTGTTCATTGTTGAAGATGTCCTGTAAACAATAAAAGATGAGATGCGTTGGTTATGAATATTTTTTAATTTCAAGATAATAGGCTGTTATTTTCATAAAAAATTGGGTATAATGTTAACATCATAATTAAATACCTGTGACTGACTATTGTCAGAGGGGAGTAACTTGATTAGCGTAACAAACGTTAATAACGCTTTGTCGTCATTACGAAGAAACTGAATTTCTTCCGGTGAAGCGGGCATGATAAAATTGCTAAGTGAGACCTTTGCTATTGATTTAGCATGGGTCTCTTTAATTATGTCTTTCACTGAGCGTGGGTGTTCACGCGAAACAATGAAATGATACGGGGCGAGCACATGCGCCCATATAAAAAATTGAAGGAGTGATCTGTTAATGGATCCGAGTTTGTTATTATCTTATGGATGGGTCATATTAGTACTTGTATTTTTAGAAGGACTATTGGCTGCAGATAATGCAATTGTTATGGCTGTGATGGTGAAACATTTACCACCAGAACAACGTAAAAAAGCACTATTTTATGGTTTGTTAGGCGCATTTGTTTTCCGTTTTATCGCATTATTCTTAATTAGTATTTTAGCGAATTTCTGGTGGATTCAAGCGATCGGTGCGGCATATCTCATATATATGTCAGCGAAAAACTTATATGACTTTTTCAAACATAAAGGTGGAGAACACGAACAACCTGACAACGATGATCATCATTATGACGAGTCAGGTGTTGAGAAAAAAGTGAGTGCGAAAGAATTTTGGGGCACTGTCCTCAAAGTTGAAGTTGCAGATATTGCTTTTGCGATTGACTCTATGTTAGCAGCATTAGCGATTGCTGTAACATTACCGACGATCGGTGTGCATTTCGGTGGTATGGATGCAGGTCAATTCGCGGTGATGTTTATCGGTGGTCTTATCGGTGTCATTTTAATGCGTTTTGCTGCAACATTCTTTGTAGGGCTACTGAACAAGTATCCTGGTCTTGAAGGTGCTGCCTTTGCGATTGTTGGATGGGTCGGAATCAAACTTGTCGTACTCGTCTTAGCACATGAAGATATCGGTATGATCCCACATGATTTTCCACATTCTACATTGTGGCAAATCATTTTCTGGACAGTCATGATTGGACTTGTACTGATCGGTTGGTTTACATCAGTGGTGCGTAATAAAAAACATGATGCATCTTAATGAAAGCTGAATAAGGGCGTTTGACTTAGGCTGGGATATTACGTTATCCTGGCCTTTCTTTATGTTTTAATGTATTAAAGTAAAAGCAATATCAGTGGTCAAACAGGGGATAGCTGCTTTGTTGTTGAATGGTGTAAAGTGAAACATGTATTTAAGATTCAATAAAAATAAATATTGTCAGCATGCGATGTATCGTAGAAAATACAACTTAAAACCATTCAAAAAGTTTGTGATATATAAGTAAAGATTACAGAAATTTAAGTAGCGATATGTCATAATAGATAAAAGAGATACATAAGGAGGGCGTGCAATGGAACGAGATCAAAAACATGTGATTCCAAGGCAACATTATAAGCGCAAACGTCGCGAATATTTCCATAATGAAGAGCGTGAGGAAAGACTCAAAGCTGAAGAAAAAGAAAACGCGCTCAAAGCTGAAAAGGAAAAAAAGCAAGCGAAAAATAATGAAGAACGTGTCAAAGATAATCTACGTAAAGCACGTATTGAAAAATTAACGCATGACGATGGGGATAAAAATCAACAACCATCTGAAATAACAGCCGAACAAAAATCCGAAAGTGCACGACCACTTGAAGAGACATCATCAGTGACTATCAATGGCAGTGAAGCGAAAGAACCGGCGCGTACAGGTGCAGTAGCCGAAACAACGCATCAGTTAAACAAGTCGCCACATGAGACATCAGAGGCAACCGCAAAGACTGAAGATGAACAAGGCCATACTGAAGACAATCACCAAACAGAAGCGTCGAAACATCAATATACAACTAAACGTGACTGGACTGAAAAAGTCACACAATTCATCTCTAGAGAATGGGCAAAAATTTTAATCGTGCTCGCAGCCATTTTAGTATTGTTGTTATTGTTTGCTATTTTTAATAACGTCAATAAAAGCGACAATGCGAATATGAAACAAGCACTTGAAACGCAACAGAAAGAGAAGGGAACGAATAAAAAAGTCACACAAACGATGGCAAATGCGAATACAGCTGTAAAATCTGTCGTTTCGATTGAAAATAATAGTCAGCCTACACCGGATGCAGTTCAAGATTCAGATGCTCAGGCACAAGTTGAAAAAGAAAGTGGATCGGGTGTCGTCTACAAAAAAGTAGGCGACACTCTTTACATACTGACAAATGCGCATGTCGTTGGAGATCGTAAAGAACATGAACTCACTTTTGGTAATAAGCAAACCGCTAAGGCTAAAGTGATTGGTAAGTATAAAATGGCTGATATTGCTGTGATGACGATGAGAGCCCCTAAAGGCGATACATTAAAACCGCTTAAACACGGAGATTCTAGTGCAGTTGTATTAGGAGAACCGGTTTTAGTTGTGGGCAATCCGTTAAGTCTTGACTTCCAAAATACAGTCGGTGAAGGTATTGTATCAGGATTAAATCGTGATGTTCCAGTAGACCTCAATCAAGACGATAAATATGATACATTACTCAGTACGTTCCAAGTTGATGCACCGATTAATCCAGGTGACTCAGGAGGCGCGGTAGTCGATCAAGAAGGCCATTTAATTGGTATCGCATCATTAAAAATTAACATGCCAAGTGTTCAAAATATGGGATTTGCCATTCCGATTAACTCAGCGTTAGCCATTGCGCAAAAAATCGAAAAAGAAGGTGACATTCAACAACCGAAGACGGATATTGATATACATAACGTGGTGGATGTTGATAAAGCGACACGTGATGACTATAAAATTCCTCAAGATGTATCAACAGGTGTTGTCGTTCAAAAAGTGAACGAAAACAGTCCGGCCAAAAATTCTGGTTTGAAAAAAGGCGATGTCATAGTAGAATTAGATAGTAAACCTATCAAAGATAATTTGGCTTATAAACAAAAGTTAACGCAACACATTGATCAACAAAAGCCAGTGAAGTTAAAGGTCTTACGTGAAAATGAGGTGAAAGAAATCTCATTCAAATTGAAATAACTTTGGGGTGAATGACTTGTCCATAGTCAAATTACTACTAAAAAAATCCAGCCCACAACAGGGGATTGTCTTGTATTACCTTGTCGCAATTGTCGGTGCGTTTTTGCTACTTAATCTGCCAGGTGTCCACAAACCAGGCGTAAAAGTCGCACCGATTGATACGTTGTTTGTAGCGGTATCAGGTGTCAGTGTAACAGGATTAACACCAGTCAATATTTCCGAAACATATTCAGCATTTGGATACATTGTCTTGTTGGTCATCCTCAATATTGGTGGCATTGGTGTTATGGCTATCGGTACGCTGTTATGGGTTGTATTAGGCAAGCACATTGGCATACGTGAACGTCAACTCATTATGTTAGATAACAATAGAGAGGCGATGAGTGGGACAGTCAAACTGATTTTAGATATTGTGAGAACGATTTTAGTGATTGAATTAGTAGGTGCAACACTGCTCGCATTTTATTTTTATCAAGATATTCATGATTTAAAAGAGGCGATATTACAGGGTGTCTTCGTTTCCATCTCTGCGACGACAAATGGGGGATTAGACATCACAGGCGACTCCTTAATTCCATACGCGAACGATTACTTTGTACAAACGATTGTGATGTTTCTTATCGTTTTGGGCTCAATTGGCTTTCCAGTATTATTAGAAATTAAAGCGTACATTAAAAATAGGATTCCAAACTTTCGATTTTCACTGTTTACTAAAGTGACAACGGTAACGTATTTATTGATTTTAATTGTTGGTATGCTCGGGATTTTATTAATCGAAGCGCATGGTGTGTTCGCAAATGAGTCATGGCACAAGACATTATTTTATGCGATGTTTCAATCGGTGTCGACGCGAAGTGCAGGATTACAAACTTTTGATGTGTCACAGTTTTCAGATGCGACAAACCTTCTGATGGGCGGCCTCATGTTTATTGGTTCCTCACCAAGTTCTGTAGGTGGCGGTATACGAACGACGACTTTCGCGATTATTATCCTGTTTGTCATTAACTACAAACCGAACGCTGAAAAGTCATCCATTAAAGTATTTAATCGTGAAATTCATAACCAAGATATTCAACGTTCCTTTGCGGTATTTTGTATTGCGATTGTGATGACATTTGTAGGTACATTTATCATCATGTTAAACGAAGGGCATCATATTGATTTCATTAAGATTTATTTTGAAATTATGTCCGCATTCGGAACGTGTGGTTTATCGACGGGGATAACTTCAGAGCTCGGCAGTGTTTCAAAAGTCGTCTTGATGATTTTAATGTTTATCGGACGTGTAGGCTTGATTTCCTTTATTATTATGATGAGTGGTAATCGTGAGCCAGCGAAGTATCATTTTCCGAAAGAGCGCATTCAAATTGGGTAATAATAGGAAGGGCGATGAGATATAGAAAATTTTTGATGCGATTGATGCAATGTTCTTGTTAATCTTGCCCTCCATATGAATTGTAGTTTTGATTGCCTTCATGGATTCGCTTTCCTAGGGACTGGCCCTTCAACTCAATTCGGCTTGATTGGAGCATACAAGAGATGGAAGCCGCATTGGATTTTGGGAGCAGTACAGAAATCTCATGTGTAACAAAGATTTCGTTGTACTGCCCCCGCAAGGCTGACTAGACTTCTCAAAAGCATGTGCATTGAGAAGTCAGACAGCTACTGCGTTAAACGGTAGCCACTTTTAAAGTAAAGAAGTGACTGCTAGCAGTATGCACGCCTCCTCTCAGGAGTCTCAGCCGTATAGGCAATCTTATATCAAATACAGGGAACTGAGGGCAAGTTGATGAAATCAAGAAATCAATAGCATCAATTTTTTGTAAGATAAGGTTACGAAGACACAATGCTCAATGCAACAGTCAATAAACTGAAAAGAGAAGTGTATCAACCAAGTAAAGAAAGCCATAACCTGTTTTGAGAATTGACAGGTTATGGCTTTCTTTAATGTGTTATTCAATTTATTGGTCGATGTGTTGTTTAATATGTTGCGTCACTTCAACCCAACCGCGCCATCCAATGTGGACAGCATCACTCATGTAATAAGGTTCATAGTCGTGATGTGATAAATCTACAACATGACCGTGGTGATCTTCAATCGTTTTGACGATTTTCTCATTGACCGCTGTACGTCTGTCACGCGGAAGATCAATGTGGTCGTACCACTTGCCATTAACTGGGATTAACACGTACTGCACATCCGCACCTGCTGCATTGAGTGTATCAACTAAAAGTGATAAATCATCATACTCAACAGATTTTAAGCGGAACTCGTGGTCACGGCTCACAGACTTTTTATGCTTTAATTTTTTCCAATACGCATCCTTGATTTGGTAAGGGTTAGACTGACTGTGATGCGCCCCATATTGATGTGCTTCTTTGTCTAATGCTTTCCAATTCAATGGTTGTTTTTGACTTTTATCGAACAGTCTCGGCAATTTACCTTGATGATGGAACGGTAAATAGCTCTTTAATGCTTCCATTTTTGCAAGATGATTCGCATAAAGGGGGTTTAAGAAATGCCCATCTGCTTCATGTGACTTTGCAAAATGTTTTAAAAAGTCGTTCTGTTTATTGTCTTTAAAATGCAATAAACGTTTGGCTAAGCGTGTTTTAATATCGTTAGAAATATTTGGGTTATTGAATATACTATTAATTTGTAACTGAGAAGCACGATCTTGGTAATTCTCTTCAGTTAAGCCATGTCTCGTAAACCATTGTGGTGATATGATGACCGTCATTTTTTTATTTTTTAAATGGTCATACTGTGCACCTAACGTCATCAACTGAATTAAATCCGTGGAACCCCCAGTGCCCACATAAAAGAGATTTTTCGTGTGCCCCTTTAACAAGATGGCAGGTTGAAATGGATCTTCTTTATTCAGCTCACTTGAACCATAAACTGGGTAGTAATGAGGGTCCTTAATCATAGCTTCTTGTACATACTGGCCTTTTAACATATCACTATCTGTTGACACTTGATACTTAGGAAGTTGGTTTGCGATATGTGGTGGCACAAACCATTTAGCCGGCAATATGATAAAAATACCGAATAATAGAATACTCGCCAAAAAAGCAATGATGTAAGGTTGTTTTAGCTTCATCGTAATTTTGCCAATTCGTTAATGATTTGATTTGGCGTACCCCAATCTTCTCTATTAAAGTCCATAATTGGTACTTCTATATCAAGTTCGTCTTGAAACGCTACTAATAATTGTACAGATTGCATTGAATCCATAATCCCTTCATCAAAAATATGAATATCTGGATTTGATTTCACAATATCATCGTCGGCAACTTCTGCAATTATATCTAAAACTTTTTCATTAAATTCCATAAAACTCTCTCCTTAAATTAATTGTCCTGAAAAGATTAAAAAGCCAAAAGCGACACAGTGGAAAGTGATAACGATGCTCAGTGCGTTAATCACTGGATGATCCCACTTACCGAAACGCTTTTTACGCCATTTTTCATAGTGATTATACAAAAAGAATAACAATGCGTGATATAAACCATACGCCACATAAAACCATTCAAAACCGTGCCAAAGTCCCATAATACCGAAGTTAAGTAAGAAGGCAAGGTTAGACACATGGAAATTTGATTTAATGTATTTTTTCTTAGTCATAAAGAAAATAAAACGCATGTAAATACAATCACGGAACCAGAACGATAGACTCATGTGCCATCTGTTCCAGAAATCTTTAATATTTTTTGCTCTAAATGGTTGGTTAAAGTTGATCGGTGTTTCAATACCATACAAGTAACTCAATGCAATGGCGAATAAGCTGTAACCTGCAAAGTCAAAGAACAGGTAGAAACTATAGCCATACATGTATATCACGTAATCGCCAAACGACTCGAGGTGACCTGTATAAGGTGTCACAAAATACTGTTGGACGAAATGCGCAATAATATATTTGTAAAGTAAACCTATCATAATGTAATGAATCGCTTTACCAAGGAGTTGTGAATATTTGTCCATAGCGATTTCTTTATCGTAATCTTTTACAAAACGACGATAGCGATCAATTGGACCTGAAGAGATCGTAGGGAAGAACGTAATGAATTGTACGAGCTTCTTCAAATCTACAGTTTGCTTTAATGTGCCGTCATGAATTTCCATGATTAATTGAACGCTTTTGAACATAATGTACGAAATACCGAGGAAACCGAACAGTTCCACGATTTTTGAGCTGTGCAAATGAAGTTGTCCCGAACCTAGCCACGAACTTTGTAGGAGTTTGACCATAAAGAGTGGCAGGATAGACAGAATCATCGTCGTAATGTAAAGCGGTGTGGAGCGTTTGTTTGCTCTAAGACGCTCGAACCCTTTAATAATGAGCGCTTGCCAAATAATGTATAAAACAAGGCTCAATAAATGATAACTTAAATACTTGATACCGAAAAAGTTGTGTTGATCGTCTGCAAATATGACGACAATCATAATCAATGTACTGATTAAGTTGTAAGCTTTAGATCTTTTGCCTAACAACCCCAGTATGATCACAGGTAACAACACAATGAGCGCAATCGCAAAAAAGTGAAAGCTACTGTATGGGATCATGATTGATATACCTCGTTAATTCGTTTGCGGTCGAGTTTACCATTGTTAGTCAATGGCATCTCTTCAGCAATTTCGATTTTTTTAGGAATCATATAATCAGGTAACTCAGCTTTAAGACGTTGCTTCATTTCTTTTGGTACGTCTGCTGGATCGATGTCTTCTGAATTTAACTTTACGACACCTTTCAAGTAGGCGATTTTGTCTTTTTTATAAATTGGTACAACCAATGATGTATTCACAAATGGCAATGCGTTCATTTTAGCTTCAATTTCTTCAAGTTCCATACGATAGCCGTTGTATTTGATTTGGTTATCAATGCGACCTTTAATAAACCACAAGCCATCTTCAAATACTGCTTTGTCACCTGAATAGTATGCGCGTTGTTCACCATCTTTGAAAAAGGCTTTCTCTGTTTTTTCAGGGTCTTTTAAATAACCTGCACTTACTGAATTTCCAGTAATAATGAGCTCTCCTTCTTCAGTCACATTTAATGTCGTCCCTTTTCTTGGTAAGCCCACAGGAACGTACTTATGGCTATCAAGTACTGATTGCGTCACTCGAATACTTGTAATCGCAACAGTCGCTTCTGTAGGGCCGTACGTATTGTATAAATAAGATTGTGGAAACTTGTTTAACAATGTTTGCGCTGTATGGTGACCTAACACTTCACCACAGAATAAGAACGTACGTAAATGTGGCATACCTGCTTCATTGACATTTGGTAACATTAAGCAAATTTCCATAAATGATGGGGTAGACACCCAAACATTAATTTTTTCGTTTTGGAACAGCTCATACAATTTTTTAGGTGCTGCAATCATTTCTTTGTTGACTAACAATAGTGTACCGCCTGAAATGAGACACGGATAAATCGCCATAACTGATAAATCAAATGAGAATGGCGCTTGGTTTAACCAAACATCTTTCGTGTGATATTGGTTCAATAAGTCCACCCAATTTGCGAACTCTACTAAGCTCTCGTAATAAATTTTCACACCTTTAGGAAGACCTGTTGAGCCCGATGTAAAAATCGTGTAAGCAATACCATCATTTTGCATTAAAGGCAATGATGATACAGTCTCGAATGATTGAATACCTTGAATAGTAATCTCTGTCACACCTTCATAATTAAGCGGTGTATCTGTCGTGTTAATTAAAAATTGTGGTGAAACTTTTTCTATAATATGTTGGATACGGTTTGTAGGTATAGATTGATCAATTGGAACATAACCGCATCCGGCTTTAAGAGCACCAATCATACCCACTACCATAAATGGAGACATGTGGCCATAAACTATAACAGGGTTGTCGCTTGTAAGCAGTTGTGATGCTAAGCGTGAGGAATAACTTTCTAACTCTAGATAAGTTAATGATTCACTCTGATGTTGTACGGCAACTCGGTCCGGCTGGGTTTGACTGTGCTGTGAAATCATTGTTAAAACATCTTTCATGTGTCGGCTCCTTTAATGATTAAAAATCGTTGTAGATAAAAGTATTTTGTGTATCACCATTACCGTAAATAAAATACAAAGTCAGCATGATAGCAAAATAAAGCAATGTTAATGCGACTGTTTTAAGAGGCAATTGATTTAATTTCATAATAAATTTTCACCTTCTGCATAATATGACATGAAGGTTAAACTATCTCATTTAACCCAGATAAAGTTAATGTAATTTAATACTTTATGAAAGTCAATCCATTTCTTGAAAAAAAGGATAAAAATACAAGAAAATAGGTCTAGAGTTGTATGATTCAGTAATAAAAGTACAATGTTATATTTTAATTAAATATTGTTATTGGATAGTGTTTGAAACAAAAGATTCTTAGTTATGCTTAATTTTTTTAAATTGAATTCATATCCATTAATGTCTGTGCAAAGGAGTAATAATAGTGGGTGGATGTCGAGATATGGTAGAATACGAGATGAATATTGAGATTTGGGGTGAAAGCAATGAGTGAGCATGATGAAATAAATATACAAATTATAGCGACTTCTGATATGCATAGCCATATACTCAATGAAACTGAACGTTCTAATATATATCGAGCAGGGACATATATTAATGAAGTAAGACAGCAACATCAGCATGTCGTATTAGTGGACAACGGTGGTAATTTAGCAGGCAGTGTGACAGCTTTTTATTACGCCATTATTGCACCATACAAAAGACATCCGATGATTAAGTTAATGAATGCGATGAACTATGATGCGAGTGGCATGAGCGAAAATGAATTCAAATATGGTTTAGACTTTTTTAATCGTTCTGTTGCGTTATCACGTTTCCCATGGCTATCGGCGAATGTAGAATATGCTGTCACCCATGAACCGTATTTTTCTACGCCTTATACAGTGAAAGATATTGATGGGTTAAAATTAGTCGTGATGGGGGTTTCTTCAGAAGGGCTAATGAAAAATGAAAATGTAGAAATGGAACCGGAAGTGATTGTCGAAAGTGCGACCTATGCGGCACAACGTTGGATTCGCTATATTTATGAAACGATTGAACCTGATTTTCTTATTGTGTTGTATCATGGGGGTTTGTCGAAGTTGAGTCATGATGCTAAATCGCAATTTGAAAATCGAGCGGAAGAAATTATGAGGCAGGCTGGGATAATTGATCTCATGATTACTGGGCATCAACACGAAACGATTATCGAAAATGATGGTATGACACTGTATGTTCAAGCAGGTCAAAATGCTGAAAATGTCATTCATGTTAATGCGAAATTTAAAAAACGACGTAACTCTTTTGAATTGTTAGAGATGCAGCCAAAGATTGTCACATTGACGGATTATGAGGAAGATGAACGTTTATTGAACTTAACGTATTACGATCGAAAAGCGATACGGAATTGGAAAAACGAATATATTATCGCGCATGAAGTCGATATGCAATTTGATACGTTTCATGAGTTGTTAATCCAACCCCATCCATACATTCAATTGTTACATCAAAGTTTGAACCATGAAACGGAAATCCCATTAACATGTGTACATCTGCCTTTACCGAATACGAAAGGCTTAAAAGGGCGTTTGAAAAATGAAGATGTCTATAATTCGTATCCGCATCCCGACAAACCGATTGATCTTACATTAAAAGGGAGTGAAATTAAACGTTTAATTGAAGAAAGTGTAAGTCATCTTGAATTAGAAAAAGGGCAGTGGACGTTGAAAGATACAGACCCGACACACTTTTTATTCTGGTCAGGTTTTACATATACTGTAGATATGTCGAAGCCTTTAAATGCGCGTGTTACGGATTTTGAATTGCGAGAAGATTATTGTTACCGCGTGGTGACGACGGATTATATTTATCGCCATTATCGTCATCTGTTAAGTGAAGCGGTCGTACATCAAACATTTCCAAGCACAATGCCAGAGTTGCTCGTTCGAGAAATTCAAGCAGAACAAGAGAGACAACTAGTACCGCAAAATATGCATATCGTAAGTGGACTATCATTGTAATCGAATATGAGATTAAAAAAGACCCATGTCTAGCATTTCATAAAGAAATGCGACATGGGTCTTTGTGTGCATCACATTTAAATCATAAGTTGAACTTAGTGTGATTGTTTTTTATCGTGGCGTTTTTTACGTGCAAAGAGTAATGCGCCTAAAGCAGCTAAAATACCACCGAATAATGTACCTTGATGTGATTCAGTTTCACCTGTTTCAGGTAAAGCTTTTTGTTGTTGAGATGGTTTTGCTTTATTGCCGTTTGAATGAACCGGTTGTGTGACTGGAGTTAAGCTTGGTTTTTCAGGATTTTGAACACCTGGCACACTTGGATTATTTGGCTGTTCTGGACTAGGATTTTTAGGTTGTCCTGGCTCAGAAGGCTGTTCTGGACTAGGATTTTCAGGTTGACCCGGTTCAGAAGGTTGTTCTGGACTAGGATTTTCAGGTTGACCTGGTTCAGAAGGTTGCTCTGGACTAGGATTTTCAGGTTGACCTGGTTCAGAAGGTTGCTCTGGACTAGGGTTTTCAGGTTCAGTCGGTGGCTCAGGTGTAACTTGAGTGAAACCACTGTCAATTGTTAAGTCATCGCCATCTTTAACTGTAACTTTTGTAGATGTACCGTTAGAGTCATTATCAGCTGTACCTTGACCTGTAACAGTCGGTGTGTAACCTTCAGGCGTTTCAAATTCAATCGTATAGTCGCCTTCTTTCACGTTTTCAAATAAATAGTTACCGTTAGCATCAGTTGTACGTGTATCTACGACGTTACCATCCGCATCTTTTAAAGTGACTTTAACGTCAGAGATGCCTGGTTCATTGTCATCTTGGATACCGTCTTTATTTAAGTCATCCCAAACTTTGTCGCCAACTTTGTGTGTAACAGGTTCTTTGTAGAAACCGCTATCGATTGTTAAGTCATCGTTACCTTCGACTAAAATAAGGGAAGATGTCCCATTAGAGTCAGTGCTGACTCTGCCTTGGCCTGTTTGTGTCGGTGTATAACCTTCAGGCGTTTCAAATTCAATTGTATATTCGCCTTCTTTAACTTTTTCGAATAAGTAATTCCCTTTATCATCAGTCGTACGTGTATCCACAACGTTACCATCCGCGTCTTTTAAAGTGACCTTAACGTTAGCGATACCTGGTTCATTTTGGTCTTGGATGCCATCTTTATTTAAGTCTTCCCAAACTTTGTCGCCGACGTTGTGTGTTGGTGTTTCAGTTTGGTAAAAACCTTGGTCGATAGTTAAGTTGTTCCCATCACTAATGACAGCTTGTACATTTGTAGGACCATCAGAGTCAAGGGCGTCATTACCTTGGTTGGATGGACTTGCAGCATAGCCTTCCGGTGTTTCAAAACCCACTTGATAATTACCATTTTTTAAATTATCAAAGATATATTTACCATTCGTGTTTGTATAAGTTGTATCCAAAATGTTGCCATCAAGATCTTTTAAAGTAACCTTTACATCAGCAATACCAGTTTCACCTTGATCTTGGATACCATTTTTATTCACATCATTCCAAACTTTGTCGCCTAATTGATATGATGCTTCATTTCCGTCGGCTGTACCACCAGAAGAGCTTTTCACAATATCGTTATCCCAAGTAATATAGTTATATTGACCATATCGGTTTTGAGTGGCCATAATAGCACGCAAGTTTAAATCCTCTTTAGAATCCAAATTTTCTTTGCTCGTCACTTTAACGATATAGCGTTGCCCATTTAAGTTTCCAAAGTAAATATCTGCCAAATTATTATCACGATAAACAATATTAAATTGTTTTGTGACATCTTCATATTCACTGTCATTCACACCGAAACTACTATTAAGTGGTTGACCATCAGCAACTTTTAAAATCTTGATCTGCGTTGTATCTGGTTTCACTTGCCCATTACTCTTAGTTGGATCAACTTGGAACCCTTGAACTCTTACAACTGTACCGTTTGCCGTTTTTTGTAATGGGTTGACATAAATGTATTGATCATATTCCCCAGTTTTAGGATCTTCTGAAGTGATCATTGATTTTAAGTTAGAATCACCTTCACTGTAATATTGACCGTAATTCACTTTAATTTGTGTATCTAAAGATTCGCCTGCAATGTCGTATTTTAATGGATATGTTTGAGAATCTGTTGCCACTTTACGATCCATAAATTGAGTCAAGTTAAACGAACCGGACACATTTTCTAAATTATTAACGACATTAGTGAACGTGTATGTCATAGTATGGTTGGCAACATCATATTCACCTAAAGCCACAACTTCACCTTTTTGATTTGTAATTTTTTCTCTAAAGTCAGGTGAATGGCGCGTGTCACCAAAAGTATTGACAGTGTCAGGCATTTTTACAGTAAAGTAGTCACCTTCTTTAACAGTCCCGTTTAC
Organism: Staphylococcus pseudintermedius; assembly: GCF_001792775.2. GTDB lineage: Bacteria > Bacillota > Bacilli > Staphylococcales > Staphylococcaceae > Staphylococcus > Staphylococcus pseudintermedius. The sequence goes on from NZ_MLGE02000009.1 coordinate 72,450, forward strand.
GTTAAAGTTACTTTTTAAATAAAAGTTTCCTGAGTTGTTTGGCTCGATATAAGATTCAGTTATTTTCATATTTGATGCTGTTACTTTGTCATTTACGTTTGTCCCACCAGCTGCAACAGCAGTAGGTTGACTTGCACTGACTGCGCGAAGTTGAGTTGTACCTTTAATGTCTTTTAATTGTGCAGGTGCTTTTTTGTTTGCGACTGTTGTATTTGTTGGTGCTTTTGTCGTTTCAGTTTGATTGGATGTTGATTCAGTAGGTTGTTCGTTTAAAGTTGTTTGAGAAGCAGTTGTTTCACTATTTTTTAATTCTGTTGAAGGTCGATTGTCTTCTGATGTTTCTGGTGAAGGTACTGTCGATGTAGGATCTTGTTGAGGTGTATTTGAAACTTGTGAATCAGAAGTTGTATCTGCTTTAGGTTGTTCATTTACTTGAGATTCACTGTTAGTTGTGTTTTCTTTTTCTGCTTCTTGATTTGATAGGTTTGCTGATGAGTCACTTTGCAATGCTTCATTTTTTGCTTCTTTTGTTTGAGCAATGTCAGCGTCTTTCGATGTTGTTTCATCTTGTGCTGCACTGTCTTTAAATTCTGATGATGCATTATCTGGAGTTTGCTCAACTTGTGTTGCTTCTTTTTCATTCACTTCTTGATTTTGCGTTGGTTCGGTATCACTTTTTGATTGTTCTGTTGTAGGTGTTGAATCATCTGTAGAAAGTGCATTCGCTTTTGCTTGTGTATCATCTTGTTTTTCTGTCGACACTTCATTGGTATCGCCTTGGTCTTGTAATTGGGCTTTACTCGTTCAAGTCTAACGGTTTTAAGCGGTACAGAAGGCAAAAAACAAGTAGATGAACCCTGGTTTAATCTCTTATTGCACGAAACGAAATTTTCAGGAGAAAAGGGTTTAGTAGGGCGCAATAGCGTTATGTTTACCCTCTCTTTAGCCTACTTTAGTTCAGGCTATTCAATCGAAACGTGCGAATATAATATGTTTGAGTTTAATAATCGATTAGATCAACCCTTAGAAGAAAAAGAAGTAATCAAAATTGTTAGAAGTGCCTATTCAGAAAACTATCAAGGGGCTAATAGGGAATACATTACCATTCTTTGCAAAGCTTGGGTATCAAGTGATTTAACCAGTAAAGATTTATTTGTCCGTCAAGGGTGGTTTAAATTCAAGAAAAAAAGAAGCGAACGTCAACGTGTTCATTTGTCAGAATGGAAAGAAGATTTAATGGCTTATATTAGCGAAAAAAGCGATGTATACAAGCCTTATTTAGCGACGACCAAAAAAGAGATTAGAGAAGTGCTAGGCATTCCTGAACGGACATTAGATAAATTGCTGAAGGTACTGAAGGCGAATCAGGAAATTTTCTTTAAGATTAAACCAGGAAGAAATGGTGGCATTCAACTTGCTAGTGTTAAATCATTGTTGCTATCGATCATTAAATTAAAAAAAGAAGAACGAGAAAGCTATATAAAGGCGCTGACAGCTTCGTTTAATTTAGAACGTACATTTATTCAAGAAACTCTAAACAAATTGGCAGAACGCCCCAAAACGGACCCACAACTCGATTTGTTTAGCTACGATACAGGCTGAAAATAAAACCCGCACTATGCCATTACATTTATATCTATGATACGTGTTTGTTTTTCTTTGCTGTTTAGTGAATGATTAGCAGAAATATACAGAGTAAGATTTTAATTAATTATTAGGGGGAGAAGGAGAGAGTAGCCCGAAAACTTTTAGTTGGCTTGGACTGAACGAAGTGAGGGAAAGGCTACTAAAACGTCGAGGGGCAGTGAGAGCGAAGCGAACACTTGATCTTTTAAGTTGCTATCATTTATAGGTCAATAGAGTATACTTATTTGTCCTAATATGATTTTAGCAGTATAATTGATTTGGTGAATAGGTCATTTAAGTTGAGCATAATAGGAGGAGTAAAATGAAAAAATTTATTTATCGAGTTTTAGAAAATGACGAAGTGGTGGCTATTTTTAATGAGCAACAATATGCGCAAGATTTTATCGCTTACGAAAAGACAATTTCTGATAAGCAATTTGAAATTGAAAAAGTAGATATAGCTGATTGGTTATTGCAACCGAGAGAATTTTAGAGGTTGGTTAAACATGGCTAAAATTGGTTATGCACGTGTCAGTAGCAAAGAACAGAACTTAGATCGGCAATTACAAGCGTTACAGGGCGTTTCTAAGGTCTTTTCAGACAAATTAAGCGGTCAATCGGTCGAACGTCCACAATTACAAGCTATGCTTAACTATATTCGTGAAGGGGATATTGTTGTTGTTACTGAATTAGATCGATTAGGACGGAATAATAAAGAATTAACAGAATTGATGAATCAAATTCAATTTAAGGGGGCAACCCTTGAGGTTTTAAACTTGCCCTCTATGAATGGGATTGAAGATGAAAATTTAAGGCGTTTGATTAATAATTTAGTGATTGAATTATATAAGTATCAAGCTGAATCTGAACGTAAACGTATTAAAGAACGACAAGCCCAAGGAATTGAAATAGCTAAGTCAAAAGGAAAATTCAAGGGTCGTCAGCATAAATTTAAAGAAAATGATCCACGTTTAAAACATGCTTTTGATTTATTTTTGAACGGTTCTACCGATAAAGAAGTGGAAGAACAAACTGGAATTAATCGCCGAACGTTTAGAAGGTATCGAGCAAGATATAACGTGACAGTAGATCAAAGAAAAAACAATGAAAAGAGGGATAGTTAATGAGTACGGTTATTTTAGCTGAAAAACCAAGCCAAGCATTGGCCTACGCAAGTGCTTTAAAACAAAGCGCTAAAAAAGACGGTTATTTTGAGATCAAAGACCCACTATTTACAGATGAAACGTTTATCACGTTTGGTTTTGGGCATTTAGTCGAATTAGCAGAACCAGGTCATTATGACGAAAAGTGGCAAAATTGGAAACTTGAATCTTTGCCGATTTTTCCTAATCGATACGATTTTGAAGTTGCAAAAGATAAGGGAAAGCAGTTTAAAATTGTTGCAGAACTTCTCAAAAAGGCAAATACAATTATTGTTGCAACAGATAGCGACAGAGAAGGTGAAAATATTGCCTGGTCAATCATTCATAAAGCAAATGCCTTTTCTAAAGATAAAACGTATAAGCGTTTATGGATCAATAGCTTAGAAAAAGATGTGATTCGTAGCGGTTTTCAAAATTTGCAACCAGGAATGAATTACTATCCCTTTTATCAAGAAGCGCAAACACGCCAAATTGCCGATTGGTTGATCGGCATGAACGCAAGCCCTTTGTATACGTTAAATTTACAACAGAAGGGCGTACCAGGTACATTTTCACTAGGACGTGTTCAAACGCCCACCTTATACCTTATTTTTCAGCGCCAGGAAGCCATAGAGAATTTTAAAAAAGAACCTTTTTTCGAGGTGGAAGCTAGTATAAAAGTAAACCAAGGGTCGTTTAAGGGCGTTCTAAGCCCCACACAGCGTTTTAAAACCCAAGAGGAGCTTTTAGCTTTTGTTTCTTCTAAACAAGCTAAAATAGGCAATCAAGAGGGCAGAATCGCTGACGTGCAAACCAAAGAGAAAAAAACGAATAGTCCGAGTTTGTTTTCTTTAAGTAGTTTGCAATCAAAAGTTAATCAGCTTTATAAAGCGACAGCGAGCCAAACTTTAAAAGCTATGCAAGGACTGTATGAAGCCAAATTATTGAGTTATCCAAGAACAGATACCCCATTTATTACAGAGAACGAATTTGCTTATTTAAAAGCGAATTTTGGCAAATATAGCGGTTTTTTAGGACTTGATCTTGAACTGGTTCAAACAGAGCCTAGAAAGCGTTATGTGGACGGTAGTAAGGTACAGGAACACCACGCCATTATCCCAACAAAACAAGTACCTACCGAATCTGCATTAGCGAAAATGGACGATTTGCAACGAAAAATTTATACTTTAGTCGTTAAAACGACCGTTGCCATGTTTTTACCTGATTATTTGTATGAAGAAACTAAGATACAAACCAAAGTAGCCGACTTACTTTTTCAATCAATAGGCAAGACACCAAAGCAAGAAGGGTGGAAAATTCTTTTTAAACAGCAAAACAAAGAAGAAAAAGAGGACGTTCAAACGTTACCCTTGGTTATCATTGGAGAACATGCCGAGGTTGACGTTAAGAGTGCCGAAAAAGAAACACAACCACCGAAAGCTTTTACAGAGGGTACATTATTAACTGCTATGAAAACCGCTAATAAAACGGTTGATGATGAAGAAGCAATCAAGATTTTACAAGAAGTCGAGGGAATCGGAACAGAAGCGACAAGAGCAAGCATTATTGAAGCCTTGAAACAAAAAGAATATATCCAAGTCATTAAAAATAAACTTGTTGTGACTGAAAAAGGTAAATTATTGTGCCAGGCAGTCGAAAGTCAGCACCTCTTAACGAGTGCTGAAATGACGGCTAAATGGGAAACGTATTTAAAGAAGATTGGTAAAAGAGAAGGCAATCAAGAAAACTTTATTAATAATATCAAGAAGTTTATCGTTCATTTATTGGAAAATGTACCTACCGATATAGAGAAATTAAGTTTTGCTGATTACCAGGAACAGAAAGAAAAAGAAGCAGAAAAAAATATTGTTGGAAAATGTCCTAAGTGTGGCAACAATATTGTATTAAAAAAATCGTTTTATGGTTGTTCAAATTATCCTGAATGTAAGTTTACTTTAGCTGAACATTTTAGAAAGAAAAAACTAACCAAAACAAATGTAAAAGAATTACTAGAGGGAAAAGAAACCCTGGTAAAAGGAATCAAAACGAAAGATAAAAAGTCCTACAATGCCGTTGTAAAAATTGGAGAAAAGGGATATATTGATTTTATATCTTTCTCAAAATAAACATAAAAGCCCTTTAAATAGGGCTTTTATATATTAATCACAAATCACTTATCACAAATCACAAGTGATTTGTGATAAAATAAGAATAAGAAGAAATAGAAAGAAGTGAGAGATCGTGGGAAATTTAGGCGCACAGAAAGCAAAACGAAATGATACGCCAATCAGCGCAAAAAAAGATATAATGGGGGATAAGACGGTTCGTGTTCGTGCTGACTTGCACCATATCATAAAAATCGAAACAGCAAAGAATGGCGGAAACGTAAAAGAAGTTATGGAAATAAGACTTAGAAGCAAACTTAAGAGTGTGTTGATAGTGCAGTATCTTAAAATTTTGTATAATAGGAATTGAAGTTAAATTAGATGCTAAAAATTTGTAATTAAGAAGGAGGGATTCGTCATGTTGGTATTCCAAATGCGTTATCAAATGCGTTATGTAGATAAAACATCTACTGTTTTGAAACAGACTAAAAACAGTGATTACGCAGATAAATAAATACGTTAGATTAATTCCTACCAGTGACTAATCTTATGACTTTTTAAACAGATAACTAAAATTACAAACAAATCGTTTAACTTCTGTATTTGTTTATAGATGTAATCACTTCAGGAGTGATAACATGAACAAAAATATAAAATATTCTCAAAACTTTTTAACGAGTGAAAAAGTACTCAACCAAATAATAAAACAATTGAATTTAAAAGAAACCGATACCGTTTACGAAATTGGAACAGGTAAAGGGCATTTAACGACGAAACTGGCTAAAATAAGTAAACAGGTAACGTCTATTGAATTAGACAGTCATCTATTCAACTTATCGTCAGAAAAATTAAAACTGAATACTCGTGTCACTTTAATTCACCAAGATATTCTACAGTTTCAATTCCCTAACAAACAGAGGTATAAAATTGTTGGGAATATTCCTTACCATTTAAGCACACAAATTATTAAAAAAGTGGTTTTTGAAAGCCGTGCGTCTGACATCTATCTGATTGTTGAAGAAGGATTCTACAAGCGTACCTTGGATATTCACCGAACACTAGGGTTGCTCTTGCACACTCAAGTCTCGATTCAGCAATTGCTTAAGCTGCCAGCGGAATGCTTTCATCCTAAACCAAAAGTAAACAGTGTCTTAATAAAACTTACCCGCCATACCACAGATGTTCCAGATAAATATTGGAAGCTATATACGTACTTTGTTTCAAAATGGGTCAATCGAGAATATCGTCAACTGTTTACTAAAAATCAGTTTCATCAAGCAATGAAACACGCCAAAGTAAACAATTTAAGTACCGTTACTTATGAGCAAGTATTGTCTATTTTTAATAGTTATCTATTATTTAACGGGAGGAAATAATTCTATGAGTCGCTTTTTTAAATTTGGAAAGTTACACGTTACTAAAGGGAATGGAGATAAATTATTAGATATACTACTGACAGCTTCCAAGAAGCTAAAGAGGTCCCTAGCGCCTACGGGGAATTTGTATCGATAAGGGGTACAAATTCCCACTAAGCGCTCGGGACCCCTTGTAGGAAAATGTCCTAAGTGTGGCAACAATATTGTATTAAAAAAATCGTTTTATGGTTGTTCAAATTATCCTGAATGTAAGTTTACTTTAGCTGAACATTTTAGAAAGAAAAAACTAACCAAAACGAATGTAAAAGAATTACTGGAGGGAAAAGAAACCCTGGTAAAAGGAATCAAAAACAAAGAGAAAAAGCCCTACAATGCCGTTGTAAAAATTGGGGAAAAGGGATATATTGATTTTATCTCTTTTTCAAAATAAACATGGGGCTGACCCAAAAGTAGCTCCTATATGAAAAATAGAGGTCTTTCCATTTAGATAGTAGTGGAAAGACCTCTATTTATCTTTTGAAAGTGAATACAAAAATAAAGCACACTCTGCTATAATATAGGTGATTAATCCATTTGAGAGAGGTGCTTTATCATGTATCAAAATTATACCATAAACCAACTTTGTTTGCCTATAGATCTTGAAATTAAATTAGAAGAAAATGATTTTGCTCATGCCATTGTGCAGTTTGTTGACTCTATTCCCGATGAAGTCTTTCTTCCTTATTATCAATCTATGGGTAGACCCCAATATCATCCTCGTATGCTACTTTCCATTATTCTTTGTGCCTATATTCAAGGGGTTTATTCGGGCCGCCAAATACAAAATATGCTGATAGATAGTATTCGGATGCGCTACTTATCTCAAGAGCAATTCCCTAACTTTCGTACTATTAATCGTTTTCGCGTTCATCCGATTATGAACGATATTCTAGATCATTCATTTGTTCAATTTCGTGAGCTACTGGTTCAAAGTGGCTTAATCAGTGGCAGTGCTCTATACATTGATGGTACAAAAATTGAAGCGGATGCGAATAAATACTCTTTCGTTTGGAAAAAAAGTATTTTAAAGTATAAGGATAGCCTTGATCAAAAAGCCCTTGAAAACTACCAACAAATGGTGGAAACAAAAATCTTACCTGAGTTAATAGATGATTTAAAGGATGAACTTTCTATAGAAGAGATTGAAAGGATTCGTCAATCTTTGGAAGAAAAGGAAAATCAATTAATTGAAGCGATTGACCAAACCGAAACAGTAGAAGGGGGCTGACCCATTATTAATAAGGAGTGGACAACATGATTGATGTAAATGAGCTATTGGAAGAAGCTATTAGAGAAACTGAAAATCTAAATGATGGCGAAGTTTTTCTTGTTAAAGATTTATTCAAGGGATATGTGGGGAATAGGATACCCAGAAAGGATCGACTTCTGCTTGGAACGTTATTTTTAAACCATGTTAGCAAAATGAATGGTAATTTAAAGGCTATTGAAAAGACTTCATCTAATCAGCAGAGGTATAAAAAGACAATTGATAAGTTTTAACTATCTTTTGTGAAATTAAAAAAATTATAAATATGTTGAGTAGAAGCAAAAGATTTGGCTTGGAATTTTTACAGCAGTGAATCGATAAAAGGAGCATGCTTGATGGTAGATAATATTATTAAATCAGTAGCAGAGAAATTATCCTCTCTGTCTTATATAGAAGGTATTGTTTTAGGTGGTTCACGTGCAAGGGGCACCCATACAGAGGATTCGGATATAGATATCGGCATCTATTACAATTCAGAATCATTTGACATAAATACTATTAATCAATTCGCTACAAAGCTGGATGATGAGCATAGAAATAACCTTGTTGTACCTCCCGGAGCATGGGGTGATTGGATTAATGGCGGCGGATGGTTAGTCATAAACGGGTATCATGTGGATTTAATTTTACGTGATATTAAACGTGTGGAACAAATAATGAAAGATACAGAGCACGGAATTGTTACTGCCAATTATCAGACTGGGCATCCCCATGGTTATATTAGTGCAATGTATCGAGGAGAATTAGCGATTAGCAAAATACTATATGCTAAGAATGAAAGCTTATGCGAATTAAAAAAACAGGCAGAAACTTATCCCAATGCTTTGCAGAAAAGTTTAGTTAACTTTTTTATGTTTGAAGCAGGGTTCTCTTTAATGTTTGTAAAAGCAAATTCGGGAACAGACGATAAATATTATATTGCGGGTCATGTTTTTCGTATAGTTTCATGTTTAAATCAAGTGTTATTTGCATGTAATAATGCTTATTGTATCAACGAAAAGAAAGCTATAAAACTGCTTGAAACTTTTGAACATAAACCTGAAAAATATACCGAGAAGGTAAATCATATTTTTGAAGTACTCGGTATCTCACTTTTTGAATGCTACGACATGACCGAGAAGCTTTATAATGAAGTGAATGAAATTGTATCGGAGATAAATAACTTTTTAAACGAGGAGAGTTCAGATGAAAGAAAACAAATATGATGATAATATATTTTTTCAAAAATACAGTCAAATGAGTCGCTCGCAGAAAGGACTGGCTGGTGCGGGAGAATGGGAGACTTTGAAAAAGATGCTACCTGATTTTAAGGGTAAGCGTGTGCTTGATTTAGGATGCGGCTATGGATGGCACTGTATATATGCGATGGAAAACGGTGCTTCCTCTGTAGTAGGTGTTGATATTTCTCATAAAATGCTCGAAGTAGCAAAAGGAAAAACCCATTTTCCACAGATTGAATATGAATGCTGTGCCATAGAAGATGTGGATTTCCCAGAGGAGAGCTTTGATGTAATACTAAGTTCGCTTGCGTTTCATTATGTAGCAGACTATGAGAATTTAATAAAAAAGATATATAGGATGCTGAAGGCTGGTGGCAATTTAGTTTTTACAGTTGAACATCCTGTTTTTACTGCTCATGGAACACAAGACTGGTATTATAACGAAAAAGGAGAAATACTGCATTTCCCGGTGGACAATTATTATTATGAGGGCAAACGGACAGCTATGTTTTTGGAAGAAAAGGTTACAAAATATCATAGAACACTGACCACATATCTAAATACACTGCTTTCAAATAGTTTTATAATAAATCAGATTGTGGAGCCACAGCCGCCAGAGAACATGATGGATATTCCGGGGATGGCGGATGAAATGCGACGCCCAATGATGCTGATTGTATCGGCAAAAAAGAAGATGTAATAATATAGAAAAAATAAACGAGGAGTATGTAAATGAGATCAGAAAAAGAAATGATGGATTTAGTACTTTCTTTAGCAGAACAGGATGAACGTATTCGAATTGTGACCCTTGAGGGGTCACGCGCAAATATTAATATACCTAAAGATGAATTTCAGGATTATGATATTACATATTTTGTAAGTGATATAGAACCGTTTATATCTAATGATGACTGGCTTAATCAATTTGGGAATATAATAATGATGCAAAAGCCGGAGGATATGGAATTATTCCCACCTGAAGAAAAGGGATTTTCCTATCTTATGCTATTTGATGATTACAATAAAATTGATCTTACCTTATTGCCCTTGGAAGAGTTAGATAATTACCTAAAGGGCGATAAATTAATAAAGGTTCTAATTGATAAAGATTGTAGAATTAAAAGGGACATAGTTCCGACTGATATAGATTATCATGTAAGAAAGCCAAGCGCAAGGGAGTATGATGATTGCTGCAATGAATTTTGGAATGTAACACCTTATGTTATTAAAGGATTGTGCCGTAAGGAAATTTTATTTGCTATTGATCATTTTAATCAGATTGTTCGCCATGAGCTGCTGAGAATGATATCATGGAAGGTCGGCATCGAAACAGGCTTTAAATTAAGTGTAGGCAAGAACTATAAGTTTATTGAAAGGTATATATCCGAGGATTTGTGGGAGAAACTTTTGTCCACCTACCGGATGGATTCCTATGAAAACATATGGGAAGCATTATTTCTATGCCATCAATTGTTCAGGGCGGTATCCGGTGAGGTGGCGGAAAGGCTTCATTATGCCTATCCGGAGTATGATAGGAATATAACAAAATATACCAGGGACATGTATAAAAAATACACTGGTAAAACCGGCTGCCTGGATAGCACATATGCCGCTGATATAGAAGAGAGGCGGGAACAGTGATTACAGAAATGAAAGCAGGGCACCTGAAAGATATCGATAAACCCAGCGAACCATTTGAGGTGATAGGTAAGATTATACCGAGGTATGAAAACGAGAATTGGACCTTTACAGAATTACTCTATGAAGCGCCATATTTAAAAAGCTACCAAGACGAAGAGGATGAAGAGGATGAGGAGGCAGATTGCCTTGAATATATTGACAATACTGATAAGATAATATATCTTTACTACCAAGACGATAAATGCGTCGGAAAAGTTAAACTGCGAAAAAATTGGAACCGGTACGCTTATATAGAAGATATCGCCGTATGTAAGGATTTCAGGGGGCAAGGCATAGGCAGCGCGCTTATCAATATATCTATAGAATGGGCAAAGCATAAAAACTTGCATGGACTAATGCTTGAAACCCAGGACAATAACCTTATAGCTTGTAAATTCTATCATAATTGTGGTTTCAAAATCGGCTCCGTCGATACTATGTTATACGCCAACTTTGAAAACAACTTTGAAAAAGCTGTTTTCTGGTATTTAAGGTTTTAGAATGCAAGGAACAGTGAATTGGAGTTCGTCTTGTTATAATTAGCTTCTTGGGGTATCTTTAAATACTGTAGAAAAGAGGAAGGAAATAATAAATGGCTAAAATGAGAATATCACCGGAATTGAAAAAACTGATCGAAAAATACCGCTGCGTAAAAGATACGGAAGGAATGTCTCCTGCTAAGGTATATAAGCTGGTGGGAGAAAATGAAAACCTATATTTAAAAATGACGGACAGCCGGTATAAAGGGACCACCTATGATGTGGAACGGGAAAAGGACATGATGCTATGGCTGGAAGGAAAGCTGCCTGTTCCAAAGGTCCTGCACTTTGAACGGCATGATGGCTGGAGCAATCTGCTCATGAGTGAGGCCGATGGCGTCCTTTGCTCGGAAGAGTATGAAGATGAACAAAGCCCTGAAAAGATTATCGAGCTGTATGCGGAGTGCATCAGGCTCTTTCACTCCATCGACATATCGGATTGTCCCTATACGAATAGCTTAGACAGCCGCTTAGCCGAATTGGATTACTTACTGAATAACGATCTGGCCGATGTGGATTGCGAAAACTGGGAAGAAGACACTCCATTTAAAGATCCGCGCGAGCTGTATGATTTTTTAAAGACGGAAAAGCCCGAAGAGGAACTTGTCTTTTCCCACGGCGACCTGGGAGACAGCAACATCTTTGTGAAAGATGGCAAAGTAAGTGGCTTTATTGATCTTGGGAGAAGCGGCAGGGCGGACAAGTGGTATGACATTGCCTTCTGCGTCCGGTCGATCAGGGAGGATATCGGGGAAGAACAGTATGTCGAGCTATTTTTTGACTTACTGGGGATCAAGCCTGATTGGGAGAAAATAAAATATTATATTTTACTGGATGAATTGTTTTAGTACCTAGATTTAGATGTCTAAAAAGCTTTAACTACAAGCTTTTTAGACATCTAATCTTTTCTGAAGTACATCCGCAACTGTCCATACTCTGATGTTTTATATCTTTTCTAAAAGTTCGCTAGATAGAGTTCTATATTAGAGATGTAAAGAGTTTTGGTGAAGAGGTTTGTGAGTATGGCTTTTATAACCAGGGTGCAATGAGAAGCACTAACAGCAGCTAGCTTAAGAACGCATAGGATATACTTTTTATGGAAGTCACAGAGGAGGAATAAAATTTGAACAGGATTAACAGAGTAACCTCTATTCTTATTCAGCTGCAATCAAAAAAAATAATTCCTGCCAAAGAAATTGCACAGCGATTTAATATAAGCTTAAGGACAGTTTACAGAGATATCCGGACACTTGAAGAAGCCGGAATACCAATTGGATCTGAGGCCGGAAAAGGATATTTTCTTGTAGAGGGCTTCCTACTTCCGCCGGTAATGTTTACAGCGGCGGAAGTGGGTGCATTGATTACAGCAGGGAAATTTTTAAATTGCCATGGAGATGAATCATTTATAAAGGATTTTGATTCAGCTATGTATAAAATCAAATCTATTTTGAAGCATGGTGAAAAAAACTATGCACAGGAGTTGGAGAACAGTATTAACGTGTACAGCACATCTGGACAGAAAAATACATTGGCGGATAACGTTATTGCAGCAATTCAGACTGCAATCTGCAATAAAAGGGTAATATCAATTCAATATCCTGCATCAGGAGGGCAAGAACCGGAAAGCAGAATGATAGAGCCTATATCACTGGGGTTTTATGAACAGAACTGGTACTTAATCGGTTTTGCAGGCTAAGAAATGAATATAGGAATTTTCGTGTGGATCGGATTAAAAGCATTTGCATAGAAGAAGAGCTCTGTCAAAGCCATGATGGCTCTTTGGAACAAATATTAAAACAAATGCTTTCATATAAAAAACTATATAATGTAATTCTTAGAGCTGAAAAAGGGGAGACATACAATTCTATCAAGAACAGGTATTCTCTCGGCTTCCTTGAAGAAACCGATTTGGGAAGTAAAATGGAAATCGAATTCCAGACAGATTCCTTTGAGATATTGAGCAAGCAGCTGATTGAATATGGATCAGGCATTGAAATAGTCCAACCTGATGAATTAAAATGCATAACCCGTAAACACCTGGCACAAATTACGAATCACTGCCTAAACTTGATTTAGAGAAAGCGATTGGTCTGTTATGTATTTTTTGTAAGGTTTCATATCCCCTGCTGACATACAGCTGTCAGTGTATTATGATATTCTACTATCAAAAAGGAGGATTGAAAAATATGAAACCAAAGATAATTATGCACACACAAATTAGCCTTGATGGCCGCATTAAAGGCTTTGATAATCCGGAAGTTTACTACCAGGTTGCCGGGGGAATTCATTCGGATGCGGTGCTGTTTGGGTCCAATACTGTTTTTACTGCATTTGAAAAATATCCTGCTGAAACAGAGGCTGATTTTGAGAAAATCATAACAAGCCCGGAGGACCCCAGACCAATAGGAGTCATACCTGACAGCAGAGGTATCTTGAGAAGTCTTCATTGCTTAAGAAATCTTGGATATCTGAAGGAAATTGTCATTCTGGTATCAACTGCCACTCCGAAGGAATATTTGAATTATTTGGAGGAAAGGCATTACCCATATATTGTGTCAGGAAATGATCATGTGGACTATGAAAAAGCCTTTCAGATCCTGCATGAGCAATATGGGTGTAAATACATGCGGACAGACAGTGGCGGTGGATTAACCAACAAATTATTAGAAAACGGACTTATTGATGAAATCAGTCTTGTGATATCACCATGTTTTGTAGGTAATAAAGAAAAACAACTATTTGATAACCTTCTGTTATCTGAAAAAGTTAATTTGGAATTGCAGGGAACAGAGAATGCAGAACATGGCTGTCTGTCATTGCGCTATGCTGTGAAAAATAAGGATTAGTGCAGCATACTTTAAAAAGTGTCTGTTGGGACAGTGTCCTAAAGGAAGCATAAGCTCATGGCTAGCGGCGGTGTTAAAGTAACGGCACTCGGCCCCAATATATAGTTGATATGCCCCTAAGCCTTTGAGGGCAAGGCGGTCAACCGCGCCTTTTCCGGTCCGCATACAGTCGTTCAATGAGGGTATCAAGCTCGGCAATGCGGCGGTGCTTCTCGGTGGTTCGTTTCTTCGCCGCCGTTTTCGGCTAATTCTAATTGATCCGAACTGTAAGGATAAGCAATTATCCGGGGCTAGTTAAGTATCTTAGAGAGGAAGATAAAGATAAGTAAACCAATTTTAAAGTTGTACCGAATAAAGCCTTCAAGAGGACAACATGCTTTTGAAGGCTTTATTGCTTACAATTACTTGGATTGTAACGCAAAAGCAGGCACCAAATCAATGAAAAATAGCCTATCCAGGCGACTGTTTCAGAAATATGGGCTTCCGCCAAGGGGATACCAGTGGGGTGCGACATCTTTTTTGCCCACTCAAGGCATGTGGAGTGTGTGGCGTTGTTGCGTAGAAAGTAAGGCTGGAGTCCTTATATCTGGCTGAGCTTAATCTCTGGTAATTTTGAGGGGGCTGACCCATTAGTCCCTTTTGAACCAAAAAATCGAAGGCACCCGTGAAAGATGTCTTCGATTTTTGTTTTTTTTGGATGAAATATAGAGGATTTTCCCCCTATATTTGGTTTTGTATGATTGTTTTTCCCTCATATTTCCTTACTCTAGTTACTAATTTCCTAAAATTGTGCGCAAGAAATACAAGTCCCATTTCCTTAAAAATTTTTTCAGCTCCTCGGACATGGAATCTTTTAAATTTCATATTTTGTTTAATGTTTCCAAAAACTGTTTCGACATCTATCTTTCGCTGCGCATAGTATGAGGCTGTTTCTTTGCTTTCTATCTTTTCATTCGCTTTTATTTTTATATATTCCCAGGTTGGATTAATATTCAAACGTCGATTTTTTCCTTCTTTTGCTTTGGTACATTTCTCTCTCAATGGACATCCTGTACAATCTTCACATTCATAGATTTTGAAGTTTCGAATAAATCCATTTCTATCTTTACGTTGTGAATAATGTGAGAACACTACTCTTTTCTGATTGGGACAAATATAGTAATCATCCAACTCGTTGTAAGTCCAATTATCTCGATGAAACTGATTTTGTTTATGGGCGCGTTTCTTCTCTTTTAAGTAACCTTGATGCGGAATGATGGGGGTGGATTCTGTTTCGTCTAACACATAACAATAATTTTCTTCACTTGCATAACCGGCATCTGCGACAATATTTTCTGGTAAACCTATTTTTGATTCAATCTTTTCAAGAAATGGGATAAATGTTCGTGTATCTGTTGGATTTGGATAACAATCATAAGCAAGAGCAAATTGATTTTCTGTCGCAAGTTGAATATTATAACCTGGTTTTAGTTGGCCATTAAGCATGTGATCTTCTTTCATTCGCATAAAAGTAGCGTCATGATCCGTCTTTGAGAAACTATTGCGTACACCCATAATCACTAATTGTTCTTCGTAGCTCATTTTTCTTTGGGCAAAATCATCGAATCGCTTCTTCTGCTTATGAACTTCAGATTTTTCTTTACGAAGTAATTTTCGTTCTTCTACTGTTTCGGTTTGGTCAATCGCTTCAATTAATTGATTTTCCTTTTCTTCCAAAGATTGACGAATCCTTTCAATCTCTTCTATAGAAAGTTCATCCTTTAAAT